>CAVXYJ010000001.1:0-272143 GCA_963765845.1 uncultured Actinomycetota bacterium
GCTCCGCAAGCTGATCCGCCGCCATCGGGGTTTCAGCGTCTGATCACCGTCTGATCACCGCCAACCGCTACGGCCGGTCACCGCTCTGGTGGCCGGCCGCCTGCGTGTGCCGGGACCTTTCATCCCGACCTCGAGCTGAGCAATCCCATCACGCCTTGGTGAGGGCCTGGGTCATCAGCGCCTTCAGTTCGGGCACCACGGTGGACGGCGGTCCGCCGGTGATGAACACGCGCAGCACGACCTTGCCCTGGATGGCCCAGATCCAGTGCTGGTTGTGGGTGATGAAGGCCTGCTCGCCGATGCCGGTGACCGGCTGCAGGTCGTTGGCGTAGACCTGCTTGAGCGAGTCGAAGTAGGACGAGGCGTCCGGGTAGCGCGACTTGAGCGCCGGGTTGGGGCCGCTGACCTCCAGCGTCACCGCGTCGACCACCGTCAGGCCCTGTCCGGAATCGCCCGCTGCGGTGTTCCAGAGGCAGCCGCGCGAGCCGGGAGTGCCATTGTCGACCTTGCCGTCGTCGACTTTCATGGCCACGACCTTCGCCACCTCAGCGGTGGTGAGCATCTCGCAGGGGTTCAGCGTGGTGTTGGGCCACTCACCGGAGGCCGCGCTCGATGGCGCCGCGCTGGACGCACTGCTCTCGCTCGCGGCGGCACCGGCTGAGCTTGCGGCACCCGTGGTCGCACCGCTGCCGCCACCACTGCTCCCGCACGCCGTCGGCAGTGCCAGGGACACCGCTGCGAACACCACCATCCCCACCACACGAACTCCAGACATAGCTCCCGTTCTACTCCTTGCCGCTGGTGGCGGTCGGGCTTGACCTGGCGTCCCTACACGTTGAAGCGGAACTCCACCACGTCGCCGTCGTGCATGACGTAGTCCTTGCCCTCGATGCGGACCTTGCCGCGCGGCGCGGGCCTCGGCCATCGAGCCGGCGGCGACCAGGTCGTCGAAGGAGACGACCTCGGCCTTGATGAAGCCGCGCTGGAAGTCGGTGTGGATCACGCCGGCGGCCTCGGGTGCGGTGGCGCCCTTGTGGATCGTCCAGGCGCGGGACTCCTTCGGGCCGGCGGTGAGGTAGGTCTGCAGGCCGAGCGTGTCGAAGCCGACCCGGGCCAGCTGGTCGAGGCCGGGCTCGTCCTGGCCGACTCGCCGAGCAGCTCCAGCGGCCTCGTCGTCGTCCAGCTCGGCCAGCTCGGCCTCGATCTTGGCGTCCAGGAAGATCGCCTCGGCCGGGGCGACCGAGCGCGCGCAGCTCCGTTGCGCAGGTCCTCGTCGGCGAGCTCGTCCTCGTCCACGTTGAAGACGTAGAGGAACGGCTTGGCGGTCAGCAGGTGCAGCTCGCGCAGCGCGCTCGCGGTCGAGCCGGCGGCTCGCTGCGGACATCGCTCGTGCCGGCGTCGAGCACCTCCGCTCGGCCTGCTGCGCGGCGTCGAGCGACGCGCGCAGCTCGGTCCTTCTTGATCCGGGCCTCCTTCTCCAGCCGCGGCAGGCCTTCTCGAGGGTCTGCAGGTCGGCCAGGATCAGCTCGGTGTTGATCGTCTCGATGTCGTCGGCCGGGTCGACCTTGCCGTCGACGTGGACGACGTCGGGGTCCTCGAAGACCCGGACCACCTGGCAGATCGCGTCGGCCTCGCGGATGTGGGCGAGGAACTTGTTGCCCAGCCCCTGCCCCTCGCGACGCGCCCGCGGACGATGCCGGCGATGTCGACGAACGTCACCGTCGCCGGGACGATCCTGCTGCTGAGCCGAAGATCTCGGCGAGCGTCGCCCAGCCGGGCGTCGGGGACGCCGACGACGCCGACGTTGGGCTCGATCGTGGCGAACGGGTAGTTGGCCGCCAGCACGTCGTTCTTGGTCAGCGCGTTGAACAGGGTGGACTTGCCGACGTTGGGCAGGCCGACGATGCCGATGGAAAGTGCCACGTAAACCGAGTCTACGGACGTTCAGCCGGCGGGCTGCTCGCCGAGCACGTCCGCCACGGCCGCTGCCACGACCATGTCCACCCGACTTTGCGGCACGAGCCTGAGGCTAAGCGCTTACCCGGGTTCTCCAGCACACGCGGGTACGGTCGTGTCGTGGGAATAGCGCCCGAGAACGACCGACCGCGCCGCAGCCCAGCGCCCAGCTCCGCCAACCGGGTCCAGGTCGCTCCACCCCGCGCCGGCGGCCCGCTCGGCGATCGTCGCGGCCTGACCGCAGCCGGCTGCGCGGTGATGCTGCTCGTCTTCGGTTTCATCGGGGCTCTGCTCGACCTGTTCGCCGGCCATGACCTGTGGGTGATGTTCGGCATCGGCTTCATCGGCGCCTCAGCCCTGTCCGCCGCGCGCTGCCACGCCGAAGACCTCGGGGCGACGATCGTCTTCCCGCCGCTGGTCTACTTCGTGATCGCGTTCGTCTTCACGATCATCAGCCCGCGCTCGGGCACTCACACCGGCGGCTCCAAGCAGTTCGCCATCGACCTCGGCGGCGAGCTCGTCTTCAGCGCGCCGATCCTGCTCGCGGCCACCATCGTGGCCCTGGGCCTCGCGACCGCCCGCGGCCGGGCCAGTGCCGCCAGACGCCGCAAGCGCAGCGGCACCCGGGTGACCGCAGGCTAGGGCAGGGGCGCGCCTGCGGCCTTGGCCTTCATGTCACGGCGCAACTCCGGCGGCAACGCGAACAGCAGCGACTCCCTGACTTCGGTGTGCTCCTGCACGTCGGCAAAGCCGTGGTCGGCCAGATAGGTCAGCACGCCCTCCACCAGCACCTCCGGCACCGAAGCGCCTGAGGTGAGCCCGACCGTTTCAACACCGGTGAACCAGCCGGGATCGATATCTCCCGCTTCATCCACCAGATACGACGCGGGCGCGCCGGCCTCGCGTGCCACCTCGGTCAGGCGCACCGAGTTCGAGGAATTGCGCGATCCGACCACGAGCACCAGCTCGCACAGCGGCGCGATCGACTTCACGGCGGACTGGCGGTTCTGGGTGGCGTAACAGATGTCATCGCTCGGCGGGCCCTGCAGCGCCGGGAACCGATCGCGCAGCGCCTCGACCGTCACGACGGTCTCGTCCACCGAAAGCGTCGTCTGCGAAAGGTAGGCGACCCGCTCGGGATCGCGCACCTGGACGGCCGCCGCCTCGTCGGCGTTGTCGACCAGGTGGATGCGCTCGGGGGCCTGCCCGGTGGTACCCACGACCTCCTCGTGGCCGGCGTGACCGATGAGCACGATGTCGTAGTCGTCGGAAGCGAAGCGGCGCGCCTCCAGATGGACCTTGGTGACGAGGGGGCAGGTGGCATCAATCGTGCGCAACCGGCGATCGGCGGCCTGCTCGTGCACCCCGGGGGCCACCCCGTGCGCCGAGAAGACGACGATCGAACCCTCGGGAACCTCGTCGTTCTCCTGGACGAATATCGCGCCCATTGCCTCGAGCCGGCGAACCACGTGCAGGTTGTGCACGATCTGGCGGCGCACATAGATCGGCGGCCCGTACGTTTCCAGGGCCCGCTCGACCGTCTGGACCGCACGCTCGACGCCGGCGCAATAACCTCGGGGGCGGGCCAGCAGGACACGTCCCATGCCTTCCAGCGTACGGGCCGGGCGGGGTCCGGTCGCACCCGACGGGGTTGGAGGAGGCGTGGGCCACGAACGGGTGTATGCCACGGGACCTGCGGGCACCGCCACGGCTAGAGCAACCGTCACATCCAGCACCCGGCGCAGCACAGACCTCAGGAGAGCGTGAGCGTGTCATCGAAATCGCCAACCCAGGGCCATGCAAGTCACCCCGTGCCCAAGCCGGTATCGGCATATGTCGGGCTCCTGCTCGCCGCGGTGGAGGACACCCGCGAGCCCGGGGCGTCCGTGGTGGCGCGGATTGCCCGGCTGCCCATCGCCACGTTCGGGCAGCTGCTCACCGCACGCCAGCGCTACGACGAGCTCGCCGAGCAGGGTGATGTCGTCATCGACGCCGTCGTGGGGATGGTGCGTCACAGCCTCGGCAGAGACAGCGACCTCGACGAGGAGCTCGAGAGCTTCGACGGCGAGGACTCGGCATGGTTCGCCGACGATTTCGCGAGCCCGGGCCGGATGGACGCTGCCGTCACCTCGATCGTCGGGCGGTCGGGCAACGGCTCGCCGCTGGAACGGCTGGAGCAGTTCAGCGTGCCGGCGGAGGTCGGCGCCCAGGCGGGTGGCTTGAAGGCCGCGGCCGACCTACCGCTCGCGGACTTCGACCACATGACCGCGCCGCAGCTGCGCGGACGCCTGCGCACGCTCGACCGGGTTCAGCTGGTGCAGTTGCTCGACTACGAGCGCGTGCACGCCAACCGGGTGCCTATCGTGCTGATGCTGGAGAACCGGCTCACCAAGCTGCTGGCCGCCGGCGACTGATCCGGCTCAGGAAGCCGCTCGGGAAGAGCCGTCCAGCAGGTCGGCCGAGCGGGTGGGAGCGGCACCCTCGGCCGTGCGCACCGAGATCCTCGACAGCAGGTAGCGGGCGAGCAGGCCGCCGCGCAGGACGAGCCGTACCGGCAGCCACCGCAGGCCTCGGTAGCGGTCGGCGAGGTAGCGATAGGCGCTGGCATGATGCGCCCGCTGCATGACCTCGGGAACCCGCCGGGTGGCATGGCCGCCGCTGTGCTCGACAGCGGCGGACGGCACGTAGATCGAGCTCCAGCCGGCGCGCCCGAGACGGTCGCAAAGGTCGACGTCCTCGAAGTACATGAAGTACTTCGGATCAAAGCCGCCGACCGACTCGAAGGCCTCCCGCCGCACCAGCAGGGCCGATCCCGACAGCCACCCGGACTCGCCCTCGGCCGGCGACTCCCGCTCCTGCCGGTATGACGCCGTCCAGGGGTTCGTCGGCCACCACCACCCCGCGAGGGCATGACCGATGCCCCGCCCCAGCGACGGCAGCGCCCGCGCGCTCGGGTAGAGCTGACCATCGGGGGTGACGATCGCCGGCCCGAACGCGCCGCCCTTGGGCCACCGTTCGGCGGCGGCGAGCAGGGCGTCGAGCGCACCGGGCTGACACCACCGCACGTCGGGGTTCGCGATCATCAGCCAGGGCGCGCAGGCATCCTGCGCGCCGACGTTCGCCGCCCGGCCGTAGCCCACGTTGCCGCCGGTGCGCCGCAGCATCACGTCCGGCTCCGCGGCCGCGGCCTCGGGGACCCCGTCGGTCGACCCGTTGTCGGCCAGCACCACCTCATACGACGCCGTGGTAGCCAGCCGCAGGGAGGACAGGAAGGTCTCCAGCGAAGCGCCCGGCGAGTACGTGACGACGACGATCCGGACCAGCGGGCTTGCTGTCACTCCCCTATGGCGCGGGCGTAACTCGCCAGGTGCGCCTCTGCGCTGGCGGCCCAGGTGAACTCGTGCGCCCGGGCCAGCCCGCGCGCGGCAAGATCGGCGCGGCGGGCCCCGTCGGAAAGCAGCTCGGCCAGCGCCTCGGCAATGGCTGGTGACTCGGGCTGGGTGTAGGCCACGGCGTCTCCGCCCACCTCCGGCAGCGACAGGCGAGGCGTGGTGAGCACAGGGGCACCGCACGCCATGGCTTCGAGTACCGGCAAGCCGAATCCCTCACCATGGCTGGGATACGCGACGATCAGCGCCCCGCCGAGATAGCCGGGCAGGTCCTGGAAGCGCAGGTAACCCGGGCGCAACACCCGCAGGTTAGGCGACGCCTCGGCGATCGCGGCATCGACGTCGTGATCCCAACCGGAGCCGCCGGCCAGCACGAGCGCGGGCGGCTCGTCGCGCCAGTGCACGGCCTCGCTCCACCCGCGGATCAGGTTGGGCACGTTCTTGCGGGGCTCGAGCGCGCCGAGGAAGGCGATGTACTGCTGCGTACCCAGGCCGAGGCGCAGGCGCACGCGCTCCTTCTCCACCTCCGTGGGCGGATGGAAGAGATTCTGGTCGACCCCGTGGTAGGCGACATCGAGCTTGGTGGGATCCGCATCCAGCACGCGGATCACCTCATCGCGAGTGGCCTTGCTCGGCACGATGCAGCGCGCGGCACGGCGCAGCGCCGTACGCGTCGCCGAACGGAAGAACGTGCCCTTCACGGCCGTGTGCATGTCGGGCTCGGTGAAGAACGTGGCGTCGTGAATCGTGACGACGACCGGACGTCCGACGCGCAGCGGCATCGTGTAGTGCGGCGAGTGGACGACCTCGGCATTCACCTGCTGGGCGACGAGGGCCAGCCCGGTCTGCTCCCACGCCAGGCGCGCCGGGCGGTGGGAAATAGCGGGCGGACCGGGGACGACCATCGCTTCTGGCGCGAGGCGGCTGTAACGCTCCGCATCTGATCGCTGGCAAACGACGGCGAGGTTGGCATCCGCCGCGCCGAGGGCGGCGATCAAGCCGTCGACGTAGCGACCGACGCCCCCGCGGTCTGCCGGGACCGCGGTGGCGTCCACGAGCACCCGG
The DNA here is from genome assembly GCA_963765845.1 of uncultured Actinomycetota bacterium. Lineage (GTDB taxonomy): Bacteria > Actinomycetota > Actinomycetes > Frankiales > Frankiaceae > DATAZK01. Next base: position 6,411 of record CAVXYJ010000001.1, read on the forward strand.
GGGCCCACGGCTCTCCTCACGGCGGTGTGGTTTCGCTACCGCGTCCCACAGTAGCCCGGTAAAGCTGTGAGAGCGGGATCTGGGGGACTATATGGACACCAGGTCGCGGCAGATTTCCCAGAGGCGAACGGCAGCCGCCTCCCACGAGAAGTCCTGGCAACGGACGAGACCGGCTTTCGACCAGACCTCGCGCTCGGCGACGGCGCGCTTCACGGCGGCCGCGAGCTGATGCGCATCACCGCGCGGCGTGACGATCGCGGCGCCCCCCGCGACCTCGGCCAATGCCGGTGCGTCGCTGATCACGACGGGCACGCCGTGGCTCATCGCCTCGAGCACCGGCAGGCCGAAACCCTCGGCACGGCTCGCCATGACGAGCACGTCAGCGCGCGAGTAGACGGTGGCGAGATCGGGGTCGGCAAGCCGTCCGAGCAGCCGGACATGCGACGGGTCGGACGCGGCCGGCGCCGGCGCGCCCCAGCCGCCCGGGCCGGCGATGAGCAGCGGCAAGGCGGGCCAGTTCTCGTCGTCCAGCGCCGCAGCGACGACGTCCAGCCCCTTGCGCGGCTCCAGCGTCCCGACAGCAAGGGCAAAGGAATCTGGAAGGCCGAGCCGGGCGGCGCGCTCCGCGGCGTCGGGCGGCACGGTGCGAATCGCCGCACTGACGCCCTCGCCCACCACCTCCACCCGAGGCAGGGAGACGTAGCCCGCGAGCTGGCGGGCGACCGCGGCGGTCGGCGTGAGCACGACATCCGCCGTCGCAGCGACACGCTCGGCCATCATCCGGTGCCACAGCGCCCCGCGCGGAGTCAGCGTTTCAGGATGGGTCCACGGCACCGCGTCATGGATCGTGGCGATCAGCGGGCGAGTGCGCCTGGGCGGGACGAGCAGGGTGGGCGCAAAGACGCAGTCGGCACGAGGCGACGGGCCGAGGCCGCGCCGCCACAGCTCGGCAAGCAGCGGCTGCCGTATCCGATCGAACCGGGCGCCGCCCGGGGCGTACCAATCCGTGACCCGCTCACCCGTCTTCGCGGCGGCGCGAAGCGCGCTCAGCAGTTCGGCCGTGTAGCGACCGGTACCGCCCGGCACCGGTGCGCGCAGTTGCTCGGCCACGACGGCAAGATGCACCCGCCCATCGTGCCCCCTGAACGCTCAGGTACGCGTGATCCTGATGCTCGCCGTGCCGCCGAACCACGCCGTGAAGTAGCGAAACGGCTGAAAGGCTTCGGTCGTGACCCCCTTGGCACGGTTGTCACCCCACAGCACGAAGCTGACCGAGGCCGTCTGACCGGGACGCACGGACTTCGCTCCGGGGATATCGGCGGTGAGCTTGCCGACCCTCGCCTCGGACGGCCAACCCCAGCCGGAGGACGGCGAGTTGCGGAACCCGGGCCGGTCGGTTCCCAGCTGGGTGGCACCGTCGAGCAGCCAGGGCCTGGTGCCGTCGTTACGCCAGCGCAGGGTCACGAACGCGTACCCGTTGGCTGGCATGGTGATCGCAGCGGGGCTGCTGATCAGCGTGGCCGCATACGGCTTCTTGGCAGGCCGGGTCGAGACGGAAGCGGACACCGCAGCGCCGTTGGTAATCGTCCACCAGGTCGAGCGCAGCCCGTCGGAGTAGGCACCGAACGGGCGTATGCCGTAGAGCGCGGCGCCGGTGGTCGTGACCGACGTCGGATGGCCCGCGCTGTCGACGCCCTGCAGCACGACGGTGTTGATGCGGCCACCCCATTCGCCATTGCCGTCGCGCGAGGTGACGATCAGGCGCTGCAGCTTGCCGACGGACGGGTAGTGCGCCTGCAGGGTGCTCACCGGCAGCGACGCGGTCCAGGTGTGCATGGGGTTGGGTACCGCACCGTCCCAGGGGTCGGCCTTGGCCACCAGGTACGGCTTGCCGCCCGCGACGGAAAAGCCGCCGTTCGACGAGCTGAACTGGGTGAAGGCCGGGGCGCCGCCATAGGTGCGGATCTGGCCGGCGGTCGCGGCGATGGCCGCGTCGGTCTGCGGGTACTCGACGGGTGTGATGACCCCCGTCGACGAACGAAGCCGGATGCCGCCGAACGCCTGGCAGGCCGAGGAGTCACAGATGTCGTACGTACTCCAGATTCCGGCCGCCGCCCGCTGCTGCGCCGCGTACGTGCGCGCCGCGATGGCCTGCGCCTGCAGTGCGGCCGGGTGCCAGGACGGCGACGACTCCTGCGAGACGACCCCGCGCAGGTAGTCCTCCATGCTGAGGGTGTCGGTGTTGATGACCGTTCCGCTGCCCATGAGCCAGCTCGCCACGCTGCCCCGGTAGTCCCGCGAGTAGAGCCCCGGGTAGACGACCGACACGACGTTGGCGGTGTCGGTGAAGCGCACCGGAGTGGTCAGGTTGTTACTGCCCGCGACCGCAACCCCGTGCCAGCTTCCCGCCACGAAGCGCTGCAGGTGCTGCCCGTGGGAATCCGCCAAGATGCGCCACATGCTCGCCGGGGCGGTGAGCCCGAGCTTGCGGCCCGCGTTGTCGGTCACGGTGAGCCCGGCGGCCGGCCGCACGGCGAGGTCGTAGTTGTTGGTCGCGGTGAGCCTGACCCGGATGGGCTTGTTCGCCAGCACCGACGCCTGGGTGCCCGGGTAGTACGTGCTGACGATCCTGCTCGCCGGGATACCCAGCGATGCGGCACCCTCCGCACCCCACTGCGACATGCCGTGACCGTGACCCCAGCCGTGACCGGTGATGGCGAAGACGCCGCTGGCCGGGACCGCGAAGCTCTGACCAGGCGGCGTGACGGCACTGGCCGAGCCGACCGGGAGCAGGGCGAGCGTCGCGCAGCTGGCAGCGGTCACCGCAATCACCGCGGCCGCATATCGGCGCATATCGGCGCACTCCTCGAGGCAGGGATTTCGCGTCGTCCCTACTTCTGTCGGCAGCACCCCCGGTGAAGTTGACCTGTAGCGCCTCGTGCGGGTTGACGCGCGCTGAACCGCGCGGCTCACCGTCAGCGACGGCCCCGGCGCGGGGCAGGCGGAGGGGGCGGTGCACCCGAGCGTGACTGGCGCAGGAAGCCGTACACCATCATCACGCAGATCCCGATGCCGATGACCCAGCCCCAGCCGGGATGGCCGAGGACCCGGCAGAGCGCCACGGATCCGGTGATGATCAGGGCAAAAAGCAGAAAGGTGAGCAACGCTGCCAGCGCGCGCTGCCCGATCACCGGCCCAGCGTATGCACTACCCTCGGGCCCGCAGCACGACAGGGAACGAATCCGGGGGTTCGATGCGCGAGGCGACCGCTCCTGTCCCTCCGCTCGCGATCCGCGCCTGGCTGCGCTACGACGTCGTTTCGCGCATCCTCGCCCGCCTGCAGCCCGCGAGCATGCTGGAGATCGGCTGCGGCCAGGGAGCGTTCGGGGCGCGGCTGGCCGGGCGGGTGGATTACGTCGGGGTCGAACCGGATACGTCGTCCTATCGAGTGGCCGCCAGCCGCATCGGTCCGCGCGGCGGCAAGGTCATCAACGGCATCCACGAGGCGGTGGCGCCGGGGTCGACGTTCGACGCCGTCTGCGCGTTCGAGGTGCTCGAGCACATCGAGGACGACCGCGCCGCACTGGCGGCCTGGATTCCCTTCATCAAGCCGGGGGGGCATCTGATCATGTCGGTACCGGCGTTCGAGGATCGCTTCGGCCCCATGGACACCCACGCCGGTCACTTCATGCGTTACTCACCGGATGAGCTCGGCAGCCGGCTCACGGATGCGGGACTGACGGTCCAGGAGATCACCGTCTACGGATGGCCGCTCGGGTACGCCCTGGAGGCCGTCCGTAACCGGATCGACGCCAAGAAGCTGGCGACCGCCCGGGCCAGCGGCACCTCGATCGAAGAACTGACCGCGGCCAGCGGGCGTACCTTCCAGCCGTCCAGGCGCTCCTCCGGGCTGGCGGTCCAGGCCGCCACCCTTCCCTTCCGCTACCTGCAGCGCGCCCAGCCGCAGCGCGGCACCGGGCTCGTCGCCGTGGCGTCCCGTCCTGCCGGCTGACCGGGTCAGCCGGCTGAGCTCAGCCGGGAGCGCAGCGGTTCCACGACGGTCGCGGCCGTGAACCGCTCGCAGGCCGTGGCACGTGCCGCTGCCCCCAGGGCCGCGACCCGCCCCGGGTCGGACGCGAGCGACAGCAAGGCGTCGGCAAGCGCCCTCGGATCATCCGGCGGGATGAACAGCGCCGACTCCCCCAGCATCCGGCGCTGCGGCAGGGTGTCGGAGGTGACGACCACGCAGCCTGCCGCTGCGCCTTGGTAGACCTTGTTGGGCACGACGCGCAATGCCTTCGGGGTGACCCCGAAGATGCCCAGGCACACATCATGGTCGGCTACCAGCGCCGGCAACTTCTCCGACGGCACCCAGTCCAGCCAGGTCACCGACGGGTTGCCGGCCGCCGCCGCGCGCGTGTCCTCCAGGTGCTGACCGGTGCCGATCATGGTGATGGCGACCTCGGGGTGACCGGCCAGCAGGCCGAGCGCCCCGCCGATGACGGCCGCCCCCTGCAGCGGGGTGTACAAGCCGAAGAACGCGACCCGCAGCTTGCCCGGAGTGGGATCGGGTCGCACGTCGCCGGCGGCGAACCACGCCGGCGGCGCTCCCACCGGTACCACCTCGGCCTTGCCACGCTGGCCGGGCGGCAGCAGCTCAGCGTTCTCAGCCGTGTCGAGCACGACCAGATTGGCGCTGCGCACCGCCAACCGATCGAGCGTGTCGAGCATCCACAGCCTCATGCGGCCGCGCACTCCCCGGTCACGCGCGGTGTCAGCCGCGAAGATCAGCTGATCCAGGACGATCCTGCGACGGGGGTAGAGCAGGCGGGCGAGCAACACGTCGAATTGGCCGAGATAACCGACCAGGACTGCGTCGTAACGCGACCGGTCAGCGAACCGGCGCCGGGCGAGGCGCGCCCAGCTCACGGCGAGCCGAAGCACGAGGCGGTAGGTGAGCCAGGGGCGGCGGAGCATGGCGACGCGCGCAGCGGTGTCCAGCCCGAGCGGCTCGTTGAACTCGACAACCTCGTCGCCATGAGCGCGCAAGCCTTCGAGGATGATGCCGGCGCGAGGATGGGCGCGAAGGTCGTACGTGCCGAAACCGAGGACGCGCAAGAGCGCGCCAGAGCGGGATGATGATCTCAGCTTCACGACGCTATTCGGCACCGGTAACAGGCGCCGGCGGCGCACCGTGATCGGCATCGAGTTCATTGCGTTGATCATCGTCGCTGCCGGGCTTGCCGTCTACCACCAGCGGCGCTCCTTCGTCGTCGCGCTGGACAAGATCGGCGTCAGGTCTGGCGCTCAGCCGCCGCGGGAGCGCACGACGAGGTCGCCGATGAGCGCGAGCACCGCGATCTGAAATCCCACCACCAGCAGCAGGAGCGCCGACGTGGTCACGTGCCAGTTGTAACGGACCAGGTCGGTGATCAGCTTCGCGACACCGATCCCCATGATCCACAGCGCGAAGGGCATCAGCACCTTGAGCGGGTTGAAGTACATGACCATCCGCAGCACCTGAAGGACGTAGCGGTAGGCGTCACGGAAGGGATGGAACTTGCTGACCCCGGAGCGTTTCGCGTAATCGATCGGCAGGTAGTCGACGGCGTGCTGGTTGGACAGGAACGCCATCGTGATCGTCGTGACGCAGCTGAACCCGGGGGGAAGCAGCCGCAGGTACGGCAGTGACACGTCGCGACGGAACGCGCGCAGCCCGGAGTTGAGGTCCGGGATCTGGGTGGCCGCGAGCGAGCTGGCGATCTTGCGGATGAACCACTTCGCCGGCACCCGGGCCCACTTGTGGGTGCCCTCCTCGGTGGTGCGGGCACCGACGACCTGGTCGACCTCGGGGTTGTCGTCGAGGTAGCGGACGAATTCGGGAATCCGCTCGTTCGGGTAGGTCATGTCGGCGTCGGTCCAGACGACGATCTGGCCGTGCGCCTCGGTGGTGCCGATCCGCCGGGCGGTGCCCGGATCCGCCGTTACGCCGGAAGGGCATCAGGCGCATCGCGGGAAAGTGGCCGGCCGCCTCGCGCAGCACGGAAAGCGTGTCGTCAGTGGACTTGTCGTCGATCACGAGCAGCTCGTACGTGTAGCCGCTCTCGAGCATCGCCGCGTCAATCCGCTTGAGCTCGTCGAGCACGTGATCCTGCTCGTTGTAGCAGGGCAGCACGATCGTCACGTACGGAGCGTCGGGCTTGACCGGCTGCGGCTCGTCACCGGGGCTCGGGGACTCCTCGTGAATGGAGACGACGCTCACGCTCATGAGCTTCTGGTCATGATCGAGATCTCCTGTGGTGAACGCACCGCCTGAACTTCCGCATCTGACCCTTCGCGGGAGCACCGGTGCCGCACCATGGTTTCACGGCTTGCGGCCGACTTTACTCTGGCGCGCGGGGAGGAAACGACAAAACGCCAGCCGTCGTGATAGGCAGCGAGACATGCGTTCCCTCGCCGGCCAGATCCGCGAGTACGGGCGGGTGGTGCGTGAGATGCGCCCGGCCCAAGAGACATCGGCGCGCGCCTTCGTCGGCGGGCTGCGCTACCCCGTACGCCATCACCAGCCGATCTGGATCGGCAGCCGCACGGTGCTCGACGGCAGCGAGCGGATCACCTTCAGCGAGCAGGGAGCGCTGCGGGTCGGCCTTGGTCCGTTCGGACTCACCAGCGAATTCGACACGTCCGTGATCCGCGTCCGGCCGGGCGCGACCCTGCACTGCGACGGGGTGGTCTCGCTCCAGCGCGGGGTCCGCGTCGTCGTCGACGGCGGCACCCTGACCATCGGTCATGCCACGAACGTGAACGGGCTCACCAAGATCTTGGTGGCGACCGAGGTGAGCATCGGCGCCGAGTGCACCCTGTCGTGGGACGTCCAGATCCTCGACAACGACTTCCACGCCCTCACCGTGGGCGGCGAGGCGCGGCCGATGAGCGCACCGGTGCGGATCGGTAACCGGGTATGGATCGGCACCCGGGCGGTCGTTCTCAAGGGGGTGACGATCGGCGACGGCGCGGTGATCGCGGCGGGCGCCGTGGTCACCGAGGACGTGGCGGCCAAGGCGATCGTGGGCGGGATCCCGGCCCGTCAGATCGGCGTCGCCGACAGCTGGGAATGATCGGTCTGCTCAGGCCTGCGCTACCCGGTATACGACGAAATTGACCTGCACACTGGTGGACCGCTTCGGCCGGCTCAGTTCGCTCTCCTGCCAGTACGGGAGCGAGGTGATGACGCGATCGATGGCCGTGAGCTGCACGCCGGGAAGGTCCGGCTTGGCTTGCCCGTGCCACACCACGAAGACCGGCTGACCCGGGAAGCCCTTGGCAAACGCTGCGATGTAGCCGGCATCAAGCTCGAGGCTTCGCCGGCAGCAGCGCTGAGACCTGATTGCGCTCGAGCCAGATCGCCGAGCCGAACAACTGCTCGGCGTACAGGCAGCATCCCGGCGGGTGCTGCCACAGGAAGACGCCCTGCTTGCCGCCCGCGTCCGCGGCGATCCGGCTGCTGATCGCGAACGATCCCCCGAATTCGTCGTGGTTACGTAGCGGCCAGGACTCCCCCAGATAGAACGCCAGCAAACCGATGATCGAAGCGACGGCGGCCAGCCGCAGCGCCCAGACCCGACGCCCGCCGAGCCAGCCCAGGACCTGATGCCGGCGCTGGATGACGGCGGTGAGGGCCACGCCCAGCGCCAACGCGATCAACAGCATCACGAGCGGCAAGACCGTGGGCAGGTAGCGGCGGCTCCACCACATCAGGCGGGTGGAGTTGCGCGCCTTGTAGGCGTACACCGGGAAGATCACCAGCAGCGGCGCGGTGATGATCCACAGCGCGCCGCCCCAGCGGCGCAGGGCCACCACGGCCACCCCGATCAGCATGAGCGCAAATCCCGGAACGCTCACGAACCAGGAAAGCCGCGCCATGATCTGCTCGTCGAAGGTGCGTGCCCGTACGCCGTGGAAGAGCCCGTAGCTGGCGCCGAACAGCCGGGGTCGCAGGAAACCGAGAGCCACCAACCCGGCTGCCGCGACGGTCACGGCCAGCCCGAGCCGCACCTGGACTCGCCGCTGCCGATCAGCCGGCGCGCCACGTGGGCCGACGCGTCGCAACGCGAAACCGATGGCGAGCAGGGCGAGGATGGCGAGGGTCAGCTTCGGCAGTCGGGGCAGGCGGTTCGCGGAGCTGTAGCGGCCCGCCGCATCGTAGGAGTAGGCCTGCCAGAGGGCATGCGGGAGCACGATCGCGAGACCCGCCGGAGAACCAGGTGGCGCGGCGTCCCAGCGGCGGGCGGCTATGACCGCTGCCAGGGCCGCCGCCGCGAGCAGGACGAGCAGGACGCCGTCGGCGCGATCGAGAAAACCGATACCCACGAGCACCCCGCCGCGCCGGCGGCCGGGCGCCAGCCGAGTGGTCAGTGGCACGACAAGCGCCAGCAGCGTGCCGACGAACAGCATCTGAGCGCTGATCTCGGAGCTCGGGTACTTCGCCTGCCAGACCTCGAGCATGTTCGTCGACAGCAGGAGCCCGGCGACCGCGCCGCAGGCGAGCCCGATGGTCTCGCTCCCCCAGGGAGCGCAAGCCACGGCGCGACGCAGCGCCAAGGCGGCCGCGAGGATCGCGAGGACGCCGAGCAACGGCGCGGTATTGGAAATACCGGTCTCCCCGCCGGCGCTCGTCGACACCGCCAAAAGCGCAGGCCAGAGATGGTAGAACTGCGGGATTATGACGTCCGAACCGTCGCCGCGCTCCCACACTCCGGGGAACCGCGCGCCCGGCGAGGTCAGCACCGGGCCGCCGGGAATGCGTCCGTCGAGGGTCGGATCGACGATCTTGTAGCTGCCGGTGCGGGCGATTGACATGGCGTGCGCGACGTAACCGCCGGGGTCCTTGTCGGTCACCCCGTAGTGAAAGCCGGGCAGCACCATGAACAGGGCGAAGGCACCAACGACAATCACGCCCGCGCAGCCGGCGCGATCGAACCGCACCGACACCGGCGCCCACCGCCAGCAGACGGCGACGACCACGATGCAGGCCGCCGCCCACAGTCCCAGGGCGGCGCCGAGTGAGAACCAGCCCAGGTGAGCCAGCGCCAGCGCGCCCCACGCGAGCAGGGCCACCGCAAGCAGGGCGCCGCCCACGACCAGTTCGCTGAGGTTCAGCACGGGACGGGTGGCGGGCTCGTCGGGCGAGCCGGAAGCGCTGACGGTGAGCCCGGAGCCGACGGCCGGGGCGCCGTCGCTCGTCGATTTCGACGGCGGGCCAGCAGAAACCGTCACGGCGCGAGGTTAGCGGACAAACACCCCGGAAAGATGAATGCGGCGTCCGCCACGCCAGGGCCGAATGAGGCGCCGCACGGGCGGCCGCGAGACGGCGAGTCTGCGTCCTGCTACTGGGGCCGCAGGTACCGTGGTGGCTGTTGAAATGCGGCAAATCAGCGAAGTCCCGAGGGGAGGCCGATCTTGGCCGGCACCGCCGCGCTGAGGACCAACAATCGGCGCCGGGTCCGCTGGGAGCTGCTCGCGCAGCTTGTTCGCAAAGACCTCAAGGTCAAGTACCAGGGCTCGACTCTCGGCTTCCTGTGGTCGTTGGCCAATCCACTCCTGCTCTTCGCCGTTTACTCCTTCGTGTTCCAGGTCGTCTTCAAGAGCGGCATCCCCAACTTCGGCGTCTACCTGATGAGCGGGCTGCTCATCTGGACGGCCTTCCAGGGGAGCGTGCAGGGCGCTTCCGGCAGCGTCACAGGTAACGCCGGGCTGGTGCGCAAGGTCCCTTTTCCGCTGCCGGTGCTTCCACTGTCGGCTGTCGGTTTCGCGGGCGTGCATTTCGTCCTGCAGTCGGCCGTATTGATCATCGTGATGCTCGCGATCGGTTTCCCGTTCGTCGGGCTTTCACTTTTCCTTTTGATTCCGGCGTTGGTCGTCGCGGTGGTTTTTGCGACGGCTCTCGGCATGATCGTCGCATCGCTCAACGTGCGCTACCGCGATACTGAGCACCTCGTCGAGGTCGCGATGATCGCGTGGTTCTGGCTGAACCCAGTCGTCTACGGGGCCGGCCTGATCCGCGACCGGGTGCACGAATGGTTCTGGGTCTACATGATCAACCCGATGGCACCGGTCATCGGGGCAAGCCAGCGCGCGATCTACGGCACCTCGCACTACGTCGACGGCACCGGACAGACGAAGTTGCTGCTCGAGGATCCGGGCATCGTCTTCTACCTCAAGTGGTTAGCGGTGGCTCTCGCCGTCTCGCTGGTCTTGTTCGCCATCGGACGGAAGCTGTTCGCCCGCCTGTCCGGCGACTTTGCCGAGGAACTGTGAGGGCACGGCCTGCGAGATCGCCTCATGAGTGAGGCCATCGCGATCGACGCGCGTGACGTCTGCAAGCGCTTCAGCCGTCGCATCCGGGGGGCGACGAGCCTCAAGGAGCGGATCGTCACCCGGCGCCGCTCCGAGCACGACGACCTCTGGGCATTGCAGGACTTCTCGGCAGTGATTCGAAGCGGCGAGACCGTCGGGCTCATCGGCGCCAACGGGGCCGGCAAGTCGACCTTGCTCAAAGTGCTCTCCGGCATCATCAAGCCGACCACCGGCACGGTGGAGGTGAACGGCCGGGTCGCGTCTCTGCTCGAACTCGGCGCGGGCTTCACCGGCGAGCTGTCAGGTCGAGACAACGTCTACCTCAACGCCGCGCTGCTCGGGCTGTCGCGCCGCGAGGTCGATCGGCTCTTCGACGACATCGTCGCCTTCGCCGAACTCGAAGACTTCATCGACAACGAGGTCAAGCACTACTCCTCAGGCATGTACGTCAGGCTGGGGTTCGCGGTCGCGGTCCACGTCGATCCGGACGTGCTGCTGGTCGATGAGGTGCTGGCAGTGGGAGACGAGGCCTTCCAGCGCAAATGTCTCGACCGCATCGAGGCTTTTCAGCGGGCCGGCAAGACGATCCTGTTCGTCTCGCACTCGCTGGACCTCGTGGAAAACCTGTGTACGCGCGGCATCGTGCTCGATCACGGAAACGTGATCTATGACGGCGAGCCCGGGTACGCGACCGGGACCCTGCGCGGCCTGCTGGGCACCGACCGGCCCCGCGAGCGGCCCCCGACGACCACGCCGGGGCTGGTCATCCGGGGCGCCACCATCAGTGTCCTTCCGGGCGGGCCGGCCGTCGACGAACTCCTTCCCGACAGCCCGATGACGGTCGCTGTCGACATCTCCGTGAAACCCGAGCCCGACGGGCGGCCCCGCGCCGGAGACGTCGTGGTCGTGGGCATGGGTGCGGGCGACATTCCCATCTTCGTGCTGGGCGCCGACAAGCACCTCGGATCCGCGCGGGTGCCGGATGAGACGGGGCTCTGGCGCGTCACGTTCGAGGTGCCGAGCTTGCCACCGGTGCACTACAAGATCACGCTAGCCGTGAACGTGATCGACCCCACCACCGGCGTGATCCGTGCTGCCCACCGGTTCTACGACACGATCGCTGTCACGGGCCGCCATTCGGCCGGGATCGTTGAACTGGTGCAGCACGCCCGCGTCGAACGGACCGGAGCGGGCAGGGCGCAGCTGTGACCTCGCCGCTCGCCACGGTCATCATTGTCAACTGGAACGGTGCTCACCTGCTGCCCTCGTGCCTTGATGGGCTGCGTGGCCAGCGCGGGAGCGTCACCTTCGAGACGTGGGTGGTCGACAACGCCAGCCATGACGGCTCCCTCGATCTCCTGCGCGAGCGCTATCCCGAGGTCCGAGTCGTGGAATCGGACTGCAACCGCGGCTTTGCCGGCGGCAACAACCTGGCACTGCACCAGGTGACGAGCCCGTTCGCGGTGCTGCTGAACAACGACGCGGTGCCGGAGCCGGACTGGCTCGAGTGCCTGCTCGCGCCGATGCGCGAGCCCGGCAGTGAGGCGATTGGTGCGACCACCGGAAAGGTCGTCTTCGCCTCCCGCTACGTGCGGATGCAGCTGTCCACCCCCGGCTTCGTGCCGGGCCCGGAAGACCGCCGCGAACTCGGCGTCCGGATCGGATCGGTCGACGTCGGCGCACCCGACGGGAATTCGGCGCCTGCCCGCCCAGCCTTGGACGAGGTGCTCTGGGAACGGCTCACCTACGGACGCGAGGGACCGGCCGAAGCTCCGTTCTTCTGGACGCGTCCGGCGGGCGAGTTCCTCGTTCCGGTGCCGGCCGGAGAGGTCGACATCACCTTCGGCTGGGCCGCGGAACGCCCCAAGGAGGTCACCCTGACATGGGAGAGCGGGGGGACGGTCACGTTCCCGGTCGACGCTGATCCCGGTCATTGCACCGTGCACCTGACGGCGGCGACCCCTCGGCTTGACGTCATCAACAACGTCGGCGGGATCGTGCTGACGGAGGGCTACGGCGCCGATCGCGGCTACCAGCAGGTCGACGAGGGTCAATTCGCCCAAGCGCAGGAGGTCTTCACCGGATGTGGCAACGGCCTGGCGATGCGCAGCGAGATCGGGCACCGTCTCGGCTGGTTCGACGACGATTTCTTCCTTTATTACGAGGACACCGATCTGTCGTGGCGGCTGCGCGCCCTCGGCTATGAAATCCATTACGAGCCGCGCGCCGTGCTGCGTCACCTGCATGCCGCGAGCAGCAAGGAATGGTCGCCGCTCTTTGTCTTCCACGTCGACCGCAACCGGCTGCTGATGTTGACCAAGAACGCAACCGCCCCCCTTGCGGCGAGAGCGGTGGCTCACTACCTGCTGACCACAGCATCGATGTTCGTACGGGCCCTCCGGCAGGCCGTGAGGGCCGGGCGCCGCCCGCCCATCCGTCCCACCCTGCTGCGCCTGCGCGTCATCGCCAGCTACCTGCGACTGCTTCCCCGGATGCTCCGCCGGCGCCGCACGCTCGCCGGCGCGCCAGTCGGCCGGCGGGCCCTGCAGCAGCGCTGGCTGGTCGTGCCGGTGCCGGTGCCGGTGGCAGCGTGAGCACGCCGAACAGGCCGAAAAGAGCCGCCATCTACAACCGCTTCTGGCACTCGCAGGGTGGCGGTGAACGGCACGCGGGCATGATCGCCCAGGTCCTGTCGACACCGGGAACGGGCGGCGCGCTGACTGCTGGCACCGCTGCCGCAGATCAGCCGCTGGAGGTCGACCTCATCGGCCACGGGCCGGTGGACCTCGACGCGCTGGGCGTTCACCTCGGGCTCGATCTCTCACGCTGCGGCTACCGCGACGTGCCCGACCGCGGTGACCCTGGCGTCGCCGAACTCTCCGCCGAGTACGACCTGTGGGTCACCGCGTCGTACATGAGCCGGCTGGCACCGCAGGCGGCGCACTCGGCGTACCTCTGCTTCTTTCCCACCCCGTTCGACCATGACTACGCGCCCTGGCGGCGTCAGGTCGTGCGCAGGTTCGCGCGCTGGTTTCAGATCGGCGGGGAGAGCCTCGGATTCGGTCTCGGCTGGTACCCGCCGGAAGGCGGGCGCCGCCGCCGCTGGATCTGGACCAGCGATGACGCGGTGCTGGCCGTACCTGCGGGCGACGACCGGCTGCTGAAGATGGACCTCGGCCGTCCCGGGGCCCCCTCCGCCGCGCTCCTGCGGATCGAGACCGGCGACGGCGAAGTCATCCGAGAGCAAGCGGTGACGCACCAGTTCACTGCTGCGACCGTGCAACTCGGCTCCGACACGCGCGGCACCGAATTGCACTTCCGGTCAGGAACCTTCTCCCCGGGACGACCGATCGCCGGGAGCTCGGCGTCGCCGTCAGCCGGATGCGCCTGGCGGGCGTGGTGCACGGGCGTGGGCCGCGAAGGCGGATGCTCTACTACCTGGCCGTGCGCTTCCCGTGGCTGCGCAACGATCCGTTCGACGTCAACTTTCTGAAGTCCTACGACACGGTCCTGGCCAACAGCGAGTACACCCGCGGATTCATCGAGAGCTGGTGGAAGCGCCAGGCCGACATCCTCTATCCGCCGATCGCGACGGCGAGGTTGCACCCGGCGCCCGAGCGTGAGCGGTTGCTGCTGAGCGTGGGACGGTTCTTCGCTCCGGGTCTCGGGCACGCCAAGCGGCAGCTGGAGATGGTGCAGTGGTTCGGTGAGATGTACCGCGCCGGGCAGCTACCCGGGTGGCGGTTCGCCGTGGTCGGCGGCTGCGAGCAGAGCCAGCTTCCCTACCTGGCACAGCTTGAGCAAGCCGCGCGCGGGCTGCCCGTTGACATCCATCCCAACGCGCCGCGCACTCTGGTGGAGAAGCTGCTGTCGACCGCCTCGATCTTCTGGTCGGCGACCGGGTACGGCGGCGGTGACGATCAGCCCTGGGCTGCGGAACATTTCGGCATGACGACGGTCGAAGCCATGGCCGGCGGCTGCGTCCCGATCGTCATCGACAAGGCAGGGCAGAAGGAGATCATCACGCCCGGCGTCGACGGGTTCCGCTGGGCTTCGCCGGCGCAGCTGATGAGCCAGACGGCGCGGGTCGCGACCGACGAGGAGCTGCGCAGGCAGCTGAGCGAGGCGGCCGTCGCCCGGTCCAGCGCGTTCTCCGACGACGCCTTCGCTGCCCGCTGGCGTCAGATTGCCGACGAGAACGGGCTGCTCGGCTGACCCGCCAGCGCGATACTTCACCCGCTCGCCTGCGGGTAGCCGTCGACGCCACCCCCCTGCTGGGGCAGCAGACCGGCATCGGGCGCTACACCGCCGAACTGCTGCGCGGGCTCGCCGCGCTTCCCGCCGATCAGCGGCCCGGTGAGCTGCTGGCGACCGCGTTCACCTGGCGCGGGCACGACCAGCTCGCCGCCCGGCTCCCTCCCGGAGTCCGCGGGGTCGGGCACCGCGCTCCCGCCCGGCTGCTCCAGACGAGTTGGGGTCACCTCAACCTGCCGACGATGTCAATGCTCGGCGTACGCGCCGACGTCATCCACGGCACGAATTTCCTGCTGCCACCGCCGGGGCGAGGCGCCGCCGGCGTCGTCACGATCCATGACCTGTCCTACCTGCGCTTTCCGGAGACGGTGTCGGCGGCGTCAGCGCGCTACCGCGAGCTGGTCCCGCGCACGCTGCGGCGGGCAGCGCTCGTCCTGGCCGACACGCAGGCCGTCGCCGACGAGATCGCTGCGGAGTATCGCCTCACCGGCGACCGGGTGCGGGCGATCCCGCTCGGCGTCGATCCCGTGTGGTTCGACGCCGCCGGCGTCCCGCCGGCCGAGCTTCGACTGCCGGAGCGCTACCTGCTCTTCGTCGGAACGCTCGAGCCGCGCAAGAACCTCGACACCCTGCTTGCCGCCTTTCGCCGGCTTCGGCGCCAGGACCCGCAGGTTCCTCCCCTCGTGCTCGCCGGTCCTGCCGGGTGGGGTCCCGCGCTCGATACCGCCGGCCTTGCCCCCGCGGACGTGAGGCAGCTCGGCTATCTCGACGCCGCGACCCTGCGCTCGGTCGTCGCGAACGCTGCCGCGCTGTGCTTCCCCTCGATCTACGAAGGATTCGGCCTGCCTCCGCTTGAGGCGCTGGCTGCGGGCACCCCCGTCATCGCGTCGGACATTGCTGCGCTGCGCGAGGTGCTCGGCGACGCAGGAGGTGCTGTCCGGTTCTTTCCCGCGCGCGATGTCGATGCCCTGGCGCAGGCGATTTCGGTCCTGCTTTCGGCGCGGCCTGACCCGGCGCCGGGGGTGATGCACGCCCGCCGATTCTCCTGGGCGCGGACGGCGGCGCTCACCGCAATGGCCTACCGGGACGCGGTTTCCCAGCGACTTATTTGAGTTTGCAACTGGGCCATGACCTGCACGAAAGGGACGAACGCCCGTTGGCACTGCTCCAACCGGCTCAATCTCCCCGGCCCCTGCGCCGAAGCACTTAGGGACGTAAGCAAGCCCCGCCGGCCTGGGAGCCTTCATGCACCTGTCGCTTCGAAGCGCGAGACGCGCCACCGCGACCGCCATGACCGTCGCTCTGGCCGCCACCGGTCTGCTGGCCGCAGCTTGCACCCCGCAGAGCGCGGGCAACAAGGTGGTTTCCGGTACCGTCCAGGGCGCCGACGGCAAGATCGTCGACGTCATGCTGGGCTTCGACGTCATCGACGGGTTAGGTCACAAGATCAACCTCGGCGGCAGCCGGGTCGGCTACAGCGCGATCCAGCGGCTCAACCACTGCGTCGGCAGCTCCGGGGCGGCAAAGCCGCAGACGTGCAAGCACACCGGCTACATCACCGGCTACAAGTGGTCGATCACGCTGCCGCCGAACGCTACGAGGCTCTACATCGAGGTGTACCCGAAGAGGCCCACCTGGATGAACTGGGTGAGCACCCCGCAATACACGGGGCCGGCCGCCGGCACCACTGACCTGAGCACCTACGGCGAAACCTACAAGCGGGACCTGTCGGTGACCCACTCGCTGAGCAACGTTTCCATCGTGCTGCCCAAGGTCTGCGGCACGAGCGGCGGCACCACCGGTACTCTTACCGGCCACATCAGCGGCTGGCCGGCCGGCGTCACCGGGCACGTCAACGCCTGGTCGATGGCACCCAACAACTACGCCACCCAAGGTTTCGCCACCGGCAGCGTGGTCAACGGATCCGGCAACTACCGCATCGACAACCTGCAAAGCGGCCAGCGCTACGGCCTCATCGCCGGTGGCCCCGGCTTCGCCCGCAACGTCGTCAATCTCGCCAACAAGCAGTCGGACAACACGTTCATCCCGAGCGCCTGCGCCGTCAAGATCTACAACTTCTGAACCCACGCCCGTCCGTCGCTTGCGTGAGCAGGAGCGTCTAAAGCCGCTGCTATTGCTGGGTTTTGTGGCGCAATAGCGTCCATCCGGGCACGCGCCGCCGAGGTTTCCCAGCGCTCCTCGACCCGTCCGAACCGCCAGATCGCCAAAGCCGCCAGCCACACCACGACGAACATGCCCACGATGACAAAGCCGGCGTGGTTGATGTTGAAGTGGTTGGCGTAGTCCCAGAAACCACCCGACAAGTTGAGCTGGCCGGCCAGCACCTGGGCGACCTCGAGCCCTCCGATGAAGACCGCCACCACGACGGACAACCCCGTGATGGTGATGTTGTAGTAGACCTTGCGCACCGGCTTGGAGAATGCCCAGCCGTAGGCGAAGTTCATGAACGAGCCGTCGATCGTGTCGAGCAGGCTCATGCCCGCCGCGAAAAGGATCGGCAGGGAGAGGATCGCCCAGAACGGCAGCCCGCCCGCCACGGCCGTTCCCGCCAGCACGAGAAGCGCGATCTCGGTGGCGGTGTCGAAGCCCAGCCCGAAAAGCACCCCGATCGGATACATCTTCCAGGACGAGTCGACCCGCCGGGCGAGCCGGCCGAAGAACCGGTTCATCAGGCCGCGGCTGTTGAGCTGCCGCTCGAGCGCCTCGTCGTCGTACTTGCCGTGCTTGAGCTCCCGGAAGACCTTCACGATCGAGACCAGCACCAGCAGGTTGAGGATCGCGATGATGATGAGGAAGGCGCCGGAAACGCTGGTGCCGATCAGCCCGGTGTAGTGGTGCAGCCCCGAGTTGCGATTCTTCACCCCCGCGTTCAGCGTTCGGATGCCGAAGTTGAGCACGATTGCGAGCACGAACACGACGCTCGAGTGGCCCAGCGAGAAGAAGAAGCCGACGCCCATGGGCCGCTTGCCGTCGGCCATCAGCTTGCGCGTCGTGTTGTCGATCGCCGAGATGTGGTCGGCGTCGAACGCATGCCGCAGGCCGAGCGTGTACGCGAGAGTGCCGGTGCCGACGCCGAAGGTGGTCTTCGCATCGACGTGATAGCGCTGCCCCACCGCGGCAAAGAGCAAGCCGAAACCGACCGCGTGCAGCAGGGCGATGAAGCCGAACATCCCGCCGAGGCGACGCCACTCGGCCCGGGTGAGCGCGTGGCGGGCGGCGCGCAAACGCACTAGCCCGACGCCCGAACCCAGGCTCGTGCCGAACAGCGCCACCCAGACCCCCTGCCACAGATCAGCTATTGCACATTCTTTGCGTTAACTTATCCGCCCGCGGTGGCGTTGACCACCCGGGAGACGGCGCTGCCCAGGTGTTGCGCCATCTCAGTGAATCGACAGCCTCTTGCTGCTCACCCCGAGCCGCTCACCTGCACGAACAGGGACAAAGTCCCGCCGGCGGCTGCAGTCGGCTCAATACCGGATTCCGCCAAACCGACACCACCTAAGAGGTATGCCCCGCCCGAAAGCCCAGCCCGACCTTGGAGTCGTCATGAACTTGTCGCTTCGCCGGGCCCGACGCGCTACCGCCACGGCCATGACCGTCGCTCTGGCCGCTGCGGGCCTGCTGACCAGTGCCTGTACCCCGCTGAGAGCGGCCGACAAGGTCATCTCGGGGACCATTCAGGGTGCCGACGGCAAGATCGTCGACGTCTACATCGGCTTCGATGTGCTGGACGGCGCGGGCCGCAAGATCAACCTCGGCGGGGGCCCCGGCTACAGCGCCGCGCAGCGCCTGAACCATTGCGTAGCCACCAACGGTGCGACGAGTTCGACGCAATGCCCGCAGACCGGCTACACCACCACGCGCAATTGGTCGCTGACGCTTCCCTCGAACGCCGCCACCGTCTACATCGAGGTCTACCCGAAGGCGCCGAGTACGTCCTTCTGGCTGAACAACTACAAGGGCTACACCGGGCCTACCCCCGGCAGCACGAACACCAGTACTTACGGCGAGACCTACCGGCGGGCAATCCCGGTGCCTGGCAACATGCGCAACATCCGGATCGTGCTGCCCCTGGTGTGCGGCCAGCGGGACGGTTCCACCGGCACCCTGACCGGCCACATCAGCGGCTGGCCGACCGGGGTCACCGGGCACGTCAACGCCTGGTCCCAGGCGCCGAACACGATGGTGACGCAGGGCTTTTCGGCCGGCTCCCGGGTTGACGTCAACGGCTACTACCGCATCGACAAGCTGCAGAGCGGCCAGGCCTACGGCCTGATCGCCAGTGGCCCCGGCTTCTACCGCAACGTCGTCAACTGGGCCAACGCGCGTCCCGACAAGCCGAGTGCGTCGCCGACGTACATCTCCTACGCCTGCCAGCAGAAGACGTACAACTTCTGATCACACGCGTCACGAAGGACGGTCCGGCGCTAGGCACCTAGCGCCGGACCGTCCTTTGCGTAGGCGGCCGCAAGAGCCGCGCGCCACGGCTGCAACGGCGTGAGGCCCGCGTCCTGCCATTCGCGGCTCGACAGCACCGACCACGCCGGGCGGGGTGCCGGACGCTGGAAGGCGACGCTCGTCGTCGGACGAACCCGCTCGGGATTGAGTCCGAGCTCCGCGAACACCGCGCGCGCCAGCTCGAACCAGCTCCCCCGGCCACCACCGGCCGCGTGAAAGATCCCGGACGGCGGGGCCACGGCGATCAGCTGCAGCAGCCCGGCCGCCAGCTCGGCCGCCCAGGTGGGGCAGCCGATCTGATCATCGACGACCTCCAATGTTTCGCGCTCACCCGCCAACCGCGCCATCGTCTTCACGAAATTGTTGCCGGCGGCGCCGTAGACCCAAGCGGTGCGTACCACCCAGGAGGCGTGCGGCAACAGCTCGCGCACCGCCAGCTCGCCGGCCAGCTTGGTGCGCCCGTACGCCGATCGCGGGGCCGTCGGATCCAGCGGCGTGTACGGCTCGCCGTCGGTGCGGTCGCCGGAGAACACGTAGTCGGTCGAGAGCTGGACGAGCTGGGCTCCGACCTGATCGCACGCGAGCGCGAGGTGAGCGGGACCGGCGGCGTTGACCGCATAGGCCGCGGGTTCGTCCGCCTCGGCGGCGTCCACATTGGTGAAGGCGGCCGCGTTGATGACCGCGAGCCCGCGGCCCCCGGCCGCTCGCGCCTGGTCGGCGATGACGGAACGCACCCGGTGGGAGTTGGTGAGGTCGCAGTCGGCCCGGGTGAGCGCCTGCCAACCGGCCTCGGGCGGCTCAGCGGCAAGCAGGGCCGCCAGTTCAGACGCGAGCTGGCCGCCGCCGCCGAAGATCACGATGCGCCGCGCCGAAGCTGGCGTGTCGAGTACCGGCGGTTCACCAAAGGCGGTGCTCATGGGCTCCAGGCAATCAGATCAGCCGGGCGCTCGGCGCAGCGACGGGAGGCCGGTTGCCAACACCTGCGTGTGGGCGCGACGTGACCTGCATGTCAGCCCAATCTCGCCAGTCGCACCTGCGCGTTGTGACCCGTTTCCCGCAGGTCCGCGCGGTACCGTTCGAGGCTATTGCGGGCCAGGCCGCCGCCGTCCACAGGGTGGTGGTCAGCCGACTTCCCTCCCGCCGGAAGGAGCCGACGCCGTGGTCAACGTCGCGTCGCGCTCCGTCCTGCCGCCCGAGCTCGACCCCCGCGGACCCCGCATCCGCAAGCGCCGCCGACCGCCGGCGATGCGGCTCGTCAACGTGGTCGCGATCACCCTGTCCGTCATCGTCCTGATCGTGAGCGTCGGCGGCTACGTCGTCGAGAGCTGGTTCAACGGCTCGATCGCCCGTATCCATCTGAACCTCGGCAAGAACCGGCCGGCCGACGCCACGAAGGGTTCGCAGAACTGGCTGCTGGTCGGCGTCGACAGCGCGGTTGCGGGTGAGTACGGCAACCGCGCCGGCGAGCGCAGCGACACCGTGATCCTGTCGCACCTCGACGGCAACGGCACGACCACCAACGTGTCCATCCCGCGCGACACGCTCGTGACCATCCCGGCATATACCGACAGCAGCGGCAAGAGCTACCCGGCCCACGCGGCCAAGTTCAACGAGGCGATCAGTGACGGCGGGCCGTCGCTGCTGGTCCGCACGGTCGAGCAGCTGACCGGCGTCCGCATCAACCATTACGTACAGGTCAACCTCGACGGCTTCAAGAAGATCGCCGACGCGATCAACGGCGTGCGGATCTGCATCCTGCCGTCGAGCTACCACGACCCGACCGACTCGCGCATCACCAACATCAACGACGGCTACAGCGGCTTCCACGGCCGCGACGGCACGCAGACCCTCGTCGGCAACCAGGCGCTGGCCTTCGTCCGGCAGCGCCACGGCTTGCCCGGCGGCGACATCGACCGCATCAAGCGCCAGCAGCAGTTCCTCGGCTCGGTGTTCCGCACCGCCACCAGCAACCACTTCCTGTTCAACCCGGCTGCCGTGCTGCGCCTGCTGTCGGCGATCAAGAGCGCTCTGGTGCTCGACCAGAACACCACGCTGACCGACCTGGAGAGGCTCGCGACCCGCATTCGCGGGCTCGACCCCACGAAGATGACCTTCGAGACCATCCCGCAGCGCAACCTTCAGGCCACCGACACCGACCTCGGCCAGGTCTTCACCGACGCCCAGGGCTACCTCGAGCTGATCCCGAAAGGCGACACCCAGAGCGTCGGCAACGTCCAGGTACTCGACAAGCCCGCCTTCGAAGCCATGATCGCCAAGCTGAAGGACGAGAAGCCGCCGGCCGCACCCAAGGCGTCGGCCGCGCCCAAGCCGAAGGTCGAGAAGGTCACGATCCCGGCATCGCAGGTGCTTGTGACGGTACAGAACGGCACCCTGCACAGCGGCCTCGCCGGCCAGGTGACCCGAGCCCTGGCCCAGGGCGGCTTCCGCACCGGACCGGCCGGTAATGCCAGCACCCACAGCCAGCAAACATCCGAGGTGCACTACGCGCCCGGCAACAAGGCCGACGCGATCACCGTAGCGGCGGCCGTACCGGGGGCCGTGCTCAAGCAGGACCCGAGCGTCACCCAGGGCGTCGTCCTCATCCTCGGAGCGAACTACACGACGGTCGCCCCGGTGACCCTCTCGAGCACCGCCGCCATCGGCCCCGCTCCGACACCCACCCCGACAGCGAGCCCGTCGACCCCGCCGGTCACCGCAGCGTCAGCGGGCAACCGCTGCACCTACTGACCGATGGACGCGCAGTCCATCCTCACCCGGGCACTCCAGTCCGATCCCGGACGCCCGCTGCTGACCATGTACGACGACGCTCCGGCCCCGGGCTCCGAGCGCATCGAGCTCTCGGTGACGACGTTCGCCAACTGGGTGTCCAAGACGGCGAACTTCCTGCTCGATGAGCTGATGCTGGAACCGGGTGAACGGGTTTGCGTTCCGCTGCCCGCGCACTGGCAGACGGCGGTCATCGAGGTGGCCGTGCTCGTCGCCGGCGGCTCCTTGAGCGCGAAACCGGCGCGCATCACCTGTTGGCTGGAAGGAACCGACCTGCCGACCAACCCCGCAGTCGAGGAGATCGTCGGGCTGGCGCTACGTCCGATGGGACTCGGGCTGCGGGCGGCGCCGCCGGGGGTGGCGGACTACGCGGTCGACGTCCGCGCCCATGGCGACCACTTCCTCCCCCGCTATCCGAGCACCGACGTGGACGTCGCCCCGCTGTCCGAACGCGTCCTGACCGACCGGCTCGACCCGCTCTGGCCGGCGCTGGCCGGCGGCGGCTCGCTGGTGCTGTGCCGCCATCCGGATCCGGCCGCGCTAGCGCACCGGGCGGAGACGGAACGGGTGACGGCGACGGTTGGCCTCGCCGTCACCGGGCTGCCTCAGCTGAACTGAGCTGTCAGCTCTGCTCCGCGGCGAAACGCTCGAAAGCCATGAGTGACTCGGGGTTTTCGACGGCCGAGCGGGCGACAGCCTCGCCGAGCGGCACTCCCTGCAGGATCCGTTTCACCGGGACTTCGAGCTTCTTGCCGTTCAGCGTGCGCGGCAGGTCGGGGACGGCCTCGATGCGGTCGGGGACGTGCCGCGGCGAGAGCTGCGAGCGCAGCGCCGTCGTGATGCTCGCGCGCACCGCGTCGTCGAGCGTCGCCCCATCGGCGAGCACCACGAAAAGCAAGAGCTGATCGGAGGTGTCGACCACCAGGCTGTCGAGCACCTGCGGGAGCTGGTTGACCACCCCGTAGAACTCGGCGGTGCCGAGCCGGACCCCGCCGCGGTTCAGCGTCGCGTCGGAACGCCCAGACACGACGACCGAACCGCGCTCGGGCACGATCCGGCACCAATCGCCGTGCCGCCAGATGCCCGGATACGTGGAGAAGTACGCCTCCCGGTACGCCTGCCCGGAATCGTCGCGCCAGAAGCCGACCGGCATGCTCGGCATCGGCGCGGTCACCACCAGCTCACCGACCTCGCCGACGACCTCCTCGCCGTTCTCGTCGTAGGCAGCCATGGCGCACCCCAGCGCCCGGGTCTGGATCTCACCGGCGTAAACGGGCGCGAGCGGGGTGCCGCCGGCAAAGGCGGTGCAGACGTCGGTGCCGCCGGTGATCGAGGCGAGCAGCACGTCGGGATGGACGTTCTCGTAGACCCATTCAAAGGCCGGCAACGAGAGCGGTGCCCCCGTCGACCCGACCATCCGCAGCCGGCTCAGATCGGCGATCTCGCGCGGCACCAGCCCGGCCGACAGGCACGAGGCGAGCAGCGGTGCGCCGGCGCCGAAGACGGTGACGCCCTCGGCCTCGGCCATCCGCCACAGCACGCCGAGGTCGGGATAGCTCGGGCTGCCGTCGAACGCCACGATCGCCGCCCCCGCGAGCAGGCCGCCGAGCAGGTAGTTCCACATCATCCAGCCGGTGGTGGTGAACCAGAAGAACGTGTCGCCAGGGCCTACATCGTTGTGCAGCACCTGCTGCTTGAGGTGCTCGAGGACGATGCCGCCCTGCCCGTGGACGATCGGCTTCGGCCGGCCGGTGGTCCCGGAGGAGTAGACGATCCACAGCGGCGCGTCGAACGGGACCTGCTCGAAGGTCAGCGCGCCGGCGTCGCTGAGCAGCTCGTCCCAGCTGAGCGCACCCGGCAGCGGTTCAAGGGTCGCGTCCGGTGCGTACGTGACGACGACGGTCGCCGCGAGCCCGGGCAGCCCGTCACGTAAGGCGGCCAGCGTCATCGAGGCGTCATGGGCGCGCCCGTTGTAGTGGTAGCCGTCGACCCCGAGCAAGACCTTGGGCTCGATCTGCTGGAAGCGGTCGAGAATGCCGACCGGACCGAAGTCGGGCGAGCACGACGACCAGATCGCGCCGATGCTTGCTGTCGCGAGGAATGCAATCACCGCATGCTCCGCGTTGGGCAGTACCGCGGCGACCCGGTCACCCGGCCCCACTCCGAGCCGGCGCAGCCCGGTGGCCGCTCGCGCCACCGCATCGCGGAGCGCGGCCATGGTCAGCCCCGCGCGCCGGCCGTCCTCACGGACCGCGATCAGCGCTTCGCGGCCCGGCGGCCATTCGCGGGAGAGCACGTTCTCGGCGTAGTTGAGCCGGGCCTGCGGATACCAGCGCGCGCCGGGCATCTCGCGGCTGGCCAGCGCCGCCCCGCTGCCGCGCTCGCCGATGATGCCCGTGAAGCGCCACACGGCGTCCCAGAAGGCGTCCGGCTCGGCCACGGACCACTGCCACGCCGCCTGCGGATCAGCCGGATCCTGCCCGCATTCGACGAGGAAGCGGGCCATCGCCGAGCCCGTGATGCGCTCGGGGGACGGCGTCCACAACAGGTCGCCCTCGCGAACGCCGCTCATGCCGTCAGCTCCCGCGCTCAGGCGCCGGCGCGCGGTTCGAGCACGAAGACCGGGATCTGGCGATCGGTCTTGCGCTGGTAGTCGGCGTAGTCCGGGTAGGCGGCCACCGCCCGATCCCACCACAGCGCCTTCTCCTCGCCCGTCACCTCGCGGGCCTGGTAGTCCCGCTTCACCGGGCCATCCTGCAGCTCGACATGCGGCTCGGAGAGGACGTTGAAATACCAGACGGGGTGCTTGGGCGCGCCCCCGAGCGATGCCACCGCGGCATAGGTGCCGTCATGTTCGACGCGCATCAGCGCGGTCTTGCGGATCTTGCCGGACTTGGCGCCCTTGGTAGTCAGGATGATCACCGGGAGGCCGCGAAGGGTCGTGCCCTCCTTGCCGCCGGAGCTCTCGTAAAGCTCGACCTGATCGCGTACCCACTGGGTGGGGCTGGGCTCGTATTCACCGATCAAAGACATGTCTGTATCCAACCTAGCCGGACGCTGATGAGTCCTGTGCGGGCCGCCGGTGAATGCTGACCGCGTAACCGCTTTCGTCGTACGGCTGCCCGTCCCAGGTGCCCAGGCGTCGCTCGAGAACGAGTCCCGCTGCTGAGCACCACGCATCATAGCCCGGCAGGTCAACGGTGGGCTCCGGGATCGGCAGGTGCGCCGCGTCGAGCCCGAATCCGGCGACGAGCAAGCCGCCCGGAGCCAGCAGCGCCGCCAGGTTCGCCGTGACCGCCGGCCCGGTGCCCGCAGCCAGCAACGGCATCACGTTTCCGGCCGCGATGACAAGGTCGAACGGCGCTTCGCCCGGCAGCCGCAGCGACGCGAGATCGGCTTCGTGCCAAGACAAGCGGGGGCCGCGGCTACGGGCGACCTCCAGCATGGACGGGTCCAGATCGACGCCGGCGCATTCGTAGCCGAGCTCGGCCAGGTGCAGCGCCACGCGCCCGGTGCCGCAGCCCGCATCGAGCACCCGTGCTCCCGGCGCAGCCAGCGCCGCCACCAGATTCGCCTCGCCATGAACGTCGGCACCCGACGCGGCCAGCTGGTCGAAGCGGGCGGCGTACTCGTGGCCGGTGCGCCCTCGAGAGATCTCCTTCCAGCGGGTCATCCGTTACTCCATCTATTTCGGCTTGCGCACGCTTCCCGGACCAGGAACCGTACGTTTCTCGAAGTTCCTGACGTAGGAGCCCGTCGGCAAGGCTATTTCAGCAGCTGGCAGAGGGTCGGCGCCCTGATTGTCGGCAATGCTGGTTCCCCGAGGCCAACGAGCCGGGGCCAACGGGTCAGTCGCCGCGTGAAGCCGCCGATAGTGAAAGGGAAGGCCGCGTCGGGAGGTGCTCGCCCATGCGCCTGCCCGTGCCGCGCCGCCGGCCGCGCACCGCGATGCTGCTCGTGCTGCTGCTGCTCCTCCCGCTGACGACGCTGGCGGCCGTCACCGGTTCGGCGGCCTGGAACAGCGGGCGAGCGGCGCGGGCCGCGGAGAGTGTCCGGCTGGATGCGTCCCACCTGGCCGCCTTGATGACTGCCCGGGTGGCCGTCATCGACGAGAGCGTCCCGTCCGTTACGCTGGCGCGGGCCGCCGAAATCAACGTGAGCGCCGACCAGATCCGCAGCCTCCTGGGTGTGGACTTCCCGGCCGAGCTGCGCACCACCCGGGCGGCCGTCGACGCCAACCCGGTGCTACGCACCGACCCGCGGCTGGCCGCCGACCTGGCCTGGCTACGCCGGCTGCGCCCGGACGTCGACAGCGGGGACGCCCACAGCGCCGCCGTCATCGCCGTGTTCACGCGGCTGGCTGCCGACATCGACTCCATCTGGTCCGGTGAGTTCACCCAGCTGCGCCGGGATGTCGGCCGCTCTTCGGCCGGCTCCGAGCAGTTGCCACAGCTGGTGGAGGTCACGGCGAACACCTTCGCCATGCTGAATGCGGCGGCGGACCAGGTGAGCGAAGTTGCCAATATCGTGGCGAGCAATGCCAGCCCGGCGTCGGCGAGGGCGCTCATCGCGGCCAGAAGCGCGTTTGCCACGATAACTACCGGCTTTCCCGAACGGCTCGGCCCGCGGGCCGCCGCCGCCTGGCGTGCCTGGCAGCAGGATCCGGCAGCGATCGCGTGGGAGAAGGTTGTCACCCAGACGGTCGACCTGACCTTGGCCGGAAAACAGTCACCGCTGAGCGCGGACCCTCTCGCCTACGGCAAGGCGTTCACCCAGGAGCCGGTGTGGCTCAACGATCTGACCGTCGTGCTGGTAAACGCCGCCGCTGACATGCAGGACCAGGCCCGCCACGCGAAGCAGGCTGCGGTCGTCAGCGCCCGCTGGGAGCTGATCATCTTCGGGCTCAGCCTGCTGCTGGTCACGGCCGCGGCACTGCTGCTGTCCCGGGCGATCGTGCGCCCGCTGCGCCGGCTCGGCGCCGCCGCCCGAAACGTCGTGAACGGTAATTTCAGCGCCGCCATGGTCGCCCCGACCGGCCCCCGTGAGGTGGCCGACACCATCGCCGCGGTCGATGACATGACGGCCGTGCTGGCCGCTGTCGAGGAGTTCACGGTGACGCTGGCTGCCGATCCTTCGGCGCCGTCGCTGGACGTTCCGCTGCCCGGGCGGACCGGGCTGGCCCTGCAGACCACCCTGAACCGGCTCCGGGAGTCGATGCTGGCCGCTGAACGGCAACATTTGGAGCTGAATGCGATCGCCTCCGAAGACGGCCTGACGGGCCTGATGAACCGGCGCGCGACGTTCGACGCTGTCAGCCGGGAACTGTCACGCGCTGCCCGCGGACCTGGCGCCGTCGCGGCCCTGTTCATCGATCTCGACGGGCTGAAGACGCTCAACGACAGCTACGGCCACCAGGTGGGTGATCGGGCAATCCAGCTGGTGGCAGGGGCGCTGCAGGGCGCGGCACGCACCTCGGACGTGGTCGGGCGCATCGGCGGGGATGAGTTCCTGATCGCGGGCGCTGTGAACGTCCCCGGCGCCGAAGTGCTGGCGCTGGCGCAGCGGGCGCACGCGGCGGTAGCCGACTGCAGCGTGCAGGCCGACGGCCGGCTCATCAGGCTCGCCTGCTCGATCGGGATCGGGCTGTCCGAACCGGGGGACGACGTCGAGGCCCTGGTGCATCGCGCCGACATGGCCCTTTACCTCGCGAAGGCGCAGGGCCGTAACCGGATCAGCTGGGCCAAGGTGGCCACCCGGGCAACGACGCCGCTCTGAGCGTCGTGCAGGGCGCCGGCCGCAAGCCTGCTGGCGCTACTTCAGCAGTTGCCGTGCCATCACCATGCGCTGGATCTGGTTGGTGCCCTCGTAGATCTGGGTGATCTTGGCGTCACGCATCATGCGCTCGACCGGGAAATCGTTCACGTAGCCGTAGCCGCCGAGCAGCTGGACCGCGTCGACCGTGACCGACATGGCCGTGTCGGACGCCAAGCACTTGGCAGCGCTGGAGGTGAAGGTGAGGTTGGGCCCGCCCGAATCGGCGAGCGACGCCGCCCGGTAGACGAGCTGGCGGGAGGCCTCGATCTTCATCGCCATGTCCGCGACCATGAATTGCACGCCCTGGAAATCACTGACGGGCCGGCCGAACTGGCGGCGCTGCTTGATGTAACCGACCGCCACATCGAGTGCCCCTTGCGCGATCCCGACCGCCTGCGCGCCGATGCCGAGCCGGGTGTGATCGAGCGTGCGCAGCGCGGTGCCGAAGCCGGTGCCCGGCTCGCCGATCATGCGGTCGGCAGGGATGCGGCAGTCGTCGAAGTAGATCTCGCGGGTGGGCGAGCCCTTGATGCCGAGCTTGCGTTCCTTTTCGCCGTAGGAGAAGCCGGGATCATCGGCGTGGACGACGAAGGCGCTGATCCCGCGTGAACCGGCGGACGGATCCGTCACGGCCATCACCGTGTAGTGCGTGCTGACCCCGGCGTTGGTGATCCACATCTTGCTGCCGGAAAGGACGTACCCGTCGCCGTCGGCGACCGCCCGGGTCTTCATCGATCCCGCGTCGCTGCCCGCCTCCCGCTCGGAAAGCGCGTACGAGAAGAACGCTTCGCCGCTCGCCACCTGGGGCAGGTAGCGCTGCTTGAGCCCGGGCGAGCCGGCCAGGATCAGGCCGGTGGTGCCGAGCTTGTTGCCCATCGGGATGAGCGACGAGGACGCGCAGACCCGGGCGATCTCCTCGACCACCAGGCAGTGCGCGATCTTGTCGGCGCCGGCGCCGCCGTACTCCTCGGGGATGTGGATGGCGAGCAGGTCGGCCGCCTTGAGAGCGGCATGCACATCCCAGGGGTACTCGGCCTGCGCGTCGATCTCGGCAGCCCGGGGCGCAATGACGTCGGCCGCCAGCTCGCGGACCGTTTGCCGCAGCAGTTCGTGCTCGTCGGTGAGCTGATAAAGGGCGGAGTCCACCGGCCCATGCTATGGACCCACATGAGCAGGTGTCCCGATACCGTTCCGGGGATGAGTGACCTGCGGATCACCGTGCTGGGTACCGGCTATCTCGGCGCCACGCACGCCGCCTGCATGGCCGAGCTGGGCTTCGAGGTGCTCGGCCTCGACGTCGACAAGGCGAAGATCGATCAGCTCTCCGCCGGCCGCATCCCGTTCTTCGAGCCCGGCCTCGACGAGCTGCTGGCGCGCCACGTGTCCGCCGGCCGGCTGCGCTTCACCTCGTCCTACGAGGAGGCCGGCCGCTTCGGCAACGTCCACTTCCTGTGCGTGGGCACTCCGCAGAAGAAGGGCGAGTTCGCCGCCGACATGACCTACGTCGACGCCGCGACCAACTCGCTGCTGCCCCACCTGCGTCCCGGATCGCTCTTCGTCGGCAAATCGACGGTCCCGGCCGGCACCGCACGCCGGCTCGAGGGGCTGATCCTGGGCGGCGCACCGGAGGGGGTCGAGGTCGCCTGGAACCCCGAATTCCTGCGCGAGGGCTGGGCCGTGCAGGACACCCTCTCCCCCGACCGGCTGGTGATCGGCACCAATCCCGAGGGACGCGGCGAGAGCATCCTGCGCGAGGTCTACCAGCCGCTGCTCGCCGCGGGCGTGCCGATGGTCGTCACCGACTTCGCGACGGCGGAGCTGGTGAAGGTCGCCGCCAACGCGTTCCTGGCCACGAAGATCTCGTTCATCAACGCGATGGCGGAGGTGTGCGAGGCGACCGGTGCCGACGTGAAGATGCTCTCGCAAGCGCTCTCGTACGACACCCGGATCGGGGGCCGGTTCCTGCACGCGGGCCTCGGGTTCGGAGGCGGCTGCCTGCCCAAGGACATCAGAGCCTTCATGGCCCGTGCCGGTGAGCTGGGCGTCGATCAAGCGCTGTCGTTCCTGAAGGAGGTCGACGCCATCAACATGCGCCGCCGCGCCCGGATGGTCGACCTCGCGCGCGAGCTGACCGGCGGCTCCTTCGCCGGCGGGGTCAGGGTCGGCGTGCTGGGCGCGGCCTTCAAACCCAACAGCGACGACGTGCGCGACTCCCCCGCCCTCGACGTCTCCGAATCCATCCGTCTCCAGGGCGCTCACGTCCGTGTTTACGACCCGCAGGCGAACGCCAACGCCGCGCGCCTGCATCCGGAGCTCACCTACTGCGACAGCGCCCGCGAAGCGGTCGACGGGGCCCACCTGGTGCTCCACCTGACAGAGTGGCGCGAGTTTCGCGACATGGACCCCCACGAGCTCGCCGACGCGGTGGCGCTCAAGCGGATCGTCGACGGGCGTAACGCCCTCGACGCCGATGCCTGGCGCGCCGCGGGCTGGGTCTACCGGGCCCTCGGCCGGCCCTGAACCCCGCTCGCCTAGTGCGCCTCGCGAAGCTCCCCGGTGTCGACGTCGTAGACGAATCCGCGGACCTCGCCCCGGTGCGGGATGAACGGTGAGATCCGGATCCGCTGCATGGATTGGCGAACCGAGGCCACCGGATCGGTGAACGACTCGATCGCCCACGCCGGGCGCATCCCGGTCTGGGCCTCCAGCTCGGCCTTGAACCCATCCTCAGACAGGCGCATCAGACCGCAGTCGGTGTGATGCACGAGCAGGATCTCGCGGGTGCCGAGCCTGCGCTGGCTGATGGCGAGCGAGCGGATCATGTCGTCGGTCACCACCCCACCGGCATTACGCAGCACATGGGCCTCACCGACCTCGAGCCCGAGCAGGGCGAAGACGTCGATGCGCGAGTCCATGCAGGTGACCACTGCCAGGTGCTTGCGCGGGGACACATCGACATGCCCCGCGTTGGGAAAGTGGCTCAGCCGCCACGCCCGCGAAGCGATAACGGCGTCGTCGGTCGCGGTCACCGGAATCTCATCTCTCGAACCTCTTTCTGAAGGTGTCTGACGCCACGCCGATCGTCAGGTCGACGGTGGCGATGTGGCGCCGATGTCGTGCTGGTGGAGACATTTGCCTCGCAGCTGGGAAGCTGCTGGGAGGCGTGGCGTTCTGGCCTCGTCGTCGCCCTGACGAGTACCGTCGCTACCAGCCCCGGAGGTCCCTCGACCCCCGCAGCCCCCATTGTCCCCAACGTCCAGGACGCTGAGTGAGCTTCGTACGGCAGTTTTACGCGCGCTGGCAAACGCTAGTGCACGAGGTCGCGAAGTTCGGCATCGTCGGCGCGGTTTGCTACATCATCGACTTCGGCCTGTTCAACGCCTTCCACTTCGGGTGGGGCATCGGTCCGATCACGTCCAAGACCCTGTCGACCATCGTCGCCGCGACGATCAACTACTTCGCCAATCGTCACTGGTCGTTCGTACACCGGGCGCGCAGTGGCATGCGTCGCGAGTACTCGCTGTTCATCGTGCTCAACTTCATCGGGCTCGGTATCGCGCTGGCCTTCCTCGGCTTCGGTCGCTACGTGCTCAAGCAGGAGAGCCCGCTGGCCACGAACATCTGGGGCAACGTCATCGGCACCGGGATGGCGACCTTCTTCCGGTTCTGGGCGTACAAGAAGTTCGTCTTCCTGCGCCCTGACCATCCGAAGGCGTACCTGCCGGCGAGCCGGCTGGCCGTGGTCGAGCAGTCCACCCCGGTCGTCAATACGCCCAAAAGCGTCGCCTGACATCAGCTCGTAGGAGCTACCGCGGCCAGGTTTGCGTAGCGCTGCGCAGCGTCGGCCAGGGTGACCGTGCCCCGGGGAATCACTGTCGTCATCATCGGCAAATTGCCGGACGCCGGGCTCGACTGCAGGTACCAGAGCGTGCCGTTGGTGTCGCACCAGAGCGCGCCGACCAGCGGAGGTTGATTCACCGCCTGGGCGAAGCCGTGGGTGCCCTGGTGCGTCGGATCGGTGCTCGCGAAGGTCACGCAATTACCGGGCGAATGATGGACACCGCCGAGCCCGAGATGAACGGTGCGGTAGCGCTTGATCGCCGCGTCGTCGCCCTTCAGGGTGCGGTAGTTGATGGTCACCGCGGATCCGTTCACCGTGGTCTCGCAGTCGGTGAGGACCTGCACCGAGGACGTGACATCCGCCGGTAGCCGGCTGCTGATGTCCTTGCAGGAGCCGCGCACATTCTGCGGCACGCGGGCGAGCAGCGCGGTGAAGTCCGCCGACGCCTGCGTTGAGCTGCTGGCATTCGAGCCTTTCGAACCGGTGCCGAGTATCACCGCCGCCGCCGCAGCTCCGGCGGCGACGACGACGAGCGTGAGCAGGGCGATCAGCGCCCGACGTTTCGTGCGTTTGGGCTGGGGAGAGGGCACCCCGGGAAAGAAAGGGGTCGGCGAAGGGCCGGCCGGAGCGGGTGGGTAGACCGCAGGAGGCGGCGGTTGAGCAGGGGGCGGGTAGGCCGCAGGGGTCGGAGCGGGCAGCGTTTCGCGCACGTCGACGCCAGGGCGCGCGACGTCAGCGCTGACCCCGAGCGCCGCCGTCGCGGCCTGAGCCAAGGCGCGGCAGTTCGGGAAGCGCTCCTGCGGCGATTTCGCCATGCCGCGGGCGATCACGTCATCGATCGCGGGCGGCAGGCCGAAGCGGCCGGCCACCCGCGGGATCGGCTCCTGCACGTGGGCCATCAGCATGATGACCTGCACGTCATTGCGGTACGGAGGCTCGCCGGTGAGCAGCTCGTAGAGGATGCAGGCCAGCGCGTACTGGTCGGCCCGCGCGTCGACCATCCTGCCGAGCACCTGCTCCGGGGAGGCATACGCCGGTGTGAGCAGCAGCTCCCCGGTGGCGGTCAGCGTGTTGCTGGCCATGTCCTCGCGGCTGATACCGAAGTCCGTCAGCAGCGCATGGTCGGAGTCGTCCGGCTCGACGGAGGCGAGCAGGACGTTCTCGGGCTTGACGTCACGATGCACCACCCCGACCCGGTGGGCGGCGTCGAGGGCCGCGGCGAGCTGGCTGACGAGCTTGGCCGCTCGCGCCGGCGGGAGCGGGCCGCCCTGCTTCAGCAGCGCCCGCAGATCACCGCCCGAGACGAACGGCATGACCAGGTAGAGCGTGCCGTCCTCGGCCTCGCCGGAGTCATGAATCGTCATCAGGTGCGGGTGCGAGAGCGTCGACATGCGCGTGACCTCACGCAGGAACCGCTCGCGGAAGCGCTGGTCAGTGGACAGCAGCGGCGAGAGCACCTTGATCACGTCAATACGCGGCAACCGCGGGTGGTGAGCGAGGTAGAGCACGCCCATCCCGCCCCGAGCGAGCTCGCGCTCGATCCGCCAGCCGGCAAAGACCTGGCCGGAGGAGAGCTCGGTGGCGGGTTCGCTCACCATGGCAGTCTCCACCACGACCCGGTCCCGCACAGGATGAAAGCCAGATGTATGCCGCCTGGTTTGCTCCCGGGCTCAGACCGGCGTGATTCCGTGCCGGCGGCGACCGAAGGTGCGGTCCTTGCCGGCAGTCGTGGCAAACCGCCGGATGAGCTCGCTGCGCAGGTCGCCGGGCTCGACGATGTCGTCGACCACCAGCTCGCTCGCCAGCCGCACGATGTCGATGTCCTTCTCGTACTCGGCGCGGCGCTCGGTGACGAACGCCTCGCGCTGCTCGTCGGTGTCGAACGCCGCGATGCGGTTCGCGTAAACCGCGTTGATCGCCGCGTCGGCACCCATCACGGCGATCTTGGCGCTGGGAAGGGCGAGGGTGGCGTCAGGTTCGAAGCCGGGCCCGGCCATCGCGTACAGCCCTGCGCCATAAGCCTTGCGGACGACCACGCAGATCTTCGGCACGGTCGCCTCGCTGACAGCGGTGATCATCTTGGCGCCGTGCCGGATGATGCCCTGGCGCTCGACCGCGTTGCCCACCATGAAGCCGGGCACGTCGGCGAGGAACAGCAGCGGCACGTTGAACGCGTCGCACAGCTGGATGAAGCGGGTGGCCTTGTCGGCCGAGTCGACGAAGAGCACGCCGCCTTTCTGCATCGGCTGGTTCGCGACGATGCCGATGACCTGACCGTCGAGGCGGGCGAAGCCGACGAGCAGTTCGCGCGCCCAGAGTTCATGGATCTGGAAGAAGGAACCTTCGTCGACCAGGCCGCGCACCAGCCGGCGCATGTCGAACGCCTGGCGCTCGCTGCCCGGGATCAGCGCGGCGATGTCGATGTTCTCGGGGTCCCCGGGCGCAGCCCCGGGCGGGTTCTGCGTCCAGTTCGAGGGCAGGTAGGACAGGTGGCGGCGCACCGTGTCGAGGGCCTGGGTCTCCGTCTTGGCCAGGAAATGCCCGACGCCGGAGACCGAGCAGTGCATCTTGGCGCCGCCCATCTCCTCCAATGTGGTGATCTCACGGGTCACCATCTCGACCATCCGCGGGGAGCCGAGGTACATCGACGCGTTGCCCTCGACCATCACCACGACGTCGCAGAACGCCGGGATGTACGCCCCGCCGGCAGCGCTCGGCCCGAAGAGCGCGCACACCTGGGGGATCGCGCCTGACGCCTTCACCTGGGTGTGGAAGATGTGGCCCGCGCCGCGGCGGCCTGGAAAGAGGTCGACCTGATCGGTGATCCGGGCGCCGGCCGAATCGACCAGGTAGACCATCGGGAGGCCGTGCTTGAGCGCGTACTCGATGATCCGGATGATCTTCTCGACGGTGCGGGCACCCCAGGAGCCGGCCTTCACCGTCGAGTCGTTGGCCATCAACGCGACCGGGCGGCCCTCGATCGTCGCGGTGCCGGTGATGATGCCGTCGGCGGGCAGGTCACCCGCGTTGGCGTTCGCGTAGGCACCGTCCTCGACGAAGGAACCCGGGTCGGTCAGCAGCCGGACCCGCTCGCGGGCAAAGAGCTTTTCTTTGGCGCTGTTCGCCTCGTGGTAGCGGGTGGGCCCGCCACGCTCGATGGCAGCGCGCAGTTCGGTGGGGCTCGCCGGATCGGTCACGAGAAGCCAGCCTGCCAGATGACCGGGCAGCGGCGGCTGAAGCGGCTCCCGTGCCGGCGCATTACGGTGAGTGCATGCCACGCCTGGAAGCCGGAGCCGTCGCCCCCGCGTTCACCCTGCCCGACGCCGACGACAAGCCGGTTTCGCTGGCGGACTTCGCCGGCAAGCGCGTGATCGTCTACTTCTACCCGGCAGCCTCGACGCCGGGATGCACCACGCAAGCCTGCGACTTTCGCGACCAGCTGTCGATCCTGCAGGACGCGGGTTACGCGGTCGTCGGCATCAGCCCCGACAAGACGGCCAAGCTCGCCAAGTTCCGTGACAACCAGCACCTGACCTTCCCGCTGCTCTCCGACCCGGAGCACGCGACGCTCGAGGCGTACGGCGCCTGGGGCGAGAAGATGATGTACGGCAAGAAGCGGATCGGCGTCATCCGCTCGACCGTCGTCGTCGGCGCTGACGGCAAGGTCGAGACGGCCCAGTACAACGTGAAGGCCACCGGCCACGTCGCCAAGCTGCTGCGCGACCTCGGGGTCGGCGCGTAACCGGGTCAGTTCACGGTTTGAGCACGGCATTGATCGCCGCTGCGACGACGGGCTCCAGCCACTGCGCGTAGGTGGCGGTCAGGTGGTTGTCATCGCGGTACATCAGCAGGTTGCCGGCGATGACCGGGCAGCGATCCTTGGCGCACACCCATGGTGCGGTCGGTACGT
The DNA here is from genome assembly GCA_963765845.1 of uncultured Actinomycetota bacterium. GTDB lineage: Bacteria > Actinomycetota > Actinomycetes > Frankiales > Frankiaceae > DATAZK01. Next base: position 41,852 of record CAVXYJ010000001.1, read on the forward strand.
AATAGCCGCCGGCCTTCTGTACGGCCAACTGTTCAGCGCGACTTCCCAGATAGTTGACGCCGACAGCGGTCGGGACCGAGCACGCCTGCGCATCGTCGAGGTGAATGGACAGGCAATCGGGAACGTCTCCCGCCGGCTTGGCGGTGGGTCCGAACACGAGCACGCGAGCGCCGCTGGCCCGAAGGTCTCGAACGGTCTGCGCCAGACCGGACAGCCACTGCGCGCTGTAGACGTGGAAGTCGTACTCGGGCCCATAGTGGCGCGCGGAGTCGACGACGACGAGGGCCGGATGTTCTGACGCGATCCGCGCGATGGTCTGGGTGCGCCACTGCTCGCATTCGGTGAAATCGCGTCCCAGCACGGGACTGAAGATGGGGATGAGAACCGGTGGGCAGGTGGCCTTCGTCAGGCTCTCAAGGCGCCAATGATTGGAGTTGGCGTACTCGTCGAGGGCCGGAAACCACTGTGCGGCATGGGAATCTCCGAACGCCACGATCGTCCGGTTGGCTGTCGTGTCCCCGTAGGCACATGGCGGCGACGTGGCCGCGTTGAACGACAGATCGCAGCCGTCAAAGAACGGCCTTTGCTTGTCCATACGCACGCTGGACAGCGATGGGGTGAGGTTGGAAGGGATGCCGCGAATGTGCGTGGCGGCTGACAGGACCCGTTGCAGCGGCTGCTGCAGGCTGTCCAGCGCGGCGAAACGTGACGGGGCGACGTGTGCCGAAGAAGAGTGGGCGGTAACCCCCTGGTTGACCTCCGTGAGCCGCGGGGCGGCGACAGCCGGAGCGTGACCGACCGGCCGCGGGGCGCCCTGGATCGCGAAAAGGCCTATGAGCGCCGCGGCCCCGCTGAGCGCCACGCCTGCCGTGATGCTCATGCGAGGCGCCCGCACCAGCAGGCGCGCTCGCCGGAACGGGTCCTCGACCAGTCGCTGCGTCAGGTACGCAAGGCCGAGACTGAGCGCCACCATGCTGAACCGCGACAAGGGGCCGTGCCACAGCACCGCGCCAAGCACCAGCGCCGGCCAGTGCCAGAGATACCAGGAGTAGGAGACCCGGCCCAGCGACTGCATCGGTCTCGTGCCGAGCAAGCCCGTCGATCCGTGCCGGGCTGAACCCGCAGAAGGCGACCCCGCGGCGATGATGGCGGCGGCGCCCAAGACGGGTACGGTCGCCGCCAAGCCCGGGAAAGCCGTGGAGGCGCCGTAGCTGACGACGGACCAGATGATCGCGGCCAGCCCAGCCCAGCCCAGCAGTGCCGCGGTGGCTCGCGGAAGCCGTACGAGCCGCGAACCGGCGAGCGCGAGCAACCCGCCGAGCGCGAGCTCCCACGCTCGCGTCGGCAGCAGATAGAAGGCAGTTGGCTCGGAGGTGTGCGTCAGCCAGACGCAGGCGGCCAGCGATCCTGCGGCGATCAGCGTGACGACGACAGTCATCGTGGCCCGGACGCGCCGCCGTCCCAGCGCCGCGGCAAGGTACAGGAGCGCCGGCCAGACCAGATAGAACTGCTCTTCGACCGAGAGCGACCAGTAGTGCTGATACGGCGTGGGAGACGGGTGCGCTCCCAGGTAGTCCGTGCTCTGCGCGGCGAACCGGAAGTTGGCGACGAACAGCGCGGCGGCCACCGCATCGCGCGCCACTCCGGGAATCTGCAACGGAGGCAACACCACGTAGGACACCGCAAGCGTGACGAGCAGCGCCAGGATCGCGGCGGGCAGGATTCGCCGGGCGCGGCGGGCGTAGAACTCGCGGAACGACACCTTCCCCGTCCGCTCGACGTCGCCGACGATCAGGCCCGTGATCAGGAATCCGGAGATCACGAAGAACACGTCGACGCCGATGAACCCGCCGCGCAGGCCAGGCATGCCTGCGTGGTACGCGACGACCGCGACGACCGCGACCGCGCGCAGACCTTGCACGTCCGGGCGGAACCGCCCCACGGGCTGCCGTTGATGGCGCGCTGACGCTGGACGGGACGGGTTGGCGTTCACGTCGTAGCCACGAGGCCTTGCCTGAAAGTCAGGCCTTCGATGAGCCGGAAAAGCGCTCCCACCGACCTCACCGTAGGGCATCTGGCCAGGTTCGCTCGTTTCGGCTGTCGAGCGGGTGCGCGACACAGCAACAGATCGACTTACGTCCCTGGGCTTGGGTGGCTCCCACCGGCTGAGCCAGGCAAAATGGGCGGGCGAGCGGGAGTGGCGTAACGGCAGCCGCGCTGGACTTAGGATCCAGTGCCCTAACGGGCGTGGGGGTTCGAATCCCCCCTTCCGCACCAGCCCGACCAGCCGGGCTGTGGCCCGCCTGGTATGGCTCGCTCGGACTGCTGGTCGGACTGTTCGGAGTGCTCGGACTCGGCGGTGTGGTGTCGTCGTCAGACTCGGCGGTCGGGCTCGGCCTGCCGATGTTGCCGCTGTTCGCCATCTGGCTCGTCGCCAGCAGCGTCTTCAGGTACCGCGAGGCCCCGATCTCGGCTCGCTCAGGACTCCCCGTGGAGTGAGGGATCACGCCATCTAGCGTCCCGAGGTTCCTACCTTCGCCATGAACTGCAACCCGAACGGCGACTCGCGCGGCGAGGCGGCCCGAAGCGGCTTCGATAGCGTCACCGGTCGTGGATGCGATATCGCTCGGTCAGGCAGTGATCGCTGCAGCCGCAGTCTGCGTCGGATTCCTGCTCGGGGTAGCACTACGGTTCCTGTTCGGGCGGCTGCATCGGCGAGCCAAGGCCACTGCATGGAGCGGCGACGACATCGTCCTAGGTTTGCTCCATGACCTAGCGCTCCCGCTGCTCGCGCTCGGTGGGCTCTGGGTCGCCATCGACGAACTGCCGCTACGGCAACGCCTCGATCGCATCGCGCACGGTGCACTGACCGCCACCTTCATCCTGGTCGCGACTCTGATCATCGGCAGGCTGGCCGCGCAGGGCATCCGGCTCGCGATCGGGCGGCGTACTGGGGGCGGAGCGACCGCGACCATATTCGTCAACATCGCGCGGCTCACGATCCTGCTACTCGGCACGTTGCTGATCTTGGGGAACCTCGGCGTCTCCATCACGCCATTGCTGACCGCGCTCGGCGTGGGAGGCATCGCCGTCGCCCTGGCATTGCAGGACACGCTCAGCAACCTCTTCGCCGGCGTGCACATCCTCGTCTCCAAGAAGGTGCAGGTCGGCGACTACATCCAGCTCGATACGGGTGAGCAAGGCGAAATCGTCGACACCAACTGGCGCAATACCACCGTGGCTCAGATGGCGAATAACCACGCGATCGTTCCCAACGCCAAGCTGGCGCAGTCGGTCATCATCAACTACTTCCGGCCGTCTCCGGAGATGTCGATTGTCGTGCCGGTCGGCGTGTCCTACGACAGCGACCTCGACCAGGTCGAAAGGGTCACACGCGACGTCGGGATCAGCGTGATGAACGACCTGCCCGGCGGCGTACCCAGCTACACCCCGATCATTCGATTTGCCGCATTCGGCGACTCAAGCATCAACATCAACGTGATCCTGCGAACCACCGAGTTCAGCCAGCAGTACGCCATCGTGTCCGAATTCGTCAAACGCCTGCACGGGCGGTACCGCCGTGAGGGCATCGAGATCCCCTTCCCGATCCGGACCGTGGTGATGGCCGGGGACGGGCCGCCACCGGCGGACGACTGATGCGGACCGACGCCATGCTCGGGGGGCTGATCGGCGTTGGGTCTCAGCGCCCGCCAGGAATCGTCACGAGCGACCCCTGGGGCGGACCCGGGGTGCACGGTCCGCCTTCGCGGCGGAAATCGGTTCGGTGAAACCTCCCGCGAGGTCCCAACGCGGGTCAACGGTGAATTCGCCGGCGGCTGCCGCGAAATCGCCCAGAGCCTCCACCAACCGCTGCCGGGCGGGCGCAGGAAGGCGATCGAGGATGGTCTCGATCTCACGCTGGCGGTCGTGGTTCACCCGGTCGACGAGTTCCTGGCCGGCGGAGGTGAGCTGCAGAACCAAGAACCGGCGGTCGACCGGATGGTCGTGGCGCGAGAGCATCCCCTTCGCGACGAGCTGATCGCACATCCGTGTCCCTGTGGACGGGTGCACCCCCAGCGCGGCAGCCAGCTCGTGCAACGCCAGCTGGCCTTCGCGCGCGACGACCACGAGCACTCGCCATTGCGGCACGGTGATGACCTGCTCCACCTGAGCCAGCGACTTGGCCGCAACGGCCACGAGCGCCCTGGAGGCAAACAGGACCGCCTGCGCGTCGCTGCCCCGCCCGGTGGTCATGGCTCCTCTTGAATACCACGTCAAGCCGTGGAATCGCAGATCGGCGACCTTGGCGGACGGTGTTCACGACATTACGAGGGGTTGCAGACGCGGGTCCCTGGTAGCCGCCGCACAGTGGATAGTCACCGTTCTTACAGGCACCGGCGGTAACGTCTTGATCGTCCGCCACCTTCCCTGCCCCCGTGAGGGGAGCCGGCTCGGACGTGGGAGCTCACCGTCGTCGTCACGTCAACGCAAGAAATGCCGCCGCCGGGGCTCAGCCCCGACAAGCGGGTGCGCAAACGCCGCCGGCCGCTCCCCCAGCGATTGCTGTACGTCGTCGCGGGTCTGCTGTCGGTCGTCGTGCTGCTGGGAAGCGTCGGTGGATTCGTCGTTGTCAAGTGGTTCGACGGATCGATCGCCCGGGTCAAGCTGAACCTCGGCCATGACCGGCCCGCCGCGGCACCCATCGGCTCAGAGAACTGGCTGCTGGTGGGCACTGACAGCCGGGCCGGCAGCAACGGCGAGTTCGGCAGCGGCATCATCGGCGCGCGCAGCGACACGACGATCCTGACCCACCTCGACGCCGACGGGACGACCACCAACATCTCCATCCCCCGCGACACCCTCGTCACGATTCCCGCCTACACCGACAGCCAGAAGGTCCATCACCCGGCCCAAAAGAACAAGTTCAACGCCGCGATCTACTTCGGCGGGCCCTCGCTGCTGGTGCGCACCGTCGAGAATCTCTTCCACGTGCAGATCGATCACTACGTCTCGGTCGACCTCGAAGGATTCAAGAAGATCAGCGAGGTCATCAACGGTGTCCAGGTGTGCATCAAGCCGGCCCCGGCCAGTGCCAACGAGGACGGCGGCCGGATCACCAACATCAACGACGGCTACAGCGGCTTCCACGGCAAATACGGCGAGCAGACGCTGGTTGGTGACCAGGCGGTCGCTTTCGTCCGTCAGCGCCACGGCCTGCCCAACTCCGACCTCAGCCGCATCAAGCGCCAGCAGCAGTTCCTCGGCTCGGTGTTTCGCACCGCGACCCGGGTCAACCTGCTCTTCAACCCGGTCGCGGTGACACGACTGCTCGGCGCCATCCAGAAGGCACTCACTCTCGATGAGGGAACCACGCTCACCGACCTGGAGAAGCTGGGCCTGCGGCTGCGCGGGCTCGACCCGAGCAAGGTGTTCTTCGAGACGCTTCCGCAGCGCGGGCTGGAGGTCACCGACACCAATCTCGGCACGATCCAGGTCGTCCAAAACGTGCCGGAGCTGACCCCCTACGGCCAATACCAGAGTGTGGGCAGCGTCCAGATCATCGAGCAGCCGCAGTTCGACGAGATGGTCGCCAAGATCCGCGACGCGAACACCACCACGAACACCGGCCGCAGCAGCGGCTCCGTGTCAGCCACGAACGTCCAAGCGGTCGGCGTGCCGGTGGACCCGTCCCAGGTGCACGTCACCGTCGAGGACGGGGTGGGCCGGGTCGATCTGGCCAGCCAGGTGACCACCGCGCTGGCCAAGGACGGCTTCCCGGTCGGCGTCCCGGGACCGGCGGGCACCACCGGATACGCCCGTACCCAGGTCCACTACGGCACGGGCAACAAGGACGCGGCCGAGACGGTCGCGGCCGCCGTCCCTGGATCGGTGCTGGTCGAGGACCCGAGCGTGCTCAGCGGTGTCGTGCTGATCGCCGGTGCCAACTTCACCAAGGTCGTGCCGGTGAGCCTCTCGGATACCCCGGTCAACTCGACCCCGACCCCGGCCCCCACCGCGCCGGCGAGCCCCAACCCGCCACCGGTCTCGGCGGCGTCGGCCGACAACCGCTGTACCTACTAGGACGTGCTAGGCAGCCAGCAGCTCTGAGAGCCTGGCGGCGAGCGCGCGAAACGCCCGCCCCCGATGGCTGATCGCATCCTTCTCGGCGGGGCTCATCTCGGCGGTGGTGCGGGTCTCGCCGTCGGGCACGAAGATCGGGTCGTACCCGAAGCCGCCGCTGCCCCGCGGCCCGGTGAGGAGCCTGCCCCGGACCTCGCCGCGCAGCACGTACTCCCGGCCGTCCGGAAACGCCACGCGCCGCAGCGCAGACGAACGCCGCCCCTCGACGACCGGGCGGGGTCTCGCGCAGCTGCGCCAGCACCAGGAGCAGGTTCGCCTCGTCACGCGTGGGATCTTCGGCCGCCAGCCCCGACCAGCGCGCAGAAAGGACCCCGGGCATGCCGTTGAGCAGGTCGACGGCGAGGCCGCTGTCATCAGCGACGGCGATCAGGCCCGTTTCGGCGACGGCTGCTCGCGCCTTGAGCAGCGCGTTCTCCTCGAACGTAGCGCCGGTCTCCGCCACCTCGGGGGCGGATTCCGGCAGCCCCACCAGCTCGTAGCCGGGGCCGAGGATGCGACGCAGCTCAGCGAGCTTGCCCGCGTTACGGCTCGCGAGCACGATCCGGGGGCGCGGCGAATCACTCACGCGGTCTGGTCACCGCGTGAACGCCGCCTGTTGTGCGGCCGCGAGCGAAGCGCAGCCGCCGACCGCGAGGTCGAGCAAGGCATCGAGTTCGGCGCGGTCGAACGCCGCGCCTTCCGCCGTGCCCTGCACCTCGACGAAACGCCCGTCGCCGGTGACCACGACGTTCATGTCGGTGTCCGCGCGCACGTCCTCCTCGTAGCACAGGTCGAGCCGCGGCTGACCATCGATGACGCCCACGCTCACCGCCGAGACCGACCCCAGCGAGCGCCGAGTCCTTGCCGAGCGAGCGGATCGCGTCGGCAAGCGCCACGTACGCGCCCGTGATGGCTGCCGTGCGCGTGCCGCCGTCGGCCTCAGCACGTCGCAGTCGATGGCGATGGTGTTCTCGCCCAGCGCCTTGAGGTCCACGCAGGGACGCAGCGAGCGGCCGATGAGCCGGCGAGATCTCCTGGGTGCGGCCGCCGACGCTGCCCTTGACCGACTCACGCTCGTTACGCGTGTTGGTCGAGCTCGGGAGCATCGCGTACTCGGCGGTCACCCAGCCGAGCCCGCTGCCGCGCCGCCAACGCGGGACGTCTCGCTCCACGCTCGCCGCGCACAGCACCCGGGTCTCGCCGAAATCGATCAGCACCGATCCGGCCGGATGCGGCTGCCATCCCCGTTCGAAACGGACCGGCCGAAGCTCGTCGTTGGCCCGGCCGCCGGGACGGCCACCCTCAACTTTGGGAGTGCTCACGCTTGGAGGTCATCCACTTCAGACGTCGTAGCTCGCGCCGGGTTTGGCGCAAGCGATCTCACCCGCGTACTGCCCGGTGGCCTCATCCTGCAACTCCTCCGGGCTCGCCCAGGGCACCATGTGCGTGAGCAGGAGTTTGTGCGCATCAGCGCGGTGCGCGGCCTCTCCCGCATCGCGCCCGGTCAGATGGATGCCGGGCGGGTTACCCCGCGAGTGCGCCCAGCTCGATTCGCAGAGGAAGAGATCGGTGTCGCGGGCGAGCTTCTCGACCTCGTCGCAGCTGCCCGTGTCACCGCTGTAGGTGAACGTCCGCCCGCCGGCCGTCAGGCGCATGCCGAACGCCTCGATCGGATGGCGTACCCGATCCAGCTCGATCTCGAACGGCCCGATCGCGCGGTGGCCGGTACGGATGCCGCGAAAGTCGAAGACGTCAGAGAGCCCGTCCGACGGCCGTCGTCAAAAGCGCCGCAAAGCCGGTGGCGGCTCGAGACCGGGCCGTAGATGGGCAGCCGTGGCAGCGGGCCTTCCGGGTGGTAGCGCAGCGCGTACGAGTAGGCCACCAGGTCCAGGCAATGGTCACCGTGCAGGTGCGACAGCAGCACCGCGTTGATGCCGAGCAGCCCGATGTGCTCCTGCAGGGGACCGAGCGCCCCGTTACCGACGTCGATCACCAGCCGGAAGCCGTCGTGTTCAAGCACGTACGACGAGCACGCCGTCCCGGGACCGGGGAACGTCCCCGCGCAGCCGAGCACGGTCAGCTTCACAGCGCAGCATCCATCACAAGCAGCGCGTTGGTCATTGCTACAAGAGAGTAAAGCCGCCGTGCAGGTCACGTGACACGTGTCGGGAATTTCACATGCGCACGAGCGCCACCCCTAGGCCCAGAGCTGGCCCTCGAGCGCTTCCTCGGCCTCGTCCAGGGTGCCGTGCGTACGCGCCGGTGGACAGGTACTTCCAGCCGCCGTCGCACGACCACGAACGCGATGTCGGCGCGTTCCCCGGCGGCGGCGGCCTTGGCGGCCATGCGCGAGCGCGGCGTGCAGGATCGCACCGGTGGAGATGCCGGCGAAGATGCCCTCGTGCTCAGCAGCTCGCGGGTGCGGCGCAGCGCGTCGCGGGGACGACCGAGAAGCGCCGTGGTCAGCACCGAGTCGTCGTAGAGCTCCGGGACGAAGCCCTCGTCGATGTTGCGCAGGCCGTAGACCAGCTCGCCGTAGCTGCGGCTCGGCCGCGACGATCTGGACGCCGGGCACCTGCTCGCGCAGGTAACGCCCGACGCCCATCAGCGTGCCGGTGGTGCCGAGCCCGGCGACGAAATGGGTGATCGCTCGGCAGGTCGGCGAGGATCTCCGGGCCGGTGGTCTCGTAGTGCGCGCGGCGTTCGCCGGCGTTGCCGTACTGGTAGAGCATGACCCAGTCCGGGTGCTCGGCGGCGATCTGCTTCGCGACGCGCGACGGCCTCGTTGCGATCCGCCCGCGGCAGGCGAGGAGATGATCTGCGCGCCCCACATCCGCAGCAGCTGGCGGCGCTCGGCCGAGGTGTTCTCCGGCATCACGCACGACCAGCCGGTAGCCGCGCTAGCTTGGCCACCATGGCCAGCGAGATGCCGGTGTTACCCGAGGTCGGCTCCAGGATCGTGGAGCCCGGGTACAGCAGGCCGTCCTTCTCGGCGGCTCGACCATGCACAGCGCGGGGCGGTCCTTGACCGAGCCGGTCGGGTTGCGGTCCTCCAGCTTGGCCCACAGGCGCACCTCAGCCGACGGGGACAGCCGCGGCAAGCCCGACCAGCGGGGTGTGCCCGACCGAGTCGAGCAGGCGAGTCGAAACGCATCGCGTCAGCGCCGTCTGGCCGCTGGCCCCGCCGGCCACCGCGGGCAGGACGGTGACGGTGTCGCCGTCGTTGACCGGGGCGCCTCAGCCCGCCGAGGAAGCGGACGTCCTCGTCGTTGAGGTAGACGTTGACGAACCGGCGCAGCGCCGGCCTCCGTCGATGAGGCGGCTCGCGCAGCCCCGCGTAGCGGGCGTCGAGGTCGGACAGCAGGGCATCCAGCGTGTCGCCGGACGCCTCCACCGCCTTCGCCCCGCCGGTGTAGCTGCGCAGGATCGTCGGGATCCGAACCTCGATGGCCATGATGTCACTCCTGCAACATGAGCGCGGCTCTACGGGATGGTCCAGCTCTTAGCCGACGGTGACCGGTTCCTCGGTCGACGCTCCCGTCGACGATGCGGAACGAACGGAACTCGGCCTGCTCCGGGTCGCGGGTGGAGACGAGCACGTAGTGCGCCTGCGGCTCGTTGGCGTAGGAGATGTCGGTGCGCGACGGGTAGGCCTCGGTGGCGGTGTGCGAGTGGTAGATGACCACCGGCTCCTCGTCCCGGTCGTCCATCTCCCGGTAGAGCCGCAGCAGGTCGGCCGAGTCGAACTCGTAGAAGGTCGGCGAGCGTGCGGCGTTGACCATCGGGATGAACCGCTCCGGCGGTCGCTGCCGGCCGGGCCGGCGATCACGCCGCAGGCCTCGTCCGGGTGGTCGCGGCGGGCGTGGGCGACGATGGCGTCGTACTGGTCCTGTGAGAGCTGCAACACCAGGGCGAGATTAGCGGTGATCAGTCGCCGGTGAGCGCCGATAGCAGCGAGTCCTGCAGCTCGCCGAGCCAGAAGTAGACCTGCAGCCGCTGGGCCCGCGGCTCTTCTGAGCTCCAAGGTGACGAGCTCGTCGTAGATCGTCCTCGGTCGACGTCCAGGGCGGTTCCGAGCGCCAGCCGGGCAGTCGTTCAAGGCGCCCAGCCAGGCCGCGCTGGCCGCGTCGTCCAGAGCAATCGCACCGCCGCCCTCCGGCAGCGAAGCGAGCAGCGCCGTGGCATTGGCGAACTTCCCGGCGCGCAGCTCCCCCTCGGTGAAGCGGCGGAAATCGTCCGCAGCGGCAGCGTCGCCGGTGTACGCATCGGGAAACAGCCGGGCGCGGATCGGGTCGTTCGGCGGGGTTGCTGCGGCATCGGTCCGCCGCAGCCCACCGAGCCCGAGCTCGCGAGCCCAGGCCTCCCCGTCGGTCGCCGCCGGTTGCGGACCGATCAGCACGCACAGCTCGTTCATCAGCTGCGCGAGAACCGCCGCCTCGACCGGATCCAGCACGATCGTGATCCCGCGCGCGTGCGCTCGAAGCCGCTCACTCAGCCAGCGCCGGTCAGGAATCCGTGCGTCAGGGTTGCCCAGAGCCCGGCGCCGTGCAGGCGGCTCGACATCGCGCTCCATCTCCTCACGGGTGCCCGCGGTGACCACGGCCTTGCCGGTGTGATGGACGTCGAGCATCAGCTTCTCGGCCTTGCTCTTCGGGAAGCCGAACAGCTGCTGGAAGACGTAGGTGACGTAGGACATCAGGTTGATCGGGTCGTCCCACACGATCGTGACCCACGGCCGCTCGGTCGCGACCCGTTCGTCCTCGCGCACGCGCTCACCGGTGCGCTCGATGGTGTCAGGCGTTGCGGTCGTCAGCACGCCCATTCTGCGCCCTCTCCGTACAGTCCCGGCATGTCCAGCACCGCGCTGCTGACCGATCACTACGAGCTCACGATGCTGCAGGCAGCGCTCCAGTCAGGAGCCGCGCTGCAGCCGGTGGTATTCGAGGTCTTCACCCGGCGGCTGCCGGCCGGACGCCGCTACGGGGTCTTCGCCGGGGTCGGACGCCTGCTCGACGCCCTCGAGGATTTCCGCTTCGGGCCGGATGAGATCGAGCTGCTGCGCGAGACCGGCGTGGTCGAACGCCGCGACGGCGCGCTGGCTGGGCAAGCACCTCAGCACGCCGCCGAAAGTCGACATCTGGGCGCTGGCCGAGGGCGAGGCCTACGGGCCCGATTCTCCGGTGCTGGTCGTCGAGGGGAGCTTCGGGCACGCCGTGCTGCTCGAGACGCTCGTCCTCTCGATCCTCAATCACGACAGCGCCGTTGCCGCCGCCGCAGCGCGCATGACGGTCGCCGCGGGCACCCGCCCGTGCATCGAAATGGGTTCGCGGCGCACCCACGAGCAGGCCGCGGTGGCCGCTGCCCGCGCCGCCTACGTCGCCGGTTTCGAGGCGACCTCCAACCTCGAGGCGGGCCGCCGCTACGACATCCCGACCACGGGAACCAGCGCCCACGCGTTCACCCTGCTGCACGAGAGCGAGCGCGCCGCCTTCGAGGCGCAAGTGGCCTCGCTCGGCCCCGCCACGACCCTCCTGGTCGACTCCTACGACCTGCTGGAGGGCGTGCGCATCGCGGTGGAGGTCGCCGGGCCGGCGCTCGATGCGGTGCGGCTCGACAGCGGCGATCTCGGCGCCCTCGCGCGTGAGGTGCGCGAGCTGCTCGACAGCCTCGGTGCGACGAACACCCGCATCATCGTGACCAGTGACCTCGACGAGTACGCGATCGCTGCGCTGGCGGCGGCGCCGGTCGACGGCTACGGGGTCGGCACGGCGCTCGTCACCGGCTCCGGCGCTCCCGCAGCGGGCTTCGTTTACAAGCTGGTGGAACGGGGCGGGCAGCCGGTCGCGAAGCTTTCCCCGGGCAAGCCCTCTCGCGGTGGGCGCAAGAGCGTGGCCCGCCGGTTGAACGCGCGCGGGACGGCGGTGGAAGACGTCGTGGTGCCGGGTCGCCGGGCGCCCGTCGGAGCCCGGCTGCGGCCGCTGCACGAGCCGCTCGTGCACGCCGGCGAACGTATTGCAGACGTGAACCTCGCCGAGGCGCGGCGACGGTGGGTGCAGTCACGAGCTGAACTTCCGGCGCAGGCGCTGCGGCTGTCCAGCGGCGATCCCGCGCTTGCCGCGAGCTTCGAAGGCTTCTAGTCCCGGGCGTCCGTCGGCGCCTGCAACGTGCGCTTGACGACCTTTCCCGTCTCGTTGCGCGGCAATTCGGGGATGAAGTGCACATCGCGCGGCACCTTGTGGCGGGCCAGCTTGTCCTTCACGTGCGCCTTCAGCTCATCGCCGGTCACGGGTTCCGGATGGGTGACGACGTAGGCCACCAGCCGCTGCCCCATCTTCGCGTCGTCGACCCCGACGACCGCCGCCTCCCGCACGGCCGGATGCTTGCTGAGCAGCTCCTCGACCTCGGCGGGGAAGACGTTCTCCCCGCCCGAGATGATCATTTCGTCGTCCCGTCCCTCGATGAACAGCCGGCCCTGGGAGTCGAACCGGCCGAGGTCACCGCTCGCGACCAGGCCGCCCATCCGGTCCTTGTCCTCGCCGCCGGTGTAGCCGGTGAACAGCAAGGGATTGCCGACGAAGATCCTGCCGACCTCACCCGCGGCCACCTGCTTGCCGTCCTGGCCGACCAGCATGATCGTCGTACCGGGCAGCAGGCGACCCGCGGTGCCGGGCGCCTCCCGCAGATCCGCCGGCGAGGCGACCGTCGCGTATGCCACCTCGGTGGAGCCGTACAGGTTGTAGACCACGTCGCCGAACGCGTCCATGAACCTGCTCGAGGAGCTCACCCGGCAGCGCGGAACCGCTGACCGCCACGACCTCCAGCGACGACGTGTCGTAGCGCTTGCGGGTGCTTTCCGGAAGCTCGAGCATCCGCTGCATCATCACGGGGACGACGACGAGCGCGCTCGCCCGGTGCTCCTCGATGAGCGCCAGCAGCTGCTCCGGTTCTGCGCGCCGCGAGAGCACGATCGTGCTCGACAGCAGCAACCCGAGCCCGAGATGCGCCAGGCCCCAGGCATGGAAGAGCGGCGCCGCGATAACGGTCGTTTCCCTCGATTTCAAAGGGATTCCGGACAGGAGAGCAGCTGCCGGCTCGATGCCCTGGACCGAACGCGCGGCGCCCTTGGGGGTTCCCGTGGTGCCGCTGGTGAGGATCACCTGGCGTCCGCGGTGCACCGGACGGGTCAGCTGCGGGCGCGTGCCGGCCAGCTCTCGAAGGGTGATCCGCTCGAGGTCGTGATCGTGGTCGTCATGCCATCCGACGACGCGCACCAGGCCGGCCGGCGCATCCGCGAGCAACCTGTCGAACTCCGCGTCGTAGCTGACGGCCTGGATGCCCTCGCGCTCCATCACATCACCGAGCTGCTGCGCCCCGAATCCGGTGTTGAGCAGGACGGCGTCGGCTCCCGCCTTCGCCACCGCGGACAACGCGATCGGCATCCAGCGGGAGTTGCGCATGAGCAGCCCGACCGACCCGCCGTCGTACACGCCCCGCTCGCGGAGCCCGGTGGCGACCGCGCTGGACACCTCGTCGACCTCGCGAAAGGTCATCGAGCCGAGCTCGTCGATGATCGCGGGCCGGTTCGGGAAGCGAGCGGCCCCGGCAGCCCACCCTGCCGCGGGGGTGAGTCCCCATCGCAAGAGGGCCAGCCCCATCCCGAGCATGCGATCCGGGCGGGAAGGCCGGGTCACGCCGGTGCTCGCAAGTACCCGGATCGCGCGAATCTGCGAGGTGATGCCCATGTCGATCAGCCCTGCCCCCTCGGAGGTGCCCTCCCTCCGGTGATCGGGAATCGGGCGCCGCCGGCGCCTCACCGTAACCGCCGCCCGGCGCGCAGCGGACCGCGCTTCTGGGAACGCGGGGTTATGCGAGTCCGATAACCCCCGCTTCGGGGTTCCGCGCGGCATGAGGTCGGCGGCGGCGGCGGGCCGGGAGACACTAGCGAGATGGACGGGCAGGACAACCGAACCGAGCGGCTCGGGGAAATCGCGGTCAGCGTCGACGTCGTGCTGCTGACCTTGCGCGCGGGCCGGCTGTCGATCCTGCTGGTCGCCGGGCGCGACCCCCACGACCCCCTCAGCTGGGCCCTTCCGGGCGGGCGGATCGACGTTTCCGAAAGCCTCGATACGGCCGCCCGGCGGGCACTGGCCGAGCAGGCCGGCGTCGAGCGGCTGGCCGGCCACCTCGAGCAGCTGCGTACCTACGGTGATCCCGGACGCGATTCCCGGGGCCGCGTGGTCAGCGTCGGATATCTGGCCCTGCTGCCCGACCTGCCGCGGCCCGCGGGCAGCCGGGGAGAACAGGTGCGCTGGTGGCCGGTGGAAGACCTGATGCCCGCCGCTCCCGAAGCGCGCGAAGCAGCGCCGAGGCTCGCCTTCGACCACGCGACGATCATGGAGGACGGGATCGAGCGGGCGAGGGCGAAGCTGGAGTACACCCCCCTTGCCGCAGCCTTCGTCGACGAGCCGTTCACGCTTGCCGAGCTCCGGCGCGTCTACGAGGCCGCGTGGGGAGTCGTGCTCGACGCCCCGAACTTCCGGCGCAAGGTGCTCGGCGCACCGGGCTTCGTGCGGCCGGTCGGGGAACGCTCGGTGCGTCCCGGTGGCGGGCGGCCCGCCGAGCTGTACCGGCGGGGCGACGCGCTCGTCCTGTCACCACCCCTCCTGCGGCCTACGGGAGCTCCGGTGTCCGGTGGGTCCGCGTCGCCGACGCCTGGGCCGCCGGCGTGAGCCGTACGTAGCCGAGGCTGACGTGCGCCGGGCGGCTGACGATGTAGCCCACCACATCGGCCACGTCGGCAGCGGTGAGCGGGGTCAGGCCCGCGTACACCCGGTCGGCGGCCTCCCGCGATCCCAGCCGTACCAGCGAGAATTCGGTTTCCACCAGGCCCGGGGCGATCTCGGCGACCCGTACGCCCGTGCCGAGCAGTTCCAATCGCAGGGTCTCGGCGAACGCGTGCTCGGCGTGCTTGGCCGCCGTGTAGCCGGCTCCGCCGTCGTACACCTCGGTGCCGGCGACCGAACCGATCACCACGATGTGACCCACCGCCGCTTTGACCGCGGCGAGCAGCGCGCGGGTCACCCGCAAGGTGCCCAGCACGTTGGACTGGAACATCTGCAGCCACTGGTCTTCGTCGGCGTGCTCGATGGGATCGAGGCCCAGGGCACCGCCGGCGTTGTTCACCAGGACGTCGCACCGTTCGATCCCGGCGGCGAAAGCCAGCACGGACGACGGATCGGTGACGTCGAGCGAACGCACCTCGGCCGCGGAGCCACATGCGGCGGCCACTTCCGCGAGCCGATCGAGCCGGCGGGCGCCGAGAATGACGCGGTAGCCCTGGCCGGCCAGGGTCTGCGCCGTCGCTGCTCCGATACCACTACTTGCTCCGGTGACGACCGCGATGCGTTCCACCCCCTCATCCTGGCGGATGAAGGTCAAACCGGCGCCACGACCGGCACGCGCCAAGCCGAAACAGGCCGTTAGTGTCTGAATCCTTCACTTCGGCACGCCCACGAAAAGGAGCCGGCATGACGGCAGGAAGCAACCTCATGAAGGACTTCCGCAATTTCATAATGCGGGGAAATGTCCTTGATCTGGCGGTCGCCGTCATCATCGGCACGGCCTTCAACGCCGTCGTGCAATCGCTGGTGAAGAACGTGATCCTGCGCCTGGTCGGCGCGGTCGCGGGCAAGCCGGACTTCAGCAGCCTTTACTTCAGCATCAACAAGAGTCAGATCGCGTACGGGCAATTCATCACCGACCTGTTGAACTTCCTCATCATTGGCGCCTCCGTCTTCCTGATCGTGCGGGTGTTCCAGTCGCTGCAGGACCGGCGCCGCAAAGGTCAGCTGGCCCCCGAGGACGTGCCGACACCCACCGACGAGGCGCTGCTGCTCGGCGAGATCCGCGACCTTCTCGCGGCGCAGTCCGGCCGTGCGGCGAACCCGCCGTCAGCACCCACCGCATAACCCGCAGCTGACGTGGCAGGGTGGGCAGGTGCCCACCCTGCAACTCGCCGGAGCCCCCCTGCCGGTCATCGGACGGGCGCGGGTCTACGTCTGCGGGATCACCCCCTACGACGTCACTCACCTCGGTCACGCGTCGACCTTCGTCTGGTCGGACCTTGCCGTCCGCGTGCTGCACGGCCTGTGCGATGTCCCCGTCGATGTCTGCCGCAACGTCACCGACATCGACGACGACATGCTCGCGGCAGCGCGGCGGGCCCATGTCCACTACGACCAGCTCGCCGCGGTGCAGCAGTTCGGCTTCGAGCAGGACATGGCGGCGCTCGGAGTGCACGCGCCGACCTTCGCCCCGCGTGTGCACCAGCACGTCGACGACGTGATCGCGCTCGCGGCGGCGCTGCTCGAGCGCGGCGCCGCCTACGTGCAGGGCGGCACGGTGTGGTTTCGCGGCGGCGATGTCGCTACCCGGGCCGGGCTGACCCCGCAGGAGGCGACGCAGCTCGCACGTGAGGGCGGCCACCCGGAGCACGATGCTGACCGGGCCGGCCACTTCGACGTCCCGATCTGGCAGCACGCTGAAGGTCCGCCTGAGCCGCCTGAGCCGGCCTGGCCCAGCCCCTGGGGCCCGGGACGTCCCGGCTGGCACGCCGGATGCACGGCCATGGCGCTCTCGCGGCTCGGCTCGAGCCTGGATCTGCACACCGGCGGCGCGGATCTGCGCTACCCGCACCACGCGTACGAGAGCGCCATGGCCGAGACGGTCACCGGGGTCACCCCGTTCGCTCGCGCCTGGATGCACGTCGGGACGGTTCGCGTCGCGGGCCGCAAGATGGCGAAGTCGACCGGCAACCTCGTGCTGGTGCGCGACGTGCTGAACAGGACCCGTCCGGCCGTACTGCGCCTGGCGTTGCTCGACCGGCCGTGGGCGGAAGGCTGGGATTTCCACGACGACGTGCTGGCGGCGGCAGAGCGCCGGCTGGAAGCGCTCTACAGCGCGGCGGGTCATCCCGGAGAGGCACCGCGGGCCGTCACCGAGGAGGCCGTCACCGCCTTGCTGAACGATCTCGACGTCACACGAGCGCTCGACGCGGTGCTGGACAGCCCCGCGACCGGCGGCGCCGCGCGGCTGCTCGTGAGGCTTCTCGGCCTGCCCGGCTGACGCTGCGAACGTTCGGCACCCGGCAGAACCCTCAAAACAGCGCGCGTTGGCCCTCGTCGAGCACCCGGAACTCGGTGTCCTGCTCGGTCGAGTAGCGGCGGTAGATGTTGTAGTAGAGGTCGGTGGTGGCCAGCATCCCGTCGTGCACCGGCACCACAACTTTCGGCCGTACCTGCTGCAGATACCCCACCGTCTCCGCGGCGCGCAGCCACGGTGCGGCAGTCGGGATCGCCAGTACCTGCACCGGCTCCGGGGGCGGCGGTAGGCATCGCCGGAGTAGGCGAAGCGGCCGTCGATGGCGTAGCCGACATTCGGCGGCGTGGGAAAGCCGGGCGCGATGTCGGCGTGCCGGCCGCCGTAGACCGCGATCGAGACCCCGGCCACGCTGAGGTCATCACCGGCGCCCACAGCGCGGGCCGTGACCCCGTGCTCAGCCAGCTGGGCCGTGCTCGCGACATCGGCGATGACCTCGGCCTGGGGGTTGGACGCCAGCAGCGCCGTCAGCCGTCCGGCATCCAGATGGTCAGGGTGCTGGTGGGTGAGCAGGACCGCGGAGAGCTCGGTCAGTGACTCGAAACCCGCCGAGAACCCGCCCGGGTCGAGCAGGATGCGCACCTCGCCGAGCTCGATCAGCAGGCAGGAGTGACGAAACTTCGACAGGCTCAGCGCGTCGGTCATAGCGCCCGTTCTACGCCCGTCGGATATGCGTTCGCATGGCAGGCTGTCTGCCGTGGGTCCCCTCGGTGCGCTGGCCGCGGCCGGGGCAGGTTTCTTCGCCGGCACGATCAACACCGTTGTCGGCAGCGGATCGCTGGTCACCTATCCAGTGCTGGTCGCGCTCGGCTACAGCCCGCTCGTCGCCAACGTCAGCAACACCATCGGGCTCGCGCCGGGAAGCGTCAGCGGGGCTATCGGCTACCGCCGCGAGCTGGTGGGGCAGCGCAGCCGGATGCTGCATCTCGGCGCGTACGGGGTCGCCGGCGGCCTCACCGGCGGGTCGCTGCTGCTGGCCGCTCCCAAGGCGTTCTCCTCGATCGTGCCCGGGCTCATCCTGCTGGCAGCGCTGCTCATGGCCATGCAGCCGCGCATCGCCGCGAGGCTGCGGGCGCGCCAGCAGGCCAACGTGGTGCACCCGGACGACCCGCCGCGCCTGCCGCACCGCCGGGGAATGCTGCCGGCGCTGGTCTTCGCCACGGGTGTCTACGGCGGCTACTTCGGCGCCGCTCAGGGGGTCATCCTGCTGGCCCTGCTGGGCCTGTTCCTGGACGACTCGTTGCAGCGGCTGAACGGCCTGAAGAACGTGATCACCGGGCTGGTCAACGGCGTGGCAGCGGTCCTTTTTGCGATCGCCAGCTCACCCGCGTGGGGCGCGGCGGGGATCCTGGCGCTGAGCTCGATCGTCGGGGCCCAGTTCGGTGCGGCGATGGCGCGCCGGATCCCTGAGCGGGTGCTGCGGGCCGTCATCGTCGTCGGGGGCTTGACGGTCGGCATCGTGCTGGCCGTCCGCCAGGCCTGACAGCTCAGTGGTGTCCTGGCTGTCGATGCCGCCGGTCACGGCCGCGACCGATGGCGGCTCGGAATTCGCGGTCTTCTTCGGGCGGGGGCCGACGGCCGCCGCCAGCAGGCCGGCGTTCGGCAGCCGTACCAGACCCTCCTCGGTGTCGAGCGTCGTGTAGAGCAGATCCATCCCGACGACGGTCCCGTCGATCGGACCACCGAGCGCCCCTGAACGCACCCTGATGTGCTCGCCGATCACGTACGGCCGCGCCAGCAGCAGCACCAAACCGGCGAAGATGTTGCCCAGCGACTGCTGCGCCGCGATACCGACCACGATGCCCGTGATGGCACCGCCCACCAGCAGCCGGCCGAGCGGTACGGCCAGCATCCCCAGGACCGCCAGCAGGATGATCAGGTAGCCGAACAGGACGATCAGCAGCCGGACAGTGGTCCCGGCCGAGGCGCCTCCGCGAGCCCGCACCACGCGCTGCACCTCGTTGGCGGCACTGCGCACGGCCAGCACGGCCAGGATGAGGAACGCGACCGCCACCCCGATCACGATCAGCTTCGTGGCCAGCTCGCGGCTGTGCACCCCGTCGCCGTAGGCACTGCCGAACGACAGCGCGATGACGGCTCCGACACCGGCGACCAGCGCGCGGCGAAAGTCGGGACGGCTCACCGCGTCGAACCGCTGCGCCGCTTCGCGAGCTGATTTCGAGTCAAGGGGAAGCGCGTCCAGAAATTGCCGCCCTCGCCGACGTGACCATCCGCGCGCCACCCGATCTCCTCACTGCTGATTGCTGGAGCTGTTTGTGCCTGTTCGTCACCGAAACGGCCGCACGCCGTGCCCGTTGCTACCCGCTATTGCACACCGGGAACGCCGCGGAAGGGGTTCGACGGGCAGGGCCGGTGCAATGGCGAAGCGGCGTAAGGCAGGATCAAGTGACGGATCTTGCCGGTCCGTCCCGGCACGGCCGGCTTTTCAGCGGGAGGATCGCTTGAGCATTCTCGGGACGCGCGTGCTGCGCTCGGAGGATCCACAGTTCCTGACCACGGGTGCCACCTACACCGAAGATCTGGTGGACGAGCGCCTGACGGGTGCGCTGCACGCGACGTTCGTGCGCTCACCGATCGCGGCGGCGAAGATCACGTCGATCGATGCGAGCGCCGCGCTCGAGGCGCCCGGCGTGGTGGCGGTCATCACCGGTGACGACATCAACGACGTCCCGGCAGCCGCTCCCCCGTTCCCGATGTTCCCCGCGCAGATGGGCCAGCCGCTGCTCGCCAAGGGCAGCGTCCGTTTCGTCGGCGAGGCGGTGGCCGTCGTGCTCACCGAGGAGGCCTACCAGGGCGAGGACGCCGCCGAGCTGGTCGACGTCGAGTATGAGCCGCTGACAACCGTCGTGGATCCGCACGATGCGTGTACCGACGCGAACCTCGTGTTTCCCGAGGTCGGGTCCAACACCGTCTGGAGCCTCGGCCTCGACGGGCCGGCGTTCAGCGAGGACGGCGCGAAGGAGTTCTTCGACGGCTGCGACGTCGTCGTCACCCAGCAGATCCTGAATCAGCGGGTGGCCCCGGCGCCGATGGAATCGCGTTCGGCGGCAGCGGCCTGGGAGTCCGACGACGAGCATCCGGACGGCCGCCTGATCATCTGGCTGGGCAACCAGGGAGCGCAGGGCACCAAGCGCTCGCTGCAGGGCGCATTGGGACTCGAGGAGTCGCAGCTGCGCGTCATCACCCCGGCCACGGGCGGGGCGTTCGGGGCGAAGTTCGGGGCCGACACCGAACACGCCGTCGCGGGCTGGCTCGCCCGCCGCTTCTCCCGCCCGGTGCGCTGGAGTGAGACGCGCTCGGAGAACATGGTCGCGATGACCCACGGCCGGGCCCAGATCCAGACCGTCACGATCGCAGGCACGCGCGAGGGCAAGGTGCTCGCGTACCGCATCGAGGTGCTTCAGGACGCCGGGGCCTACCCGCGCTTCGGCGCCCTGCTGCCGATGCTGACCGGGCTCATGGCACCCGGCGTCTACGACATCCCCAAGGTGGCCTCGGGTTTTCGCAGCGTGGTGACCAACACGACGCCGGTGGGTGCCTACCGCGGGGCCGGACGTCCCGAGGCGACGGCCGCGATCGAACGCGCCATGGACGTGTTCGCGGCTGAGCTCAGCATGGATCCCGGCTGACGTGCGCCGCCTCAACGTGCTGGCGCCGTTCTCCGAGCCGCACACGACCCCGTCCGGCGCCACCTACGACAACGGTGACTACGCGGCGGCGCTGGAAAAGGTCCTGGCGGCCGCGGGATACGACGCGTTGCGCGCCGAGCAGCAGGCCCGCCGCGAGGCCGGCGGCCGGACGCAGCTCGGGATCGGCATGTCCGTGTATGTCGAGATCACCGGCCAGGGAGCCGAGGCGGGCGGACCGAGCGAGGACTCGAGCGTCGAGATCCACCCGGACGGTTCGGCGACGATCCTCACCGGCACCTCGCCGCACGGCCAGGGTCACGCGACGGCGTGGGCCATGATCGCCAGCGCCGAGCTCGGGATCCCGATGGAGAAGATCACCGTGAAGCACGGTGACACCGACCTGATCCCGAAGGGCGGCGGCACCGGAGGATCGCGGAGCCTGCAGCTCGGCGGTGCGGCCGTGCAGGCGGCCACCCGCGAGCTCATCGATATCGCCCGCACCCGAGCGGCTGACGTGCTCGAAGCCAACCCCGCAGACCTGGTGGTCGACCTCAGCCGGGCCGGCCTGCGTCGTGAAGGGATCGCCGGAAGCGGAGATCAGCTTCGCCGACCTGGCCGCGCGGGAACCGCTGGTGGTGCAGAGCACGTTCTCCGCGCCGGGGCCGACGTTCCCGTTCGGCGCGCACATCGCCGTCGTCGAGGTGGACGTCGAAACCGGAAAGGCGCGGCTGTTGCGGGTGATTGCCGTCGACGACGCGGGCACGATCCTCAATCCGCTGATCGCCGAGGGCCAGCGCCACGGCGGCATCGCCCAGGGAGCGGCGCAGGCCCTCATCGAGGAGGTCGTCTACGACGCCGACGGCGCCCCGCTCACGTCGACCCTGGCCGACTACCCCTTCCTCTCGATCACCGAGGTGCCGAGCTTCGAACTGGTCGAGATGGAGACCCCCACCCCCTACAACCCCTTGGGCGCCAAGGGAATCGGCGAGGCCGGCACCATCGGTGCGACCCCGGCGGTGCAGAACGCGGTCGTCGACGCCGTGGCCCATCTGGGGGTCCGCCATATCGACATGCCGACGACCCCCGAGCGCGTATGGGACGCAATCCAGAAGGCGAGTGCTTGATGCAGGTACAGATCGACGTGAACGGGGAGGCCTTCACCGACGACGTGCCGGCCCGCCTCCTGCTGGTGCACTACTTGCGCGAGACGCGCGGGCTGAAGGCGACGAACATCGGCTGCGACACCACCTCCTGCGGCGCCTGCACGGTGCTGCTGGACGGCGAGGCAGTCAAGTCGTGCACGGTGCTCGCGGCGCAGGCCGATGGGCGGTCGGTCACGACGCTCGAGGGCTTGTCGGGCGAGGACGGTGAGCTCCACCCGGTGCCCGCGGCGTTCCGCGCCGAGCACGGGCTGCAGTGCGGCTTCTGTACGCCGGGCATGGTGATGGCGACCGTCAGCCTGCTGGCCGACAATCCCAACCCGACCGAGCAGGAGGTCCGCGAGGGCCTGGAAGGTAACTTCTGCCGCTGCACGGGCTACCACAACATCGTGCGCGCGGCCCTCGCCGCGGCGCCTGGATCGGCGAGCGCATGATCCCCGCCGAGTTCGAGTACGTACGCCCGGCTTCGTTGCAGGCGGCACTGTCGTCACTCGCCGAGCACGGTGACGAAGCCAAGATCCTCGCCGGCGGTCACTCGCTGCTGCCGATGATGAAGCTGCGGCTGGCCACGCCCGCCGTCCTCATCGATATCGCCCGCATCCCGGAGCTGTCCTACATCCGGGAGGACGGCGGCGACATCGCCATCGGCGCCGCCACCCGGCATGCCGACGTCGTGGATTCGGCCCTGCTTGCCGAGCGGGTGCCGCTGCTGCCGTTCGTGGCGAACCTCGTCGGCGACCGGCAGATCCGCCATCGCGGCACCATCGGCGGTTCGCTCGTGCACGCCGACCCGGCGGCCGACCTGCCCACCGCGGTCCTCGCGCTGGGGGCGACGCTCGTGATCGCCGGCCCGTCGGGCTCGCGCGAAGTGAAGGCCGACGACTTCTTCACCGGCTTCTTCGAATCCGCCGTCGGTCCCGACGAGATCCTGGTCGAGGTACGCATACGCGACGAGGCCGGCCGGGCCGCTTGGGGGTATGAGAAGTTCGTCCGGCGGGCCAACGACTGGGCAATCGTCGCCGTCGCCGTCGCGGGTGGCCGGGTGGCGCTGGCCAACATGGGGCCGACCCCGCTGCGGGCGCGGGCCACCGAGGACGCGCTGGCCGCCGGGCAGGGCATCGCCGACGCGGCCGCACTGGCCGACTCCGGCACCGAGCCGACCCAGGACATGCACGCGACCCGCGACTACCGCCGTCACCTGGCTCGCACGCTCACCCGGCGGGCGTTGGAGACCGCGGCGACCCGGTAGGCCGCCCCCTGCGGGCTCGCGTAAGCGGCTGAGAACGCTGGGAAGCGCTGTCAGCCTTACGCGAGCCCGATGGCCTCGTGCGCCACGAGGTCGAACGAGTGCCACCGGTCGGCGCTGTCGTACGTCATGGTGGTGATCATCAGCTCGTTGACCTGGGTGGCGGCGACCAGCTCGCCGATCTGGCGGCGTACCTTCTCGGGCCCGCCGATGATCTGGGAGTTCAGCCGGTCATCGACGAAGGCCCGCTCCTGAGGCGTGTACGGGTAGTTCGCCGCCTCCTCCGGGCTGGGGAAGCGACCCGGACGTCCGCTGCGCAACCGCAGGAACGACAGTCCGCCAGGGCCGGCGAGGTAGCGAGCGTGCTCATCGGTGTCGGCCGCCAGTACCGAGGCGGCGATCATCGAGTACGGCGCGCTGAGCTCGGCGCTCGGCCGGAAGGTATCGCGGTAGAGCGCGAGCGCGGGAAGCGTGTTCGCGGAGCTGAAGTGATGGGCGAACGCGAACGGCATCCCGAGCAGGCCGGCGACCTGGGCGCTGTAGCCGCTCGATCCGAGCAACCACACGGGGGGCCGGTAGCCCTCCCCGGGCACCGCCGTGATCGCCTGGTACGGATGCCCTTCCGGCCAGGTGCCGTCGAAGAACGCGAGCAACTCACCGAGCTGCTGCGGGAAGTCGTCGGCCGACAGTGGCTCGGCCGAACGCCGCAGCGCCGAGGCGGTCACCGGGTCGGTGCCGGGCGCGCGGCCGATGCCCAGATCGATCCGGCCCGGATGCAGCGCCTCCAGCATCCCGAACTGCTCGGCCACCACGAGCGGCGGATGGTTCGGCAGCATGACGCCGCCCGAGCCGACCCGCAGCGTGGTGGTGGCAGCAGCGACGTGACCGATCAGCACCGCCGGGGCCGAGCTCGCGATACCCGGCATGTTGTGGTGCTCGGCCAGCCAGAACCGCCGGTATCCCAGCCGTTCCACGTGCTTGGCCAGCTCTGTCGTATTGGCCAGCGCGTCACGCGGCGTTCCGCCGCTGGTGACCGGTGACAGTTCGAGAACGGAAAGGGGTACGGCAAGAGGCTGGTTCACACCAGGGTGCAACCGGCCGGCCTTCCGGGGTCATCCCGGCGATCATCGACCGGAGAGCGCTCTGGTCGTGCAACAGGTTCTCCCACCAGAGGAGTGGGAGCGCCCTGGCATCCCCGAACGGCGCCCGCCCGCCTGTCAGCAAGGACACCGGTGAGCTGTCAGCTCGCTGACAGCTGGCACACGGGCTCGGAGCCGACCATGACTGCAGCGACACCAACCGGAGCCGCACTCGCAGTCACATGGAGACGAGATGGACGAGCAGCCCCGCCCCGAGCGCACCAGCTCCTGCGTGAGTGGATCGGCCTGGGCAGCGTTCGACGAGACCTTCTTCAGGATCGTCGCCGACGTGTTCCCCCACAGTTTCTGCGCCGGCGCGAGCGCGCTGCTGGCGTCCAACGACGCGGACGCCCCGCAGAGCACCCTCGAGATTCCCGACGCCCGGCTCCCCCACGAGACCGCCCTGGAAATCATCAACCAGGAGATCGAGCGCGAGCTGGCGCTGCGCCGGGCCATGCGGCGCCACCCGAGCGGGCGGCGCTGGTGAACGATCAGCCCGCGGCGACTGGCTCCCCGGGGATCGTGTAGAGCGCCTTCCACGGCGAACCCGACGGGTTCGCCAGTACTTCAGCCGGGTCGTCGCCCTGGGTGTAGTACTTCGCCTGGTAGCCGAGGCCGTCACGAATCACCTTCTGGCCCTGGCGGTATGCCTCCGTCGGCGACCACTTCGGGTGGGTGCCCGGCGCGAGCGTCGGGATGACCGGCGGGTGGTCACTTGGCAGCACGGGCCCGACGACCTGCCACGGCGCGGCCGAGGAATCCTGGGTGCCGGCCGCGGGGTCGACCCCGGTGTTGTACCACTTCGCCTGGTACACGTACCCCTCGCGAACGATCTTGTAGCCGCTGGGGTAGGAGGCCAGCGGACTCCAGATCGGGAACGGCACGTGAGCCGGATCGTCGACCACAGTGCTCCCGCCACGCGGGGCAGGGGTGGGGCTGGCCGCCGGCGCGGGGACGTAGCGGGCGACGCTGCCGGTCAGCGAGCCCAGCACCTTGCTGAACTCGAGCGGCGTCTGCGCCGTTCCGCTGCAGGTGTTGGAGTGCACTCCGATGCGGGCGAACTGGCTGCCGCACTGGCTGTCGCGGTTGAGTGACCACATCGAGACCCGGCCGAGATGCTGGGTGCGGGCAAATGAGGCGACGCCCTTGGCATCGTCCACGGTGACGATCTGCCCGGCCACGTCGTTCTGACCGATCATCACGGTCGCGCCGATCCGGTTCCAGATCTGGGCGGAGGTGAGCTTGCGGTCCCGCAGCAAATCGGTCAGCTGGCGGTGGGTGCCGTTCAGGGCTCCGGTGATCGCCGGGTACATGCCTTGCGGGGCTGACGTGAAGTCCATCGTCATGACGTTGACGCCGGCCAGCTGGACGCCATTGTCGAGCATGTCGCGCACCACGTTCAGCGCGTCGCTTTGCAGGCCATCCGGTTCGACGGGCAGCGTCAACCACACGTTGAGCGGCGACTTCGCGGCGCGGGCGGCCTTCTGCACCGACGCGATCGCCTGGGCGCGGCGAACGACCGACGCGTGATCGGCGAGGGCCGTGCCCTCGATGTCGAGGTCGATCGTGGTCAGCGAATAGCGCGAGATGACGCTCTGGTACGCGGCGGCAAGCTTCGCCGGGTCGGTGCAGGCGACCGCGAGCGCGGTGTTGGCCTGCCCACCGAAGGAGACGACCGCGCTCGCGCCCTCGTTCTGCAACTGGGCGATGCGGCGGTCGAGGTTCAACTGCTCGGCGGCCTTGGTCAGGCTGTAGAAGCCGCCCCACGACGGGCTGCAGGACGACGTGGGATCAGCGACGACGAAGCCGAGGATCACCTGGCGGGCTGGGCTCACGGCAGGGTCCTGGAACTGCAGCCCGGGCGTCAGGGTCGTGTCGATGTACGGGGCAAACCAGGCCGCCGCCTCGTGCGCGGCGACGGCCGATTCCTTGGCCTTGCTACGCGAGTCGCGCACCCACCAATAGGTGCCCGCGGCCAGTGCGGCGATGACGATCAGCGCGATCAGGATGCGCAGCGGCGAGAGCCGGGTCTGCGGACCCTCCGGCTCCTGGTGATCGTCGAGGGCGGCATCAGCGCTCTCTGCGTGGACGACAGGCACACCTGAATATCGGCCGCAGGCGCGAGGGCTGGAGCAGCGTCACTGGAGTGGGCGATGAGTTCACAGACCTTGCCCTTGGCGGTAAGGGTCACGCCCAAACGCGCCGAACATCAAGCAGCGCGCCGCAGCCCGGCGCGGATGAGCTGGCGAGATGTCGAAGGGAGACATGTGTTCGCACGGGGCCACAAGGCACGGACGCGCCGGCGGTCGCAATGGGGCCGCGATCGGCGCGCCCTTCCCACCACGCCCGTCGTCCCGCGGGTCAGTGACCTGCGGGTGGCCGTCGGGCCGCGCCCTGGTCGTCGGCACGGTCCTGGCCTGGCTCACCTACGTCGGCACCTGGCTGACCGACCAGTTCATGACCGGCGGCCACCACACGGCCCGGCTGCGAGTCGAGGCGGTCGTCTACCTGATCACGGTCACGATGCTCACCGGCTCGGCGCTGGCGTACCTCACCTGCCGGCTCGGCTTCTTCTACCGGGCCCGCGAGCACCGGCGGATGCCCCGGGCGGCACTTGAGAGCTTCTACGCCCGCTCGAGCCCGTCGGTGACGGTGATCATCCCGTCGTACAAGGAGGACGTGCGGATCATCCGCACGACCGTTTTGTCAGCCGCGCTGCAGGACTATCCGTCGCTGCGCGTCGTGCTGCTGATCGACGACCCGGCGGGCCCGACACGCCAGAAAGACCGGCTGCTGCTGGAGCAGGCCCGCGCCGTAGCACCGGATCTGCAGGACCTGCTCGAGGCGCCCTGCACGCGGGCGACGGCGGCCATGGACGTCTTTGCCTTGCGCGGCGCGCAGACCCGGCTCGAGCTCGCCGATATGACCGCCGCCGCCGCGGAGTACGACGCGGCCGCGGAATGGATGACCGGCCTGGCCGACACCACCGAGATCGTCGACCACGCCGACGAATTCTTCGTCGACCAGGTGCTGCGCAAGCTTGCCTCAGACTTCACCGCGACGGCCGGAGCGCTGCGCGCTGCCGCCGACGACGGCGTCATCCTGCCCTGGACCCGGCTGCTCGAGCTCTACCAGCGCCTCGCCTGGACGTTCCGCGCCGAGCTGACCAGCTTCGAGCGCAAGCAGTACGTCTCGCTCTCGCACGAGTCCAACAAAGCCATGAACCTCAACAGCTACATCGGTCTCATGGGCGGGACCTACCACGATGCGGTCACGGTGTCCGGGCGCGAGCTGGTGCCGGCCCGCCCCGGCCAGGGCGACCTCGAGATCCCCGAGCCGGACTACGTGCTCACGCTCGACGCCGACAGCGTGCTGCTGCCCGAATACTGCCTGCGGCTCGTGCATCTCATGGAGCAGAGCGAGCACGCCGACGTGGCCGTGGCGCAGACCCCCTACAGCGCGTTCCCCGGCTCGGGTACGCGCCTGGAGCGCATCGCCGGCGCCACCACCGACCTGCAGTACATCGCCCACCAGGGAATGACGTACTACGGCGCCACCTTCTGGGTGGGCGCGAACGCGGTGCTGCGCAAGCGCGCGCTCGACGACATCCGCGAGAGCACGTACGTCGGCAGCTGGGAGATCCGCCGCTACATCCAGGACCGCACCGTCATCGAGGACACCGAGTCCACCATCGACATGCGCGCCAAGGGGTGGACGCTGCTGAACTACCCGGAACGGCTGGCCTACAGCGCCACTCCGCCGGACTTCGGCTCGCTGTGCATCCAGCGCCGCCGGTGGGCGAACGGCGGGGTGCTCATCCTGCCGAAGCTCTGGCGCAGCCGCAAGGCGCGGGCGGCGCGCGGCGAGGTCAACCGGATCAGCGAGCAGTTCATCCGGGCCAACTACATGGCCTCGGTGGCGTGGAGTTCGACAGCCTGCTGCTGCTGCTCGCGTACCCGTTCGACGGCCAGCTGATCAGCCCGCTACTCGGGCTCATCGCGCTGCCGTACTTCGCCGGCGATGGCCAGCGATCTGCGCTACTGCGGCTACAAGCGGATCGACGTGCTGCGGATCTACGGCTTCAACCTCATCCTGATCCCGGTGAACCTCGCGGGTTTCTTGAACTCGTTGGTGCAGGCGCTGACCGGGGAGAAGAGCGTCTTCGGGCGCACCCCCAAGGTGGCCAACCGGACCGTTCCGGACTTCATTTTCGTCATCTCGCCATACCTGCTGGGGATGCTGGCCGGCTACACGCTCTGGCAGGACTGGACCTACCACCGCTGGATCAACTTCGGCTACGCGGTGCTGAACACGGCACTCGTCTGCTACGCCATCGTCGCGTTCATCGGCATCCGCAACTCGGTCGCCGACTTCCTCACGCACGGCAAGTCGTGGCTGTCAGTCCCGGTCGAGCCCAGGCCCAAGGGCAAGAGCAAGCGCGCCAAGCGGCTCGCCCGGCGCGCGGCCGAGGTCCAAACCGCACCGCCCCCCGACTGGGCGACGATCCTGCACTTCGGCAACGAACCGGGCGCTGCCCCCGCCGGGGCACCGCGGCGGTTGGCCGCTGCTCCGGCGCTCCCGGCCCCTCGCACGCCGTCGCACTCGAGTGTGCGCGGACGTCCGGGGCAGCGCTCGTCGGAGCCGGAGGAGCCCGCGTTCCGGACCGTCTTCCAGCCGATCGTCGAACTCGAGTCCGGGCACGTCGTCGGCCGCGAGGCGCTCACCCGGTTCGACGACGGCGTCGCTCCGCACCAGCGGCTCGCCGAGGAGTCATCCCGTGGCGGCGGCCTGGAGCTGGAGATCCTGCTGGCCCGTGCGAGCGTGCAGGCAGCCGCCCACTTCGCGAGCACCGAGTGGCTGGGGCTGAACGTTTCGCTGGCCCTGGTACGCGCAGGGCGCGTGCTGCGCAGCACCATCGAACGGGCCATGCGTCCCGTGGTGCTCGAGCTCGACTCTCGGGTGCTGACCGACCACGCGGCAGCGCTGGAACTGCACGCTGCGCTGCCCGGGGGCGCCCTACTGGCGATCTCCGGCGTCGAGCCCAGCTATGACTGCCTGAAGCTGGTGCGCGACCTGCGTCCGGAATTCATCAAGCTGGACCGCGGGTGGGTTCGCGGGCTGCAGGACGACGCGGCGCGTCAGTCACTGATACACGCGCTGGTCACGCTGTCCGACGAGGTGGGCTCGCAGCTCATCGCGGAGGGCGTGGAGACCGAGGCCGAACTCAAGGCGCTCGCGGGCCTCGGCGTGCGGCTGGGCCAGGGTTACCTTCTCGGGCGGCCGAGGGCATCGGCGTCGCAGCAGGATTGCGGCGCTACCCCTCACGGGCGGACGACCTCGCCGCGTTCCGCCGAGCGGCGGGCGGCGTCCAGCACGCACAGCGTCGCGACGGCCTCCTCGGGCGTGACGGGGACCGGGCCGGCCAGCCGCAACGCGTCGCGAACCTTGCCGTAGAAGACCGGGTACTGGCCCGGGCCGCGGGAAACCGCTCGGCTGCCATCAGCGGTGACGACCCGCCCCCAGCGCTTCGGCGACTCCTTGCCCCAGTCCACCCCGGCTGGGTCGTCCCCCGCGCGCAGGGCGTCCTCCTGGCCGTCCAGGCCGTCCACGACGTACGCCGCGCGCGAGCCCAGGACCCGCATCCGGGGTCCGAGATGGGCCGCTACCGCACTGACCCAGAGCGTGCTGCGCACTCCCGTCGCGTGAGACAGGGCGATGAAGGCGTCGTCCTCGACGGCGACCCCGGGGCGGCGGCGGTCCAGGGTCGCGTACACCCGCGTGACCGGGCCGAAGAGCACGAGCGCCTGATCCACCAGGTGGCTGCCCAGGTCAGCGAGGATGCCGCCACCGTCGCCGGGATCACCCGACTCGCGCCAGCCGGGCTTCGGCTGCGGACGCCACCGCTCGAAACGCGACTCGAAACGCCACACCGTGCCGAGGTCGCCGTTGGCGATCAGGCGCTGCAGGGTCAGAAAGTCGCTGTCCCAGCGCCGGTTCTGGAAGACGGTGAGCAGCAGGCCGGGGGCCCGGGCACGGTCGGCCAGGCCTTGCGCCGCGGCGGCGGACGTGGCCAGCGGCTTGTCGACGACCACCGGCAGTCCGGCGTCCAGCGCTGCGTTCGCCAGCGGCACGTGACTGGCGTTGGGAGTGGCGATGACGACGAGGTCGTAGCCGGCAGCGTCCGCGAACACGTCCTCGGATCGCGGATGCACGACGACGCCCGGGTAGCGCGCAGCGGCCCGCCCGGCGCGCTCCGTGTTCGACGTCACGATTGCGGCCAGCTGCAGGCCCGGGGTGGCGTTGATCAGGGGCGCGTGGAAGTGCTCGCCGGCCACGCCGTAGCCCAGCAACGCCACTTTTACCTGGCTCATGAGTAGTGAGCATCTCCCACGCGCCGAGTGGGTAACCACAGGGCGACCGCAGACAGGCATGCGTACCGTCTTCGGACAGGCCTGTGTACGGCAACCACGCCCGACCCGTAGCCGTGCACAGCCTGCCAGCCAGCCAGGGAGGCCCATGGAGCCGGACGGGACGCCGCCGGACGCGCCGACCAATCCCGTCGCCCCGCCGGTCAGCGCCGGTCCGGGACGGCGTTTCGACGCTCCCGAGCCCATCTACGTCCCCCCTCCGCCGACCGAGCCGCCCACGCCGCTCGACCCCCCGTGGCCCCCGGGCAACGAGCCGCTACCACCCGAACTCTCGCCGCGTGGTCCCCAGAAAGGCCCCCGCAAGAAGCGCCGCTTCGGCTGGGGCAAGCGCATCACCGCTGTCGTGGTGGTCCTGCTGCTGGCCGCCGTCGGCATCCTGTGGTCGTGGGACGCCGGGCTGCACCGCACCGATGCGCTCAAGTCCTACCCCGGCCGGGTGGGCAACACCGCCGGCACCAACTGGCTGATCGTCGGCTCTGACAGCCGGGCCGATCTCACTCCCGCGCAGAAGAAGGCGCTGGCCACCGGCGACGCGGCAGGCGGCCGTACCGACACGATCATGATCGCCCACACCGGGTCGAAGAAGACGACGCTGCTCTCACTCCCCCGTGACACGTACGTCCCGATCGACGGTCACGGCCGCAACAAGCTGAACGCGGCGTTCGCATTCGGTGGTGCGAGCCTGCTGGTGCGCACCGTCGAGCAGATCACCGGGCTGCACATCGACCACTACGCCGAGATCGGCTTCGCCGGGTTCGCCTCGATGGTCGACGCGGTGGGCGGGGTGCGCATCTGCGTCGCCCAAGCCATCAACGACGGCAACGCCGGGCTGAACATCCCGGCCGGCTGCCAGCAGCTCAACGGCGCCGAAGCGCTGGGCTATGTGCGCAGCCGCAAGTTCGCGACCGGCGACCTCGAACGCGTTCAGCACCAGCGCCAGTTCCTGGCGGCGCTGCTGTCGAAGGTCGCGAGCCCCGGTACGGTCATCAACCCGTTCAAGTCCATCCCGCTCGGTTACGACGCGGTCGACGCGCTGACCGTCGACAAGGGCACCCACATCTGGGACGTGGCCTCGCTCGGGCTGGCGCTGCGGGACGCCGGCGGCGGCAAGGGCTACACGCTCACCGTGCCGATCGCGGGCTTCGCCAACGAGGGGGCCGTCGGCAGCGTCGTGCTCTGGGACCGCACGAAAGCACTGGAACTGTTCGCCGCGTTGAAGAACGACCAGCCGATCCCGGCGTCGCTCGTGCCCAAGTCCTAGATCAGCGGGCGATGCCGGCGAACTGCTTGAGCACCGCCCGGGCGATGACGAGCTGCTGGATCTGGCTGGTGCCCTCGTAGATACGGAAGAGGCGCACGTCGCGGTAGAAGCGCTCGGCGGCGACGCCGTGCATGTAGCCGGCGCCGCCGTGGACCTGCACCGCCCGGTCGGCGATCCGGCCGACGGCCTCGCTGGCGAAGTACTTGGCGCAGGCCGGGCCGAGCTTGGTGTCCTCGCCGCTGTCGTACGCGCGGGCGGCTTCGAGCACGAGAGCGCGCGCGGCCATCAGGTCGGTCTGGGAATCGGCGATCAGCCCCTGGATCAGCTGGTGCTGGGCGATCGGCTTGCCGCCCTGCACCCGCTCGGCCGCGAAGCCCACGGTCTCGTCGACGAGGCGCTGCGCGAGCCCGACGCACAGGGCCGCGATGTGCAGCCGGCCGTGCGCGAGGCAGGCCATCGCCGTCGCGTATCCGGTGCCCTCGGCCCCGATCAGCGTCTCGGGGCCGACCCGGACGTCGTCGAGGTACACATCGGCCGTCCACGCGCCGGCCTGGCCCATCTTGGAATCCTTGGCGCCGACCGAGACCCCCTTCGTCCCGGACGGCACGAGAAAGCACGAAATCCCTTTGGTGGCAGGCGCATCCGGGTCGGTACGCGCGAAGACCATGAAGACATCGGCCACCGGAGCGTTCGTGATGTAGCGCTTCGAGCCGGAGATCACCCAGCCGTCGCCGTCACGCACCGCACGCGTCTTGAGCCCGGCGGGATCGGAACCGGCATCGGTCTCGGTGAGCGCGAACGACGCGGTCCACTCCCCCGACGCCACCTTCGGCAGGTAGGCCGCCTTCTGCACAGCGGTCGCCGAGAGCATCAGGACATGGCCGGCGATGCCGTTGTTGGTGCCGAACATCGAACGAAACGATGGCGTCGTGTAGCCGAGCTCGAAGACCAGCCGCGCCTCCTGCTCCATCGACAGCCCCAGCCCGCCGTACTCCTCCGGCAGCGCGAAGCCGAAAAGTCCCATCTGCGCAGCGGTCTTACGCACCCGCTCCGGGACCTCGTCACGCTCCTCGATCTCGGGCTCGAGCGGCACGACCTCGTCGCGCACGTACCGGCGCACCGCGAGGCGGATGTCGTCGAACTCGCCTGAATCCATCCGCTGCTCTCCTGCCCTCGACTACTGAAAAACGTGTCCGCCGTAGAAGGTGCAGCGTACGAGTTCGCGGTGCGGGGCAGCCAGCACTGCGGGCCAGGGCACCTGCATGAGCACAAGATCCGCGGGGGCTCCGATGGCGACCCTTCGCGGCGGGCCGCCCGGGTACGCCGGCGACGTGAGATAGCCGCGCAATGCCTGGCGCACCTCGATGCGCTCATCCGGTCCGAGCACCTCGCCGCCCGGAGTGCGGCGCTCGGCGGCGGCTCGCATCACGGCCCAGGGATCGGCCGGCCCGTACGGCGCATCGCTGGAACAGGCGACGGGAATCCCGGCGGCGCGCAGCGAGCCGATGCGGTAAAGGTCATCGAGTTCGGACGCGAGTTCGCGGCGGTAGTCGTCACCCCGGTCGGCGATGAACCCGGGCTGGGTGACGACCGTCAGCCCGAGGCGCGCCAGCTCTGCCATCGCGGCGGGATCCACCAGGCTCGCATGCTCGATGCGGTCGCGCGGATGCGCACCCACTTCATCAAGGACGGCAATGGTGACCGCCAGCGCCTCCCGGGTGACGCTATGGACGGCCACGGCGCGGCCCTGCTCGCGCGCTTCCCGTACCCGGGCGCGCATCCAGTCGAGGTCGGGCGGCTCGTGATCGGCGGGGAGGATCTTGAGCGGGCCCAGGGTGGTGCGCTCGGTCAGCCCCTCTGCCCGGCCCCCGAGAAGCAGGACACGCTGCGGCAGCCGGCCCTCGCTCACGGCCTCGGTCAGCAACCGCTGGCTGCGCGAAGGCAGGTCGGGGGTGGCGTCCGTGACGGCGGTGATACCGGTGGCGGCAAGTTCACGCCCGAGGCGCGCGAGGTCCGGCGGCGAGCCTTGCGGCAGGTGCTCGGCGAGCCGGGAGTCCTCACGCCACAGCTCGCCGGAGGGCACGGCGTCCCGCAGTCCGGTGCTGCGCAGGGCGGCGGAGTTCAGCAGCCAGAGGGCCCCGCTGCGGTGCTGGATGCGTACCGGGATCGCCGGCTGCAGCCGGTCGAGATCGGCGAGGGCGAGCCGCCCGCCCTGCTCGGCGTAGCCCACCGCACGGATCCATCCGGTGCCGTCCGGCGCCGCGCCGGCGAGTGCGGCTTCGACCGCCGCCCGGTTCGGGGCCAGAGCCGGACGCAGGTCGAGCGACGCGGCGGCCGCGGCCATCGCCAGCAGGTGCAGATGGTGGTCGGCCAGGCCGACGGACAGCGCGGCACCCGCTCCTTCCAGCACCGGCTCGCCCGGCAGCCGCGACAGCGCGCCGAGCTGAACGATCGTGCCGTGTGCGAGGCGTACGTCGGTGCGCCGCCCGTCCAGCAGCGTGACGTCACGCAGCAGGAATGTGCGGGGGTCAGACACGGCGCCACGAGCCACGGGCACGTGGCGGATCCGCCACCACCCCGGCGGGCAGCTCCGAAGCCGGGCTCCCGTCGAGCGTCGAGGCGACAACGGAAGCCATCGCCAGATCGATCAGCTTCCCGCCTCCGGCATCGACCGCGCGCATCACCGCGACGGCGCCGGCCAGGCCGGTGAGCGGGTCGGCGATGGCGTCACCGACGAAGGCATAGTCGCGACCGCGCAGGCCGGCCAGCCCGCCTGCCACCGCGACGTCGTCGCCGAAGCCGATCCGGTCGCCGTTCCTGCGGCCGTAGGCCGTGATGCACAGCCACACCGCACCCTCGACCGCGGACTGGTCGGCGGCCAGCCCCCAGCCGGCGAGCGCGCGCGGACGCGACGCCTCGATGACGACGTCGGCGCTGCGCACCAGGTCCACCAGCCGCGCCCGGTCCGCCGGCGAAGCCGGGTCGACGACCACGGTTTCGCCGACCGGATGGAGCAGGTCGTAGAAGCGCGGCTCGCCGCGGCGGGCTCCGTCCGGCCGGTCCATGCTTTCCACCTTCACCACCCGCGCCCCGGCAAGGCCGAGCAGCGAGCTGCACAGCGGACCGGCCCACAGCGCGCTGAAGTCGACGACGAGAGACGGGGGGCGGCTGCCGGCCGGGGCGGCTCGAGGCAGGTGCAGGGGCGGCCCGCCCTCGCCGAGGTAGCCGATGGCGAGACCGAGCAGCCGGGCGCGCTCGATGATCTCCTCGCCGGTGCGCGTGGCCGCCCACTCGCGAACGCTCTCCCACGGATCCGGCGCCGGAGCCTCAACGAGCGCCTCGACGAGCTCGAGGTCAGACGGTCGTGGCAACGAGACGGCCACGCCCCAGCCGTCGGCGCACCGCATCAGCCGGCAAGCTCCACCGACCGATATCGCGCCCTTCGCGGTGGCACCGGTGAGCGCGGCCCGCTCGGCGAGCAGCTGTGCCCCGTCGACGCGCACCGGATGGCCCCACGCCGCCGAGCGCCGTTCGATCTCGGCGGACCACTCGCGGGCCTGCGTCGCCGCCCGCCCCGGCGGGACGAAGCCGTTGAGCGCGACGACCCCGGACTCGAGCCAGTCGGCGACCCGCCGTTCGGCTGTCATGGCCCGAGCTCGTCGACCAGCCCCCACTGCAAGGCCCGCTCGACCTCCAGCGATTCACCGGTGAGCGCCAACCAGGCGGTACGCCAGCGCCCGATCCGGCGCACCAGGCTCACCGTGCCACCCGCCCCGGGCACCAGTCCCATGCTGATCTCGGGCAGCGCCATCCGGGTGTCGGCCGCCGCCACGACCCGGCCGGCGTACGCCGGCAGCTCGATCCCGGCGCCGATGCACGCGCCGTGAAGATAGGCGGTGGTGCGATCGGCCAGGTCGTGCAGCAGCTGGCCGGCACTGTGCCGCAAACGGATGAGGTGCGCGGCGGCAGGATCCGGCGCCGTCCCGAATTCCGCGAGGTCGCCGCCGCTGCAGAACGCGGGGCCGGCGCCGCGCAGCTCGACGCTCACGGCCGGCTCCACGAGGGCGATCTGCAGCGCCGAGACCAGCGCGTCGCGTACCGCATGGCCATAGGCATTGCGACGCCCCGGCCGGTTGAGCATCAACGTCAGCAGATCGCCCTGCCGGGAGACCAGCACCGGCTCGTCATCGTCCGGCGCCGGCGTACGCGGGTGATGACGCGAGCCAGGCCGCGAACTCCGGCCCGGCGAGCAGCGTCGAGTAGGTCGCCGACTCCGCGACCAGCCCCTCCCACACCGCCAGCAGCGCGGTCTGCTGCAGCAGGACGGCAAGGGCGCTCGTGCACAGCGGACGCTGCGCCGAGGTGTCCGCGATCTGCTGCGCGGCCGCCGGCGGATCCGCTGCGCCGACGAAAGCCGGCAGCCGCGCCGCAGCGTCGCGCTCGGTCGCGAACGAGAGCGTGAGGGCTTCCGCCAGCGCCCGGTTGCCGCGCGGAACGGGCCCGGCAGCGACCCCGATCAGGACGCGGGCGCTACACCGCGCCGCGCGCACCGTGGGCGCCAGCAACCCGGCCGAGATCGGATCTTCGAGGTCGACGAGCAACGCTGCCGGGGCCGCCGGATCGGGGACCCCGTACCGCAGCGCATCGGCCAGCTCGTCGGGCGCGAGCAGGCTAGGCGCGGAAGCCGTCACGCACTGCCGACAGGACGGCGGGGTCGGCGTCGTAGGTGATGTAGCAGCTCACCCGCGCCGCGATGTCCCCGAGCTTCGCGCGCAGCATCGGCCCGATCTCCTCCGGCCGGCCGACCACCGAGAACGTGCTGAGCATGTCGTCGTCGATCAGCTCGCCCATCGCGTCCCACTCGCCCTGCTTGGACAGCCGGGTGAGCGTGGGCTGGAGCTCGCCCCACCCGTGGCGCTCGAGCACCCCGCGATAGGCCGGCGTGGAAGCGTAGAACGCGATCTGCTTCTTGGTCCCGGCGACGGCGGCGGCCATCTCCTCGTCGGTGCGCCCGGTGGTGACGAACGCGGGCGCGCAGACCGTGAAGCCGTCGAGGGTCCGGCCGGCCTTCTCCCGGCCCCGGCGCAGCGCAGGGAGCGTGACCTCATCGAGGTAAGCGCGAGTGGTGAACGGGTGCACGAAGAAGCCGTCGGCGGCCTCACCCGCGACCTCGGTCATCAGCTCACCGACGCCCGCGAGGTAGACCGGCGGCGGCCCGTACTCGTGCGGCTCCGGCGAGAAGAACGGGGTCATGAGGATGTGCTTGTAGTGCTCGCCCTGGAAGTCCAGCGGCACGCCGTCCTGCCAGGTCGCCCAGATCGCCCGCATCGCCTGGATGAATTCGCGCATCCGCGGCGCCGGGTGCGACCACGGCATCGAGTAGCGCAGCACGATGTGCGCCTTGATCTGCGAGCCGATCCCGAGGATGAAGCGGCCCTTGCTGTAGCGCGCCAGGTCGTAGCCGATGGCCGCGAGGGTCATCGGGGTGCGGGCGAACGCGATCGCGATGGAGGTGCCGACGTCGATCTCAGAGGTCGCTTGACACGCCTGCAGGCACTGCATGAACGGCTCGTGCTGGGTCTCGGCGAACCAGATGCCGTCGTAGCCCTCGGCCTCCTTCGTGGCCGCCTCTTGGGCGACCGCGGCGAAGTTCTTGCCGACGCTCGTATCCAGCTTCACCGCTGGGAGCTCAGTCGCTGGAGGGAAGTTGCTTGGCTTCCTTCAGGACGAGCGCCGTGGTGCCGTCCGCCAGCGTGCCCTCACCGCCCTTGGTCACCAGCACTTCCAGCGTCTCGTCGGTCGACGACGTGAACCGCTTGCCGACCGGGCTTCCCGCGGCAAACGCGGAGTCCAACGTCAACCCTGCCTCGGGCTCGGCCTTCACGTCGATCATCGGGTGGCCGCCGCAGGTGAGCGTGACCTCACCGGCAGGTACCCGAACGACGATGATCTCGGTGGCGTCCACCTGGCTGCGCAGCCGGGCGCCGGTGCGCAGTGGGACGGGGACGGACATCAGGTGCCTCCATGTGGCCTGCAGGTACAGCGATCAGTGGAATCAGTCAACAGGTTCGGACAGGCTGCCGATGATGTTGCGCCGCAGCAGCTTTCCGGTCGGAGTGTAAGGAAGTTCGGGCCAGATCAGTACCGAACTCGGAGCGCGGCTGGAGCGCAGCTTGCTGGCCGCATACGCGCGCACATCCTCGGCGATCGCGTCGTCCGCGGCATCCGCTTCGGAAAGGACGACGACCGCGCAGATCCGCTGGCCCCACTCCTCGTCGGGCAGGCCCACGACAGCCGCATCGCGCACCGCCGGGTGGGTCAGCAGCACGTCCTCCACCTCGGCCGGCGCGATGTTCTCGCCGCCGCGGATGATGGTGTCGTCGTCGCGCCCCTCGACGAAGAGGTAGCCGTCAGCGTCCAGGTGTGCCCGGTCATGGGTCGGGAACCAGCCGTCGGCGTCCAGCCGCGTGCCCAATCCCACGTACTCGCCGGCCACCTGTGCGCCGCGCACCCACAGCTCGCCGGTCTCGCCGGCAGGCACTTGCTCGCCATCCGGCCCGCGAATGATGAATTCGATCCCCGGCACTGCCCGCCCGGCGCTCGCGAGCCGCGCCTTCCATACCGGGTCGTCGGACTCCAGCGCCGCGCGGTGATCATCGGGGCCGAGCACGGCGATGGTCGAGCTGGTCTCGGTGAGCCCGTACGCGTTGACGAAGCCGGTCTCGGGAAACGCGCGCAGGGCGCGTTCCAGGACCGTCGGGGCGATCCGCGCGCCGCCGTAGGCGATGGACCGCAACGCCGGTAGCGCTTGACCCGGCGCCTGTCCGACGTGCTCGACAAGGCGCACCAGCATCGTCGGGACGACCATGGCGTGGGTGACCGCCTCCTGGGCGGCGATACTGAGCCATTCCGCTGCATTGAACGACGGCAGGTGCACCATCCGGCGGCCCGCGTACGTGTTCGTCAGAACGGTCGCGACCCCGGCGATGTGGTAGGGCGGCACCGCCACCAGCGCGCAGTCGTCCTCGTCGGCACCGAGCAGCTCGACGGTCTGCAGCACGTACGCCGTCAGGTTGCCGTGGCGCAGCACGACGCCCTTGGGCTCGGACGTGGTACCGCTGGTGAAGAGCACGGCCGCGACGGCCTCGTCGGCCAGCTCGCGGGGCTCGATCGGCGGTGCTGTAGCCGTCGCGGCGAGCCAGCCGGTGGTGGACATCAGGTGGGGGCGCCGGCCGACCCGGCCCCTCATGTCGTCGTCGACCAGCACGATCGGCTCGTCGAGGCGATCGATCAGCGCGTTGAGATCGGCGTCGGGAAGCCGGTAGTTGAGCGGCGTGATCGGCAGGCCGGCGAGCGCGGAGGCGAAAACGGCGACGTTGAACGCGGGACCGTTGACGCCGACGAAGGCCACCGACCGACCGCCCTCGGCGAGCAGCAGGCCGGCACCGCCCGAGGCGCGC
Organism: uncultured Actinomycetota bacterium; assembly: GCA_963765845.1. GTDB lineage: Bacteria > Actinomycetota > Actinomycetes > Frankiales > Frankiaceae > DATAZK01. The sequence goes on from CAVXYJ010000001.1 coordinate 81,473, forward strand.
GCGGCCAGAGCTTCGAAGGTGATGCCATCGCTACGGGAACCGAGCGCGACCCGATCCGGGACCATCGACGAGGCCAATTCGAGCAGCACATCGACGCCCACATCAGCTCCTGTTCGGTGAGAGGGGGCAAGCGCACCCCTGCTCAAAACTAGCGTGCCGCGACGCCCCCGAGCGGCGGCGGCAGCAAATCCGGGTGCCGGTGGCGCTAGGCGCCCGCCGCCTGGTGGAACGCCTCGACGACGCCGGCGAGCATCTCGGCGGCAGCGTCCTGGCCGGCGGGCAGCGGGACGGTCAGGGCGAAGTCGGTGATGCCGGCCTCGACCTGGGCCGCGACCGGCTCGAGCGCCTTCGCCAGCTCCGGCTTGCCGACGGTGCCACCGTCTCCGGCGCGGACCATGAGGTTGCCTTGAGTCCGGAACCCGTCCATGTCGCGCCCGTGCTCGGCCATCACCTCGGTGATGCGCGCGAGCCCCGGAGCCGGGTCGCGGATGTCGTCGCCCCACGGGATCCAGCCGCTGCCGAAGCGGGCGAGCCGGCGCAGGGTGCGCGGGTTGATCGTGCCGCTCACCCAGATCGGGACACCGCCCGGCTGCACAGGCTGGGGGACACAGTAAATCCGCTCGAAGGTCAGGAACTGCGAGTCGTGGTCGGACGGGACGTTGCGCCAGGCGTTCTGCATCACGTCCAGGCAGTCGTCGAGCAGCGGGCCGCGACCGTCGAAGGAGAGCCCGGCCGCCTCGTACTCCTCCCGCTGCCAGCCGACCCCGATACCGAGATCGAGCCGGCCGCCCGAGAGCACATCGAGGGTGGCGCACGTCTTGGCCAGCACGATCGGCCGGCGCAGCGCCGCCTGCAGCACGCCGGTGCCGAGGCGGACCCGCTTGGTCATGCCGGCGACCATCGACAGCACGGTCATCGGCTCGAGCCACTGCCCGTCGGGGCCGGTCGGCTGCTTGGAGCCGCGCATGCCACCGGTCTCGGGGTTGCCGTAGGCCTCGAGGTTCTCCCCGAAAACGACATGGTCGGAGACGGTGACCCGGTCGATGCCGGCGCGCTCGGCGGCCAGCGCCCGGTCGAACATCGGCTGCCAGCTGCCAGGATCTTTGGCCGCGAAGTTAACCAGGTGCAGGGACAGGGCAGGGGTCACAGTGGTCACCGCTCTGTAGTACCAGCCGGGCCGCCCTGCACAATCACCGCATGACCTCCCAGACCCCGGAACGCGTCCCTGCGATCGACGATTGGGGGCGGCTACTGGTCGGCAAGGTCGCCATCGTGACCGGCGGCGGGGACGGGATCGGCGGGGCCATCTCCCGGCTGTTCGCCCAGCACGGCGCGCTCGTCGAGATCGCCGAGAACGACCCGCAACGCGCCGAGCGCGGGCCAACGCCGACATCGAGAGCGCCGGCGGCACGGTGCGTGTTCACATCGTCGACGTGACGCGATCCGGGCGGTCGGCGCCCCTGGTGGAGGACGTCCTCGAGGACCACGGCCGGGTCAGACGTCCTGGTCAACAACGTCGGCGACTACCGGCCACTGGTGCGGTTCCGGAAGTCGACTCACCGGAGTCGTGGCGAGGAGATGTACTAGATCAACCTGCGCCACGTCTTCGCCATGACCCGCGCGTTCATCGAGTCGATGATCGCCGGCGGTAGCGGCACGATCGTCAACGTCCACTCGGTGGAGGGCATGCGGGGCTACCCGGGCGAGCCGGTCTACGGGGCGATGAAGGCCGCCGCGGCGCACTTCACCACGAGCCTGGCCGTGACGATGGGCCGCAACGGCATCCGCGTGAACGGCATCGGCCCCGACCTCACCCAGACGCCTCAGGTCGACTACCTCACCGGCTACGAAGGGCACGATCACCTGTGGCCGTCGTGGGCGCCGGTCGGTCGGCTCGGCTGGCCCGAGGACCAGGCCCGCGTCGCGCTGTTCCTGGCCTCGGACCTGTCGTCGTTCGTGACCGGCCACAACATGCCGGTCGACGGCGGCACCAAGGCCGGCGGCGGCTGGTTCTTCTCCCCGACCGAGCGCAGCTTCACCAACCGGCCGATCGGCCTGTAGTCCTCAGCCGCGCTTGGCCAGCTCCCCCAGGTACCGGTTGTAGGCCGCCAGCTCGTCGTGTTCGGGATCACGATCGGACTTGCGGTCGAACGCCCGGGCCTTGCGGGCGTCGGCGCGTGACCACTGCATCAGGATGACGCCGGCGACCAGGAACGCGACCGGCTCGGCGAGAGCCATCGCGATGCCCCCACCGGTGTGCTGGTCGGACAGCAGGCTGGCGCCCCAGGTACGTCCCAGCCGGCCGAACCAGCTTTCAGCGAGCACGTGCGTGTCGGTGATGATCGCCAAGCCGAAGAACGCGTGGAACGGCACGAGGATGATCAGCAGGAACATCCTGGCCCCGTGACCAGGGCGATGCGGCAACGGATCGGGGCTGACCAGCGGCCAGAAGACCAGGCAGCCGATGATCAGGAAGTGCGCAAGCATGAGCAGGTGGCCCGCGTGGTTGGACATCAAGGCGGTGAACAAACCGGAGAAATACAGCCCGAAGGTGCTCGCCACGAAAAAGCCCAACCCGACCAGCGGATGGGAGAGCACCCGCATGACCGGGCTGCGCACGATCGCCAGCAGCCAGGCCCGGGCGCCCCGGGAGCCGGGCTGCGAGCCGGTGGACGGCAGGTAGCGCAACGCGAGCGTGATCGGCGCGCCCAGCGCGAGCAGCGGCGGAGCGGTCATCGACAGCAGCATGTGCTGGGCCATGTGAACGCTGAACATCACCTCGCCGTAGCGGCTGACCCCGGTCTGCGTGGTGATGAGAACGACGATCAGGCCGGCGTACCAGGCAGCCGTATACAGCCGCGGCCAGCTGTCCCCGCGGGCATGCAGGCGATGCACGGCCCGGCCGTACCAGAACGCCCCTACGACGATGAAGACCGCGAAGAACACCTCCGGCGCCCAGTCGAAAGCGAGGCGACCGAGGGAGATGGGCGGTGGCAGGTCGAACCCGAGTGCGGCTCTGGCGGCGCTGGTGCCGGGAATGGACCGCGGCTGCGGGGTGGGGCTGCGCGACAGCGCCACGGCGAGCCCCACCGCGATACCCATGACGGCGAGCTCCGCGGCCGCCAGCCGGATGAAGGCCCGCCGGCTGCCACTCGCCGCCGCCGGAAGCGTCCGTGCGCGATGGCGGTAGCCGAGGATCCCCAGCGCGATCAGCGCCGCCGACTTGGCGAGTATCAGCTCGCCGTAGCGCGTGCCGAGGTCGGACAGCGAGCCGATGCGGATGTAGGCGTTGAGCAGCCCGCTGAGCCCGATCGTCACGAAGCAGGCCAGGGCGAGGGTCGAGAAGCGGGGCAGCGCGACCACCAGCGATTTCGGCGCCTTGCGGCACGCCAGCCAGCTGACGGCCACCAGCCCGCCCACCCACAGGCTCGCCGCAAGGACGTGGAGCGTGAGGCTGCTGAGGGCGGCGTCGTGATCGCCGGCGCTGGCCGAGTGGCCGGTCAGCAGTGGCGGAAGCGCCAGCCCGAAGATCGCGACGACCAGCAGCACAGCGGCCGCATTGACCCGCGAGATCGCGGGGGTGAGCAAGATCAGCAGCGCGGCGATTGCCACCGCCAGGAAGGTCTTGCCCTCCGTCACGTTGGTGACGTAAAAGCTGACGTTGCTGGCGTGCAGCCGGCTGAGCGGGACCGCTGCCTCCTCGGAGAGCGCGAGCAGCCCCTCGACCACCACGGCCAGCAGCCAGGCCCCGGCAGCGATCCGGGCCACCCGCAGGGCCGACCTTGCCGACGGGCCCAGGGCGCCCTTGCGGTCTGGCAGCAGCGCCACGGCAAGCAGCAGGAAGCCGACCGTCACGACGGCCGCGGCATCGTGCAGGAACCGCGCGACCGGCAGCGCCCAGGCCGTCCCGGCTCCGGCCCAGGGCAGCCCGCCCGCCGGCTTGTGCTCGACGCCATGGCCGAAGACCAACGCTGCGACCAGCGTGAGCACGCCTGCGGCGGCGGCTGTCAGCAGGATCCGGGTGACGGGAGAGCGCGAGGTAGGACCAGCCGGGGCCGGCTGGGGCCGGATGTCGGCGCCGGAAGGAGCGCCGACGGTCGTCACGAGGCCATCGTGTCTCGAATCCGCCGTTCATGCGCCGCTTCAGGCCCCGCAGCCGGCGTGATTTGCGCGATGGCTACCGACACCTGCGACGCGATCTCACGCGACGTAGCAAAATGGCCACAGCCGTCGAACGGCAAAGGGCCACAGCCGTCGAACGCCGCTGCGCGGCCAGGAGGATCGTTGTGAAGGCGCTGACGCCGCAGGAACTGACACTGGCCGCGGAGTTTCCGGCGGCGAGCCGGGAGCAGTGGGAGAAGCTGGTCGCCGGCGTCCTCGACAAGTCCGGCGCCCGCGGCCTGCTGCCCGCCGCAGCCGCGCAGCAGCTGAACGTGGCGGTCGGCGGCATCCGGATCGCCGGGATCTACGGCCCGGATGACCTCGCCGCAGCAGGCGTGCCCGACGCCGGATTCCCCGGGGCCGCGCCGTTCGTGCGAGGGCGCCGTCCCGAGGGGACCCTCGGCGGCTGGGACGTGCGGGCGCTGTTCGACCTGCCCGACCCGGCGCTCGCCCGCGAGCAGGTCCTGACCGACCTGGAGAACGGTGTCACCTCGATCTGGCTGCGCATCGGCGAGAGCGGGTTCGCCCTGTCGGAGCTGCCCCAGGTGCTCACCGACGTGCTGCTCGACCTCGCCCCGGTCGTCCTCGATGCCGGTGCTGACGCGATCCCGGCGGCCCGGGCGCTGCTCAAGATCGCCGACGAGCGCGGCGTCGCCGTCGCCAGCCTGTCGGGCAATCTCGGCCTCGATCCCCTCGGCCACGCCGCGCGCACCGGGGCGCCGGCAGCGCTCGAGGAAGCAGCCGCGTTCGTCGGCGAGCACGTCAGCTCGGGTGCGGATCAGCTGCGCTCGATCGTGGTCGACGCGCTGGCCTTCCACGACGCGGGCGCGTCCGAAGCCCAAGAGCTCGGCGCCTCGATAGCCGCCGGCGTCACGTACCTGCGCGCGCTGGCCGCTGCCGGGCTCTCGCCGGAGCAGGCCTGCGGGCAGCTCGAGTTCCGCTATGGCGCGACCGACGATCAGTTCCTGACCATCGCCAAGCTGCGCGCAGCTCGCCGGCTCTGGTCACGGGTCGCCGGCGCCTGCGGGGCGCCGCCCGCTCAGCAAGGTCAGGTGCAGCACGCGGTCACGTCGTGGCCGATGATGACGCGGCGCGATCCGTACGTGAACATGCTGCGCACCACGATCGCCGCCTTTGCCGCCGGGGTCGGTGGCGCCGACGCGGTCACGGTGCTGCCGTTCGACGCCGCGATCGGGATACCCGACGCCAGCGGTCGCCGGCTCGCCCGCAACACCCAGGCGCTGCTGCTCGAGGAGTCGCATGTGGCCACGGTCATCGATCCGGCGGGTGGCTCCTGGTACGTCGAGTCGCTGACTGACGCTCTGGCCCAGGCGGGATGGGCCGAATTCCAGGCGATCGAAGCAGCGGGCGGCTTGCCGAAGGCGCTGACAGACGGGTTCGTCGCCGAGCGGATCGCGGTGAACCGGCAGGAGCGTCAGCACAAGCTCGCGGTACGCGAGGACGCCATCACGGGGGTCAGCGAATTCCCGCAATTGCAGGAGAAACCGTTGCAGCGGGAGACCTCCGCGCCGGTACCGGGAGGCGGTCTGCTGCGTATCCGCTGGGCCGAGCGCCATGAGGAGATGCGCGAGCGCGCCGACTACTTCGCCGTCCAGCACGGCCGCCCGCCGGCGGTGCTGCTGGTGCCGCTGGCCTCGGCGCGGGCGGCGGCGGCACGGCTCGGATTCGCGGGCGATCTGCTGCGGCCGGCCGGCATCGACGGTGCGGTTCTCGACGGGATCGGCGACCAGGCGCCAGATGACGTCCTCGCCGAGGCGCTGAAGAGCAACGCCACCACCGTGGCCTGCCTGTGCGGCACCGACGACGCCTACGCCAGTTCGGCGGCGGGCGTCGCCGAGGCGTTGCGCCGGGCCGGTGCGACGCACGTGCTGCTGGCCGGACAAGCGAAAGCGGCCCCGGAAGCCAAGATCGACACGTTCCTGTTCCGGGGCTGCAACGCCGTTGCCGTCCAGGAGCAGACACTCGCCGAGCTAGGGGTAGCCGAATGAGCGACACCGCTTGGGTTCCCGACTTCCGCGGGCTCCCGCTGAACACCGACGGCGCGGGCACCGGACGCGACGACTGGGCGAAAGCTGTCCACGACAGCGTCGGCAAGGACCCGTCCGAACTGGCCTGGCACACGCCCGAGGACATCGACGTCGCCGCGCTCTACACCGCCGACGACACCAAGGGCCTCGACTTCCTGCACACCTGGCCCGGCCTCCCGCCGTACCTGCGCGGGCCCTACCCGACGATGTACACGACCCAGCCCTGGACCATCCGCCAGTACGCCGGCTTCTCGACGGCCGAGGAGTCGAACGCCTTCTACCGCCGCAACCTCGCCGGCGGCCAGAAGGGCCTGTCGGTCGCCTTCGACCTGGCGACCCACCGCGGCTACGACTGCGACCACGCGCGCGTCAGCGGCGACGTCGGCATGGCAGGCGTCGCGATCGACTCGATCTACGACATGCGCCAGCTGTTCGACGGCATCCCGCTGGACCGGATGAGCGTCTCGATGACGATGAACGGCGCGGTGCTGCCGATCCTGGCGCTCTACGTCGTCGCCGCCGAGGAGCAGGGGGTGGCGCCGGAGCAGCTCGCCGGGACCATCCAGAACGACATCCTCAAAGAGTTCATGGTCCGCAACACCTACATCTACCCGCCGACGCCCTCGATGCGCATCGTGTCGGACATCTTCGGCTACACCTCGACCCGGATGCCGAAGTTCAACTCCATCTCGATCTCCGGCTACCACATCCAGGAGGCCGGAGCGACGGCCGACCTCGAGCTCGCGTACACCCTCGCGGACGGCGTCGAGTACCTGCGGGTCGGGCTCGAATCCGGTTTGGACGTCGACGCTTTCGCCCCCCGGCTGTCGTTCTTCTGGGGCATCGGGATGAACGTCTTCATGGAGATCGCCAAGCTGCGCGCCGGCCGGCTGCTGTGGGCCAAGCTCGTCGACAGCTTCGGCGCGAAGAACCCGAAATCCCTTTCGCTGCGGACACATTCGCAGACCTCGGGGTGGTCGCTCACCGCCCAGGACGTGTTCAACAATGTGGTGCGTACCTGCCTGGAGGCCATGGCCGCGACCCAGGGACACACCCAGTCGCTGCACACGAATGCGCTCGACGAGGCCCTCGCCTTGCCCACCGACTTCTCCGCGCGCATCGCCCGCAACACCCAGCTGCTGCTGCAGCAGGAGTCCGGCACCACGCGCACCATCGATCCCTGGGGCGGAAGCGCGTACGTCGAGCGGCTCACCTATGAGCTGGCCCGCAAGGCCTGGGCGCACATCCAGGAGGTCGAGGCCGCCGGCGGGATGACGAAGGCCATCGAGGCCGGGATCCCGAAGCTGCGCATCGAGGAAGCCGCGGCCCGCACCCAGGCCCGTATCGACTCGGGACGCCAACCGCTGATCGGCGTCAACAAGTACCGGCTGGCCACGCCCGAGAACATCGACGTCCTGGCGGTCGACAACGCCGCCGTGCGGGCCGGCCAGCTGGCCAAGCTCGCCCGGCTGCGCGAGGAACGTGACGAGGCCGCGCTGCCAGCACGCGCTCGGCGAGCTGACCCGCGCCGCCGCCGTCGACAAGCCCGGCCCCGACGACAACCTGCTCGCGCTCGCCATCGACGCAGCCCGCGCCAAGGCGACGGTCGGAGAAATCTCGCTCGCGCTGGAGAAGGTCTACGGCCGCTACACCGGCCAGATCCGTACGATCAGCGGCATCTACCGGGCAGAAGCAGGCCAGTCGGCGGCCATCGAGAAGATGCGCCAGGCCGCGGACGCGTTCGCCGCCGCGGAGGGGCGCCGGCCCCGCATCCTCGTCGCGAAGATGGGTCAGGACGGTCACGACCGCGGGCAGAAGGTCATCGCCTCGGCCTTCGCCGACCTCGGGTTCGACGTCGACGTGGGCCCGCTCTTCCAGACCCCGCAGGAGGTGGCGCGCCAGGCGGTCGAGGCCGACGTCCACATCGTGGGGGTCAACTCGCTGGCGGCCGGTCACCTCTCGCTGGTGCCCGCGCTCAAGCACGAGCTCGAGGAGCTCGGCCGCGGCGACATCATGATCGTCGTCGGCGGGGTCATCCCACCCGGCGATTTCGACGCGCTGCGCGCTGCGGGAGCGTCCGCCATCTTCCCGCCGGGCACGGTGATCCCGGAAGCTGCCGTCGATCTGCTGGACGCCTTGATGAAGCAGCGCGGGTATGCGCAAACCCCCGGCAATGAGGCGTGATCACCCGCGATATCGAGCAGCTCGCCGCTGACGTCGCGGACACGAAGCGAGGGGCCATCGGCCGGGCGATCACGCTCGTCGAATCGACCCGCCACGACCATCGCCGGCAGGCCCAGCAGCTACTGACGCTGCTCCTGCCACTCACCGGCAAGGCGCGCCGCGTCGGCATCACCGGGGTTCCCGGGGCGGGCAAGTCGACGCTGATCAATGCGCTCGGCCGGCGGCTGACCGCGGCCGGGAGCCGAGTGGCGGTGCTCGCGGTCGATCCGTCGTCCACCCGCACCGGCGGCAGCATCCTCGGCGACAAGACCCGGATGCCCGACCTCGCCAACGACGACCGGGCGTTCATCCGGCCCTCCCCCACGTCGGGCCAGCTCGGCGGCGTCGCCCGCGCGACCCGCGAGTCGATCCTGGTGATGGAAGCGGCCGGATACGACGTCGTCATCGTCGAGACGGTCGGCGTCGGGCAGTCGGAGACGCTGGTAGCAGAGATGACCGACACGTTCGTGCTGCTCGCCCTCGCCCGCACCGGCGATCAGCTGCAGGGCATCAAGAAAGGCGTCCTGGAGCTGGCTGACGTCGTCGCCGTCAACAAGGCCGACGGCCCGCACGAGTTGGAATGCAAGCGCGCCGCCCGGGAGCTGGCGGGGGCGCTGCGCCTGATCGGCCAGCACGACCCGTGGTGGCAGGTGCCGGTCTTGACGTGCTCGGCCGAGACGGGCGCCGGGCTCCCCGAGTTGTGGGCCGCGGTCGACAAGCACGAAGCGGCGCTACGTTCGTCCGGGGAACTTGAGCGCCGGCGCGGCACGCAGCAGGTGCTGTGGATGTGGGACACCGTGCGCGATCGGCTGCTGGAGCAATTGCACGACAGCCCCGAGGTACGGCCGCTCATCGACGGGATCGAGAACGACGTACGCACCGGCGCGCTGCCACCGTCCCTGGCCGCCGACCGGATCCTCGCGGCCTTCCTCGGCCGCTAGCCCCGGCTCAGGCGCGCACCGCGGCGCACGCGGTGCAGGTGCCCTCGACCTCCACCGTGTGGGAGACGTCAGAGAATCCGTGGGCCTGCGCGACCCGGTCGGCCCACTGCTCGACCTCGGGGCCCTCGATCTCAATGGTGCGGCGGCAATGGCGGCAGACCAGGTGATGGTGATGGCTCGCGGTCGCGCACCGGCGGTAGAGCACCTCGCCGCTCTCGGTGCGCACGGCATCGACCTCGCCTGCCTCGGCCAGCGCCCCCAGCTGGTTGTACACGGTCGTCAGGCCGACGTTCTCGCCTCGCCCGCGCAGCTCGGTGAACAGGTCCTGGGCGCTGCGAAACCCACTCGAATCCGCCAGCAGCGCCGCCAGCGCACGCTTCTGGCGCGTCGACCTGCCGCGCGGCGTCGCAGTATCGCTGCTCATGGCCCCAGATTAGTTGTGCCCCGTCCAGCTTCCAGCGGTGGCCAAAACGTGGTTCTGGTCGTTATCGGCGGCTGGTAACGACCAGAACCACGTTTTGGCCACCTAGATTCGAGGGCGAGGGCGCCAGGTGGCGGCGTGCTCGTCGGCGCGGCGCACGAAATCGACACGCGCCGGCTTCTCCCCCGGCCACGAGAGCGTGGCCGCCACGGGTGCGGTCTGCGCCACGACCCTGCCGCGGGAGATCACGTACCACGGGCGGACCTGACGGCGGATCGCATCGAAGGGATCGGACGCCGGTAGCACGATCAGGTCGGCCGGCCCTCCCGTCGCGATCCCGTAGCGCTCCCCGAGCGAGAGCACGGCGGCGGCGCGGTCGGTCACCATGGCGAAGCACTCGGCGAGCTGCGCCGGAGAGGTCATCTGCGCGGCGAGCGCACCGACGTGAGCGACCTGCAGCGGGTTGCCCGTGCCCAGCGGGAACCACGGGTCCATGACGTCGTCGTGCCCGAAGGCGACGTTGATCCCGGCCTCGCGCAGCTCTTTGACCTGGGTGAGGCCGCGCCGCTTGGGATAGCCGTCGAAGCGGCCTTGCAGGTGCAGATTGACCATCGGGTTGCAGACCAGGTTGATGCCGGCGCGCGACAGGATGCGCCGCAGCTTGGCGCTGTAGGCCGCGTTGTAGCTGCCCATCGCGGTGGTGTGGCTGGCCGTGACGCGTTCGCGCAGACCCGACCGCATCGCCTGCGTCGCCAGCACCTCGACGAAGCGCGACTGGTCGTCGTCGATCTCGTCGCAGTGCACGTCGACCAGCAGCCCCGCAGCGAGTGCCGTCGCGATGGCGATCTCCAGCGAGCGCACCCCGTCCTCGCGGGTGTCCTCGAAATGCGGGATGGCCCCGATCGCGTCGACGCCGCGCCGGGCCGCCTCGGCAAGCAGTCTCTCCCCGTCAGGGAAGGAGGTGATTCCTTCCTGGGGAAACGCGACGAGTTGCAGGTTCACGACGTCGCGAACCCGGTCGCGTACCTCGATCAGCGCGTCGAGCGCGATCAGCGACGGATCGGTCGTATCGACGTGGCTGCGCACGTGCAGGACACCATGGGCGACCTGCCACCGCAGTACCTGCTCGGCCCGCTCGATGACGTCCTCACGGGTCAGCATCGCCTTGCGTTCCGACCAGCAGGCGATGCCCTCCCACAACGTGCCGCTCTCGTTCCACCTCGGCTCCCCTGCGGTCAGGCAGGTGTCAAGGTGCACGTGGGGCTCGACGTAGGGGGGACTCAGCAACGCCCCGCCCACCTCGATCTCGCGGGTCCTGCCGCTGCCTGCCGACTCCGGTACGGCGCCGGCAGGGGTGATCGCCGTGAACGCGCCGTCGTCGATGAACAGGTCGACGAGTTCCCCGTCGAGCCGCCCGTTGCGGACCACGAGTGACATCGGCGAACGATTCAGAGCCCGAGCGGCTCGAGCACACCCGCTCTCATGCCTGCGGTGAATCCCCCGTCGACGACCAGCGCGTGCCCGGTGACGAACGAGGCATCGGAGGAGGCGAGGAACAGCGCGGCCCCGGCGATCTCCTCGGGCTTGCCGAAGCGTCCGAGCTTGTGCTCGTCGCGGTAGCGCTCCCGGGCGCCGGCCATGCCCGGACTGTCGAACGCCGCGCGCATCAGCGGGGTGTCGATGAAGCCCGGGCAGACGGCGTTGACCCGCACGCCGCGGCGGCCGTAGTCGATCGCCATGTTCTTGGTGAGGATGACGACCGCGCCCTTGGAGGCGCTGTAGCAGCTGCCGCCCTCGGTGCCGGTGACCCCCTCGATGCTGGCGACGTTGATGATGCTGCCGCCGTTCGGCTGGTCCATCATCACGCCCGCCACGTACTTGCCGACCAGGAAGGTGCCGGTGGAGTTGATGCTCATCACCCGGTTCCACTCCTCCAGCGGCACCAGGTGGACGGGTCCGCCGCCGGTGACCCCTGCGGCGTTGACGCTCACGTCCAGCGAGCCGAACTCGCTCACCGCTTCGCGTACCAACGCCTCGACCGTGGGCTCGTCGGTGACGTCGCCGACGACGTAAGCGTTCTTCGGCGCCGCATCGGCGACCGCCTTCCACTCGGGGCACTCGTGACGGTCGAAACCGACCACCACGGCACCCTCCTGGGCGAAGCGCAACGCACACGCGTAGCCGATGCCGGAAGCCGCTCCCGTCACGAGCGCGACCTGATTTTCGAGCCGACCCACCGCTACCTCCCCATGCGCGGCCGGGACCGACCGTCTCTTGGGGTTGTATCTACCCACAGACGACGGCGCAAGGCGACCATCGGGAGCCACCATGAGCAGACGCAACGCCGGCCGCAGCGACACGGGGCTGCTCGTGCGATCGCTCGCCCTGGGATTCGCGTCCGGAATGCGCAGCACGCTCGGGTTCAGCGGCCCCGGGCTGCACGACGTGCGGAAAGCCGGCCTCACGCCCGCCAACACCGCCCGGCTGCTGGCAATCGGCGGGGAGCTGGTGGCCGACAAGCTCCCCCAGACGCCCAGCAGGCTGGCCCCGCCCGGTTTGGTCGCGCGGTTCGCGTCCGGCGCCGCCGGCGCGATGCAGCTGGCGAACAGGGCGGGCGCCGCTCCGAAGATGCGGGTCGCGGCCGTCGGGGCCGGGGTGGCTGCAGCCGCCGGGAGTGCCTATGGCGGGGCGGCCTGGCGACGCTGGTGGGTGCGGGGAGGAAGGGCGCGGGCCGACTGGCGCGGTGCCGTCCTGGAGGATGGGGTCGCGCTCACCTTGGCCCTGGCCGCCAGTCGCTGACCCCTGCGGCGCTGCCGGCCGCCGCGGCTGATGTACTCCGAGCGCAGGGCCGCATTCTCAAGGAGGCAGCAGATGGCACGAACGCTGGAGGGCCAGCGGGTGCTGGTCGTGGGCGCCTCCGCGGGCATCGGCCGGGAATTCGCGCTCCAGGCTCTGCGTGACGGTGCTCGGGTACTGCTCGCGGCGCGCCGCCTCGACCGGCTCAGCGGACTGGCCGAGGAGGCCGGAGCTGGAGTGCCGGTGGCGGTCGACATCACCGACCCCGGCTCCTGCGCGGAGCTGGCGGAAGCGGTGCGGTCCGAGTTCGGCACCGTCGACCTCGTGGTGTGCAGCGCCGGGTACTCGCCGCTGCGCCATTTCATCGACGCGACCCCGCAGGACTGGCAGCGGGTGCTGGGGATCAACGTCGTCGGCATCCACCAGCTGATCCAGGCCCTCCTCCCGGTGACGACCGAAGGGGGTCTCATCGCGGTCATGTCGTCGGAGTCGACGTCGGCGCCGCGGCATGCGCTGGGTGTCTACACCTCCAGCAAGGCCGCTCTCGAGATGTCGATGCGGGTGTGGCGCCAGGAGCAGTCGCGCGCCCGGTTCACCACGCTGGTCGTGGGCGGCACGTTCCCCACCGATTTCGGGGCCGATTTCGACATGGAGATCCTGCTGCCGGCCATGGAGGCATGGGCGCGTACCGGCACGATCCAGGAGAAGCTGATGGCCACCGACGAGGTCGCCGCCGCCATCCGGGGCACTCTCGCGTCGATCGTCGATCTCCCCGACGTCAGCCTCGACCAGGTGGTGATCCGCAGCCCGTCGCCCGTCGTCGGCGGCTCCGAGCAGCTGCAGGCGGAGGCCGCCGAGAACATCGGCCGGATTCAGGAGTCTTCGGCTGACGCGGCGGCAACGGGCTAGCGGCGCCCCGCCGACGACCATCGAGCCCATGTCACGGACCGCCCGGCTGGATGGCTTCCAGCAGCGTCACCGCACGGTGGGGTTTCCGCTCGCCGTGATCTACAAGTTCTTCGACGATCACGGCACCTACCTCTCCGCGATCATCACCTACTACGCCTTCGTCTCGCTTTTCCCACTGCTGTTCCTGCTGACGGCGATCCTCGGATTCGTCCTGCACGGCAACCAGCATCTGCAGCAGCAGATCCTGCATTCCACCTTGAGCCAGTTCCCCGTGATCGGCCCGCAACTCGCCGACCCCAAGGGGCTGACCGGCAATGCCGCCAGCGTCGCCCTCAGCATCATCGTCAGCGTCTACGGTGCCCTCGGGGTCGCTCAGGCCGCCCAGCACGCGATGAACGTCGCGTGGGGGGTGCCGCGCAACGAGCGTCCGAACCCGCTGAAAGCGCGCGGCCGCAGCATCCTGCTGCTCGCCACGGCCGGCCTCGGAATCATCGCCACGACGGCCCTTTCCGCCTTGTCGAGCAGCGCCGAGGCATTCGGCGCGCAGCTCGGCGGCGGGGTGAAGACGCTCGTCACCATGGCGTCGATCGTGCTGAACGCCGCCATCTTCATGCTGGCGTTCCGGGTGGCGTGCGCGCGCGACGTGAGCGTCCGTGAGATCGCCCCGGGCGCGCTGCTGGCATCGCTGTTCTGGCAGGCCCTGCAGTTGCTCGGTACCGCGTATGTCGGCCACGTGGTGAAGGACGCGAGCGCCACCAACGGCGTCTTCGCGCTCGTGCTCGGGCTGCTGGCGTGGATGTACCTCGCTGCCTTCCTCGTGGTGATCTGCATCGAGCTGAACGTCGTGCTGGCGCTGCGGCTCTATCCCCGGTCGCTGCTGACGCCGTTCACGGACGACGTCGAGCTGACTGCTGCCGACCAGCGGGCATACTCCTCGCAGGCAAACGCTCAGCGCGCCAAGGGTTTCGAACGTGTCGTGGTGCACTTCGACGAGCCGGGCGAGCCGGCGGACCCGGCTGACCCGCCGCCCTGAACGGATTCAACGTGAGAAGGTGCCCCGATGCGAGCAGTGAGAGTGACGAACGACGGTCCGGGAGTGGTCGAGGTCGAGGAACCATCCGGCGACGGGCTGCTGATGGAGGTGTCGTCGAGCAGCATCTGCGGCACCGACCTCGGGTTCATGCAGTTGGGCCCGCTGGACTTCACGTTCGGGCACGAGTTCGCCGGCGACGTCGACGGGACGGCGTACGCCGTCGAGCCGACCCTGTTCTGCGCCGAGTGCGACCAGTGCCGGGCGGGCTTCACCCAGCGCTGCGTGGGCGAGCACGCGAACCTGGGCATCTTCGTCGACGGCGGACTGGCCGACCGGGTGCGGGTACCGGCCCAAAACCTCGTCCCGCTACCGCCGGGCCTGGCGGTTGCGGACGCGTGCCTGGTCGAGCCGGCAGCCGTTGCCTGGCACGGGGTGCAGCGGGCGGCGATCATCCCGGGAGAACGCGTCGTCGTGCTGGGCGGCGGCTCCATCGGCTTGCTCGTCGCCGCAGCGCTGCGCCGGGAGGGACACGAAGCCGATGTCGAGGCGCGTCATCCACACCAGCGGGAAGCCGCTGAACGGCTCGGCGCGGGACAAGCGTCAGGCAGCTACGACGTCGTCATCGAGGCCGTCGGCACCGAGTCGGGGATCGCGCGCTGCGCCGAGCTAGCGCGTCCCGGCGGGCGGGTGGTGCTGCTCGGGGTGTTTCCGCAGACCGTTCCGGTGCCGGGGGTGGCAACCCTCGTCAAGGAGCTGACCTGGATCAGCGCGATGGCGTACGGGCGAGGCGCCGACGGCGCGCGTGACGTTGACCGGGCCGCCGCTCTGCTGGCCGCTGAGCCCGAGATCGCTCGCACGCTGATCACCCACCGCTTCCCGCTCGCGGATGCGGCCGAGGCCTTCCGCGTGGCCGGCGACCGGTCGGCGGGGGCGATCAAGGTCGCGCTGCACCCGTGACCGGGCGGGTCACGCCGGCCGTCTGGCGCGCGATGACCGCCTCCTCATCCGCTGCGACGACGAGCACCTGACCGATCGAGAGCATCCCCAACCGGCTCACCACGCCGTCGCGTATCGACGCGGCGTGCTCGCCGATCCCGCCCGTGAAGACGAGGGTGTCGATGCCTGCGAGCACGGTGGCGAAAGCGGCCGCCTGCTTGGCCACCTGGCGGATGAAAGCGTCGACAGCGAGCCGGGCCGGGGCGTCAGAGCGGGCGAGCAGCGCCTCCATGTCGGACTCGCCGCCCGACAGGCCGCGAAGTCCCGACTCTTGCTGAAGCATCCGGCGAAGCTCGTCCACCGACATCGGATCACGGTCGCGGCCGGCGAGGTAGAGCAGCAGGCCAGGGTCGATGTCGCCGCTGCGGCTGCCCATGAACAGGCCGGCGTCGGGGGTGAAACCCATGGTCGTGTCGACGCTGCGGCCGTTCTCGATCGCCGCCATCGAGGAACCGTTGCCGAGATGGGCGATGACCGCGCGCCCCAGGTTCGCGGCGCCGACCGTGTGCACCACGTGGTCGTAGTTCAAGCCGTGAAAGCCGTAACGCCTGATGCCCTCATCCCACAGCGCGGACGGCAGCGGCAGGCGCTGCGCAATCTCCGGCATGCTGCGGTGAAAGGCCGAATCGAAGCACCCGACCTGGAGCGCGTCCGGCCAGCGCTCAGCGGCGTCGGCGAACCCGCGCAGCGCCTTCGGCTCATGTTGCGGAGCCCACGCTATGAGCCTTTCCAACGCGGCAACGACGGCTGGCGTCAGCAGCTTGGGTCCGTCGTAGTCGCCGCCGTGAACGAACCGGTGACCGATCGCCTGCGGAGCCGGCAGCCCGGCAGCGGCGAGCGCATCGGCCACTGCCGGCAGCGGATCTCCCTGGACCTCACGCTCATCACGCCCGCCGTCCCACTCGACGACCAGATGCCCTTCGCCGAGCCGGGCGATCCGGGCCCGCGCCAGGATCTGCGGTGCCTCACCTTCCTTCGACGGCGCGGCGAACAGCGCCGTCTTCAGCGAGGATGACCCGTAGTTCACCGCGAGAATCGCCACTCGCCTAACTCCGAGCCGATGGTCGCAGACCCGCGCTCCACGTCCAGTCTCTGATCTCGGGCAGGTCCTCGAAGTGCTCGCGCACGTAGGCGTGATGGCGCGCGAGCTGCTTGTCGCAGTAGGCGGTGAGCTCCAGCGATCCCGGAGGCAGCCGTCGGGAGCGCCGAAGTGCCTGCTGCGCCAGGTGATAGCGGCTCATCTCGTTGCGCACCACCATGTCGAACGGGGTCGTCGTCGTCCCCTGCGACCGGAACCCGCGGGTATGGAAGCGCTGCTGGTTCAGCCGTCCGGGAAGCAGCCCGTGAAGCGAGCGTGCGTAGCCGTGGAAGGCGACGATCACGTCCTCGTCGGTACCGAACAGCGAGCGGAAGATCGTGTCGTGGAAGCCGTGGGGGTGAACCTCCTGCGGCATCATCGCCATCAGGTCGACCACGTTGACCACGCGGGTGATCAGGTCCGGCACCCACTCCCGCAAGAGTTGAGCCGCGGCCAGCATCTCCATCGTCGGCACGTCGCCGATGCAGGCGAGCACGATGTCCGGCCGCGCCCCCGGGTGGCTCGCCTCGGTGCCCGCCCACTCCCACACCGACCCTCCGCGCTCGCAGTGCGCGGCCGCCTCGTCGGCCGTCAGGTACTGCAGGTGCGGCTGCTTGTCGGCGACGATCAGGTTCACGTGGTTGCGGCTGCGGAAGCAGTGATCCGCGATGGACAGCAGGCAATTGCCGTCCGGTGGCAGCCAGGCCCGTACGACTCCCGCGCCGAGCGGCATGACCGTGTCGAGCAGGCCGGGACCTTGGTGGCTGAAGCCGTTGTGATCGTTACGCCAGCAGGTCGAGGTCAGCAGGATGTTCAGGGACGGCACGGGTTCACGCCAGGAGAGCTTCTCCGCCTCCTGCAGCCACTTCGCGTGTTGCACCAGCATCGACGCCGACACCATCGCGAACGCTTCATAGGTGGCGAACAGGCCGTGCCGGCCGGACAGGGTGTAGCCCTCGAGCCATCCCTGGCACAGGTGCTCCGACAGCACTTCCATGACGCGTCCCTCGGGCGACACCCGATCGTCGAGCGGATCGATGCGCGTCACCAGGCAGCGGTCGGAGACCTCGAGTACGGCCCCGAGCCGGTTGCTGGTCAGCTCGTCCGGGCTGAACACCCGGAACGTGTGTGGATCGCTGACGTAGACGTCGCGCATCACCTTTCCGAGCGCCCGCGTGGACTCCTGGAACGTGCTCCCCCGGCGCTCCTGGTCGACCTCGAAGGCGTACTTGCGCCAGTCCGGCAGCTGGAGATCGACGGTCAGCCGCCCGCCGTTGGCGTACGGGGTGGCGCCCATCCGCAGATCACCGTCGGGGGCGAGCTCCGCCAGCTCGGGGATGAGCCGGCCGGTGCCGTCGAAAAGCCGCTCGGGTTCATACGACCGCAGCCACTCCTCCAACATGTGCAGGTGCCCCGGGTTCTCGCGCACGTTCGAGAGCGGCACCTGGTGAGCCCGGAACGTGCCCTCGATCGGGACGCCGTCCACCATCTTGGGGCCAGTCCAGCCCTTCGGGGTGCGCAGCACGATGGCGGGCCAGCGCGGAAGATCGGCGAGCGGGCCGGCCCCCGGATCGCGCGCTGCGTCCCAGATGCCCCGGATGCGGCCGTGCGCCTCATCCAGCGCAGCGGCCATATCGCGGTGGACCTGGTCGACGTCGCTGCCGGTGACCTCGAAGACCTCGTAGCCATGACCATTCAGCAGGTGCCGGACGTCCTCGGGATCGGTGCGGCCGAGCACCGTCGGGTTCGCGATCTTGTACTGGTTCAGGTGCAGGATCGGGAGGACGGCACCGTCACGGCGGGGGTTCAGGAAGCGGGTGCCCTTCCACGATCCCTCGAGCGGGCCGGTCTCAGCTTCGCCGTCACCGACGACGCACGCCACCAAAAGATCGGGATGGTCCATGGCCGCGCCGAACGCGTGGATCAGCGAATATCCGAGTTCGCCGCCCTCATGGATCGAGCCCGGGGTGGGCACGCTGACATGGCTCGGGATGCCGTCCGGCGTGGAGAACTGGCGGGCAAGAGCGCGCACGCCCGCGGCGTCCTCGGTGATGTGCGGGTAGACCTCACTGTAGGTGCCCTCCAGGTACACGTTGGCCACCAGCGCGGGACCGCCGTGACCCGGGCCGGCAACGTAGAGCGTCTGCTGGCCGGTGCGCTGGATCAGCCGGTTCAGGTGGGCGTACACCAGGTTCAACCCCGGTGAGGTGCCCCAATGGCCCAGCAGCCGGGGTTTGACGTGCGCGGCCTGCAGCTGCTCGCGTACCAGCGCGTTCTCCGCGAGGTAGATCTGGGCAACCGTCAGATAGTTGGCGGCGTTCCAGTAGTCCACTGTTCTGCGCAGTTCGAGACCGGTCAATTCGCCCATGCTGTCCATTCAACGCCTGGTCGAGCCCGGCTAGCCAGCCACTTCCCCGGGCGTTGGCACGCTCCAGGTCACCGTGTGAGGGTCGGCGGTTGCCATGACTCTGCAAGAAAGCAGGCGTGCGGGTGGAGGGCCACAGCCACCCACCCGCACGCCTGTCGTATCAGCGAGCTGGAATTCTCGGCTCTACGGGATGGTGTTCACCTGCCCTGCGTGGATGGTTTCGATCGCGTTCGGCCCGCTGCTGAATCTGAAGGTGTAGCTGCCGGGAAGCAACTGCACGCCGCTGGTGAACGGCTTCCATCCGCTGGCGTAATAGTTGGTGGCGGTGGCCGAATCGACCTCACCGGTCTGGAAGGTGACCGGCGTCCCGCTGGTCGCCACGTGGTTGAACTGCTCGCGCGTGCCGTTGACCGTCATCGCGAAGCTGTAGCTCCCCGGCAACATCTGCACGTCCACCTGACCACTGGTAGTGGTACCGATGGGGTGCCACCCGCCGGCGTAATACGAGGCGGTGCCGGTATCCAGCGGCGCCCCCGCGGAGTCTTCCAGCTTCACCACCACATCGGTCGTCTGGAAGATGACGTCGGTGCTGGGTCCGCTGATCGCCACGTGGTTGAACTGCTCACGCGTGCCGTTGAACGTCATCGCGAAGCTGTAGCTCCCCGGCAACATCTGCACGTCCACCTGGCCGGTGTTACCGGTGGTACCGATGGCGTGCCAGCCGCTGGCGTAATACGAAGCGGCACCCGCAGCGGGGCCGGTGATGAGGTCGCCGGCTGAGTCCTTCAACTGCACCACCGCGTCAGTCGTCTGGAAGACGACATCAGTGCTGGTGCCGCTGATCGCCACGCCGTTGAACTGCTCACGCGTGCCGTTGAACGTCATCGCGAAGCTGTAGCTCCCCGGCAACATCTGCACGTCCACCTGGCCGGTGTTACCGGTGGTACCGATGGCGTGCCAGCCGCTGGCGTAATACGAAGCGATACCCGCGACGGGGCCGGTGATGAGGTCGCCGGCTGAGTCCTTCAGCTGCACAACCGCGTCAGTCGTCTGGAAGACGACATCAGTGCTGGTGCCGCTGATCGCCACGCCGTTGAACTGCTCACGCGTGCCGTTGAACGTCATCGCGAAGCTGTAGCTGCCCGGCAGCAATTGGACGCTCACCGTGCCGCCGGAGGTGGTGCCGATGGGGTGCCACCCGCCGGCGTAGTACGAGGCGGTGCCGGTGTCGCTCAAGGCGTCGCTAGAGTTCCTCAGCTGCACGACGACGTTGGCCGTCTGGAAGTTGTAGACGGAGTTGGTCGGCTCGTTCTGGCTGATCTGCTGCCTGCTGCCCTTGTAGACGACGGCGACAGCGGTGTTGCCGAGCGTGCCGTCAAACGCTGCGCACGTCTTGCCGCTCGCGGTCGTCGTCCCGACAAGATGCCAGCCGTGGACGTACGCAGAGGCGACGCCCCCGGCGAGCGGATGGCCCGAACTGTCGCTCAACTTCACGAGGATCCCGCTCTTCACGAGGTGGTCTCCGGCCGTGATGGTGAGCGGAACGTAACAACCCTGGAAGTCCAGATTGATGTTGCCCGGCAAGAACTCCATCGTGGGCTGCGAGAACGGATAGAACTCGCTGTTCAGCCAGTCGAACGACTCGCTGAAGTGGGCGGTCAGCCGCCCGGTCTGGAAGGTGACGTTGGTCGTCGGTCCACTGATGGCCACGCCGTTCCGCTGCTCGCGGGTGTGGTTGTAGGTCATCGCGAAGCTGTAGCTGCCGGGCAGCATCTCCACGTTGACCTGACCGCCGGAGGTGTCACCGACGGTGTGCCAGCCACCGGCGTAATAGGAGACGTTTCCGGTATCGAGCGGGTTTCCGTCCGCATCCTGCAGCTGCACAGCCACATCGGTGGTCTGGAAGCTGAAGACCGAATTGGTGGTGACGTTCTGCGGGCCGATCTGCTGACGGGTGCCCTGGTAGGTCATCGCGACGTAGACGTTGCCCCAGTTGCCGTTGATCGCCTGGCAGACCGATCCTGTGCTGTCGGTCGTGCCCAGGGACGCCCAGCCACCGGCGTAGTAGCTGGCGGTGGCGCCGGCGAGCGGCGCGCCCTGGCTGTCCTTGATCTGCGCCGCGACGATGCTCTTCGTCGCCGTGGTGCCGGCGGCCGGGGCGTCGATCGTGATCGGCTGGCAGCCGGACCCCGCAGCGTGGCTACCCACCGGGTAGCCAACCCCGCGAGCATGGAAGTTGTAGGTGCCGGGTAGCAGTTCCGTCCCCGACTTGGTGAAAAAGGCGCTGTCTCCCGTCGGGCCGCCGAAGGCCAGCTGGTTGCTGTAGACGACGCTCAGCAGACCGGTCTGGAACGGGACGGTAGTGGCACCGCCGACGGAAACGTTGTTGCGCCATTCGGTACCGGCGTTGTATTGCATCCGGAAGTTGTAGGTGCCGTCGAACAGCTGGCCAACGACGGATCCGGTGCCGTCAGTCGTGCTGCCGACCGGATTGAGATAGATCGTGGACCCCCCAGTGCTCGGCTGGAAGGCAACGGTGCCGCCGGCGAGCGCGCCCCCGCTGTGGTCGCTCAGAGACACGGTCACCGCGGACGTCTGGAACTCGAGGTTCGTCGGGTCCGTGATCGTCACGGTCTGGGCTGACGAGCTGTTGCGGTAGATCGCGGTCAAGGTGCAGCTGGATCCGTCGGGAAGGTTCCCCGTGACGTTCCCGCTGGTGTCCGTGGTACCGAAGTCCAGCGTGGACGACCCGCACTTGTAGTGGATGTCGGCGCCTGCCAGGGGCGAGCTGTCACTTTGCTTGACGTGGACGTTGACCGGAACAGGCGTCGGGCTGCTCGCCGAGGCCGTGCCGGCGAACAGCATCGCGACTCCTGCCGCGGCCGCCCCGGAAATGGCAATTGTCAGTGGCCAGCTCAAGCGACTGGATCGTACGTTCATTCTTCGTCCTCACGAGTAAGCGATCGAACCCCGGAGGTGGACGCACTCAGCAACGGCTGGCTGCGCAGTAGCCAGCAATGCGAATGCACCACCGCGATCTTTGAACCCGTCTCCTCTCACACCCCGGCGAGGCGCCGGTTCGCTTTTCGCGTCAGGTCCTGGTCCGCGAACCATTTCCCTGCCGGATCAGCAGTCACCCCGCGGCTCGGAGCCCTCGATCCCGAGCGCACGGTAGATTTACCACGCCAACGGCTCGCTGTCTGCAAGAATTGTCAACTTCCGTTTCTTGCGCACGACAATCAATATTGGGTCGCCAGAAATCACCCTATTCTGGGCGATCATTCGCAGGACCCAACTGCCGGCTGAAAGACGTCTACCCGGCAATTGCCGACGATCCTGCCTTAGCGGACACCCGGCAACTCGGGTGGAGCCGACTGCGACATAGCGTGCGCAGACCCGCTCGCGGCCGGGCATCACCTCGCCGCACGGAGGGTCGCCGCAGGTAGCTGACAGCCCACGAGTAAGAGTGACGCAAGCACAAGCTTCACACCGCTGCGTCCCTTCCCTGCCGATCGGGTCGGCCCTGATCGCTCGAACTACACCTGGAGGTCCCGTGCTCGCCGAACTTTCTGACAAGGTGGCCGTGGTGACAGGTGCCGCGAGCGGCATCGGGCGCGGCCTGGTCCAGCGCTGCGCACAAGCAGGGATGCGCGTCGTCGCCGCCGATGTCGAGGCCGCAGCGCTCGAGGAGACCGTCGCTTCGGTCGCTTCCGGCAGCCCGGTGATCGCCGTCGTGACCGATGTGAGCGAGGGCGCCGCGGTCGAAGCGCTGGCTTCGCGGGCGTACGACACGTTCGGCGCCGTGCACTTGCTCTGCAACAACGCCGGCGTCTTTCAGGCCGGGGTGCTGTGGGACCGCACGGTCGCCGACTGGGAGTGGGTACTCGGCGTGAACGTGTGGGGAATCATCCATGGGATCAGGGCATTCGTGCCCCGGATGATCGCGTCGGGAGAGCCCGGCCACATCGTCAACACCTCGTCGCTGGCCGGAGTCGTGAGCAACGCCTACAGCGGGCCGTACACGACCTCGAAATTCGCGGCGCTCGGCTTGAGCGAGTGCCTGGCGCACGACCTGGCCGCCGCCAACGCCGCCATCGGGGCGTCCGTGCTGGTGCCCGGCGCCGTCAACACGCGGATCGCGGAGTCGACCCGCAACCGCCCCGAGAACTTTGCCGACGGGCTCGGCGCGCCCGACGCGGCGTTCGTCGACCAGATGCTCGCCAAGCAGAGCGAGACCGGCGCCGACCCGCTGCACGTCGCCGATCTCGTGCTGGACGCCGTCCGCACCGGGCAGTTTCTCATCCCCACCAGCCCCGGCTACAGCCAGCAGATCACCCACCGGGCCGAGGCGCTGCTCGCCCTCCAGGCGCCGCACGGGCTGCCGTTCGACTGAGCGCCGCGCCCACCTGCCCCACCGGCGCGCGCCGGATTTGTATCGGGAACCGTTTCAATTTAGGCTGAGGCGGTGCGCACCAGGCTGGCCGTCGTCGCTCTCGTCGGAGCGCTGCTCGCCGCCGGCGTCTCGTGTGCCGACACGAGCGCGCACCGGTCCGGCCCGGTCATCGGCCGCGCGCTCAGGATCGTCGCAGCCGAGAACTTCTGGGGCAGCATCGCCCAGCAGGTAGGCGGCAGCGCCGTGAGCGTCACCGCCGTCATCACCAACCCGGCCGCCGATCCCCACGATTACGAGCCGACCCCGGCCGACGCGCGTGCCATGGCGGGTGCCGATCTGGTGATCGTCAACGGCGTCGGGTACGACCCCTGGGCCACCACCCTGCTCGCCGCTTCCCCGGGGCCGCTGGTGATCAACATCGGCCAGCTCGTCGGCGCGAAGGACGGTGACAATCCACACCTCTGGTACAACCCGGCAGACGTCCATACGTTCATGTCAGCGCTGACCCGCGACCTCGAAAAGCTCGATCCCACCGGCAATTTCGCCCACCGCCAGCAGGTCTACGAGTCGGCCGGGCTCAAGCAGTACGACGAGCTCCTCGCCGCCATCAAGGAGCGCTACTCGGGAACGGCCGTCGGCGCGTCCGAATCCATCTTCGCGATGCTGGCGCCGGCCCTGGGCCTGCGCCTCATCACCCCGCCGAGGTTCCTGCGGGCGATCTCGGAGGGAAGCGACGTCTCCGCCGCGGACAAGCGCACGATCGACCGCCAGATCGCCACGCATGAGATCAGGATCTACGTCTACAACAGCCAGAACGCGACTCCTGACGTCCAGGCGCAGCTCGCCTCGTGCCGGGCCGAGCACATCCCGATCGCGAGCATCACCGAGACGATGGCGCCGGCCACGACCACCTACCAGCGCTGGCAGTCGGTCCAACTCAGCGGCATCGAGCAGGCACTGGCCAAGGCGATGAAGGCATGACCGCCGCCGCCGATCCGGCGGTCAGCTTCCGCGACGCGGCCGTGTCGGTCGGTGGCCGCGTGATCTGGAGCGGGGTCGACCTCAGCGTCGCCCAGGGAGAGTTCGTCGCCATCCTCGGCCCGAACGGCGCCGGCAAGTCGACGCTCATCAAAGCGGCACTCGGGCTGCTCCCCCTGTCCGCAGGAAGCGCGCGCATCCTCGGGCGCGAGCCGGGATCGGCCAGCAGCGACATCGGCTACCTGCCCCAGCGACGCAGCTTCGACGCCACCCTTCGGATGCGCGGGGTCGACATCGTGCGGCTCGGTTTGGACGGGGCGCGCTGGGGTTTCCCGCTGCTGCAAGGGCGACGCACGCACCGCGCGGCTGCCGCCCGGGTCGCCGAACTCGTCGACCTCGTCGGCGCTCAGGCGTACGCGCGCCGCCCGATCGGGGAGCTTTCCGGAGGCGAGCAGCAGCGCCTGCTCATCGCGCAAGCACTGGCCCACCGGCCCGCGCTGCTACTGCTCGACGAGCCGCTCGACAGCCTGGACCTCACGACCCAGGCCTCGATCGCCGCGCTCATCCGGGGGATCTGCACCCGCGAGCACGTGACCGTGATGATCGTCGCCCATGACGTGAACCCCATCCTCAGCTACCTGGATCGCGTGATCTATGTCGCGCGAGGAAGCGCGGTGCAGGGATCGCCGAAGGACGTGATCACCAGCGAGACCCTCAGCCGCTTGTACGGCACGCCCATCGAGGTCTTGAAGACCTCGAGCGGAGCCGTTGTCGTCGTGGGTCAGCCGGACACCGGCGTCGCGCTGCACCACCACCTCGACGGGGGACACCCGTGACGGGAGAGCCGGACCTGACCTGGAACCTGGTGGCCGACATCCGGCACCTGCTCGCGTTTGCGTTCATGCAGAACGCCATGCTCGCCGGGACGATCGTCGCGGTGCTCGCCGCGGTCGTCGGCTGGTTCATGGTCCTGCGGGGGCAGTCGTTCGCCGGTCACACGATGTCGGTGGTCGGCTTTCCGGGCGCGGCCGGCGCCGTCTGGCTCGGACTTTCAGCAGCCACGGGCTACTTCGCGTTCGCCATCGCGGCGGCGTTGATCCTGGCGGCCGTGCCGCGTTCGGGGCGCGAGCGGCGCGAGGAGTCCTCGGTCATCGGGGTGCTGCAAGCCTTCGCGCTCGCACTGGGCCTGCTTTTCGTCAGTCTTTTCAAGGGTTTTCTGGGCGGGGTCAATGCGCTGCTGTTCGGCAGCTTCCTGGGGATCACCAACTCGCAGGTAGTGACGCTCCTGGTGCTCGCCGTCGTCACCCTCGGCGTGCTGGCGGTGATCGGGCGGCCGCTGGCCTTCGCTTCGGTGGATGCCGACGTCGCCGCCGCGCGCGGAGTCCCGACCCGGCTGCTCGCGGCCGTCTTCCTGCTGCTGCTGGCGGTCACCACCGCCGAGGTCAGCCAGCTCACCGGAGCGTTGCTGGTCTTTGCCCTCCTTGTCATGCCGGCCGCAGCGGCGCAACGCCTGACCGTCGACCCCCGGCTGTCGTTGGCGCTGGCGGTCGCCATCGGTGTCCTGGTCACCTGGCTCGGACTCGGGGTGGCCTACTTCTCGACCTACCCGATCGGCTTCTACATCACGTCGTTCGGGTTCGGCGCGTACGTGCTCGCCGCACTATGGGAGGCCGGACGGCGCTGGCGCGGCCGGCGGGGACGAGTGGGCACCGCTCTGGCCGCGGCGGCCCGGCCATGACCACACCGGCGGCCCGGTACCTGCACGCGTCGGACCCGTTCACCGGCATCGGCCACATGCTCTCCGAACCCTTCATCGCCCATGCGTTGCTGGCCGGAACGTTCATCGCCCTCGCGTCGGGGCTGGTGGGCTTCTTCGTGGTGCTGCGCCGCCAGGTGTTCGCCGGGGACGCGCTCTCGCACGTCGCGTTCACCGGGGCCGTCGCCGCCCTGGCCGCAGGGATCGACCTGCGGGTGGGGCTGTTCGTCGGCTGCGTCGGTTTCGCCCTCGCCATTGCGGCTCTGGGACGGACCGGCACTGCGGGCCTCGCCGACGACGTCGTCATCGGCAGCGGCTTCGCCTGGATCCTCGGACTGGGCGTACTTTTCCTGACCCTCTACACGACATCACGCAGCGCCGGCGGTGACGGCAAGGCCGGCGTCACCGTGCTCTTCGGTTCGATCTTCGGCCTGTCGAAGAGCCAGGCGTACGTCGCCGCCGGGATCGGGCTGGGAGTCGCCGTCGCCGTACTGGCCATCGCCCGGCCGCTGCTGTTCGCCTCCATCGACGAGCCCGTGGCGGCGGCGCGGGGGGTACCGGTGAGGATGCTAGCGGCGGGCTTCCTGGCCCTGCTCGGGGTGACCACCGCCGAGGCCACCCAGGCCGTCGGGTCGCTGCTGCTGCTGGGGTTGCTGGCCGCTCCGGCCGGCGCCGCGCACCGGCTGACCGACCGCCCCTACCGGGCGCTCTGGCTGTCGGCGGCCTTCTCGGTCGCCGCGATCTGGCTGGGGCTTTCGCTGGCCTACGCGGCTCCCTCGCTGCCGCCGAGCTTCGCCATCATGGCCGTGGCGACGGCGATCTTCGCCGCGTCCTACGCCGTCAGCGCGCTGCGGCGGATCCGTCCCCGCGCGTGGCAGCCCGCCGGCTAGCGAAGCTCGCGTCGCGAGCAATGCGGCCAGCACGGTCAGCTGGAACGCGCCGCCTGGGTGGGATCGGCTCCGCCGAGCAGGGCCGCTACCCCGATGACGGCCCTGACAATCTCGGCCGTCGTGATCGTCACGGCGCGACCGTAGCCGCCGCCGCTGAACGATCAGCCCGGGTCTACAGTCGTGCGGCCTGCCGCGCACGGCATCGAAAGACACCGCGAACACCTCGATACAGGGAGACGACCAGCCCGTGAGCTACGACCTGATCCTGATCGACGACCCGGCACCGCGCGTGCGGCGCATCACCCTGAACCGGCCGGAAAAGCGCAACGCGTTGAACCACAAGCTGCGCGGCGAAATCATCACTGCGCTGCGCGAGGCCGACGTGGATGCCGAGGTTCGCTGCATGATCGTGCGCGGTGCGGGCACGTGCTTCTGCGCCGGCTACGACCTCGGCGGCGGCAACGAGGGCCAGGACCTCCCGTGGTTCTCCGCGTCGGGCGACGGGCAGTTCCAGCGCAACGTGACCGATGGGTGGATGAGCATCTGGGACCTGGCCAAGCCCGTCATCGCGCAGGTGCACAGCTACTGCCTGGCCGGTGGAAGCGAGCTCGCGACCGGCTGCGACATGGTGTTCGTCGCCGAGGATGCGCTGATGGGCTACCCCGCCGTGCGGTTCGGCGTGCCCGACATGCAGTTCCACGCCTGGTTCTTGGGGATGCGCAAGGCCATGCAGATGATGACGACCGGCGACCCGATCACGGGCATCGAAGCGGCCCGGCTGGGATGGGCCAACGAGGCCGTGCCCGCCGAGCAGCTCGAGGCTCGGGTGCTCGAGATCGCCGGCCGGATCGCCAACATTCCGACCGACATCGTCCAGCTCAACAAGCGCAACGTGCACCGGGCGATGGACGCCATGGGGCTGCGGGCCGCGATCCGGGCGTGCACCGAGATCTCCGCACTGGCGCGTCCACCAGCCGACGTTCCAGGAGTTCATCGCGAACGCCTCGGAGGGGCTCACGAAGGCTCTCAGCGAGCGTGACGCCCCCTTCGGCGACTACCGGCTCGCGTAAGCACGACAGCACGTCCCATCAGAAGATCAATCGGTGGCATGGTGAATGCCGTGACCGGACCCTTCTCCGACTTCCAGAACGAGATCTACCTGAAGGGGCTGTTCGGCGAGCAGCCCGCGCTGCCGTTCGACTGGCGGGAGATGCGCGACGCGGCTGTCTCGGTGATGACCGACCAGGCGATCGGCTACGTCGAGGGCGCGTCCGGCGTCGAGGACACCGCGGCGGCGAACCGGGCGGCGTTCCAGCGCTGGAAGCTGGTGCCGCGGATGCTGCGCGGGATCCCGGCCGCCCGGTCACACGCGACGAGCGTGCTCGGCACGGCCATGCCGGCCCCGGTCATGCTCGCCCCCGTCGGGGTGCTGTCGATCGTGCATCCGGACGCCGAGCCTGCCGTCGCCCGTGCGGCTGGACGCCTCGGGGTGCCCTTCGTCGTGTCGACGGCCTCGTCGACCGCGATGGAGGAAGTGGCCGCGGCGGGCGCCGGGCCGAAGTGGTACCAGCTCTACTGGCCGACCGAGCGTGAGCTGGCCGCATCGTTCGTCGCCCGGGCGGAGCAAGCCGGCTACGAAGCGATCGTGGTCACGCTGGACACCTGGCAGCTGGGCTGGCGCCCGCGCGATCTGAAGACCGCCTACCTGCCTTTCCTGCAGTCGATCGGCATCGCCAATTACGTCAGCGATCCCGTCTTCAACGCCGACCTCGATCCGGCAGACCCGAACGCGGCGGTGCTGAAGTTCGTCCGCGTCTTCAACAATCCGACGCTCACCTGGGCCGATCTGTCGTGGTTACGCGAGATCACCGCGCTGCCGATCATCCTGAAGGGCATCCAGCATCCCGACGACGCGCGCCGGGCGGCCGACGCCGGGGTCCAGGGCGTCATCTGCAGCAACCACGGCGGCCGCCAGGTGGACGGCGCGGTCGCGTCGCTGGACGCGCTCCCCGGGGTCGTCGCGGCGGCCAGCGGCCTGCCGGTGTTGTTCGACAGCGGCGTACGCACCGGCGCGGACATCGCCAAGGCGCTGGCGCTGGGCGCGAGCGCAGTCCTGATCGGGCGCCCGTACGTGCATGGGCTGGCCGTCGCGGGTGAGGAGGGCGTGCATCACGTGCTGCGCAGCCTGCTCGCCGACCTCGACCTGCAGGTGGGGCTCGCCGGCTATGCCTCCGTGTCCGAGCTCTCACCGCTTTCGCTGACACGCGACCACAGCTGACCCGCGCGGCGGTTCGCCCCCGCGCGTTCTGTGGTGTTAGGTCCGTGCGGTGAGGTTGCTGCGGACGCGTCCTGCTCGGCTACGCCGGCTCTCGTCGATGGCGGCGGTGCTGGCGGTGACCGCGATCACGGCGGCAGCATGCGTGCCCGTGCCCAAGGGCGGGGCCAGCGGCGTCCTGGCGCGCATGACGCTCGAGCAGCGGGTCGGTCAGCTGTTCATGGTCGGTAACCCCGCCACGGCCGTGAACCCGGTGGTTCTCGGGCAGATCGCCAACCGCCACATCGGCAACGTCGTGCTGACCTCCCGCAGCTACCAAGGCATCACGGCGACCGCGGGTGTCACGAATCACCTGCAATGGCAGACGACGAGCGCCGCCACGGCCGGGGTCCCGCTGTTCGTCGCGACCGACCAGGAAGGCGGGTCGGTCCAGGTGCTGAACGGCCCCGGGTTCTCCGCCGTCCCCGCTGCGCTCACGCAGGGCACGTACAGCCCGGCAACGCTGCGGCTGTACGCCGGGGCCTGGGGCCATCAGCTGCGGGCCGCGGGAGTGAACGTCGACCTCGCCCCGGTGATGGGCACCGTGCCGAGCCCGAACAGCTACAACCCGCCGATCGGCTACTACCACCGGGAGTTCGGGTTCTCCCCGGCGACGGTCGCCAGCCACGGGGCGGCGTTCGTGCAGGGCATGGCCGGGGCCGATGTCGCCTCCACCATCAAGCACTTCCCGGGCCTCGGCCGGGTGAGCGCGAACACCGATACCAGCAGCGGCGTGACCGACGCCGTCACGACGCGAGGCGACTCCTATGTCCAGGCGTTCGCAGCGGGGATCAACGCGGGCGCCCAGTTCGTGATGATGTCCACCGCGTACTACTCGCGCATCGACCCGAACAACCCGGCGGCCTTCTCCCCCACGGTCATCAACGGGATGCTGCGCAAAGACCTGCACTTCAAGGGGGTCGTCATCAGTGACGACCTGGGCATAGCGCGGCAGGTGACAGCCTGGTCACCGGCTACCCGGGCGCTGCTGTTCATCGCCTCCGGCGGTGACATGGTGCTGAACGTAAACCCGTCCACCATTCCGGCGATGTACGACGCGGTCCTCGCCTACGCCAGGGCCAACCCCACCTTCCGCAACCTGGTGAACCAAGCCGCGCTGCGCGTCCTCACCGCCAAGCAGGCGCGAGGCCTGATCCAGCCCTGACCCGCGCTCGCCTTCCGAGTCCGGCTGAACCATGGGGCGTTTAATGCCGGTATGGACAGCCCGGTCAGCGGTTTCTCCCACCTCCAACTCCACGTCGGCGACATCGCTCGCAGCGAGCAGTGGTACGCCGCCGTGCTCGGCCTGCAGCCCTTCGCCGGTGCGGCGGAGCAGGGTTACCTGGCGATGGCCGGGGCCGGCGGCCGGTTCGCGATCGTGCTCTCACCTCTCGATGACGCTGCCGGCTCCGGTCAGGCGGGCCATGCTGCTCTGGACCACCTGGCATTCAGCATCAAGACGCTCGATGAGCTGACGGGCTGGGCGCAGCAGCTGACCGACGCCGGCATCGCGCACGGCGGGCTCGTCGAGTCGGGCGAGGGAACGTCGGTACACCTGGTGGATCCCGACGGGATCAACATCGAGCTGATCGTCGCGGCGCGGCGCTGACCCGGGCGGGCGCACCGGGAACGTTGCATTGTGTGAGCTACGCACATAGTTTTACAGGACGCCCGCCCGCCTGAGACGCCCGCCCGCCTGAGAGGAACCTTGGCTCATGGACCCGGAAGCCGTTCGCGAGGCCGTCGCCGAGCTCGCACCGATGCTGCAGGCCGACGGCGCTGATCTCAGGCTGATCGAGGCCGATCCGGCCACGGCGCGCATCGAGATCGCGCTCGACGTGACGGACGCGACCTGCGCCGAGTGCGTACTGCCCGCTCCCCTGCTCGAGCAGGTCGTTTCCGACGCCATCGCGCGCCGCGTGCCCACCGAGTTCGAGCTCGTCCTTCGCGATCCTCGGGTAGCGGGCGGCAATGGAAGCTGACACCGCTGCGCCCCCCTCGTCCACCTCGTCCACATGGGCGTCCACATGGGCGTCCACATGGGCGATCCGCCTGCCCACGGCGGCCCCGCGGGACGACACCGGCGCCACCGCGTACACGCTGAACCGTCCCGTTGCCGGCCTGCGCGTCGGATTGCGCCACGAGGGGTCCTGGCGCTCCTGGATGCTCATCGTCGACGAGTGGGAGCGCTACCTGCGCCGCGACGGCGCGGAGCCGGTCGTGCTGAAAGCAGGCGGCCGCGTCGGCAAGGAGGGCGAGCAGACCCGGGCCGATGTGCAGCTCTGGGCCAAGGACATCGACTGCGGCATCTCCGGTCTCGGCACCTGCGGGTCCTGCACCTCCAACAGCGTCCACGACGCGGTCACCCTGGAGCAGACGGGCAAGCCGGCGATCGTCGCGGTATGCGACGAGTTCGCCCAGCACGGCCGCAACATGGCCCGCTTCCTCGGCCACACCTCGCTGAAGATGCTGGTGTTCCCCTACCCGCTGGAGGCACGCGCCGAGTCCGAGCTGCGCCAGATCGCCGCCGACTACTACCCGAAGTTCCTCGAGCTGCTGGGAGCGGCCGCATGACGAGCGCCCTGCGCAGCCCGGCCATCGAGGTCGCGGCCGATCCGGTGGCCCTCTACGAGCTGTCGATGGAGCAGGGCTGGGGCGACGGCGTGCCGCTGCTGCCACCCACCGACGAGCGGATCGAGCAGCTGCTGGCCGCCACCCCGCTGGCGCCGGACACGGTGCTCGGTGACGTCCCTCCGCGGTTCGGCACCGCCACCGTCGAGCTGGTCGCCGTCAACGCCGCCATGGCCGGCGTGCAGCCCGCCGCCTTTCCCCTGGTCATCGCCGGCCTGTCGGCGGTCCTGGTGCCCGAATGGAATGCTTTCGGACTCACGACGACGACCTCGAGCGTTTTCCCGATGCTCATCGTCAACGGACCGAGCCGCGACGCGCTGCACATCGACTACCGGGCAGGCTGTCTCGGCGGGGCCGCCGGGCGCGGCTCGATGACCATCGGGCGCGCCCTCTCGCTGTGCCTGCGCAACATCGGGGGCCAGCGGGCGGGCGAGACCTCGCGCACCGTGTTCGGCCAGCCGGCGCGTTTCGGATTGTGCTTCGGCGAGTGGGAGGAGCGCTCCCCGTGGCCCTCGCTCGCCGAGCGTCGCGGGTTCTCCGCCAGCCAGGAGGTCGTCACGGCCCACGGCGGCAAGGGCACGTTCCCGCTCGCCGACGTCAACAACGACGATGCCGGTGACCTGGCCTACACCATCGCCAAGAGCCTCGCCTTCCCGATGAACAACTGGTACCTCGAGCTCACCGGCGACAGCGGGCAGCTGGTGCTACTGGTCAATCCGATATGGGCCGGCCGGCTCGGCGCGGCATTCCGCGACATCGAGTCGTTCCAGGAATGCCTGTGGGAGAACGCCTGGCAGCCGATCGAGCTGTTCCGGCCGAACAACCAGCAGGTGCTACACGGCAAGGGCAGGGTCGACGCGCAGGGCCGGGTCCGCCTCGCGGGCCGTCCCGACCAATTCGTCCCCGTGGTCTGTGGCGGGCTCGGGGGCCTGCATGCCGTCGCGCTCACCAGCTTCGTGCAGAGCGAGATGCAAAGCGTCGCGGTCGCGCGCCGCGAGCAACAGTAGAGGAACGACAGTGCAGACCCGCCGCGATCTGGAGGCGTTCTTCCACCCCGAGAGCGTGGCTGTGATCGGGCGCGTCAAGCGGGAGGGCACCGCGGCGCAGCTGCTGGACCCGATCCGCGCGCGCTACGGCTGCCGCCACGTCTACCTGGTACATCCGGCGGGCGGCACGGTCGACGGGGTGCCCATCCACCCCAGCGTCCTCGACATCCCCGATCCGGTCACCCTCGCGATCGTGAACGTCCCCGCCGCCGCCGTCCCCGCGGTGGTCGACGAATGTGGGCGCAAGGGCATTGCCTACGTGCTGGTGTTCACCGCCGGTTTCAGCGAGACCGGGCGGGAGGGTGCCGAGCTCGAGATGCAGCTCGCCGAGACCGCCGCCGCGCACGGCGTTCGCGTCTTCGGACCGAACACGAACACGAACGCCTTCGAGCGCATGCCCGAGATTGCGGGCCTTCGTGGCGGCAAGATCGGGCTCGTCACGCAAAGCGGCCACCAGGGCCGCCCGGTGGTGCAGGGCGCGCTGTTCGGGGTGGGCTTCTCGCGCTGGGTCCCGACCGGTAACGAGGTCGATCTGGAGGCCGCCGACTTCATCGAGTACTTCGCCGGCGACCCCGAAACCTCAGTGATCGCAGGCTATTTCGAGGGTTTCAGGGATCCGGCGAAGCTGCGCCGGGCACTGAACGCGGCGGCGCTGGCCGGCAAGCCCGTGGTCGCGCTGAAGATCGGCAGCACCGCGGCCGGGCAGCGCATGGCCGCCTCGCACACCGGTCACCTCACCGGCTCGGACGCCGTCGTCGACGGCCTGTTCGCCCAGTACGCGGTCAGCCGGGTTTTTGACCTCGACGAGCTGCTCGATACCGCCGCGCTGTTCGCCAAGCTCCCGGCCGGCACCGGTACCCGGGTCGGGTTGTACTCGATCTCCGGCGGCTCGGGCACGCTCATGGCGGAGATCGCGGAAGCGGCGGGACTCGCCGTGCCCCCCCTGGAAGCGTCGACGCAGGCGGCGATGCGCGAGCTGCTGCCGGACTACCTGAGCGTGTCCAATCCGGTCGACAACGGCGGCACGTTCCTGCTGACCTCCCCGCCAGAGCAGCGGCGGCGCCTGCTCACCCTGCTCGCTCAGGACCCGAACGTCGACATCGTCGTCGTCGGCCTGACGGGCGCCGTCGGCGAGATGACCGACAACCTCGCCGCCGACGTCCGGGCGCTCGCCGACACGCTGCCCGTTCCGATCGTCGCCACCTGGAACTCCTACCAGACCGACGAGCAGGGTTTCCACGATCTGGTAGCGAGCGGCGTCCCGCTCTTCCGCTCCTTCCGCGGCTGCTTCGGCGCGCTGCGCAGCTGGGCGGAGCGCACCCGCCGCGCCGCCGGCTACCGGCCGCGAGCGCACCCGCCGCACCCCGCCGGGCTCCCCCCGCAGGTGGGTGAGGCGCTCTCCAAGAGCGGCATGCTCGACGTGGAGAGCAGCCGCGCGCTGCTCGAAGCGTTCGGCGTGCAGCTGCCCGCCGCCTCGCTGGCACCGACCCCCGAGGCAGCGGCGCAGGCCGCGATCGCCCTCGGCTACCCCGTGGTGCTCAAGGTCGCTTCACCCGACATCCCCCACAAGTCCGATCTCGGCCTGGTCCGTGTCGGGATGGGCGCGAAGGACAACGTGCGCGCCGCGGCGGGCGAGCTGCTCGCCCGGGCGAGCGAGCGGGCGCCCGGCGCCCACATCGAAGGCGTCCTCGTCCAGCAGCAGGTTCCGGCAGGCGTCGAGATGATCGTCGGGGTGGTGAACGATCCGGTGCTCGGCCCCGCCGTCACGGTCGGGACCGGAGGCATCTACGCCGAGGTGCTGCGCGACGTCGCCACCCGGCCGCTGCCCATCGACCGCGAGGACGCCCGCGAGATGGTAGCCAGCCTGCGCGGCTACCCGCTGCTGGCCGGTGCGCGTGGGCGGGCGCGGGCCGACATCGAGGCACTGCTCGACATCATCGAGGGTGTCGCCGCGCTCGCGTCCCTCGCCGGCCCCCACCTGGCCGAGCTCGACCTGAACCCGGTGGTGGTGACCGCGGAAGGTGCCCTCGCCGTCGACAGCCTCATCGTGATGGCGCCGGCCAACGCCTAGATCGTGGAGGCCCGCCGCGAGGTCGGCGGAGTGTTTCGCAGCAGCGACGCCACCGCACCGGCGCTCGTCACCACGGCGAGCATGAGCAGCGCCTGGTGGTAGGCGCTGGTGAAGGCGGGCAGCGTGTGACGGGAGAGCTTCGACAGCGTGCCGGCGTAGGCGGCGGACTGCTCGGCGGGCTCCAGCGGCCGGGTGACGATCGCCAGGCACAGCGCGGTGCCGGTCACGGTTCCGACGCTCTGCAGCATCGAGCGCAACCCGTTCGCGACCCCGCGCCGGCCGACGGAGACGCTCGCCATGATCGCGCTGGTGTTGGGAGTCATGAACAATCCCGACCCGATCCCCACTGCGCTCAAGGCACCGGTGAGTGCCCCGGTGCCGGTATGGGGATCGAGCGCCACCGACAAGTAGAAAAGACCCCCCGCCGTAATCGCGAGCCCCGCCGTGGCGACGATCCGCGCCGAGAAGTGGCGGGCGAGCCGGGCCGCGAACGGCGAGGCGACCATCATGCCGAACGCTGCGGGAACGATGATGAGCCCGGTGTGCTGCGCCGTCCATCCGTGCGCCGCCTGCAGGTAGAGCGCGACCAGCAGCACCAGGCTGAAGCGAGCGAGCGCCAGCACGAAGGTCACCACGAAAGCGATGGCCCGCTCGCGGTTGGCGAACAGTTCCAGGTCGATCAGCGGGAAGGGCGCGCGGCGCTGGCTCAGGATGAGAGTGGGGGCTCCGACGACGAAGATCGCGATCGACAGCAGCACCGGCCAGAATGTCCAGCCGTGGGTGCCGCCGAGCGCGATCGCGAAGACGAACGAGCCGATCACAGCGAGCGCCAGCACGGCGCCGCGCAGATCAAACGGTTCACGGGTGACCGGCCGCGCCATGTCACGCAGCGAGGTTGCCGCCCACACCAGGCTGATTACCCCGATGGGCACGTTGAACCAGAACACCGCATGCCAGCCCAGGCTGTCGGCGAGCCATCCGCCGAGCGCGGGACCCGCCACCAGCCCCACACCGGCCACCGTCACGTTCATCCCGAGGCCGAAGCTGAGGCGCGGCCCGATGAACGCGTCCGTCAGCAGCGCGGTCGTGTTGGCCATGATCGAGGCGGCGCCGACCGCCTGCGCCACCCGCGCGCCGATCAGCACCTGCACGTCCGGTGCCCACCCGGCCACCAGGCCCGCGAGCGTCAGCAATCCGAGCCCGGCGAGATAGAGCCTGCGCCGCCCGATGATGTCGGCGAGCCGCCCGAACGGCAGGATCAGCACGGTACTGGCGAGCAGGTAGGACAGCAGGATCCAGGTGGCGGCGGTAGCGCTCGCGTGGAAGTGGCGCACCACCACCGGCAACGCGACTTCGAGCATGCTGGCGTTGAGCCCGGTGAGCAGGACCCCGAGGCTGGTGACCGAGAAGACGACCCAGGCGTAGCTCCCGGTGCCCGGGTCGGCCCCGGCAAGCGGCGCGACGCTGCCCGCGAGCGCCGGCCCCGGCGTCAGCTCACCGGAAGCCCGGGTCACGCCAGATCGATCCAGGCCGTCTTGATCCGGGTGTTCTCCAGCACGCTCTCCCAACCGGAATCCTTGCCGAACCCGCTGTCCTTGACCCCGCCGAACGGCAGCGCGAAGTGGATGCGCGGGTACGCATTGACCCACACATTGCCCGCCTCCAAGTCGCGGATCAGGCGATGGGCCCGGCTCAGGTCCGACGTCCAGACGCCCGCGGCCAGGCCGTAGTCGGTGCCGTTGGCGATCGCGAGGGCCTCCTGCTCGGTGTCGAACGCCACCATGACCGCAACCGGGCCGAAGATCTCCTCCCGCGCCAGGCGCGACTCGTTGCCGGCCGCACGAAACAGGGTCGGCTCGACGAACCAACCCTCGCAGAGCGGGTGACCGGGGCCGAAAAGCTCCGGCGTCGTGCGGCCCCCGAAAAGCAGCTCCAAACCAGGGTCACTGCGGCCGTGCTCGACGTAAGAGCGCACCCGCGCCAACTGTTCCGGCGACACGATCGCGCCGATGTCGCTCGCCTCGTCGGTCGGGTCGCCCACGACGAGCTTCTCGGCGACGGCCGTGATGCGCTGGAGCATCTCGTCGAATACCGGGCGCTGCACCAGAATCCGGGATCCCGCGATGCAGGACTGCCCCGCATTCGCCGTGAAGATGCCGGTACGGGTGACGCCGACCGTCGCCGCATCGAGATCGGCATCCGCGAAGACGATGTTGGGCGACTTGCCGCCGAGCTCGAAGTGCAGCTGCTTCAACGTGCCCGAGGCGGCAGCAAACAGCACGCGTGCCGTTTCGGTGGAGCCGGTGAAGCTGATGCGCGCGACACCCGGATGGCGTACGAGCGCGTCACCCGCCTCCGGACCCAGTCCGGTGACCACGTTGAACACCCCGGGCGGGAGGCCGGCCTCCGCGACCAGCTCGCTCCAGCGCAGGATCGAGCAGCAAGCTTGCTCGGCCGGCTTCACGACGACGGTGTTACCCGCCGCGAGCGCGGCGCCGGCCTTCGCGGTCACCAGGGACATCGGCGAATTCCACGGCAGCACGAGCCCGACGACCCCGAGCGGCTCTCGGCGGGTGAAGTTGAAGCTCGCATGGCCGACGTTCACCGTCTCACCGTGAAGCTTGTCCGCGGCGCCGGCGAAGAAGTGCAGGATCTCCACGCACGTCGGCAGATGCCCGTACAGCGTCTCCTTGATCACGCGCCCGGTGTCGGCTGTCTCGAGATCCGCGAGCTCGGCGATGTGCGCCCGGGTGACTTCCGCGAGCGCCCGCAGGTGGCCCGCGCGCTGCTTCGCGTCAAGCCGCGACCAGCCTTCGGAGGCAGCCGTGGCCGCGGCCACGGCATCATCGATATCCGGGGAATCGCCGGCGGGGATGCGCGCCCACACCCGGCCGTTCGCGGGATTGGTGACATCCAGGGTTCGGCCACTGCGGGCGGCCACGTGACGACCGCCGATGTAGTTGCTGTACTCGAGCACCGCTACCTCGCTCATGCCGCACGTCCCTTCGCGCCCGCCCCGTCCATCACCACGACACTGCGGGCCACCTGGCCGCCCTCGGTCGCCGCGAACGCCTGCGCGGCATCCGCCAGCGCGAACCGCTGCGACACGAGCTCGTCGAGCTGCAACGCCCCGCTGCGGTACAGCGCAACGATCCGCGGGATGTCGCGTGCCGGGATGTTGCTGCCCCCGACGCATCCGAGCAGCTTGCGCTCGGAGAACAGCACCCTGCCGTCCACCGGGATCGGAGAACCGGCGGGTGGGGAGCCGACCATCACACACCGGCCACCGGGCCGGGTGGAGGCGAGGGCGTCGGCGACCAGCGAGGGGATGCCGACGACTTCCAGCGCCACGTCCACCCCGCCGGGACAGACCCCGCTCACGGCGGCCGGCAGGCCCTGGTCTTCGAGCAGCACCGCGTCGGTGGCCCCCATCCGCAGCGCCAGCTCGAGCTTGTAGGGATTGGTGTCGACGGCGACGATGGCGGCGGCGCCGGCGATCCGCGCTCCCTGCACCGCCGAGAGCCCGACCCCGCCGCATCCGACCACCGCGACCGTCTCCCCGGGAGCGACCTGCGCGACGTTGAAGACCGCCCCGAGCCCGGTCGTCACCCCGCAACCAGCGAGGCAGATGACGTCCAGCGGGATGGCGTCGTCGATGCGGACCAGCTGGCTTGCCCGCACCACGACCTCCTCGGCGAGCGTGCCGCTGCCGACGAAGGGATAGAGCGTCTCAGCGCCGCGCGACAGCCGGGTCGAACCGTCGGCCATCTCACCGGCTATGGCCTTGACCCGGGCGGGGCCGTCGCAGTGCACGAGCCGACCGGCAAGGCAGTTCGGGCAGGACAGGCAGGGCCCGTAGAGCGCGAGCACCACGTGGTCACCCGGCGAAACCGCCGTGACGCCCTCGCCGACCTCGGCCACTACCCCGGCGCCCTCGTGTCCGAGGACGACCGGGAAGCGGGCGACCGGGCTGCGGCCGGCAAGGACGTGGAGGTCGGATCCGCAGACGCCGGACGCGGCGATGCGCACGCGGACCTCGCCGGCGTGCGGCGCAGCAACGTCGAGGTCTTCGAGCGCGGGCGGGCGCCCAGCAGCTCGACACACCCATGCCCTCATGCCCGCCGCCCTTCGGTGTCTTCGCCGGCTGCACAAACGTATGGCACGACCCGTGACGCGAAGCGCTCGAGCTGCCCGATCAGATCGTTCGCCGAGTCCCCCGGCGCCCCGACGCTGAACCGTAACGCGAAGTTCTGCACGCCCGCGGCCGTGAACGCGCCGATGTCCGCGACCAGTTGTTCCGGGGTCCCCATGAAGCGCGACCGGCCGTCGGGCGCGGCCGGCACGGCGGGAATGTAGGAGTAGTCGTCCGGCAGGGCCCCGCGCTCCTCGACGGAGTCGCGGTAGGTGTAGCCCTGCGCGCCCGCGGCCGGGTCGTCGAGCACCCGGGTCTGCGGGCAGGAGTAAGAGAACGTGAAGCCGGACAGGTCGCCGCGCAGGGCGGCGATGCGCTCGCGCCCACGGGCATAGGCCGCGGGGTCGGGGAAGAGCGGATGCCAGCCGTCGCCGAGCCGGGCCGCCCGCCGGTGGGCCCGCTCGCCGTTGCCGCCGACCAGCAGCGGCAGCGGGGTCTGGACCGGCGCCGGGCCGAAGAGGGTGTCGCGAAACCGCACCCAGCGGCCCTCGAACGAGACCGCCTGGCCGGCCGACTCCCACAGCAGCCGCAGCACCGCGAGGTACTCGTCCGTGACGGCGCCGCGCTCGGCGTACGCAGGGGCCTGAAGGGCCTCGAACTCACCTTCGAGGAAGCCGACCCCCATGCCGAGAGTGAGGCGTCCGCCGCTGAGCCGATCCGCCGACGCCGCCAGCTTCGCCAGCACTACCGGAGGCCGGTACGGGGTCACGAGCAC
Organism: uncultured Actinomycetota bacterium; assembly: GCA_963765845.1. Lineage (GTDB taxonomy): Bacteria > Actinomycetota > Actinomycetes > Frankiales > Frankiaceae > DATAZK01. The sequence goes on from CAVXYJ010000001.1 coordinate 121,433, forward strand.
GTCGGTGCCGAAACGCAACCGGCGGGTGCGCCCCAGCCCCACCATGCAGAGCGCGAGCGCATCGAACCAGTCCGGCGGGGTCAGCGCGGCCGCGTACGGCGGCACCACGATGTGGTCACCGAACCAGACTTCGTGGTAGCCGAGGTCCTCCGCCGCCGCGACGGCCTCCCAGATCGCCTGCGGGTCGCTGAACGGCCCGTAGCTGGGGATGACAACGCCGAACGTGGGGTCGGCGGTCACGCGAGCCTCCAGCGCAGCAACGAGCGCGGCGGATCGGCTCCGGCAATGTCGTCGAACTCGACCGTCACGGGGACGCCGACGCGCAGCGCCGCATCGGGCACGCCCGCGGCCAGGCCCCCGATGAGCATCAGGTCCTCCTGCTCGGCGAGGCGCACCGTGACGACGGCGTACGGCGCCTGGAACCCGGGAAGGAATGCGTGATGGGTGACGACCCAGCTGGCGATCGTCCCGCTGCCCGACGCCGGCTCCCAGCGCCAGTCGAACGACGCGCACCGGTTGCAGATGGCCCGGGCCGGCCAGCGCCAGGCTTGGCAGCCGCTGCAGCGCTGGAGCACGAACTCGTGGCGGGCGAGGGCTTCCCACCACGGCAACGAATCACGGTCGACGTTCGGCAGCGGGCGTTCGTCCGGGCGCGAGCCGGCCATCACGCGTCCCGGCGCAGCAGGAGCGCGGAGGTCGTGCCCGACACGTAGCCGGGCTGCGCGGTCGAGAGCGCGACGCTCGCACCGGCGACCTGGCGGCTGCCCGCATCGCCGCGCAACTGGCTCACCGCCTCGGCGACGTGGTTCAGGCCGTGCACGTACCCCTCCGAGAGGTGGCCCCCGTGAGTGTTGACCGGCAGCCGGCCACCCGGGCGGGTCTGGCCGTCGGAGACAAATGCGGCGGCCTCGCCCCGCGGGCACAAACCGTAGTCCTCGAGCTGGGTGAGCACCAGCGGCGTGAAGGCGTCGTAGAGCTCGGCCACATCGACCTCGTGGGGCCCGATACCGGCCATCGCGTACAGGCGCGGCGCGAGGTCGGCGGCGGCGCTCGTCGCGATATCGCCCCGATGGTTGGAAAACAGCGTGTGGCCGCTGCCGTACGCCGCACCGCTGATGAGCACCGGGGGCCTCACCAGATCGCGGGCGCGCTCGGTCGACGTGACGACGACGGCTACCGCCGCGTCGGTCTCCAGGCAGCAGTCGTAGAGCCGCAGCGGCTCAACGATCCAGCGCGCCTCGAGGTACTGCTGCATCGTCAGCGGGGTACGCATCATGGCGCGCGGGCTCTGCAGGGCATAGGCCCGCTGGGCAATGGCGACGTTGCCGAGATCCTCGGCCCGGACCCCGTAGCGCTGCATGAACGCGCGAGCTTGCATCGCGTACTGCTGCGGCGGAGTGGCGTAGCCGTAGGGCACCTGGTACTGGAACTCGACGGTATCGGGGGCAGCCCGCCCGGTACCACCCATCCGCCATTCGGAGCGGGCGTTGATCGCGCGCCAGCAGACGACAGTGTCGGCCATCCCGGTGGTCACCGCCATCGCGGCCGCCGCGACGATCTGGTGCGAGGTGCTGCCGCCGCCGAACATGTCGAGGTGAAAGTGCAGATCGCGGATCCCGAGCGACTGCGCGACGATGACCGCTTGCGCGGAGTCGCCGACCCGGTGACAGGCGAGCCCGTCGATGTCACCCACCGCGAGACCGGCGTCGGCGAGCGCTGACGTGATGGCCCGCAGCGCCAGGGTGAGCGTGCTGACACCGGAGTTCTTGGAGAACTCGGTGTAGCCGACGCCAGCAATCGCGGCCCGGTCACGCAGGGCGTGAGCGCCGGTCACGACTTCATACGCCGTACACCCGGGCGGCGTTTCCCGACAGGATCTTCTCGGTGTCCGACGGGTCCAGCCGAGCGGTCAGCTGCGCGATGTGCTTTTGGCTGTCGGGCCACAAGCACACGCTGTGCGGGTAGTCGCTGGAGAACATCGCCGCATCTGCCATCCACCGGTAGTCGTTCACCAGCTTGAAGCCGACGTGGTCGTCCAGCACGGTGACGAAGATGTTGCGCCCGAGCAGCGCGCTCGGCGGCTCGGTCGATTCGAGGGTTCCCATCGCCTGCTGGTTCAGAAACTGCTCTTCCATCGTCTGCGCCCAGAATGGCAGCCATCCGAAGTTCACCTCGCCCGCGACGATCCGCAACGCGGGATAGCGCTCGAAGACCCCGCTGAAGGCGAGGTAGGTCAGCAGGCGCGTCGAGGAGAGGAAGCGGTGCACCGTTCCGGCGGCGCTGAAGTTGTTCTGCGCGACGTTGTCCCAGTCGGCCTCCTGCGGCCGGCCGCCGAAGGTGCGGTGGTAGGTCAGCGGGATGGCGAGCTCGGTGGCGGCCGCCCACAGCCAGTCGTAGCGCGGATCGTGATAAGGCCGCTCCGGGCTACCGGGGATGAACGCGGCGCGCGCGCCCTTGGCGACCACGCGCTCGAGCTCGGCGACGCACGCCTCGCGGCCGTCCTCCACCGGGAGCATGGGCAGCCCGACGATGCGACTCGGGTGGCCTGCCTGGAAATCCTCGAGCAGCCAGTCGTTGTAGGCGCGCATGCACGCCAGACCCAGACCGCGGTCGGGCTCCAGGTAGGTGAAGATCGACTGCGCCGGGTACACGACGCTGACATCGACGCCGTCGAGCTCCATGTCGGCCACGTGACGTCACCGTCGTAGTTGCCCGGCAGGATCTCCTCGAAGCGCAGCCCGGCCTTCTGGTAGTCGGACTTGGCGCGCCCGGCCATCGCCTCGACCCCATAGGTCCGCTTCGGCGGTTTACCGTCAAAGCTCCAGCCATCGCCCCCATCGGCGCCGCGCAGCATGCGCGGCGCGCGGTCGCGGTACTCGGCCGGCACCCGGTCGAAAACCCACGGCGGCTCGTTCACGTGGCAGTCGGCCGAGATCACCCGCATATCGTCTCCTCACAGCCCCTCAACGCCGGGAGCCACAGAGTAAGTCAAACGACTGATTGAGTTCAACCCTCCTCCGCCCTCAGCACCGCTTCCCACGAGCGCATCGCGTGATCCGGCCGGTGCGCCTGGGTGCCGCCGTCGGCAACCAGCAGCTGCCCGGTGACGCAGGATGCGTCGTCCGAGGCCAGGAACGCGACAACGGCGGCGATGTCCTCGGGCCGGGTCGGCTCCGGTAGCACCCGCTCGGCCGCCTTCTGTTTCAGCTGACGCTCGCTCAGCTGCTCGAACGCGATCGGGGTCAGCACCAGCGCCGGGGCGACCGCGTTGGCGCGGATGCCGTCCGAGCCGAACATCGTGGCCACGTAGCGAGTGAGCGCGACGATGGCCGCCTTCGAGCTGCCGTAGGCCGCGCGAACGTCGTCACCGAGCAGCGCCGAGAGCGAGGCGGTGTTGACGATCGCTCCCCGGCCCCCCGCGCGCATGGCGGGCACGGCGTGCTTGCAGCCGAGCATGACGCCGCGCGCGTTGACAGCCATGGTGCGGTCCCAGGTCTCGACGTCGAGCTCGAGCAGGCCGAGGTCGCGGCCGAACACGTCGGGCCCGAGCGCCGCCGCGTTGTTGTGCAGCACGTCGAGCCGGCCGAAGCGCGCCATGGTCTGCGCGACTGCCGAAGCCACTTCGGCCTCTTCGGAAACGTCAGCGGTGACGGCGATGCTCGCGCGTCCGAGCTCGGCGACCAGCGCCGCCGTCTGCTCCGCCCGGTCCGGGCGGATGTCGACGACGGCGATGTCACCACCCTCGGCAGCCAGGCGCAGGGCGGTGGCCCGCCCGACCCCGGACCCGCCGCCGGTGATCATCGCCACGCGCCCCACGAAGCGCTGCGCAGCGGGAGCAGGCGGGCTCATCGGGCCGCCGCGGCATCGACGTAAAGCTGACTCGCCCAGCTGAGGTGAGCGGTGACGGCGGCCGTGCGGGGCGTGAGCACCGAAGCGGCGGCGAACTCCTCCGATGCCACGACGGCCGGGTCGGCCATCTCATACCACGCCAGGAAGCGGGAGCGGTCCGCGTCCGGCTGCGAGGCCGCGGGAGCCTCGGCTTCGGGGACGGCCGCGAAGCGCACGGCGCCCAGGATGCCCGGCACCGCGACCAGCGTCGGAAGGTGCTCCTCGTCGTACCAGCCGTGAAAGTCGGCGAGCGCGTCGTGCTCGACGTCCATCACGACGCTGAGCACGGTGGTGCCCTCCGGCCGGCGGCCGGCCGTCTCGACCCCGCGCGCGGTGAGCCAGCCGCGCTCGGGCGAGAGCTGGCGAAAGACGTTCACCTGCGGGCTCCGGGCACTGGCACCGGCAGTTCTCCCGGCCGCCTTCGCCGCCTGCTCCAGCGACGCGAACTCGGCCATCAACAGGCCGCCCAGGCCGTCCGGCGCCGCGTAGATATAGTCCGCGACGCGCGTCATGACCCGGCGGCGCAGAAGGCCGGGTGAGCCGTCCGGCGCCCACGGGGCCGGATCGTCGGCCTGGACGTGGAGTACGAAAGCCTGCGGCTGCGCTGTCATCGCGCGGGTCCTTCCTGTCGCGAGTACTGACGGTCTCGGGTCACAGCACGACGACCGGGTTGACGTTGCACCCTGTCGCCCCGGGCATGGGGAGCACGCCGACGACGAGGGCACCCTCGCGGCGGCCGGTGGCATCGGCGGCCGCCCGGAAGGCGCTGAACGAGCAGTTGTCGATCAGCAGCAGGCCGATCGCCCAGTTGAGCCCGTGACCGGTGATGAGCGGCTCATCCGGGTGATTGGCGTCGAGGAAATCCCAGCAGAGCACCGAGACGTCGTGCTCGGCGATCCAGCGGGCACCGTCGAGGCCGAGCCCCGGCCGCGGGCTCCCCCCATACTCATGACCCGCCGCCTCGAACGCATCGCGCCCCATATCCAGCAGCAGCGCGTCACCCGGCTGCAGGGTCAGGCCCGCGTGCGCGAGAGCCCGCTCGATGTCGTCTCCGGTGACAGGCCGCATCGCATCGACCCACTGCGCACCCCGGGCGGCAGGTATGTCGGCATGCACGGCCCGCACCAGCAGCCCGCTGCCGGCGAAGTCGTCAATCGACGGGGCCGCCGGGTCAGCGACCGGCCACCCGCCATACCAGCAGCCGTCGATGGCGAGGTGGTTCAGCCCATCGACGTGAGTGTTCAGCAGGCCGTGGCAGTCGAGCTCGAGATGGTCCGAACCCATCCCGATCGGACCGTCGGTATAGAAGACCTCGAGTTCGAACGCCGGCTTGCCGTCGCGGCGCTGCCCGTCCCCCGGCGCCAGCGTGCGCGCCAGCCCCGCCGTGGCAGCGCCCGAGGCGGCGGCCATGGCCCGCTCCCGGGCCTTGGCGTCGATCAGGTTCACGGTGCCGAGCCGATCCTGCGAGCCGAAGCGCTGACGGGCGGCGAGCTCTCGCAGCCAGGTCAGGTAGTCGGCGCGCAACACGCTCGACGGATCTTGCAGCGCCATCGCCGGCCCCCTGGTATGACGGTGTCACGCGGTGGATGCGTGAGTAATTCACACGATCGTTTGATCTAGCGGAGCGTAGGGAGGCCCCTCGGTGGTGTCAACGCCGGTGCCGCTGCTCGAGGGGCGGGTAGTGGTCGTCGCGGGCGCGGGTCCTGGCCTCGGCCGCTCGGTGGCGCTCGCCTGCGCCCGCCACGGCGCACGTGTCGTGCTCGCCGCGCGCCGCCGCGAGGCGCTCGACGCAATAGCCAACGAAATCGGCGCGACCGGCGCAGCGGCACACGCCGTGACAGTCGACCTCACCACTGCCGAGGGTCCGGCCCGGCTGGTTGCCGCCGCGGCCGAGCGCTTCGCCCGGCTGGACGCCCTTGTCTACAACGCCTTCACGATGGGCCCGATGGCCACCGCCGGAGAGTGCGAGCCGGCGGACTGGCGCGAACCGTTCGAAGTCAACGTCGTGGCGGCGGTGCAGACCACGATGGCCGCAGCGCCGATGCTCGCCTCGGCTCCCAGCGGCGGAGCGGTCGTCATGGTCAACAGCCAGGCCGCCCGGCGCAGCGAGCCGCGCCGCGGGCCGTACGCGGCGTCGAAGGCCGCCTTGTTGAGCGCGGCCCGCACCCTGGCCGGAGAGCTCGGACCGCAGGGCATCCGGGTGAACTCCGTCGTTCCCGGTCACATCTGGGGCGAGTCGCTGGAGGCCTACTTCCAGCAGCTGGCGCAGCAACGCGCGTCCACCCCGGAGCAGGTCTACGAATCGGTCGCCCGGCAGACCGCGCTGCGCCGCATCCCCACCGCCGACGAGATCGCCGACGCGGTCGTCTTCCTGCTGTCTTCGATGGCTGGCGCGATCACGGGGCAGAGCCTCGACGTCAACGCCGGCAACTGGTTCGAGTAGCCGGCTTGAGCTTTCCCCGGGAGCGCTAGCGCCCCCGCGCTCGGCTCGCGAATCGCTGCATCGCGGCGATCGCCCGCGCGGCCCCGTCGAGCGACGCGAACGCCGGCAACTGGGCCCGGCGGCAGGCCTCGCTCACCCGGTCGGCGTCGGCGCCGCGCGCCACCTCGACGTTGCGCAGCACCAGCGCCATCCGGGCACCCTCGGTGGCGAGCTGCCCGGTCCGCTCGATCAGCGCTACCAGCGGTGTGAGGTCCGGTGGGCCATAGCCGTAGTAGGCGGCGACGTTCACATGCAGCAGCAAGTCGGCATAGCTCTCGCGGGCGAGCAGCGGATCGAGGATCTGGGCGAACGAGTCGGGACCGGTCGCCGGCCCGAGCGGGATCTCCAGCGGGTTCGCAACGCTCGTCCCCGCGCCGTAGCCGAGCTCGCGCAACTGCTGCTGCGTGTGCTCGGCGACCTGGCCGAGCCGCAACCCGGCCCGGTCGCATGCGTCGGCCGCGAGCACCGAGGCTCCTCCGCCCGGGCCGACGACGAGAACCTCCGGCGTGCCTGCCGCGCGTGGCGGGTCCTTGACCACGCTCGCCCAGCGTTGCAGGTACGCGAGGCACCCGATGAGATCCTCGAGAGTCTGGACCCGCGTGGCGCCGGTGGATCCCGTGATCGCCTGCCAGATACGGGCATCGGTGGTCATCGAGCCGGTATGCGAGGCCACGGCGCGCGCCCCCTGCGCGCTGATGCCACCGGCGAGGATCACGACCGGCTTGCGCGCATCCGCGCGGTGCAACGCGGCAGCGAGCCGGCGACCGTCGGCGAGACCCTCGAGATACAGCCCGATCACCTCGGTGTGGGGGTCGTCCACCAGCCAGTCGAGTAGCTCGGCCGCCGTGACGTCGACCGCGTTGCCGATCGACGCGAGCTGCGCGAACCGCAGCCCGCTGCGCCGCCCGGCCTGCAGGATGTCGCCGGTGAGGCCCCCGCTCTGGGAGAGCACGCTGACCCCTCCCGGCTCCCCCGCGGCACCCAGCTGGAAGCTCTGGCGTCCGCGTGGGCTGTAGACACCCATGCAGTTGGGCCCGAGCACGCGCACTCCGCTGGAGCGGGCCGCTTCGCGCAGCCCGTCCTGCAGCGCCGCGCCGCCGGCTCCGGTCTCCCCGAACCCGCCGGACACCACGTGGACGAAGCCCGCCGAACCGGCGGCCTCGCGCACCAGATCCGCACAGCGCGCAGCGGGCACGGCGACCAGCAGGTAGTCAACGCCGCCGGGGACGTTGGCCACGGAAGGGACCGCGGGCACGCCGTCGATCTCCGAAGCGGTGGGGTGAACGGCGTAGAGCCCCCGCTCCCACCCGGCCGCCCGGTAGGCGGCAAGGAAGCGGTTGCCGAAGGTGACCTTGCCGCGGGAGGCGCCGGCCACCGCGACGGCCCGCGGGGCGAACATCGGCGCGAAGTCCGTGTGCGGCGCCGGGGACGGGTCGGGTGACGCCGGCTCCGCGAGCACCAGCCGAGCGTCCAGTGCCATGACGCCTTCGGGGGTCGCCGCGACCGGATTCAGCTCGAACTCCAGCAACTCCTCACCGAGCGCACCGACGACGGAAGGTGCACCGGCGGCGCCCGCCCCGGCGACCGCGAGCAGCAGCCCGGCCAGTGCAGCGCGGTCGATGGGCGGGGCTCCCCGCACGCCGTCCAGCACCGCTGCCCCGGGCAACTCGGCGAGCATTCGTTCGGCGTCCGCGGGACTCAACGGGCACAGTGCCAGCACGCTGCTGTCCAGGATCTCGGCGAGCGTTCCGCCCAACCCGAGCAGCACGACATGGCCGACCGACGGATGGCGCACGACACCCACGATGAGCTCGACCCCGCCCGGATGCTGCTCCTCCACCAAGAACCCGTCCGGACTGATCGCCTGGCGCGCGAGCTCACCCGACATCCGGTCAGCAGCCACGGCGAGGTCGGTGGCGGCGAGGCCGAGACGTACCGCACCGACATCACTCTTGTGCACCACCCCCGGTCCGAAGGCCTTGAGTACCAGCGGTTCGCGCAACTCCCGTAGCCGGGCGGCAGTTTCGCCGGCGGATCCGGTCGGCCCCGCCGGGATGTCGCCCGCTGGCATCGGCACGCCTGCTGGAATGGGGATCGCCGCCCCCGCGAGCTCCCGCAGCCAGGCCTTCACCACCGGCTCGGGCACCGCCCGCCCCTCCAGTCCGTCGCCCAGCGGGAAGGCGGCCGCGCGCAGCGACTGGGTCACTGCGCTGTCACTGCGCCCTGGCCGTTCTCCTCGCCCCGTTGGCAAGGCGCTCGACCGCGGTGAGGGCCGTGGCGACGACGTTCGGGTCGACGGCGGCGGCGATGCTCTCACCGCCCGCCTCGCGCAGCATCTCGGGAAGGCGGTCACGCAACCGTGCCAACGCCCAGTCGAGCATGGGCCCGTTGGCCACCGGGTCGTAGTCGACCACGTTGTTGTCGTAGCGGCCTTGGACCGGCGGGTGGTTGTAGTGGTAATGCGGCGGGTCGTCGAACGCGTCGAAGCGCAGGTACTCGTGGCCGTCGCTGCCGACGACGTGCAGCGAGAGCCCCTCGGCGTAGAAACCGCCGTCGGGCGAGCGCTCTTCGAGCTCCGCCAGCTGCGCGGGGTTGTCCTTGTAGGTCTCGCGAAGCGCGGCCGGGTCGACCACCCGATACTCCACCCCGATAGACACGGCGCCCGCGTCGAGATAGGTGGTGTTGGCCTCCTCGGGCGGCTGCGGCGGCATGTTGTACGTCTTGCCGATCATTCGGGAACCCCCTTCGGGTCCAGTGACGCCAGTCGCGGAAAGACGGTGCGAGCGGTCTCGCCGAGCAGCGCGGCCGCGACGGCCGGATCGAGCCCGAGCTCGTCGAGCTGCGGGAGGGCGTGGCGGTGTCCGACAGTCGGGAAGTTGGTCCCGAACACGACCTTGCGCTTGCCGGGGCCGCGAAGGAACGCCAGCAGGGCCTGCTGCCAGTGGCGCGGCGGGTAGGCGCCCGTGCCCAGGTAGACGTTGGGAAACTTCAGCGCCATCGCCACGGCTTCGTCGACCCAGGGCCACCCGGTGTGCGAGAGCACGAACCGGGTCCGCGGGAAGTACAGCGCCGCCCGATCGATCGAGATCGGCTGCCCGCACTCGCTCGGCATCAACCCACCGGAGGTCCCGGCCTGCATCACGAACGCGACGCCGGCATCGCTCGCCAGCGCGTAGTACGGGTAGTACTCCGCCGCGTCGAAGCGCAGGTCCCAGCTATGGGTGTGGGTGTACATCCCGACAACCCAGGGTTCGGCCAGCCGGCGGCTCACCTCACGCACGCCCGCCATCCCGGTGCCGGGCTTGGCCACGGCGAGCGCGGCGAAACGGCCGGGATGGTCGGCGGCGAGCCGCTCCATCTCCTCCCACCGGGTGGCGACATGCTCGAAGTCGTATGGATCCAGCGTGCCGTGAGCGCCGACGTCACAGGTGGGCAGCAACAGGGTCGCGATACCGAGCTCGTCCATCCGCGCCACCATCGCGGCCGGCTCGGCGAAGCTGTCGTCGTCGTCCTTGCGAACCTTGAGGGGGATGCCCGCCCGCTCGATCGCGCCGTCCCAGATCGCCCGACGGTCGGGCAGGAAGCAGTTCGACAGGTAGTCAACGATTCCCGCCCGGCGGGCGGGGGCCGCCGGCCCGCTCACGGGCTGCCCCGCTCGTCACGGAAACGCTTGGGCTTGGGCGAGGTTTCCACCTCGGTCAGGGCGTCGAGCGACCCCGCGGACACCACCTCGACACCGATCTGGACACCCAGCACGTCGGCGAGGCGCTTGGCGACGGCCGAACCCAGATCCGGGAACCGGCGCGGCTCGCCCTCACCGACCACGGCGAGCACCATGGCGTCGCGACCGCCCTCGCGCATCACGCGCACGAAGTAGTCGGCCGTGATGCCCGGCACCGCCATCGCGATCTCGGCGACCCCCTCGGGCCAGACGTTGATCCCCCGCAGCTTGATCATGTTGTCGCCCCGCCCGGCGAACGGGCCGATCCGCCGCAGCCAGCTACCGCACGCGCACTGCTCGCGCGGGTAGCGGAACGACAGGTCCATGATGTTGTAGCGGAACTGCGGGCTACCGGTCTTGTACAGCTCGGTGATGACCAGGGCGCCGGTCTCGCCGTCCGGGCACCGGCTCGCCGGTCTCGGGGTCGACGACCTGGACGACGAAGGCGTCCTCGTAGACGTGCAGCCCATCGCGCGCGGGGCATTCCTGGGCCACCCACTGCACCTCGTGGAAGCCGTAGGAGCGGTAGTACGGGCAACCCGAACAGCGCCTCCAACTGCTCGCGCGTCACCGATGTTGCTGCAGCGCGGTCATCTTGAGATCGCTGGCGGTGTCATAGCCGCGCTCGCCGGGCCACCTCGGCCAGGCGCAGGAGGTAGTCGCCGGTGGTCAGGATGGCCGTGGCCTTGTACTGCACCGGCCAGCTCGACCTGCTTCTCGGTGCTGGTCACGTTGCCGGTGCTGGTGGTCAGCACCACGCAGTTCAGCCAGCGGTACAGCGCCTCGTCGAAGCGACCACGCGCCGTTGTGGGTTCCGTAGGACCAGGAGTTGAGCACCACGTCGCCCGGCCGGATGCCCTGCGCGTAGAGCCCCCGGGCCATCAGCAGGCGTGCCGACCTCACGGTCCCACGCGGTGTAGAAGGTCGGCCGGCTGGTGCCGGTGGTGCCGCCGGACATGTAGACCCGCATCGGCTCGCGCAGCGCGAGTCGACGGATCCACCCTGGTAGTCGCCGCATGGCGGATGGGCCTCGATGCTCTTGCGGATGTCGTCGACGGTGTACTGCGGCACCCGGCAAGGTCGTCGAGCGCTCTGCAGATCGCGCGGGTCGAACCCGGCGCCATCCCACCGCTGGCGGAAGAACGGAACTGATAGGCCGTCCGCGCGCGCTGTCTTCAATCGGGCGAGCTGCTTGCGCTCGATCAGTCCGGGGCGTCGAAGTACGCCGCTCTCGAAGTACTCCGGCGGCGGCGGGAAGAGGCGAGCTCGACCTCGTCGAGGTCGACCGCCTGGTAGGGGCGGCGGATGCCACCGGTACTCAAGCCGACGCCGCGAGCGGTCCGCCGACTCGACGGACGAGCGTCGGGCATGTGCGAGTCGGGGAAGCGGTAGAGGTCCACGGCGTTGTCCCAGCAGGATCTTGCGCTTGCACTCCTCGGTGATCTGGTCGGGGAGCAGCTTGAGGAACTCGTCGGTGGCGTGCGGGTACTTCGAGTCCGGGTGCGGGAAGTCGGTCTCGTAGACGATGTGGTCGTCGCCCATCCAGCGGATGACGTCGGCGACGAACGGGTCCTCGCACTCGGTGGAGATCCAGCAGTTGCGCCTGAAGTAGTCGGTGGCGCGACATGGTGAGCTCGGGGAACTCGTCGGCGCCGGCCAGCTCGAGCTGCTCGTCGATGCGGTGCAGCCACGACGGGCAGCCAGCCGCAGCCGGCTTCCATGTAGGCGCACCCGCAGCCGCGGGAAGCGCTCGAACACGCCGTGCGTGATCATCGACACGCACGCCGTTCATGGCCTCGAACTGGTGCACGACGGTGTGCCACTCGGTGAAGGTGACGAAGCGCTCGGACGCCTGCCGACGAGCGCCGTTCAGCGCCCATGAACTCGTGGGTGGCGAAGGCGCAGTCCGAGGTCCTGCGAGCAGCTCCCAGATCGGGTCGTAGTAGCGGTCGCCGAGGTTGCGATGGTTGACGTGGTTGGGCCGCGCCCAGAAGCAGCGGATGCCGAGCTCGTCGTGGGCGTACCGGATCTCCTCGACGGCCCGGGAGACGTCGTTGAGCGGCACCGGCCCCGAGGTGTGGACCCGGTTGCCCGAGGTCTCGCGCATCTCCGCGCCCCACCGGTTGTAGGCGCGGGCCATCGCCGCCTGCAGCTCCGGGTCGATGCCCTCGATCCACATGTCGTACTCGGGCCCGTAGATGACCATGACGTCGACGCCCTCGAGCTCGAGGGCGTCGAGCCACCCGGTCGCCGGTGAAGCCCTTCGGCGATGATCTCCTCGCCGTACTGTGGCGATCATGTCCTCGTTGGTCCAGTTGATGGCCTTCTGGAACTGCCCGTAGAGGATCGTCGTGTGCTGGGTGCAGCGGCCGTCGACCGTCACCGGGTTGTACGTGTCGAACCCGGCGGGCGGCGCGCCGGCCGATCCGGTCGACGAAGCGCTTGTCGAGGAAGCGGCTCCCAGAGGTCCGGCGGGTACACCACGTGGGCGTCCGCGTCGAAAACCTTGAAGCCATTCTTCATAAGGAACCCTCCTCGTCACGCCCCCCGAAGGGAGCCTCAGCGACGGCCGGCGCACCATCCGAGCGCAGCCGACAATAACTCAAACGACTGTTTAGAACTAGACCATCGGGGCGGCGTGCGAACCGGACCCGGATCCAGCCACGGAGCTGTACGGCTCATGCAGCCTCCAGCCTCCCGCGGCTCGGGTACCGCCGTCGACAGGGATCGTCGCGCCAGTGACGAACGAGGACAACTCACTCGCGAGAAACAGCACGACCTGTGCTGCCTCGTTCGGCGTTCCGCTGCGGCCGAGCGGAGGCAGCGCGACCGGCTCGTAACCAACGCCGGCGGCGAGCATCTGCTCGCGCGCGTCCTCGTCGCCGCTGGTGACGATGGCGTCGGGGGCGACAGCGTTGACCCGGATCCCGTGAGCGGCGAGCTCGAGCGCGAGCGAGCCGGTGAGGTTCGCGACGGCGGCCTTCATCGCGGCGTAGACCGCGAACCCGGGGGCCGCCTGGTGCGCCTCGACAGAGGTGATGTTGACGATGCTCGCACCGGCCCGGCCCGACAGCAGCGGCACCAGCTCCCGGATGAGCTGGGTGACGGAGGTGAAGTTCTCGGCGATAAGCATCGCCTCACCCTTCGGCGAGACGTCCAGGAACGGGGCGTGAAAGCCGCCACCCGCATTGTTGACGAGGACGTCAGCCCCGCCGAAGCGCTCGCGGACGGCAGCGACGAACCCGCTGACCGCAGCCGGGTCGCGCACGTCGATCACCGCGTCCAGCACGTCGTGACCGTGCTCCCGCAGCCCCGCCGCGACGCCGGCGAGCTCCTCGCCGCGGCGATCGCAGCAGGCGAGGACCGCCCCGCAGGCCGCCAGCAGCTCCGCACTGGCCCGCCCGATCCCGCGAGCCGCGCCGGTGACCACGGCCACCCGCCCGTTCAGGTCGACAAACGAGCCGGGGACGGGACGGGCCGGAGCCATCAGCCGCTCGCCGCCGCGATGGGGGGCAGCTGCGCCGTCTCCAGGGCCGCCGCGAGCACGGGCACCACCTCCCGCCAGTCGCCGACGATCCCGATGTCGGCGCCGGCGAAGACCAGCGCTTGCGGGTCGGAGTTGATGGCAAGGATCTGTTGCGCGCGCCGCACGCCGACCAGGTGGTTGAACTTGCCGCTCATCCCGATCGCGATGTAGAGCCGCGGCGCGATGCTGCGCCCCGTGATGCCGAGCTGGCGCGCGTGCGGCAGCCACCCGACGTCGGTGACCTTGCGGGTGGCCGCGAGCTCGGCTCCGAGAACCCGGCGCAGCGGATCGAGCTGGACGTACTCGTGCGGCGCGACCCCCCGCCCGACCCCGACCACGCAGCCGGCCGCGCTGAGCTCGTCCAGCTCGTCCTCCACGTGCGAGGACAGCGCCTGGACGCGGGCCCGCGACGCGACCACGCGCTCGGTGACCGGCAACGTGCGCGGCGCGCGCGGGCCGTGCAGGTGCAGGACCCCGGGACGCACCGTGACCAGCTGGGTAGCCGAGGAGGAGGTCACCGCGGCGACGACCTTGCCGCCGAACGCCGGCTTCCACGCGACGAGCCGGCCGGCCTCGATGCTCAGTTCCACGGCATCACCGACCAAGCCGGCGCCGAGGCTTCCCGCCAGCCGGCCCGCGACCTCGCGCCCCCACATCGTCCCGGGGACGAGCAGCACCCAGGGAACGCACTCCCGACACCAGTGCGCGACGGCGGCTGCCACGTCCGACTCCTGACGCCCCCCGCGCAGCAGGAGCAGTTCATCGGCGCCCCGGCGGCCGAGCTCGTGCGCATCCGGACCCGGTTCCGCGGCGCCGACCGGGGTCAGCGCGACGACGCGGGCGCCGCGCTCGCCAGCCAGCCGCGCGGCAGCCCCGAGCAGCTCCCAGGCCAGGCGCGGGCGCTCCGGCTCGAGCAGCACGGCGATGACCTCCTCGCCGCGGCGCCAGCCGTCGGGGACGGCCGGACCAAGCGCGCTCCCTTGCGCGGCGACCGAGCCCGCCCCGAGCACGCCCGCCTCGCCGAGCAACCGCACCGCTTCCCGGACCTGGTGACCGATCGGTCCCGCCAGCCGCCGGCCCAGGCGCCGATCGTCGAAGACCCGCAGCTCACCGACATGCGTCGGGCTGCCCTCATGACCCCATGGGCCCCCGCCGAGCTCGGCCGCGCTCACCCGCCGGATCCGCTCGGCCGCGACGGCAGCCCGGCCGTCCGGGGCCACCTTGGCCGGCTCGCAGAGCCGTTCGGCGCAGGACAGGACGGCGGGAAGCCAGCTGGCGTACTCGATCGACCGGTCGTCCTGCTCGCAGGTGGCAGCGATGTTGCCCTCGCTGATCTGGAGTTGCTTGACGCCGCCGAGGAACGGAAGGTCGAGCAGCTCGGCGATGGTCGGGCCGACCTGGCCGGTGTCAGCATCTACCGAGTTGCGCCCGGCGAGGATCAGGTCGAAGGGGCCCGTGAGGCTCAGCGCGGCGGCCAGCGCGCGGGCGGTGGCCAGCGTGTCGCTGCCGGCGAACGCCGGATCGCAGACGTGTACCCCCCGATCGGCGCCCCACGCGATCGCCTCCCGCAGGGAGTCCTCGGCGGCAGGCGGGCCGAGCGTGATCACGGTGCAGCTCCCGCCGCTTTCTCGCGCGAGCTCGACCCCCTTGCTCACCGCGCGCCGGCAGTACGGGTTCATCTCCAGCTCGACGCCAGTGCGCCGCAGCACGCCACCCGGGCTGAGCTCCATCTCTTCGACCCGGGGAACCTGCTTTATCAAGACGGCGATACGCAAGACCGACCCATCCCTAGGAATTCAAACGATCGTTTGAGCGACTCGCATGGTAACCGCGGCGGGGTCGACACTGTCACGACGGCTCAGGCGGTCGACTCGGCTTCGAAGGCACCGGTAAGGAAATCGACCAGCCGCTCCCCGAGAGAATCGCTCGCATGAGGGGCATAGTGTTTCAGCCACAGGTGAACCGGGCTCGTCGAGGTGCTCACCGCGCGGTTCACGGTGTCTTTCGCCACCGCCCAGCGCAGCATGCGGACGTCGGAGCTCAGGTGCGGGGTCACCTTCTCCAGCAGCGCCAGAGTGCGCGAGATGTCGGGCTCATACAGCTCGTTCATGGTGGGGATGTATTCGGGGTGGTTCATCACCGCGGCCAGGAATCCGACGTAGCCACCGCCCCCGCGGCGCGGCCCACCGAGTTCCACCATGGGCCAGACCAGGACCTCAACGACGTCGCGTACTTGCGGCTCCGGCAGCTTCTCGATCGCGTCGAGCAGCTGCCCGCGGCGCGCCACCAGCTGGCCGGCCCACCGCGCGAGCATGGCATCGACGAGCCCGCTCTTGGAGCCGAAGTGGTAGTGGATCGAGGCGCTGTTGACCTTGGCCGCATCGGTGATGTCGCGGATCGACACCGCGTCGATGCCGCGCTTGGCGAACAGCCGCTCGGCCGCCTTGAGGATGCGCTGGCGGGTGGCATCGCCGGTGACGGTGCGCTGGTCACGCGACCCGTTCGCGGCCGTACGGGATCGCCGCGTTTCCATGGAAGCGGATGTTAGTGCTCACGCCGAGATACCGCCGTCAACGGCAACGATCGAGCCGGTCATGAACCGCATCTCGTCGGATGCGATAAAGGCGATCGCCGCCGCCACTTCTTCGGGCTCGGCTATACCGAGCGGGCTGTTCAGGCCGGCGATGAGGGCCGGATCCGCGTCCGGCGGCGCCGCGTAGGTCTTGGACATGCCGGTGCGGGTCCCGCCGGGTACGACCGCGTTCACCCGCACCCCGCGGTCAGCGAACTCCAGCGCCAGCGACTTCGTCAGCAGGTGCACGCCCGCCTTCGACGCGCAATAGGCGGATTGATAAGCGCGGCCGTTCCATCCCGAGCGGGAGCCGGTGTTGACGATATTCCCGCGGGTTCGCACCAATGCCGCAAGCAGCGCCCGGCACACCAGGAAGGGCCCCGTGAGGTTGACCGCGATGACCCGCTGCCACTGCTCGACCGGCAGGTGCTCGAGGCGGCTGACCGAAAGGATTCCCGCCACGTTGCAGACGACGTGAGGATCGCCCAGCTCGGACAGCACCGCTTCGGCCGTCGCCGAGACCTGGTCGGGATCGCTGACGTCGCAGCCGTACGCCTGCGCGTCACTGCCTTTCGAGCGCAGCTGCGAGACGGTCCGGCGGGCACCGTCCGCATCGATGTCCAGGCACGCCACCCGGGCACCCTCCGCGCCAAACCGCATCGCCGCTGCCCGCCCTATCCCGGACGCCGCGCCCGTGACGACCGCGAGGCGACCGCTGAATCGGGACATGCCCGAAGCCGTAGCCGAACTCGCTACCGAACTCACTGCCGGGCTCACTATTGGGCTCACTATTGGGGCCGCTCTCCGGCCAGCGTCACCCGGCACATCACCCGGCGGTCGACATAGTCCGGGACCGCGTAGTGCTGCACCCACCGGTTGTCCCAGAAGGCCACCGTGCCGGGCTGCCAGCGCAGCCTGACCTGGTAGTCGGGGACGGACATCTGGTCGCACAGCAGGTTCAGCAGCGCGTCACTCTCGCGCTCTCCCAGCCCCTCGATCCGGGTCGTCCAATTGCGGTTCACGAACAGCGCCTTGCGTCCGGTCATGGGGTTGGTCCGCACGACCGGATGACGCATGGGAGGCCACCGGTCCTGCATCTCGTGCAAGTCCGCGTCGCTCTTGCCGATCTCGATGGCGCGGCTGAGCATCTTGGTGAGGTCGTGCACCGCGTGCAGGCCGTCGATCATCTCGCGAACCGGCGCCGACAAGCCCTCGTACGCCAGGTAGGTGTTCGCCCAGCAGGTGTCGCCGCCGAGGGGCGGGATGATCTCGCCGCGCAGGATGCTCGCGAAAGGCGGTTCGGGCATGAACGTGTTGTCCGCGTGCCAGCTGTCCGCTCCCTCGCCCTTCGGCGAGCGCTGATCGAGCACCGTGATGTCCGGGTTCGCCGCGTCCTTCGGTCCGAACGGAGCGATGCTGATCTCCCCGAAAC
Organism: uncultured Actinomycetota bacterium; assembly: GCA_963765845.1. Classification (GTDB taxonomy): domain Bacteria; phylum Actinomycetota; class Actinomycetes; order Frankiales; family Frankiaceae; genus DATAZK01. The sequence goes on from CAVXYJ010000001.1 coordinate 139,054, forward strand.
GCGTGGCGAACGCGAGCTGCTCCTGCGCCGTGATGTGCTGCCCGCGAAAGAACAGCACCAGGTGGGTGTCCAGCGCGCGAAGTACCTCGTCGCGCAACCCATCGCCGAGCGGCGCCGACAGGTCGATACCGGTGACCTCTGCCCCGAGCGCCGGGGTCACCGGGGTGACCGTGAACGTGTCGCCAGCCATGAAGAGCCGATCCGTTCTCTCGTGTCGAGCAGGATGCCTCAAGTGGCGCGATTCAACTGCGTGAGTCGCGCAACGGTCAAGCGATACGGTCGGGCGATGCTGAGCCGCGACGAGCTGATCCTGTCAACCGGCACCGTGGGCAATCCGCCGTTACCCGATCTTCTCGCGGCCTGCGCGGCCGGCGGGTACGGGTCGGTCGCCGTGTGGCCGGCGGACTACCAGCAGTGGCGTGCGGCCGGCATGGCCGACGTCGAAGCGCGGGCCCGCTTCGATGCGGCCGGGATCCGCGTCGCGCAGGTCGACTGCCTCCTGATGTGGGCGTTGGGGCCGGCGTCGAAGCGGGCGGCCGCCGAGGAGCTGGACGTGTTCGCGGTAGCCGCGGCCATGGGGGCATCCTGCGTGAGTGTCATCGGGCCGGGCGACGACCGGTTCGGCGTGGAGCAGCTCACCGAGGCGTTGGCAGGTGTCTGCGACCGGGGAGCCGAGCATGGGCTGCGCATCGCGTTCGAGGTCGCCCCGTGGAAGGGCAACGTCGACCTGGCTGCGGCGGTGAGCATGGTGCGGACCACGGGGCGGGCGAACGCCGGGCTGGTCCTCGACAGCTGGCACATGTTCCGGGCAGGCACCCCGCCAGACCAGCTCGCAGCGATACCCGGCGAGTACGTCACCTCGATCCAGATCAGCGACGCACCGCAGGCGCCCATGGCCGATCTGGTCGCCGAGACGATGAGCGCGCGGCGCCTTCCCGGCACCGGTGACATCGATCTGGCAGGCTTCGTACGCGCCCTGGACACGCAGGCCGACGGGGTCGCGCTCACCGTGGAGGTACTGAGCGACGAGCTGCGCGCGGCCGGCCCGATGCAGGCCGCCCGCCGCACCGCTGACGCCACCCGCGCGCTCCTCGCCCGCGCGCTCGGCTGAGCCGGCCAGCGCCCGGTCACCCCTTGACCCCCCCGCAGCCAGTAGCTAACTTGCGGTCAGTAATGACTACTTTGCTTCCAATATTGCAAGAGGTGTGATGGTCGACTCGGCATTGGCCGTCACCGCCGAGGTGATTCGCAACGGGCTTCTGGTCGCGGTCGAGGAAGCGAGCCGGGTGGTCGTCCGCTCGGCACACTCCACCTTCATCCAGGAGGGCGCGGACGCCTGCGCCGCGCTGCTCGACACGCGCGGCCAGCTGATCGCGCAGTCGACGGCGACGAGCCTCATGCACAGCTCCAGTCTGCGCTGCACGCTGCCTGCCGTCCTGGAGACGTTCCCGCTGGAAGCGATGCGGCCCGGCGACGTCTTCGCCGTCAACGACCCGTACCTCGGCGGCATCCACGCGAACGACGTGCTCGTGTTCCGCCCGGTGTTCGCCGGCGAGCATCCCCGCTTCTTCGCCGCCACGCTCGTGCACGTGGCCGATATGGGCGGCGCCGTTGCCGGCGGCCTGTCCTCCCTCGCCTCTGACACGTTCGCCGAAGGGATGCTCCTTCCTCCGGTGCGCCTGTACGTCGCGGGCGAACCCAACGACGACGTCTGGCGGATCGTCGGCGGCAACAGCCGGACCCCGGGCAAGGTGCTGGGCGATATCCACGCGCTCGTCGCCGGCACCTACGTGCTCGCCGGGAGCATCGAGCAGCTGCAGCAGCGCTTCGGCACCGACGAGCTCTCGGAGTTCATCGAGCAGCATCTCGACGCGACCGAGCGGCAGACCCGCGACGAGCTCGCCCGGCTACTGCCCGGCAGTTACCGCGGCTCGTTCACCATCGACAGCGATGGCGTCAGCGCGCAGGCCCGCCACGAGGTGCGCGTCACCGTCGACATCGACGGCAAGGGCGGCATCCAGCTGGACTTCGCGGGTACGTCGCCGCAGTCGCCCGGCGCCATCAATGCCTCGTTCTCGCAGGCGATCTCGGGCGTGCGTCTTCGCCGTGCGGTGCCTGATCGATCCGAGCATCCCGATGAACGAGGGATGCTTCCGCCCGCTGGACATCCGCCTGCCGCGCGGGAGCCTGGTCAATCCGAACCCGCCGGCGGCCTGCGGCGGTCGCCTCGTCACCGTCGCCGCCGCCATCGAGGCGATCCTCGGCGCGCTCAGCCCGGCACGTCCCGACCACGCCGTGGCAGCCAGCGGGCTGATCCACGTCTACACGCTCGGTGGGCGCCGTCCCGACGGGGAGAGCTGGGTGACCCTGCTCTACGAGTTCGGCGGCATCGGTGCGCGCGCCGGTTCGGATGGGCCCGATGCCAACGGGGCCTACTTCCTCGGCGGCCGCTCGGTCATTCCGCAGATCGAGCCCCTCGAGACGGCCTATCCCCTGCTCATCCACAGCGCCAAGCTGCGCCCCGACAGCGGTGGACCCGGCCGCTGGCGCGGCGGGCTCGGCGCCGAGATGGACATCGAGTTGCTCTCGGACGCCGTGCTGACGGTGCGCGGCGACCGCATGGACATCCCCCCTCCGGGTCGTGACGGAGGGGGAAGCGGCACCTCGGGTTTCAACCGGGTTCGCCGCGTCGACGGCACGCTCGAAGAGCTGGCGACCAAGCAGATCAACATCCCGCTGCGCTCCGGCGACCACTTCCAGCTGCGGCACCTCCGGCGGCGGCGGGCTCGGCGATCCCGCCGACCGCCGCGCCGAGCAGGTGGTCGAGGACGTGGCGCAGGGTCGCATCAGCGCCGCGGCAGCCCGCGCCGACTACCCGAGTTACCCCGCCGCGACGGCAGAGGAGACCGCCCGGTGATGGCCGCAGCAGACACGCCCGGCCGGCTCCCGGCTCACCGCACCGCGACCATCGGGGTCGACGTGGGCGGCACGTTCACCGATGTCGTCGTCGACGACGGCCACGGCACCACTCACGTCGTGAAGGTGCTCACTACCCCCGACGACGCCCTGCGCGGCGTGCGGCGCGGCATCGCGATCGGCCTCGACAAGGCCGACCTTCCGGCCGAAGCCGTCGTGCGCCTGGTCCACGGCACGACCCTGGCCACGAACGTCATCCTCGAACGCCGAGGAGCCCGCGCTGCCTTCATCACCACCCGCGGCTTCGGCGACCTGTTCCGTCTGGGCCGCGAGGCGCGCGTCGAGGAGGACCGCTACGACCTGCTCTTCGAGCCGCTTCGCCCACCGCTCGACCACGCGCTGACCTTCGAGGCGCCCGAGCGGATGACGGCAGCCGGCCGGCCGCTCGTCGAGCTCGATCCGCAGGCCGCCGAGCAGCTCGCCGAGCAGGTGGCCCGCAGCGGCCCGGAGGCTGTCGCGATCTGCTTCCTGCACTCCTGGGCCAACCCGGCCCACGAGCAGGTGATGGCCCGGGCCGTGAAAGCCCGCCTGCCTGACTGCTACGTGGCGGTGTCCTGCGAGGTCTGGCCGGAGCTGCGCGAGCACGAGCGCGGCATGACAACGCTGCTCAGCGCCTACGTCGGGCCGGTCATGTCCGACTACCTGCGACGGCTGTCCGAGATGCTGCAGGCCGACGGCTTCTCCTGCCCGGTCTACGTCATGGACTCCGCAGGCGGTGTGATGTCAGCCCCGATCGCCGCCCAATGGCCGATCTTCACGATCGAGTCCGGCGGAGCTGCCGGCGTGGTCGCGGCGAGCCAGGTGGGCGAGCGCTACGGCCTGGAGCGGGTGCTGTCCTTCGACATGGGCGGTACCACGGCCAAGGCCGGGTTGGTGGTCTCGGGCACCCCACGTATCACGCACAACTTCGAGGTGAGCGGCAAGGGCAGCTTCGGCGTCACCCGCACCGGATCGGGCCTGCCGGTGAAGACCCCCGTCGTCGACCTGGCCGAGGTCGGCGCCGGAGGGGGAAGCATCGCCTGGGTCGACGGCACCGGCGCGCTGCGGGTCGGTCCGCGCTCGGCCGGGGCCGATCCGGGCCCGCCTGTTACGGCCGCGCAGGCACCGAACCGACCGTCACCGACGCCAACCTGATCCTCGGCTATCTCGACCCGGCGGGGCTCGCGGACGGAGTGACGCTCGATGTCGCGGCGGCGGAGAAGGCCTTGCACACCCGGATCGTCGAGCCGCTCGGCATGGCCGACGCCGTCGAGGCGGCCCGCGCCGTCCATGACATCGCCGTGGCCACCATGGCGGCGGCGATCCGCGTCGTGACGGTGCAGCGCGGTGAAGATCCACGCGAGGCGACGATGGTGGCCTTCGGCGGCGCCGGGCCGATGTTCGCCGTCCCGCTCGCCGACGTCTTCGGCATGGAGCACGTGATCGTCCCGGCGGCCGCCGGTGTCGGGTCGGCGGTGGGCCTGCTTCACGCCGACCTCAGCATCGAGAAGCTGCGCACGAAGGTGCTGCCGGCGTCCGCGGAAAGCAGCGCCGAACTGACCGCCGTGTTCGAGCAGCTGCGCAGCGCCGCCATCGCCGAACTCGGGCAGGACCCGGCCGATGTCGTACTCCAGCACAGCGTCGATCTGCGCTACCGGGGGCAGGCCCACCAGCTTCCCGTCCCGGTGGAGGCCGCGGAGCTCGACGACCCCGAATTGGTGGCGTTGCTCGCCCGATTCCGCGACGTCTACCGGACCGCGTACGGCGTCGCGCTCGACGCACCCGCCGAGCTGGTGACCTACCGGGTGCGTGCCACTTCCCCGTTCGCCGGTGAGCCGGGTGCGCCCGCCACCATCCCACCGAGCGCGCCCGCGCCGCAGCCGCACGGCTGGCGCCTCGCCACGTTCAGCGCGGCCGGTGGCTTCGTCGAGGTTCCCGTCTTCCGCTACCCGCAGCTCGCGCCGGGCACCCGGATCACCGGGCCCGCTTTCGTGGAAGGCACGGAAAGCACCACACTGGTTCCACCGGAGGTCGAGCTGACCCTCGACACCCTCGGCAACATGCACCTGCGGTCAGCTGCTACGGCAGCGGGAAGTGGCGACGATGCCCGACACGACTGAGCCGAACCAAGCCAGGACCCCCGACGGCACGGCGCACTACGACCTGATCATCCGCAACGGCCTCGTGGTCGACGGCACCGGGCTGCCGCGCCGCCGGGTCGACGTCGGCGTCAGTCGGCGGGCGGGTCGCCAGCCTGGCCCACCTCGACGACGCCAGCGCCGAGTCGAGCTCGACGCGACGGGTGCATCGTGGCGCCCGGCATCGTCGACGCCCACACCCACTACGACCCGCAGATCACCTTCGACCCCTACGCCACCATGTCGTGCTTCCACGGGGTCACCACGGTCTCGCCGGCAACTGCGGGTTCTCCGTGGCGCCGTGCCGCCCGCAGGACCGCGACTTCCTCGACCGGGATCTTCGCCCAGGTCGAGAACATGGACCCGATCGCCCTGTCGGCGATCACCTGGGACGAGTTCGAGACGCTTCGGCGACTACCTGGAGAGCCGCCGCGGCCGACTCGGGGTGAACCTGGCGAGCTACGTGGGCCACTCCAACCTGCGACGGCTCGTGATGGGCGACGACGCCTCCGAGCGGGAGGCCCGGCCCGCCGAGGTCGACGAGATGCGCGCGGCTGCTGCGGGAGGCGATGGCGGCGGGTGCCGCGGGCCTGTCGTCGTCGGCCGCCCCGACCCACCTCGACATCGAGGGCCGCCCGGTGCCGTCGCGGCTCGCCGCGCACGAGGAGCTGCTGGCCCTCGCCGAGGAGCTCGGGCACCTCGGCATCGGTTCGATCGGCTTCCTGCCGGCCAGCGCGGTCGGAGGCCTCGACCACGACGACGAGGACTACCTCATCGAGATCGGCCGCCGCTCGGGCGTGCCGGTGATCATCCAGGGCCTGGGCGGGCGCAACAAGGTGGACGCCCCGACGGCCACGTGGGAGGCCTCGCAGGCCTTCCTCGACCGGGCGACCGCGGCCGGCGCGCCCGTGTACTCGATGCTCATCGCCCGCCCCTTCGACCGCAGCGTCACCATCGGGCCGGAGAACTTCCACTACCTGGCCGTGCCGTCCTGGAACCGGATGCTGAACCTGCCCCACGACGAGCGGGCCGCCCTCCTGCGGGACCCGGCCGCCCGCGACGAGCTGCGCCACGCGGTCGAGAACTACAACCGCGACCCGGCCGAGGGCACCACCGTGCCGCCGCCCCACTGGAAGGTGGTGTTCGTCCACCGGGTGGCCCGGCCCGAGCACGAGCGCTGGCAGTCCCGGTCGGTGCGGGAGATGGCCGACGAGCTCGGGGTGGCGCCCGCCGACGCCATGCTGGACCTCGCCCTCGGCCGAGGACTTCGAGACCGAGTTCCGCTGGCGCACCGAGACCCCGGAGTGGGCCGACGCCGGTGGGCACCGCCCAGCTCGACCCCCGCATGATCGTCGGGACCTCCGACGGCGGCGCCCACCTGGCCCGCGACGACGGGGCCGACTGGAGCTCGTACTTCCTGCGCTCCTGGGTGCTCGACCGCCGGCTCTGGAGCCTCGAGGAGGGCATCCGCCAGATCACCGCGGTGCCCGCGGCGCTGCTGGGCTTCACCGACCGGGGCACGCTGCAGCCCGGGACGGGCCGCCGACCTGATGATCTTCGACCCCGACACCGTCGGGCCGTGGAAGAAGGAGTTCGTCAACGACCTCCCGGGTGGGGTCGGGCGCTACAAGGCGCTGGGGGCAGGGCGTGCGGGCGACCGTCGTCAACGGCGTCCCGATCGTCGTCGACGGCAAGACGACCGGTGAGCTGCCGGGGCAGGTCGTCCGGCCGGGCGCGGCGGCAACCGCCCTCGCCTAGTGGTGCTCCGACGGCTCCTGCTGGTGGCCGACATCCGTCTGCCCGAGGTATGACGCGAGCAGTTCCTCGCGATCGCCGAGCTCGGATGACGCGCCGCGCAGCTTGATCTCCCCCTGCACGAGAACGAAGGCGTTGTCACACAGCGCGAGCGCCATCCCGGTGTTCTGCTCGACCACCAGCACCGGCGTGCGCGCCCGGACCTGCTTCAGCGCCTTGGCGAACACCGCCTCCGTCGCCGAGCGGAGCGAGCCCGAGCGAGGGCTCGTCCAGCATGCAGCAGCCGAGGCGCGCCGCCAGTGCCCGGCCGAGGACGACCATCTGCTGCTCGCCGCCGGAGAGGGCGAAGCCGCCGCGTCGTGCGAGCGGGCACGAGAGCCGGGAACAGGTCGTAGACGTCGTCGAGATCGAGAGCTGGCGACTGCGGCCGCTGCCGGCCATCATGCCCATCTGCAGGTTCTCCTCGAACGTCAGGTCGCGGAAGACGTGGCGGCCCTCGGGAACGTGCAGCAGGCCCAGCCGGGCCACCTCGACGGGCGCCTGCCCCGCAAGGTCGACCCCGTCGAAATGAACCGGCCCGAGATCGGCCACCAGCGGCTGATCGGCGCGCAGGGTCGAGGTCTTGCCCGCGCCGTTCGGCCCGAGCAGAGCGACACGCGTCGCCGGACTGCCGACCTCGAAGCTGACTCCGCGGACCGCGTCGGGTGGTCGCCGTAGGATGATGACCAGGTCTCGAGATCTCAAGCATGGACGGCCTTACCCAGGTAGGCGTCGACGACGAGCGGGTCGGCGCCAGACCTGCGCCGGGGAGCCGTGAGCGATCAGGTCGGTCCCAGCTCGAGGACGCCCACCTCGTCGCAGATCGCGTCGAGGAAATCGATCTTGTGGTCGATGACACGAGTCGCCATGCCTTCGGCCTTGAACGCCAGGCAGAGCGCGGCGAGCGCCACGCGTCTCGGCATCGTTCAGCCCGGCGCTCGGCTCGTCGAGCAGCAGCACCTTCGGCCGGGCAGCGAGAGCCCGGGCAAGCTCGAGCATCCGCTGCTGGCCGTACGGGAGTGCTGACGCCGGCAGATCCGCGGCATCTGCCAGGCCAACCCGTTCGAGCGCGCTCTGCGCCTCGAGCCAGCGCCGGCGCTCCCGCTTCCACATCAGCGGGCGCACCGTCCAGGCTGCCGCCAGCCCGGTGGCCCGGGTATCCGAACCGGCCAGCATGGCGTTTTCCAACACGCTCAGCTCACCGAACGTCTGTGGCGACTGGAAGACCCGCAGGACCCCGGCGGCTCGGGAACGCCGGGGCCGGGCCAGCGGCACCGCCATCCCGTCGACCGCAAGGGTCCCGGTGGCCGCGACGACCCCCGTCAGCGCATTGAGAAACGTCGTCTTGCCGCTCCCGTTGGGACCGATCAGCCCGTAGATCTGACCGGGGCCGACGCGGGCGGAGACTCCGGCCACGGCGACCACCCCGCCGAACCTGACCCCCACGTCACGAGCTTCAAGCATCGCTGCCTCCCCGCGTACCCAGCAGCCGGCGGACCGCCGCCCTGGCGGAGTAGGGGCCGCAATCGTCGCTCCTGCCGCGCAGTACCGCGGACAGCCGCTGCAAGGCCCCGGTAATCCCCTCGGGCATGAGGATGATCGTGAGCAGCAGCATCCCGCCATAGATGATCGGCTGGTAGCGCGAAACATTCGAGAGCACCTGGGGTACCCCGACGTAGAACGCCGCGCCGACGACGGCTCCCCAGTGCGATCCGAGCCCGCCGAGCACCACCATCAGGAAGATGCCGACAGAAAGGTCGAGACCGAAGGAGTCGTTGCTGACGACCCCGCTCCAGGAACCGATGAGCGCACCTGCCACTGCGGCAACGCACGAACCCAGCACGAACATCATCAGCTGCAGCCAGAACACGTTGATGCCGGCGGTGCGTGCCACCGTCGGGTTGTCCCGCGCAGCGATCAGCCGGCGCTTCAGCGGCGAGCGGTCGAGCAGGACCGCGAGCACCAGCACGATCGCGAGGACCGCGAGCAGGAACCAGAAGATATCGCCGTCCAGGAGCAAGGTCTTGCCGAAGATGGTGATGGGCTTGACCCCGACCGAGACGCCGCTCGGGCCCGTGAACGACTCGGCACGGATGAACACGATGGTGCCGACCTGGGTGACGGCGATGGTGGCGATCGCGAAGTAGAACTCGCTCGCGCGGTGCACGGCGGCACCGACCGCAGCGGCGACCAGGCCGACGAGCGCGATGGCCGCGAGGATGCCGAGCCACGGGGAGTAGCCCTTGCGGATGACGAACGCGGACGTGTAGGCGCCGAGCGCCATCATGAACGTGTGGCTGAAGGCGAAGCGGCCGGCCACTCCGAAGATCCAGTAGAAGCCGACGGCGGCGACCGAATAGATCAGCCAGAGGTTGACGTCGTGCATCGTCGAGAGGCCATGCACGAAGTTCTTCACGAACACGGCGATGACGACGACAAAAATGGCGATCTGCGGGAACTGGTGGCGCCGGTAGCTCACCGGCCGCGGGCCGGCCTGCCCTCGCCTGAAGCGGGCAACCATGCCCGATGGCGGGGGCGGCGCCTTCGCGGCCACAGCCTGCTCGGAGGCCGACGCCGTCACAATCGCGTCCTTCCGAACGCGGTGAACAGGCCCTGCGGCCTGAACGCGATGATCACAAACATCACGATGAACGGCAGGGTGTCGGAGTAACCCCGGAAGAAGTAGCCACCGAAGGTGTTCTGGACCAGGCCGATGATCAGCCCGCCGACCACGACCCCGCCGAGGCTGCCGAACCCGCCGAGAACGGCTGCGGCGAAGGCGGTGATCATGGCTGAGAAGCCGAACGTCAGATCCACCTCGCTCAGCGGGGCGATCAGGATCCCGGCGAGCCCGGCCAGCACGGCGGAAAGGCCGAAGGCCAGTGAGGAAACCAGCCGGTCGCGCACGCCGGTCAGTTGGCTCATCTCGCTGTCGGACGCGAGCGCCCGAACCTGGCGGCCCACCGAGGTGCGCTGGAAGATCAGCAGCATGGCGATGATCACGATCAGCGCCACGACGACGATGAGCACCCGCTGTTTGGCGACGGCAGCACCGAAAATCTTCCACGCGCCGTCACCGATCGGGGTCGCCAGCTGGCGCGGGTTGCTGCCCTGCCAGAGCGAGATGACCGCACGGATCACCAAAGCCGCGGCGAGGGTGGCGATGACGACGACCAGCTGACTTCGCCGGCGTAGCGGGGCGTACGCCACCCGCTCGATGAGCACTCCGACGACGAACATCAGCGCCAGCGCCACCACGTAACCCCACACCGTCGGCAGTTTCAGGTCGACGGTGGCCCACACCGCGAAGTACGCGCCCAGGGTCACGAGATCGCCGTGAGCGAAGTTGATGACTCCCGTTGCCTTGTACAGCAGCAGAAAACCCATGGCCACCAGAGCCATGAGCATTCCGAACGACAAGCCGCTCGCGAGGAGCGCGACGAACTTAGCCACCGTCGTCCTTCTCAGCCTCGAAATGAGTAGCCCGGTCCCGGCTCTCCGTGGAGGAGAGCCGGGACCGAGCCTTTGGCCAGGTTCCGGGCGGGGCGCCGCTAGGCGTCGTCGCCCGAGCTCAGCGGAGCATTGGTGTACTCCTTGACCGTCGTCGTGGGCGTGCCGAAGTGCACGATCTGCAGGCTGTGACCCATCACGTGGGCGCCGTCGGCCTTGTACTGGCCGCAGGCACCGGCGTAATCGATCTTGCTGAGCTCGGCGTTGATCTTGCCGGGGTCCGTCGAGCCCGCAGCCTCCGCGGCCTTGGCCGCGATCTGCACACCGTCATAGACCGAGATGGCCTGGCTGAACGGGACCGCCGCCTTCGGGTACGCCGCCTTGTAGTGCGCCACCACGGTAGCCAGCTTGGACCCGGGAGCGGGTGCCTCGGGGTTGCAGCCGAGGGCTGCGTAGTAGTCGCCCGCCGTCGCGCCGGCCTTGAGCGCCCCGAAGCCGAACGAGAGTTCGACGGAACCGCTGCCAATGATCTTCAGCGACTTGCCGTTCTGCTTCAGCTGCTTGTCCAGCACCCCGAACTCGTTCGGGTAGATCCAGGCGGCCAGCCCGTCAGCCCCGTTCAGCCCGAGCACCTGTGAGGTGAGGTCGGTCGCCGTCGGCGAGATCTTCTGCTGCGAGTCGACCGACTTGCCGAGCTTCTGCACTTCCTTGTTGAAGGCGTCAGAGCTGTTCAGCCCGTAGGACTCGTTGGTGTTGATCTCAGCGAGCTTCGAGACCTTAGCGTCCTGGATCAGGTACTGCGCGGCGCGCTGCGGGATCGACGTGACGACCGGCGGGAGGATCCAGAGGTAATCGCTACCCGTGCTGGAACCCTTCAGCGAGGGCTTGTCCTCGACCGGGGTGAGCACCGGAATCCCGGCCCGCGTGATCTGCGGGATCACCGCGTCGATCGTGCTCGAGGGGAAGCCGACGATGACGTCCGGCTTCCAGTCGACCATCGCGAGGAAGTCGCTGGCCGCCTTCTGCGGATCCAGCGCCGAGACCGGCAGCCGCTTCATCTCGACCTGCTGCCCGCCGACGCCACCAGCGGCGTTCAGATCTTTGACCGCCAGCTCGCCGATGTTCGCGTAGTCGGCGATCGCCACCTGGCTCTCGCCCGGAACCTCGAAGAGGATTCCGACCTTCAGCGGCTTACTCAGTGAGCCACTGGCCGAGGCACTGCTGGTGCCTCCGCCGCCGCCACCGCTTCCACCCCCGCTCGAGCTGCCACAGGCAGTCAGTAGAGCCGCGGCCGCGAGGACCGCGGCGGCTTTACCTGAAGATCGGCGCATGTGCCCTCCTTGTAACCCGGCGCTGGCCGCCGCGTATCGACGCAGGGTACGGAGACCCCGCCGTAATTTCAATGAAACGTTTGAACTTGTTAGTGATTGATCAGAAACCGTTATGTAGCTGCTGAACTGCCTAGTTCTGAGGATCATCGGGCGTCAACTACGACGGGGTCCGCACGTCGAGGCGCGCCGGGCCGTACTCCATGTAGATCGGCCCGGTGGTGAAGCGGTAGCCGGGCACGAGCTCCAGCCCGCCCGGCTCGACCGCGTCGAGGAGGGTCGAGACGACCACCCGCGCCTGCATCCGCGCCACATGCGCACCCAGGCACAGATGAGCGCCGCCGCCGAAGCCGAGGCTTTCCTGCTCGTCCCGATCCAGCGAGAACGACTCCGGGGCGCGGTACACCGCCTCATCGCGGTTCGCCGAGGCGATCCCGAGCACGATGCGCTCCCCCGCATGTACGGGCGTGTCACCGATCCGGGTGTCCTGGACACACGTGCGCAAGACCACCGGGATGGGCGAAGTATGGCGCAGCGACTCCTCGACGGCCAGGGGCACGCGGTCGGGTTCGGCGGCCAGCGTCTCCCACAGCCGCCTGTCCGAAAGCAACCGGTAGAGCAGGTTGCCGAACAGGTTCGTGGTCGTGGAGACGCCACCGAGCAACAGGTTCGCGATGATCGTCCTGATCATCACGTCGCTCAACGCGTCATCGCCCTCCTGAGCCTGGACGAGCGCGCTGACCAGATCGTTGGCGGGCAACGACCGGCGTGCCCGGATGAGGTCGTCGATGTAGCCGGCGAACTCCGGGAACCCGCCTCCGATGCCTTCCCCGCGCTCCGACCGGTTGTAGAGCGGGTACTCGCTGTGCATCAGTTCATTACCCCAGCCGGCGATGCGATCGGCGTCCTCGATGGGGGCGCCCACCAGATGCACGAGGACAGCATTGGCGACCGGGATCGTCAGCAGCTCGATGAGATCACCGCCGCCGGCGGCGAGGACGGCGCGCAACCGCCCCTCGGTGTACTCGCGGGTGAACGCCTCCTCGCGAGCGATCATCGCCGGGCGCAGCGCCCCGACGACGAGCCGGCGGATCCGCGGATGCTGGGGGGCATCCATCTCGCCGATCATGCGCTCGTCCGGCGCCACCTCGACACCCTCCGCACGGAAACCCTGGCCGCTGCTGAAGCGGTCGCGGTCGCGCAGCACTGCGCGGCAGTCCTCGAACCGGGCGACGTACACCGTTCCCGGGAACGGGCGCGAGACCGGCTCCTGAACCCGCAGCCGTGCCGTCAGCTCCCACATGTCGTGCACGTCTGCCGGATCGAACGGGTTGAACGAGACCGCGGCCGTCACCAGAGCCCCCCGACGAGAACGTGAATTGCTTGCATGCTGCACCCATCTCGCACATTCTCGGTGGCAAGAACGCGCGACACGGCCGAAGGAGTCCGCACGATGCCCTCTCGCTCCCCCATGGAGGTGACCGTCGACAAGGCGCTCTGCGCCAGTTTCGGACGCTGCATCACCGCGGCTCCGGACGCTTTCACCTTCGACGACGACGACCAGGCCGCGCCGCTGCCGCCAGCGGGAGAGCTGACGGCGGAGCAGTTGGCGGCTGTTGTCGACCGCTGCCCTACGAGAGCCATCTCGGTCCGGCCGGCGAGGGGAGGGCCGGCATGACGGCGTCTACGGGCAACGAGCGAGCCTGCGCCGAAGGAGGACACGACCACCACTTCCGTGGTTCGGGTGGCTACCGGGAGAAGCCCACGAAAGCAGGCGCGCACCGCTGCGGGCCCGCCGGCCACCGGACACCGAGCCATCAGCGCGTGACTTTAGGGCCGGCCATCGTTGGTCGTCAATGATTCTGATCGTTTGCAATATTGGAAGACAAGGCCGGATCGCGCTAGTCGCCCAGCCTGCCAACGGGGTCAGGTTGACCCGTCATCGCTCCCCTGCCAGGGATCAAACCCCTGCTCAACCACCGTGACCGCGTCGCAGGCCGCTCGCAGCGCCTCGGCCATCTCGCGGATCTCGCGCACCGGTACGTGTTCGTCGAGCACGTACATGGACAGGATCAGGTGCGCGTGGCCGTCGCCGTCAAAGGCCGGGGCGCAGATGACGCTCACCGACGCATGTGCGGCCTTCGTCAGTTCCTGTACCAGGTAATCGCGCTGGCCGAAGATGGCGGCCGCTGTGGCGAACGCCTGCGACACCGCCTGCGGCTCCCGCTCCACCAGCCGGAGCATGCGATGCAGCCGGACGTCGACCTCGGTCATCCGCTCGACGAGGTAACCGGTCTGGCGACACGCGGACATGATCGACCGCATCCGCCGCAGCCGCGACTGCTCCAGCTCGATCGGCGCCCGCGCCAGCCAACTCTCGACCGCCGCGTCGGTGTCCCACGCGACGAACATCAGCCCTACCGGCGCGTCGAACGGGTAGCGCGACCCCGCGACCCCGAGCTGGCCGACGTCCTCGGAGTCGCCGACCCGGTCGAGGACCACCACCTGCCCCCCCACCGTGGTCGCGACCGTGCACACCTTGCCGAACCGCGCGTGCAGCTTGAGCATCTCGGCGCGGGCGGCGCCGAGGGCAGGCTTGCTCTGCCGCGCTGCCTGTCCCAGCTCGAGGACCCCCGCGCCGAGCGTGTATCCCAACGAGTCCTCGTGGCGCTCCACATAGCCCACGTGGCGCAGCTCGTTCAGGATGCCGAGCGTCGTGGAGAGGCTGAGGTCCAGCTTCTTCGCGATCCCCGACAGGGTGAGCGCCCGCGGGGACTCCGTGGCCAGCAATCCCAGAATGCTCGTGACCCGCCGTGTCGGGTTCGACCGCCGCTCCATTGGTAGTCAGGGGCGCAGGTACCGCGAAGCGGTCCTGTTTCCCGCTCCCCCTCTCCATCCGTGCGTGCGGTTTTCCCGCATACGGCTTACCCGCTGCAGGGCGATCCCGGGGGGTCTGCCTCCATCACACCTGCTTGCAGCCGCTCCCGGCAAGTTCACCCCGCCGATCAGCGGTAGCACAACCCCCTCGCAAACCCCCGCGGATCGGCCCGGCTGTGTTGACCCGGGACAGCCGGACCGCGTAGTCTGCCGAAACTCCGTGCGCCGTGCACACATCTGCCGGTTGCGGCTGCAGTGCCGGCCCCGAGCGACCGCGCCATCCGCCGTGGAAAGGACCTTCGTGGGCAACGACCCTCACGGCAGCGCGCCCCGCGGCCCTGACGGCGCTTATGACGAGATCGTCGTGGGCGCGGGAAGCGCCGGGGTCGCGCTGGCCTGCCGGCTGTCGGAAGACCCGGAGCGTACGGTCCTGCTGATCGAGGCGGGCCCCGATGCGCTCGAGCCCGGCCCCGGGGATCGGCTCACGAACCCGATGACCTTCGCCCAGGCACTCACCGCTTGGGGGCTCACCGCCACGCTCACCACCGGCCGCGAGCTCGGCTACGCCCAGGGCAAGCGCGTCGGCGGCGGGTCGGCGGTCAACGGGGCGCTGGCGCTGCGCGGCCTGCCGGCCGACTACGACGCCTGGCAGCAGTCCGGCGCTGACGGCTGGGACTGGGCAGGCCTGCTCCCCTACTTCCGAAGGCTCGAGACAGACCTCGACGTCAAGGGCGAGCTGCACGGCGATGGCGGGCCCCTCACCATCCGCCGCTGGGCGGCCACCGACCTGATACCGCTGCAGCGGGCCTTCCTCGCCGCCGCGCGCGAGCGAGGCTTCGGCTGGGCCGACGACCACAACGACCCGGCCCAGGCCGGGGTCGGGCCCTTCCCGATGAACCGTGACGGCGACGTGCGGCTCTCGACCGCGCTCAGCTATCTGCCGCCCGCGCGCTCGCGCGCGAACCTGTCCGTGCTCGCGGACACCTTGGTGAACCGGGTGGTCTTCGATGGCCGGCGCGTCGCCGGCGTCGAGGTGAGCGACGGCCACAGCACCCGCACGATCGAGGCCCGGCGGGTCGTCCTCACGGCGGGCGCACTCGCCTCGCCCGCGCTGCTGGCCCGGTCCGGGGTCGGCCCGGCGACGCAGCTGGAATCGCTCGGCATCTCGTGCCGGGTCGACAACCCGTCCGTCGGCGCGAACCTCATGGACCACCCGGGCACGCTGATCTTCCTCGCCCCGACCGATCCGGCACTGTGCGATCCGTCCGGGCCGGCCTACCAGCTCGGCATCCGGTGGAGCTCGTCGAGCGGCACCGAGACCGACATGCTCACCGGGCTGATGAACTACTGGGACGCCCGCTACGACCCCGCCTTGCACAGCGCTGCCGGAACGGATTACGTCTTCGCCCTTACCTGTGGCGTGCACCAGCCCGTCTCGCGCGGCAGCCTGCGGCTCGCCAGCGCCGACCCGGCCGCTGCGCCGGTCATCGACTTCAACATGCTCAGTGCCCGCGAAGACGAAGACCGCCTCGTCGAGGGCCTGCGCGTACTGCACGGGCTGGCGCGTTCGGAGGCCATGCGCGGCGCGGTGCGCGACGTGCTTCTGCTCGACGAGGGGATCTTCCACGCCCCGAAGGCGACGGGTGACGCCGCCCTCCGCGAGTACGTGCACGCCACCCTCGGCCCGTGGTATCACGCCTCTGGCACCTGCAGGATGGGTCGCGACCCCGCCGCGGGTGCTGTCGTCGGGCCCGACCTCGCCGTGCACGGCGTGCAGGGTCTGCACGTCGCGGATGCCTCGGTGATGCCGGTGATCCCGCGTGCTGCCACGAACCTCACCGTGATCGCCATTGCCGAGAAGGCAGCGGACATCCTGCGCGCCGATGCGCGGGGCAGCAAGGGATGAGCAAGAGGTGAGCATGACGACCCAGATCACGCCCGCGACCCGCGTGTTCGACCAGCTGTACGTGGGCGGAGCGTGGGACGCAGCCGGCTACCACGCAGCGGCTGACCATTCACTCGCCCGCCACCGGTGAGCTGGTGGGATCGGCGCCGCACGCGGCTCCCGAAGACGTCGACGCCGCGCTCGAAGCGGCACGGGACGCCTTCGACGACGGGCCATGGCCCCGCATGTCCGTGACCGAACGCATCGATGCCCTCACCCCGGTGCGCGATCGGCTCGCCGAGTTGGTGAGCGACCTGGACACGCTGGCGACAGCGGAGAACGGCATCCCGATCTCGGTCCAGCCGGCGATGAGCGCGCTCGCGGTCTTCGACTACTACCTGGGCGCCGCGCGCACGCTGCCTTTCGCCGAGTCCCGCAACGGGCAGTTCGGCACTCGCGGGCGCATCTATCGCGAACCGCTCGGCGTGGTGGCCGGGATCGTGCCGTGGAACGGGCCGCTGCTGCAGGCCGTCGGCAAGCTGGCGCCGGCTCTGCTGGCCGGGTGCACCGCCGTGCTCAAGCCCGCCCCCGAGACCCCGCTCACGAGCCTCGCACTCGCCGAAGCCTTCGCCACGGCCGACCTCCCGCCGGGCATCGTGAGCATCCTTCCCGCGGGGCGCGATACCGGCCAGCACCTGGTGAGCCACCCTGCGGTCGACGCCGTCGCCTTCACCGGCAGCACGGCGGCGGGACGCCAGATCGCCGAAACCTGCGGCCGGGCCCTCCGCCGGACCACCCTGGAGCTCGGTGGCAAGTCGGCGGCGGTGGTGCTCGACGACGCCGACCCGCAGGCGAGCGCCATGCTGATCGCGCTCGGGTGCATGGTCTACAGCGGCCAGGCGTGCGCGGCGCTCACCCGAGCCCTGATCCCGGCCTCCCGGTACGACGACTTCGTGCAGGCCATCGATGCGGCCGTCGCCACGCTCCCGGTCGGTGACCCGATGGACCCGGCGACGGTGATCGGCCCCCTGGTAGCCGAGCGCCAGCTGCGCCGGGTGCTGGGGTACATCACCTCGGGCCGCGCCGACGGCGCCCGGATCATCCGCGGCGGCGGCCGGGACGAAGCCCGTCCCGAGGGTTGGTTCGTCGAGCCGACCATCTTCGCGGACGTCGAGAATTCGATGCGCATCGCTCAGGAGGAGATCTTCGGACCGGTCTTGTGCCTGATCCCCTACCAAAGCGAAGCTGAAGCAGTACGCCTTGCCAATGACACCCCGTACGGGCTCTCTGGAGCGGTCTTCAGCGCCGACGACGAGCGCGCGGAGCGAGTGGCCCGCTCGCTACGGACCGGCAGTGTCGGTATCAACGCCCTCGCCGGCGATGTCGGCCTGCCCTTCGGCGGCTTCAAGTGCTCGGGGATCGGACGCGAGTTCAGCGTCGAGACGTTCGATCACTTCACCGAGCTGAAAACGCTCGCCCGGATGGACACGGCCAGCTTCGGTTTGATGTCGCTCGACTCGGCGTGAGCGCGCGGAACGGGTAAGCGCCGGTTTCGCGCGACGTGGCCGTCATCGACCTGCCCGACCCGGAGCGCAGCAAGCGGGTCCCGGCTTCAGCGCGGCACCCACTCGGCGATGACAGCGGCCAGCTCAACCCGCGATCCCACGCCTCCGCCGAGCGCATCAATGGTCCCCGGAGTCGCGGACAGGTGCGGCGAAGGCGCGCTCACGTGCACCGGGCCGAGATCCGGATCCTTCAACTGCAGCACGGAGTTTCGGGCTCGCACGTGCGGATCGGCGACCAGGTCGGCGAGGTCGTTGACCGGACTGACCGGTACCCGCACCGCCCGGAAGGAGGCGATGACGGCATCACGCGACTGCCCCCGTATCCACTCCGCGACCAGTGCGTCGAGCTCGTCGGCCACCGCGAGCCGCGCCTTGCTGGTTCCGTAGCGCGCATGCGCCTGCGGATCGTCCGATCCGATGACGCCGAGCACGCGTGCCACCTGAGCATCGGTGGTGCCGGAAAGGACGACCCAGCGGTCGTCGGCCGTGCGGTAGACGTTGCGCGGGACCCCGCCTGCCACCCTGCTGCCGGTACGGGTCGGCGGCGGGCTCACACCGTCCCAGGCCGCAACGGTCAGCCCGAGCAACCCGAGGATCGGCTCGTACATGCTGACATCGATCAGCTGGCCGGGCGCACCGTTGACGTCCCGGGCATAGCAGGCGAGCAAGGCGCCGACGAGTCCCGAAACCGCGACGAGCGGATCGCCGAGCGCCGACGACGGCAGCATCGGCGGCCCGTCCGGCTCGCCGGTCAGCTGCGTGAGGCCGGCAAAAGCCTCGGCGAGGCTGCCGTTTCCGGGCAGCTCGGCGTACGGCCCGTCGGCCCCGTAGCAGGTGACCCAGACGTAGACCAGGCGCGGATTGCGAGCGGACAGCTCCTCGTACATGAGCCCCCAACGCTCCAGCAAAGCCCGCGGCTGGTTGACGACGATGACATCAGCAGCGTCAATCAAACGGTGCACCGACTCGCGACCCTGCGCACTCGCAAGGTCGACGCGCGTGATCCGCTTGTTGCGCGTGGCCAGCGCATAGGGCACCGATCGGCCCCCACGCACCGCGCCGAGCCCCTGCAGCGGATCTCCGTCCGGCGGCTCCACCTTGACCACATCCGCCCCGAAGTCGCCGAGCAGCGCGGCCACCTGCGGTGCGGCGAGCAGCGTCGAGAGATCCACGACGCGCAGGCCGGCCAACGCTTTCACGCGCTTGGCGCCCGGGCCTCGTACCCTGTCCACACCCACACGGTCCACACCCACACGTCTGTCTGCCCGCGCCCTTCGGGCCTGAGCTGGAATGTGCATAACTCACCCACCTGCTCGACAGTAGCCGAGCGGGCCTATAAGGAGGCGTCGGCTTGCCCCGACCGAAAACGGTCCCCCCCGAGTGGGTTCTGCGTCTTGATGAGGCTGTCACCCGCGTGAGCAGGGCTGCGCGCTCCCCTCGACTGCACCAGCTGATGGGCGAGCAGGCCCGGGTCGAGCTCGGCGAGCATCTGCATCTCACGCTTGCCATGCTGGGTGCCGGCCAGCCCATGCGCGTCTCGGATCTCGCGGCGCAGCTGGACGTCGAGCGATCGACCGTCAGCAGGCGCGTCACCGAGCTGGTCCGCCTCGGGCTGGTGACCCGAGCCGTCGACCCGGACGACCGGCGGGCGGCCGTGCTGGAGCTGACCCGACCCGGTGAGCGTGCGCTCGGACGCATCCAGGACGCCTGGCATCACACGCTGCTCGAGCTGACCGCGTCGTGGCCAGCCAAGCAGCGCAGCGAGACGACGACTCAACTGACCCGGCTCGCCGACAGCTTGGAGATGCTGCTCGGACGCGATCAGGCGGAAGCCGGCTAAGCGCGGGCCACCGGCGGCTCGCCACCACCGCACACGCTCTCCGAGAGCTGAATCGTCGCGCACGGATACACCGCAGCGCTGGCTGATTGCCCATGCTTGTCCCTCAACCATGCGAGGGTCTGCTCCCACGTGCGCAGCAGCACCATGCCCTCCATGGTGAGCGGCAGAGCGCCCGGATCCGTCTGCGGCGCGAAGAAAATCAGGTCGCGGCCCTTGACGCGGGTGGGACGGGTCACTGCCAGCTTCATGCCCGGACCGAACAGCGAGTGCGTGCCGAGCCCTTCAGCTCCGGAGACCACGACGACGACCGTCCCGCCTTCGCGAACGATCGGCTCGGGAGCCGTCTTGTACGGCGCGAAGGCGGTCACGTGTTGCAGGAATTCGCTGTCCTTCGGGTACAGCGAGAGCACGCAGACGTCACGCCCGGCGGGGGTCGGGCTGCTGAAGGTGCGCCGGGCGATCTGCACTCCCGCCCGGTGGGCAGCCACCACGTCACCGGCCACGACACCAGCCAGCCCGAGACTGGAATTCGGGATCGCGTTCACGATGAAGTCGACGCTCGCCAATCGGGCCGCTTCTTCCGATTCCAGTCGAGCATCAGGAGCCGCAGCGCCATAGCTGCCGCGAAGCGCCGAGCCCCGGTGGTACGCCTCTGCCGAACGGACGCTGCAGATCCCGGGCATCAGCAGCTTGGCGCCGCCCGCGAATCCCGCCGCACCGTGCGGGATGATCGAGCCGACCAGGATGCGCAGATCGCATGCCAGGAACTCGGCGTTCACCTCCACCGGTGAGCCGAACGACGTCTCGCCGATGGACACGCAGTTGTCCCAGGAGAAATGGTTGCTGACTCGGCAGCGCGCCAGCACGTCAGCGCCGAGCTTCTTCACAAGATCCTCGCGCGTCATCGGCCGGTGGTTGGCGACCCCGGCGAGGATCAGCACATCCTCGGCCGGAATCTGGGCAGCTTCCAGCTCGGCAAGTATCGGGGGCACCAGCCGCGCGCCCGGGGTCGGCCGGGAAAGGTCGTCGATGACGATGCACGGCCGCCGCCTGCCGGCAGCAAGCTCGCGCAGCCGGGGGGTGCCGTACGGCGCCTCGAGGGCGGCGACTATCCCCTCCGCGCCGATGTCGGGTCCGTCCGCCGGGGGACAGAGATCGACCGCCCAGGGCTCGGGAAAGTCCAGCTCCAGCTCCCGGTCGTCGAACCAGGCACCCCAGCGGATGGTGGCGGTGTTCAGGGCAACCTCCACGACAACCTCGGTGTGAGCGGCCGGTGCGGTCCACACCCTTTAAAGGTGCGCGATGCACCTATCTGATGCCGGCATCATCGCACGCGCACGCTGAGCTGCTCGCTGGCTCCGCCCCGCAGGCGTTCGAGGAATCCCTCCAGCGGGGCGGGTTCAGCGACGGGACCCTCCACATCGAGCGACGCGTCCCAGAATTGCTGCCATGTCGGCCAGAACTCGCCCCACCCGCCGTCGTAGGGCTCGCGCCCGGGCCAGCGCATCTTGTGCTCGCCGATGGGCGGCTTGTTGAGATCGGTGGCATACCAGTAGAGCGGCAGCCGGCGGCGGAAGAACCAGCTGCCCTCGATGCGTTCGTAGTGGTCCCAATACATCATCGTCATGATGACCCACTCGGGGCCGGTCTCATGCTCGTTACGCGAGTAGACGACGCCGTGCGCGTGGTCGGCGTCGTCGAACTCGATGATGTGGTTGCCCGTGACATGCGCGGTGCCGGTGAACTGCACCCGCAGCGTCTCGTCGAACCAAGCCCGCAATGCCTGGCGCCCGGACGCGTCCCGGCTCACCCGTACGTCCGGGGCGAACAGGTTGACCAAGGCGTCCAGGGCGCGCATGTCGAGCGCCAGGCAGTAGCGGGCGGCGAGCTGCCGGATGGCATCCAGCGACTCGAGACGGTCGAGACGAGCAAGCAGATCCGGATCGGCAGGCATGCCTCACCGTAGATCCACCCTTACGCGGCGAGTGCCCCCAGCCCGGCTGGAGCTGCCGTCTTGGCCGGCTCCAGCGCGAGCGAGAGCACCTCACGGACATCCGACACCGGGTGCACGGTCAGCTCAGCGAGCACCTGGCCGGCACGTCGTCCAGATCGGGCTCGTTGCGCGCCGGGATGAGCACCGTGGTGATGCCCGGCCCGGTGAGCGGCGAGCAGCTTCTGCTTGACGCCGCCGATCGGCAGCACCCGGCCGGTGAGCGACACCTCGCCGGTCATGGCGACGTCGCTGCGCACCGGCCGGCCGGACAGCAGCGACGCCAGCGCGGTCGTCATCGTCACGCCGGCGCGACGGGCCGTCCTTGGGCACCGCGCCCGCCGGCACGTGGATGTGCACGCCGCGGTCCTTCAGATCGGCGACCGGAAGCTCCAGGCTCGCGCCGTGCGAGCGCAGGAAGGACAGCGCGATCTGCGCCGACTCCTTCATCACGTCGCCGAGCTGGCCGGTGAGCGTGACGCCGGTGCTCTCCGGTCTCCGGCGTCGGCGAGTGACGCCTCGACGAACAGGACGTCGCCGCCGGCGCCGGTGACCGCGAGCCCGGTCGCCACGCCGGGCACGCGACGGTGCGCTCGGCCAGACTCCGGCGGTGAAGCGCGGCCGGCCGAGCGTAGTCGCGCAGCGTCTCCGAGCGAGATCGGCTGCACGTCCGGGGTCGTTTCCAGCTTGCGCGCGTGACCTTGCGCAGGATCTTGGCCGAGCAGCGCGCTCCAGCTCGCGGACCCCGGCCTCGCGGGTGTACTCGCGGCCAGCTCATGCAGCGCCGCGTCCTGCACCACGACCTCGTCGGCCGTCAGCCCGGCCAGCGACGAGCTGACGCGGCAGCAGGTGGTCGCGGGCGATCGTGACCTTCTCGTCCTCGGTGTAGCCGTCGAGCCGGACCAGCTCCATGCGGTCCAGCAGCGGGCCGGGGATCGAGTCGAGCACGTTCGCCGTCGCCAGGAACACCACGTCGGACAGGTCGAGCTCGACCTCCAGGTAGTGGTCGCGGAACGTGTGGTTCTGCGCCGGGTCGAGCACCTCGAGCAGGGCGGCCGTCGGGTCGCCGCGGTAGTCCGCGCCGAGCTTGTCGACCTCGTCGAGCAGCACGACCGGGTTCATCGAACCGGCCTCCCTCAGGGCGCGGACGATCCGGCCGGGCAGCGCGCCGACGTAGGTGCGCCGGTGACCGCGGATCTCGGCCTCGTCCCGCACACCGCCCAGGGCGACCCGGACGAACTTGCGGCCCATGGCCCGGGCCACGGACTCGCCCAGCGAGGTCTTGCCGACGCCGGGCGGGCCGACGAGAGCCAGCACGGCGCCGCTGCGACGCCCGCCGACGACCCCCAGGCCGCGGTCCGCGCGCCGCTTGCGCACCGCCAGGTACTCGATGATCCGCTCCTTGACGTCATCGAGCCCGGAGTGGTCGGCGTCGAGCACCGCCCGCGCCCCCGCGATGTCGTAGGCGTCCTGCGTGCGGACGTTCCACGGCAGCTCCAGCACGGTGTCGAGCCAGGTCCGGATCCAGCCGGCCTCGGGCGACTGGTCGCTGGTGCGCTCGAGCTTGTCGAGCTCCTTCAGCGCCGCCTCGTGCACCGCCTCCGGCAGGTCGGCAGCCTCGACCCGGGAGCGGTAGTCCTGCTCCTCGGAGTCGGTGCCGCCGCCGGAAAGGTCGCGCAGCTCCTTCGCACCGCGGCGAGCTGCTGGCGCAGCAGGAACTCGCGCTGCTGCTTGTCCATGCCCTCCTGGACGTCCTTGCGGATCGTCTCGGCGACGTCGAGCTCGGCGAGGTGCTCGCGAGCGAGCGTGCTGACGAGCTCGAGGCGCTCGCGCACGTCGACGGCCTGCAGCAGGGCAAGCTTCTGGTCGGTCGTCAGGTACGGGGCGTAGCCGGCGGTGTCGGCGAGCAGCGCAGGATCGCTGATCCGGGTGATCGAGTCGACCAGCTGGGACGCGCCGCGCTGGTGCAGGATCGACGTGACCAGGGCCTTGTACTCGCGGGCCAGCGCGTGCACGTCATCGTCATACGTCTCGGGCAAGGCGAGCTCCGTCGCCTCGACCCAGAGCGCCGCGCCGGGACCGGTCGTGCCGGTGCCGATGGAGGCGCGGGACAGTCCGCGAAGGACGGCTGCCGGCTGACCGCCGGGCAGGCGTCCCATCTGCTCGACGCTCGCGAGCGTGCCGACCGCGGCGTAGCGCCCACCCGGGCGGGGGACGATCAGCACCGCCGTATCAGCCTGCTGAGCTGCATCGATGGCAGCCCGGATCTCGCTCGAATTGCCGCCGGAGTTGCGGTCGGAATCGAGCTCGATCGGCACGACCATCCCGGGCAGCACAACAGCGTCATCAAGGGGCAGAACCGGATAATTGCGAGCTTCAGTCATAGGAGTCCTTTAAGTTGCGCGTACCTCACTCAAGGCGTTGGACGGCCGAGACATTCCACCCCAAGACGGGTCGCGCAACTCGCCGACGCACTGGGCCTGGCCACGACCGCCGCCGGCGAGCACTACGACCTCGTGGTCATCGGCGCGAGACCGGCAGGGCTCGCCGCCGCGGTCTACGCAGGCTCGGTGTTCACCTTCATCGGCGCCCGCCCCCAGACCCAGTGGCTCGACGGTGCCCGGCGTCGGCGACGGCGCGATGGCCGTCCAGTTCAGCTGGATCCCGGCGATCAGGTGCCGCCCGAGCCGGCGCTTCGAGGCGCGGCTGCGCGAGCGCAAACGGCTCGCCTCACTCGGCCGGCTGTCGGCCGGGCTCTCCCATGAGCTGAACAACCCCCGCCGCCGCGATCGCGCGCACGGCCGCCCAGCTGCGCGCGGCCATGCTGGAAATGCGCGACATTCCCGGGGCGTGGGAGGCCGCCCCGGTCCTGACCGAAGCCGGAGCCGACCCCGCGTGGCTCGAGGAACACCTCGGCGCGATTGCCTCGCAAGAGCTGGCCCCCGTCATCGCCGTCCTCACGTCGACGGCGACAACCGCGCAGCTCACGTCCGAAATCGAGCAGGACGTCGATGTCCGCAGGGGCCTGAAATCCACCCTGACCATGCTCGCCCACAAGCAGATGCACTACACCGTCACCGTCGACTGGCCGCCGGATCTGCCGACGGTGCCGGGCAATCCCGGTGAGCTGAACCAGGTCTGGACCAACCTGCTCGACAACGCCGCCGACGCGCTCACGGAACGGTCGCGCGAGACCCCCGGCGAGGTGGCTGTCCGGGTCACCAGCGACGACGTCGCCGTCTCAGTCCGCATCACAGACAACGGCCCAGGCATGACACCGGATATCACGAGCAAGATTTTCGACCCGTCCTTCACCACGAAGGCCGTCGGCTCCGGCACCGGCATGGGCCTGGACGTTGTCTGGCGCATCGTGACCAATGCCCATCACGGCCGGGTCGCCGTGGAATCCGAGCCCGGGCGCGGGTCGACCTTCGTGGTCGAGCTCCCCCGCCGCGCGGCTGTCGTTTGACTGTCGGTTGACTGTCGGTTGACGGTCGGTTGACTGTCGGTTGACGGTCGGTTGACTGAGGCCGCTTGTCGCATCCCGGTCGCCGGCGCATTCCAGCTCGACCGCCCGGTATTCGGCTGTTCTACCGGTTGATCGTGGTCGTGAATCAAGCCGAAAATAGGGTGGTTGAGCTGCCCGTTCGGTGTTAGACTCGAACACATGGTCGAAGACGGGGTCGGGGTGAAAGCAACGCAGGCCCATGCGCTGCTCGCCGAGCTCGCCGCCGCGATCGACAGCAACACCTCGGGTGTACTGGCCGTCGAGATCCTGCCGGAGCTACTCGGTGCGGTCCGTCAAGGTGAGCTAGCCCTGGTACGAGCGATCGAACGGGCCGACCGGTCCGGTGCGTATGCGACCGACGGTGCGGCGTCGACGCAGGCGTTCGTCCGGCAGCTGTCGGGTGAGTCTGACGGGTGGGTGTCCAAGCGGGTGCAGGCCGGGCGGGCGCTGGCGGATCGGATGCCGGTCACCGGAAAAGCGTTCGAGGCCGGTGACCTCGGTTTGGATCATGCTTGGGTGATCGTGCAGGCGACGAAGGAGCTGCAGCACGATCTCGCCGCCGACCTCGAAGCGTTCCTCGCCCAGCAGGCGCCGCCTTTGACGCCACGCCAGCTGCGGGTCGTCGCCGAAGAACTCCTCGCCGCCGCCGCGCCCGAGCAGTCGGCGGATGAGGCGGCCCGCAAACACGCCGCCCAGCATGTCCACCTGTCCGAAACCCTCGACGGCCGGTGGCGGCTGGATGGCTGGCTGGACGCCGAAGCCGGCCTGATCGTCTCCAAAGCCATCGCCGAGTTCCTGCGCAAACCCGATCCCGAGGGTGATCTGCTCACCGAATCCATCGGCAGTCGCCGCGCCGAAGCTTTGGTGCACATGGCCCGCCACGCCACCGCCCACGCCGAAACCTGCAACGGCGAAGGCGGCGGCAGGCACACCGTCATCGTCGGCCTGTCCCATCAGGCCCTGCTCGACGGACTCGGTACCGCCGGCACCCCCGAAGGCCAGCGCCTGCCCGCGGCGGCGGCCCGCCGGATGGCGTGCGACGGCGGGATCATCCCCGCCGTGTTCGGCTCCGACTCCGAAACGCTCGACTTCGGCCGCCGCACCCGCACCATCAGCCCCGGGCTACGCCACTTCCTTACCGCCCGCGACGGCGGATGCACCTGGCCCGGCTGTGACCGGCCACCCTCCTACACCGAAGCCCACCACCGCCAGTACTGGATAGACCGCGGCGAAACCAACCCCGGCAACCTCGAACTGCTCTGCCTGGCCACCACCATCACAAAGTGCACGAAGGCGGCTGGAACATGACCATCGGCCACGACCCCGACCACACCCCCTGGTTCTGGCCACCCGACGGAAGACCACCCATCCAAGGCCACCGCCGACCACTCCTACGCAAGCCCGGCCAAACCCCACGGCGGATGTAAGACCCGAGCGAACCGCTATCCAGCTCAACACCGCCAGTCGCCGCGACGTGCGCGCCGGCATTACAGGGCGCTCGGCAACCGGCAGCACAAGCGGGCGTTTCACTTTCGCGCTGTCACCGCACCAGCCCGCTTGTCACGTGCCTACTTGCACCCGTTGATCAGGTGCGCGGTGACGGTGGCCCCCGCCGTCACAGTCGTTCGCACCGTTCGGTCATAGCGAGCGCTGACGACGTAGGAGCCTGCTGGCAGCGGCAGGAGATGTTGGCGTCCGCCGGGAATCGTGGCCTGGAAGACGACACGGCTGCCGTTTCGGACGGAAACGTTGACGGGGTAGTAGTGCGTGGCCGGACTGAGCCCGGCCCCCACGCAGGGGTCGGCCACGACAACCAGCGTTCCTCCCGGCGATTTCGTCGCTGCCGCTGACGATGACTTCGCCGTAGACGTAGGGGTCGAGGAACTCCCCGTGCTGTGCTCGCTGTGCGACGACCCTGCCGAACAGCCGACGGTGCCGAGCGCGACAAGGGAGCAAGCTACTGCGAGTCGTTTCATGTGCATGAGACGCAGCAGCACGTCCTTAGGTTGCCCGCCATGCAAACACAACCAAACCACCCCGCCCGATACCCCTGAACGCCACCTGTTGTCACGGATGCGGATCCGGCGACGCAGGAGCCTTGACCGTGACACCCGCCCAATACAGCGGAATGTTGCGACCATGGTGTGTAGTCGTCGTCTCGAACCCGGTTTCGCCGAGATCTGTGGCGACGAACGTGACCGTTCGCTGCGGGCCGGCAGGCGTCTTCGTCGCCTGACAGACGATCCCTGGGTTGTCGGCGTGCGGCACGTTTAGGTCGCCCTCGGCGGACTTGAGAGACACCCCGAAGGCTTGGCCGGCGTGAACCTGCAAATCGGGGTGCGACAGGGAGTTGCGCAGTACGACGATGGCGCTGATCGGCGGAATCTTCCGGTGCGACGAACAACTGACGTTGTCGGCGGAATCTTTCGGCGCAGTCTGGAGCGCCGCTGAACATGCCGTCACCACGACCAGACCCGTGAGCGCGACCGCGACACCTGTCACGATGACACCGTTCTGCGCGCGTTGCGCGCTGGTTGAACGTCTCGTCATGAGCCAGCCTCTCGCCGTCGAAACGAGCGTAGAGCGATGTGCGCCAGTGTTGAGGGCGTTGTTATCGAACGGATATGAGCGACCGGCCTGCCGACTGCCACAGGGCCGGGACGTGGAGGGCGTTCTGGGAAAACCCAGTAATCGCATCGCATCGGCGATGCAGATCGCCACCATCTTGGGGCGCGGGCAGATCACCACTCGGCCCGCGAATGGCCCACGCAATGGAGCAACCTGACAGCGACGCGGTGATGGTCAATAGCGCGCGCCTCGGACACGCGACGCATCCGCCATTCTGCGCGGCTTGGGTGCTTGAAACGCAACCCGATCCGCGCAGTCGGCGTCGTACACGGTTGAGGCTGGGCAGCCGCCGGAAGGGGCACATCATGGGTGCTGGAAGCGCGGGAACACGCGCAATGTCAGCGATAGTCGGGCTCTTGACCGTCGTGAGCGTGGCCGGATGCAGCTCGTCGTCGAAGGAGCCGTCCTCCGGGATCCCCGCTTCGAGCGTGACTCACGATTCGCGACTGCCAGCCGGTTGGGCGCGCTATTCCTACGGGGCGCTCAGCGTGGGAGCTCCCGCGGACTGGAAGGTCATCACGTGGGACGCCCCGCTTGCGAACAACGCCGTCAGCGAAACCATGACGAGCACGGTCCAAGCCAGCACCGGCAACCTGGCCCCGTCTCCTCCCACCAACGCGGTGAGCATCTCGTGCGGGCGCGGACAGGCTAGTCACCTATTCTCAGAACCGGGGCCGGGAAAGCTCGTTGGCGGGAAATCGCTGCACTACATGTGGTCGGCGCAGTTGGTCTACCTCCAAGGCGACAGCTGGCAGGCTCTCGTATCCGTGCCGGCGCAGACCATTCCGACGTCTCTAGCAACGCAGCTGCTCGACACGGTAGAGCCCACCGGTAAGGCGTGCTAGCGCCGTTCGAGATCCGCTACCGCACCCAACCGCTCGGTGGCGTCAGCGGGATGTCGAGATACGTGACGATTCCCGGGTCTGCCTTGCAGGTGCCCGGGATGGCGTTGATCGCCGGCATCGCGGTCATGATCATCCCGAGCACCATGTAGTCGGTGAAGGTCTTGGCCTTGAAGTCCGGGCCGGGGAAGATCTCCAGCTTCGTATGGACGCACGGCTGGCCCTTGATGTCCACGACGTAGCCGTGCTGGACCTCCCAATCGGGCTGCAAATGCTGGCCCTTTCGCCACCGCACGTTGAGCTCGATGATCGCGTTACCGTTCCTGACGCCCTGCCAGCTCGCCGCCACCCCCGCCACGCAACCCGCCGGGATCGACCACGATCCGAGGTCCAGGTCCTGCGTCGTCTGCGCGAAGGACGCCTCGCACCGCACCTCGTCGATCTCGACGCCCAGCGCGTCGGCCATCAGGTGCACGGCATCGCCGAAGACGGCCGTTCCCCGCTCGACGAGCGCCGGCAGCTCCGGATCGTCGATGGGCCGCGCGTAACCGACGGACAGCTCGGTATCGGGTGAGTCGTAGCCAGTGGAGTCGACGGATTCGAGCACGGCGACGGAATCGATCCGGTCGCAGATCTGACCTGACACGATGCCGAGCAGGTTCGCCAGGCCCGGGTTCATCCCCGAGCCGAAGATGGAGCTCGAACCTCGCTCGCAGGCGTCGATCAGTTTCTGCCGACCGTCGCCCAGCGCATGGCCGGTGATGAAGCCGGCGGTCGCGACGATGTTCGCCCCGGACTCGAGGATCTCCGCCATCTCCTCGACGTCAGGCCACTTCGGGTTGTAGATGACGCAATCGGGCTTCAGCGCGAGGAGCGCCGCCTTGTCGTTCGTCGCGACGACCCCGATCGGATCGGTCCCCGCCAGCTCGCCGACGTCGCGTCCCACCTTCTGCGGGCCCCACGCGTAGCACCCGACGAGCTCCAGCGCCGGGTTGGCGATGGCGGCCAGCACCGAACGCCGGCCGACGTTGCCGGTGGTCCACTGCACGACTCGATAAGGGCCGGTCCGGGTGCGGCTCGCCATGCTGTCCTCCCAACGGTCGCGCCCCACGCGGACGCCGCGACAGCATGTCAGGCCCGCTCCGGGCGATCGCTACGCGGTCTGCACCCCGGCCGCCGCCTGCAGTCCGAGCTCCTCGATCGCCATGTCCCGCATCTTGAATTTCTGCACCTTGCCGGTAACGGTCATCGGGAAGTCGTCCACGAACTTGACCACGTGCGGCACCTTGAAATGCGAAAGCCGCGCGCGGCAAAAGTCCTGTATGGAAAGCGCATCCACCCCGCTCGCCCCATCACGCAGCACGATCCACGCCATCAGCTGCTCGCCGAACCGCGCGTCTGGAATGCCGATCACCTGGGCGGTCGCGACGTCGGGATGGGTGAACAGGACCTCCTCGATCTCACGCGGGTAGATGTTCTCGCCGCCGCGGATCACCAGGTCCTTGATGCGCCCGACGATGTTGAGGTACCCCGCGTCGTCCATCACGCCGATGTCGCCGGTGTGCATCCACCCCGCGCCGTCGATCGCCTCGGCGGTGGCCTCGGGGTTGTCCCAGTAACCGAGCATCACGAGGTAGCCGCGGGTACAGATCTCCCCAGGCCGGCCGCGCGGGACCGTCGCACCCGTCACCGGATCAATGATCTTGGCTTCGACGTTGCTGCCGACCGGCCCGACGGTCGAGACGCGCCGCTCGATCTCGTCGTCCGGGCGGGTCACGAACGACACCGGAGAGGTCTCGGTCATCCCGTAGATGATGCAGATTTCCGACGCGTGCATGTCACTGATGACGCGCTTCATGACCTCCACTGGGCACGGCGCGCCGCCCATCAGCCCGGTGCGCAGCGAGCTCACGTCGAACTCGGCGAATCGGGGATGCTCCAACTCGGCAATGAACATGGTGGGGACCCCGTAGATGCTGGTGCAGCGCTCTTCAGCGATGGCCTCCAGCGTCGCGCCGGCCTCGAAGGAGGCAGCCGGATACACCATGGCCGCGCCTGCGGAAATACATCCGAGGTTGCCGATGCCCATACCGAAGCAGTGATAGAGCGGCAGCGGGATGCAGACCCGGTCGGCGTTCGAGTAGCCCAGCAGCTCAGCAATCGCGATCGCGTTGTTCAGGATGTTGTGGTGGCTGAGCGTCGCGCCTTTCGGGCTACCCGTGGTGCCGCTCGTGTACTGGATGTTGATCGGATCGTCCGGCTCGTTCTGACATTCGCGCTCCCGGAGCGCGTCGGCGGCCACGTGCTCCCCCGACGCGAGAAACTGCCGCCAGCTCTGATCGCCGGCCGTGCCCGACGGCCGGTCCCCGAGGACGACCACGCGCTCCAATTCTGGGAGGCGATCGCGGACGGCTGCCAGCATCTGCAGGTAGTCCGAGGTCTTGAAGGCCTCGGCGGTGACCAGGAGCCGCACCCCCGAATGGCGCAGGGCGTAGGCGACCTCGTCGCGCTGGTAAGCGGGATTGACGACGACCAGAATCGCTCCCACCCGGGCGGCGGCGAGCTGCAGGTGAGCCCACTCGGCGCAGGTCGGCGACCACACGCCGACCCGGTCCCCCTTGCCGATGCCGAACGCGAGCAGAGCCCGCGCCGCCGCCTCGACCGACGCATCGAACTCGCGCCACGTCTGCCGGATGCCTTGGTGGCGGGAGACCAGCGCCAGCCCGTCAGGGTCCGCGGCCACCGTGCGATCGAGCCGCCGGCCGATGGTGTCACCCACCAGGACGCTGTACTGGCGTCCGGCGCTGTAGGACATGCCCGCGTTCACACCCATGTCAGCCTCCTTCGACGAGCCGCTGAGCGGCCGTGACGAGGATCCTCGCGCAGCCGGATCGCCGATGCGAGCGGGACGCCGTTATGCTGATCTGACGAGCCGTCAGATTTTGGCCTTTCAGGTCGCGCCGGCGCTACCGCCTGAAGTAGCGTCTGCATTTCTGGCACGTCTTACGGAGGCCCTCATGGAGTTCGGCGTCTTTCTCAACGGCTACATCGCCGGGCCCGT
This sequence comes from uncultured Actinomycetota bacterium, assembly GCA_963765845.1. Classification (GTDB taxonomy): domain Bacteria; phylum Actinomycetota; class Actinomycetes; order Frankiales; family Frankiaceae; genus DATAZK01. The sequence goes on from CAVXYJ010000001.1 coordinate 170,915, forward strand.
GGCCCACGACTCCGAGTCGGAGCACCGCCGCCTCATGCGGGAGGCGGAGTACGCGATCTTCGCGGACAAGCACAACTGGAAGTACGCCTGGTTCGGCGAGCACCACGCGCTGACCGAGTACAGCCACATGTCGGCGCCCGAGGTCGTCATGGGCTACGTGGCCGGTCACACCGATTACATCCATCTGTCGACCGGGATCAACAGCCTCTCGCCCCGCAAGGAACACCCGGTGCGCTACGCCGAGCGGGCGGCCATGCTCGACCACGTCACCAACCGGCGCTTCGAGTGGGGCACCGGCCGCGGCGCCGGCAGCCACGAGATGGCCACCTTCAACATCCTCGACAAGAACTCGACCAAGCCCGAGTGGGAAGAGGTCGTGCGGGAGATCCCGCGGATGTGGGAGCAGGAGGACTACTAGTACCACGGCGAGCACTTCACCGTGCCGACCCCGCACAACGTGCTGCCCAAGCCCTACGGCAAGGGCCACCCGCCGATCTGGGTCGCCTGCGGCAACCCGCCGACCTTCGCCCGGGCCGGCGAGCTGGGCATCGGGGCGATCGCGTTCAACTTCGAGCCGATCTTCAACCTGCGCGGCCGGATCGCTGCCTACAAGGAAGCCATCGCCGACTGCAAGGAGCCGCTCGGCCAGTTCATGAACGACAACGTCATGATGACCAACGCCGTGATCTGCTTCGACGGACCGCAAGAAGGCCCGCCAGATCGCGCTCGACCGGGTCGCCGGCTACCTGGTGACGATGGTGAACCTCTACCACGACACCATGCCGAAGTCGCCCGACGCCATCACCTGGCCCGAGGCGCCGATCGTCCTGCGCGACATCGCCGGCGACGACCCGGAATGCGTTCCTCGATGAGATGATCGACGGCGGCTACATGCTCGTCGGCAACCCCGAGGAGGTCTCCGAGCAGCTCGAGGCCTACAAGTCCGTCGGCTGCGACCAGCTGGTCTTCGGCATGCCGCAGGACCTGCACCAAGACGAGATCCTCGAGCTCCTCGAGACCTTCGGCGACCAGGTCATTCCCGAGCACGACCCGGACCCGGTCCACTCCACTGACAAGTACCGCGCCACGGCCGTCCCGAAGTACGGGCAGTTCGCCAACCCGCTGCCGGACATCGCGTGGCCCAAGGTCCTTCCGGTCACGGCCACCGTCGACTGAGCGCCCCGGCCGCCGCAGGGCGGCCGCCGCAGGGCGGCGGTCGCCGGCGGCCATGCTCTCAGGTCTTGGCAGCTACCTTCGCCGGGCGAGACGCGCGTCCGTTCTGACGCGGAAGCTCCGGTATCCCACCCGACCACGCCGCTTCGAGCAGGCCGACGAGCTCGTTGATCAGCGGCATCCGCGGGTTGGTGCGCAGGCTGGGGTCGGCGAAGGCGGTGCGGGCCAGGCCCGGGCATGGCGGCGACGTACTCCGACTCGGGACACACCGCGCCTCGGCCAGCGAGCGCGGCAGCCGCAAGGTGTCGATCAGCTCGTCGACCTTGGTGAACAGCCGCTCCGACGCTCCTCCTCCGAGTGGCCGCCGAACAGGATCCGGCCGAGCTGCGCGTACTTCTCCGGCGCGACGTAGGCGGAGTAGCCGGGTGCGGGCATGAACTTCGTCGGCAGCTCGACGCGTTGTAGCGCATGACATGGGGCAGGAACAGCGCGTTGGCCCGGCCGTGGGCGATGTCGAAACGGGCGCCGAGGGCGTGCGCCGAGCGCGTGGTTCACGCCGACGAAGGCGTTGGAGAAGGCAAGTCCGGCGAAGGTGGCGGCGTTGGCCATGTCGGTGCGCGCGTCGATGTCGTAGCCATCGGCGACGGCCCGGGGCAGGGCGTCGAAGATGAGCCGGGCGGCCTGCACGCAGAAGGCGTCGGTGTAGGGCGAGGCGAAGATCGACACCGCCGCTTCGAGGGCGTGGGTCAGGGCGTCGAGCCCGGTGTCGGCGGTGATGCGCCGGCGGCATGGTGACGGTGAGGGTGGGGTCGACGATGGCGATGTCGGGCACGAGCGAGTAGTCGACAGCGTGACCTTGCTCCCCGCCGACGGTGATCACCGCGGCGGGCGAGACCTCCGACCCGGTGCCCGAGGTGGTGGGCAGCGGCGACGAGCTTCACGGCATGCTCGGCTGGGGTAGTCGGCCACCCGCTTGCGGGCGTCGAGGAAGGGAAGGGTAGCTCCGGAGCGTCAGTTCGGGGTGCTCGTAGAACAGGCGCATGGCCTTGGCCGCGTCGAGGACCGATCCGCCGCCGACGGCGATGATCAGGTCGGGCTGGCTGCTCGCTCAGGAACTCGACCCCGGCGCGGATGACGGCCTCGTCGGGCTCGGGCACCACACCGGAGAAGACCCGCACGGAGGCGCCGCCAGGTGGCGAGCGGACGGCGTCGATGGCGCCGCGCTGCTCGGTGTAGTCGTCGCAGACGACGACGATGTGGTCGAGGGCGTCGAGCTGGCGCAGGCTCTCGAGGGCGCCGACGTTGAAGTAGGTGTCGGACGGGACCCGGAACCACTGCGGCGGGGTGCGCCGGCGGCTCACCGTCTTGAGGTTCATGAGGTTGCGGTAGTTGACGTTGTCGGTGGTCATCGAGCCGCCCCAGGTGCCGCAGCCCAGCGAGAAGGTCGGGGTCAGCGAGTTGTAGACGCCGCCGAGGGCACCGACCGCGGTGGGAGCGTTCACCAGGATCCGGCCGGTGCGTACGGCGGCGGCGAAGCGCGCGACGACATCGCTCGTCGCGGGCATACACCGCGCTGGTGTGGCCGAGCCCGCCGTGCTCGGTGACCAGCACGCAGGCGTCGATGCCCGTGCTGGACATCGGGCGAACGCACCAGTCCGAGAACGGGCATCAGCTTCTCCCGCACCAGCGGGTGGGCGGCCAGCTCGGTCAGGTCGGTGGGAAGCGGGGCGAGCAGCACCTTGGTCGGCTGCCGCGCCGTCGGCCGTCAGGTTCGCCAATCCGGCGCGCTGCTCGAGGACGCTTGCCGCTTGCCCGAGGGCCTCCTGATTGACGCGGTCGCAGCCGAACGCGAAGTCGGCGACCCGTTCGGTCTCCTCGCGCGGAAAGCAGCCGGGCACCCATGCGTTCGAACTCGGCGACCACCTCGTCGTAGATGGCGTCGTCGATCGACGCAGGTCTGCTCGGCCGGGCAGATCACGCTGCCGTCGAAGGTCTTGCTGATGAGGATGTCGACGACGGCCATCCGGATGTCGGCCGTGCGGTGCAGGTACACCGGTGCGTTACCCGGACCGACGCTGATGGTCGGCTTGCCGGCCTTGTTCGGCAGTCTCGACGATGCGCGGGCCGCCGGTGGTCCAGATGAGGTCGACCCCGGGGTGATCGAAAAGCGCGTAGGTGTACTCGTGCTCGGCCTGCGGCAGCACCTGAAGGGCTCCCGTCAGGCAGGCCTGCGGCCTCCCCGGCAGCACTGCAGCACCTCGACCACACGTTCCGCTGACGCGATCGCCATGGGTCGACGGCCTGAAGATCATGGCGTTGCGGGTCTTCATGGCGACGATGGCCTTGAACAGCACGGTCGACGTGGGGTTGGTGACGGGCGTGATCGCGAGGACGACACCCACCGGCTCGGCGATCACCTCGATGCCCCGTTCGGGGTCGGAGTCGATGACGCCGACGGTGCTTCTTGTCCTTCAGGTAGTCGTAGAGGAACTCGGTCGCCACGTAGTTCTTCACGACCTTGTCCTCGAGCACACCGAAGCCGGTTTCCGCGGTGGCGACCTCGGCGAGCTCGACCGCGGCGTCGAGGCCGGCGGTGACCATCGCCCAGACGATCCGGTCGACCGCTTCCTGGTCGAACGTGCGCAACCGGTCCGCGGCAGCACGGGCGGTCGCGACCGCCTCATCGACGACGGCTTGACCTTCAGCAGACAGCGGGGTGGTCATACCAAAATGCTGCGCTTCGACGGGCGTGCTGCGGAGTGTCGAAAGTCCCGATCCGGGTTGGCCTCCGGCAAGGCATGCCAGCTCCGATCAGGGTTCGCGAAGCGACTGCGCCGGCAGCGGCAGGTGGGCGTCGAGGATCGCGAGGTACTCGCTGGCGTCTCCCTGTGACGGCAGGGCACGTAGCTCGTCGGCAGTGCGTCGGCTGTTCAGCGCTCGCACGGCCGTCCACGGATCCACCACGAGCGTCCACCCGGGGTCGCCGTCATGCGAGCGCCAGACGCGCTCCCCGGCGCGTACCTCGATCGGCGCGAGCCCGGCCTCCTGCAGCGGCACTTTGAACGCCCCGATGGTCCGCGGCAGCATCTCCTCGACCTCGAGCGCGCCATGATCGGGCCGTCCGAGCGCCCCGCGGAAATCATGCTCATGGACGGCGAGGTCGGCGAACAGCAGGCCCGACGGTCCCCCAAGGAGCGCCTCGAGCGCGCCATCAAGCGTGCGCCACTCGTCCTGCAGCGAGCCGGCGGGCTGCTCGGCGCGCTCGGCCACCAGCCCGCTGAGCCAGTCGCCGATCTCACCGGTCGGGAGCCGTCCGGACGACAGGGCGGCGGGAATGCTCACGACGTGGGCCAGCAACCCGTGCACGGTCCAGTCGGGGCACGCCGGAACCACGCGGGCCAGCTCCTCATCAGAGGCCGTACCGAGCAGGTCGATGACCCGATCGCGAGTACGCGCGTACGCCGGAAACAGGCTCTCGGTCACGGTCATCATTTCCTTCGCTCGGCGGCTCGTCCACGGTGACGGTAGCTGCTAGGGGGCGAGCGTCCAGGCGGCACCGCACGTGGTGGAGGTGACGCTGGCGTCGACGCCGGCTACGGCGATCGCGCCGCATCCGCCATCGTTCAGCTCCGCCACCGCGAACAACTCGCTGTGGGTGCCGGACGGGACGGCGCTCCAGGATTTCGCGTCGGCGGATCGCAGCACGATCCCGCCGCCGCCGACGGCGATCCAGGCCGTCCCGGCGAGGTCGGTGACGGCTCGCAGGGTCAGCCGGGTGATCGGTGGGAGGCTGTGCCATTGCCGCCCGTTCGTCGAGGTCAGCAATGTCCCGGAAGCGCCGACGGCGACGTAGCCGTCCTTGCCGTACGACACGGCCCGCAGCGTCTGCGCCCCGCCGGCGACGACGGTCGTCCAGACCAGCCCCTCCGCAGACCGGACGATGGCACCGTCGACCCCGACCGCGACATAGCCGGAGGGTCCCGCCGTCACGGAAAAGAGCGTCTGCTTCTGGGGATCAACCGCCGGTCGCCAGGTCTGCCCCTGGTCGTCGGACACCAGGATCGCGCCACCGGCTCCGACCACCACGATCCGCGGCTGGCTTGCGCCCTGCGTCGCCGAGCTCCACAGTTCGGCCTTGGCGCCGCTCGCCCGCGGGGTGAACGTCGTCGCGTCCGAAGAGGTGAGGATGGTGCCGCCGCCACCGGTCACCACCCACGTCGAACCGAGATGGGTGACGCTGCGCAACTCGCGCCGGCCGGGAGCGGTCGCGACCGTCTCCCAGGTGCCATCAGGGCGGCGACGAGCAACCGTTCCGTTGACCCCCGCTGCGAGGACGATCGCCGCGTGACTGGTGCCTGTCGAGCCCACACCGTAGAACGCGGTGCGGGTCGTGTGGCCGCCGGACCAGCTCACGAGATCCTCGGAGACCAGGCGGGTGCCGCCGGCGCCGGCCGCCAGCCATCCGGAGTCATCAGCCGCGGGCCGCCAGAGTTCGACGCCTTCGGTACCGACATCGCGGGTGGTCCAGGTGACGCCGTCGGGAGAGGAGATCGCGACAGCGTCCGAGCCGACGGCGAGGTACTTCCCGTGGCCGTACGCGACCCCGCGCAGCACCTGCGTCGTCCCGGAGGTTCGAGACGTCCACGTCACGCCGTCCGGCGACTGCAGGACCGTCCCGTTGGCGCCGACCGCGAGGAATCCGTCGGCGCCGTACGTCACGCCCCAGAGCCAGCGGCCATCCGCGGGCCGGGTGGTCGTCCACGCGCTGCCATCGGGGGAGGTGACGATGCTGCCGGTGTCGCTGACGGCGACGAAATGCCCTGCGCCGTGGGCAATCGCGAAGATGTCGCCGTCGGTCCCGGACGGATGCTCCGTCCAGTGCGTCAGGTCGGGTGAGGTGAGTACGGTGCCGCCGCTGCCGCCGATGACCCAGGTACCGTTGCCGTGCGCGACTCCCAGCAGCGTGATCGGCACCCCGGCGAAGCTCGCGACCGCGGCGTTCGGGCGGGTTGCCGGCCAGGTCACGACTACTCCGCCGGTACCGACCGCGACGACCGTCTTCCCGTCCGACGCGACCCCACGCAGGGACTGTGGGGTGACCGGCTGCTGGCGCTGCCATACCTGGCCATCCCGTGAGGTCACGACCACGCCGCTATTGCCAACGGCGGTGAAGCCGCTGCTGTCGCCGATGGCGTCCCACAGCAGATCCGTGCCGTTCCACACCGTGACCGAAGCAGGGGCGGACGCCGCCGGCGGCGAGGAGGCCGGTTCAGACGATGGACCGGTGGTGCTCGCGCTGCAGGCCGCCGCGAGCGCCAGACTCACCACGCTCATCCGGCGCAGCCACATAGAAGGTCCTCCCGCTCAGGAAGATGACGCCTGATCATGACCCATGCGGCATGGGTTGCCCGGGCGAGACTTACCGGCACGCCCGCCGGGGATGCAGCGCCCGAAAGCCGCGAGTCATATCGGAGTGTTCCCACACCCCTCCAGATATGCCAGGGTGGCTCGTGGCCTTCGAGCACACCGATGAGCTCAACACCGATGCTGTCGTCGACGTCGTCCTGCCCTGCCTGAACGAGGCGGAGGCGCTGCCTTGGGTGCTCGCGCGGATGCCGGCCGGCTACCGGGCGATCGTGGCCGACAACGCCTCCACCGATGCGAGCGCGAGCATCGCCGCGTCGTTCGGAGCTCTCGTGATCAGCGTTGCGCAGCGCGGCTTCGGCGCGGCCGTAGCGGCAGGGGTGGAAGCCGCCACCGCGGATGTCATCTGCATCTGCGACGCAGACGCCAGCCTGGACCCCGGGCAGCTGCCGAGGGTCGCCGAGCCGGTTCGTGCTGGCGATGCCGACCTGGTGCTGGGAAGCAGGCAGCCGGTGTCGCGGGCAGCCTGGCCGGTGCATTCTCGGCTGGCGAACCGGCTCCTCGCCCGGCGTATCAACCACGCGCTCGGTCGCAGATCGGCGCTGACCGACCTCGGCCCGATGCGGGCCGCGCGCCGCGAAGACCTGCTCGCGCTCGGTTTGAGGGACCGCCGGTTCGGCTATCCCCTGGAGATGGTGCTGCGCGCAGGCGAAGCGGGGTGGCGCATCCACGAGGTGGCAGTGGATTACCTCCCTCGCCAGGGCCGCTCGAAAGTGACGGGGACCATCCGCGGGACCGTCAGGGCCGTGAAGGACATGCGAGCCGTTCTGGCGCGCTGAACGAATACCTCGTATGAGCTTGGATCACGCGGCCATGAGCACTTCGGGGGCGCAGCGCCAGTTCCGCCTGCTGGTCATGGCGAAACGACCGGTTGCCGGGCGGGTGAAGACACGGCTGTGCCCGCCCTTCTCCCCCGCCGAGGCGGCGGAACTCGCCGCGGCCGCGATCGCCGACACGCTCGCCGCGGCCTTCGCTGCGGTTCCGGTGGCCGCCCTCCGGGGGTATCGCCTCGAGCCGGTGCTGGTGTTGGACGGGAGCCCTGACGGCTGGCTTCCCCGGCTACTGCGGGACGAAGTCGACGAACCCGCGCAGCTGCGGGTGGTGACCCAGCGCGGAGATCAGCTCGACTCCCGGATGGCCGCCGCCTTCAAGGACGCCGCCTGCGACGTCCCAGCCCTGCTGATCGGCATGGACACCCCGCAGGTCACGTCCAGCATGCTGGTGCGCGCGATCGAGACGCTGGCGGCGCCGGGGTGCGACGCCGTGCTCGGTCATGCCGAGGACGGCGGATTCTGGGCTCTGGGCTTGCAGCGCGCCGATCCGGCGCTCCTGCTCGGTGTGCCGATGTCGACGGCGTTCACCGGCGCCGCTCAACAGTCGCGGCTGGCAGCAGCGGGCCTGAGGGTCGGCGTCCTCGAGCGGTTGCGCGATGTGGACACCGCGGAAGATTCGGAGCGGGTCGCCGCCTTGGCACCCGCGAGCCGTTTCGCGCGCACCCTTCACCGCGTTCGGCGACCTGCCCCGATCACCCGATGACCGAGCCGCCGGCCGGCGAGCCTCCGCGGCCACGCCGGCGCCTCCTGTGCCTTGCAGGGGCGGTTGCCGGGCTGGCAGCGATCCTCGTCGTGCAGTGGCACCTCGAACGGCTCGGCGGTGTGGGACCGGGACGCTACCGGCTGCTGACGCTCATCCTGGTCTGGCAGGCACTGGCCATGGTCGCGGCGACGCTGGTGCGCTGGATCCGCCCTCGCCGCATTGCCGCGGCTCTCGTCGCGGCTTCGTTGGTGGCGCTGCCGGCCGTGAGCCTGACCCGGGGTTCGCAGATCAGCGACGACCTCTACCGCTACGCGTGGGACGGCCGGCTGCAGGCCGCTGGGATCGACCCTTACCGCTATGCGCCCGAGGCGCCGCAGCTGGCGGGCTTTCGTGACGGCTGGCTCTGGCCGGATGCCGCCACGTGCGTACGGCTGCGCAAGACGCCGATCACGAATGACCCCCTCCATGCCTGCACGCGTATCAACCGCCCGCCGGTCCGCACCATCTATCCCCCGGCAGCTGAGGCGTATTTCCTCCTCGCCCATTGGCTTCCCGGCCCGGCGCGCGACCACAAGCTGCAGCTGGACGCCGCGATCCTGTCGGCCGCGCTCACCGGCCTGCTGGCGTTCGGCCTGCGCCGGACGGGGCGCGATCCGCTCATGGTCGCCTACTACAGTTTCGGGCCGCTGGCCGGTCTCGATATTGCCGCCGACGCCCACGTCGACGTGCTGGCCGCCCTTTTCGGGATAGGCGCCCTCCTGCTGGCGACCCTGCGGCCGCGGGCGCCCGCTCCTGCCGGCGTCGCCCTCGGAATCGCCATTGCCATCAAGCTGTATCCAGCACTGCTTCTGCCCGCGCTGCTGCGCCGAGGCGGGGGTCGGCGCGGGGCGCTACGCCTCGTCGCTGCTGCCGCAGGTGTGGTGGTGCTCGGTTATCTGCCGCACGTGTTCGCCGTGGGCGGGCACGTGCTCGGCTACCTGCCGGGTTACCTGCACGAGGAGAACTACGGCTCGGGGACCCGATTCCTGCTGCTCGGCCTGCTCGGGCTGGGCGATTCGGCCACCAAGGTCTTGGCCGTCGCCGGCGTGGCCGCCCCGCTCGTCGTGGTCGCCGTGCGAAGCGCCCGTGGCGTGGGCACTCCGGTCGGCGGCGCACTGGCTGTCTTCGGCGTGGTGTTCCTGGTCGTGACGCCCTCGCAGCCCTGGTATGCGTTGCTGCTGGTGTGCCTGAGCATTCTTAGCGGACGGCTGGAATGGATCGCCGTCGCCGTCGCTGCCTACCCGCTCTACGTCGCGGCGCTGATTCACGAGAATTCCCTGCTGGCAGGTCAAATTTCCTACGGCAGCGCCGCCGCTTTCGCCATCCTGGTCACGCTGATACGGCTCGTGCACTCGTCACAAGAGAGGCAAGACCTGCGCCCACCGGACATCCAAGACCCCACTTCATCCGAATGCCCTGTTGCAAGCAGCCATCGCCCGGCAAAGGGCGAACGCATGGCTGAGACATGAAACAAGACATGAAACAAGGGAGCATTCGATGCGCAGGTCGTTCCGTCCGATCGCTGCGTCACTCGTCGCCGGGACACTGGCCATGGGTGTCGCAGCGTGGGTTGATCCCGGCAGCGACCTGACCTCAAGCTGAGCTGGCCTGAGCCGGACCCTCCGAGAGGTGGTTCGCCTTCCCGCCGGGCGAGCCACCTCTCGGCCGTCATACCGAAGGGGGCAGTCGTGCAGTTCTTGGACCCGAGCAAGCAGCCGCCGGGACCCTTCCGGGCCGCCTTCTGGAAGAGCTCGGCGCGCAGTCGGCGCGTGACGGCCGCCCTCGGGCTGATCCTGCTGCCGATGCTCACCATCGTCATCGTCACCGGCCTGCTGTCCTACGCCGCCTACAACCCTCGGCTGGCGGGCAACGACAACGTCCGCGACGCCGGGTTCCTGCACTTCTACCTCTTCGACTGGCCGGTCACCCCGTCATGGTTGTACCGGCTGAATCAGGGGCTGCACGTCGCCATCGGCGTTGCTCTGGTCCCCATTGTGCTGATCAAGCTCTGGTCGGTCCTGCCGCGACTTTTCGAGTGGCCGCCGGTCCGCTCCCCTGCCCATGCACTCGAGCGCCTGTCGTTGCTCGCGCTCGTCGGCGGCATCCTCTTCGAGCTCGTGACGGGCCTGCTGAACATCAGCAATGACTACGTGTTCGGGTTCAGCTTCTACACCGCCCACCTCTACGGCGCGATCGTCTTCATCGCCGGTTTCGTGGTGCACGTCAGCCTGAAGTTGCGGCTCGCCTACCGCGGCGTGCGGCGCCGGGAGAGGCCGGCGGACGGGCCTGACGGGCTGGCCGCTACGGAGCCGGCGCCGAGCACGATCAGCCGGCGCGGGGTAGTAGCCCTGGCGGGCGGCTCGTCGCTCGTCGTCGCCGGGCTCTACGCGGGCCAGACGATCGGCGGACCCTTTCGGGCCACGGCACTGCTGGCACCGCGCGGCGGGCCGGGCGCACCCTCGTTCCCCGTCAACAGGACCGCGCGTACGGCCCGGGTGACCCGGGTCGGCGACGAGTGGCGCCTCACGCTGGTCGGCACCCGCACGTTGACGCTCAGCCGCGCCGACCTGCTGGCCATGCCTCAGGTCACCGCCGGGCTGCCGATCGCTTGCGTCGAGGGATGGTCCAGTGCCCAGACGTGGACCGGCGTACCGCTGCTGGCACTGGGACACCTGGTGGGCCTGACGAAGCCGGTGGGCGCGTATGTCGAGTCGCTGGAGCACAAAGGCGCCTACCGCCACGTCTCGCTTTCGCAGCGGCAGGTGGGGGCGGCCCATACCCTGCTGGCGCTCAAATGCGCCCACCGGGATCTCACGCTCGACCATGGCTACCCGGCGCGGTTGATCATTCCGGCTGCCCCAGGTGTGCACAACACCAAGTGGGTCAGCAAGGTGACCTTCGATGCCTGAGCAGGCGGGCCGCCGCCGGATGACCAAGCTTCCCGGATTGCCGGCGTTGCGGGCCCGGTACGGCGCCCATCCGGCCCACCTCCTGCTACTCGTCGTCGCGGCCACCGTCGCCGGATGGGCCGTCCTGCAGTGGTTGCACGCACCGACGCCGGTGCGCCTGCTCGTCTGGTTCGGCGCCGCTGTCATCGGCCACGACCTTGTCGCGTTCCCCATCTACACGTTGCTCGATCGCCTGCTGATACGGGTGATCGCGGGAACGCCGGCGTCGGACGCCGCCGCGTCCATCTCCCGCTGGCGGCGCGCCGCGATCAACCACATTCGGTTCCCGGTGCTGCTGAGCGGCCTGCTGCTGGCGATGTGGTACCCGCTCATCTTCAAGCGCAGCGACGGCGTGTACTTCGCTGCGTCGGGGCAGCATCAGAGCCGCTACCTCGGCAACTATCTGCTGGCCGTGGCACTGCTGTTCGCAGGCTCGCTGCTCACCTTCCTGCTGCGGCTGGCCCTCGCAGCGGGTCGGTCACGAAGCGGCGCATCCCCTCCTCGAACGTCACCGCCGCCGACCACGGAAGCTCCTGACGAGCACGGGACGAATCAGCCATGATGTGGCGCACGTCGCCGAGCCGGTAGTCGCCCGTTACTCGCGGAGTGAGGGCACCGCCTGCCGCCTCGCACAGCGCCTTCGCCATCTCCCCGACCGTGTGCGGGGTACCGCTGCCGATGTTGTACACGCGCAACGACCCGGGCGCCTGCACCTGTAGCGCCGCGAGTGCCGCGACGTTCGCCCCAGCGACATCCGTGACGTGAATGAAGTCGCGCAGCTGGCCCCCATCCTCGAAAAGCCTTGGTGCATCACCGTTTTCGAGCGCTGAGCGGAAGATGGCGGCCACGCCGGCGTACGGGGTGTCGCGCGGCATGCCGGGGCCGTAGACGTTGTGATAGCGCAAGGCGATCGCCGTCGATCCCGTCTCACGAGCCCAGCCGCTCGCGTAGTGCTCCTGCGCGAGCTTGGAGGTGGCGTAGGCGTTGCGCGGGTCTGCCGGGGCATCCTCGCGGACCAGGGCGGGCGCGAGCCGGCTGCCGCAGATCGGGCAATGGGGCTCGAAGCGTCCGGCGTCCAGCTCCGCGGGACGTCTCGGACCCGCCCGCACGCCGCCGTGCTGGGGGCACTCGTAAGCGCCCTCGCCGTAGACGACCATGCTGCTCGCCAGCACCAGCCGCGAGACTCCCGAGGCCGCCATCTCGGCCAGCAGCACGGCGGTGCCGAGATCGTTGTGACCGGCGTAGGACGGCAGATCTCCCATGTCGACGCCGAGGCCCACCATCGCCGCTTCGTGAAATACCGCGTCCATGCCACGAAGTGCGCTGGCGCAATCGTCAGCCCGGCGCACGTCACCCTTGACCATGCGCACCCGCGCGTCGACGGAAGGCTCACCGGGCGGGTGCACCGACTCGAGCAGCGCGTCCATCGCCAGGACGTCGTGGCCCGCATCGGCCAGCGCGCTCACCACATGGGAACCGATGAAGCCGGCGCCACCGGTGACGAGGATGCGCATGTCCTGAAGCTACGGGGCCGAGGGCATGCGAGTGAACCCTCCGCGCTCCCGAAGCGAATACCTCAGTGACGCCGACCGTCGCCCTCGCAGTGCGGCGCCCGAACGAAGGAGTCAGGTGCCGAACACCGTCCTCACGCCCGCCGCTCGCACCGCGATCCCCGCCCTCGCGCTCTACGAGCGCGCCCTGGTCACCCGGCGGCTCTGGGCGCGCGACGCGTACGGCGTCCGCTTCCGGCTGCCCGTGTGCGACTGGACCGCCGCGACCATCCCCGGCGACGCCGGGCTCGTGGCGCGCTGCAGCGCACCGGTGCTGGACATCGGATGCGGCCCTGGCCGGCTCGTCGCCGCGCTCGCGACCGGCGGGATCGACGCCCTCGGCATTGACATCAGCGATGCTGCGGTCGCCCGCGCTCGCAAACTCGGCGCGAACGCGCTGCGGCGCTGCGTCTTCGGGCCGGTACCGCGCGCCGGAAGCTGGAAGTCCGCGCTCCTGGCAGACGGAAACATCGGTATCGGCGGCGATCCAGCCTTCCTGCTGCGCACGGTGCGCGGGCTACTCGCGCCGGGTGGCCGCGTACTCGTCGAGGTCGCCCCGCCGCACGTGGCCACGACCGCCCGCGAACTGCGGCTGGAGGACGAATTCGGCGCCCTCTCCGCGCCGTTTCCGTGGGCCGACGTGAGTGCGGGCGACATCGCTCGGCTGGCCCGCGCCGGCGATCTGGCCCTGGCCGAACGCTGGACCTGCGCCGGGCGCTGGTTCGCGGCGCTGCGCAGGGATTGACAGCCACGCGTACGGTCAGCGCGTGGCTGCCAAGGATGACGACCTCACGGTTGCCGTGACGGGGCCGACGGGCACTTTCGGCTTCGGCCTGATGCCGCTGCTGCAGGCAGCAGACCGGGTCACGCGCATCGTCGGTATCGCCCGCCGGCCATTCGACCCGCTCGAACACGGCTGGGACAAGATGGAGTACCGCCGCGGCGATGTGCAAGATCAGGAAGCGCTGCAAGACGCATTCACCGGCGCTGACGTGGTGGTGCACCTCGCTTTCCTGATAGTCGGCGGCAGGCGCGAGACCACCCGGGCGATCAACGTCGAGGGCACGTTGAAGGCCTTCCGCGCGGCCGCTGCTGCGGGGGCGCGCCGCTTCGTCTACGCCTCATCCATCGCGGCCTACGGCTTCCACCGTGACAACCCGATGGCGATGACCGAGGAATGGCCGATCCGCCCGGCCGATCGGCTCTGCTACGCCCAGGAAAAGGCCGAGCTCGAGGGTCTGTTGCGAACCGAGGCCGCCGCGCATCCGGAGCTCGCGCTGTACCTGCTGCGGCCGCCCGTCGTACTCGGCCCGCACGCCATCGGCGGCAAGCTCACCCTCCCGGGACCGCTCGCGGCGCTGGCCCGCTTCCTGCCGTCACGGCTCGGCAAGCTCCCGGTGCCGCTGCCGCTCGTGGTCCCCGACATCCCGATGCAGTTCGTGCATGAGGATGATGTCGGCACCGCGATCCGCCAGTGCGTGCTCGCCGCCGGTCCTGCAGGCGCGTACAACATCGCGGGTGATGGCACGCCCAGCCTGGTCGAGGTGGCGCGCGAGTTCGGCTTCATCCCCATCGCGGTGCCGGCCAAGCCGGCGTATGCGACTGCCCGCGCGCTCGCCCGCTTGCCTTACCTGCCGTCGGCCGCCGAGTGGGTCGAGGCCTTCAGCCACCCAGCGATCATGGACACCACCCGCGCCAAGACGAGGCTCGGCTGGACACCTCAGTTCACCGGTCTGGAAGCGTTGCGCGACACGTTGAAACGCTAGCGACGGAGGCACTCTCGGCCCGCCCGTCAACCTTTCCTGCCTCCCAAGGGGTTAGGTGACGCGAGGGGGTGGCGGTGGACGGCGCGAACGAGGAGTTCCGCGGATTCGTCCTGGACGAGTCTGCGGCACTGCTGCGCGCTGCCTGGATGCTGGCGGGTGAGCGCACGATGGCGGAGGACCTGCTCCAAACCGCGCTGGCGAAGACCTGGCCGCACTGGTCACGCATCTCGCGGGATGGAACGCCCGCCGCCTACGTGCGCACCGTCATGGTGCGAACGTTCGCGTCCTGGTCAGGCCGCAGGTGGCGGGGAGAGCTTCCGTCCGCCCGGCTCCCGGAGACTGCCGCCGACGATGCGGCCTTTGCGGCAGCGGATGAACGCGACCGGCTGCTGCGGGCGCTCGCCGCGCTCCCGCGCCGCCAACGCGCCGTCGTCGTCCTTCGGTACTACCTCGACCTTTCCGAACAGCAGGCCGCCGAGGCCCTCGGATGCTCGGTCGGAACCGTGAAAACCCAAGCGGCGCGGGGTCTTGCGCGGCTGCGCGCGGCGGCAACGGAATCGCACGCGACGGAAAGTGAACCGCGATGACCGACGATCTGCGCCGCGACCTGCGTGAACTCCCACCCTCGCTCCCCGTCCCCGGCGATTTCTTCGACCGGGTCATGGCAACGGCGCGGCGTCGCCGCCGCGCTCGGTGGACCGGGTCCGCCGGCGTTGCGCTCGCCGTCGCGATCGTCGGGGCCGTACTGGGCCTGAGCAGTTCAGCCGGGTCCTCCACTGAGCGCCTCGTTCCGATCACGCCGCCGGCAACCTCGATGGCGCCAGCACCCACCCCCGCCCCTTCACCACCCACATCAGCACCCACCTCAGCACCCGCGACCAGTACCGGGCTCATTCCGCTGTCGGTTTCCTTCGTGTCACCGCACGTCGGCTGGGCGTATGGACCGAGCCAAGCCCCCAATGGGTCACAGTTCCCGCCGTCCGCGCCGGGCGCGCTCGGGGTGACCCACGACGGTGGTCAGCACTGGACCATGCTGCCCGCTCCCCGCATCTCTTACGGCGCTCCCGGCGGCGCGAAGTCAGTGCTCTTCATCGACGCGACCCACGGATACCTCTACGGCGACGGCCTTTTCGAGACCACCGACGGCGGTCAGCACTGGCGGCACATTCCCGAGCCGGGACCCGTCAGCCAACTCGCCGTTGCCGGAAACACCTTGTACGTCATGGCCATGACCTGCCCGGCGGCAACGCCACTGTGCGGCACCTACGATCTGTACACCGGCCGACTCGACGGCACCGGGTACGTCCGATCCGGTTCAGTGGCAGATACCGCCAACGCGCAACTGACCAGTTTCGGCTCTCGCGTGTTCGTCTTCTGGAGCCCGGCAGTCACCGCGGGGCCCGCCGCGCATCTGAGCATTTCGACCAGCGCCGACGGTAGGACCTGGTCTGCCTACGTCACCCCGTGCCCTGCGCTTGGCGCTGACTCCGGGTCGATCGCACCGTTCAGCGACTCCGGGCTGGCGCTGGTGTGCGGCAACAGTGCGAGCGCCGGCATCCAAGGCAAGACCGCGTACGTGTCCACGGACTTCGGCGCCGGCTGGACAGCGCGCGGCACTTCCTCCTCACTACCCGAGGACGGATACGTCGGTCCCCTCGCAGCCGTCGACGCGAGCACGTGGGTGCTGGCCGAGCAGCGCGGCGGATTGATGGTCACCCATGACGGCGGGAACAGCTGGCGACGAGCGACGGAAGCGAGCTTGGGTCAAGGCACCGACGAATGGGGGCAGGTCTTCTTCACCGATCCACACCACGGCGTCGCCGTCCCCGACAGCTTCTATGCGGGAGGGCTCTTGCTCACCAGCGACTCAGGGGACACCTGGTCCGCGGTCACCTTCCCTGCGGGTCGCTGATGCGCGCGAGGAACAGCGGCGTGCCGGTGGCCGTGTCACGGATGAGCAGCAGGTACGGATGGTCCACCGTCACGCTCGGACCCAGCGAGGTGGCGATCGCGATGCCGGTGGCCGCTGCCGCCTTGGTCCCGTGCTCGTCGACCTGCAGCACGGTCTTCTGGACGACCTGCGAGACAACGCCCGACGTGCCGAAACCGCTGTAATCACCGGACAACGGCAGCCCGAGCGCGGCGAGATCCCCGGTGAGCCGGCTGGTCTGCGACAGGTGCAGCTTCGGCATCCGCACGGTGGCCTCGCTAGCCGTCCCGGACGTCAGGGCGGTCAGCTGCGCCGCAGTCGGGGCCACGCACGAGCCCGCGGCGGGGCCGGCCGGCAGCAGCACGACGGCTTCGAGCTTGCCGCCGGTGTAGGGCAGCGTGACCGCTTTCCAGCCGCCGCTGATCCGCAGCTGCCCGAAGTTCGGGTCGCTGGACATCAGCGGCACGGTGACGGTCTTGCCGGCGGCGGTGTGGAAATCGGCGTTGACCGCGGGATGGAACGGCGCAGCCCAGGCCGCGTCGAGATAGAGCGCGTTCGTCAGCACGGTCGTCGTACTCGGATCAAGCGGCTGGTTGAAAAGCTTGGGTATCAGCCCGTTGGTATCGGCGTCCACGTGCTGGTTGATCGCGTCGGTGGCCTGCTGCGGGTGGCCGGCGAAGTCCAGCGTCTGCAGCCCCGCGCCGAAAGCGGTGGCGAGCTCGTCCAGGACCTGCTGCGCCGGGTGAATGCCGAGCTGGGTGTAGAGCCGGTTGCTCACCTTCACCTGCTTCAGCGCGGCCAGCGCCTGGTGCTGGTCGTGCAACGCCGCGATCAGCGCCGGGCTCCACGGCGGCAGGTGCAGCAGCTTGCTGAGAGCCGCGCGCGTGGTCCCGACAGCTCCGCCGTCGAGCATCGACAGCGCGAGGGCCGCACTCGCCGGCGAGAGCACGTCGTTGGCGGTGGGCGCCGCGGTGCAGCGCCGGGCAAGCAGCTCCAGACCGAACGCCGCTTGGGCGCTGCCGATGTCGCGCGGCGAGATCGAGCCCAACGTCACCGGCTGCACGGTGCCCACGAGGGTGGCGCCAGCCCCCGGCGGCGCCGCCTTGCGCGGCGACGCGGCACTCCCGCACGAGGTCATCGCCAGTGCCGCGGCCACCGTCGTCGCCGCGACCACCCATCGCCGTCGCACGCTTTCGCTCATGGCCGGTTGGACGCTCACCCTGGTCCGAAGGTTGCGTCGCTGATTCAGCCGGAAGCGGGCGGGTTCACGAACCACATGTTCTGCTCGACCACCTTCACGCTCTTCCATCCGTCGGCCGTGCGCACCATGTCGTGGTGGTAGGTGCCGCCGCAGGCGCTCTGCTCGGCCATCCCGGGCAGCTGCATCGGGTTGTAGAACATGGCGCGCACCTTGGCCCGATCGCCGTCGAGGTCGATCTCGATGTTGGTGATGAAGTGCTGGGCCCACGGGATCGTCGCGAAAGCCTGCTCGAACGTGGCCGCGATCTCATCACGTGAGCCGGCCGGAATGCCGGCGGAGCTGTAGTCCAGGAAGGCGTCAGGCGTGAACACCGCCTTGAACACCTCCCAGTCCTTGGTATCCACGCCGCGGGCGTAGCGGGCGAGCAGTTCCTGGATCTCGATCTTGTCCTGCAATTGCTGAAGATTCATCAGTTCCCTCGCTCGAAACGGACGGGCAGCCGGCTCCCTGAAGGCTCAGGTGCCGTTGAAGTTCGGTGGGCGCTTCTCGATGAACGCCTTCATGCCTTCCTTGGCGTCGTTGCTGCGGGTGACCTCAGCGGCGTAGCGGCCCTCGATCGGCCGGGCCTCCTCCTCGGGGAGCCAGCCGGTCTCGATCGCCGACGCCTTGGACGCGGCCACCGACAGCGGGCCGTTCGCCGCGAGTATCCCGGCAATCTCGTGGCCCTTGGCGAGCCCCTCACCCTTGGGCACGACATGCGTCACGAGTCCCCAGCGCAATGCCTCCTCGGCGTCGAGGATGCGGCCGGTCAGCAGCATCTCCATCGCCACGGCGTAAGGGATCTGACGCTTGAGGCGCATGGTCGAACCGGCTCCCGCGATGAGCCCGCGCCGAGCTTCCGGAACGGCAAAGCGGGCCTGCTCCTCAGCGATACGGATGTCGGTCTGCTGCAGCATCTCGCACCCGCCGCCCATGCAGTCACCGTTGACGACGGCGATGATCGGCGTGCGCAGCCAGCTCGAGAGCAGCAGGCCGCGCCCGATCAGCGACATGTCCTCCATGGCCCGGCGCTCGTTCTCGGACGGGTCGGCAGACCGCTTGCCGGCCATCCACCCCGCGTCAAGGTCACCGCCCACGCAGTACGCGCCCTCGGCGCCGGTGAGGATGACCGACCGGATGCTGTCGTCGGCGTCGACCGCCTCCCAGGCGTCGGCGAATCTCACCAGCATGTCCAGCGAGAGCGCGTTGCGGCGGGCCGGCCGGTTCATCGTCAGGACGACGGTCGGGCCCTGCCTGTCGTAGCTGAGGCTCGGCGCTTCGTCGGGCATGCGTGCGCTCCTTTGGTCGGCGTGACAGCCCTGATGATGGCGCACCGGGCACCTGCCGCGGTGCGCGGCTAGCGGAAGAGGGCCTTGCCGAACCAGTCGCCGGCCGCCGACACCCCGGGCGGCACCGCGAACACGGCACTACCCACGTGCTTGATGTACTCGTTCAGCGCATCCCGCTGGCCGAGGGCCCGCTGGATCGGGACGAACTGCTGACGCGGGTCTTTCTGGAAGGCAATGAAGAACAGGCCCGCGTCGATCCGTCCGGTCGCCGGGTCATTCCCGTCGGCGTAGGAGTAGCCGCGCCGCAGGATCTGCTGCCCGCCGTGGTTGTCGGGGCTCGCGAGCCGGATGTGAGCGTCGGCAGGGATGACGAGGTCGCCGTCCTTGGTCCTGGCCGCGAGGTCGACCGGGTCGAATTCCTGGGTGCCGGTGAGCGGGGCTCCGGTGTCCCTGACCCTGCCGAAGACTCTCTGCTGATCGCCCAGGGAGTCGGCGTCCCAGCTCTCGATCTGCATGCGGATGCGCCGCGCGACGAGGTAGCTGCCGCCGCGCATCCACGGCTGGTCGGTCTCCTCGCCCACCCAGACGAAGCGGCTCATGGCGGCCGCGTCCTCGGACTTGATGTTGTTGGTGCCGTCCTTGAACCCCATGAGGTTGCGCGGCGTCAGCTGGCTCGTGCTGGTCGTCGACGTACGTCCGAACCCCAGCTGCGACCACCGCAGGACGACGGTGCCGCGTCCGATGCGGGAGAGGTTGCGGATGACGTGGAACGCGACCTGGGGGTCGTGCGAGCACGCCTGGACGCACAGGTCGCCGCCGCTGCGCGCCCGGTCCAGCGAGTCGCCGGGCAACGCGGGTAGCTCAGCCAACGCCGCGGGCCGGCGGTGGGCCAGTCCGAAGCGGTCGTCGAACAGGCTCGGCCCGAAGCCGACCGTGATGGTGAGCGCGGCGGGCAGCAGGCCGAGCGCCTCGCCGGTGTCGGCGGGCGGCGCCTGCGTCTGCTTCTGTCCGGTCTGCGCGGACCCCACCGGCAGGCCGGACGTCATCCGGCTAGCCGCAGCGGCCCACGCGCCGAGCATGCTCTGCAAATCCGCCGCATCGCTGCTGGTCACGTCGAACGCGGCGAAGACGAGCCGGTCCTGCGCGGGGGTGGCGATGCCGGCCTGATGCGTCCCGTAGAACGGCCATTGTTCCGCGGAAGAATTTCCGTCCGATGCGCGGCCGGCGTCCTCGGTCACCGACGCGACGCCGTAGCCCACTGCCCCGGCCACGACAGCACCCGCGCCCCCGAGCAGCCCTCGTCGTGTGGGTCGTGCCCGTCCACCCTGTGCCGTCGGCGAACTCACTGCCGCGCGCCGCTCCTCACGCTCGACAGCGGCGTACGGGCATCGGGCCTCCACGAGCTCCGGCGGAATTGAGGAAAGGCTACCGTCACGCTCTACCGGGATGGCACCTGGCCCAGCGCACTGTCGCGAGCCGGTTCGCCGGCCACCGCTTCACCCTCGGCCAACCGCATCGGAACGGCCGCTTGCGTGCAGCCCCGGACCTGCGTCCGCCGCATGGCCACCGCGCGCCAGGGCACCCGGCGGCCGGGCGGCCAGCCCACGTAGAGGCCGACCGGCACCAGGTACGCCAGCCAGCCGATGACCTCGACCACCGTGGGCGTCGGCTGGATCCCGAGCACGCCGGTAATGAGCGACGCCTGCACCGAACCGCTGCGCACCAGCCAGGAGATGTCGAAGAGCCGGTCCTGGCCCGCGTTGAGCCAGCCGGCCTCGTGCGCGGTGTGCAGCGCCGTCATCACCAGCCCGGCGGCGACGACAACGAGCACCAGCCCCGTCGCCCGGAAGAAGCGAGCGAGGTTGATACGCACGCCGCCGCGGTAGATGCCGTAGCCGAGCAGTACGGCGACGAGGATGCCGAGCAGCGCGCCGAGGCCGGCCGTCAACCCGTTGCCGCTGGCGTTGAACGCGGCGAGCAGGAAGACGGCCGTCTCCAGCCCCTCCCGGAAAACGGCCAGAAAAGCCATAGCTACCAAGGCTCTTGCCGATCCCTGAGCGAACGCCGAGCCGGCCGCCCCCTCCAGCTGACCCTTCAGGTCACGGGAGTGGCGGCGCATCCAGACGACCATGTAGGTGACCATCACGACGGCGACCGCCCCGATGACGGTCTGCAGGCCCTCCTGCTGGCGCTGGGGAAGGTCGGCGGAGACGACACGCAACGTGATGCCGACGGCGAGGCAGATCAGCACCGCCGACACCACCCCGATCCAGACCCAGCGGATCGCCCGGGCGCCGCCACGCTGCTTGAGGAAGGCCGCGACGATGCCCACGATCAAGGCGCCCTCGAGGCCCTCTCGCAACCCGATCACGAAGGTCGCGAGCATGACCACCGCCCCTCAGAGTTAAGGCAACTTAACCTTAGATTTTGCCACGGTAGCAGCCGCCTCCTCCCCAAGCAACGGGCCCCGGAATCTCGCCCGCCGGGCCCGGGCCTGATCGGCCTCGTCCCGTCAGCCGCCGGACTCACCGGGGCAGACGCCCTGGAGGAGATAGTTGAGGCCAACCGCGAACTGCCGGGGCGTCGTGTACGCGGCGAGTTGATCGGCCAAGGGCGGCGAGACGGGGTCATCCGGCTTCCAGCGCGAACGTGACGCCTCCAGGGCAGCGAAGCCGATCGTGTAGGTCTGAATAGCCGCGTACGCCCGGCCGGCCTCTTCCTCGTCGCCGGTCATCCGCCGAAGCACCGACATGATCGCTTCCATCCGCTCGATCGCCGTCGCAGAGACGACCGGGTGGTTGAGGTAGACCTGAAGCGCAGCCGGCTGGCTCACCAGGAACTGGCGCAGGGTGTCGGCGGCATCGGCGATCCACGCGCGCCCGTTCGATTCGCTCGTGGTGGGCCGCCAGGCCTTGGCGAGAAGCCGGTCGACAACCTCGTCCAGCACGTCGTTCTTGTCTCGCACGTGGCGATACAGCGACATCGGCGCGACCCCGAGCTCCGCCGCCAAGCTGCGGATCGTCAGCTGCTCGGACCCCCGGGTGGCGACCAGCTTCGAGGCGGCGTCGATGACCTGGCCGCGCGAGATCGTCCCCCACGCAGCGCGGCCCGCGGCGCGCGGCGCGGTCTGGGTCCGCCGCTCGCCGGAGGTTCGGGGTTCGGCGTTCACAGCAACAGCTTAAGACTTGCGTACACGTACGTGTCTGCCTACTATGGGTACTTGTACGCATTCTCCGCGTATTGGTGAGGAATTGAGGAGGCCAAAAGATGTCAGACGCGCTCCTGACCGTGGGACTCGTGCTCAGCGGCATCCTGCTGGCGTACACGACGTACGCCGCGCTCTACGGTCTGGCGGGCGCCTTCACCGGCCGTAGCTACGAGCGGTGCCCGCACTGCCACCGGCACTATCTATCGGATGGATCCGGCATAGACGCCCACCAGTGCGCCCCCGGGTGGGATGAGCGCATGCATCATGCGTTCCACTCCGTCGCGAGCCATGCCCACCATGCCCACGCGGGCCGCGGCTGAGCTCACGGCAGTGATCCGGTCAGTGATCTGCTCTCAGACCGCGTCCGAGCTGTAGACCACCGCACCACCGAAGTGCGGCGACGAGTGGCATGCCACGGCGATGTTCATGCCCTCACGCTGCCGTTCCCCCGCCCGCCCCGACAGCTGCAGATAGCACTCGAGCATCTGCGGCACGCCGTGCATCCGGCCGTTGCCCAGGGCGCCGCCGCCCGACAGGACCGGCAGGCCGCCCGGCCGGTCGCTGTCGATGCCCCCGTCCTGCACGAACCGGTGAGCCTCCCCGGCCGGGCACAGCCCGAGCGCTTCGAGCCAGAAGTAGACGAAGGGTGAGAAGCCGTCGTACACCTGAGGCAGATCCACGTCGCCGGGCCCGATACCCGCACTTTCCCATAACCGACGGGCCGTTTGCGCCCCCACGCCCATGATGTCGTCGAGCGGCCAATGCAGGGGCAAGCGCGGGGTGGTGGGCTGCCCCATCGCGTAGCCCGAGACATACACCGGGCGGTGCGGACCGTGCTGCGCCCGGTCTGCGGAGGTGAAGACGAACGTCGCGACCCCGTCGACCGGTATGTCGCAGTCGTAGCGGCAGATCGGGTCGAACAGCTGCGCAGCGTCGAGATACTCCTGCGCGGTCAGGGGTTTGCCGTGCCAGTACGACCACGGGATGCGGGCGCCGTTCTTGCGTGCCTCCACGAGCACCGCCGCCATCGCCTCCCGGGAGGCACCGTAGCGTTGCAGATACTCGTTGTAGGGAAGGGCGATCATCGCCAGCGGGCCGAAAAACCCTTGCGGCGCAGTCCATTGCGCCGATCCTCGGGCGTGGGTCATCGGATTGCCGTGGTACGTGCCGCGCGGGTTGTGCAGCGCCCGGTGCACGAGCACGTAGTCCGCACCGCCGCTGGCCACGGCATTGACCGCCATGGCCACCGATCCCGGAATCTGCCCGAAGCCCTGAAAGCCGGCGGCGTAGCGGGGCTGGGCGCCCAGATGCTCGGCGAGCCAGTTGGCGGTGACGACGCTGACGCCGTCTTGGATGGCGTGCGCACCCGTCGTCGGGAACAGCGCCCCGGTGACAAAGCCGTCCACCTCACCGACGGTGAGTGCGGCGTCGGCAATGGCGCGGCGGGCCGTGTCCACCGCAAGGGCGCCGAGCGTCTGCGAGGCATGACGCTGCACCTGACTGTGCGCGTACCCCACGATCGCCACCTGGTTTCGCGCCGCGAACGATGCCATCACGAAGAACCGTCGAGGGCAAAGGCGGGAACCGCCACTCCGGGGGCCAGCTCCTCGAAGGCGGGCACCACGCGCGCACCCAATCCCAACGGGGCGTCGACCCCGTCGAGCAGCCGGCCGATCAGCCGCAGCTCGCGTTGGTCGTCAAGTTCGACGTCGACAAGGACGAAAGGCACGTCGGCCTGGAAACCGGGAAGGAACGACTGGCGCACGACGGTCCAGGAACGCACGGCGCCGCGACCGCTGACGGGCTCGAAAGTGAAGTCCGGCGACGTGGTCCGGCAGTGGGGGCAGACCACATCAGGCGGCAGGCAGAACATCCGGCATGTCGAGCACCGAGCCGCGGTGAGGACGTGCTCGGCGGCGGCTCTCCAGTAGGGCGCGGACTGCTCGTCGGGGACGGGAACCGGACGCGCACCGCTCAAAGCATCGCTCACGGGATGGCCCCACCATCGCGCAGCGCGCCGATCTCGTCCCAGTCGTAGCCGAGGTCGAGCAGGATGGTCTCGGTGTGCTCACCGTGCTCGGGGGCCCTGCGCAAGTCCGCCGGGCGGCCGTCGAACTGGACCGGGACGTTGGGAAGCTGATACCCGACGCCGTCGGCTTCGACGTCAGCCACGTAACCGTTGGCGACGACCTGCGGATCATCAACGAGTTCGGGGACGGACTGCACCGGAGCCCACGGCGCATCCAGCCCGGCGAGCGCCACCTTCCACTCGGCGAAAGTGCGCTGGGCGAACAGCGCGTCGAGCTCGGCGACGCAGGCGTCACAGTTCTCGCCGCGCACGTGGATGTCGGCGAAACGGGGATCGTTCAACAGATCCTCACGCCCGACGACCCTGCAGAAATCGGCCCAGTAGCGGTCGGGCTCGAGGAACACCAGCTGGATATGGCGCCCGTCCTTCGTGCGATAGGACATGACCAGCGGATTGCGCATCGCTGCCCGTGCGGGTGCCGGCGCGGGAGGGGCACCACCCAGAGCGGCGAGCACGTCGGAGGACAGCGTCCACATCGCCGTAGCCAGCAGGGAAACGTCGACGATGCCGCCGGTTCCGGTGCGCTCGCGCTTGAGTAACGCAGCGGCGACCCCGAAAGCCAGCGCCATCGCGCCGTTGCGGTCGCCCATCGCTCCGCGCTGCCCGATCGGGTAGTCGAGGCTGGGCGGCGTCAGGATGTGCGCGAGCCCCCCGCGGGCGAAGAAGGCCGACGCGTCATAGCCGGCCTGGTCGGCATCCGGCCCCCGTACGCCGTAGCCGTGCCCGCGCGCGAAGATCAGCCGCGGAAAGCGCTCCCGGACGGTCTCGGCATCGAGACCGAGGCGTTGCAACGCCTTGGGCCGCAGATTCGTCAGGAAGACATCAGCTGATCCCAGCAGGCGCATCAGCGCCTCGCGCCCCGACTCGTGGCGCACGTCCAGCGCCAGCGAGCGTTTCCCGCGATTGGCCAATGCCATCGACAGGTTGACACCCTCCTTGCCGGCGCCGATCCCCTGAGTCATCAGCCCGCGGTACGGGTCGCCCTGCAGCGGCTCGATGTGGATGACGTCAGCGCCCCAGTCGGCCAGCAGCGCGCCCGCCACCGGGACGAAGACCCACTGCGCCAGCTCGACGACCCGGACACCGTCAAAAGCGTTCTGTTCCATACAGTTCGTCAGCCCCTCGCCTAGCCGCCGCGAGCCTCGACGAGGCGACCGCGATTGACCTTCGTCGCCTCGCTGCGCGGGATCGCCCCGACCAGCTCGATAGTTTTCGGCACTTTGTACGGCGCGAGCCGGCTCTTCGCGTAGCCCACGATCTCCTCGTGCGTCGGCGGCGACTGGGAGTCGGACGGTTCGATGATGGCGTGCACCCGCCGACCCCACTGCGGATCGCGCAAGCCGACGACGACGATGTCGGCAATTTTCGGGTGGTCGATCAGCGCCTTCTCGACTTCGGCGGGGAACACGTTCGCGCCGCCAGTGATGATCATGTCGACGCGCCGGTCGGCGACGTAGAGGAAGCCGTCGGCGTCGACGTGGCCGAGGTCGCCCACGGTCCGAAAGCCATCGGGCGTCTCGCGTAACTGCGGCGCCTCGCCCAGGTAGTTCGACCCCCCGTACGAGGGTGCCCGCAGGAAGATCTCCCCCACTTCCCCGGTGGGCATGTCGGTGCCGTCGGGGCCGACAATCCTGACCTCCGTGCCGCGCATGCCGCGCCCGACGCTGCCCTCATGCTGCATCCACTCGTCGCCGCGCAAGGCGGTGATGCCGATCGCTTCGGTCATGCCGTACGCCATGACGATGCGCTCGGCGCCGATCAGCCCTGCCCAGCGATGCACGAGCGAGGCCGGCATCGGGGCGGCGCCTTGAATGATCCACACCAGGCTCGACAGGTCGCGCTCGTCGACGCCCGGCGCGTCGGCCATGCGCTGCAGCATGGTCGGGGTCGCGGTGAAGTTGGTGACGCCGTGGCGCTCGATCAGCTCGAGCGCCCGCGCGGCGTCGAACTTCTCCATCACCACCAGACGGTCACCGGCGAGCAGGTTGTGCAGCGTGGTGAACGCATTGACGTGATACATCGGCGCGAGCACCAGGATCGTCTGAGGGCGCGGGACGGGCATCCAGAACTCGGCCATCGGCGTGCTGAAGACCGGATCGAACACCGCGGGAACGGCACTGAGAATGATCTTCGGCGTGCCGGTGGAACCACTGCTGCAGATGCCCTGCAGGTGCGGCGCGATCAGGTCCGGCAGCTCCGCAGGAATGTCACGCTCGGCGGTGGCGTCGATCCAGGGCAGCTCCTCGGGGCTGAGGTAGACGCGCGGATCGATCACCTCGCGCAGCCGGGTGAGCTCCCATTCCGGCACGTCCCACCGCACCGGAACCGGCACGGCACCGAGCCTCCACGACGCGAAAGCCGCGAGCGCGAACTGCGGTGAGTTGCGCAGTCCCAGGCCGACCAGGTCGCCGTAGCCGACACCGCGTTCCGCCAACGCCCCGGCAAGCTGGCGTGACCGGCGATCCAGCCAGCTGTAGGTGACGGCCTGCTCGCTGCCGTCGATACGCACGTGGCGATACGCGACCTCATCCGGCCGCTCCTGCGCGAGCTGGGCAAGGCGCTGGGTCTGACTCACGCTCACATCCTGCACTGTCTGCACTGTCACAAGTTCTGCCCCGCGCCGACGCGCAACCTCGGGGGCAGATCGAGCGTCCCACTGGCATGACTGTCCGCTGTATCGCCGCTGCCCTTGCCACCGTTGCGTGCGTTGCCGCATGCGGCGGGGCGGCATCCTCCAAGGTCCATCAACTTGCGGCCAGCGCTCCAGTGGCTACCAGTAGCAGCCGCACCACGAGCAGCCCCACGGCGCCAGCTAAGGACGAGGCTTTCGCAGCGCTGACTTCGCCGGGGACAAGGCTCGACGCCCCCGTGCAGATACCGAACCACCGCATCCAGCTGCTGCCCGCCCCCGACAACTTCCATCCGAACGTGCCCGCCGCGACCGCGTTAGCCAACCCGGTCGTGCGCGGCATGCTCCGCTCCAGCTCGGGGGCGTCACCGGGTATCAAGCTGGCCGTCCTCTACGACAAGGACATTCGGCAGGTGAATGCTGACGGCTCCAGCACACCGCTGTACGACGGGACAGTGGTATGGGCTGTGGCGGGAACCGTGCTCTCCGAGCCAAGCGGTCCCGGCCCACCAGGCCCACCAGGCCCGCACGGTGAGACGGCGAACGGCAGCGAAGCACCGAGCAAGGCGAACCTCGTGGTGTTTCTCAACGCGGCGACAGGTCGATACCTCTTTGCGGTTGAGGGCGACTGGTAATGCCTCACTCGCCAAGGCCGATTCCCCCCGGGGCTTATGTGCGTCTTGGTGTGTGGCCGGGTCGGCGTAGGAGTGGTCGGCGGTGGCCTTGCAGGGGTGGTCTTCCGTCGGGTGGCCAGAACCAGGGGGTGCGGTCGGGATCTTGACCGATGGTCATGTTCCAGCCGCCCTCATGAACTTTGTGATGGTGCGCCACGCAGAGCAGCTCAAGGTCTTCGGGGTTGGTTTCACCGCCGTCGATCCAATGAATCCGATGATGGGCTTCGGTGAACGAGGGTGGCCGATCACACCCCGGCCACGTGCAGCCGCCGTCCCGGGCGGTCAGGAAGTGGCGTAGCCCAGCGCTGATGGTGCGGGTCCGGCGGCCCAAGTCCAGCACTTCAGAGTCGGAGCCGAACACTGCCGGGATGATCCCGCCGTCGCACGCCATCCGCCGGGCAGCCGCTGCGGGTAGGCGCTGGCCGTCGGGGGTGCCGGCGGTACCGAGGCCGTCGAGCAGGGCCTGATGGGACAGGCCGACCATGACGGTGTGCCGGCCGCCGCCTTCCCCGTGGCAGGATTCGGCATGGGCGGTGGCATGGCGGGCCATTTGCACGAGGGCTTCGGCCCGGCGACTGCCGATGGATTCGGTGAGCAGATCACCTTCGGGATCGGGTTTGCGCAGGAACTCGGCGATGGCTTTGGAGACGATCAGGCCGGCTTCGGCGTCCAGCCAGCCATCCAGGCGCCACCGGCCATCGAGCGTTTCGGACAGGTGGACATGCTGGGCGGCGTGTTTGCGGGCCGCTTCATCCGCTGACTGCTCCGGGGCGGCAGCCGCGAGGAGTTCTTCGGCGACGACCCGCAGCTGCCGCGGCGTCAGCGTCGGCGCCTGCTCGGCGAGGAACGCTTCCAGGTCCGCGGCGAGATCATGCTGCAGATCCTTCGTCGCCTGCACAATCACCCAAGCATGGTCCAAACCCAGGTCACCGGCCCCGAACGCTTTGGCGGTGACCGGCATCCGATCCGCCAACGCCCGCCCGGCCTGCACCCTTTTGGACACCCACCCATCAGACTCACCCGACAGCTGCCGCACAAACGCCTGCGTCGACGCCGCCCCATCGGTCGCATACGCACCCGACCGGTCAGCCCGTTCGATCAGCCGGCAGGACAGCAGATCCAGCTGCCGTCCCGCGCCCAGCACTTCGGGCAGCACCTCGACGGCCAGCACCCCCGACGTGTCCGAAGAAACAGCGGCGGCGAGTTCGGCGGCCAGCGCATGCAACTGCGCTGCTTTCACCCCGAACTCCGCTTCGACCATGTGTTCGAGTCTAACAGCAAGCGGGCAGCTCAACCACCTGATTTGCGACCGTGTTCACAACCGCACGCACGACCGCAAGCAACGCTCAAGACGCGGACGGCCGGGCCCGCCCCTCGAACTCAGCCGAAGGCGCGTTCCCCAGCGATGTCGTAGATCTTGACCTCGAAGCCCTTGGGTGCTGGGCCGCTGCCGCGGGGCGCTTTGGCAATCTCTGCCATGTGGGCGTCGAACGCCGACTGGTCGGCCCACCGCTCGAAGAGCACGACGCGGGTCTCGTCGATGGGGTCGGCGCTCATGACGTACTCGAGGCAGCCGCCCTCGGTCCGGGTCGCGCGCATGGACTCTTCGCGGCCCGCGAGGAACGCGTCCCGGTCCGCCGGATCGACCACAAAATGGCCCGCCACGATCAGCATGTTGCCGCCCTTCGTTCATCACCGTTGATCATGTGACCTTAGGGGGCGGCGATCAGAGACGTGACGAGAGGGTCTCCAACCCGGCGTCACCCTCGGCCAGCACCGGCGACGGCACGCTCTCCGGCGCCGATCGGGATCGCACCATCAGCAGGACCACCAGCAAGGCACCGCCGATGGAGATGGCCGAGCCCGTCAGCACCGCCGACGTCCCGTGCCCGAGCAGCAACTGAGTCCGGCGCGCGGCGCTGACGCCCGCCGGCACGTGCGCCGCCGCACGGGTGGTTGCCGCCCCGAAGACCGTGACCATCACGGCAAGGCCGAGCGAGGCACCGACCTGCGTGCTGACGTTGACCAAGCCCGAGGCGGCGCCCTCGTCTCGCGGCGGGACCCCGGCAACGGATACACCGGTCAACCGAATGAACGCCACCCCTGCCCCGACGCCGAGCATCATCATCGGCAGCACGATGTTAGGCCAGAATTGCGTGCTCGCGGAAAGCCGGCTGAGCCATGACATGCCGATGAAGGCGGTGCCCGTTCCCCCGGCGATAAGCGCCCAACTGCTGATGCGTGGGGGTAGCCGCGGAAGCACCTGTGCCGTCGTAAACATCACCATGGTCAAGGGCAGGAACGCGTAGCCCACATCCAGCGGGCTGTAGTTTCGTGCGCCTTCGAGATAGACGCTGATGTAGAAGAAGAATGAGAACATGCCGCCATTGATGAAGACCCGCGCCAGGTAGGACCCAGCACGGGCGCGCTCGGCGAACAGCCGCAGCGGGGTGATG
Organism: uncultured Actinomycetota bacterium; assembly: GCA_963765845.1. Taxonomy (GTDB): domain Bacteria; phylum Actinomycetota; class Actinomycetes; order Frankiales; family Frankiaceae; genus DATAZK01. The sequence goes on from CAVXYJ010000001.1 coordinate 200,866, forward strand.
GGCTGCTCCGCCAGCATCTCGGTGATCACGAAGGCGACCATCAGCACGGCACCGAGGGCGAACGCCTCCGATTGCCCAGCCGTTGCTCCAGCCGTCCTCGGCAGCTCGCACGAAGGCGTAGACGAGCACCGTCATGCCGAGGGTCGACGCCACCGCGCCGGTGATGTCGAAACGGCCCGGATGCCGTTGCGTATCAGGCAGGACACGCGGACCGAATACGACGATCGCCACGCCGATGGGGACGTTGATGAACAGGCCCCAGCGCCAGGACAGGGTGGTCGTCAGCAAGCCGCCGACGATCAGGCCGACGGCCGTCCCGCCACTGGCGACCGAGCTGTACATCGCGATCGCCCGAGCCCGGGCGTGAGCTTGCTTGAACGTCGCCAGCAGGAGCGCCAAGGTGGACGGCGCGGCCACCGCACCGGCGATCCCCTGCACTGCCCTTCCCAGGACCAAGATTTGCGCGGTCGGCGCCACACCCGCCACGAACGAGGCGGCGGCGAAGGCACCCACCCCCGTCAGGAAGACCCGGCGGCGGCCGAAGATGTCACCCAGCCGGGCTCCGAGCAGCAGCAGGCCGCCGAACGCCAGCGTGTACGCGTTCTGCACCCACGACAGCCCGGAACTCGAGAAATGCAGCGACTCCCGAATCTTCGGCAAGGCCGTCACGATGACCGACGTATCCAGGGTGAACATCAGCTGGCACGCCAGGAGCATCGCGAGCACGACATTGGGGGACGATGCCTGCCGCGAGGATGTCGACTTCACCGAGGCAGCAATCCCTGTAGAAAGACCCGCATTGCTTGTTGTCACCGAACCTTAGCCGCAGGCCACCGGACACTCCGCACCGGCGTCGGATCTTGCAGTTGGCACCTCGGCAGGGCAGCCTGGATGCGTGGCCAAGAAGAAGTGGAACGAACTCAGTGCCCGCACGCGGCGGCTCATCATCGTCGGCGGCACGTTCGAAGGCTTGCTCAAAGTCGCGGCCGTGGTCGACCTGGTACGCCGGCCGCCCGACGAGATCCGCGGGTCGAAGCCATGGTGGGCAGCCGCCATCGTGCTCGTCAATTCTGTCGGCGCCGTCCCGATCGCCTACTTCGCCTGCGGAAGGCGCAAGAGCTAGCTGACCCCGGGAGCCGCCTCAGAGATGGCGGGCAGCGGCCACGGCGGCGAGCTCCGGCGGCGTCGGCCAGGAGTTGGCGCGGCAGCCCTGAAGGCTGATCGACTGCTGCTGCATCACGGGCGCGATCGCGCCGGGGGCAGGGCAGTAGCGATGCCCCAGACCCAGCCAGTGACCGACCTCGTGATTGATCACCATTATCTGGTAGCTGGTCAGGCTCGCGGGCCAGCCGTAGGTGGTTGCATGGTGGAAGCGCACCGCATTGATGATGACGTTGCGGCCGACGCTGCAGCTCAGGTTCGACGTGCAGATCGGGCTGAACAGCGGGAGTTGATCAGGACTCGCGAGCCAGATCGTGAAGTCGCCGCCGTAAAGCACCGGCTTGAAGGCAATCTTCCCGCCGAGTGACCAGCCGCGGGAATCATTCAGCACGCGCTTGGCGAGCTTGGACAGCACCGCCACGTCGGGGTCATGCAGGTGGACGGTGCCCGCCACGCTGAGCGAGTACGTGTACGTGATCCGCGGCGGCGGCGGGGTGCAGGCGCTGGGGAGCACGACGCCGCAGATGAGCACGACGGCGAACGCCGGCGCGTGCAGGTTGCGTAACCACCGGCGCTTGGTCCCGAGCCGCGCCATGAGACCAGCCACATGCCTCCTTCGGCAGTCCCGACCGCGACGCGAGCAAACGCGCGAGGATGATTCGCCGTGACGCCGGGGCTCCGGGAGACTGAGCAAGGAGAACGCGATGGGATCGTTTGACGGCAGGGTCGCCCTCATCACCGGCGGCGCCCGCGGGCAAGGCCGATCTCATGCCGTCGCCCTCGCCCGGGAGGGCGCCGACATCGTCATCTGCGACTGGTTCGGCGGGCTCGACACGATCCGCTATCCCCTGCCCGGTCCGGCCGACATGGAGCAGACCGTGAAGCTGGTCGAGGCTGAAGGGCGGCGGTGCCTGGCGGCCGAGGCCGATGTGCGCGACCTCGAGGCGCTGGAGGCGCTGGTCGCGCAGGCGACGGCCGAGTTCGGGCGCATCGACATCGCCTGCGCCAACGCCGGTGTGGCCACGACGAGCGGGCTTCCGGTCCACGAGATGTCGGCCGCGTCATGGCATCAGGTCATCGACATCAACCTCACCGGGGTGTTCAACACGATCCATGCCGTGGCACCGGGGATGGTCGAGCGCCGCTACGGCCGGATCATCGCCACCGCTTCGATGATGGGCCGCACCGGCGGGCCGCACGTCGCGGGCTACGCGTCGTCGAAGTGGGGCGTCATCGGCCTGGTCAAGAGCGCCGCGCACGACCTCGCGCCGTACGGCATCACCGTGAACGCGATCGCGCCGGGCAACGTCGACACTCCCATGATCCAGAACGAGTCCATCCGCAAGCTCATGCGCCCGGAGCTGGACAACCCCACGCGAGACGACGCCGCTGCGGCGTTCCAGCGGTTACACGTCATCCCGATCCCGTGGCTGGAGGCCGAGGAAATCTCCCGGGCGGTCCTGTACCTCGCCGCGCAGGAGGCGCGCGGCATCAGCGGCACGGTCATGTCCATCGACGCCGGAGCATCGGCCCGGGTAACCGCCTGATAGCTCTCCTCGGGACGAACGACCCTGGTCGAACGCCAGCGCGCGGGCCAGGGTGGAGGTTGCGAGAGCGCCCCTTCAAGGAGGACGACCATGCCCGCTGCCAATGCGAAGCACGCCAAAGCTGCCACCGCCAAAGCCCCGGCCCCAAAGGCTCGGGCGGCAAAGGCCCCACAGCCGCGAGCCAGCACCGAAGCCAAGACGGACAGGGCCGCCAAGGTCAAGAGCGCGGCCGCCAAGACGGCCGATCTGTCCCAGGACGTGTTCACCTCGGTCGAGGCCGGGCAACGCACCGCAATCGCTGCCGTTCGCCAGTTCGTCGACACCGTCGATGAGGCACTCCCCAGCGGCGTGCACCCGTCCCGCCGCGAGACCGTCATCGATGCCGCGCTGGACATGGCCGACAAGCTCGTCACCACGCAGTACCAGTTCCTGCGCAGCGTGGTCCGCAGCGCCGACCGCTCCCTGCGCCTTTCGGACACCAAGGAGAAGTAGTCCGCAACGCGGCTGCGGGAACCCCCGGCGCGAGCGGGGCATGGCGCCGGGGTCATCCTGGGGGGATGACGCCTGCGACGAAACCTACGGGCCTGGAACACCTGGGCCGGATCTTCGCCGAGCCCAGCGCCTACGCCGACCCCGCCGCCTGGCACGCAGCGGCGAAGCGGCTTCGCGAGCAGGCGCCGATCATCAAGGTCAGCCTGCCTGACTACCCCGAGTTCTACGCCGTCACAAGACACGCCGACGTGCTGGAGATCGAGCGTAACCCCGAGGTCTTCACCAACGCGCCGGTCCCCGCGCTCGCCACGCTCGCCGATCGGCAGGAGGGCGGCGACAACGCCGGCATGAAGACCCTCGTCCAGATGGACGGCGACGAGCACCGCGCCCACCGGGTCATCGTGAACGACTGGTTCAAGCCCCGCAATGTCCGCAAGATGCAGGAGCGGGTCGATGAGCTGGCCACGCAGTACATCGATCAGATGGCGGCGATGGGCGGTGAGTGCGACTTCGCCAAGCAGATCGCGACGCACTTCCCGCTGCAGGTCATCCTGTCGATCCTCGGGCTGCCCGAATCCGACTACGCCAAGATGCTCAAGCTCACCCAGGAGCTCTTCGGCGCCGAGGATCCCGACATCGGCCGCGCGGGTGAGGACGCCAGCGTCCTTGCCGTCATGATGGACTTCTTCGGCTACTTCACCCAGCTCGCCGCCGATCGCCGGGCGCACCCGACCGACGACCTTGCCTCGGTGATCGCCAACGCCGAGCTGAACGGCGCTGCGCTGCCCGACATGGATGTCTTCGGCTTCTACCTGATCATCTCGACTGCCGGTCACGACACCACCTCGAACTCGCTCGCCGGCGGCCTGCTTGGCCTCATCGAGCACCCGGATCAGCTCGCGCTCATGCAGGCCCACCCGGAGCTCATCGACGACGCGGCCAACGAGCTCATCCGTTACGTCTCGCCCGTCAAGCACTTCATCCGCACCTGCCAGCAACCCTTCACGGTCGGCGCCGTGACCTTCCAGCCGGGAGACGTCGCGCTGCTGTCGTACGCGTCCGCCAACCGGGACGAGCAGGTCTTCCCCGACCCGTTCCGGCTCGACGTCCGGCGCGAGAATGCCGGCTCACACCTGGCGTTCGGCTTCGGCCCGCACTTCTGCCTCGGCGCCCACCTCGCCCGGATGGAGATCCGCACCCTCTTCAAGGAACTCATCACCCGCCTCGATTCCATCGAGCTGGCCGGCGAGCCGACATTCGTCCAGTCGCGACTTGTGAGCGGCCCGAAGACGCTGCCGGTGCGCTACACCTGGCGTTGACGGGCCCGCACAACGGGCCGAAAGCCCCTAGCTACCGCGCGGCCGCAGGACGACCGTTGAGCTCGGCACGTCCGGTCCGGATGGTCGCCGGCAAGGCGTGTTTGCCCTGAAGGGGGTCGTTCATGTCGGCGCAGTCGAGCGTTCTGCAATTCGTCGGCGCGACGGGAACCGTCACCGGTAGCTGCTTCGCGCTCCGCACGCCGGAAAGCACGGTCCTGGTGGACTGCGGGCTGTTTCAGGGCACCCGGGAATTGCGCCGGCGCAACTGGAATCCGTTTCCCCTCGACCCGGCAACGATCGACGCGGTAGTGCTGACGCACGCGCATCTCGACCATTGCGGATATCTCCCGCGATTGTCGAAACACGGTTTTCGCGGGCCGGTGTACGCCACCGAAGCAACCGTGGACCTCGCCCGGATCGTGCTGCTCGACAGCGCCCACCTTCAGGAAGAGGACGCCGCGCACGCTCGCGGGCATCGTTACTCGCGGCACGCCGAACCCCAGCCGCTCTACACGACGGCTGACGTGAACCGGATGCTCCCGCAATTTCGGGCGCTGCCTTTCGATTCCGAGCATCCCGTGGCCAAAGGCGTACGTACGGTGCTGCGGCCGGCAGGCCACATCCTCGGCGCCGCGACGGCTCTGCTCGAGGTCGGCGACAGCGGGGCCACCGCCCTGTTCAGCGGGGACCTCGGCCGCGCCTCCCATCCCCTCCTCGCCGCGCCCGCTCCCCCCTCAGCGGCAGAGGTGATGGTGATCGAATCGACGTACGGCAACCGGAGCCACCCGCCGGCCGACAGCGGTCTGCTGGCCAGTGTCATCAGCCGCACGATCGGACGCGGCGGCACGGTGCTCATCCCCGCCTTCGCGGTGGACCGCACCGAGATCATCCTCATGGAGCTGCGCCGGCTCGACCGGCTGGGCAGCATTCCGCACGTCCCCATCTACGTCGACAGCCCCATGGCGCTGGACACGTTAGCCGTCTATCGCGATGCCATCCGCAACGCAAGCCCGGAAATTCGGCAAGCACCCGGGGGCGAGGATCCCTTCGATACGGGTGATCTGCATGAGATGCGGACGGTCGAGGAGTCCAAGACGCTGAACGGTCCCCGGTGGCCCTGCATCATCATCTCGGCCTCAGGGATGGCGTCCGGCGGCCGCGTCCTGCATCACCTCGAGGGCCTGCTACCCGACCCACGCAACACCGTTCTCATGGTCGGCTACCAGGCGGTCAGCACCCGCGGTCGAGACCTCGTCGACGGCGCCAAGGCGGTGAAGATCCATGGCCGGTACGTCCCGGTGCGGGCCGACGTCGTAGACCTGCCCACGTTCTCCGTTCATGCGGATGCCGACGAGATGCTGGCCTGGCTCGCCCGAGCGCCCCGTCCGCCGCAGACCTGCTACCTCGTCCATGGCGAGCCAGCGGCTTCCGCGGCGCTGCGAGATCGCATCGAACGCGAACTCGGTTGGACGGCGGTGGTACCCAGGCAAGACGAGCGAGTGCTCATCGATGAGGCGCGCTAGCCAACTCAGCCGTTGCCGCCCACGTCATGCTCGTAGGCCTCGTAGATGAGGTCAGCGCCGCGCTGGCGGTGACGCACCAGCTGGGCGAGGAGCGCGGTCGCTCGCTCCCGGGCATTAGCCAGGAGGGACTCGTCATCGCCCGCGGCGGCCAGGATCTGACGCAACCCTTCCACTTCGGACGTCAACGCTTCATGCTCGCGACCCAGCCGGCGCAGCGCGCCCTCCAGGCGCGGAGCGTCGGTGCGGATCTGCTCCCACAGCCCACCCGGACCTTCCGTGCCGCTCACGTGCGACGCCCAAGCGGTCCGCAAGTCCTCGACGCGCAGCGACAGCGCGGCGCGCCAATCGCCCGGACGGCCACCCAGAGCCGCTGATGTGGCCTCCTCGACCTGGGTCATCGTGCGCCGCAAACCAGCGCGGCGTGCGCCCACCTCCCGCAGCTGCGACGGCCCGCTCGCGTTCTCGGTCTTCGGCATCGCACACCTCCATCGGCTAGCCACCATCGTCCCACTCGGTGACGGTGATCGGGTGCGCCGGGCGCCGGCAAGGTCCTCTCCCGCGCGTGATGATCAGCACACCGGCATGACCGGAAGCGGTCAGGCGCGAGACGGTCGCCTTCCGCGGGATGGTAGAACCTGCCGGTGGAGCAGGACAGCGAGCTGACCCCGATCGCCGAGTGGATCCAGACGAACGTAGGCGGGACGATCGTGCGCTCGGCCCGCCAGCCGCGATGGCGGCCGGTGTGGTTCGTCGACGTCGAGCGCGACGGCGAGCTGCTCGAGCTGTACGTGCGCGGGGATCGCCTCGACTTTCCCGGCGTGTTCCCGTTCGAGCACGAGATGCTGTGCCAGCGACTGCTCGAGGAGCACGGCATCCCGGTTCCGCACGTGTATGGCTGGATCGAGCACCCGCGGGCGTTCGTCACCGATCGGGCGGCCGGGCAGCCCGACTTCGCCGGCGCGTCCGAGGCCGAGCGCGCCGCCGTCGTCGACGACTACCTCGCGATCCTGGCGCGCTTGCACGCGTTGGACGTCGAGCCGTTCGCCCGCGCCGGTGTCATGCGCGCAGCGACCCCCGCCGGCTCGGGCGACATCGGCATGCAGCGCTACGTCGACAATTACCGGGCCACCAAGAAGCGTCCTGACCCGTTCCTCGAGTTCTGCCTCGGGTGGCTCGGGCGCCATCCGGTCGATACCCGCGGACGCGAGTCGATGGTGCTGTGGGACACCGGCCAGTTCCACCAGCGCAACGGGCGCGTCGAGGCGATTCTCGACGTCGAACTCGCCCACATCGGCGACCCGATGATGGACCTCGCCGCCTTTCGGATGCGCGACACGGTCATCGGTTACGGCGACTTCCAGCAGCTCTACGCCCGCTATGGCGAGCTCGCCGGCCACCCGGTCGACCTGGAGGCGATCGAGCTGCATCACATCGCCTTCACGCTCTCCAACCAGCTCGCGTTCCACGCCGCACTCGCCGCTCCCCCGCCGGGTTCGGACTACATGACCAACCTGCAGTGGTGCAACGAGACCAACCTGTTCGCGGTCGAGGCCATCGCCGACGCGATCGGCGTCGAGTTGCCCGCGGTCGACCTCCCGGCTGCCGAACGCTCAGCGGCCGCGGTACCCCACGAGCATCTGGTGCAGCTGCTGCGCACCTTCCCGGTGGCCGACGAGTTCGCCGAGTACCAGCGCCGCACCGCTTTCCGGCTGGCTCGTCACCTGACCCGTTTCGACGAGGTCGGGAGAGCCTGCGCGCAGGCCGATCTGGACGATCTGCACCAGCTGCTCGGCCATCGTCCAGCGACGTGGGAGGAGGGCGACGCCGAGCTCGAACGCTTCGTCCTGGCCGACAATTCCGATAATTCCCGTAATTCCCCTAAAGGCCGCCACGACGAGGAGCTCGTGCTCCTGTTCAACCGCCGGCTCTGGCGTGCCCATCAGCTCATGGGCCCGGCCGGATCGGCGATGACGACCCACCTGCCCATCCAGCGGTTCAGGTAGGGCTGGGCAGCATGAAATTGAGGATCACGCACGGTACGTCGCCGCCGACCCAGGCGTCGTGGCCTGCCCCTACGGAGTGGGCGTCGCCAGGCCTGAGTTCGAGCTCCTGCCCATCATCCGTGCGGTAGTGAAAGTGACACGAAGTGACGATCAGGAAAACCTTCCCGGCGACAGTTCAGGACCGTGGGATTCTCCGCGATAGGGCCATAAGGTTCACGGAAGCCGCCGCCAACCTCTAGCCGAATAACTGTCCGCCACACAGTCCGCCACACACACTGTCCGCCACACACAGTCCGCCACCGAGCCACGGACGCCGTCAGCGTCCGGCGGCGCCGCGTTTGCCGTCTCCGCGGTCAACCGGATGCCCGCGCGAGCCACGGTTCCGGCCGGTGCCTCACCCGTCTGGAACCGCCATGGACCCGCGAACCATCTGGGCCGATACCCGATCCGGCCGCGCCGGCGCGCTGCGGCGTCGGCGCGGCGCCCATCGCCTCATCGCTCTGGCGGCAGTTTCGCTACTGGCCCTCGTCGCTGCCTGCAGCGCGCATCCATCCACCCGCGCCTCCTACGGAGGCGACTTTCCCGACCCGTCCGTCTTCCGGGTGGGTGGCTTGTATATCGCCTTCGGCACCCAAGCTTCCGGGGGACATCCGGCCATTCAGCGTGTGGTCTCGACCGACCACAAGACCTGGGTCAGGCCCGCCGTGCAAGACGCCTTGTACGCCCTGCCGCCGTGGGCGGATGACTCGGGCACCTGGGGACCCGACGTGACGCAGATCGGCAACCGCTACGTCATGTACTACTCGGCGCACAAAGCCGGCGGTCGGCACTGCCTGTCAGCGGCCGTCGCCACCTCACCGGCGAACCAGTTCGTCGACAACAGCACCAAGCCGATGCTGTGCATGCCGAACGGCGAAACCATCGACCCGTCAACGGTTGTCGGCCCGTACAACCTGCGATACCTGGTCTGGAAAGGGCCTGACGCGAAGGGGGTCGCCACGCTGTACGCGCAGCGGCTGACGGCCAACGGCCTGACCTTCACCGGCCCGCGGGTCGTGCTCATGAAGGCGCACAAGAAGGGCTGGACGAACTACAACATCGAAGCTCCCACCATGCTGTTCACCCAGAACCGCTGGGTGCTCTTCTACAGCGGCGGCAACTACTGGTCGTCGAAGTACGCCATCGGTTACGCCACCTGTGACGGCCCGTTGGGTCCGTGCACCAACCGCAGCGCCAGTAAGCCCTGGGTGGGCTCGCATGGCAGCGCCCGAGGCCCGGGCGGGGAGAGTTTCTTCACCGATGCGGTCGGCACCCTCTTCATGGCCTACCACGCCTGGGGCAGCAAGCTGGGCTACAGCAACGGTGGCATCCGATCGCTGTGGATCGACCGGGTGGGCATACTCAACGGGGCCCCCCTCTTCGCCTTGTAGCCGCCGCTGAGCGCTGTCTGGGACCCAAGACCCTTACGCAGCGGCCACATCAGGCTCAGACCGTCGAGCCCTGCGCCATACGTTCCAGCGTGGCAATGCGCTCCTCGATCGGCGGATGGGTGTCGAACAGCCGGTGGAGGCGGGACTCGTGATGCTGCAGCGGGTCGTCGATGCACATCGCGGCGGTCGCGTGATTGGCCCTGACGAGCGGAACATCATTGTTCTGCAGCGTTTTCAGCGCCCGGATCAGGCCCACGGGGTTGCGCGTCAGCTCGACGCTGCTGGCGTCGGCCAGCGACTCGCGGCGCCGTGAGAGGGCAAGCCGGATGATCGGCCCGACCACGAACCCGACGATCGCGAGCAGCGCACCGGCGAGCAGCAGGAGCATCGCGAACTGGTTGTTGTTGCGGCCCCTCCCGCCCCGCGCGAAGAAGGCGCTGCGCCAGACGAGGCTGGCGAGCAGGCCGGCCATGCCGAGCAAGGTGGTCACGATCAGCAGCAGCCGGGTGTCGTAGTTCTTGATGTGACTGATCTCGTGACCGAGAACCCCCTCGAGCTCCTCCCGGTCCATGACTGCCAACAATCCCGTGGTAACTGTGACGGCGGCCTTGGAAGGGCTGATACCGGTGGCGAAGGCATTCGGCGAACGATCCTCGACGACGTAGACGGCGGGCATCGCAATTCCGTCTCCCATGGCCAGCGCCTCGACGAGGTTGTACAGCTGCGCGTAACGCTGCGGATCGGCCGGCTGCGCCCCCGCGACGGCGAGCACCAGCCGCGTTCCCGACGTCAGGGCGTAGGCCACCGCCCCCAGGGCGAGCAGCGCCGCAACCAGCACCCCGGTCGTGATGTCTTGGATGACCGGCGCGCTGACGCCGGGCGGCCGCGAAGAGCTCAGCGCGGTGATCCAGCCGATGACCGCACCGATGCCGAGCCACAGGATCACAAAGACCCCGACGTAGCCAACCGAACGGCGCTTGTTACGCGCGATCTGCTCGTACACCGCACGTCCTCAGCCGGTGGAAGGCTGCGCCGGCGACCCGAAATCGACCTCGGGCACCGCGCGCTCGGCGGCATCGTCGACCTCGAAGAAGGTGACCGCCGTGAAACCGAACGGACCGGCGATGAGCGTGCGCGGGAACGTCTGGATCGCCGTGTCGTAGTCGCGGGCCGAGGTGTTGTAGTACCGGCGGGCGTACTCGAGCTTGTCCTCGGTCGCCGTGAGCTGCTCCTGCAGAGCCTTGAAGCTCTCGACCGCACGCAACGTCGGGTAGTTCTCGGCGACGGCGAACAGCGAACGAAGTGAGGAGCTCAAGGCATTCTCGGCCGGGGCGATCCGCGCCGGATCGGCCGAAGCGCCGGCGCTGATCGCGGCTGCCCGCGCCTGGGTGACCGCCTCGAAGGTTCCGCTCTCGTGAGCGGCATAGCCCTTGACGGTGTTCACCAGATTAGGGATCAGATCGTGCCGTCGCTTGAGCTCGACATCGATCTGCGACCACGCCTCTTGGGTGCGATTGCGCCGGCGGACCAGGCCGTTGAACGACAGCACAGCCCAGAGCGCGAGAACGACGACGACGCCGAGGACGATCCACAGAACGGTCATGACGACCCCTTGCTAGAGCCTGCTGCATTGCAGACCTGAAGCTGACGTTAGGCCGCTGGACTGTGAATCACCTGAGCCAGCGGTACCGAACGCCGGGGACTTTAGGACCGGTGCCGGCCCCGACTGGGACGCTGTCACCGCCGAGCCCGTTCGCGACGCCCAGATCTGGGATGGGCGTTCCTCCCGCTACACGACCGACAGTGATTGGTGCGGCTCTGGCGGCAGAACCACGCGGATGGCATCTCCGGCTCGAACCTGGCCGCCGTGCTCGGCGACCGTCATGATGCCGACGCGGCGGGCCACCTGCCCGTCCTCGCCCCTACCGACGGCGACCTTGAGCAGACCCTTGCGGAAGCCGTCGATCTGGTAGCACGGGTTACGCAGTCCGGTGACGTGCAAGACGACCTCGGCGCCGATGTGCAGCCGGGTGTCCCGTGGCAGCCCCAGCGGGTCGAGGTTCTCGGTGGTGATGTTCTCGCCAAGGTCGCCTGGCGTGACGTCAAAGCCGTGCTCGGCAGCCAGCGCGAAGAACTCCGTGTCGATGAGGTGGACCTGCCGCAGGTTCGGTTGGGCAGGGTCCTTCTCGGCCACGAACCGATGCTGGACGGTCGTGCCCGCATGCGCGTCTCCCCGGACACCGACGCCCTCGATCACCGTGATGGCACGCACGGGGATCTTGCTGAAGCGGTGGTCGCCCGCCAGGGACACGGCCACCACCACGGGTCCCGCACCCGTCTCCACGAGGTGAGCGTACTGGGCCGGCCGCGGTCTCAAACGCTAGCGAAACGAACGGCCGCTACGGTCCGATCACAGGTATTGCGCGGGCCGGAGCAAGCCTGCGACACGCCGGGCGGCCGGACCTCCTGCAGGATTTCTGTCGGTGTCAGAGGTATCTTGTCCCGCAATGTCAGGTCTTGCTCTACTTAGAGCCTTCTTGGTCCGGCGACACGTGGGGGTGGCCGCTGCGGTGGAGCTGACGTCGAGGGATTCGTGTGCCGCCGGCTAACGCGACGCGTACGGATGGCTTGACGGACGATGCCCGCGCGCTGGGGACGACGGTGACGCGGCTGCGTCGTGCGTTACGGCGTGGGATTCGTCTTGATCTTCGTTGGGAGGACCTCCCGATGGCGCACGTCGAGCTGTTGCAGTGTGTGGCCGATCAGCCGGGGCTGAAGGTGGGCCAGGCCGCGCGGCTGCTGCGGCTCGCGCCGAACACGATCAGCACGCTGGTGGCTGCTTTGACCGCTGACGGCCTGTTGGAGGCCGACCGGGATCAAGCGGATGGGCGGGCTCGGCGCCTGCGGCCCAGCCGCGCGGGCTACGAGAAGCTGCATCGCTGGCAGGGAGCTCATGAACGGATGCTGGAGACGGCGGTGCAGCGGCTGGCCACGGCGGATCGGGACGCACTGTTCGCGGCGTTGCCGGCGTTCGAATCCCTGATCGGCATTCTGGACGGGGAATGCTGATGGTTTCCACCGGCAAGCGGGCGCGCTGGCGCGTGGTGACCTTCGATCTGGCGTTGCTGGCTCTCGCCTACTTCATCTACAGCTTGGTCCGCAACGCCGTCCCCGGTGAGCGGGCGGCCGCCATTCGGCGCGGCGGCGATCTGTTGCGGGGAGAGCAGCTCACCGCCCTTGACCCGGAACACGGCCTGAACCAGGCACTGGCGGCGCACCCGGTGCTGGCGAATGTGGCCGACTACTACTACGCGACCATGCACTTTGTCGTGGTGCTGGGTGTTCTGGGCTGGTTGTACTGGCGACATCTGGGGTCGGCACGGCGTTGGGTCTACCCCTGGCTGACCATGAATCTGGTGGCATTGCTGGGGTTCTGGCTGCTACCGACGGCGCCCCCGCGGCTGCTGCCCAGTGCGGGTTTCGTCGACACGGTCGTGCGTTTCCACACCTGGGGCAGCTGGGCAGATGCGGGAGTGGCTTCGGCCGCCAATCAGTTCGCTGCATTCCCGTCACTTCACGTGGGTTGGGCGTTGTGGGCGGCGCTGACCGTCAACGGGCTGGCGCGGCGGCGGTGGGTCGGCCGGCTGGCGTTCGGCTATCCGTTGCTGACCGCGCTGGTGGTGTTGGCGACGGCGAATCATTACCTGCTCGATGTCTTCGCCGGAATCCTGGTCTGCCTGCTGAGTTTTCCGTTGTCGCAGGCGGTGCTGTCACTCATCGCGAGCGTCAGCCGGCGCCTGGGGCGGCCGCTGACGCCGGCTCCGGCGAGCTCGGGGCCGCACTGGTGGCAACGGTGGAAAGGTCGGCGCCCCCGAGAGCTGATCGTCGCCAGCACTCTGGTTGTTGCTTTGGTTGCCGGTTTGTCCGGGATGTTCGTGATCGTGGCGCGTAACCGAGCCGAGGCCGCGTCCCGGCGCGCGGCGCAAGGAGTCGCCGGCCACTACCTGTCAAGCTGGTCGGCCGGCAGCTACGCCGAGATGGCACGGCTGGCAAACCAGCCCCAACCCCGATTGGCTGCCTTCTACCAGGCATCGGCGCAGGCGTTGCATGAGACTTCCGGCCGCTATCACCTGCAGTCCGTCAGACTCGGAAGCAAGCCACGCGCCGATTTCACGGCAAAGGTCACCGTCGCCGGGTACGGCACGTGGAGCTATCAGGGAGTCCTTCGGCTCCTCGACCACGGGGGGCACTGGTCGGTGGACTGGTCACCGTCCGCGCTCTACCCGGGCTTGCCGGCAGGGGCCCACTTGGCGTTGCTGACCTCACCGGTGGCCACCGGCCACTTGCTTGATGACGCTGGAGTGCGCATCCGCGGCGCCGATGCCGAGCTGACCGCCAGCGTTCTCGGTGCTGCCGCCGGGGCCGGAGCGACGGCGACCGAGAGGCTGCGCGCCCAACTGGCCAGCGAACTGGATGGCCGCCCAGCGGGCAGTATCGCGATCGTCGGACCCGCTCCCCACCTTCAGCGCGTGCTCTACAGCTTCACCGCCGACCCCGGCCGCAATGTGCGTACGACATTGGATCTGGGCCTGCAGCGGCTCGCCGAGCAGATCGTCGACACCTCCGGCCGCCCGACGTCCCTGGTGGCCATCGACACGCGCACCGGAGCAATCAAAGCCTCGGCGGGTAACCCGGCGGCAGGCAGCACGGTGGGTATCGACGGCCGTTTCCCACCTGGCTCAACTTTCAAGATCGTCACGGCAACGGCAGCACTGGAGAACGGCTACCGCCTCGATACCCAGGTCAACTGCCCGGCCACGATCGACGGCGGCGGGTTCACCTTCCACAACGCCGGCCACGAAGTCCTCGGCAGGATCAGTTTCGAGCGGGCATTCGCGGTCTCCTGCAACACCGCCTTCGTCGGCATTGCCGAATCCTTGCCCGCAGGCGCACTCGCGAAGGCCGCTGCGTTCTATGGCTGCACCTCGCGCTCCCCCGCCGCGACCCAACGAGCGCCCCTTCGGGTGCCTTCCTTCGCCTGCAACTACCCGCCGGCGACGGGAGCCGAATACGCAGCGTCCGCGTTCGGACAGGCGGCCGTCCAGGTCAGCCCCCTCGGCATGACGATGATCTGCGCCGCCGCCGAAACCGGCGTCTGGCGCCCGCCCAGCCTGCTGGCGCCGGGCACTCCCGGCAGCCCGTCGACCTCCGGCATCCGACGGTTGCCCACGACGGTCAGCGCCCAACTGCGGGTGGCGATGCGGGCAGTCGTCACCTCCGGCACCGCCACGGCCATCTCCGGCACCCCGGTTGCCGGGAAGACCGGCACCGCCGAGTTCGGATCCGGTAACCCGCTGCCGACCCACGCCTGGTTCACCGGGTATCTCGGGCACTACGCGGTCACGGTGCTGGTTCAGGACGGGGGATTTGGCGGCGCGGTCGCTGCGCCGCTCGCGGCACGGTTCCTCACCGAGGCGCAGTCCGCCGACGCCAATGGAGGCATCCCCGCATGACGATTCCCATGGCCGAGCTGCCTAGCCCGTCGACCGGGGTATGGCACCTGGGGCCGCTGCCGATCCGGGCCTACGCACTCTGCATTGCGGCAGGGATCATCGTGGCGCTCGTCCTGACGCAACGCCGCTGGCAAAACCGGGGCGGCGATCCCGAGCAGGTCACCAATATCGTCGTGTGGGCGGTGCCGTTCGGGATCGTCGGCGGCCGGATCTACCACCTGATCACCGACCCCGAGCTGTACTTCGTCCGCGGCCGCAACCCCTGGCAGGCGCTGGAAATCTGGCACGGTGGCCTGGGCATCTGGGGAGCCGTCGCTCGGCGGTGCGTCGGCGCGCTGATCGCCTGCCGGCGCGTCGGCGTCAGCCTGCCTGCGCTTCGCCGGACGCGGTCGCGCCCCGGGCTCGTCCTCGCCCAGGCGCATCGGCCGGTGGGGCAACTACTTCAACCAGGAGCTGTACGGACGGCCTACCAGCCTGCCCTGGGCGGTGCTGATCGACCCCGCCCACCGCCCGGCCGGCACGCCGAACATCGCTACCTACCAGCCGACGTTCCTCTACGAGTCACTCTGGGACGTCGGGGTCGCCGCGCTCGTCATCTGGGCCGAACGCCGCTACCGCCTCGGACCCGGCCGGGCATTCGCGCTCTACGTCGCCGCGTATACCGCCGGACGTGGCTGGGTCGAGGCGCTGCGCGTCGACCACGCCAACCACTTCTTCGGACTGCGACTGAACGACTGGACCTCGCTGGTCGTGTTCGCCGCGTCAGCGGGCTACCTGCTGCTAAGTCGCGGTCGCCCAGAGTCCGATCCGGTCACCTCGGACCGGCCGTCGGATCAGGTGCGGGATGGAGAGCCACGCGGTGCAGCGGGTGACGATGACGAGCAGGCCGGTGACAGCGTCGATCAGCCTGACAGCGTCGATCAGCCTGGCGGCGTCGACCCGAGACGCGAGTCGGTTCCCCCCGCCTGAGCCGGCGATGGCGGCGGCAGCGAATGCGGCGAGTAGCGGCCAGTCGAGCTGACGGTTCGCCGGACTCGGGTTCGCGTCCCTTCCAGCCCGGGTGCTAGCCTGTTGGCATACACCCGGGGGTATAGACGGGTGAGAGGTGGCGACGTGAGCACCACGAGACGCGAGACGATCCCGGCCTGGGAGTCGGTGATGGCGGTCGTCGCCCATCCAGATGACGAGTCCTTCGGGCTCGGCGCAGTTCTCAGCACTTTCACCGGCAGAGGGTCGCGCGCGTCAGTGCTGTGCTTCACGCACGGCGAGGCATCCACGGTGCACGGGCTCCCCGGGGACCTCCATCAGCTGCGAGCGCATGAGCTCCGGCTGGCAGCCAGGGCCCTCGGCGTGGCGGAGACGATGATTCGGCGCTATCCGGACGGCGAGCTCGGGAAGGTGTGCCGAAAGCGGCTAACCGGCGAGGTGATCGACGCCGCGCAGAAGGTGGACGCCGACGGCATCCTGGCATTCGCGCCCTCCGGCGTCACCGGCCACCCCGACCATGCCGCCGCCACCGCGGCCGCAGTCGCCGCCGGCGAGCTCCTCGACCTTCCGGTGCTCGGATGGACGCTCCCTGTAACAGTTGCCGACACGCTGAACGCTGAGCACGCGACCGCGTTTGCCGGCACTCCAGACGAAGCCATCGACATCGTTGTCACCGTCGACCGACATCGCCAGCGGGAGGCGATCGCGGCTCATGCCAGCCAGGCCGTCGCTTCAAGCGTCGTCTGGAGGCGCCTGGACCTGCTCGGCGATAACGAGTTCCTGCAGCAGCTACGCGCGCCATCCGCCGCGCCGCGTCAGCCGCCGGGCGAGGCAGGCGAGGATGAGCCGCCGGGCATCGTGAGCCGGTAGGCCGACCGCAGCGGTCAGCTGGACGCCACGTCGTGCTACGGCTGAAGGCTAACGGGGTCACCAACGCCGTCTTCGTCATGGACTACACGGGGTAGCGGATCGACTCGCCGCCGCAGAGCCTCGCCGCGCACGAGGCGCTCCTATGTGCGTCGTGGTGTCTGTCCGGGCCGGCGTAGGAGTGGTCGGCGGTGGCCTTGTAGGGGTGGGCGTCCGTCGGGTGGCCAGAACCAGGGGGTGTGGTCGGGGTCGTGGCCGATGGTCATGTTCCAGCCGCCTTCATGCACTTTGTGATGGTGCGCCAGGCAGAGCAGTTCGAGGTTGCCGGGGTTGGTTTCGCCGCGGTCTATCCAGTACTGGCGGTGGTGGGCTTCGGTGTAGGAGGGTGGCCGGTCACAGCCGGGCCAGGTGCATCCGCCGTCACGGGCGACGAGGAAGTGGCGTAGCCCGGCGCTGATGGTGCGGGTACGGCGGCCGAAGTCCAACGTCTCGGAGTCGGAGCCGAACACTGCCGGGATGATCCCGCCGTCACACGCCATCCGGCGGGCAGCCGCCGCGGGCAGGCGCTGGCCGTCGGGGGTGCCGGCGGTACCGAGCCCGTCGAGCAGGGCCTGATGGGACAGGCCGACCATGACGGTGTGCCGGCCGCCACCTTCGCCGTTGCAGGTTTCGGCGTGGGCGGTGGCGTGGCGGGCCATGTGCACCAGGGCTTCGGCGCGGCGACTGCCGATGGATTCGGTGAGCAGATCACCGTCGGGGTCGGGTTTGCGCAGGAACTCGGCGATGGCTTTGGAGACGATCAGGCCGGCTTCGGCGTCCAGCCAGCCATCCAGCCGCCACCGGCCGTCGAGGGTTTCGGACAGGTGGACATGCTGGGCGGCGTGTTTGCGGGCCGCCTGGTCCGCGGACTGCTCGGGCGCGGCGGCGGCGAGGAGTTCTTCGGCGACGACCCGCAGCTGGCGGGGGGTGAAAGGCGCCGCCTGCTGGGCGAGGAACGCCTCGAGGTCGGCGGCGAGATCGTGCTGCAGATCCTTCGTCGCCTGCACGATCACCCAAGCATGATCCAAACCGAGGTCACCGGCCCCGAACGCTTTTCCGGTGACCGGCATCCGGTCGGCCAGCGCCCGCCCGGCCTGCACCCGCTTGGACACCCACCCGTCAGACTCACCCGACAGGCCACGCACGAACGCGTTCGTCGACGCCGCCCCATCCATGGCGTAGGCACCGGACCGGTCGGCGCGTTCGATCGCCCGTACCAGGGCTAGCTCACCTTGACGGACCGCACCGAGTAGCTCCGGCAGGATTTCGACGGCCAGCACACCCGAGGTGTTGGTGTCGATCGCGGCGGCGAGTTCGGCGAGCAGCGCATGGGCCTGCGCTGCTTTCACCCCGAACTCCGTCTTCGACCATGTGTTCGAGTCTAGCACCGAACGGGCAGCTCAACCACCCTAGTTACGACCACATTTACGACCGCGAGCAAGCCGCTACACAGAGCGATGGTGAAAGATGAGACATGCACTTCGGAACGTTGCGGTTCGAGCCGGTCCGGCTAGGACGTGAACTGCTAGCCCCGGTGACGGCTACGACGCTGCTCGACCCCGCGGCCGACTCGAGACCGGACGCGGTCCTCGTCGCCCCCATCGACCCCGGTCTCGCCGATACGGACGCTTTCTGCGCGCACTACGAGATCGCGGCCGATGCCGGCGCCAACTGCGTGATCGTCGAGGCCAGACGCGCCGAGCGGACCTGGTATGCCGCCTGCCTCGTACTGGGCAGCGCCAAGGTCGACGTCAACGGCGCCGTCCGCAAGCACCTCGGGGCGAAGAAGGCGTCGTTCGCCGCGATGGACACCGCGACCGCGCTCAGCGGCATGGAGTACGGGGGCATCAACCCGATCGGGCTACCTGCGGACTGGCCGGTGCTGGTCGACGAAGCAGTCGCCGCCGGCGATCGCCTGGTGATCGGTAGCGGTATCCGCGGCTCCAAGCTGCTGGTGACCGGTAAGTTCCTGGCCACGCTGCCGAACGCCGTTGTCCTCCCGATAGCCAGGGGTTGAAGCAAGGCCAACGCTACCGATCAGGACTGGTCGCCCGGCCCGGTGTGCTCCTGGGCGAAGTCGACGGCCTTGTCGATCTGTGCTGCTCAGCGAGCTTCTTGGAGGTCGTCCAAGCCGGGCGTCTGACCGCCTGGGATGCTTCGCTGCGGCGGCCGGGTCGAAGGCGCGAACGTACACCCGGGTGCGGGACCGGTGCCTTGCCGTCAGGAGGACCGGCTGCCCGCTCACCTCGTCGAGCGCGGCCCGCGCGTCGTGTACGAGGACGGCGTCCCCATCTGGGTCTACGACGAGGACGAGGCGCGGCTCATCGCCGGCCAGCCGGCAGCCAGCCTCCTGCGGCTCTGAAGGGTCAGCTGACCACGGCGGACGCCACCGCAAGCAGCCGACCGCCGGCTCCCACGTCGGTCACCTTGACCTCGGCCAGCACCGCGCCCGCGGCGGTCGTATCCGTCGAGAGCAGCCGCGGAACTGCCCGGGCCGGCCCCACGCGGCCGGGCGCAAGGAAGCGGAGCGTCATACCCGCGACGTGCGCCGGTCGTCCGAGTGCGGCGGCTGCGGCCACTTCGGCCGACACGTCGACGAGGCACGCCGTCACGCCGCCATGCAGGATGCCCCAGGGGTTGCGCAGCCAGCCGGCGATGTCGACCTCGACCGCGCCGCCTTCGGTGATCCGCAAGCCCAGGTACGCCGGCAGCGACCCGGCGCCCACGGGTTCGGCCGGCGCGTGCTGGCGCCGCACGCCGATGGGCACGTCGAGCAGCGCACGGTCGAACTCGAACGGAAACGGCCGGCCGGTGCACGTACCTGCGCCGAAGATGCGTCCGGTGCTCTCGTCATGCAGGGTGAACGCGGATACAACCGTGGTAGCTCCCGCGCGCAGCACCTCGGCGTCGACCCGCACCGGCCCGTTCGCCACCGGGGTCAGGAGCCGGATGTCGACATCGGTCGTCACTACCCACCGGTCGTCGGCGAGAACGGTCGCGCCCATCGCCATACCCGTCGCGACGTCGACGGAATAGACAATCGGACCGATCCGCAGTGTCCCATTCGCGTCGCACAAGTCGCCGCGTACCGGGAGCCACGTGCTGACAGCGGACTCATCGGTACGCATGGATTCCGTAGCGAAATATCCGGTCAGCCGGGCGCCGTCGACATCCCCTCGCGACTCTTGTGCTGACACCCCGCCAGGATAGGTGGGTGCTTGCCGACCCCGGTGACGCCCCGCGGCCTGACGAGCGACCGCGCTCGCGACGACCCCTTGGATCCGTCGGGAAACTCCTGCGATGAGAGCTCGGTTCCACGAGATGGACGGGCCGCCTCTCGGGCAGATGCGGCCACGAGGGAAACTCCCCCTCGACTCGGCTCGACAGCCGAAGTGACGAATGGAGAAGCCCATGGCTGAAGATCTGGTGCTCGTTGACTACCCGCTGCCGCACGTGAAGCGGGTGACGCTGAACCGGCCGGAGAAGCGCAACGCGCTGTTTCACCCCCTGCGCGGCGCGATCATGGACGCCCTGCGCGCGGGCGACATGGACGACGACATCAAGGTGATGATCGTGCGCGGCAACGGGCCGTCGTTCAGCGCCGGCTACGACCTCGGCGGCGGAAACGAGGGCCTGGAGTACCCGCACTACACCGCACCCGGCGAGGGTCAGTGGCCGCGCCACGTGACCGATACCTGGATGAGCATCTGGGACATGTCCAAGCCGGTCATCGCTCAGGTGCACGGGTACTGCCTGGCCGGCGGAAGTGAACTCGCCACCGGATGCGACCTCATCTACATGGCCGACGACGCGCAGATGGGCTACCCGGCCGTGCGGTTCGGCGTGCCGGACATGCACTTTCACCCGTGGTTCCTCGGGATGCGCAAGGCCATGGAGATGTTCATGACCGGCAACTCGGTCAACGGCGTCGAGGCGGTCCGCTACGGCTGGGCGAACGCGTCGTTCCCGCTGGAGCAGCTCGAGGGCGAGGTGCTGAAGGTCGCCGAGCAGATCAGCAAGCTGCCGCTCGACGTTCTGCGGCTCAACAAGCGGGCGGTCCATCGTCAGATGGAGGCGATGGGTATTCGCGACGGCATCCGTGCCGGCACGGAGCTGTGCGCGCTCGGCACCCACACGCAGTCGATGGCCAACTTCGTCGCCTCGATCCGGGACAACGGGCTCACCGGCGCGCTTGACCGCCGCGACAGCAAGTTCGGCGACTACCGCACGACCGAGCGGGCCGACGGACTGCCGAGCGACAGCAACGACCCGGCGGCCGACAAGCCGTCCGGGTCGATCAACTACGCCGGCTGACCTGCCGCGGGCCGGGTCGCCACGCGCGACTCGGCCCGCCGGTCCGGGCGCCCGTATCGGCGTGTACTCATTAGGGAACCTCTGCCGGAGGCAGCCTCGCTCGAGGGCACGCTCGGTGGGTGACGTCGGGGGGTTTCCGGAGTAGCATCAGAACTCGCATCAGTTGATGTCAGGGGTGATGAGGAGATTCCATGCGCACGACGGTAACGCTGGATGACGATCTCATCGTGCGGGCACGGGCGCTGACCGGCGTCAATGAGACCACTGCGCTTGTCCGCGAGGGTCTCGAGACCCTCATTCGGGTGGAGAGTGCACGGCGTCTGGCCGCACTTGGGGGCAGCGACCCCAAGGCATCGTCCGCGCCACGTCGGCGTGCCGCGTCGTCGTGATCCTGGTCGACACCTCAGTCTGGATAGACCACCTCCACGCGGCCGAGGGCCGGCTGGTAGCGCTGCTCGGCGACGACGAAGTCGGATCCCATCCGCTGGTCCTCGATGAACTCGCACTCGGAAGCATCAAGGACCGCGACGTCGTCCTCTCGTCGCTCGGCAGCTTGCGTTCGTTCCCTACGATCACCCACGACGAACTCCTCGCCCTGGTGGATGGTCACCGGCTTTGGGGCCGCGGGTTGAGTGCCGTCGACGCGCACCTCTTGGGTTCCGTGGCGCTGGTCGCGGGCGGTGTGCTGTGGACGAGAGACAAACGCTTGATGGCTGCCGCCGCCGACATCGGCATCGCCTCAATGACGTAGACCGATCCGGCACAGAACCCATGCGGGCTGTCGTCGGCAGAAGCGGGAGTAACCGACCACGGCTGATGCGACCATGCCGGAGGTCGATCGCGGGTGACCTCGATGAGCTGTTCAGCGTGGCCGCCAAGCTAGGAGCGCACGCTCTAGACACTGGGTTCAGGGTTGTGTCGCTGCGGTGGTGAGCACCGACGTGGTCTACCCGGCCCTGGCACTGATTGCTGACCGGTGAGCACCGGGCGGGCTCAGCGGATGCGGGGCTTGATCCGCGGCTGACTGGCGAATGCCTGGTTGCCGGCCGCCATGACGTCCTTGTTGATCGAGGTCGACAGGATCGACGGTGCCATCGAGGTCGCGCCGAGACGGCCAACCGAGTGCGGCCACCACCGGTCAACAGCCGGAACTGCCGATCCAGCCGGGCGACGATTTCGGCCGGGGTCATCATCGCCGTGCGTGCTGCGGCCAACTCGATCGCCAGCGGAATGCCGTCCAGCCGCATACACAGGTCCTGCAACACCTGCGCCGCCGGGCCATCGACCTCGAGGACGCGGCCGGCCTCGGCGGCGCGGGCAACGAACAAGGCCCCTGCCTCCGACCCCAGCACTGATACCGCGTCGCTCGCTGCGGGTAGTCCGAGTGAGCCAAGCGGGTAGATCTGCTCACCGCGGACCTCGAGACCCTCACGGCTGGTCGCCAACACCGACACCCCCGCCGCAGCTCCCACCGTTGCCGTGACAAACCGGGCGGCGGCGCATAGCCGGCCGCCGACGCGACCGCGTCATCGCATCAGCCCCGCGGGCAAACGCCGCCGCGAAACCATCACCCCCCGTGGAAAACAGGTAGCCACCATGCGAGCCGATCGCCTCACGCAGCAGGGCGTCGTGCCGGGTCAAGGCAGCCCGCATCGCCGACGGAGCCGATTCCCACAACCGGGTCGACCCCCCAATATCGGTGAACAGAAACGTCACCGTCCCCGAAGGCACGCTCACGGCCCACAACCTCGCACGTCCTTCCTACGACAGCTCGCACTAGCCGTCAGATAGGAACGCCAAGGGCTCGCTCCCGATTCAGATCCGGCCTCAGCAGCACAAGCTGAAATGCCCGACCACGGCGGGGCGAGGTCTATTCGCGCTGCCATCGCGGCCTGTGACAGGTGCGGCGATCGGCCCCACCTGTTGGGGTACCGGACCCATCGTGGGAGTTCTATAACGTCCATGAGTCCAACCCCGAGCAGCCCCACGCCGATCCCTGACAGCCACGTCGCGATGCTCGACGATCGGCCGAACGCCTTCCTCGCGACAATCACCCCGTCGGGCGCCCTTTCGGTGAACCCGCTGGCGGTCCTGTGGGACGGCACGTACCTGAGAGTCAGCACGCTCAAATCGCGCCAGAAGTACAAGAACGTGCTCGCCGACAACCGGGTCGCCCTGTGCGTTGTCGATCGCCACAACCCCAACCGCTACGTCGAGGTGCGCGGGTACGCCGAACTTTCCGACGACGTCGACCGCTCGGTCATCAACGCCATCGCGAAGCAGTACATGGATGCCGACGTGTACCCGTTCGACAAGCCTGGGGACGAGAGGGTGACCATCACCGTCATTGCCGAGAAGGTGTCAGCCCCGCGCATCCCTCTCGTCGACACCCTCGACCGTCAAGCGCAAACCGGTACGCCGTAGGCGTTCATCCGGCAAACCGCTCACGCAGCCGCGCCTTCTCCACCTTGCCCGCCGCATTCTTCGGAAGCGTGTCGACGATTTCCAGCTGCTCGGGGATCTTCTGGCGCATGATCCGCGCATCCTCGCAGTAGCGAATCATGGCGTCCATCGTGAGTGGCGCGGCCGGATCGGCCGGGACGACGACGGCACAGACCCGTTCGCCGCGCTCCGCGTCGGGCAGCCCGATGACCGCCACCTCGGCGACCGACGGACACTGGTACAGCAGGTCCTCGAGTTCCTTCGCGCTGATGTTCTCGCCCTTGCGGATGATGAGGTCCTTGAGGCGTCCGGTGATCTGGAAATAGTTGTCCGCGTCCCGGGTCGCGAGGTCGCCGGTGCGAAACCAGCCCTCGTCATCGAAAGCCTCCGCATCCAGCGTTGCATCGACATACCCGCAGAACACGGCAGCGCCGCGGATGCGCACCTCACCCGCCTCGCCGGCTCCGGCGACACGTCCGTCAGCCGTCACCAGGCGCATCTCGACACCGGTCACCGGGCGCCCCACCGTGTGGGCCAGGTGCTCTTCGGTGTCCTCCGGGTCGTTCATCGCCACCACGCAGCACTCGGTCATCCCGTAGCCGTGCGCGCAGCCCCGCCCGCCGAGCTCGCTACGCACCTGGAAGTGCTGCTCCGGCGGCATCGAGGCACCGCCGCCCGTCATGAAGCGAAGGTCGGGAAGGATGGGTTCATCCGGACGAGCCCGCTGGTCGGCAAGGAAAGCGAGGTAGAACGCCGGGCCTCCGCCGGCGACAGTCGCGCGATGGCGCCGGTACACGTCGGTGGTCGCGGGTGGGGCGAACGCCTCGCACAGGATCGCGGCGAAACCGGTACTCAGCGCGGCGCAGACGTTCGTGACTCCGCCGACATGAGTGAACGGGAACGCGATGCCGTAGCGGTCGCCCTCCCCCATGCGAAGCCGCTCCGCCATCGCCGCACCGGTGCGCATAACGTTGTTATCGGTGAGCCGGATGCCTTTCGGGCGTCCGGTCGTCCCGGACGAGTAGTAGATCCAGCGAACCGCGTCACCCGATTCCGGCGCGGGAGCGAGCGTCGACGGATCGCCCTCCGGCAAGATGTGATCACAGCTCAGCACCGAGAGTCCGGGTATCCGATCCGCGACACGGGCCGCCAGCGCACCGTAGTCGTAGCCACGCCACGTCCCGGGAACGATGAGCACTGAGCTCGCGCTCTCGCGCAAACAGAACTCCAGCTCCGACTCGCGAAGAATCGGCAGCAGCGGAACCTGTCGCACGCCGATACGCGCGAGAGCCCCCATCAGCGTCGCGGTCTCGTTCCACGTCGGCAGCTGCCAGGCCACCGTGCTGCCTGGATCGACGCCCAGCGCGACGAGCCCCGCCGCGGCGCGTTCCGCAGCACGCGCGTACGCCTCGAAGCTGAGTGCCTGGTCGCGTTCGTCAACAAGAAAAAGCGCGTCAGGAGTGGCCGCAGCCCGCGCCTCGATCAACCCCCAAACGGTCGGGGCGGTCACCGTTCCCATCGTCAGCGGCTCGCGACCGACACCGGGACCGCATCGAAGCCCTTGAGGAACTCACCGCGACGGCGGTGCACGCCAGCGCGGTCGACGGCGAAGTCGCTTACCGCAGCGAGGAATTCGCCGACCAGCGCCGCGCCCATTTGCATCGCGACATGCTCGCCGATGCACCTGTGCTGGCCGCGACCGAAAAGCAGCGTTCTCGCCGGCCGGCGGTCGATATCGAACTCGCCGGCCCGGTCGAATTCGAGCTCGTCACGATTTGCGGAGGCCCAGAGCAGCATCACGCCCTGACCCACCCGCAGCTGGCTTACCTCCGATCTGCGTCTCCCGGCTGACGACACGGCACAGGTTGTCGGTGGGGTGATCGAAACGCACTGCCTCGGCGAAGATCCACGGCGTCGAGCTCCGGATGCGCGATGGCGCGCTCCTTCTGCTCCGGATGCAGGTCGAGCTGGTAGAGAGCGGCGCCGGTGGCGAAAAGTTCCACGGTCTCGGAGCCGGTGACCAGCAGCGTGTGCAACTCGGCGGCGATCTGCCCGTCGTCGAGCGGCTTGCCGTCCACCCGCGCGGCGAGCAGTTCCCGCAAAAGGCCCGACGCCAGAGCGGAATCGCTGCGGCACTTCGCCGTCAGCTGGTGCAGGTAGCCGAAGACCTCTCCCATGGCGGCAGCATTGGCTTCTGAGGTGCCGCGCTGACCGGGCTCGCGCGCGATCGCCGAGTGCAGCAACCGGGCGGATCATGGTCGACGTCTTCAGCGGGGATGCCCGCTCGGTGGCCGGCGAAGCGCGCGCTCACCGTGCTCGCGTACGCGTCGAAGGCGTCGAACTCCCCTTGCGCCACCAGGGGTTCGACGATCTCGCGGGCCAGCGCGCGCAAGGCCGGGACATCTGCCGCCGCGGCCTCGCTGGTGTACGCGGGGCGAGCACCCGGCGCCGGGCGCGATGCTCGGGAGGGTCGAGCTCGGGAAACGTGAGGTTCGCTGCCGGCTCACCGAGCAGCACCTGGTTCGGCGTCTGGCCGCGCAGGACCGAGAAAGCGGCGGAGTCGGAGCCGGCCTGCCACACGTCCTCGAAACCAGCGAGCGCCCAGGCGTCGTACTCGGGGAGGTAGTGGACGGGATCCTCGGCACGCAGGCGCGCGTAAACCGCCTGTGGCTCGAGCATCGCCTCCTCCGAGTACGGGTCGTAGTCGACAGCCATCAGTACCCTCCTGCACGTCTACCACTCCCTCGAGCGGGCGGCCGTGCTGCCAGTGTTCGAGGTTGCCGATCAATCGTTTGACCGCGGCGTCCCACAAACCGGGGCCGCTCCAGGACACGTGGGGGCTGAAGCGCACGCGCGGATGCGAGTAGAACCAGTGAGCGGCGGGCAGCGGTTCGGGTTCGCTCACGTCGATCGACGCCGCGGCGACGGTGCCCCGATCGAGCGCCTCGCGAAGAGCGGACTCGTCAACGAGAACGGCCCGCGCGACGTTGACGAAATGCGCGCCCAGGCTTCATGCCGGCAAAGAACGCCGCGTCGGCCATTCGCCGCGCTTCGCCGGGGTGGCCGGTGCTGCCAGTACCACGTGGTCGGCGTCGCGCGATGAGCGACGCTCGATGTCCTCGACCAGCTGGACGCCGGGGATCTCGCTCGGGGGCGGGGGCGGCGGCGGGTGGCCCGCACGGTCATACCGAACGCGGGAGAGCACGCACGGCGACTGCTTGGAGCCGATGGTGCCGAACCCGACGAGGCGCGAGCGTCTTGCCCTCCAAGCCCCCGAGATTGCCCGGCCCCCCAGTGAGCTCGGGTGGCTCGATGCACCCACTTGCTGGCGGCAGTTGCTTCTCGAACGCGAGCAACATCCGCCATCGTCCATTCGGCAACGTTCACCGCGTTCACGCCGCGGCTGCACGTGAGGGTGCGATTTCCCAGGGCAATTGCAGCGGAAACTCTTCGACCCCGGTTCCGATGGCGTGCACCCAGCGGACCCCCGCGGTCGAGCACGGACTGCAAGGTTCGGCGAGCCGCGCATGAGCGCACCAGAACCTCTCCCTTCGACGTCCGCTGCCTACTGGCTTCGGCCGGGGTCGATCGACCCGAATCGAGACGCCCGGGACGTGCGCTCGGCCACCTCGGTGAGGGGACCGACGTGGCTGAGCACCCGCACGTGGGCCGGCTGCGCTCACGGCCGGTCGACAGACTCGGCGAGCGCTTCTCCCGTGAGGCCGTGGTGGCCCCACTCGTCGCCGCCGGTGAAATGGTTGACGACCCAGGTGGCGCTCGTCGATGAGGCGGGCGCCGCAGCCGATTTCGACCTCGAAGCCGGCCGGGCTGCGCATGTAGAAGGAGAGCATCCGGTCGTTACGATGGTCGGCCGAGCGTGGCCGTGATGGGCATGGCCGCCGGCGGGTTGCGCGTTCGAGCGCATAGCCGACCTGGTCGATGTCATCGACCTCGAAGGCGATGTGGTGCACGCCCTGCATGGGTCCCACCGCGGTGAGCGCCACGCTGTGATGGCGCGGCGTGCAGCGCAGGAACTGCACCGACATGCCCTCACCGATGATCACGTAATCGGTGAGGCGAAACCCGAGCACCGACGTGTAGAAGTCCATCGACGCGGCGAGGTCCGGCGTCAGGACGACGTAGTGGCCAAGCCCGAGCGCACCCGTCACGAACCGCGGCACTCCGACCGGCGAGACGAAAGCCCCGTCGACGGTCGGGCCCCAGCACACCTCCACCCGAACGCCGGACGGATCCACAGCCCACAGGAGATCACGCACGCCCCGGGCCTCGCACTCGGCCGCAGACCCGCGCGTCCAGCTGACTGGGCCGGCCGCAAGCTCGTCGATGGCCGCCTCGAAAGCGGCCTGCGAACCGACCTCGAAACCCACGTGACGGATACCCGGCCGCTCCGCCGGGTGCAGCGCGACCCGCCATTGCCGCTCATCCGCTTTCAGATGGACGACGCCTGCCTGCGCGGGAGGCGGCGCGGGCGCAGGCATCAAGCCCACCACCGAGGTCGCGAACGCCGACCACGCGTCGACGTCGGGAACATCCAGCCCCAAGTAGGCGATCCCCAGCAGTTCCATCACATTTCCTCCGTGCATTCGAGCGAAAGGTCAGTTCAGGACGTCCGGCTCGGCGGCCACGATCTCCGCATACGCCGACTGGAAGCCGAGCCACGCCGCGTACTCGGAGCCGACCTGCTTCGCCGTCTCTGAGGCGATCTCGTCATCGAGCACCAGGTAGGGGCGCCCGGTCGCCTCAAGGCGCATCTGCGACTGGCACATCTGCTCGAACAACACGAAGCGGAAGACGGCGGCGTCGACCGTTTCACCGACCGTGAGGTGGCCGTGGTTGGCGTGAACCGCCACGGTGATGCCGGCCGGGGCGGGGCTCGGCGACGCGAAGGCTGCGCCGATGCGGTCGCCGACGTCGAGCCCCAGCACGACTCCGGAGAAGCCCGTGACGATCGCCTGCGCCCCGAAGAACGCACACGCGTCCTGACTTGTCGGCTCGATGAGCCGGCCGGTAGCCGACCACGGCCGGCCCCATGGCGCATGCGAGTGGCAGGCGGACACGACACCCGGATTAGCCGCGTGGATTCGCGAGTGAATCGCGAAAGCCGCCGCGTTCACTACCTGATCGCCGTTGACGACGCCGCCTTCGGCATCGACGAGTACGAGATCGCGCACCCGCATCGCCGAGAACGGGGTGGCGAGCGGGTTGACCCAGAAGCGGTCAGGGTCCTGCGGATCGCGGGCCGAGATATGCCCCGCCACTCCGGTGGTGAGGCCGAGGCGCGCGAGCAAGCGAAAGCCCACGGCCAGGCGCTCCTGGCGATGGCGGCGCTCCGCCAGCACGTCCAGTTTCGGCGGCGCGACGAGGCGCATGGTGCGCGCCACAGCGTCCTCGGCGTCCTCAGCGTCGCCGGGTTCCACGGTGATCGGCGATGACTGCGTGGAGAGTTCGGGCTGGCCCATCTGTCCCGCCTTTCTAAACGGAACGTACCGTATTGTAATGTGGCCGCCATGGCAACCGCGGGCTCGACGGCAGTGCAGGCGGGCTCGCCGGCCGCGGCGAGCAGCCGCGCGGCGGGGCCCGCCGCCCAGCGTCCCCGCGGCCGACCCCGCAGTGAACCGCGAAGCGCTGCCGTGCTCGCCGCCGCGTTGGCTGAAATCGCCGCACACGGCATCGCCGGAATGACCATCGAGTCCGTCGCAGCGCGGGCCGGCGTGAGCAAGGCGACGATCTACCGGCGCTGGCCCGACAAGATCGCGCTCGCCCTTGCTGCCCTCGAGTCGCTTCGGGAACTGGCCCTTCCCGACACCGGGAACCTGGTGGACGACCTGCGCGCCATCCGGCGCGATCTGCTGGAGCTCGTCTCCAGTTCCAGCCTTGGCGACGTGCTCCCGGCGCTCATGGCCGAGCGTCGCCGATCCGAGCACGCTGAGGCGATCCGGCGGTACGTGGAGGGCCGATCACGCCCGTTCATCGTCGTCGTCGAGCGTGCCATCGCGCGCGGTGAGCTGCGCAGCTCCTTGCCGGCCGGGTTGATTGCCCACGCGATCTCCAGCCCGCTCGCGATGTCGGTGCTCAATCGCGACGAGCCGCTGACGGACAAGGAATGGACGCAAGTCGTCCGCGCCTTTCTCAGCGGGCTTTCGGCCAGCACGCACACGGAGAGGAAGCGTTGATGATGATCGCTGCCGTCGATGTCGGGCTCGTGAGCGCAAGCGACGCGCTCGTGAACTTCTACCAGCAGGTGCTGTCGCTCGAGCGTCTGGAACCGCGCATCTTTCCCTTCGGCACGGTGCATCGCCTCGCCTGCGGTCCGGTCACCCTGAAGGTGATGGTCCCCGCGGACGCCCCCGAGCCCGCGAGTGCCCCCATGCCGTTCTGGACACGCAGCGGCCATCGTTACCTGACGCTCTGGGTGGACGACCTCGGGGCGCTTGCCACCTCCTGGGCAGCGAACGGCGGCACCGTGACCATGGCACCGACCGAGGTGCGACCAGGCGTGCATTCCGCGCTGCTGGCAGACCCGGACGGCAACGTGGTCGAAGCGATGCAGGACTCGGCCGGCTCGCCGCGAACCTGAGGGAGCGACAGGTCGAGGCGGCCAACCTCCACCGGGAACTGGCTTTCGCGCGGGACGAGGCCGAGCGGGAGTTCGCCGCTAGCGACCCAGCAGCAGGACATCGCCCAGCTGAGCGACAAGCGCGATCCTGGCCGCTGCGACCTGGTTGGCGGCAGAGGTCCCGCGCAGCTGGCGCACTGCCTGCACCACGCGCTGGAGCCGCTGCGACTCACCGGTATGTGAGTGCGACATCGTTCCTCCGTCCGTGACGATCGGATGGCTGCCGGCGACCTCGATCGCACCCTCATCGACGAACGCGGCACCCTCTCCGATGTCGCAGTAGCGGAGGGCCTCGAAATACCTGATGATTTCCCACGAGAAGTTGTCGTACAGCTCGAAGACATCGACGTCGCTGCGCGCCAAGCCCGCTCTGGCGAAAGCGCGATCCCCGGCGCGCCTGCCCAGCAGGCCCACCCGCTCGTACGTCGGAGGATGCGTGTACGCGGGGCCCCACGTTTCCGCCCCGCCGCCAAGGATCGCCACCGGCGCACTCGGCAGATCGCGCGCCCGCTCCTCAGTGGTGATGACGAGAGCGCTTCCGCCTTCGCTCGTCATGGAACAGTCGAGCAGGTGGTAAGGCTCGGCGATCATCCGTGACGCGAGGATGTCGGCCGGCTGGAATGGACCGCGCCCGAAGTACACCGCCTCGGGATTGCGCGAACCGTTGTTGCGAATCACGCACGCGATGTAGGCGAGGATCGCCGGATCGACCGAGAAGCGGTGCAGGTACTGCTGCGCCGAGAGGGCAAACTCCGCCGGCGTCATCAAACCCCAGCATTCGATGAACTCGTTCGACGGTCGCGTCCAGGGAGCCACCGAGCCGTGATCTCGGTGCAGCCCGGCCTGACCGCTGGCGATGACGACCACCTCACACAGGCCTTCCTCGATCGCCATCGCGGCTTCGAAGACCGCTGCGGGGCCCATCGCTGCACGGCCGACCCAGAAGAACGGCAAGCCGAACGAGTAACCGAACGACCGGGATCCGTTCAGGGAGTCAAAGCCCGGCACGACGTTCAAGCCGTCCACCGCAGTACGGTCCAGCCCCGCATCCGCAAGCGCACCCGTCACGGCATCGAGGGTCACCGACTGGGAATCTTCACCCACCAGCTCTCGGGCTTGCCGGGTGTTGTAGGCCCCGGCGACGACAGCCCGCCGGTTCATCGCTGCGGCTCCGACGACCCGCAGGCCAGGGTGAAGAACGGCAAGGTTGCGTCTTCGACGTCAACGAAAGCCACGCGCACGCGGGCGCCGATGGAAACCCGCGCCGGATCGACGTCGATCAGGTTCGTCAGCATGTCGACGCCTTCGTCAAGCAGGACTACGGCGATCACGTACGGCGTCTCGAACGCGGGGGTCTGCGGACGCCACACCACGGTGAACGTCACGATCGATCCCGTTCCGGCAGCCTGCACCCAGCTCAGCGACCGGCCCAGGCAGTGCGGGCAGAACGCTTGGGGAATGAACACGTAGCCCGAGCACGACCGGCATTGCTGGATGACCAGTCGCCGCTCCCGGCATGCGTCCCAAAAAGGCTGCGAGATCTCGCTGGGCCGGGGTAGCGGCCGCACTGGATGTGCCGTCATCCGTCAGCCCGGGCAGCCGCAGCTGAGGTGATCACGTTCGCACCTCACCCACCGTCTGCCGCCAGCATCTGTCCGGGCCGCCTCATGGAGCGCGCCTTTCAGTGTCCACCCGGCCCGTCGCTCATGCGCATGAGGGCCCGCGCACGCGTGGACTGCGGCTTGTACTTTGCCTCGTCATTGTTGTCTACCCAGCGAGCGGGGAAGATCCCTCCAGGGATGGACGAGAACGGGCGGTGGTGCGTCGTGCTGGGATTGCCGAGCCAGGTGATCGCTTGCCTGTTCGACCTGGACGGCGTGCTCACGAACACCGCTGCCGTCCACCGGAAAGCTTGGGCGGAGATGTTCGACCGGTACCTGCGTGAACGCGCGGCGCGAACCGGCGAGCCGTTCGCTCCCTTCGACCCGCTCTCCGACTACGAGCGCTACGTCGACGGAAAACCCCGCGAAGACGGGGTGCGCGACTTCCTCGCGAGCCGCAATATCAGGCTGCCGGAGGGAGGGCCCCACAAAGGCTCCGACGCCGAAACCGTGTGGCAGCTCGGTCAACGAAAGAACGACCTCGTGCAGCGGCGCATTCACGACGATGGCGTCGAGGTATTCGAAGGCTCGCGCCGATACTTGGAAGCCGCGCAGCGCGCAGGGCTTCGGCGAGCGGTGGTTTCCTCCAGCGCGAATGCCGCTGAGGTGCTGAAAGTAGCGGGCCTGGAGCGACTGCTTGAGGCACGTATTGACGGGGTGACGGCCGCGCAGCGCCAGCTGCCCGGCAAACCGGCTCCCGACACCTATCTGGCCGGAGCCCGAGCTCTGGGAGTTTCCCCGTCGCAGGCGGCAGTCTTCGAGGACGCACTGGCTGGGGTAGAGGCTGGGCGCGCGGGCGGATTTGCATGCATCGTGGGAGTCGACCGCGTCGGTCAGGCGGCCGAACTCCAGCGCCATGGCGCTACTGTCGTCGTCCGAGACCTTGGCGAGTTGCTAGCAGGCGGAGGGGACCGTTGATCCGGCAAGCGATCTTCTCCGTCGATCCGTGGGCAGTACGCGAGACCGAGCTCGATCTGAACTTGATCGCGCAGACAGAGTCGATCTTCGCCCTTTCCAACGGCCACATCGGACTGCGCGGAAACCTTGATGAGGGTGAGCCGAACGGCATCCCCGGCACCTACCTCAACTCGTTCTACGAGGAGCGGCCGCTGCCGTACGCGGAGGCGGAGTACGGCTCTCCGGAGTCGAGTCAGACAATCGTCAACGTCACGAACGGGAAGCTGATTCGACTCTTGGTGGACGACGAGCCACTCGACGTTCGATACGGCACGTTGCACAGCCATGAACGGGTGCTCGACCTTCGCGCGGGAACGCTGACGCGGCGGCTTGAGTGGAGTTCACCGGCCGACAAGCGCGTCCGCGTTCGGTCCACCCGGCTGGTTTCGCTGAGGCAACGCGCTACCGCTGCTGTCGAATACGTCGTTGAACCCGTGAGCGAGGCCGTTCGCGTCATCGTGCAGTCTGAGCTGGTGGCGAACGAGTCCCTGCCGAGGCAGTCGGACGATCCGCGTTCAGCCGTCGCCCTGAAACGCCCACTCGTCGCAGTCGGACGAGACGGAAGCCAGTCTGGTGCCGTCCTCTCCCACGGCACACGGGCGAGCGGCCTGCGCCTTGCCGCCGGCATGGACCACGTCATCGAAGACGGTGAGCTGGACTTCGTGACGGACCTCTCCGAGGACTGGGCCCGGACCACGATCGTCCGCCTGCTGCAGCCAGGGCAGCAGCTGCGACTCGTCAAGTACATCAGCTACGGATGGTCCAGCGTCCGCTCACCGTCCGCGCTTCATGACCAGGTGGCCGGCGCGCTGGCAGGCGCTCGTGCGACCGGGTTCGAGGGCCTTTTACGTGAGCAACGTGAAACTCTCGATGCCTTCTGGGACACGGCAGACGTTGAGATCGAGGGCGATCCTGCCGTGCAGCAAGCTGTCCGGTTCTGCCTGTTTCATGTGCTGCAGGCGAGCGAGCGAGGGGAACAGCGATGCGTCCCGGCCAAGGGCCTCACCGGGCCCGGCTACGACGGCCATACCTTCTGGGACACCGAAGAATTCGTGTTGCCGCTGCTGTCCTTCACATCTCCGGCTGCAGCAGCCGACGTCTTGAGGTGGAGGCACTCGACCCTTGGTCGCGCCCGGCGCCGCGCCGCCGATCTCGGCCTTTCCGGAGCCGCGTTCCCGTGGCGGACCATCACCGGTCACGAGTGCTCCGGTTACTGGCCAGCAGGTACCGCGGCGTTTCACGTCAACGCCGATATCGCCTTGGCGTTCGATCGCCACCGGCACCTCACGGGCGACGATGCGCTGGAACGCGAGATCGGCGTCGAGCTGCTGGTCGAGACTGCTCGGCTATGGCTGTCACTCGGGCATCACGGCGCTGATGACAAGTGGCACGTCGTCGGGGTAACGGGCCCCGACGAATACACCGCCGTCGTCGACGACAACGTCTTCACAAACCTGTCGGCCGCACGCAATCTGCAAGCCGCTGCCCGCGCCGCCGATCGCCACCCCGACATCGCAGAACGCCTCGGTGTGAACGTCGAGGAGATCGCTCGTTGGCGCGCTGCCGCCGAGGCGGTCCATATCCCGTACGACAGCAGACTCGCTGTGCATCAGCAGTCGATCGGCTTCACGCAGCTGCCCGAGTGGGACTTCGAGAAATCCGCGAAGTACCCACTGTTTCTGAACTTTCCTTACTTCGACCTGTACCGCAAGCAGGTCGTCAAGCAAGCCGATCTTGAACTTGCCATGATGTGGTTCGGCGACACCTTCTCGGCTGACGACAAGGCACGAAACGTTGACTACTACGAACGCCGGACGGTGAGGGACTCCTCCCTGTCAGCATGCGTTCAGGCTGTCCTCGCCGCCGAAGTCGGGCACCTTGGCCTGGCCTACGACTACACGTATGAGGCCGCGACCATGGATCTCCAGGACCTGCACCACGACACGCGCGACGGCGTACACATCGCATCGCTCGCCGGTACGTGGATAGCACTCGTGATCGGCTTCGGGGGACTGCGTGCGCGCCCGGAGGGCCTCACGTTCGACCCTCAACTTCCCGAAGGCCTGACGCGTTTGTGCTTTCGGCTGCAATGGCGGGGGCAACGCGTCGTCATCGACATCGGCCAGGACTCTGTGGAGTATCAAGCTCGTGGGGATACGCCGGTGACGATCCTGCACGTGGGCGAAAGCGTCCGCCTGGTGCCGAACCAGCCGCAAACACGACGGCTGGTACCTCGAGAGCCGTTGCTTCCCCGGCCAACGCAGCCTCCTGGCAGGCAGCCGCGGCAACAGCTCCGCAGGCAAGGAGTCGACTGACGTCGGGGCAGTGCTGTCGATGACGATGGCCGACTCGTGCTACATGTGGTGCAGGGTCAAACGGCCCTGAAGAGCAGACGCCTAGTAGCGAACGCAAACACCCACGGGAGCCACCAGTGAGCGAACACGACGTACGGATGGTCGTGCTGTCAACCGACGACCTCGATGAATCGATCCGCTTCTACAGCGACACGCTCGGCATGAAGCTGAAGTTTCGCGACGGCTCCCACTACGCCGCTCTCGACGGCGGGTCGATCACCCTCGCCCTCGCGACCGCCGTGGACCATCCCCTACCCGGGCACGTTGTCGTCGGCATCAAGACCACTGATGTCGACGCCGCCGCGAAGGCCGTCGAGGCCGACGGAGGGGCCATCGTGAAGGCCCCGTACGACGACGCGCACGAGCGCCGGGCCGTGGTCTATGACCACAAAGGCAACGGCCTGGTCTTCTACAGCCCGCTGGGCCGCTAAGGGCTGTCACAGGCGGTCGAGGCGCAGATCGGCGGCCGACATGCCCAGGGCGGGTTCTTGGTTGGTTGGTCGTGCAGGTGGCGCGTGCTCCCATCCGTCGGATGGGAGCCGTCCCAGACCATCATCACCTTGATCCGGCTGGCACACCCAACGATCCCAGCGCGTCACCGGGCCGGCGAGACACCCGCCGCGCGTGGTTCGGACCCATGCTCCTAGGTGACTCGCCAGGTGAAAGTCGTGTCTGCGCTGACGGCGCCGACCGTGTTGGTGCTGTGGATGCGGAAGGTGTGGGTTCCGCCCTTGATCTTGGCGTAGGTGACGGTGTTGGTGCAGGCAGTGAAAGCTGCCCCGTCGAGGCTGCACTGGTAGGTCATGCCCGTTGTCGGGGTCCAGCTGAACGTTGCGGATTTGGTGCTGGTCTTGGCGGGTGGGGTCGCTGTCAGCGTGACAACCACCGGGGGGATCGCAATGACGGTCCAGCTGTAGCTGGCAGTGCCGGTACCGCCGGCGTTGGTCGCCGAGATGGTGAGCGTGTGGCTGCCCAGAGCCAGGCCGGTCCCGGTCCAAGGCGTGCTGCAGCTAGCCGGGGCGCCCCCGTCGAGACTGCAGGTGACGGCTGCGGCGGGGTCGCTGACGCTGAATGAGATGGTGGCGGCGGTGGCGGTCGTGGAGGGGACTGGGCCGCTGGTGACGGCAACGGTCGGGGCGGGGATGGGGATCGCAATGACGGTCCAGCTGTAGCTGGCAGTGCCGGTACCGCCGGCGTTGGTCGCCGAGATGGTCAGCGTGTGAGCGCCGATCGCCAGGCCACTCGCGGTCCAGGGCGGACTGCAGCTGCTGGAGGCGCTGCCGTCGAGGCTGCAGGTGACGGTGGCGGTGGGATCGCTGACGCTGAATGAGATGGTGGCGGCGGTGGCCGTGGTGGAGGGCTGCGGGCCACTGTCCACGGTGATCGTGGGTGCGCCAACAGAAGGTGGTGGCGGTGGTGTCACCGTCCAGCTGTAGCTGGCGGCGCCGGTGCCTGCGGCGTTGGTCGCCGCGATAGTGAGCGTGTGGCTGCCAACGCCGAGGTTGGTGGCGGCCCACGGGTTTGCGCATGCGCCGGCGGGTGCGCCGTCGAGGCTGCAGCTGATCGTGGCCGTGGGGTCGCTGGTGTCGAAGGTGATGGTGGCGTCGGTAGCGGAGGTGGACGCGACGGGGCCGCTGAGGACGAGAACGGTAGGCGCGGCGATGGCGGGCGGTGTGATCGTCCAGCTGTAGCTGGTGGTGCGGACCCCGCCGGCATTGGTGGCGGCGACGGTCAGCGTGTGGTTGCCGACGGCGAGGCCGCTCGCCGTCCATGGGCTGGTGCAGCTGGTGAAGCTGGCACCGTCGAGGCTGCAGGTGGTGGTCGCTGCCGGATCGCTGACGGTGAAGTCGACCGTGGCATCGGTGGCGGGAGTGGAGGCGACGGGTGCGGAGGTGACCGTCACGAAAGCTGCCGCCCCAACGGGTGGCGGGGGTGACGCCGCGGTGATGGTCCAGCTGTAGCTGGCACTTCCGGTCCCGGCAGCGTTCGTCGCGGTGATGGTCAGCGTGTGGTTGCCTGCCGGCAGGTTGGCACCGGTCCAGGAACCGGAGTTGCAGCTGGCCGGGGTCGCGGCGTCGAGGCTGCACATGACGACTGCCGTCGCGTCGTCGACGGTGAAGGTGACAGTCGCGTCGGTGGCGCTGCTCGCGACGACGGGGCCTTGGGCGACCGTCACCGTCGGCGCCTGCGCGGGCCGGGGCGCAGTGACCGGCGTCAGCGAGACCTGGGCCGGGGCGGGAACGGGCGGTATTCCGCTGGCGGTCGCTGCGCTGGCAGGGGTCGCGAGCGCTGTTGCGGCGAGCGGCTGCTTCCTCGCCGGTACAAGCACCGGGTTGACGGGTGAGAGGTTATGGCGGGCGACGATCGCGCGGGACGGACCGGGCATCCGAGCGGGAGCAGAGGTTGCTGGCGCCGTTCCGGTGGCGACAACGACCACACCGGCAGCCGCGGCGACTGCCGGCCCGCCTGTGCTGGCCAGCCTGGTTCCGGCATCGCGTAGCACGCCCATGAACGGAAGCTGCACCAGGAACGACAAAGGGCCCGTGGCCCACAGTAGCCGCGGCAATGAGATGGCCAGGAACGCGCGGACGATCGCTGGGTCGAAGTGGCTGCCCGCGCAGCGCGCCAGCTCCTCGCGAGCTTTCAACGTCGAGGTCGGCCGCTTGTAGGAACGGGCGGCCGTAATCACCTCATACGCGTCAACGACAGCAAGTAGGCGCCCAGCGCGGGAGATGTTCAGCCCGGCCAAGCCACTCGGGTAACCCGTGCCGTCAAAGCGTTCGTGGTGCTCGAGAATCGCCGAGCCCCACTCCCCCAGCCACGGCAGCAGGTCGGCAGCAGCCCGCGCACCGGCTAAAGGGTGGCTACGCAGGATGTTCCACTCGCGTTCGGATGGCTTTCCGGGCTTGTTCAAGATGGCCGGGTCGACGGCGAGCTTGCCGATGTCGTGCAGCAACGCCGACCAACGCAGCCGATCCTGATCGGCCCGCGTCAGCCGCAGCTGCTCGCCAAGCAGATCGGTGTACACCCGCACCCGCTCGGCATGACCCCGCGTGCGCTTGTCGTGGTGAGCCAGCGCCGCCAACAACTCCATGATTGTCGACGCTGCGTTCGCCGCATCACCGTCACGACGGGTCGCGAGGCGTTCCAAACCCTGCTTCGACGTGGCCCGCCGGGCCACTTTGAACCGCGACGGAGCCTGATCCGGAAAGAGCATGCTCAGCTTCAACAACACCGTCAACGGCACCAGACGTCGCGTCCCCCGCTCGGCGACCATCGCGGCGGCCAACGCACATCCGACTATGACGGTGCGATATCCCCAACGAGCAGCGCCAGCCCCGGCGGGTAGCAGCGCGCCGAGTACCCATGCCGCCGCCAACGAACACAGCACCGGAATCGCGATGACTGCAGCTTTCAGCAGCGCCGCCAGCACCGGCCGGGGACGCCAACGACGTCCCCCATCAGAACCGTCGGCGACCGAACGACGCTTCGGCTTCACCCCCGACCCATCTGCCACCGTTCCTGGATCGGCCCGTTAGCCCGAGCCCTTGAGCCGCCTGCGGACGCTTCAGAGACAGCCAGCCACGACCGACTCTTTACACCGTGGACGTCACCGGCAACTACCGCGCGTGGCTCAAGCTGCGCAAGATGGGCGGATGGCGCAGTAGCGCATGGGACCTAGGCGAACAACTGCGACCCGCCGCAGCGGTGACCAGCAACCTGTTCGTCGTCGGCACCGACACCTTCGACGCCTGGCATGTCGCCGCCCACTTCCACGACCAAGCGCGCCGATCAAACCTGCCAGGTCTGTCCCCGACCCTCCTGCGGTGGAACCCGCCCGCGACCGCCCCACCGCACCTGCGCCATTCAGCGCACGAACTCGCAGCGGCTGACCGCCGCAGTGCCGTCCTCGTCATCGCCCCCGACCGACTGCACGACGATGGGCTGCAAAGGCTGGCCGACGCACGCCGTCGCGGTGCGGCCTTGTTCACCGTCACGTCGGACGGGGAACTGGCCTCACTCGCCCACGAAGGGGTCCTCATCGGACCGGACAACCGCGACGCCAACGAGCGGACGCTCGAAGACTTTGTGGTGGCAAGCCATCTCGTCACCGTCAGCGCCGCGACAGCCAGTCGACCAGAACGACACTGGCCGCGGCTGAGCCTTCCCCGCAGGTCCGCCTTCACCCAGCCGGCGATCCGCTCGGCCCACGGCGCCAGTGCCTCCCACGCCGCGCCGTACCCGGCTGCCCGCGCCAGCCGGACCGCGGCCACCACCCCGACCAGCTGACCTTCACCGCCGGGGCGCCGGAGGCTCCCCGGCGCTAGGCCTTCGGCGGTTGATTCACCCGCGTGAATCGCGCACTCATTTCAATTCGACCGACAGCTCTCGATATGCCGAGGCACCGACGTTCGTGAAGGCCCAGCGACCGGCTCGGCGCCACGACCCGCTGTGACTCGCCAGGACTTGCTCGGTGGGTCCAGTGACGCCGTCGTCAACGTTGAGGGTGGAGCCGTCTACGACGTACACCGCGCTGTCAAGCTGCCGGCGTGCCGGCTCGGTCTGCCCGGAGGCGATCACGGTCTCGTGTACCCGTACCCGGTCGTTCTCCAGCAGAAGGACCGTGCCCGGCCGCGGTGGCAGGCCGACCAAGGCGTCGCTGCGGGCGTAGCCGACGCCCTCCTGGTCCGGCCGGCGCGGGCGCTTCACCTCGAGCAGTGCGGCGACGAATGGGGTGTCGCCGATGTTGACGTAGCCGGGCGAGAGGAATCCGCTACCGGGGATGTAGTTCACGCCGTGCTCGTGACTCCAGCCGCCGAGCGCCTCGTCCGGCACGCCGTCGGCCCACTCGAGGCGGGCCCGCCAGATGCGGTCGTGGTCGGACTCGGCGTTGTAGACGGCGCCGAGCATCGAGGTGAGGTGAAACAGCACGTAGTCATGGTTGTGGTAGTGGTGCGGAAAGGTCTCGCCGGGTGCAGTGTTGACTTGCCAGATCTTGACCTCGTCGTTCTCGAGCAGCAGGTGCTGCGCGACTTCCCCGATCACCGGCGAGGCATGGGTGCTTGGCATGATCACACTTCCCTGATTCGGTCGGTCGGCAATATCCCAGACTCGACTATGACCGCTGGGCATCCGGCGGTGTGATCCGGGCGCCGGAGCGCCTTCGGGGAGTGCGTGATCACGGTTGCTGAGCCGACGATGCTGGTCGACGCACCGACGCCGGTTGCCGGCGGCACCCGATGCGACGAGGTGCTCACGCTGGTCAACAGCGACCGCGACACCGGGGTCGTCCTGTAGAACTACCTACGAGCCCACCTCCGGAAAGGATGACCATGCAGAAGCTCTCCCTCGACGCGCTCGCTCGCGAACACCTTGAGCGAGCGCGCACCAGCAGCGCCGGCCGCAGCTCCGAGACCGTGGTCGGGGGGCATGAACACACGTTGCGTCAGACCCTGATGGCGCTGACCGCGGGCACGAGGCTGGGCGAGCACGAGAGCCCCGGCGAGGCCACTGTGCAGGTGCTCGCGGGGCGCGTCCGCCTGGGCGCGGACGGGGAGGAATGGGAGGGGCGCCGCGGTGATCTGATCGTCATCCCGCCGGCACGGCATGACCTGCACGCCATGGAAGACACCGCGGTGTTGCTCACCGTCGCGATACAGCGCCAGTAGCCGGCCGCGATCGGCCGGGAACGTGTGCGGCCAGCTGGATGCGCTGACCGTGACCATCGGCGCGATCCTCACAGTGCGCGCCGCCTGGTTGCGCCAAATCCGACAGCCGTCACAGCCAAGTCGGCAGGACCGGTACGACCCCACCAGGCCCGTCAGTGGCGGTCGGAATGCGAAGGCCCGGTCCTTGCGGACCGGGCCTGAGCTCGTTGGATTTTCGGGAACAGTTTCCAGGAATATCGGGAACTGCTCTTGGTGGAGGTGGCGGGAATCGAACCCGCGTCCTTCGGTACCGCAACAGGGCTTCTCCGGGCGCATCCTGATTTTCGACCTCGGCCCTACCAGTCACTCAGGCCAGCTGGTAGTTGCCCAGTCGCTGTTTGATTTTCCGTCCGCCCCCGCGACCGGGGCGAGCGGTGATCCTCCTAGCGACGCCAGGTCCTAGGCCGGAGGCGCTCCTAGGCTGACGGCTTAGCTACCCGCCTCAGGCGGCGAGAGCGTAAGCGGACTGCGTTTTGTTGGCAGTTATTTCTTTGAACGGATCGTTTACGAGTATAACCGTTCATCCTCGGCCCGCTTCACCTGCCCCGACATCCGAAGTCGAAGCCAGTCACCCCCTGATCGGAAAAACACGTACACCACGGCCAACGCCGCGGCGGCCACCTATCTTCCCAGCTCATGCCCCGAGCGTCCAGCGCGTAACCCGTCACACCAGCCCAGCGACCGACGCCGCGACCAGGCCGCCCAGCTCCCAGCAGTCCTCCCGCACCTGCTTGGTGATCTGCCCCACCACCGTGAGCGCCGGCCGCACGGCAGACCAGCGCAGGGCGCCGACGATCTGCTCGATGCTGCGGACGGCGCCGCCGGTGTCGTTGCCGCCGTGCACGTAGAGCCCGTACGGGCGCCCGACCGTGGCGTCAAGGCACGGGTAGTAGATCTGATCGAAGAAGTGCTTGAGCGCGCCGCTCATGTAGCCGATGTTCGCAGGCGTCCCGAGCAGGTACCCGTCCGCCTCGAGCACCTCAGCCGCCCCACACGCCAGCGCCGGGCGCACGACGAGCTCGACGCCATCGACCTCGCCAACCCCGCGCTTGGCTTGCTCCAGCAGTTCCTGCATCGCCGGCGAGGGTGTGTGGTGGATCAGCAGAACGCGCACGTGGCTCCCGTCCGGTTCGGGGCCTTGGCCCCTGGTGGCTTCGTCGATGGTTTCGCGAAGCCGGTCGGCATCGCCGTCGTGACGTATTCGGCGATCATGGGCGGGCATGTCAGCGGCAAGCAGACTCGGGCAGTCACGCCGCCACCCCCAGCACGGCGGCGGGTGCCGTCCAGAGCACCTGCCGCAGCCATGCGTCCCCGAGATCGAGCCTCACGAGCGCCTCGATCTGATGCTCGTAACGGTAAGGAATGGACGGGAAATCGCTGCCCAGCAGGATGCGACCGGCCAGGCCCAGCTCGCGCAGCTCCGGCAGCCGCTCGCGCGGGAAAGGCGCTGCCGTCTCGGCGAAATCGGTGAAGGCCATCGTGGTGTCGAGCAGGACGGACGGGTAGCGGCCGGCCAGGTCAAGAAAGTCGTTGTAGCGCGGCATTCCGGCATGCGCGATCACGACCCGCAGCCCGGGATGGCGAGCCAGTACCTCACCGATCGGTCCGGCTCCGGTGAACGGCCCCGGCACCGGGCCGTCGCCGCAGTGCGTCACCACCGGTACCCCGGCGTCGGCGAAGATCCCCCACACGTCCTCGAGCAACGGATCGCGCGGATCGTAGCCGCCGACTTGCAGGTGAGCCTTGAAGATCCGGGCCCCCCGGGCGAGCGCGGCCGCCACGTACTGTCCCGCCCCGGGCTCGGGAAAGAACGTCGCCGACGGCACGACCTCCGGCGTCGCCTGCGCGTAATCGAGCGCCCAGTCGCTCAGCCACTCGGCCATGCCGGCCTTGTGCGGGTAGACCAGCCCCGGATACGCCCGCACCCCAAGCGCCGCAAGCTGCGCCCGGCGCTCCTGCAGCGGCCACGAGTAGGTCACCGGCCACGCCCGTCCGTAATGCTTCTGAGCCCGTTCGAAGTACGCCCACACCTTGCGTTCGACGTTCGGCGGCAAGACGTGGACATGCACATCGACGAGGCCGGGCAGTCCGAGCTCCTGCCAAGCGGGAGCAGTCACGCGGCCACCCGCTGCTGCTCGGTCACCTCAGCCACCTCGGCGGGCTGCCTGCGGCGGCGGATCCACCTCAGCAATACCGGCGCGATCGCGAGTGCGGCAGCGTCGAAAAAGCAGTAGCCACCGGCCGCTCCAGACGGCGGATTTCCCGTAGCGATCCAATGAAATATGGGGTCGTGCGGCTGCCAGCGCCAGGTGCCGATCGCGGTGCCGAGCAGTTCGAGATACGTCACGACGATCAGCGCCGCCGCGTACACCCGCTTGTCGCGACCGCGCCACAGCCACCACAACAGGCACCCCGCCCACAGCGCGCCGAGCACGTCGAGCTGGGGCGAGAGCAAGAGCCCCCAGAGGGCGTACGCACTCACCCCGATCGCGGCGGCCGGCACGGACCAGCGGGGCAGCTTGCGCCCGAGCACCACGGCGGCGAGATACACCAGCCCGTGCCCCGGCGGGACGAAGCTCGGGACCTT
This sequence comes from uncultured Actinomycetota bacterium, assembly GCA_963765845.1. Taxonomy (GTDB): domain Bacteria; phylum Actinomycetota; class Actinomycetes; order Frankiales; family Frankiaceae; genus DATAZK01. Next base: position 244,407 of record CAVXYJ010000001.1, read on the forward strand.
GTCGAACGCGTCCAGCCCGGGGCCATGCAGCCGGTAGACGTACACGTGCAGGTAGCCGGAAAACGTGTACTCGATGAGCGAGGCGTACACCACGACGACCCCGACCGACAGCCGGGTGAGCGCGTCCTGACCCCACAGCAGCAGCGCCAGCAGCACCCACGATGCAAGCCCGAGCAGCCGCTGCTCGCCGAGCGTGGCGCCGCGGTCGAGCAGCAGCACCCCGGGGATCCAGGCGATGACCGCGAGGGCGGGCGCGATGGCCGGCAAGCCGGGCTACTCCATGCCCTTGCGGCGCCGCCCGAGCGCGCGTTCCATCTCCCGCGACGCGTCGCGGGTGGCGAGAGCCTGGCGCTTGTCGTAGACTCGCTTGCCCCGGGCGAGCGCGATCTCGACCTTGGCCTTGCCGTCCTTGAAGTACAGCGACAGCGGGATGAGCGTGAGCCCGCTCTCCCGCGTCTTGCCGATCGAGCTGGTGCGATCTCCTCGCCGGTGCAGCAGCAGCTTGCGCGTGCGGCGCGGCGCGTGGTTGGTCCAGGTGCCCTGCGTGTACTCGGGGATGTGCACGCCGTGCAGCCACGCCTCGCCGCCGTCGATCGCGGCGTAGCCGTCGGTGAGCGAGGCGCGGCCCGCGCCGTAGCGACTTGACCTCGGTGCCGGTGAGCACCAGACCCGCCTCGTAGACGTCGTCGATGGAGTAGTCGTGGCGCGCCCGCCGGTTCTGCGCGACGACCTTGCGGCCGGTCTCCTTGGGCACCGTCCGAGCTTACGGGCGAGCCGCGGGCAGCTCTCCGGCCTCAGCTCAGCGGCGACGATGACTGCCGTTGGCGGCGGAGGTGGAAGCCGCTGCGGGCTCCGGACGCTTCGAGACCTCTTCCAGCCCCGCGCGCGGCGACGGGATCGACTTGCGCAGCGAACGCGAGGGCCGCTTGGGCTCTGCAGCGTTCACATGACGGCGCAGGGCGATGAAGGCCATCAGCGACGAAGCAGCGGCGCCGGCGATCAGCACGTAGCCGATGACCTGCCAGACGTCGCCGTGCGACAGCACGGGCGTGAACTGCTGGTGACTGAACCGGTGATCGATGAGCGCGATACGCAAGCCGAACAGTGAAGCGCCGGCGAGGACACCGCCGGCGAGCCCGGCGATGGCGCTTTCGAGGATGAACGGCAGCTGGATGTGGAAGCGGGTCGCCCCGACCAGCCGCATGATCGACGTCTCCTTGCGGCGGCTGTGGGCCGACATCCGGATCGTGTTGTAGAGCAGCACCAACGTGGCCAGGCCCTGCACCGCCGCGAGGATATACGCCGCGAGCTGGAAGCCATGCAGGAAGCGGAAGAAGCCCTTCAGCCGTCCGCGCCAGTCCTGCACCTGGTTCACACCAGGAAGGTGGGCGTATTCGGCGGCGGCCGCGGCGTAATCCTGCGGGTTGACGAGCTTGACGTGATAGCTCGCCGGCAGCAGGTCAGCGGTGACGCCCTGGGTGAGCTCGGGCTGGCTCTTGTACAGCTGCTTGAACTCGGCGAAAGCCTGGTCCTTGCTCTCGTACGTCGCGGTCGTCACGAGCGGGTCGTGAGCCAGCTTCGACGCGAGCGCGTTCTGCTGGTCGGCCGTGATCCCGTCATTGACGTAGATCGTGAGCTCGACGCGTCCGTAGAGGTGCTGGCTGGTGATGTCGACCTGGCGGTGCAGCAGCAGGCCGGCACCGAACAGGGTCAGCGAGACCGCCGAGCAGAGCACGACCGCGATCGACATCGCGAGGTTGCGCCGCAGGCCTTTGACCGCGTCGCGAAGGATCGGAACCACCCGGGTCATGCGCTGTTTCCCACCGTGACAGCAGCCCCGCTGCCGTAGACCCCGCGCTGCTGATCGCGTACGAGCAGGCCCGAATCAAGTTCGATGACCCGTCGCCGCATGGCATCGACGACGTCGGCGTTGTGGGTGGCCATGACGACCGTGGTGCCCGCCCGGTTGATCCGGTCGAGCAGGCGCATGATGCCGACCGCCGTGGCCGGGTCGAGATTTCCGGTCGGCTCGTCGCACAGCAGCATGACCGGCCGGTTGATGAAGGCCCGGGCGATCGCGACACGTTGCTGCTCGCCGCCGGAGAGCTCACCCGGCATCCGGTCTTCCTTGCCGGCGAGGCCGACGAGTTCGAGGACCTCGGGGACCAGCCGGCGGATCATCGAACCGGGGCGGCCGATGGACTCGGGAGCGAAAGCCACGTTCGCGAAGACGCTGCGATCGGGCAGCAGCCTGAAGTCCTGGAAGACGCAGCCGATCTGGCGGCGCAGCTGCGGGACCTTCCACGCGGAGAGCCGGGTGATGTCACGGCCGGCGATGTGGACGGACCCGGTGGTCGGGAGCTCCTCACGCAGCAGCAGCCGCAGAAAGGTCGACTTGCCAGAGCCGGAAGTGCCGACCAGAAAGGCGAATTCGCCGCGGGCGATCTCGACCGAGATGTCCGAGAGCGCAGGCTTCGGATTGGACGGGTAGACCTTGGTCACGGCTCTGAGCTCGATCAATGGGGGCCTCGACTAGTCAGCGACATCTCGGGTGCAAACGATCACTTGGGCCTGCGGCTGAGCCTAAATGGACGCAAGGTCGTATCGGCGGCAAAACGCCGACGTCCAGCCCCCGGCCCGGGACCCCTCAGCTACACACCCGAATGGGCTAGTCACCCACGGCCAAGTGTGCGTCCTCCCATCGCCGTCACATGTTGCGGTGGTGTTCAGCGCGTCACAGGCTTATCCTTTACTCGGGGAAGTCTCGAGCCTGCGGTTCGGTTGTCACTGGACAGCAGCGGTTCGCAAGCTCACATGCAGGTCGGAGGTGGGGCACATGCGTAGTGACCACCTGGCGTGCGCCCATTGCGGCGGCATCGTCGCAGACGGCGGTTGTGCTGTCTGCCGCAGCACCCGCGAGCAGCTGGCCCGCCAGCGCTTCTCGGTTCCTGCCCCCCTCGTCGGCCTCATGGTCGCGCTGGTCACGCTGCTGATCGTGTTCGCCGCACGCCACGCCGTCTAGCGGAGGCACTCCCCCGGCTCAGAGCCCGGGCAGGCTCGCCCGATCACACCTCGTGGGCGCGCCGCCACCGGATTTCCGCGTCCAGGAACGCGTCGATATCGCCGTCGAGCACGGCTCCGGTATTGCCGGTCTCCTCCTCGGTACGAAGGTCTTTGACCATCTGGTACGGGTGCAGCACGTAGTTGCGGATCTGCGAGCCGAAGCTCACGTCCTGCGGCCCACCGGTCAGCCGGGCGCGTTCTGCGGCCTCATCCTGGCGCTGGCGTTCGAGCAGCTTCCCGGCGAGCACCTGCATCGCCGCCGCCTTGTTCTGCAGCTGCGAGCGCTCGTTCTGGCAGGTGACCACGATATTCGTCGGGATGTGGGTGATCCGCACGGCGGAGTCGGTGGTATTGACGCCCTGACCGCCCGGCCCGGAGCTGCGGAAGATGTCGATCCGCAGGTCCTTCTCCTCGATGTCGACCTCGTCGGTGCTCTCGACGACCGGGGTGACCTCCACGCCGGCGAAGGACGTCTGGCGGCGCGACTGGTTGTCGAACGGGCTGATGCGCACCAGCCGGTGCACGCCATGCTCGCTGCGCAACGTGCCGTACGCGAAGGGCGCCTCGACCTTGAACGTCGCGCTCTTCAGCCCCGCCTCTTCGGCGTAGGAGGTGTCGAGGACTTCGGTCTTCCAGCCGTGCCGCTCGGCCCACCGCAGGTACATGCGCAGCAGCATCTCGGTCCAGTCGGCCGCATCGACCCCACCGGCGCCCGCCGACAGCTGCATGATCGCCTCGCGGGGGTCGTACTCGCCGGACATGAGCGTGCGCACCTCGAGCGACTCGACCTCTTTCGCCAGCGCCGGCAGCGAAGCTTCGGCCTCGGCCGTGAGATCGGGATCATCGAGCTCGACCGCGGCCAGCGCGTCATCGAGGCGGACGCGCAGGGCCTCAATCCGGGTCAGATCGGAGCGCACCCGCGACAACGCGCTCGTGACTTTCTGCGCGCGCGCCTGGTCGCCCCACAGGTCAGGATCGGACGCCTGCTCCTCGAGCGCGTTCAACTCCTTGCGTAGACCCTGGACGTCAAGAACGTTCTCGATGCCGGCGAGGGTCGCGTCGAGCGCTTTCAGCTCGTCGGGCAGGTCGGCAGGCACGCTCGCGAGCGTACCGCTCAGCTCTTGATGTCCTTGGTGGTGAAGTACGCCCAGGACGCCCCGAGCAGCACAACCATGTAGACCAGCTGCAGCAGCAGCCCTCGTTCGACGTCACGCCAGAGCACCGGATTGCGGAAGAGGTCGACGAACTTCAGCCAGTAGTGCGTCGGCAGGTAGGGCTGCACGGAGCCCGCCGCGTCCAGCGCGTCGAGGGTGGTCGAGGCGACGAGGACGGCGAATCCGCCGAGCGCGGCGCCGAGCGGGTTGTCCAGGATGGTCGACAGCAGCAGCGCGAACGAGGCAACGCCGATCATCGAGACGCCGACGTAGAGCACGGCGAACAGGGTGCGCAGCAGCACCTGCGGGAACGTCAGCGGCTCGCCTCCCGAGATCGTCGTGACCGACCCGGAACTCGGGAAGAGGATGACGCCGGCGATGTAGCCGGAGACGGCAACCGTGACCACCGCGGCCAGCACGAAGACCAGGATCGAGACCAGCTTGGCGGTCAGCAGCCGGCTACGGCTCACCGGGCGGGTGAGCAGGTAGCGCAGGGTGCCCGAGTTGGCCTCACCCGCGATCGAGTCGCCGGCGACCACCAGCACCGAGAGGGGTAGCAGCGGGATCAGGTCGACGGCGAGGGCGGCGGCGGCGAACAGCGTCCCGTTGCTGAGGACCTGGCTGAGCAGCGCCGGACCCTGCCCCGGCGCGGGGGCGATCTTGGTGGTCGCCAGGAAGATGGCGGCGGTGATCGGCAGCGCGACGAGGATCGCCAGCGAGATCCAGGTCCGCGGCCGGCGCATGAGCACGGCCAGCTCGACACCGATCACGCGAAAACGCTCGCTTGCGTCGAGGCCAGGAAGACCTCTTCCAGCGACCGCCGCTCGACGAGCAGCTCGGTCACCCGCACCCCCGCTTCCACGAGCGAGGAGTTGACGTAATCAGGCGTATTGCTGCGCACGACGACGAGGTTGCCGCTCGCACTGACCACCGCCCCGCCGAGCACCTCGGTCGCGCGTGCCAGGTCAGGGGTGCGGACGCGGACGTTGCCAGTGGGTGTGCGCAGCGCGGCGAGGTCGTCCTGCACCCTCATCCGGCCGCCGCTGATCACGCCCACCCGGGTGCACAGCGCCTCGATCTCGGTGAGCTGGTGCGAGGAAAGGAAGACGGTCGTGCCTGCGTGGTTGAGCTCCATGAGCAGGTTGCGCACCTCGAGGATGCCTTGCGGGTCGAGGCCGTTCGTGGGCTCGTCGAGGACCAGCAGCTCGGGCTTGCGCAGCAGCGCAGCGGCTAGGCCGAGGCGCTGCTTCATACCCAGCGAGTACGCCTTCACCGGGCGCTCGTCGACGTTCGTCATGCCGACGCGATCCAACGCCTCGGCGACCCGGTCGGCCCGCGTGTGCTTGCCGCCACCAGGACCTGCAGCATCGCGAAGGGTGAGGTTGCGGCGGCCGGACAGGTTCGGCCAGAACGCGGGCGACTCGATGATCGCCCCCACCCGCTCCAGCGCCGAACGGGCGCGCTTGGGCACCGGCTGGCCGATCAGTTCGATGCGCCCGCTGGAGGCGAAGACCAGCCCGAGCAGCATGCGTACGGTCGTCGACTTTCCCGACCCGTTGGGCCCGAGGAACCCGTACCGGTCACCGGGACGCACGTCGAGGTTGAGGTCCGAAACGACGGTGATCTTCCCGTATCGCTTGGTCAGCCCTTCGGTACGGATCACATCTGGCCCGGGTTCTGCCGGGCGGGATGGCGTACCAGATCGAGGGCCATGGCTTCGATCTGATCACGGGTCACGGTGCCGAGCAGCATGTAACCGTTGGAAGCGGTGTGAAACACCAGCCCGGTGACCAGCGGGGTCTCGATCAGCGAGCCCACGCCGAAGGCCCCTTTCACGGGCGGGTGGCCCGGCGAGTCGATCTGCTGGCGCAGGGCGCCGGCGGCCAGCGGGTCGAGGGCCGTCACGGCCACGATCGAGGGCCCCGTGCCATACGTGGCGATCAGCGGGCTCGGCGGGCTGCGCTGCGGCAGGCCCCCGATGGTCGCTGGCAAGGTGAAGATCGCCTGCGCGGAGTCGGGGGCTCCGGGCTCGGTGTTCTCGACGATGGCCGTCTTGTCGTGGGACGGGTCGAACTTCAGCACCGAGGGATTCGGCGCCGTGTAGTGGATGTCGAGGAAGGACGAGCTGAACGCGCGCGCGCCGCTGACCGACCGCACCTCGACCGAGAGCGGCAGGCCGGTGTCCTGATCGACCCACACCTTCACCCGGCCGATCGTCGAGCGCGGATCGTGGGGTTCCCAGGTCATGGCGAGCACGGTGCGGCCCGCGATGCGCCGAGCGCCGGCGGGGTGCAGGTCGGCGGGCTTGGCCTGGGCGAGCAGCCGGCGCGCGAGGTTGCCGGGAAGCGCGTCCTGCGGCCCGGGCAGCGGGATCTGCGGCTTGCTGGCGGTGAGCACGGCGATCCGGTGGTCGGAGTCCCAGGTCCAGACCTGGCTGCCGGTGCGGTACACGTCGCTTTCGGCCGCGAACGTGACCCGGTCGACCCGGTAGTGGGTCGGGCCGTCCCACCACGCTCGCAGCCGGTTGGTGCCGGACAGCAGCGCCGTCACGTCGTTGCCCACCCCGAAATCCGGGAGCTGCAGCGCGCCGGACGCCGACGCGAGCCCGGTGAATTTGACCTGCTCCGACGCCATGGCGCGGGCGAGCAGCGTGGCCACCGGGATCTTCTTCGCCGAGACGGGGATCGCCCCGACGATCGCCGGCAGGCTCACCAGCAGCGCGATCGCGACGGCAACCGTCGCGTAACGGCGCGGAGCCCCGGGGCGGCGCAACGGGCCGTCGCGCCACCAGCGCCGCACGCTGCCGACGCGCTCGCCTCCGCCCACGGGCTCAGGCTAGAGGCCTTCCCTGGTGTTCGCTGTGAGCCACGAGCGGCGGACAGCGCGGGACGCGACTCGTCAGCAGCGTTCAGAAGTCGGTGGCCTCCTCGAGCAGGCGGCTCGCGAGCGCCGCGACCGGCGAACGTTCGGCCCGGGTCAGCGTGACGTGACCGAAGAGCGGGTGCCCGCGCAGGCCGTCGACCACCGACGCGATGCCGTCGTGGCGTCCGACATGCAGGTTGTCGCGCTGGGCGATGTCCCAGCAGCACACGGCGCGGCTGTCGGCGGCCAACCGGGACAGCGCCGCGAGCAGGACGGTGCGTTCGATGTTCTGGACCTCGTCGATGATCACCCACGCGCCGGTCAGGGTGCGGCCACGGATATGGGTGAGCGGCGCGATCTCGATCAAGCCGCGCGCCTTGATCTCGGCGATGACCTCGCGATGGGCGAACGACTCCAGGGCGTCCATCACGGCGAGCGCCCAGGGCTCCATCTTCTCGTCCTGGCTGCCCGGCAGGTAGCCGAGGTCCTGGCCGCCGACGGCGTAGAGCGGGCGGAAGACGATGATCTTGCGGTGGGTGCGGCGTTCGAGCACGGCTTCCAGGCCCGCGGCGAGCGCGAGAACGGTCTTGCCGGTGCCGGCCGGTCCGCCGAGGCTGACGACCCCGACGCTGGGGTCGGCCAGCAGGTCGAGCGCGATGCGCTGCTCGGCGCTGCGGCCGGTGACCCCGAACAGCGAGCGGTCCGGCGGCACCAGGTGCACGCGCTTGTCGGCCCCGAGGCGGGCCAGGGCGCTCTGGCTGCCGGCCGAGAGCACCAGGCCGGTATTGACCGGAAGGTCGCGTACCTCCTCGAGATCGTCGGCGGCGTCGAGGGCGCGCAGTTCGAAGAGGTCGTCGACGAGCCCGCTCGACACCTCGAGTTCGACCAGCCCGGTCCATCCCGCGTCGACGGCCTGGCGGCGCCGGTAGTCCTGCGCGGCAATGCCGGCGACCGAGGCGTTCAGGCGCAGCGGCAGGTCCTTGCTGACGAGCACGACGTCCATGCCGTCGGCGGCCAGATTCGCCGCAACGGCCAGGATGCGGCTGTCGCTGCTGTCGCGCCGGAGCCCGGCAGGCAGAGCGGCCAGGTCACGGTGGTTCATCTCGACGCGCAGGGTGCCGCCGGCCTCGTTGATGGGCACGGCCTCGGTCAGCTGTCCGTACTCGACCCGCAGTTGCTCGAGCCGCTGGAGCACGTGGCGAGCGGCCCAGCCGAGCTCAGGATGATGACGTTTGGCCTCCAACTCGCTGATCACAGGCAGGGGCAGCACCAGGTCGTGCTCCTCGAAGGCGCGCAGCGCCGCCGGGTCGGAGAGCAGGACGCTGGTGTCGAGCACGTACGTGGTGGCTGGGGCTTGAGCAGTCAGAGCGGTCACGGGTCGCCTTCTGGTCTTGGAGCCGGGGACAGGGCGCGTCTGCTCTCCCGCTCAAGGCGGCGGCCGCGCGTACTCGCGGCGCTCTCGAGGACGATCTCCGGGTGTGCCCACCACCGAGGACGTTAAGTCCGGGAAAGGCCCGCAGCGCGCAGGCGCGCGTGAATTTCAGGTGACGGAACGGGTCAGTTCGCCAGCCGGACGCTCGACGCCCGGGAAGTGGCCGTCACCGTCACCGGGCCGACGCCGAGCATGGAGGCGAAGGGCAGGTTCACCCCTCGGCGGCCCGTGACGACGACGGTGTCGCCGTCGGCGCCGTGCTCGACGGTGGCCTGCAGAGCGCCGTCACCCCCCGCGTGCATCGCGACGGCCGCCTGGACCTCGGACAGCGGGAGGCGGGCGCCGGCGCCCTTGGTGTAGACCTGCGCCGTGCTCACCGCCTGCGCTGCCGCGATGGACGCCCCGTCGGCCTCGGACGCGAGGCTGCGCCGGGCGAGGAAGACGGCGGAAGCGTCGACAACGACGACCACGAGCATGAGGGCGATCGCCAGGCAGCCGAGCGTCAGGAGCAGGATCGTGCCCTCCTCATCGCGGCAGCGGCGGCTCATCCGCGTGCCGTGCGGTAGCTGTCGACGGTGACGGCATACCGGCCGTTGACGGTGACGGAGCCGCCGAGCGGCAGCGCGGCCTCGGTGCGTACGCACACCACGAACCTCGCACCGGGACGCAGGCTTGCCGCACCATCGCTGCCTGACCCGCACCCGCTGCCCGCTGCGGCGTAGCGCAGCGAGAGCCCAGCCGTGACGCCCTGGCTGCTGAGGGCGAGCCGAGCCGCATAGGCCGCCCTCGTCGCGGCCGCGCCGGTGCTCGGAGCGGTGGCGTACGCGCGTCCGGCCTCGCGCGCCGCCTGGGTGACCGCGAAGGCTGCCCGCTGCACCGAAAACACCGACAGCAAAAGGTAAATCAGCGGGAGCAGCAGGAGCACGGCCAGGGCGACGAACTCGATGAGTGCGCTGCCCTCGTCGTCGCCTTGCCGCCGTCTCACTGTGCGACTTCCTTGAGCGATCGGCCCGTCACCGTCACGCGCACCTCGCCGACGGGAAGCAATGCCAGTCTCAGCCGGGCGTCGCAGGTGACCTCGGCGAGCGTCAGGCCGTCGGGACCGGCGGTCTGGCGGGCGCGGCAGGACAACCCGGGCGCCAGGCCGGGGACGCTGCGTTGCGCGAGATCCGTGGCGACGGACGCGCCGGAGCTGACCGGGACCGCCAGCGAGGCCGCATGCCGGGCGCCTTCGGCCGCGTCGGCGGCGAGCACGTTGCGAGCGTGCAGCACGAGCCCGACCTGAAGGACTCCGAACGCGACGAGCAGCAGCAGCACCCCGACGAGCACGAATTCCACGACGGACGATCCAGCCTCACCGTGCGGCCGCCGCGCCATCAACCGGTGATGGACGCGATCGCGTGGGTGAACGCGGAGGTGAGCTTGGGAGCGGCGATCGCGAGCAGGGCGGCGACCAGCGCTGCGGTCATCACCGTCACCATGACCCACCCGGGCACGTCGCCGGTGTCGTCGGAGCGCAGGAAGCGGCGACCGCCGTCACGCAACTTCAGCAGGGAGAGCTTGAACATGAAGGGTCCTCCGGGGTGGGCTGGGGAAGGGATCAGTGCGTGACGAACGTGAGTGAGGTGAAGGCGGGATAGGCCGCGAACACCACGACCGTCGGCAGGACCAGGAAGACGACCGGGATCATCATGGCGATTTCCTTGCGGCCACCGGACTCCATGAGCTGGCGCTTGGCGCTTTCGCGGACGTCGCTGGCCTGGGCGCGAAGCAGGTCGGCGAGCGGGGTGCCGCGCTCGACGGCGACGACGAGGCCGTCGAGGAATCGGGCGAGGGCGGTCACGGACGTGCGGGCGGCGAATGCGTCGAGCGCGGCGACCAGCGGCGCGCCGGCCCTGACGTCAGCCAGGACTCGCCGTAACTCGTCGCGAAGCGGGCCTGCCCCGCCGCGGGCGATCCGTTGCAACGCGCCGAGCGGGCTTTCCCCGGCGGCGACCGCGAGGGCGAATAGGTCAGCAACGGCGGGCAATTGCGCGAGCATGGTGGCCTCACGTTGCCGGATGGCGCGGCTGAGCCACGCGTCGCGGGACGCCACTCCCCCGGCAAGCCCGGCAATGACGAGAGCAGCGCCGGCGAGCGACACGGTGGCCTGGCCGCCGAGGCTGCCGAGGGCGAGGAGCGCGGCGCCGGGGACGGCCCCGCTCGCCGCCCACAGCACCTGAGACGCGCGGTACTGCTCGATGGTCAGCGGCGCGCCGCCTGAATCCAGCCGCCGGGCCAGCGCGGCACGGCCCCCGACGAAGCGATCCAGCCGGGCTGCGGCGGCGGTGACCAGCGACCGGCGCGCGCCGGCGCCGGGGGCGCTTGCGATGACGGCGGCGGGCGGTGCGACCCGGTCCACCAGCCGTACGCGCCGGCTGATCGGCATCCGTACCACCACCAGCAGCACACCCAGGCCGGCCAGCAATCCGAGCAGCGCGCCCGCACCGGTCACGGAGTCCTCACCACCGTCACCGCACTTCGCGGCTCGGCCGGCAGCCGGCCGATGCGGCGCATCAGGAGGTAGGCCAGGGCCGAGAGCCCGCCGCCGATCGCGAGGACCAGCAAGCCGGCCGGCCGGTCGTAGACCTCGACGCTCCGGCTCCGGCTCGCCAGCAGGAGCAGGACCGCCCACGGCGCGCAGACCGCCAGCCGGGCACCGTTGACGGTCCAGCTTTGGCGGGCCTCGATCTCGCCCCGGGCGCGTGCATCCTCGCGCAGGGCCTGCCCGAGGCTACGAAGCAAGCGCCCGACATCCGTACCGCCCACCTCGCGGGCGAGCAGGAGCGCCTCCACCACGCGATCAGCCACCGGATCGGCGAGGCGTTCGGAAAGCCGCCCGATGCTGGCGGAGAACGATCCGCTCGCGCGATAGTCACTCGCGAAGACGGCGAACGCCGGCCGCATCGGCACCGGTCCGCGCTCGGCGACGGCAGCGACCGCCTCCGGCAGCGAGAGCCCGGCGCGGATCCCGCTGGCGAGGTCGTCGATCACATACGGCCACAGCTCTCGCCGCTCGCGCCGGCTCCGCGTGACCCGACGGCGCAGCACCAGCCATGGGCTCGCCGCCCCGAACACCACGAAGATCGCGGCCAGGGACCACGTGGACGACAGCGCCAGTACCAGCGCGCCGGCGACCAGACCGGCGACCAGGGATGCCAGCACCAGGTGTATCGGGCCCAGCGAGGGCACCTGCGCTTCGTTGAGCAATCCCTGCAACCGCAGGTGCTTTCGCGGTCGCTCACCGGCCGGCGGGCCGCTCAGCACGCACAGCAGCAGCCCGATGCCGAGCAGCAGCCCGATGAAGACGCCCATCAGGCTGTGCGCCGTCCGGCAGCGAGCAGCGCCGCAAGGTCGAAGCCGGCCCACCCGTAACGCTCGGCGTGCGGCGGAAAACCATCGGCGCGGCAAAGGGTTCCGGCGGCATCGGTGGCGTAAATCTGCGACAGCTCGATGACACCCGCGCCGGAAGCCGACTCCTCGACACGTCCAGACAGGCCGACGATCTCGCGTACCCGCCGCTGACCACGAGCGTCCTTGGAGACATGGACCACGAGGTCGATCGCCGTGGCGACCGTCGGCACCACGAAAGCATGCGAGATGTTGGCCGACGCGAGCAGCGGCAGCGTGCAAAGCTTGGTGACGGTCTCGCGCGCCGAGTTTGCGTGAATGGTGGCCATGCCGGGAATTCCGGAATTCAAGGCGATGAGCATGTCGAGCGCCTCGCCCTGGCGCACCTCGCCCACGATGAGGCGGTCGGGCCGCATGCGCAAGGCCTCCTTCACCAAGCGGCGTAAGGGGATTTCGCCAGCGCCTTCGAGGTTGGGAAGCCGGGTTTGCAGAGCGACCCAGTCGGCGGCGGGCAGCCGCAGCTCGAAGACTTCCTCGCAGGTGATGATGCGTTCGCGGCCGGGGATGGCGGCCGCAAGACAGTTCAAAAGAGTCGTTTTTCCGGCCTGCGTGCCGCCGGCGACGACGATGTTCAGGCCGGCCGCGACGGAGGCTTCGAGGAACGCGGCGGTGGTCTGCGGGAGGGTGCCCAGGGCGACGAGTTCGTCGAGGCGGACGGCGGGCAGGACGAAGCGGCGAATGTTGACAGCCCAGTGGCGGCGGGTGACGTCGGGGATGACGACATGCAGCCGGGAGCCGTCGGGCAGCGAGGCGTCGACGAAAGGCTGGGACAGGTCGAGGCGTCGGCCGCTGCTCATGAGCATCCGCTCGACGAGGTCGCGAACCTGCTCATCGCCCAGGATCGTGGTGGTCAGCTCGCTGGTGCCGCGGCGGGCGACGAAGACCCGGCCCGGCTCGTTGATCCACAGTTCCTCGACGGTCGGGTCGTCGAGGTAGGGCTGCAGCGGACCGAAACCGGAGACCGACTCCACCAGATTCCGTACGCTGCGTGAAATTTCGGCCGGGCGCTCCGTCGAGCCGGTGAGCTCCTGGTCGGCAGAGACGAGCTCGGCCGCGAGTGCGGCGACCCGGCTGCGGTCGACGACCGGGTCGATGTCGCCATCCCGAATCAGGCCTCTGAGCTGCTCTGCTACGCGGGCAGCAGCAGTCGCGGCCGGATCTGCCGTCTCAGCTGCGGCAAATCCGGTCGTGACCGGACGAACGGCTGGCAGCGCCACGAAGGGTCCCCCGACCTGAAGTTGGGGTGACGCTATGTGACATGTGGGCAAGTACCAAATCAGATGTGAAGGCTGTGGATAACGTCACCCTCAAGCCACCGCAGAAACAGGCAAACCACCGCATCGCCAGGCCCGCCGGCCCCGATGCTCACCCGCTCAGGCATCTGCGGATCGGGCACCTCCTGCGCCCTGACCGCACCGCGCGGCCGGAAGTCAGCTCGCGGCCGGCCCGTCAATCGTGAGACCGAGCTCCTCGGCCCGCGTGTAGTCGTCGTCGATCAGCACGACGTCCAGCCCGGCGCGGTCGAGCAGGCTGGCAGCCACACTGGCGCGAAACCCGGTGGCGCAGTGAATCCAAGACTGCCTGCCCGACAGCTCATCGAGCCGATCGAGTAGATCGTGCAACGGGACGTGCAGCGAGTTCCTGACTGCTCCTTCGGCGCGTTCGCCGGCGAGCCGGACATCCAGGACGACGAGGTCCGGGGAGTCGAGCACCTTCGCCGCCTGCTCGAAATCGACCCTCCGGTAATCGCCGACGGGACGGCCGTCGGCCAGGTCGTCGATCCGGCCCGTGGCATGGGCGGCGGGCCTGTCGATGCCGATGCGCACGAGCTGGCGCTGCGCGTCAGCGACCTGATCGAAGCTGTCACCGATCAGGGTGACCGGCGTCCCCCAGGGGATGACCCAGCCGAGGTAGGTGGCGAACTGGTCGCCGAGCTCGATTCCGACGCTGCCTTCGAGGTGTCGAGCCGCGAACGCGGTGCGGCTACGCAGGTCGACAACCCATTCTCCGGCGCTGATGCGCTTGGCCAGCTCGGCTGGATCTGCTCGGGCCGGAGGGGACAGATCCATGGGATCGGCGCCGGCACGGTTACGCGCGCCCATGTGTGCGTAGTAGCGGGGATAGGACGTCAGCCCGGCTACCAGTTGCTCGACGAATGCCTGTTCGTCATCGATGACCAGCGCGTCGTTGACCGACTTCTGGTGACCGATGGTGCTGCTGCTCTCCCCGGAGGCATTGCCCGATGAGCAAAAGCTTCCGAAGCCGTGGGTCGGAAATACGGCGGCCTCGTCGGGCAGGATGGCGGCCAGCCTGCGCGCCGAATGGAATTGCGCCCGGGTGAGCTCATCGGTGCGTGCCGGATCGACCAGGTCGGTACGGCCGACGCTGCCGTAGAGCAGGCAACCTCCGCTGAAGACCACGGGCGCGTCCGGCTGGGACGTCGGGCGGACGATGAACGCGAGATGGCCGTCAGTATGTCCTGGAGTCTCGACAACCTCGACGACCATGTCACCGACATCGATGCGGTCCCCGTCACGTACCCGGACGGCGTCGAACGCGATCTCGTCGGCCGCCGCCACGGCGTAGCGCGCGCCGCTGATCGTGGCGAGCGTGAGGCCCCCCGAGACGTAGTCGTTGTGCAGGTGTGTCTCGAGGACGAGCGCTACGCTGACGCCGGCCTCGTCCAGGACCGCCTGCAGGCGGTCCACGTCGCGCTGCGGGTCGACGACGATCGCAACCTTGCCGTCGTGCGCGATGTAGCTGCGGTCACCCAGTTCGGACGTCTCAACGGTGAGAACCTCAAACATCGGCGCTCCCTCGATTTGCCCCTTTGTCCGGAAGGCCATACATTACGCGGTGTGGACATGATTTCAAGCCCCTCCGGGGAGGGTCCGGCCTCTCCTTTGGACCGGTCCTCACCCCTTCCCCTGTGGGCGCAGTTGCGGGATTCGCTGCAACGCCGGCTCGCCGCCGGGGAGTTCGCCAGGACATTTCCCACCGAGCACGCCCTTTGCCGCGAGTACGGCGTGAGTCGCCACACCGTTCGGGCCGCGCTCACGCAGTTGCGGGCTGACGGCACGGTCGTGGCCGAGCGGGGCCGGGGCAGCCGGGTGGCCGCGGAACCGGCCGTCATTCAACCCCTCGGCACGCTGTACAGCCTTTTCCGTTCGGTGGAGGGCACCGGCTTGGAGCAGCGCAGCGTGGTGCGCGTGCTCGACGAGCGCAGGGACGGCGTGATGGCGGCTCGGCTCGGATTCGAGGAGTCCACCCCGCTCGTGCACCTCGAGCGCCTTCGGCTGGCGGGCGACGAGCCCATCGCCATCGATCGCGTGTGGCTGCCGGCCGCGATCAGCAGGCCGCTGCTCACCGCAGATTTCAGCCGCACCAGCCTGTACGACGAGCTGGCAAAGCGCTGTCAGATCCGCATCACGGGCGGCCACGAGCGCATCACCGCCGCCCTGCCCGACCCGGTCGAGCAGGCCCTGCTGGCAAGCCCGAAATCCAACCTGGCAGCGTTGCGGATCGACCGGCTCGGCTACGCGCTCGGCCAGCCGGTCGAATGGCGCACCACCCTGGTCCGAGGCGACAGGTTCGGCATGTCGGTCAACTGGTCGCCCACGCAGGACTTCGATTTCGGCGTGGACGCCCTGCTTCTGCAGCAACGCTCGGCCCAGGTGTAGCCAGGTGTCTCGAATGCAGGAAGGCGACGAAGTGCTGCCGGCGATGGAGGTAGGCGAAGCGGCGCGGCTGGCGGCCTCGGGCGCGATCGTGCTGCTGGACGTGCGGGAGCCGCAGGAGTGGGAGGCCGGGCATGCTGCTGAAGCGGTCCACCTTCCACTCGGCCAGCTGGCCGACCATGCATCGGCGGACGGCCGTCCCGTTATCGCGGTCTGCCGCTCGGGCAACCGTTCCGGCGATGCCACCCGCCGGCTGCGCCGGGCCGGCGTGGATGCCTTCAACCTGAGCGGGGGCATGCTCGCCTGGGCCGAGGGCGGCTTGCCGATCGTCCGCACTGACGGCACGCCGGGGTGTGTGGCCTGACGTGCTGGCCATCGCCATCGCCGCCGGCATCGCGATCGGCATCTCGCTGGGGGCACTCGGGGGCGGCGGGTCGATCCTGACCGTCCCCGTTCTGGTGTACGCACTGAACGAATCTGCGAGGACGGCCACCACCGCATCGCTGATCATCGTGGGGATCACCGGGCTCATCGCCGCGGTCGGACACGCCCGGGCCGGTCGCGTGCGGTGGCGTGCAGGCATCTTGTTCGGCCTGCTCGGCTCGGTGGCGTCGCTGGGTGGCTCGCGGCTCAATCACATCGTCAATCCGCAGGCGTTGCTGCTGGCTTTCGCCGGGCTGATGGTGGTCGCGGCCACAGCCATGATCACGCGCAGCCGGCAGTCGCCCGTCGCCGAGCCTCACTCCGACGACGGTGCCGGCGAGGTGGCCGGGCCGGCTCCGACCGGCGCTCCCCCAGGGCGCAGCCACGACAGGCCATCACCCCGACCGTCCGGTGTGGCCGTGCTGACCGGCCCGGTGCCGGCGCGCACCGCTGATAAGCCCTTCGCGCCAGCCGCCCCATGGGATCTCGGTGGAGCGTCGAAGGTGGTCGTCGCGGCGCTCGTGGTCGGCTTCCTGACCGGATTCTTCGGCGTGGGCGGCGGATTCGTCATCGTTCCGGCCCTGGTTGTCGCCTTGCATTACAAGATGCCTACGGCCGTGGGCACTTCATTGGTCATCATTGCGATCAACTCCGTCAGCGCCCTCTCCGTGAGACTCGGCAGCAGCAGCATCCCGTGGCATGTGGTGGTTCCTTTCACGTTGTCCGCCGTGACCGGGTCCCTCGTCGGCAAGCGCGTCGCCGACCGTGTCTCCGCCCACTCGCTTACCCGAGCCTTCGCCGTCCTGCTGGTCGCCGTGGCGGTGTATGTCGCCATTCGGGCCGGCCTTCAGCTCTGACCGCCACGTCGGATTCGGAGCCCGCGTCAGGCGGCAACCCCTTCCCGCGACCTGGATCACCGGTTAATGTACGGTGATCCGGACAACCGACATCGGGCGGTTCGACGACTTCTGACAGCCGGACTCGAGGGAGCGTGTCGATGGACGCGTCAGCGTGGAACGAGCGCTATCGAAAATCGGCTTACCGCTGGCCCGACGTACCCGATGAGGTACTGGTCGAGGTGAGCCGTGATCTCCCGGCCGGGAGGGCACTCGATCTCGGGTGCGGCCGCGGTGTCAACTCATGCTGGCTCGCATCCCAGGGCTGGCACGTCACGGGCGTCGACTTCTCCACTGAGGCGATCGCGAGCGCGCAGGCACGTGCCCGCCAGCTGGGGGTGAGCGTCACCTGGGTTCAAGAAGACCTGCAGGAGTGGGCGCCACCCACGCAGCGGTTCGACCTTGTAACGCTGTTATATGTTCAGTTGGCTCCCGTGGCCCTGTTGCGGCTGATCCGTAAGGCAAGAGCGAGCCTGGCGCCTCACGGGACGTTGCTGGTGCTCGGCCACGACAGGCAGAACGCCTTGCAGGGCTTGGGCGGGCCCCACAACGCCGACTTGCTTTACACCAGCGGCAAGTTGCGAGCCGACGTAGGCGACCTCGTCGTCGAGCGTTGCGAGACCATCGAGCGCCCGAATCCGGATGGATGCCCCCTGGACACCGTCCTCGTCGGGCACTCCCGCTGATCGGCCGCGAACGGCCGGCCAGCCCGACCCGGGCCAGACGTTGATTCGACGTGGCACGGGGCAAGCACGCCATATCCCTTCACAAGCATCCGGGCTCGGCCCGGGCGGACGGTTGAGCCGGTGACTGAAAACACGCGCTGGATCAAACTGCTGGACCAGAACAAGTGCATCGGGTGTCACGCGTGCACGACCGCGTGCAAGAGCGAGAACGACGTCCCCTTGGGGGTCACCCGCACCTTCGTGAAGTCCGTCGACGTCGGCGTGTACCCGACGGTGCGACGCGCGATGCAGGTGACGCGGTGCAACCAATGCACCGATGCGCCTTGCGTGAGCGCGTGCCCCACGCAAGCGATGTTCAAGCGCGACGACGGGATCGTCGACTTCGACAAGAGCATCTGCATCGGATGCAAAGCCTGCATGGCGGCGTGCCCGTACGACGCCATCTTCATCAATCCCGAGGATCATTCCGCCGAGAAATGCAACTTCTGCGCCCATCGCCTCGACCAGGGGCTGGAGCCGGCCTGCGTGACGGTCTGCCCTACCGAGGCGATCCTGATCGGCGATCTCAACGATCCGCATTCCAAGGCGGCGCAGACCGTCCAGCGCAAGCCCGTGACGGTGCGCCGGCCGGAGAAGGAGACCGGGCCGGGCGTCTTCTACCTGGGTGCGCACGAGGCCACGCTGGATCCGTTGGCGGCGACCCGGCCCACCGGTGACCTCTATGCCTGGGCAACCCAAGGTGACGCGTCGGATCCGCAACTCGTGCGCGGCGGGCATCCCCAGGCAGGTACCTCCTCGGCCGCGGCGCTGCTGTCCTACGACATCCCGCATCACGCCCCCTGGGGATGGCGCGTCAGCCTCTACACCTGGACGAAGAGTGTCGCGGCCGGTGTGCTCCTGGTCGCCGTCGCGCTTGGCCTCGGCAATCGCCTGGACTGGCACAGCGGCCAGGCGCGCTACCTCGCGCCACTGCTCGCGTTGGGCTTCCTGGCCGCGACGGGCGGATTGCTGATCTGGGACCTCAAGCACCCGCGCCGCTTCTACCTGATCTTCACGAAAAGGCACTGGAAGAGCTGGCTCGTGCGCGGCTCGTTCGTCATCGGGGCCTACGGCGCCGGCGCGCTGGCCTATTTCATCGTCGCCGTCCTGAACCTGCGCGGCGCGCAGATCGGACTCGCGATCGCCAGCATTCCTCTTGGCCTGGCCGCGGCCTGCTACACCGCATTCCTGCTGGCCCAGGCGAAGGCGCGTGACCTGTGGCAGAGCCCGCTACTCCCCCCTCACCTGGCCGTTCAAGCCGCCGTTGCCGGGTCAGCCGTGCTCCTGCCTTTCCTCGGCGGGGCGGCAGCTGCTGGAGCCAGGCACGCAGACGCCATCGTGCTAGCCGTCGCCGCGGGCGCGCACCTCGCGCTCGTCTGGGGGGAGAGCACCCTTCCGCATGTCACCGCACATGCTCGCTTGGCAATTCACGAGATGACACGTGGCCGCTTTGCCAAGTTCTTCCTCACCGGCGTCCTCGGTGTTGCCGTCGCTGTCGCGGCGCCCTGGATCGGTGCGATCGCTGCCCCATTCGCGCTCGTCGGGTTGCTCGCCCATGAACACGCCTACGTGCAGGCGGGTCAGTGCGTACCACTTGCCTGACCCCGACCTGAGCGACCAGCCCAGCAAGGAGACGTGATGAAACGCAGACGGCCATCACCCGATGAGCAGCCCGTCGAGGGGCCATCAGTGGCGCGACGAGCTGAGCGCGTGTCGGCCCTACGGGCGGCGGTCGAGGCCCGCGGCGAGACCTTCTACCAGGGGCCGAGCGGCGTGCAGCTGGCGTCGTTCCCGCCCAAGGAGCGCTGGGACGATTGGGTCGACCTGGACTCGCGGGCATGGCCGCAGCGCGTCGATCGGCACTCGATGCTCATTCCGACGACGTGCTTCAACTGCGAATCAGCCTGCGGATTGCTGGCCTACGTCGACCGGGACAGCCTGAGCGTGCGCAAGTTCGAGGGAAACCCCGAGCACCCCGGCTCCCGGGGGCGAAATTGCGCCAAAGGGCCGGCGACCATCAATCAGGTCACCGATCCCGACCGCATCCTCTACCCGCTGCGCCGGGTGGGTGAGCGCGGGTCAGGGCAGTGGGAGCGCATCACGTGGGACGACGCCTTGGATGCGCTCGCGGCCCGGCTGCGCAAGGCCATCGTCGAAGAGCGGCAGAACCAGATCATGATCCACATCGGCCGTCCCGGCGAAGACGGCTTCACCGAGCGGGTGCTGGCGAGCTGGGGGGTGGACGGTCACAACTCTCACACCAACGTCTGCTCGAGCGGCGGCCGGACCGGCTACCAGTTCTGGCTGGGCATGGACCGGCCCAGCCCCGACCACGCCAACGCCAAGGTCATCTTTCTGATCAGCTCGCACCTCGAGGCCGGGCACTACTTCAACCCGCACGCGCAACGCATCACCGATGCCCGGGCGCGCGGCGCCAAGGTCATAGTCGTCGACACGCGCCTGTCGAACACCGCGACGCATGCCGATCACTGGATCTCGCCGCACCCCGGGAGCGAGGCCGCCATCAACCTGGCCATCGCGCGGCATCTGATCATGACCGGGCGCTACGACCGGGAGTTCGTCCGCCGCTGGTGGAACTGGTCGGAATACCTGACGGCATGCCGCCCCGAGCTACCGAACGAATTCAGCACGTTCGAGTCGGAGCTGGAAGCCTTGTACGCCGAGTACACCTTCGAGTACGCGGCGCAGGAGTCGGGGGTGGACGCCGAGACCCTGGCCACGATCGCCGAACTCGTTGCGGAGGCAGGAACGCGCTTTTCGGCGCATTGCTGGCGGTCGGCCGCAGCCGGAAATCTCGGCGGTTGGCAGGTATCAAGAACGCTCTTCCTCATTTCGGCGCTGCTGGGAGCAGTGGGCACCGAAGGCGGAACCTTCCCGAATGCCTGGAACAAGTTCGTGCCGAAGCCCATTCACACCCCGCCGCATCCCGGGGTGTGGCAGGAGCTGAGCTGGCCGCTCGAATACCCCCTCGCTCAGAACGAGATGTCGTTCCTGCTCCCATACTTCCTGCGCGAGGGACGGGGCCGGCTCGACACGTATTTCATCCGGGTCTACAACCCGGTGTGGACCAATCCTGACGGCCTGTCCTGGCTGTCGATGCTGAGCGACCCCGAGCAGGTGGGCTGCTTCGTCAGCCTGACGCCGACCTGGAACGAGTCGACCTATCTGGCCGACTACGTCCTGCCCATGGGGCACGCCTCGGAGCGTCACGACACCCATTCCTACGAGCAATACGACGGCCAGTGGGTCGGCTTCCGGCAGCCCGTGCTACGCGCGGCCCGCGAGCGACTCGGTGAGGAGATCACGGATTCGCGGGAGGTCAACCCCGGCGAGGTCTGGGAGGAAAACGAGTTCTGGATAGAGCTGTCATGGCGGATCGACCCGGACGGGAGCCTGGGGATCCGGCACTACCACGAGTCGCGCAAGAACCCGGGGCAGAAGCTGACGGTCGACGAGTACTACGGCTGGATGTTCGAGAACTCGGTGCCCGGCCTTCCGGAACGCGCGGCGAAGGAAAGCTTGACGCCCTTGGAGTTCATGCGCCGCTACGGCGCGTTCGAGATCGCCTCGGGCGTCGGCGCCGTCTACGAACAGCAAGTGCCCACCGGCGAATTGGACGACGTCGACATCACCCCGCATGGCCGGGTGTACACGGCAGCGGCGAAACCTGACTCGCCGAACGTGGTTCCGATGGGCGCACCGGAGCCTAATTCCCATGGGAAACGGGCGGTCGGCGTTGCGGTCGACGGCGTTGTCCGGCGGGGCTTTCCGACCCCATCGGGAAAGCTCGAGTTCTACTCCTCGACGTTGGCGGCGTGGGGCTGGCCCGAGCATGCCCTTCCGGGATACATCGTCAGCCACGTGCACCCGTCCAGACTCGAATCCGACCAGCTGGTGCTGCTGTCGACGTTCCGATTGCCGACGCAGATCCACACTCGATCGGCCAATGCCAAGTGGCTGGACGAACTGGCCCACACGAACCCGGTCTGGGTGCATCCCAGCGACGCGTCGCGGCTCGGGATTGCCGAGACCGGTGATCTCGTGCGAGTCCAAACAGATATCGGCCATTTCGTCGCCAAGGCGTGGATTACCGAGGGGATCCGGCCAGGCGTCGTGGCCTGCAGCCATCACATGGGCCGCTGGCGGCTTTCCGCGCAAGAGGGTGGCTCGCTGGGCGGCATGATGGCAGTCGTCGACCTCCGGCGTGACGATCAGCGCTGGGACATGAAGCGGGTCAGGGCGGTCGGTCCCCACCGCAGCGCTGATCCCGACACCCAGCGCATCTGGTGGAGCGACACCGGTGTCCACCAGAATCTGACGTTTCCGGTCCATCCCGACCCGATTTCCGGAATGCACTGCTGGCACCAGGCCGTGCGGATCAAGCCCGCTCAGGCGGGCGATCGGCATGGCGACATCTCCGTCGACACAGCCCGAGCCCGCGAGGTCTATCTGCAGTGGCTGGCACTGGCCAGACCGGCCGGGCAGACGTCACCGAACGGCGCCAGACGGCCCAGCTGGCTGATGAGGCCGCTGAAACCGGTCACCGACGCCTTCAGCATCCCGGTCCGCGCCGAATGACCGCCGCCACGGGCCATCTCGAGCCCCGCGCGCGCAAAGACATGTCGGAGTTGTTTCGGGCTTTCGGTGCCGCCGCGTTGAATCCGCCCACCCAATCCCAGCATGTCTTCGACGCGCTCGAACTTCCGAGAATGTCGCCCGCGCAATACACCGACGCCTTCGTGCTGTCCTTGCCTCCCCACGCCGCCATCCATCTCGGTGTCGACGGCAAGTTGGGAGGCGACGCATTCAGTCGCATCCGATCGTTCTGGCACGTCCTGGGACTCGACGCGCCGGCGGATCCGGATCACCTGGGCCTGTTACTGATGCTGTACGCCGAATTAACCGATGCGGAGCTGCAATCACGGACGGACGTGGGCCGGCAGCGGCTGGCTCACGTGCGATCGACGTTGCTGAACGAACACATCTGGAGCTGGGCCCCGGGCTACCTGACGGCGGTTGGTGGGATGGGCGTTGCGCCTGTGACGGCCTGGGCTGCCGCTCTCCTGGAGGCTCTGCGCATCGAGGTCGTCGATTCTCCCGCCGTGCTGCTGCCCGTTGCCCTGCGAAGCTGCCCTGCGCCGGGTGACGTCGGCGCGGATCTCGACGACCTGCTCGACGTGCTCCTCGCACCGATCAAGAGCGGGATCGTGCTGACCCGCCATGATCTCGTCGACGCCGCGGCCTTTGCGAGCGCCGGATATCGGCACGGGGAACGGCGCTACACGCTCAAGGCGCTCCTGCAGCAGGAGCCGGACGGCATCCGGCGCTGGCTGATCGGACATGCCCGCCGTTGGGTCGCGCTGCACCGCGCGCAGGGCATCGGGGGCAGCGGCGACCCGAGCGTCTGGTGGGCGCAGCGCGCCGAAGCGACCTGCGCCCTCCTCGCGGCGCTCTGAGTACGGGAAGCTGGGCCCAGCAGTCGCGCGGCGCTCCGAGCGGCGTCAGCTCAGGCGACGCGGCGGGCGAGCAGGACCCGACCAGAGCCGCCCTCGAAGTTTGGAGTTCCCTCATCGACGCTGGCGAGGTAGCGAGGGTCCTTCATGAGCGCCTCCTGGACGCTGTCAAAGGCGCCGGCATCCTGGCTGGTACCGATCCATGCCAATTCGCCGAACGGCCCGGCTAGCGAGCGCCCGAACAGGCCCGGCTGTCCGACGATCTCAGCTACCAGGTCGCTGATCTGGACGCCCCAGCCGATGGCGGCACCGACCTTGCCCAGGCCGGAGGTCGCAGTCGTCAGCTGGACGATGCCGCCGAGCCCTGGGCGCCGGTACTCACTGCCGGAGGTGTGAAGGATCTCGATGTGCCTGTCCTCGGGTGGAGCAAACAGATGCTGGCGGGCCTCAGCGACTCCCTGAAGGTATTGCTCGTCGTCCATGAGCGTCGCGGTGGCAGCCGCGAAGTCGGCCATGTTCTGGTAGAAGGCGGAGAAGACCATGGTGCCAGGAGCGCCGCCCGACAGCCCGGCCCACAGGGCGGTTTCCTTCCCCGTCTTCTCGGTAACCAACGTCGCCATCCGCTGGGCCCACCCTCCGGTCTCGCGCGGGTTGCCCAGCACCGTGACCGTGCGCATGAACAGGATCATGACTTCCCCTCTCGGGAACCCTCTCGTGAAGGCGCATCGGCGCCGAGCGTGGCAGCTCCCCCCGTGCCGGTCAAGAGAAAGTGGAATCAGCCAGTGCTGTTCGAGCTGGCGAGCCACCCCGCGGTCGACGGGGTCGTCCCCGTCGGCGAGGTGCCCCCGTCCAGATGTCTGGGTGCGTCAGACTATGTGGCCATGAGCGACTCAATCGCGGCTGTGCACGAGGAGCCGGGCGTCGAGCCCGCCTTCGCCTTCTTCGATGACGTCAAATGGCAACACGTGCGAACGCAGCGGCACCCAGACGGCGAGCAGAAGTCGGTGTGGGAAAAATGGTTCGCCATCGGACGGGAACCGCAGTTCTTATCGATGCTCGGGCGCTGGGATCCCGCCATGATCGTGCATCGCCACGGCCACTACAGCCATCAAGTCATCTATGTCCTCGCCGGTGGAATGTGGTGCGGCGAGCGGTGGTGCCCCGCCGGTACCCATATCGACCTACCGCTCGGCGCGGCGCTCGGCCCGCTCATCGCGGGGCCGGAAGGCGTCGACCTCTTCGAAGTCATGATGGGTGACCCGCGTTCATGGGAGGCCGACCGCGAAGGCTTTCACGCCCTGCTCGCCGAGCGCGGGGTCACCCCGCTGCCAAACCCGCCGGTCGACCTGCCGGACTGGCTGGCAGACAAGCGCAGCAGTCACTGAGGCGACGCCGATTCACAGCGGAGAGCACGGGCAACTCATCGTGGGATCCACTGCTACCACTGCACATCGACGCGACGCGGTCCGCGCAGCTGCAGCGTGTCTCGCCACTCGAACGTCTGGCGCGCCGGCCGGATACCCGGGAACCGGTCAAGGAGCGTGCGGAGTCCGATCTCGATTTCGGTCCGTGCCAGCGAGGCGCCGACGCAGTAATAGGCGCCGAATGCGAAAGCGAGGTGGTGCTTCGAAGCTCTCGTGAGGTCGAGCCGGTCCGGTTCCGGGAATTGTGCGGGGTCGCGGTTGGCGGCGCCGAGAAAGACGTAGACCATGTCGCCGGCCGGCACGGTCCTGTCGCCGAAGGTCATGTCGCGCAGCAGCAACCGATGGTTGATCTGCACCGAGCCGTCGTAACGCAGGAATTCTTCGACAGCCTGCTTCATCAGATCCGGCCGGTCGCGCAGCAGCGCCAGCTGCTGAGGGCTCCGGAACAGCGCCACCATCGCGTTGCCCAGCAGGTCCTGGGTCGTCTCGTGCCCGGCCTGCATCAACAGGATGCAGTTCGCCACGAGCTCAGTGCGAGACAACCGATCGCCGTCGTCCTCGATCTGCACGAGCGTGGAAATCACATCGTCTGCCGGCCGGCTGCGCCGCTGTTCGGCGAGTTCCTCGAAGAGCTCGATGAAGCCTCGCGCAGCGTCGTCGCCTCGCTTCGCAACGTCCGCAGACACGACCTTCTCACCGGCGCGGGCGAAATCCCACGCGAGTTGCTTGACCCGCGGGAACTCACTCTCGGGCACCCCGAGGATGTGGGCTATGACGTTGAACGGAAGCTCGTAGTTGAACTGCTCGACGGCTTCCATGCCGCCGTCGCGCTCCACCGCGTCGCACAGCTCGGTCGCAACCCGCTCGGCGATGGGCCTCCACCGGGCGATGGCCCGAGGGGTGAACGCCCGGACGACCATGCTGCGCATGCGCCGATGGGACTCGGAGTCGGTGAAGAGCATGGCGTTTTTCATGACGTTGTAGAACGTGCCGTCCCCGTGGTTGAACGCCTGGTCCGCGACACGCGAGTCGTTGACCGCGTCGGGGCTCTTCATCAGCGCGTCGGTATCGGCGAACCGCGTGACGATCCAGCTGCCGTGCAGCACCTCCGGGCGGCACTTGTGGACCGGAGCCACCCGGCGAAGCTGGTGGTAGAGCGGGTAGACCTCACCGCGTCGGCGCGGGTCCATCAGCCGGTCGATGACCTCGTCGGGATCCTCCGGCAAACCAGCCGGCGACCAATCGACTGGCTCGTATGTCGCCATGAGTCCGCTGGGCCGCAGTGCGTCGGTAGTCACGGTCTGCTCCTTAACTTTCGCGCTCACTGTAGACGGCATCCATCGCAGCGGGCGCTGACCTCATATGCCGTTACCGCGCCGTTGGCCATCGTGCCTGCCAAGGCCTTGACCTGATCGATCGGCAATTCTCCCGGGCGCAAGCCCGCAAGCGCGCGTGGGCTGCTGGCGCAGGCCCGGATCTGGGCGACCTCCGGCGGCGCGGGGCCGGCTGGCATTCGGCGGTACGCCAGTGGTCGGTTTCTCCCGACTTGTAAGGCAGGCGTGCCAGCAAGGCAGGCGTAGGGCGCACCCCGCCCAGAACGGACAACATGACGCTGCTGCGCAGTCCGTCAACACATGAACAGAACAGCGTTGGGCCGCAAGCCGAGCGACGGCTCAGCGGCCATGTCTATGGTCGAACGGCAACTGAGATCACCGGCCCGCTGCAGCCAACCAGCGGGCGGGTGAGGTATCGCACGGTGCTGACCCGCCGCCAGCACGCACAGGTTCTAGCCTTCGGCTGGCTGCACGTAGCTGTGGCCGTTGCGCTGGCGGTCTACCTTCTGTTGCCCGGTCACCTGCCCCGCGTACACGGGCACAACGCGGTCTACGCGATCGCGGCCTTCACTGGGCTCGCGGTCATGGTGCTGCTGCAGCTGATCGCCGGGCTCCGCACCTGGATCCTGACGCATCACGCCGCCCGCGCCCGGGACCCGATCCCCATGCGGGCAATCCGAGGGTTGAAGGTGGCCGTTCTGACCACGATCGTGCCGGGTAAGGAACCGCTCGAGCTTGTCTTCACCACGCTGCGGGCCATGAAGCGCATCCGCCACGACGGCGTGCTGGACGTGTGGCTGCTCGATGAGGGCAACGATCCCGAGGTCAGGCGGCGCTGCAAGGAGATCGGCGTTCGGCATTTCAGCCGTCGCGGGGTCGAGGCGTGGAACCAGCCGACCGGCGCGTTCAAAGCGCGCACGAAGCACGGAAACCACAACGCCTGGCGTTCCCGGCATGAGCTCGAGTACGACGTCGTCGCGCAGATGGACCCCGACCATGTGCCTTTCCCCAACTTCCTGGAGCGCACCCTCGGGTATTTCACGGACCCGGACACCGCCTTCGTCGTCGCACCGCAGGTATATGGAAACCAGGACGAGTCCTTTGTCGCCCGCGGCGCGGCAGAACTCGCCTTCGTCTTTCACGGCGTCATCCAGCGTGGTGGCAATGGCCACCAGGCGCCGCTGCTGATCGGCACCAACCACCTGTACCGACCGCGCGCCTTCAACCAGATCGGCGGCTATCAGGACTGCATCATCGAAGACCACCTGACCTCGATGGTCATCTACACCACCGTCAACCCAGCAACCGGCGGAAACTGGAAGGGGGTCTACACGCCAGACGTGCTCGCGCTCGGCGAAGGTCCGGCTACCTACTCGGACTTCTTTTCCCAGCAGAAGCGCTGGGCGTATGGCATCTGGGAGATCCTGCGGCAACACTCACCCCGCCTGTTCCCGCGGATGCGTACCAAACAGCAGCGGCTGGCTTTCCTGGCGCTGCAATCCCACTATCCCGCCACGGCTATCGCCTGGGTCGGTGGCGTCTTCCTTTCCGTGCTTTACCTCGTCGGCGGCGTAACGGTCACCCAGCTTCCCATGCCGGTTTGGGGCGGCCTGTTCGCGGCCAACGTGCTCCTGGGGGTGTACTTCAACGCCTACCTTCGCCGATTCAACCTCGTCGAGCACGAGCGGCGCAGCTGGGGTCTGGCCGGGATGGCGCTGGAGTTGGTGACCGCGCCGATCTATGTCATGGCCGCGGTTGCGCAGCTGACAGGCCGGCCCCTCGTCTACGTCGTCACCGCAAAGGGTGCCGCCGCGTCCTTTGAC
>CAVXYJ010000002.1:0-69999 GCA_963765845.1 uncultured Actinomycetota bacterium
AAGAACTCACCGATGTCGTCGATCTGCTGCTGGTGGAAACCGGCGGCGCCGACCTCGAGCCGCATCCGGCACCGGTCGCTCACCGCAGCCTCGCAGCCCGCTACGAGCTGCGTAAGGGCGACGAGGCGATCGGGGCCAGCCGGCGGCCCACCGAGGCGTTCGCTCCGGTGCTGGCCGCCTTCGAGGCGCTCTCCACCGCTCAGCTGGAGGCGCGCGAGCGGGACCGCGACCGCCACCAGAGCGAGCGGGAGGTCACGTTCACGGTCGACGGGGAGACCCGCCCCTTCCTGATCGATCTCGTCCCGCGGCTGATCGAGCAGTCGCAATGGCGTCGGCTCGAGCGCGGGCTCAAGCAGCGGGCGCTCGCGCTCGAGGCCTTCCTGCATGACGTCTACGGGCCGCGCAACTGCGTGCGTACCGGCCTCATCCCGGCCAGCATGCTGGACGTCACGCCGGGCCTGCGGCCCAGCGGTGCGCTCGTCCCGCCCGACGCGGTGCGCGCCAACGTCATCGGTACCGACCTGGTACGCGACACCAGCGGCCAGTGGCGGGTGCTCGAGGACAACCTGCGGGTGCCGTCGGGGCTCGCGTACGCCATGCGTGCGCGCGACCTGCTGGCCACTGTCATGCCCGAGCTCACCCCGCCTGCGGGCACGCTCGTCTCGGAGGATGCGGCCACCAACCTCGCGCACGCTCTGCGTTCAGCGGCCGGGCGGCCCGCGGGTGCGGTGCAGCTCGCTGTGCTGACCAGCGGCACCGGCGATTCCGCGTGGTGGGAGCACAAGACGCTCGCCGCGCGGATGCAGGCCGCCCTCGTCCAGCCCAAGGATCTCGTCGTCACCGACGGCGGTGTCTACCGGCTCGAGCACGGCCGGCGCTACCCGATCGACGTGCTCTATCGCCGGCTCGACGAGGACCTGCTCGACCACGTTCTGGGCGCCGACGGGAGGCCGCTCGGGCGCCGGCTGCTCGCGGCGGTGCGGGCCGGGGGAGTCGCGCTGGCGAACGCGCCTGGCAACGGGGTCGGCGACGACAAGGCCATCTACGCCATGGTCCCCGAGTTCATCCGGTACTTCCTCGGCGAGGAGCCGCTGCTCGAAGGCGTCCCGACGTACATCTGCGCTGACCCGCAGGCCCTCGAGCAGGTGCTCGACCGGATGGCGGAGCTGGTATTCAAGCCCGTCGACGGGTACGGCGGCGCGGGCGTCACGATCGGTCCTGACGCGAGTGCCGCCGAGCTCGACGCGCTACGCGAACAGGTGCTGCTCGCCCCTTCTCGGTGGGTGGCTCAGGATCTGGTGAAACTGTCGACGCATCCGACCCTGGTGGGCGGCGAGCTGGTGCCGCGAAACGTCGACCTGCGGGCATTCGTCGTCCTCAGCCGCGACCCGGAGCCGGGGGTGGCTCCGCACGCCGAGGTGCTCTCGGCGCCGCTGACCCGGGTGGCACCGGCGGGAAGCATGATCGTCAATTCGTCGCGCGGCGGCGGCGCGAAAGACACCTGGCTGGTTCCGTGACGGCGACGGCCCTGCGGCGTGCCGCGGTGAACGGGTAACGGGGAGGGGCACGCGGGTGTGCGGGCTGTGCGGGGAATTCCGCTGGGACGGAACGGCGGCGGATACGGCCGCCGTCGGGCGGATGCGCGATCCGCTGGCGCCGCGCGGGCCGAACGGCACCGGGCTCTGGGCCCACGGACCGGCGGCGCTCGGCCACCGCAGGCTCGCCATCATCGACCTGTCCGAGGCCGGCGCGCAGCCCATGGTGGATTCCGATCTCGGGCTCACGATCGCGTTCAACGGCTGTATCTACAACTACCCGGCGCTGCGGGCGGAGCTGATCGCTGCCGGCTACCGCTTCTTCTCGACCTCCGATACCGAGGTCGTCCTGAAGGCCTACCACCGCTGGGGAACGCGCTGCGTCGACCATTTCGCGGGCATGTTCGCCTTCGCGATCGTCGAGCGGGCCAGCGGGCGGCTGATCCTGGCGCGCGATCGGCTCGGGATCAAGCCGCTGTACCTGGCGCAGGCACCGGGGCGGCTGCGGTTCGCGTCGACCCTGCCGGCGCTGGTGGCCGGGGGCGGCGTCGACACCTCACTCGACCCCATCGCGCTGCATCACTACCTGAGCTTCCACTCGGTGGTCCCGGCGCCGCGCACGATCCTTCAGGGCGTACGCAAGCTCCCGCCCGCGACGGTCCGCATTGTCGAGGCAGACGGCCGGATGACCGACCAGACGTACTGGTCGCCGCCGCACAACCGCGATCCCGAGCGCCGGTCGATGTCCGCGGGTGAGTGGCAGCAGGAGGTGCTCGAGCGGCTGCGGATCGCCGTAGCGAGGCGGATGGTGGCCGACGTTCCCGTCGGGGTGCTGCTTTCCGGCGGCATCGACTCCAGCCTGGTGGTCGCGCTGCTCGCGGGCGAGGGGCAGACCGACCTGACGACGTTCAGCATCGGCTTCGAGGCCGCGGGAGGCGAGTCGGGCGACGAGTTCTACTACTCCGATCTCGTCGCCCAGTCACTTCGGCACGCGCCATCATCAGATCCAGATCCCCACCCGTGACGTGCTGCCCGCCGTCGAGCAGGCCATCGCCGCCATGAGCGAGCCGATGGTCAGCCACGACTGCGTGGCGTTCTTCCTGCTTTCACGGGAGGTTTCGAAGACCGTACAGGGTGGTGCAGTCGGGTCAGGGGGCCGATGAGATCTTTGCCGGCTACGACTGGTACCCGCCGCTTGCCGGGGTGGCCCGGCAGGAGGCGTCGCCGGCGTACGCGCGGGTCTTCATGGACCGTTCCGACGCGGCGTTGCGGGAGTTGCTCAGGCCGCAATGGCGTTTGGACGACGACCCCTCACGTGCGTTCGTCTCACGGCACTTCGCCGGGCCGGGCGCAGACACGGCACTGGACGCCGCCCTGCGGCTCGACAGCCAGATCATGCTCGTCGACGACCCGGTCAAGCGCGTCGACAACATGACGATGGCGTGGGGTCTGGAAGCCCGGGTGCCGTTCCTCGACCACGAACTCGTCGAGCTCGCGGCACTTTGCCCGCCCGAGCTCAAGCTCGCCGGCGGCGGCAAGGGGGTCCTCAAAGAGGCCAGCCGCAAGGTACTGCCGGGCGAGGTGATCGATCGCAAGAAGGGCTACTTCCCGGTGCCGGCGATCCGCCACCTGTCAGGGCCGCTGTTCGATCGCGTGAGCGATGCACTTAATAGTCGGGCCGCGCGCGACCGCGGGCTCTACCAGCCCGAGCCGATCCGGCGGCTGCTCGCCGATCCCAATGCGACCCGCACGACGCTCGGGTCCAACGCGCTCTGGCAGGTCGCTCTGCTGGAGCTGTGGCTGCAGGAGCAGGGGGTGGGATGAGCACGCCCGCCCGTCCAGGCGACGCCGCGCTGGTGGGGGTCATCGATTTCCTCGCGCGCCACCTGCAACCGGGCGCGGCGCCTTCGGCGGGTTCCGATGCAGCGCGAGCCGGATGACGCTCGTCACCGCGGGCAGCAGCAGCAGGAGGAAGACGATCGGCCAGGCCCACTTGTCGCGGAACAGGAACGGGATGGCCGTGCGCTGAAGCCACGAGCGCAGATGGTCGTTCAGCCACGGCAGCCACGGCGCCGCCGCGATGACGACCAGACCGAGCGCCAGCACCGCGCCGGCGCTGCGCGGCACCGAACGCCACGTCGCGATCGCCACCACCAGCATCCCGGCGCCGAGCGCCGCAAGGCCGGGAATGCCCAGCAGCAGTGAGTGACTCACCAGCGCCGCGATCCCGAGGATCATCAGCACCGCGCCGGCGAGCAGGCTCAGGCGCCGGTTTCCGTGCGTGCGATCGGTGGCCACCCACGCGGTACGGGTGATCGTGCGGGCGATGGTGAAGACCGGCGCCAGCGAGGCCGGCGGTTTCTTGAAGGCCGTCAGCGCCGACGTGGCGACCGCCGCGCTCTTGGTGGTCGTACGCAGGAAGAGCGGGGTGGCCTGGTCGCGTTCCTGGGTGAGCGTCTCGTCCGGCACGGGGCAGCGGGCGAGCAGCGCGGGGATACGCGCGTCCTGGCCGCTGCCCGCCTCGTAATCGGCGAGCCAGCGGCGCTCGTCGGCGCTGACCGGATCCTCGCCGTTCTGGACCTGCGCGGCTACCGACCGCAGTTCCTCTTTCGCGATGTGCAGCTGGATCGCCGCGGCAACGGCGATCGACAGCCGGGGCAGGCTGCCCGGAATGGCGGCGTCCGCGTTGTTCAGAAACGCCAGATCTTTCAGCAGTTCCAGGCGGGTTGCGCCGATGGCCCCGTCGCCGCCGAGCGGGCCGAACGCGTCCTCGAGCGCCTTCAGGAACGCTTCCGCGCGATCGCGCGCGGGGGGCTGCGCCGACTCGCACACCGCGAGGATGCGGCGCGGGTCGAGCAGGATGTGGGTAAGCCATCCGGTGCCGTCGAGGCGGCCCCACATCCAGTCGTTGGCGCGCCACGAGGCTTTGTAGAACGCGCCGAAGTGGTGCAGTTGCAGGCCGGTCAGCTTGGTTTGCGCGGTCTGCCGGGCGCCGGCAGTGAGCTGGGTTCGCGTATCGGCGCTGATCTGGATGAGCTCGACGCGTTGATCCACCCGGTGACCGGCGGGCGAGAGCGCGCGTTCGGCGACGATGAGGTCCAGCAGCCGGTCGAGCGCGCCCTGCTGATCGGCCTTCAGGTAGTCGAGATAGGTCGAGAGCAGCCGGCGCGCGTTGCTGCGCAGCTGGGTCCACGAGCCGGCCGGCGCGTCGGGCGCGAGGGTGGTGGCCGCGGCCAGCGCGCGCAGCGTCTGCGTCACGCCTGCGACTGCTTGGGTGAGGGCTGTCCACGACATTGCCAAGGCCTGCCGCAGCGCCTCGTCCTGGGAGCCGGTGACGGTTCGGGCGATGGTCTCGGCAGCCGCTTCCAGGGTGGGCTGCACGGGGTCTTTGATCGTCTCGCGGACGAGCGACATCAGGTCCGGGGCGACCATGGCGCCCGGTGTTTCGTGCGCCTTGGAGACCGCCCCCGCCAGGGCCGTGCGCTCGTCGTGGTTGGTGGCCAGTGCGAAACCGGCGCGGAGCAGATCGAGCACCACCGCCTTGCCCGCATTCCATGCCGGCCGTCCCAGCTGAGCGGCGCGCCCAGCTGCTGTCGCCGCCGCGTCGCCTCCCCCGGTGGGCCAGTCCTTCGTGATGGCGGTGATCGCCTTGGCCAGCAGCCTGCGGTGCAGATCGTTGCCGCAGGCGTCCTCGGCGGCCCACTCCGGACGCAAGCCGGGCTCGGCGCGCAGCCGGCGGATGATTTCGGTGGCGATGGGTTCCGCCAGCGACTGCCCCTGGCGGGCACGGTAGGCGCTCCACGTGCTCGCATCCGTCAAGCCGCCCGACGTCAGCCGCGCTCCGAGCGCGGCGAGTTGCAGCCGGGTGTCGAGGCGGGAATCGACGCGGTCGTTGTGCTTGCGGATGGCCGTCAGGTCTGCGGCGATCGACTGGTCCTGGGTGGCGGCGAGATCCTTCAGCAATGACCCCGCCAGACCCAGCGGCTTCGCCTGCTCGTCCGGCGTGAGTTTGGGCTCCGGGCCGCTCGTCGGGACGATGTAGAGCAGCGCCCGGCGCACCTCACGATCGGCAGGGCGCTCGAAGACGGTTTCGAGCAGCGGCCCGATGGGCCGGTTGATGAGCAGGCCTCCGTCGGCAGCCCAGTGGGGGGCGGTCATCGTCGAGTACGGGCTCATGTCGGGATGGGTGCTGTCGGTGTCCCGCGCGCCGCAGGGCAGGAAGGCCGGCTCGAACGCGCCGGGGAAGGAGGCGCTGCTGCGCGCGGCCAGCGAGAGCGCGGTAACGATGTCCTGGTGGTTCAGGTCCTGGGTATCGAAGTGGAAGAGACCGTGGTGGTTGGCGTCGTCGATGCTGGTGCCGTAGTCGTCGGTGAAGCGGCTGAGCTCCGGCGAGAGCAGCGTGGTCGTGATGAACACGTCGGTGGGCCGCGGCTTCCCGGCTCCCGCTGACTGGCCCAGGATCCCGCGGATACCGGCCGAGAGCTGGCTCAGCAACTGGCCGTCGCCCTGCAGCAGCGAGGGCGGTGCGGACTGGTCCGGGTCGCGCAGCAACGTCGCGAGCGAGCCGGCGCGCAGCCAGATGTCCCGCAGCGTCGAAAGATCCTTGCGCTGGGCGTTCACCAGACCCAGCAACGCCGCGTTGATACCACCCGCGCTGGTGCCCGACAGCACGTCGACGCTCACGGTGGTGTCGAGGATTTCCAGCAGCCGTCGGTACAGATGCTGCACCGGGTCCGGCGAATCCTGCCGGCCCTGGATGCGGTCGTCACTGGCGTGCACCAGGAGGTCGAGTTCACGGGCGATACCGCCCATCCAGACGGCCAGGCTCACGCCTCCGGTGAGCGTGGCCGCAAAGCGGATCTCCTGCGTCAGCAGGGTCACCGGTTTTCCGGTGAGCGCAGGGTTGTCCGGGGCGTCGGTCATCGAGCTTCCGATCTGTTCGACAGTGCCGGGCCCCCGAGGCTTCGCTGTGAAACAAACGCGAGCAGTGAGCCGTTGTCAATGCGCTGTCACCCTTCCGACCACCTAGCATGTCGGCGTGCGGGCGCTGGAGGGAATCACGGTCGTGGCGATCGAGCAGGCGGTCGCCGCCCCGCTCGCGACGCGCCACCTGGCGGATCTCGGGGCTCGGGTCATCAAGGTCGAGCGGGTCGACGGCGGTGACTTCGCCCGCGAGTACGACCACACCGTCAAAGGCACGGGCGCCCACTTCGTCTGGCTCAACCGCTCGAAGGAGTCGATCGCCGTCGACGCGTCGAGCGCCGCGGGCCGCCAGATCGTCCTGCGTCTCATCGACTCCGCCGACGTGTTCCTGCAAAACCTCGCGCCCGGCGCGGCGCAGCGGCTGGGCTTCGGGTCGCAGGCGCTGCGGGCCACCCGCCCGCGACTGGTCACGGTCGACATGTCGGGCTACGGGCCCGGCGGTCCGTACGCGCAGAAGAAGGCGTACGACATGCTCGTGCAGAGCGAGGCCGGGCTCATCGCGATGACCGGGACGCCGGAGGTGCCTTCCAAGACCGGAGTGGCTGCTGCTGACATCGCCGCCGGCGTCTACGCGTTCTCCGGCGTGCTTGCGGCGCTGCTGCGCCGGGGCCGTACCGGCGAGGGCGGGCACGTCGAGGTCAGCATGTTCGACGCGGTCGTCGAGTGGATGGGCTACCCGCTGTACACGACGATGTACACCGGCGTAGCACCGCCGCGCTCAGGCCTTGGGCACGCGGCGATCGTCCCGTACGACGGCTATCCGACGCTCGAAGGTGGGCGGCTGCTGATCGGGGTGCAGAACGATCGCGGTTGGCGCTCCCTCGTCCGCGAGGTGCTGGAAAAGCCCGAGCTGGCAAGCGATCCGCGTTACGCGACGAACGTTGCCCGCGTCGCGCATCGCGCTGAAGTGGATGCGCTCATCGCCGAGGTGACCGGCACGCTTCCGGCGGCGCAGTTGGTGGCCCGCCTCGAGGCTGCCGGGATTGCCCATGCCGCGCTCAACGAGGTCGATGAAGTGGTGAACCACCCTCAGCTCCAGGCGCGCGACCGGTGGCGAGAGGTGGGCTCGCCCGGCGGTCCGATCCGTGCCGTGCTTCCTCCGATCAGCCTCGACGGCGAGCAGGCGCGCATGGATCCGGTCCCCGCGCTGGGCGAGCACACCGATGCGATCCTTCGCGAGCTGGACTACGCGCCGGAGGTGATCGCGCAGCTGCGAGCCTCAGGTGCTGTCGGCGGGATCTGAGGTGTGCTGCACGATCGGATTCGGTGAGGACGGCACCGTCCGGCTACGGGTTGACCGCACTCTCAGCTGAGCTCACCGCAGCGTTCGCGGCGGTGCGCCGGGGGTGAAACACCCACGAGCGCAGCAGGACGAAGCGCACCAGGGTCGCCAGCAGGTTGGCTGCGACGAGCACGCTGACCTCGACCGCCCGCCGGGGATGAGCCGCCAGCGCATGCACGATCGCCAGGGCGCTGCTCGTGAGCGCGAGCCCGATACCGAATACCACCAGCCCCTCGAGCTGGCTTCGGGCGCGCTTGCCCGGCCCGCGCAGCCCGAACGTAAGCCGGCGGTTGGCGGCCGTGTTGGCGATGGCCGTCAGCAGCAGCGCCGCGAGGTTGGCGCCCTGCGCACCCAGCGATGAGCGCAGCAGCAGATACAGCGCGAGGTAGGCGAGCGTGCTGGCGATACCGATGGCGGCGAAGCGCACCGCTTGGCGGGACAGGGTGACCGGGACGCCGGGCACCGGGGCCGGGTGCGGCGTGCGTCCGAGCTGCGCGCGAAGGTCGGCCAGCGGAAGCCGGCCGGAAGCGAGCGCGCGACCCAGCCGGGCGATGCCTCGTAGGTCAGCCATCGCCGTGGAGAGGATGTCGACCCGGCTGTCGGGATCGTCGACCCAGTCGACCGGCACCTCGTGGATGCGCATGCCCGAGCGTTCGGCGAGCACCAGCAGTTCGGTGTCGAAGAACCATGCGGTGTCTTGGACCAGGGGCAGCAGCGTGCGCGCGGCGTCGGCACGGATTGCCTTGAAGCCGCATTGGGCATCGGTGAAGCGGGCCCGCAGGGTCGTGCGCAGGATCAGGTTGTAGCAGCGCGAGATCACCTCGCGCTTGGCGCCGCGGATCACGCGCGACGAGGAGCTCAGGCGCGAGCCGATCGCCACATCGCTGTGACCGGTGAGCAGCGGAGCGACCAAAGGCAGCAGCGCGGCGAGATCGGTGGACAGGTCGACGTCCATGTACGCCAGCACGGTCGCGTCGCTCGCCGACCACACCTCGCGCAGCGCCCTGCCGCGGCCCTTCTGGTCGAGGTGGCGCGCCCGCACGTGCGAGAGGCGGCGGCTGAGCTCCTGCGCCAGCGCCCAGGTCCCGTCGGTGCTCGCGTTGTCGGCGATGGTGAGCTGGAACGAGAACGGGAAGTCCCCGTCGAGGTAGGCGTGCAGGCGCTCGATGGACGCGGCCAGGCCGGCGGCCTCGTTGTAGACCGGCACGACGATTTCGACGGCAACCGTTGGCGTTTCGACGTTCTCGGCGGCGACCGGCACGGGGTCGCTCACGACCGACGGCGCGGCTGAACCGGTGGGCGGCTCGGCCGCGCCGCCGTCGTGCGTCATGGGGCCGTCGACCGCGTGACCAACAGGCGTGTCAATGTGCGTCAAGGACATGCCATCACGTTCGGCCGCGGCGCTATCACTGGACTATGGCCGACCTGAGAGTTGCCTGGAGGAGGTGCCCAGCTGCTGAAGGCAGGTTGAAATAGCCTGGCGCAGCTGCGGGTCGGCGGCCCGGAATCGGAGCTGGTTCACCGAACCCGTGAAGCCCTGTTGGCGAAGGCACGCCGTGATTTCCTGCTCGATCGCGTCGCGGGTGGTGCCGGCGCCGGTTTGCCCGCCAGGGCCCGCGCCGGAGAAGTTGCCGCCTCCCGGGCCCCCGGCACCGGGCAATTGCCCCCCGCCGGCGCCTGCGCCCGGCAATGGCCCGCCGCCGAACCGGCCGTTGCCCACTCCGTTCGTCGCGCTTG
Source organism: uncultured Actinomycetota bacterium (assembly GCA_963765845.1). Classification (GTDB taxonomy): domain Bacteria; phylum Actinomycetota; class Actinomycetes; order Frankiales; family Frankiaceae; genus DATAZK01. The sequence continues at coordinate 9,538 of CAVXYJ010000002.1, forward strand.
CTGCCGAGGGGCCTTCGGTCGCGCCGATGACGATGCCGCCGATTGCCAGACCCGCGAGGACAGCGCCGGCGGCGACAAGGCGCGAACGCAGCCGCGAGCGGTCAGGGGTCGCTGCGGTTGTGCCCAGGGTCGGGGCCGGCATTCCTGCAGGTGCGGCCGCCGCGGCCCCGCTGATCGCCGCGGCCAGCTCCGACATGGACGCGGCGGGGCTCATCGCGTCGGGCGGCCGTCCCACCGGCGGCGGCGGCAGATAGCTCGGACGATCGGGCGGTCCAACGACGAGCAAGCGGATCCCGGCCGGGCGGCGGGCCAGCTGGTTTAGCAGCTCGGTCTCGAACACCGTGGCAACGCACAGGCTGCCGACAGCCAGCGCATCGAGCGCCGCGGGATCGTCGAGGGGCGGCATCGTGAACAGCGCGAGATCGGAAGGGAGCGCGGCCGCCAGTTCGGTGCGGTCTGCGGGCAGCCCGGGGCTCAGCCAGACGAGTGTCACGCGGCCAAGCATCGACCGGATGCCTGCGGCGTGACTTCGAGTGAGCTGTGGGCCGGCTGTGAGCGTCGGGCTGTCCACAGCGAACTCACAGTTCGATCCCAGGAACGTCGAAGCGCCCGCGCCGAAGCTAAGCCTATGAGCCCGAGCGACCCGCGGGACGAACCGCTGGACTGGACGCATCCGCCGCAGACGGTCGCCCCGCCACGGTCCGTCTGGTCGCACGAGGGCTATCCGGGCCAGGCCGGCCAGCCCTACGGCGCGCCCTCCTATGGCCAGCCCTACGGCGCGCCCTCCTACGCACCCCCGAGCTACCCGACTGAGCCGCTGCCGCCGCTGCCGCCGCTTCCGCCGCTGGGGCCGCTGGGGCCGCCTCCCGCTGAACCCCCGTCCCATGACGCCGGTGCGCAGCGCCCGCCGACTCCTCCGGCCCCACCGTGGGGCCGCCGGGCCCTCGCCGGCGCGGTGCTGGTCGCCGTCGCCATCGGTAGCGGGGTCACCGGGGCCGTCATCGCCGGGAACGGTACGAAGACCGTGGTCTCCTCGCAGTCACCGGTCAGCATCACGGGTTCGGCCGCCCCGACAGAAACGCTCGCCAAGGTCGCTGCGGCGGTCTCGCCGAGCGTCGTCTCGATCACCGTGCGGACGCTTCGCTCGGGGGACACCGGCTCGGGCGTCATCCTGCGTTCGGACGGAACGATCGTCACGAACAACCACGTGGTCGAAGCGGCAGCGGGCGGCGCCGGCACCATCAGCGTCAAGTTCGCCGACGGCACCACCGCCCCGGCCACCATCGTCGGGCGTGACCCCGGCACGGATCTGGCCGTCATCAAGGCCTCCGGGGTGTCGGGCAAGACGCCAGCGACCCTCGGAAGCACGAGCACGGTGCACGTCGGCGACACGGTGCTGGCTATCGGCAGCCCACTCGGGCTCGACGGGTCGGTCAGCTCCGGCATCGTCTCGGCCCTGCACCGCACCGTCGCGCTCGCAAGCTCGGACGGCAGCGGAACCGGCGCTTCGGTGGGCGACGCGATCCAGACCGACGCCGCGATCAACCCGGGCAACTCCGGTGGCCCGCTCGTCGACGAGCACGGCCGGGTGATCGGCATCAACAGCGCGATCGCGAGCCTCGGCCAGAGCGCCAACGGCAGCCAGTCCGGCAGCATCGGGGTCGGGTTCGCCATCACGGTCGATGAGGTCCGCTCCGTGGCCGACCAGCTCATCAAGGGCCAGACCCCCAAGCACGCCCTGCTCGGCGTCAACATCAACGACGACCCGAACGGCGGCGCGCTCGTGACGCGTGTCGAGTCCGGTAGCGCGGCCGCGAAAGGCGGCTTGCAGGTCGGCGACGTCATCACCGAGGTCGGGCAGACCCCGATCAACAACGGGGGCGGCCTCTCGGCGGCCATCCGGGCCCACAAACCGGGCGACAAGGTGACGGTGCATTACCAGCGCAACGGGGTGAGTCATACGACGAACGTCACTCTCGGGTCCGCCTGAGCTGCTCCGGGCTGCTCTACCGTCGGATCGTGCCACTCGCTGCGCCCCGGTCGTACGCCGCTGCGGGCGTGGGCCTGATGGTGATGCTGACCCTCGCCGGATGTTCCAGTTCCCCGCCCGGCTCTCCGGGCACGGCAGAGGTGGGTGTACAGGCATCCGACACCGCGTGCCAGGTGGCTGATACCACCTTCACCAGCGGCACCCGGACGTTCTCGATCTCCAACGTGGGCAGCCAGGTGACCGGCTTCTACGTGTACGCCCCCGGAGACCGGGTCGTCGGTGAGGTGGAGAACATCGGGCCGAGCACCGGCAAGAAGCTGACCGTCGCGCTCAAAGCCGGGCAGTACCAGCTGTCGTGCAAGCCGGGGATGGTCGGCATGGGCATCCGGACCCCGATCGTCGTCAACGCCCCGTCCGGGGCGGCTCCGACGACCAGCCCGCAGCTCGACGCGGCGGTCGCGAGATACCGCACGTACGTGGTGGCGCAGGCGCGGTTGCTCGAGGCGCGCGCGAAACCGTTCGTCGCCGCCGTGCAAGCCGGTGACATCGCCAAAGCCAAGTCGCTCTACGCTGCCGTCCAGGTGCCGTACGAGTCGATCGTGCCGGTCGCCGCCTCCCTGGGAGATCTCGATCTGCGTATCGACGCGCGTATCGACAACGTGGAGGTCGGCCAGCAATGGACCGGATTCCACCGCCTGGAGCACGATCTCTGGAAGACCGCCGACATCGCCCACGACGGTCCGGTTGCCCAGCAACTGCAGGGCGACATCACCACACTCGTCGACCAGGTTCAGCGGGTCGACCTCAGCGCGGACGAGATCAGCACCGGAGCCCAGAGCCTGCTGAACGAGGTCGCCACTGTCGCGATCGCCGGTGAGGCGGAGCGTTACAGCCTGCTTGATCTGGTCGACGCCGCGGCCAACGTGCAGGGCGCCCAGCACGCGTACGACGCCCTGCGACCGATCGTGATCGAGACGGACCCGGACCTCGTGGCGAAGGTCGACAGTCGCTTCGCCGCGCTGGAACAGGACCTCGCGCAGTACGGCAGCGGCGCTTCCTTCGTCGCCTACGACTCCCTCAGCAAGGCCCAGGTCCACGCGCTGTCGTCCGACGTCGAGGCCCTGCTCGGGCCCATGTCTCGGGTGACCGCCAGCATCAAGAAGGCCTGAGTATGGCTCCTGAGGTTGATGACGTCGGGCCCGCCCGTCCGCGTCCCGATTCGGACGCCTGGTATTCGTCATCCTGAGCGTTGCTTGCGGTTGTGAACAGGGCCGTCAATAGGGTGGTTGAGCTGCCCGTTCGATGCTAGACTCGAACACATGGTCGAAGACGGGTTCGGGGTGAAAGCAGCGCAGTTGCATGCGCTGGCCGCCGAACTCGCCGCCGCTGTTTCTTCGGATACGTCCGGGGTGCTGGCCGTCGAGGTACTGCCGGAAGTGCTGGGGGCGGGCCGTCAGCTGGATCTGCTGTCCTGCCGGCTGATCGAACGCGCCGACCGGTCCGGTGCCTACGCCATGGATGGGGCGGCGTCGACGCAGGCGTTCGTGCGTGGCGCTCTCGGGTGAGTCCGACGGGTGGGTGTCCAAGCGGGTGCAGGCCGGGCGGGCGCTGGCGGATCGGATGCCGGTCACCGGAAAAGCGTTCGGGGCCGGTGACCTCGGCCTGGATCATGCTTAGGTGATCGTGCAGGCGACGAAGGAGCTGCAGCACGATCTCGCCGCCGACCTGGAGGCGTTCCTCGCCCAGCAGGCGGCGCCTTTGACACCACGGCAGCTGCGGGTCGTCGCCGAAGAACTCCTCGCCGCCGCCGCCCCCGAGCAGTCCGCCGACCAGGCGGCCCGCAAACACGCCGGCCAGCATGTCCACCTGTCCGAAACCCTCGACGGCCGGTGGCGGCTGGATGGCTGGCTGGACGCCGAAGCCGGCCTGATCGTCTCCAAAGCCATCGCCGAGTTCCTGCGCAAACCCGACCCCGACGGTGATCTGCTCACCGAATCCATCGGCAGTCGCCGCGCCGAAGCCCTGGTGCAAATGGCCCGCCACGCCACCGCCCACGCCGAATCCTGCCACGGCGAAGGCGGCGGCCGGCACACCGTCATCGTCGGCCTGTCCCATCAGGCCCTGCTCGACGGCCTCGGCACCGCCGGCACCCCCGAAGGCCAGCGTCTGCCCGCGGCGGCTGCCCGCCGGATGGCGTGTGACGGCGGGATCATCCCGGCCGTGTTCGGCTCCGACTCCGAAACGTTGGACTTCGGCCGCCGTACCCGCACCATCAGCGCCGGGCTACGCCATTTCCTTACCGCCCGCGACGGCGGCTGCACCTGGCCGGGGTGTGACCGGCCACCCTCCTACACCGAAGCCCATCACCGCCAGTACTGGATAGACCGCGGCGAAACCAACCCCGGCAACCTCGAACTGCTCTGCCTGGCGCACCATCACAAAGTGCATGAGGGCGGCTGGAACATGACCATCGGCCACGACCCCGACCACACCCCCTGGTTCTGGCCACCCGACGGAAGACCACCCCTCCAAGGCCACCGCCGACCACTCCTACGCAAGCCCGGACAGACACCACGGCGGATGTAAGACCCGGGCCACCCGCTATCCACCCAGCACCGCCAGTCGCCGCTGCGACGGGCGCGCGGTATCCGGCATTCTCGGGCGCTTCCAAACGCCACGAGTTTCGATTGGTCGTGTCTGGGAGACAGCAGTTAGGGCCGGACGAGAGGCAACGGGTCGATGTCGCTCGGCAGCGCGTGCAGGGCCTCGTACACGGCATCCTCAGCGCTTGAGTTCGGATCAATCATCAGGCGAGCAGCAGAGGCGGCCCGCGCGCGACGGAAAGCCTCCTCGTACTGCTCCTGCGTCGGGTTGCCGAGTTCGACCTGCTCCTGCAACGTCCACGCGTGGTTGCCCAGCCGCTTAACCACGATGCGCTCGACGGACGACCGCTGCTCATCGGCGCTTTGACTTGTCAGGGCATGGTGAAGGTCGCGATGTTGCTGGGCGAGACGGCTCACGAAAACTCCATGCGAAGGTTCTCCCGGTGACACTTCCGATGCTGCGGTTGGCGATGGCCGGGCTCCGTCATGGCGACGGTGGACAGATCCAGTCGGATTCAGCCCCGTGAATCAACCTCAGGAGCCGTACTCAAGAAGGTCTGAGCCGCCAACCCCGCCGGGTCAGCCGGCCCGGTGCTGCTCGACGAGCTTGGCTTGCTGGTCGAGGATCGGGAGCACCTCGTCGCGAGGCGCCGAGGGCAGCCGGAAGACGCACTCGGTGACGCCGAGACCGGCGAAGTAGTCGAGCTTGCCAGGGTCGGGGTGCGAGCCGAACGGGACGATCTCGAGCTCGCCCGGATCGCGTCCGGCGTCCTCGGCGGTCTGGCGCAGTACCGGCAGCGCCTTGCCGAGCCCGGCACCGCCGATCGGGATCCAGCCCTGCGTGTACTCGACAATGTGCTGGAAGAGCTTGGGGCCGGCGCCGCCGCCCAGGAGCACGGGCAGCGGTTTCTGCTGCGGCTTCGGCCACGACCAGCTCGGCGAGAAGTCCACGAACGTGCCGTGAAAGCTCGCTTCTTCCTCTTCCCAGAGTGCCCGCATCGCGAGCACGACCTCGCGGGCATGTTCGCGGCGGGTGGCGTAGTCGACACCGTGGTGGGCCATCTCGTCCACGTTCCAGCCGAATCCGGTGCCGAGCACGAAACGGCCGCCGGATAGCTGGTCGAGTGTGGCCAGCGCCTTCGCCGTGACGATCGGCTCCCGTTGGGCGGCCAGCGCGACGCCGGTGCCGAGTCGAAGCCGGGTCGTCACGGCCGCCGCCGCGGCGAGGCTGATGAAGGGGTCGACGCTGCGCTTGTATTCCTCGGCCAGCACCTCGTCGCCCGTCGGCGGCGGGGTCAGCCGGCTGGTCGGGATGTGCGTGTGCTCCGGCAGCCAGACCGAATCGAGGCCGCGCTCCTCGACGGCCTTGGCGAGCTCGACGATCCCGATGGACTTGTCGGTGAGAAAAACGGTGACGCCGTAGCGCATTGAGGTCAGCTCCAGTAAGTGCCGGCGAGCATGCGCTCGAGCGGCTCGCGGTTGAATATCAGCTCGTCGGGATCTTCCGGCATCGGCATCTGCCCGAAGTGGACGGAGCGAGAACCGGTGCGCAGAAAGACGATCGCGTACTGCAAGGCCGCGTACGCGGTGTAGAAATCCAGGTCCCGCGGGGTATGACCGGTCCGGGATTCGTAGTAGGCGGCGACCTCGTCGCGGCGCAGGAAATCGGGCAGTCCGGGCAGCTCGAAGACGGTGGACATGTCCTGGAAGATGCAGTGGGCGTAGATCAGCCAGCCGAGATCGATCTCGCGCGGGCAGACGGCGGCCATCTCCCAGTCGAGGACGGCGACTGGGCGGAAGTCGCGGAAAAGGATGTTGCCCACGCGGGAATCGCCCCATGACAGGACGGTGGGCCCGGGGTCATCGGGCCAGTGCTCCTCGAGCCACGCGAAGCCGCGTTCCACGAGCGGCGAGCGCACGCCCGACGAGACTGTCCAGTCGTACCAGGCCCGGGTACGCGCGAGCTTGCGATGTAGCGGGGTCGGTCCGGCGGCCATCTCGGCGGGCGTGAACAGGAAGCCGAATCGTTCTTCGGCATCCGCGATGTCGTGCAGCTCCGCCAGGACGTCGATGGTCGCGCGTTCCATCGTGCGGCGCTGCTCGGGGGCGGCGTCGGCGACCCAGTTGTCGCCGAACGTGTAGGGCGGGTTGTCGGAGGGGGCGCTGCCGTCGATGCGGTCCATGAGGAAGAACGACGTGCCGATCAGGCTCGTGTCTTCCTCGAGCCACCGCACGGTGGGCACCGGGACCGACGTGAGCTCGGCGACCTGCCGGATGGCTTCGAACTGCCCGCGCATGTCGTAGGACGGGAACACCGGCACGTCACGGGGATGCGGTGCGATGCGGCACACCAGATCTTCGGTCCGCACCTCACCGCCGGGGCCGGTCCAGGTCGCCGGGAAAAGCACCGTCTCGCTGGACATGCCGGTGGCCGCCGAGGTCGTCAGGGCGGGAATCGCCGGGTCGGCGCCGGCCGGCAACTGGCGCGCGAGCCAGCCCTGGAGCGCGCGGCGAAGCTGCTCGTGGTCACGGCTGCTCCGCCGGATCTCTGCCCCACCGGATACCGGGCCCGTCACGGGGCGACGGCGAAGAAGTCGGCGAAACCGTACGGCGTGTAGCGGCCGATGAGTCCGTGCTCGAAAAGCCCGTAGCCCTCGTCGCCGTTGCAGCGCGCCCGGGCGACATGGTCGAGCAGGCTGAACGGGACGCGGCCGGCCACGTCCGGATCGTTGTAGTCGAGGGTGGATCCGTGGACCCAGCCGCGGCCTTTCCAGGTGCCGTGCTGCCACTCCGGGTCGGCGCCGTAGCCGGGGCCGCAGTTCAGCGAGATCCAGCCGAGCGAGTCGATCTCGATGTCGAGCGGCTTGCCGTCCTGCTCGGTCAGGTGGATGACCGCCTTCTCCGGGATGCGGGTGCCGGAGCGGTACCGGATCTCGGTGCGTGGCCAGCCGAGCTGCTCAGGCTTGCGCCCCGACGCGGCCGGCCAGATCCGGCTCGCCTCGTTCAGGCTGCGGTGGCCGTCGGCGTCCTCCTGGACGATGATCACGATTGCGTAGTCCTCGAAGCGCAGCGGGACGTAGAGCCAGTACATGCCGTAGTCGGCGCCCTGCTCCGCGGTGAAACGACCGGGCGTCTCGGCTTCCCCGACCGGGCGGATGCCCCACGAGCGGTCACGACTGCCGACCCAGACGTCCGGAGAGACGGCGATCTCGCGCTCGTCGACCCGGATGACACCCTCCCAGGTGCCGACCTGGGCGAAGCGCTGAGCGTCGACGAACGGGCGTACCCCGCCCTGCAGGATGACGTGCCGCGGCTCGTCGACCGCCGGGAAGGAGCCCTGCCACGTCAGGTCGAAACCGATGCCGAGATCGTCGGCGTCGCCGGTCAGCCGGATCGTGTTCAGCGGGTCGACGACCTCCTGGTGGTAGAAGCCGACCTGCTGCACCAGACGGTTGTCGTCCAGCGCGTCCGACGCCCTCACGGTGAAGGATCGGTCGCCGATCCGGATCGTGAAGTACGCATCCTTGACGCCAAGATTCGGGTACGCGCCGTAACCGGAGATGAAGAAGATCTCCCCGGTGCGGTCGTGGCCGTTGAAGTAGCTGCGGTCGTAGAAGTTGCGGTCGCTGGTGGCGACGCGGGAGAACGAGACGGGGTGTTGGTGCAGCGGAAACTCGTCCATCGGGACGGGCATCGAAAGCCTCCGAGCCGGCGGGCGGGTGGCCGGCGAAGCTGGGAGTCGAGCGCACACCCACGTACGCCCGCGGTTGGATCCCGCCATGGCGGACACTTCCTGCAATCTGACGGGCCGTCAAGTCGCGCATCGGGCGGCGCCGACGCCCACACTGTCAGCGGGGGGACGACCGCTGTCGGAGCCGGCGTCGGAGCGAATCGGAGGGCGCGTGCGCATGCGTGGTCGGCCCGCCGGCGCCCCGACGGCAGGTGGTCAGGGATGATCAGCCCGTGGTGATTTCGCTGGCGGATCGTGACCGACCACGTGATCGCCCGCCCAAGCCCGAGCTCCAGCTGAACCTGCTGGGGACGCTCGCCGCGACCTCGCTGGCCCTGCTGGCGTACTTCGCGGCGCTGCTCGCGCACCTGTCGCTGCCCTCGGGTTTCGCCATCGTGCTGCTGGCCCTGGCGCCTGCATGCGCGATTCCCGCGGCCGTTCTGATGACGATCCGCGCCAGGGCCGAGCAGGATGAGGCCTTGCGCGCCGTCACCGCGGGTCTGGTCATCTCGTGCGTGGGTATGGTGCTGCAGCTGCTCGCCTTCCGGGAGCTGAGCCCGGGCGGCGGGATTTTCGCGACCTCGTCCTCCGGAACCGCGCTGCTCAACCTGACCTGGCATCTCGCCTTTCCCGCCGGGGCCCTCGCCGCGACGCTGGGGCGGCCGCGGTCGGCGCGTCGGCGCACCGGCCTCGCGCTCGGAATCGCGCTCCTGGTCGTCTTCGCGACCGCGGTGCCGCGGTCATGGGTAGTGGTCGCGGGCGACGGGGACTACACGATCACCTACGTCGTGGCCCTGGTGGCGGTGATCTTCTTCACCATTGGAGTGGTGGTCCGCTGGGTGCGGCGCAACGGGCTACGTCCCACCGCGACCCGTGGCTGGATCACGATCGCGATGGTGCTGTCGGTCTACGACCTCACCCTGAACGTGCTCGGGCACCGCCGCTACAGCAGCATCTGGTGGGCCAGCCTGGGTATCCGCGCTGCGACGTTCGCGGTCCTGCTCAGCGGCCTCCTGGTGAACACCGCGATCCAATTGCAGCGCCTCGAGCGCTACGCCACCACCGAACTGGATCGGGCCGAGGGCGAGGTCAACAGCTGGGCCGAGGTGACCGAACGGCTGCTCGCGGCCACGTCGGCGCTGTCGGCCGCCGTGACGGCCGATGACGTCGCCGTGCTCTTGACGGCTGCCGGGGCGGGTGCCGTCGAGGTCGACGATGCGGTCATCTACCTGCTCGAACGCGACGGCCCGCAGCGCTTCCGGCTGATCGGCGGCTTGCGGGACGGTGACCCCGGCCCGACGCCGGCTGATATGCCCGGCTACCCGTACTCCGACGTGCTGCGCACCCGTACCCCGATCTTTCTGGAGAACGCGGCGCAGATCGCGAAGGCGTATCCGGAGGGCACCGGCCAGCCGACCGAGCGTCCGCTGCAGTGCCTGGCCGCGCTTCCGCTGGTCGCGGGTGAGACCCCCGTCGGCGCGCTCGTGCTCACGGGAACCCGGCCGCGCGAGTTCCGCCGGCTGGAGCAGGAGTTGCTCGGCGCGCTCGTACGCGTCGGGGCGCAGGCGCTGCACCGGGCGCTGCTCTACGAGCAGCAGTCGTCGCTGTCGACCACCCTGCAGTCGGCGCTGCTGCCCCAGAGCCTGCCCACGCGTACCGACGTTGATCTCGTCGGGCGCTACCTGCCCGCCACCGTAGGGGTGGACGTCGGCGGCGACTGGTATGACGTGCTCGAGATCGGTGGCTCCGACCTGCTGCTCGTCGTCGGCGACGTCATGGGCAAGGGCGTTCCCGCCGCCACCCTGATGGGCCAGATGCGCAGTGCCGTACGCACCCTCGCCGCCGTTGATCCCGACCCGGCGGCCATCCTCTCCGGCCTCGATCAGCTGGCCCGCGGGTTCGCGCTGGACGACATCGTGACGCTGGTGATCGTCGCCCTCAACGTCGACACGGGCGCGGCGGTGATCGCGAATGCCGGCCACCTGTCGCCGCTCGTGTTCGCCCCCGGGACGTCGGGAGAGCTGGCGACGCCCGAGACTCTCACGTCGCCTCCCATCGGCGTGCCCGTCAGCGGCCCGCGGGCGAGCGCGCAGCTGAGCCTCGCTCCCGGCTCCGGCCTGCTGCTGCTGACCGACGGGCTGGTCGAGGAGCGGGCCAACGATCTGGATGCGGCGCTGTCGGCGCTGACCCGCCGGGCGTCCCAGCTACTCGACGAGCCGGGAGCCGATCTGGAGACGGTTGCCGACGCGCTCGTGCAGCCCAGGGTGCATCGCGATGACGACGTGACGGTGCTGCTCGCCCGGCTCCGTTCCGGACCCGTGGGTCTGGCACCGGCCGGCGCGGGCGCCCGGCGCCTGCTGCACGTCCAGCTCGATCACGATCCGGGAGGCGTGGCGACCGCGCGCCGGCTGGTGCGGGACGCCGTGCTCGGTGACGGCAGCGGGCTTTCCGCTGAGCTTCTCGATGCCATCCTGCTGGTGACCAGCGAACTGGTCACGAACGGGCTGCGCCACGGGGAGGCGCCGGTCCTGCTCACCGTCGACCACCAGGGCCATCGGCTGCGGCTCACGGTCACCGATGGCGGCTCGAAGATCCCGCGCCCCCGGATGGCCGGCCCGGAATCGACCGGTGGCCGCGGGTTGTTCCTGGTGTCTGTGCTTGCCACCGCGTGGAAGATCGAACCGCAGGGCAACGAGCGGCTGGGCGCGGGTCAGGGCACGTCGGTCTGGGCCGAGTTCGCGCTGTAATCAGCTCTCACGGGCACACTGGGGGGAGCTGTTGCCTGAGAAAGGTTTGGGGTGCTCGCTTCCGTCGCCTTGTGGTTCGCCCGTCGCACCACCGCGGCGTCCAGCTACGCACCCGCCGTCCTGGCGGCTCTGAAGGCAGCTCAGGGCGCCCGGGTCAGCGTGGTGCTTCCGGCGCGCAACGAGGCTCCTACCGTCGGCGCGATCGTGACCGAGCTGCGCCGGCTGATCGACGGTGGCCTGGTCGACCAGATTCTCGTCGTCGACTCGGGATCCAGTGACGCGACAGCCTCCGTCGCCGCCCGAGCCGGTGCCGAGGTCGTACGCCAGGACGAGGTCCTCCCGCAGCTCGGCGACCGCCCGGGGAAGGGCGAGGCGCTGTGGAAATCGATGGCAGCTGCGACGGGTGACCTGATCGTCTTCATCGACGCCGATCTCGTGGGCTTCAGCGCCGATTACGTCACGGGGCTGCTCGGCCCGCTGCTCACCGATCCGTCGGTGGCCTTCGTCAAGGGCACGTACGACCGCCCGCTCGCGGTCGGCGGCACGGTCACACCCACCGGCGGGGGACGGGTGACGGAGCTCGTGGCGCGGCCGCTGCTCAACCAGTTCTGGCCCGAGCTCGCGGGCTTCGTGCAGCCGCTGGGCGGCGAGTACGCGGCCCGCCGCGAGGTGCTCGAACGTGTCCCCTTCGCCGGTGGCTACGGGGTCGAGCTGGGGTTGCTCGTCGACATCTTCGAGCTGGTGGGCCTGGATGCGATGGCACAGGTCGATCTGGGTCGCCGCCAGCACCGTCACCAGAGTGACGAGGCGCTCGCCGCCATGGCCGGCCAGGTCATGTTGACGGCCTGGGGACGGCTCGACCGCCAGGGCCGCATCGTCGAGAGCGCGCCGCCGTCCACCACGCTGACGCAGTTCCGCCGTGATGAGTCCGGGCTGCGGTGGCAGACCTCGGAGACCGCCGTCGCCGACCGTCCGCCGCTGGTCGACGTCCTCGAATATGCCGACCACCTCACGCTCTGCAGCGAGTTGGGCCGGGGCGGCTGTTGACCGGCCTGCCTGACGTCCCGATCCCGCCGGTGCGTGATACACCCGAGGGCATGCGGGACGTGTCGCCGAGCGCCGCTGAGCCTGCGACCGTGCCGGCTTCGGTGGACCTCGCTGGATTGTCACCAGCCGAGCCATCGCCGCCCCCGGCCCGGACGCCTTCCCGCGCCGGTGCGGCGCGACCCGCGTCCACCGGACGGCGGTGGCTGCGCTGGCTTCGGGTGCTGGCCTTCGTGGTCGCGCTTCCCATCGCCGCCCTCGGCATCGGCTTGCTGATCGCCTGGATCGAGCACCAGATCAGGGGCAATCCTGCGGCGGCGCCGGCCCCGCCCGCTCCCCTCCCGTCGGTCTCCGCTGCTGCCTCGGCTCCTGCGTCAGCGCGGCCGCACCGCGTCGTGGTCCCCGCTGACTGGGTCGTGGAGAGCGAGCCTCCCGCCGGGGTCACCTTCCGCCATCCGCCGGGATGGGTCCGTCGCACGCAGCTGCCGGAGATCCTGCGCTTCGCCCCGGTTTCGGTCGGCTCGACGACGCCCGGGGTCGAGGGAATAGGCGCGGGGATCGGGTCGATAGCCGATCCGTCCCAGGCGCTGCAGGAGTTCGTGAGGCGGGCGTACGGCGGCGAGCCCCAGCTGCAAACCGGGCCCGTGACGGCCGTCGCGGGCTCCCACCCGGGCGAGCGGCAAGAGGTCGTCAGCTACTCGCGCGCCGGCGTGCCGGTCCGCGTCGTGGTGCACGCGTTCAGTTCCGCCGGGCGCAGCGTGATCGTCCTCGGGCGAGCGGCGAGCGCCGAGCCGTCGCGGGCGGCCGAACTCGAGGCGATCGTCGAGGCCTCGCTGCAGCTCACCGGTTGAGCGGTGCCGCCGTCTCGACGGTGCCTACCGCGCCCGCGGTGACGCTGTGCAGATCGGTGACGATCGCGAGATCCCCCGGATCGTCCCGCCCAGCGCGTACGCACTCGCGGTAGGCATCGAACGCGGCGGCGGCCTCGCTGACCAACCCGGTCACCCGGTCGATCTCGCGGCTCACCCGGCGCTCGCCCGCCGGACCCGCGGCCAGCAACTCCGACAGGCAGACGTCCACCGTCCGCTGCGCCCGCAGCCAGCCGAGGAGCAGCCGAGCCCTTTCGAGCGAAACCGGCTCAGGGGACTGCTCGGTCACGTCAACTCCTAGGGCGCCGCACAGTCGGGGGACTGCGACCTCCAGACTGCCCGTCCTGGCCGCTGCGCGCAGGCTTTCCGACGGAAGTGTGAGGAGGATGAGGCAGGACGGGGAAGGTGCGCTAACCGCCGGCTGCTGGCTAGCGTCGAAGGGTGGTTGCCGTCCTGTGGTTTCGACGGGATCTGCGGCTGTCCGATCACCCGGCGTTGCTCGCGGCCTGGGATGCGGCGGTCGCGTCCGATGGCGAAACTCCTGGCGTCGTAGCTCTTTTCGTCCTCGACGACGCGCTGCTTCGGCCGTCCGGAGCCGCCCGGGTGGCATTCCTCTACCGCTGCTTGCGTGACCTGGATCGCCGGCTCGATGGACGCCTCGTGGTGCGCCGCGGCGATCCGGTGAACGTCGTCACGGCGGTGGCCCGCGAGGCCGGCGCCGATACGGTGCACGTCAGTGCTGATTACGGCCCGTACGGGGCGGCCCGCGACCGGCGTGTGGAAGCCGCGCTGCAGAAGGCGGGACGCCGCCTGGTGCGCACCGGTTCGGCGTACGCGGTGGCGCCGGGGCGGGTGCTGCGCGCCGACGGCTCGCCCTACCGGGTCTTCACGCCCTTCGCGCGAGCCTGGCGCGGGGTTGGCTGGCGGGCGCCGGCGGCCCGCGCCGACGCGGTCCCCTGGCGCGGGCTCGAGGCAACGGGCATCCCGGAGGACCCCCCGCTCGGCGGCAGGCAGCTGATCGCTGCCGGTGAGGCTGCCGCTCGAGAGCGGCTCGACGCCTTTCTTGCTGGCCCGTGCCGCGGGCTGGACGGATACGCCGCTGGCCGCGACCGGCCCGATGTGGAGGCGACGTCGCACCTGTCGGCCTACCTGAAATTCGGCTGTATCCATCCGCGAACGATCCTCGCCAAGCTGCCGTCCGGCCCGGATGCGACGAGCTTTCAGAACGAGCTCGCCTGGCGCGAGTTCTACGCGGACGTGCTCTGGCACCAGCCCCATTCGGCTCGCGAAGATCTCACCGGCGCGCTCGCCGGCTTGGAGTACGAGGATGAGACGGCCGGCGTGGCCGCGCGTCACTTCGAGGCCTGGAAGCAGGGCCGGACCGGCTATCCGATCGTCGACGCCGGCATGCGACAGCTGCTGGCCGAAGGGTGGATGCACAACCGGGTGCGGATGATCGCGGCTTCGTTCCTGATCAAGGACCTGCACCTGTGGTGGCGTCCCGGCGCGCGCTGGTTTCTCCGGTGCCTCGTCGACGGCGACCTGGCGTCCAACAACCACGGCTGGCAATGGGTCGCCGGGACCGGCACCGACGCGGCGCCGTACTTCCGCGTCTTCAATCCGGTATTGCAAGGGGAGAAGTTCGACCCCGGCGGCGACTACGTGCGGCGTTACGTCCCGGAGCTGCGTGGCCTCACCGGCAAGGCCGTGCACTTGCCGTGGGCGGCTCCGGGAGGGCCTCCGCCGGGCTACCCGGCCCCGATCGTCGACCATGCCGCCGAGCGCAGGGAAGCGCTCGCCCGCTACGAGCACGCTCGCCGCGCCCAGCGCTGACGCCTGCGCGGCGAACGGGCTCGCGCCGTTGTGCCGGCCTTGAGCCAGATAGCTCTCAGGGTCTTGCCAGCACATGACGATGGACACCTCGGGCAACGAGGCCGGGTCCACTGGAGGCGAGCGTCGAGATGAGCACCGTCACGCGTGAGAACGTCGGCAAGCCGTTGCCGCAAACCGGCCGCGGCGACGCGGTTTTCGCTGCGGTGGCCCTTCTCGTGTGCGTGCTCGCTCTGATCGTCAAGGTGTCGGGTATCGCTTGAGCTGTCCCGCTGGTAGGCACAGGGGATGGACGGTCCCACTGGTCCCCACCCCGGAGCAGCTGCCTGGGTGAAGAAGGGCGCGTCGCTGCAGGAACTGGCTGCGGCGCTGCCCGGCTGCCGCGGGTGTGATCTCGCCGACAACGGGTCTCGCCCGGTGTTCGGCAACGGTCCGGAAACTGCCCGGGTGGCCATCGTCGGCGAGCAGCCGGGCGACATCGAGGAGCGGCGCGGCCAGCCCTTCGTCGGGCCCGCCGGAAGGCTGCTCGACCGGGCTCTGGAGGCGGCCGCGATCGACCGCAGCACGGTCTGGGTGACCAACAGCGTCCTTCATTTCAGATTCACACAATCGGCGCCCGGACAGCGCCGGATCCACCGAACGCCGGACGCCTATCAGGTCGCTGCCTGCAAACCGTGGCTGGAAGCCCAGCTCAACCGGCTACGCCCGGAGCTGGTCATCGTGCTCGGTGCCACAGCAGCCAAGGCGCTGCTGGGGCCGGCGTTTCGGGTCACCCGGCAACGGGGCACCCTGATCCCGGGCCCGCCCGGCAGCGGCGCGCAGCTGATCGCCACGATTCACCCCTCGGCCGTCCTTCGGGGTGAGGAAAACGAGCGGGATGTGATGTTCGAGGGGCTTGTTGCCGACTTACGCATGGCAGCAACGGTGCTGGGTAACCCCTCGGGGTGAAGGAAGTCACAGACTAAAGACCCGTGACGGATAGGGGTGGGGTCAGCTAGCCTTCTCCGGTCGGGCGCACCGAACATGGACGGAACATCAGCCGTCCAGTGTCCGTTGTGTCAGGTGCCGTCTAGAAAAGAGCGGCCCAACCGTCAGTAACGATACCGCCCGATACCCGCAGTGTTCCTAATCACCATTTGCCCCGAACTGCCCTGAGAAGAGCCGCCGCGTGACGCCCCCAACATTGACTTCTTCTTCCCCGAACCAGCCCGCGACCCGGTCGCGGCGCACCCGTTCCGCTGCTGCGCACGCGCGCGGGGCGGCTGCTACGCCGCCAAGCACGGGTTCCGCGTCGTCCACCATGGTCGACGAGGTCGAGGAACTGGAAGTCCAGCAAGTCGTCGACCTGGTCAACCGCGGACGCGAGTCCGGCGAGCTGACGCTTCGCGACCTTCGCGAGACGCTCGACAAGGCTGACCTCGGGTCCGAGTTGCTGCCTGCCCTGGTCCGCCGGCTGGCTGACGCCAAGGTCGACATCGTCGAGGACGAGCGCGACCCGCGTCCCGCCGGCCCGGCCGATTCCGGTTCGGGCACCGGTGACCTGGTCCGGCTGTACCTGCGCGAGATCGGCAAGGTCCCGCTGCTGAACGCCGAGCAGGAGGTCGACCTGTCCAAGCGGGTCGAGGCCGGGCTGTTCGCCGAGCACAAGCTCGCCAATGGCGGGGAGATGACCCCCAGCCTGCGACGCGACTTCAACGCTCTGGTTCGCGATGGCCGGGCTGCCAAGCAGCAGCTCATCAGCGCTAACCTGCGCCTTGTCGTGTCGGTGGCGAAGAAGTACACCGGCCGCGGCATGACGCTGCTGGACCTGGTGCAGGAGGGCAACCTCGGCCTGATCCGCGCTGTCGAGAAGTTCGACTACGCCAAGGGCTACAAGTTCTCCACCTACGCCACCTGGTGGATCCGCCAGGCGATCGGGCGTGCGATGGCCGACCAGGCGCGCACCATCCGCATCCCGGTGCATCTGGTCGAGCAGCTGAACCGGCTGACCCGCCAGCAGCGTCAGCTCGTCACCAGCTTGGGCCGCGAGCCCACCGATGAGGAGCTGGCCGAGGCGCTCGACATCTCCGTCGAGCAGGTCGCCGACCTACGTCGCATCAGCCAGGACACCGTCTCCCTCGAGACGGCGGTCGGAGACGACGGCGAGTCGGTGCTCGGTGACTTCATCGAGGATGCCGACGCGGTCGTTCCGTCCGACGCTGCGGCGTTCGGAGCGATGCAGGACGAGCTGCACGGTGTGCTGCACTCGCTGCCCGAGCGTGAGCGCGAGGTCATTCGGCTGCGCTACGGACTGGTCGACGGGCGGCAGCACACCCTCGCCGAGGTCGGCTCCCGCCTGGGGCTCACCCGTGAGCGGATCCGCCAGATCGAGAAGGAGACCCTGCGCGAGCTGCGTTCGGGCACCACCTCGCGTCGGCTCCGGGAGTACCTGGACTGATCCGGCCTGAGCCGTCATCGCCTGCTTTGTGCCCCGCTGCCTCGTGCAGCGGGGCACATCGCGTTACGGGTCCGGATCGGCCGTGAGCTCTGCTGCGGCGGTTTCCGGCAGCGGGTAGGCCCGGGGCGTCTCATGCGGGCTCGGGGGGTAGCTCCGGAAGCGCCGGAAGCTCGGTACGGCGGCTGCCAGTACCGCGACCCCGACCAGCACCGCGATCCCCCCGCTGATGACGGCGGCGGGCAGGCTGAAGATCGACGCTGCGGCGCCCGACTCCAGATCGCCCAGCCGCGGGCCGCCGCTGACCACGACGATGAAGACGCCCTGCAGCCGCCCGCGCATCGCGTCCGGGGTCGCGGTCTGCAGGATCACCCCCGGAAGACGGCGCTGATAGCGTCCGCCGCGCCGGAGACGGTCAGCACGATCAGCGCCGGGATCAGCGAGTCCAGCAGCCCGAAGCCGACGACCGCAGCCCCCCATGCCGCAACCGCGACCAGCACGGCGAGGCCCTGCCGCCGGACCCGGCTGAACCAGCCCCCGAAGACGGTGCCGATGAAGCCGCCCGCGGCCAGCGCGGCGTACAGGTAGCCGACGGTGCGCGCCCCGCCGCCGAAACGGTGGGCCGCCAGCGCGGGGAAGAGCGCCCGCGGCATCCCGAAGATCATGGCAACCAGATCGACCGCGAACGTCATCGTCACGACGGGTTGGGTGCGCAGGAATCGCAGCCCCTCCAGGACGCTTGCCGAGCTGGCCTTCCTGCCGCCGCCCTCGGGCGCCAGCGCCGGCAGCCGGAAGACGGCGATGAACGCGGCGGCGAAGGTGAGCGTGTCGACCCCGTACGTGATCCCGAGCCCGGGCCCGGCGATCAGCAGCCCGGCCAGCAGCGGGCCAACCGTGGTCGCGAGCGTCATCCCCGCGTAGCTGAGCGCGCCTGCGGCCGGCAGGTCGTGCACCGGTACCAGCCGCGGAATGATGGCCGTGCGCGCCGGGCTGTCCACACCGGCCAGCAGCGACTGAACGCCTGCCAGGGCGTAGAGCACGGCCACCGAATGCAGGTGGGTGACCGCCTGCGCGACCAGCAGCCCGGACGACGCGGCCAGCCCGGTTGAGGTCAGCATCGCCAGCCGGCGTCGGTCCATGGAATCGGCAATGGCACCGCCGTAGAGCCCACCGATCAGCAGCGGGACGAAAGACACCAGGCCGAGCAGCCCCACCGAGAACGAGCTTCCGGTGATCGCGAACACCTGGACCGGGAGGGCGACGACGGTGAGCTGGGTGCCCGACTGCGAGACCACCTGGCCGATGAGCAAGCGGCGGTAGGCGGGCGAGCGGCGAGCGGGACCGAGGTCGGTGAGGATCTTGGCGTACCAGGGTTTCGCGGGTTTCGCGGGTTTCGCGGGTTTCGAGGTGCTCAGGGGGCGAGCCTTTCGCGGATCCACCGCTGGGGGACGCCGAGGCTCGAGTGCTGCTCGGTGACGAGCAGGAAGCGGATCCGATCATGCAGCCGGTCGGGACGCCCCTGCCAGAACTCCACTCGCTCGGGGGTCATGCGGTAGCCGCCCCAGTGCGGCGGCCGATGGATGACCCGCTCGCCGAAGTGCTCGGCGACGCCGGCCACCCGCTGGTCGAGTTCCGCCCGCCCGCCCGCAAGGGGCTGCGACTGGGGGCTCGCCCACGCCGCCAGTTGGGCCCCGCGGGGCCGGGCCGCGAAGATGGCGTCGGACTCCTCGCTGGAGGTACGCGCCACCGGGCCCTCGACGTGCACCTGGCGTTCCAGGTCCTGCCAGCTGAAGCAGAGCGCCGCGTAGGGATTGGCGGCGAGGTCATTGGCCTTGCGCGATTCGTAGTTCGTGGCCCAGACGAATCCGGCGTCGTCCCAGGACTTCAGCAGCACCGTGCGGGCGCGTGGCCGGCCCCTTTCGTCCGCGGTCGCCAGGACGGTGGCATGCGGCTGGTTGAGCGTCTGGGCCGCGGAAAACCACAGGTCGAATTGCTCTCGCCAGCCGGCGGCGACCGCCGAGTCGTCCAAACGATCGGAGCCGTAGTCTCGGCGCAGGTGAGCGGTATCGGGCACGGCTCCTAGTCTCGCCCATGGTCCGCCCCCCGAGCTGACGGCAGCCGATGCACGACGAGGCACGTCGATGCACGATGAGGAAATTTCGGGACGACAGGAGTGCCAGATATGGCGGAGACGGTTTTCAAGCCCGGACTGGAAGGCGTTATCGCGTTCGAGTCGCAGATCGCCGAGCCGGATCGCGAGGGCGGCGCGTTGCGCTACCGCGGGGTCGACATCGAGGACCTCGTGGGCACGTACTCCTTCGGCAACGTGTGGGGCTTGCTGGTCGATAGCGAGTTCCGGCCGGGCCTTCCGCCGGCGGATCCGTATCCGATGCCGGTGCACTCCGGCGACATCCGGGTCGACGTGCAGAGCGCGATCGCGATGATGGCCCCGGCCTGGGGCATGCAGCAGCTCATCGACGTCACCGACGAGCAGGCCCGCAACGACCTCGCGCGCATCTCCGTGATGGCGATGTCCTTCGTCGCCCAGGCCGCCCGCGGCCTCGGTATGCCGATGGTGCCGCAGCGCGAGGTCGACAAGGCCCAGACCGTCGTCGAGCGGATGATGATCCGCTGGCGCGGCGAGCCCGACCCCAAGCACGTTCAGGCGGTCGACGCCTACTTCGTCAGCGCCGCCGAGCACGGCATGAACGCGTCCACCTTCACCTCCCGGGTGGTCGCCTCGACGGGCGCTGACGCGGCCGCCTGCATCTCCTCGGCGATCGGTGCCATCTCCGGACCGCTGCACGGGGGCGCGCCGTCGCGCGTGCTGGAGATGATCGACGAAGTCGAACGCGAGGGCGATGCGTCGCGCTACGTCAGGTAGCTGCTCGATTCCGGTCAGCGGCTCATGGGTTTCGGCCACCGGGTCTACCGGGCCGAGGACCCGCGTGCCCGGGTGCTCCGGCGCACCGCGCGTGAGCTCGGCGCGCCCCGCTTCGAGGTGGCCGAGGCGCTGGAGAAGGCGGCGCTGGCCGAGCTGCACGAGCGCAAGCCCGACCGGGTGCTCGCCACCAACGTCGAGTTCTGGTCCGCCATCGTGCTGGACTTCGCCCAGGTGCCGGCCCACATGTTCACCTCGATGTTCACCTGCGCCCGGACGGCGGGCTGGAGCGCGCACATCCTGGAGCAGAAGCGCACCGGCCGGCTGGTCCGCCCGTCGGCGCGTTACGTCGGCGCCGGACCGCGCAAGCCTTCGGACGTTTACGACGGGCCCCGGGAGCCGACGGGCAGGGCTGAGCGGTTCCCGGGCGTCGCACTACATACGCTGGAGCCATGCCGAAGACGATCGTAATCCCTGCTGAGCTCCTGCCCGCCGACGGCCGCTTCGGCTGCGGTCCCTCCAAGGTCCGGCCGGAGCAGCTCGACGCTTTGGCAGCGACGGGACGCTCGCTGCTCGGCACCTCGCACCGGCAGAAGACGGTCAAGTCCCTGGTCGGGCGGCTGCGCTGCGGGCTGGGTGAGCTGTTCGCGCTGCCCGACGGGCACGAGGTCGTGCTGGGCAACGGCGGCTCCACGGCGTTCTGGGACGTCGCCACGTTCGGCCTGGTCGCGCGAGCGTGCGCAGCACCTGTGCTCGGCGAGTTCTCCTCCAAGTTCGCCGCCTCCACGCGGGGAGCGCCGTTCCTCGGCGAGCCGAGCGTCGTCGAAGCCGCACCGGGAAGCGCCCCGCAGTTCGCGGCCGAGGCGGGCATCGACGTCTACGGCCAGCCGCACAACGAGACGTCGACCGGCGTCGCAATGCCGGTCCAGCGCGTCGCCGGGGCCGATGAGGGCGCGCTGCTGCTGGTGGACGCGACGAGCGGGGCGGGCGGGCTGCCGGTCGACATCGCGCAGTGCGACGCCTACTACTTCGCGCCGCAGAAGTGCTTCGCCTCCGACGGTGGCCTCTGGGTCGCGCTGATGTCGCCTGCTGCCCTGGAGCGTGCCGCCGAGATCGCGGCCTCGGACCGCTGGATCCCGCCATTCTTCGACCTGCCGACGGCGATCAGCAACAGCCGGCTCGACCAGACCTACAACACGCCGGCCCTCGCGACGATCTTCCTGTTCGCCGAGCAGGTCGAGTGGATGCTCGACCAGGGCGGGCTGAAGTGGTGCGTCTCGCGTACCACTGAATCGTCGGCGCAAGCTCTACGACTGGGCGCAGCGCTCGCCGCACGCCCAGCCCTTCGTGAGCGACCCGCAGTTGCGCTCGCTCGTGGTCGGCACGATCGACTTCGACGCGTCGATCGATGCGGCGGCAATCGCCACGGCGCTTCGGGCCAACGGCATTCTCGACACCGAGCCGTACCGCAAGCTCGGCCGAAACCAGCTGCGGGTAGGGATGTTTCCCGCCGTCGAGCCCAGCGACATCGACGCGCTGACGGCGTGCATCGACTACGTGATCGAGCGGCTCTAGCCGCTGCGGCGCTGACGCCGGCGTGCCGAGAAGCTGGCGCTGCAGGGTGACCGGATCACGTCCGGCGTGCACGATGTGCTCATGCATGTCCCCGAGCTGCGCACGGCGAGCCGCATGGCCGACCGCGCCGCGGCGGCCCAGTGGCGCGAGGAGCGCCGCGTCATGCGCGAGGAGGGACGCGAGGAGGGCTGGGCGTTGCCGCTGCAGCTTGCTCTGATCACCGACGGCAGCGACCGCGGGCTCGC
Source organism: uncultured Actinomycetota bacterium (assembly GCA_963765845.1). Lineage (GTDB taxonomy): Bacteria > Actinomycetota > Actinomycetes > Frankiales > Frankiaceae > DATAZK01. Next base: position 31,486 of record CAVXYJ010000002.1, read on the forward strand.
CGAAATGGCGCGGGCCGGGGGAGCTGACGTCGTCGGGCTGCTCGCCCCCGAAGCGCTGGAGTCGCTCGTCTGGGCCGCGGAGGCGCAGGCCGATCATGGCTACAGCGCCCTCGACGCTCTCGCCGCGGATGCCGTTGACGCTGCCTGCCTCGACCTTCCGCTCAGCGAGTCCTGCCGGGTCGCGAGCCTCCTGCTCGAGGACGGGGTCAGCGTCGTGCTGGCGCGTGCGGAGATCCCCGAGCGGGAAGCCGTGCGCGCGCTCCTGGACGCGGCCGGAGTCGGCTCCTGCACCGGGGCCATGGCGCTGCGGACCCGCGGCTGGCGCTCGCTCGCCGACGCGGTGCGGCTGCTCGCCGACATCGGCCCGCTCTCCCAGGTGACCGTCATCGGCTGGCCCGCGGGGCGGGCGGCTCGTGCGGAACTCTGTGACATCGTCCGGCGCCTGTGCGGTGACGTCGTTGCGGTCTGCGCGAGTGCCTCGGCCATGCCGGCCCACGAGCTCGCGCCGACGGCTCCCGTCACGCTGTCGTTGCTGACGTCGGGCGGCGCCACCGTCGTGGTGAACGAGTCACCGAAGTCCAGCTTCTCCCAGGCGCAGCTCACGCTCGTCGGCCGGGCCGGGCGCCTCGTGGTCGGGCAGCGTTCGCTGCAGATCTCCGATCGCAAGGGGGTTCGCAGCATCGAGGTCGCCGCCCCGGCCGATCCGGTACGCGTGGCGACCGAGGGGCTTCGCGACGATCTGGCCGGCCACCCGAGCTCGGCCGCGGGCCTCGGCGATCTGCTGGCCGTCGCCCGCATCATGGAGCTCGCTGCCCTCTCCTACGACGCCGACAGCTGGGTTGAGGCCTAGCCCGCTGTCCCCCGAGCTACGCGGAAGTGGCCGGCGTGCTGGGCCGAGGGGGCCCGTTCAGGCGCCGGCCAACCGGTCGAGCACCGAGATGACGCGGGCGAGCGCGGCGACATCGGCTGCAGGCAGCTCGCTCAGCCGGGCGCTCAGCCACTCGTCGCGCCGGCGCCGGTCGGCGGCGAGCAAGCTGCGTCCCTCGGCGGTGATCCCGACGAGCACCTGGCGTCTGTCATCCGGCCGGCTGTTGCGATCGACCAGCGCGCTCTTGGACAGCCGGCTGACCACCCGGGTCATGGAGGGCGGTGCCACCTTCTCGCGGGCGGCGAGCTCACCGAGCGGTAGCGGGCCGTGGCGCTCGAGGGTCGCCAAGGCGGCGAGGTGCGTCGCCGACAGGCCGACATCGTCGCGTTCCTGCCGCATCCGCCGGGACAAGCGCATCACCGAGATCCGCAGCGCCGCGGAGAGCCCGGGGTCGGGCTGCGTACTCACGCTCCCAACGTAGACGGCCGAGGGTGCGATTCGCGGGCATTCTTCAGGGGTGACCGGCTCACCCGTCGCGGCCCCGCCCGGGGCGCCGCCCGCCGGCGGGCGAGGGGGCAGGGGCGGATATCGCCCGGTCTTCGGGGTGGGCGAGTTCCGGGTGCTCTTCGCCGCGTCCTCGATCTCGATGCCCGGCAACATCGTCGCCGGGCTGGCCCTGTCGGTGCTGCTCTACCGGCGCACCGGATCGGCCTTCCTGGCAGCGTCGGCCCTGGCGCTGGAGTTCCTGCCCTACCTGGCGGGGGCGGCGCTCTCGGCGCTGGCCGACCGGCTTCCCCCGCGCGCCGGCATGGTCGGCGCGAGCCTGATCAGTGCCTGCTTCGCGGCGGCGATGGCGATCCCCCAGCTGCCGATTCCGGTGCTGCTGCTGATGATCGTGGGCATCGGGACGGTCTCGCCGTTCTTCAGCGGGATCCGCACGGCGGTGCTGACCGACGTGCTACCCGGGCCGTCCTACATGCTCGGCGTCAGCCTCATGGGGATGGTCGCTCAGCTCTCGCAGGTGGCCGGCTATGCCCTCGGTGGCCTGCTGCTGGCGGTCATCAGCCCGGCCCAGGCGTTGCTGTTCGACGCCGCCACGTTCGTCGCGGCGGCCGCGCTCCTGCGGCTGGGCTGCCCCTGCCGGCCGCCCCGCGCGAGCGCCAGCGGGCGCAGCGCGTTCCGCGATTCGCTCGCCGTCGTCCCGATGCTGCGCGAGCACCGGGGCCTGCGCAACGTGCTGCTGCTCAGCACGCTGGCGCCGATGCTGGCGGTGATCCCGGAGGCGGTCGCCAACCCGTACGTCGCGCAACATGGCGGCTCCTCAGGCCAGGGCGCGCTGGGGGTGGGGCTCTACCTGGCGGCCATACCGGTCGGTACCGTGCTCGGCGACGTGGCGGCGGCGCAGCTGCTCACGCACGCCGGCCGGATGCGTTTGGTGCGCCCGCTCGTGGTCGCGTCCTTCGCCCCTGGCCTGCTCTTCGCGCTGTCGCCGCGCCTGCCGTTCGCCCTGGGAGTGCTGGTGGTGACGGGCGCCGCGTCGTGCTGGACGATGGGTCTCGCCCAGCTGCGGGTCGAGCTGGCGCCGCCGGCGATGCTCGGGCGCGTCATCACGCTGGCGACGTCGCTGCAGATGGTGACGCAGGGCATCGGGTTCGCCGTCGGCGGTGCAGTGGCTGACGCGCTGCCCGCGGCGGACGTCGTCGTCATCGGGTCGGTCCTCGGGCTGGCGACGACCGCCATGCTGGTGCGCCGACCGCTAGCGTCGCAGCCATGAGCCGCAAGCCGGATCCGCCGCCGCTGCCCTACGACGGCGTGCTCACGGTGACGATCGGCACCGGCGTCTGGCTCGCGGCGCTGATCGTCCTGCTGCCGTTCTGGTCACACCTGCGACGTGATGGCCACCTGTGGTGGATCGCCGCGGCTGCCGTGGGATTCGGTCTGGGGCTGCTCGGAATCGCCTATTGCCGCCGCCGGTCAGCGTCGCTGCGCAGGCAGGGGCGCAACGTCGGGGAGTAGCTGACGGTCAGCCGTCGAGCTCGGCCTCGGCGGCGAGAGCGCCGCGCCGGCCCGGATCACGCAGCGCGGCGGCCAAGGCGTGCCGCTCGCTCCAGCGGCCGCTGGCCCAGGCGATGGCGCGGGCTTCGCCGTCGGGAGTGCCGTCGTGCAGCTCTCCGAACCAGGGGATCTGCTGCGGGACGCCGTCCACATCGCACACGGTGAGCGGGGCCTCGCTCACCACCCGGAAATCGGCGAGGTCGCCGGCGAGGGCCACGCCGAGCATGCGCGCCACAGCCGGTGCGCGTGTCACGGGGACGCGTAACGGCGCCCTGCTTGCCAGCAGTGGCAGCACATCCGGACGGTCGACGACGGCCGCCTGCTCGGCCGGCACGACGCCGACGGGCGTGCGTACCCACTCCGGCGGCTCCTCGTCGCTCTCGCCGAAGCGTGCAAGCGCATCGCAGACAGCGAGATACAGCGAGCGCGCCTGCGGCCAGCTGACCGCGCGGGCGGGGTCGCCCAGCCGATCCAGGAGGTCGTAGAGGTCGGCCGGATCTTCCAGCGCCGCGACCGTGGAGCGCACGCCGATCGCCGCCAGGAACTCCGCGTCGAATCCCTCGGGCGCCGGGTCGTAAAGCGTGTCCAGCTCGCCGGCCAGTGCCGTCTGCGCCGGGCTGCGGCCTTCCGGCAGTACCGGGTGGGTACGCAGCCACCAGCGGGTGTACGGGGACGCGAGCACGTCGGCCCGCAGCTGCGGCTCGGCGAGCACGGTGAGCGCTTGCGGCCAGCGGACGAGCTCGAGGTCGCGCACGGCGCGAAAGTCCGCCATCACCGGGCTCTCGCCCGACGCGCCGACCTCGGTCACCCACGCATCGGATCCGTCGAGTTCGAGCAGCACGGGCTCGTCGGGATCGAGCAGCACCTCGTGCGCGCGCAGGATCCCGAACGTGTCGAGAACGCCCGCTGCCGCCAGCACCGTCGCGTCGTAGGCGGTTGCCACGTCAGCCGCCAGCTCGCCGAACGGCGCGTCCGCGCGCACCACCCGGGACAGCGGGCCACCTGGCACCAGCAGCTCACCGGCCGGCCACAGGTCGCCGTCCGCACCGGGCAGTAGCAGGCGTTCGCCCAGATCCGCCGGGACTCCGTCGAATCCGGGAGCGAGCGCCGCGACGAGAGCCAGTGCCGCCGTGTACGGCACGTCCTCATCGGTCACTGCGGGATCCGCGAGCAGCGTCGCCGGATCGGCGTCGAGCGCACCGAGGCCGCGCAGCAGCTCACCCGCTGCTCCGGAGCTGACGGCCGGATCTGCCAGCCGCAGCGCCAGCTCGGACAGCGCTGCCGCGTCCAGCCCGGCGCCCGGCAGCAGCACCCCCCGCGGCCCGGTCACCGTCCGCCCGTCGGCCAGCGGCACCGGCAGCGCCGCCAGCGCGTCGCGGTCGGTGACCCCCTGCAGCGCCGGGTACAGCGTCGCCCACCATGGCGGCGGGCGCGACAGCCCGGACAGCAGCGTGACGAGCTCGCCGGCGCCGAGCTCGCCGACGCCGAGCACCCGGCGGGCCGCCGCCCAGCGCGGACCGTTGTAGTGGGCGGGAAGCAGCGCGGGCAGGTCGTCGTGCAGCAGCTCGGTGACGCGGTCGCTGGCCAGTCCGAGGTCGAGCACCAGCGCGTCGACCCCGCGCTGGTTCCCGGGGAGCATCCGGGCCTGCGGTAATGCCCCTCGAAGCGCGTCGGTGATCGCCGCATCCACCGGGCCGGCGGGCAGCCCGGTCGGCACCAGCCGCAGGTCGCCGGTGCGTTCGGCCAGCGCGACCAGCGCCGCCGCGACCTCGGCCAGCATCGCCTCGGTAAGCGGCCCGGGCACGATCCGGCGCCGTCCGGGATCGACCGGAACGGTGGCGACGACGAATGCCGGCAGCGAGAGTGGCTCGTCCGTCGGCTGCGGCGCCCGCAGGACCCGCGGCACGTGCTCGGGCCAGTCGCCCTCGGGGAGCAGCACGCGGACGTCGAACGTGTCGCGGCGTTGCTCCTCGACGCCTCGCGTGGCCAGCAGCACCGGATCGACGCGCCCGCTGCGGGTGACCCCGGTCCAGCGTTCGCCGTCGAGCACGGCGTCAGTGCCGCCCCAGCGACAGGTGAACGTGCGCTTCGAATGCTGGCCCGGAAGCTGAATCTCGACCGTTACCTCTGCCAGCGCGGGTAGCACGAGCAGGAGGGTCGGATCGAGATCCTCGAGCAGCCGGACGGCGAAGGGCAGCGCACCCTCCTCCAGCGCCAGCCGTACGAGGGTGTCGAACCCCTCCGGGATCCCACCCGGCGGGGCCGGGTAGGGCAGGCGTAGCACCGGTACGTGGCCGGCGCGCTGGGCGAGCTCGGCGGCCAGCGCCGGGATCGCGTCGACCTCCTGGCGGGTGCGGGCCTTGGACCAGCGCACCCCGCCGGCCGCGCTGATCAGCTCGGGAGCAGCGCTGACGCTCAGCGTCGCGGCGAAGCCGACGCCGAAGTGCCCGACGGTGCCCGCCGCCCGCTTCGCGGACGCCCGCAGCGTCGAGGCTGCCGACACCCCGGCGGCGGTCAGCGGCGCGCCGGTGTTGGCGACCTCCAGCGCCTGCTCGGTCAGCCGGATCAGGACCCGGCCCGCGGCACCGGATCCGGCCTCACCGCTCGCGTCCGCCGCGTTCTGCAGCAGCTCGACGATCAGACGATCGCGGTATGCCCCGAGAGCCGCGTCTTCCTCGGCGTTCGCGTCTTCGCGGAAGCGCGCCGGCGACGCGGCCCATCCGTCCAGGACCGCTTTGCGTAACGCGGCCGTACCGAACGGATCAGGCTCAGGAGTGGCCGTAGGGCTCCTCATCGGTCCCAGCGACTGCCTCCGCGCGATCGACGGCTCCGGGATCGTGGACGGCCACCGGCTCGGGTGCCGGCTCGGCCTCGAAAACTTCCATGGCGTCGTCGTCGAACGGCACCGGCTGGGGGTGGGCGGACGGGAGCAGGAGTGCCTCCGAATGCGCCCCGCACCCATGATCGTCGGCGACCACGGAGCCATCATCCGGTGCGAACTCGTTGGCGCAGACGCCGAACAGCTGCCCCAGGGCTCCGACCAGCCGGACGTAGAACCCGCAGGTGCCGCACTGGGCGGGGGCCGAACGGCTGATCGCCGCCGACGGCCCGGGCTCGCCGTCGTACCAGCGGGCAGCGGACTGTTCCCGCCCTTCGAACGAGAGCACCCGGGGGCGTCCGAGACCGAGCTCGAAGAACAGCAGGTCGTCGGACAGCTCCTCGACGTCAGCGACGCGCAGCACGAGGCGGGGATCGTCGGCCGCCGTCGGCAGCAGATCGCCGACCCCGAGGTCGCCCGCCTGGATGCGGTCCGACCAGGGAACCCAGCCAGGGGCGAGCAAGGCCGCGTCGCCGGGAAGCAGCGCCACCTCGTCGACGGTCACGAGCTTGGCGCGCGGGGCGCGGGTGAGTACCACGGCCCAGTACCAGCCGCGGTAGGCCGGCAGGCGGCACGCGAAGCGGTGCACGACCAGGCGATCGTCCTCGCCGAAGATGCCGAGCGGCTCCCCGACGAAGGTCGCCGAACCGGCCTCCTCGACGGCGGCGTCGAAGGCCAGCTCGGTCGCGGCGGCACAGGCCGGATCGGCCGCTTTGCTGCGCGCTCGTACGGCGGTCATGTCCAACGGCTTTCGCTGCCATGAATCGGCTGTCGGACGTCCGCAAGCGCGCCAGGTTGGCGCATGCTTGAAGGGACACTGCACGGGGAAGACATCGCCACGATCACATGGTGCCCGAAACGGCCGTCCACAGATAGCTGAAGTAGTCGTCCGACGGGCGCGGGCAGGAGAGACTGGGTCCATGGAAGTGCGCGGCACGCTGGATGCCAGCGTGGGCCGGATGCGCCGCGCCGCCCGTTCGGGCGGCGCCGATCAGTCGGGTCTGGCCCCACTCCTGGAGCTCACGTTCTTCAGCTCCGCCGGAGACGCGCTGATGACGGTGGCGCTCGCCGGTTCGCAGTTCCTGTCGGTCCAGCCCGGCGAGGCGCGTACGAAGGTCGCGCTCTACCTGCTGGTCACCATGGCGCCGTTCGCGCTGCTGGCTCCGGTCATCGGTCCGACGCTCGACCGCTTCCCCAGCGGTCGCCGGGTCGCGCTCGGCCTCACCATGCTGGCGCGCGCCGGCCTGGCGATCACCCTCGCCCGCCACATCAATTCGCTGTACCTGTATCCGCTGGCCCTGGGGCTGCTGGTGCTCTCGCGGGCCTTCGGTGTCGCCCGAAGCGCGGTGGTGCCGCGGGTGTTGCCGGAGGGATCGACCCTGGTCAAGGTCAACAGCCGGGTGACCCTCACGGGCGTGCTCGGCGGCCTCATCGTCGCGCCACTCGGCTACGGCATCGCCAAGCTCGTCGGGTACCCCTGGATGTTGCGGGTCGGCGGCGCGGTCTTTGTCGTCGGCCTGTTCCTGGCCTGGGGCCTGCCGGCCGTCGTCGACAGCGCCGCGGGGGAGAAGCAGGCGCCCTCGCTCGGCAGGGCGGCGGTTTCACCCAACAACGGCGGCCGCGTGCACCGGATTCTCGGAGAGCTTCCGGCGGCCTTGCGTAGCGCAGCGGCCTTGCGGGCACTTGTCGGGTTCCTCACACTCTTCCTGGCGTTCCGGGCGCGGGAGGACGGGCTCGGCCTGTCCGGGATCGCGATCCTGGGACTGGCGGCCGCTGTCGGCAGCGCCGCCGGCGTCTTCATCGGCGGCCGTTTGAAGCAGTCGAAGCCGGAATTCTTGCTGGTCGTCGGGCTGCTGTGCGCCACGGCCGCGTGCCTGGCCGGCGCTATCCTCTACAGCATCGTGACGGCGATGCTCGCCGCGCTCGTCACGACGATGTCGGGCTCGATGAGCAAGCTCGGCCTCGACGCCGTCATCCAGCGCGACATCGCCGAGGACACCCGTAATTCGGCTTTTGCCCGTTCCGAGACGGCGCTCCAGCTCTCCTGGGTGGTCGGCGGAGCGTTCGGGCTGCTGCCGATACCAGGCTGGCTCGGTTTCACCTTCGGCGCAGCCTTCGTCATCGCCGCACTCGTCACCGAATCGGCCTCGCTGCGCCGCGCGCGCCTCTACCGCCAGTCGGGTCGCGGGCGGGCGATTGGCCCCGCAGCACCTCGAGGGCATGGGCGGGCTGCCCCAGTAGGCCGGTCCAGCCGGCGGGCTCCGGGCGTTACGGTGAAGGCGTGCGTCGGCAGCGTGGGTGGGGCGTGCTTGCCGTGCTCATCGCGGTGGGCGTGCTCGCCGGCTGCCAGCAGCCGACGCCCGGGGTCACCCTGCAGTCGGGCTCCCGGGTCGTTCGATCGTCGGCCACCCTGTACGTCCGTGATGGCAAGCGGGTCACCGGCAAGCAGCCAGTGAAGGTGCTCGCGGTCCACCCCGGCGCCTTGGTGGGAATCGATGTCGACCGCGCGCTCGCGGCCAAAGGCTGGTCGGTCCACATCACGAGTGGCACGTCGAGCAGCAGCACCCTGAACTCGCCGGTCTTTCACGGCCAGCAACATTTCTCCTTCAACGTCGGCAGCGCGGCGACCGACGTGGTCGTTTCCGAGCAGGGCAGCGGCAGCACGCCGACCGGGCTGTGGGCGTTCTCGCTCCAGCCGACCCTGCAGTGACCTCCAGCGCGGCACCGGGGCCGGGCGGCTTGCTGATCGTGACGGCGGTGAACGCCGAGCGTGACGCCGTCGCTGACGGGCTCGGTGCCGCGGAACGCGTGCTGGTCGGTCCCTACGAAGCGGTGCGACGCCGGGGCGTGACGGTCGTCGCCGGCGGGGTGGGCCCGGCGGCTGCGGCTTCGGCCGCGGCCACCGCTCTGAGCCTGGCTCCGGGGGGCTACGAGCTGGCCGTCAGCGCCGGGATCGCCGGCGGTTTCCGGGGCCGGGCGGCACCGGGCGAGCTGGTGGAGGCCACCCTGATCGTCGCCGCGGATCTGGGCGCCGAATCACCGGAGGGTTTCCTGACCCTTGACGCGTTGGGTTTTGGAAGCGGCAAGGTGTCAGCGGCACCGCTGGCGATCCGGGGCGCGCGGCGAGGGCCGGTCCTGACGGTGTCGACGGTCACCGGCAGCGAGGCGAGGGCTGCCGAGCTGGCGGCGCGCGGGGGTTACGCAGAGGCGATGGAGGGGTTCGGGGTGGCTGAAGCTGCGTCACGACACGGGGTGCCCGTCGGGGAGCTGCGGGCGATCTCCAACGAGGTGGGGCTGCGCCGCCCAGCGGCCTGGGATATTCGAACCGCGCTCGCCGCCTTGCGCGGCGCCGCGCGTGAGCTGCCGGGGGTGCTGTCATGACCGATCCGCTGGAGCTGGCGTTCTCGCCGTGCCCGAACGACACGTTCGCCTTCCACGCCTGGGTCGCCGGGCGGATCCCGGCCGGCCCGCCGGTCACCGTCTCCTACGCCGACATCGACGTGCTGAACGGGTGGGCGGCGAGCGGGCGTGGTGACGTCATCAAGGTCTCCTATGCCGCGCTGCCGCCGCTGCTCGCGGATTACGCGCTGCTGCCGTCCGGCGGCGCGCTGGGCCGCGGCTGCGGACCCCTCGTCGTGACGGCCGGCCGCGGTTCGCTGGCCGGCGCCCGGGTCGCGATACCCGGCCGGCAGACCACCGCGTACCTGCTCTTCCGGCTCTGGGCACAGGACCAGGGGGTCGCCTCGATCGAGGTGCTCCCGTTCGACAAGATCATGCCGGCGGTCGCCGAGGGGTCGGTCGACGCCGGGCTGATCATCCACGAGTCCCGGTTCACGTATCCCTCCTACGGCCTTTCGGCGATCGTCGACCTCGGCGACTGGTGGGAAGGCGATACGGGGCTGCCGATCCCGCTCGGTGCCATCCTGGCGCGGCGCAGCTTCGGGGCCGTCGAGCTCGCCCGGCTCGCTGGTGTGATCCGCGCGAGCGTCGAGGCGGCGTGGGCCGATCCGGCTGCATCTCGCGCGTACGTCCTCGAACATTCGCAGGAGCTGGCGCCGGACGTCGTCGACAAGCACATCGCGCTCTACGTCAACGCGTTCACCGCCGATCTCGGTGACGAGGGCTACGCAGCTATCGCCGGCCTGCTCGATCGGGCGGCAGCGGCCGGGCTCACCGGCGCGCTGACCGGGCCGCTGCGATGAGCGCGAGCTAGCCGGGTGTCCGGGATCTCGGTACGGCGGCTGGACGCGGGAGACGAGCTCGCTGCCGGCTTGAAGCTGACGAAGGTGGCGTTCGGGTTTCAGAGCGGCGACCCGAGCACGCTGCCGGATGCATCGAACCTTCCGGAGGGCCGGATCGTGTACGGCGCCTTCGACAGTGCCGGGCGCCTGACCGGCACCATCCACGACGTCTGCCACGAGCAGTGGTGGGGCGGGCAGAGGGTAGCCGCGGCCGACATCTCGGCGGTCGCCGTCCTTCCCGAGGCTCGCGGCACCGGCACCGCCCGCGCCATGCTCGCGACGGTGCTGGAAGGTGCGCACGAGCGGGGTGCCGCCGTCAGCGCGCTGTACCCGACGGCCGCCGCGGTCTACAGCGCGAGCGGGTGGGGCGTCGCCGGTCAGCTACGCACTCTGGAGCTGCCCACCGCGCTGCTGGCGACCGTGCCGGCGCTGAAGCGGAACGGTGCCCGCACGCTGACCATCCGCCCGGCCGATCCGCGCGGCGCCGATCAGCCCGCGGTCTGCGAGCTCTACAACCGGGTGGCCCGTCCGCGCGAAGGACTGCTCACCCGCAGCGGCGCCGCGTTCGCGGAGACGAGCTGGCCGAACGGGATCGACGGCATGACGCTGGCGCTCGACGGCGACACCCTGGTTGGCTACGCCAGCTGGACGCGGGGCACCGGCTACCGCGCGCAAGCCGTGCTGGACGTGCCCGACCTGCTGGCCGTGACGACCGACGCAGCACGTGAGCTGCTGGCGGTACTGGCCGGCTGGCGCAGCGTGACCCCGACCGTGCGGCTGCGCCCGCTCGAGTTCGACCCGATCACCCCGCTGCTGCCGTGGGAGGCAGGCGCCAGGTTCGACGCGCGGCCCTGGATGCACCGCCCCGTCGACGTCGCGCGGGCACTTTGCTGCCGCGGCTGGCCGCTGAGCCGGCGCGGGCGCGTCACGTTTCACCTGCACGACCCGGTCGCCTCGTGGAACGACGGAGCCTGGCAGTTCGACGTCGCCGACGGTCATGGCGAGCTGGTACGCACCGGGAACCATCCCGAGCTCCGGCTGCACGTCGCTGGTTTCGCGATGCTCTACTGCGGGATCGCCACGCCGGCCATGCTCTTTGAGGCCGGGCTGCTGCACGGCCCGGACGCGGCCATCAACGGCCTGGAGCTGATCCGTCCCAAGTCAGCCGCGCAGCTGCTCGACTACTTCTAGAGCACCGGCCTGCGCGCCGCGATCAGGCCTCGAGCTCGTCGGCGACGGCGTGCACGACCTTGGCGACCTTGTGCGCCACCCGCTTATCGGGGTGCTTGCCGCGGCGCAGATCGCGCTGCACCGTATCGAGCAGCTGGATCATGTCTTCGATCATCCCGTGCAGCTCCTGCGGGTCGCGCCGCGGCGTCGTGGCGAGCCGCGGGGGAGCGCTCAGCAGCTGCACCGAGAGCGCCTGCTCGCCGCGACGGCCTTCGGCCACCCCGAACTCGACCTTCTCGCCGGGCTTGAGCGCGGTCGTTCCCGCGGGCAGCGCGGCCTTGTGGACGAAGACGTCTCCGCCGTCGTCTCGGCTGAGAAAGCCGAAGCCTCTTTCAGGATCGAACCATTTGACGCGACCGGTGGGCACCGTAGACCTAATTTCCTCGAGCGGCATTCCCAGCGACTGAAGGGTCGCGGGGAGCGGTTTCGGGACACGATATTCGCCGAGGGCAGGTCGTGCCGGTGAGTACGCCTCAGCCGTCCCGAGCGGTGGGGTCGGCGAGCAGCTCGTTCATGGCGCCGCTGCGAAAGCCGCGGGGATCGACCTCGACCCGGTCGAACCCCGTCACGGTCGCGAGCAGGTCGGGGCGGGCGGCGAGCGCCGGCACCCGGTCGGCATCGATCTCGACCCGCGCGACGTCGCCGAGGTCGCGTACGCGCAGATCCTGCACCACCAGCCCGGCGCCGGCGAGGGCGGTACGCAAGCCGGCCTCGGCGGCCTCGACCCGCGCCAGCCGGTGCGGGGTGATGGTGATCCCGTACGCGATCCGGCTGGAAAGGCACGCAGCGGCGGGCTTGTCGGCCGTCACCAGCCCCCATTCCCGGCTCGCCGCCCGCACCTGCGCCTTGGTGAGCTCGGCGTCCCGCAGCGGGGTGACCGCGCCGCGCTCCTGCGCCGCCCGGATCCCGGGGCGGAAACCGGCGACGGCATCGTCAGCGTTCGTCCCCGTGGCGACGTGGGCCAGGCCGAGGCGGGCGGCAACGGGCCCGACGACGTCGAGCAGCTCGGCCTTGCAGAAATAGCAACGGTCGCCGGCGTTCGCGCGGTAGCCGGCCCGGTCCATCTCGCGCGTATCCACGAAAACCTGCCGCACTCCGAGACCGGCCGAGAAATCGGCTGCCGCGGTGCGTTCCACCTCGGGCAGCGACGGCGATACCGCCGTGGCCGCCGCCACGCGAGCTGGACCCAGCGTGCGCAACGCCGCCGCCAGCAGGAATGCGGAATCGGCGCCCCCGGAGAACGCCACCAGGACCGAACCGAGCTCCTGCAGCTGCCGCTCCAGCGCCTGCAACCGCTCGGCGAGCGCGTGATCAGCCGTCACGGCCTCAGCGTACGAGCAGGCGAGCCCGGGTCCGACGCGACTAGCCTTGACGGGATGAGCGAACCGGCTGGCGACACAGCGGCTGAGCATTCGCCGTCGTCGTTCGCCGAGGCGCTCGCGGCCATGGCCGACGACGACCTCGCCGCCCTGCTGCGCCAGCGACCCGACGCTGCCGTCCCGCCGCCCGCCGACTTCGACGTCCTCGCCAGTCGCCTTTCGTCCCAGCACAGCGTCTCGCGGGTGGCCGAGACGGTCGACCAGTTCGTGCTGGACGTGCTGGAGGCCCTGGTGGTGGCCCCCGGCGACGAGGAGGAGCTGGCGCGGTTCTGCCAGGTCCCGGCGGCCGACATCCGGCGCGCCAGCGGGATCGCCGTGACGCTCGGCCTGGCCTGGCGCGACGGTGCCGGAAGGCTGACGGTCGTCAAGGGTGTGCGCTCCGCGGTGGGCGACTATCCGCTCGGACTGGGACGGCCGTTCGAGCGGCTGCTCTCCGAGGTGCCGCAGACCGTGCGGGCGCAGATGCGCCGGGATCTCGGGGATCTCGGGCCGGCGTCCGACATGACGGCGACGAACGCGCTGATCGCGCTGTTCGCCGACCCCGAAGCCGTCGCCGTCCTGCTCGACGAGCTCCCGGATGGCCAGCGCGCGATCCTCGAGCAGCTCGCGTCCGGCCCGCCGGTGGGTGAGGTCGAGGGCCGGCTGCGGTTCGTCGCTCTGGAGGAGGCGGAGACCGGGATCGAGCGGCTGCTCGCCCGCGGCTTGCTGATCGCGATCGCCTCCGATGCGGTCGAGCTGCCGCGCGAGGTCGGGTTGGCGCTGCGTGGTGACCGGCCTGCCGGCACCCTGTCGCCCCACCCGCCGCCGATCGCCGGCCGCGCCGTGGCGGCCAAGGAGGTCGACGCCGGAGGGGCGGCGGCGGCGCTCGAGGCGCTGCGCATGTTCGAGGCACTGATCGAGCGCTGGGATGCGGCTCCGCCCGCCTTGACCCGTGCCGGAGGACTTCCGGTACGCGAGCTGCGGGCCGCCGCGAAAGCTCTGGGGGTGGAGCAGCGGGTCATCGCCTTGGTCGTGCAGACGGTCAGTGCGGCCTCGCTGGTGGGTCGGACCGCCGGGGTGGATCCGGTCATGGTGCCGACCGAGCGCTACGACCGCTGGCGTGATGCCCCGATGGCCGAACGCTGGGCACTGCTCGCGTCGGCGTGGTGCGGGATGGATCAGCTCCCCGGCCTCGCGGTGCACGAGGACGGGACGAAAGCGGCGGCGCTGCTCACGTACGACATGGTCCGCCCAGGCGCCGGTGAGCTGCGCCGCGACGTCCTGGCCGCAATGGCTGCTGCCGGCAAAGGCCATGCCCCCGACCTCGAGCGCCTTCCCGCGTGGCTCAGCTGGCGGGTCCCGACGCGCAGCGGGCGGTACATCGATCAGGTCTGCGCCTGGACGCTCGCTGAAGCGCAGCTGCTCGGGGTGACCGGACGCGGGGCGCTCACCACCGCCGGCCGGGTTCTGCTCGACTCCCCGCATGCGGCAGCCGCCCGCTCGGGAGAGGAGGCGGCGGCGCGTGCCTACCGCGAGGACCTGGCTCAGGCGCTCGCGCCCGCACTGCCGGCGCCGATCGAACATGTCCTGATCCAGGCCGACCTGACCGCTGTCGCGCCCGGCCCGCTGCTGCCGCACATCGCCCGCGAGCTCGGACTGCTCGCCGACGTGGAATCGGCCGGCGCTGCCACCGTCTACCGGTTCTCCGAAGCGAGCCTGCGCCGGGCGTTCGACGCCGGCCGCACGGCCGTGGAGCTGCACCAGCTGATCGAGGGCCTCGCGCGGGGCACTGTCCCGCAGGGCCTGACCTACCTGATCGATGACATCGCCCGCCGCCACGGTCGGCTGCGTGCCGGTGCGGCGGCCGGCTACCTGCGCTCGGACGACCCGGCGCTGCTCGCCGAGGTCGTCGCCAACCGGCGCACCGCATCCGCGGCCCTCGTCCTGGTGGCCCCGACGGTCGCGGTGAGCCCGCTCGAGCCGGCGCAGATCCTCGCGGTGCTGCGCGCTGCCGGGTACGCGCCGGCCGGTGATGGCGGCCGCGGCGGCGCGATCACCCTGGAGCCGTCCGGCGGGCGCCGGGTGCCCGTCGCCGCCGCGCGCAGCCAGGCTGTCGGCTGGTCGGCGGGCGCCACGCTTCCGGACAGCCACGTCACCCAGACGATCGCCATGCTGCGCCGGGTGGCTTCCCTGCGCCTGCCGGGACGCTCGCCACGGACCGCCGAGCCTGACGGCGACCTGGCGGTGGACACCCCCGAGGCGATCGCCAACCTCCTGCGCGTGGCCGCGGCGCAGTCGTCGGCCGTCGGGATCTCTTACGTCAACGCGGAGGGCCGGCACAGCCGCCGGACCGTCTACCCGACGCTGGTCAGCGGCGGTTTCCTGATCGGGTTGGACGATCAGAGCGGCGAGCGGCGCACGTTCGCCATCAGCCGCATCCAGCAAGCCGCGCCCGCCTGACCCGATCTGACGGGTTGTCAGTTTCATCTCATCTTGTTACTGCTCGGTAACGGGACAGGACTACCGTAGGAACATGCGGGTCCAGGAAACGTCGGTCATCGTGCATGGCCACCGCCGCGCCTTCACCGTCGCCGGCGACGGTCCGGCGCTCCTGCTCCTGCACGGCATCGGGTCCAACCGCAACACCTGGCGTCCGGTGTTGCCCGCCCTGGCCCGCCACTTCACCGTCGTCGCCCCCGACCTGCTGGGCCACGGGGATTCCGCCAAACCGCGGGCGGATTACAGCATCGGCGGCTTCGCGAACGGCATGCGTGACCTGCTCGGGGTGCTCGGGATGGAGCGGGCCACGGTCGTCGGCCACAGCTTCGGCGGTGGGGTCGCGATGCAGTTCGCCTACCAGTTCCCTGAGCACACCGAGCGTGTCGTGCTGGAAGCCAGTGGCGGGTTGGGCCGCGAGGTCACCCCGCTGCTACGCGCGCTCACCCTGCCGGGCGCGCGGCCGTTGCTCGCGGCGCTCGATTCGATCCCCGGCCGGGTGCCGGTGTGGATGGTGGAGGAATTCGCCCGCCGGCTGCCCGCCGGGCCACTCGCGTCCGACATCGCGGAGATCGCCAAGGTGATCGAGAGCTTCCGGGGGCGCGCCGCCCGCACGGCGTTCCTGCACGTGCTGAGCCACGTCATCGACTGGCGCGGGCAGGTTGTCACCATGCGCGACCGTGCCTACCTCGCCCAGGGGATGCCGATCCTGGTCATCTGGGGTGAGGGCGACAACGTCCTGCCGTTCGCGCACGCCACCGCCGCGGTCGAGTCGATGCCGCACTCCCGGCTGGTCACCGTGCCCGGCGTCGGGCACTTCGTCCACGTCGAGCGCCCAGCCGAATTCAGCCGCGCCGTGGTCAATTTCGTGAAGACGACCGCGCCGAGTTCCTACGACCCGCATCAGTGGAGAGCGCTGCTGAAGCGTGGTGCCCAGCCGTTCATGTCGGTTCCGGAGGAGCTCGAGGAAGCGGCGCTCGGGTAAACGCGACGTGACCTCGCGCGCGCCAGCTTGACCCTGCCTGTGATGCCTGCCTACCGTTGACCTGACGCTGCGGGAGAGACCCCGATACCGACGGGCAACCGCTGGGCATCGGGGCGCCGAAGGGGCAACCTCCCCGGAAACTCTCAGGCAAACGGACCGCAGCTTCCGGTGACACCTCTGGAGGCGCACGGCCGCCGCACAGAGGGGGACGGTGGGCGCCCGCTGCGTCCAGCAGATCCGCTCCGGAGGCGTCAATGGCCCGGCCGTTCACCGATCGACATTTCACCGATCGACACATAGGCCCGGATTCCGCCGAGGCCGCCGCGATGCTCGCCGCGGCTCGGTTTCGACGACCTCGAAGGCCTGCTCGACGCTGCGCTGCCGGCGGGGATCGCCAGCGAGCACCTGCCGCAGCTGCCGGACGCCGTCTCCGAAGCCGAGGTGCTCGCCGAGCTGCGCGCGCTCGCCGGCGCGCAACCGGCTGCTGCGCCTCGATGATCGGCACTGGGCTACTACGGCACCGCTCACCCCGAGCGTGATCCTGCGCAACGTGCTGGAGAACCCGGCCTGGTACACCGCCTACACGCCCTACCAGCCGGAGATCAGCCAGGGCCGGCTCGAGGCGCTGCTGAACTTCCAGACGATGGTCACCGACCTCACCGGCGCTCGACGTCGCCAACGCCTCGCCTGCTCGACGAGGCGCACCGCCGCGGCCGAGGCGATGGCGCTGCGCGCGCCGGGTCGGCGCGCGGCGAAGCGGCGACGTTCGTCGTCGACGCCGACTGCCATCCCGCAGACGATCGACGTCGTCTCCACCCGGGCCGAGGCCGCTCGGCGTCAAGGTCGTCGTCGGCCGATCTCGCCGACCCGAACCTCGACCTGGCGGGCGTCTTCGGCGTGCTCGCTGCAGTACCCGCGGCACGTCCGGTCGGATCCGCGACCTCGCCCCGCTGGTCGTCGAGGCGTGCACGCCGCCGGCGCGCTGCTCGTCGGTCGCCGCCGACCTGCTGGCGCTGACCCTGCTGACGCCGCCCGGCGAGCTCGGCGCCGACGTCGCGGTCGGCACCACCCAGCGCTTCGGCGTGCCGCTGGGCTTCGGCGGCCCGCACGCCGGCCTACATGGCCGTCCGCGAGGCTCACCAGCGGCAGCTGCCCGGGCCGGCTCGTCGGCGTCGTCGGTCGACGCCGACGGCCGCCCGGCGCTACCGGCTGGCGCTGCAGACCCGCGAGCAGCACATCCGCCGCGAGAAGGCGACCAGCAACATCTGCACCGCGCAGGTGCTGCTCGCCGTCATCGCCGCGATGTACGCCGATGTAGCACGGCCCGGACGGGCTGCGGGCCATCGCGTCGCGCATCGCCGAACTCACCGCGCGGCTGGCCGCCGGTCTCGCGTCCAGCCCGCACCGGGTGCGAGGTGGCGACGAGCGCGTTCTTCGACACCCTCCGGATCCGCACCGAGGTGCCCGGCGGGCCGAGCGTGATCGCCGCCGCCGCGAGCCAGCGGTTACAACCTGCGCCTGGTCGACGCCGCACGGTCGGGATCACCCTCGACGAGACGTGCGACCCGCCGGTCGTGCGTGACGCTGCTGGCCATCCTCGGCGCGG
The DNA here is from genome assembly GCA_963765845.1 of uncultured Actinomycetota bacterium. Taxonomy (GTDB): domain Bacteria; phylum Actinomycetota; class Actinomycetes; order Frankiales; family Frankiaceae; genus DATAZK01. The sequence continues at coordinate 49,203 of CAVXYJ010000002.1, forward strand.
AGACGCGTCGACGCCGCCGACCGCCCGGCCGCCGCGCTGCTGCCGGCCGCGCTTGCCCGCAGCGCTGGCTTCCTCGCCCACGCGGTGTTCCACGCCTACCGCTCCGAGACGGAGATGATGCGCTACCTGCGCCGCCTGGCCGACCGCGACCTCGCGCTCGACCGCGCGATGATCCCGCTCGGCTCGTGCACGATGAAGCTGAACGCGGCGACGGAGATGGCTGCCGGTCACCTGGCCGGGGTTCGCGGACGTGCACCCGTTCGCGCCGGCCGACCAGGCCGCCGGCTACCGCGCGCTGATCGCCGACCTGAAGCGCTGGCTGGTCGAGATCACCGGCTACGACGCGGTGTCGCGTGCAGCCCAACGCCGGCTCCCAGGGCGAGTTCGCGGGGCTGCTGGCGATCCGCGCGCTACCACGCAGTCCCGCGGCGAGAACGCGCGCGACGTCGTGCCTGATCCCCGCGAGCGCCCACGGCACCAACGCCGCGTCAGCGCAGCGCTGGCCGGGCTGCGGGTGGTCGTCGTCAAGACTGCGACGACGAGGCACGATCGATCTCGACGATCTGCGCGCGGAGCTGGCCGAGCACGCGGGCACCGTCGCCGCGGCTGATGATCACGTACCCGTCGACGCACGGGGTGTACGAGCCGACCGTGCGCGAGGTGTGCGCGCTGGTGCACGAGGCGGGCGGCCAGGTCTATCTGGACGGCGCGAACCTGAACGCGCTGGTCGGGGTGGCACGTCCGGGCGATCTCGGCGCCGACGTCTCGCACTTCAACCTGCACAAGACGTTCTGCATCCCGCACGGCGGCGGTGGGCCCGGGCGTGGGGCCCATCGGGGTGAAGGCCCACCTGGCGCCGTTCCTGCCGGCGTCGGCCGTCGTGCCGGGCGCGGGGCCGGCGACCTCGCCCGGCGCCGTCGCCGCGGCGCCGTGGGGTTCGGCCGGGGTGCTGCCGATCTCCTGGGCCTACATCCGCCTGATGGGCGCCGCGGGGCTGCGCGCGGCGACCGGGATGGCCGTGCTCTCGGCGAACTACGTGGCCGCCCGGCTGCGCGAGGCATATCCCGTCCTCTACGCGGGGGCCGGTGGGCTGGTCGCCCACGAGTGCATCCTCGACCTGCGCGCCCTCACCGCCGCGAGCGGTGTCACGGTCGAGGACGTCGCCAAGCGGCTCATCGACTACGGCTTCCACGCGCCGACCATGTCGTTCCCGGTTGCGGGAACGCTGATGGTCGAGCCCACCGAGATCGGAGTCGCTCGCCGAACTCGACCGGTTCTGTGACGCGATGCTCGGGATCCGGGCGGAGATCGGCGCCGTCGAACGCGGCGAGGTCGCGGCGGCGGACAGCGTCTTGCGGGGCGCCCCGCACGATGCGCACGCTGTCACCGCTGACGAGTGGACGCGCGCCTACCCACGCTCGCTGGCGGCCTGGCCGGGCCACGCCGTCACCGGGGGACGGATGGCCAGCAGGCATGTCCAGGACAAGTACTGGCCGCCGGTGGGCCGCATCGACAACGCCTACGGCGACCGCAACCTGGTCTGCACCTGCCCGCCGATCGAGGCCTACGCCGACGAGTAAGGGCGGCCGGGCGCGCGCCGACCAGAAGTTGGGGGTTTCTCGCAGTTTTCGGTAGAAGTACCCGTTTGGGGTAGCGAGGCCGGCTGCCGGCGCGTCGATTCCTGCAGCATGCGCGTCCCGGCCCTGCTCCGCCGATCCTCGATGTGGACCGTGTCGGTCGCCCTCGCGCTGGGCGCCGCGACCGCGTGCCAGCAAGCCGCGCCCGTGGTGGCGAGTCATCCCGCCGACTTCGCGGTGAACGTCTACAGCGGCTGGGTCCAGCGCTGGAACCCCTGCGCGCCGGTGCACTACCGCGTCAACGCCGCGCAGGACCCGAGTGCGCTGCCGGCCGTGCAGGCCGCCGTCGCCGCGCTTTCCAAGGGCACCGGGATCACGTTCGTCTACGACGGCGGAACGAGGTTCATCCCGCATTCGGGTGCCTGGAGCCAGCCCGCGCCCCTGATCATCGCGTTCGCCCGCCACAACGGCCTGGCCGGCGGCACCGACTACCTGGCCGGCGGCAATCAGCTCGGTGAGGGCGGGTTCCAGTCGCAGTACACGAGCCTCGGCGGCAGGATCCTGTCATACAAGATCATCAACGGCTACGTGGTGGTCGACGTCGACGGCTACCTCCGTGCGGATGCCCACGTGCGGACGGCTGTGCTGCTGCACGAACTCGGCCACGCCGTCGGGCTCAACCACGCCCACTTCACCAGCGAGGTGATGTACCCGTCGGTTTCGGACAGCGGGCCCGATCACTACAGCGCCGGCGACCTTGCCGGGCTGGCCAAGGTCGGCCGCCCGGCAGGCTGCCTGAGTTAGAAGATGATCGCGCCGCGCAGCACCTTGCCGGCCGCGACGTCGGCGTAACCCTCGTTGACCTGATCGAGGGTGTACGTCTTCGTGATCAGCTCGTCGATCTTGATGATGCCGTCGCGGTACATGTCCAGCAGCTGCGGGATCGCCACCCGGGGGTTGGCAGAGCCGTAGAGGCTGCCGCTGATCTGCTTGTTCATCATCGCGAGCATGAAGAGGTTCAGGTCGGCCTGCCCCTGCATCATCGGCGCCACCGAGGTGATGACGCAGTTGCCGCCCTTGGCGGTCAGGTTCAGCGCCGGCTCGAGCAGCTCTCCGCGCATGACGCCGAACGTGCAGATGACCGAGTCGCACATCTCGCCCCAGGTGAGCTCGCCGACCCCGGCGAGCGCCTCGTCGATCGAGGCGAACGTGTGGGTGGCCCCGAAGCGCTTGGCCTGCTCGCGCTTGAACTCCACCGGGTCGACGGCGATGATCCGCCGCGCTCCGGCGACGCGTGCGCCCTGGATGGCGTTGATCCCGATCCCACCGACGCCGAGCACCGCGACAGTGTCGCCGGGACGTACGTTCGCCCGGTTCACCGCCGAGCCGAAGCCGGTCGCCACGCCGCACGAGGTGAGCGCCACCGCCTGCCAGGGGATGTCGGAGTCGACCTTCACGACCGACGCCTCGGACAGCAGCTGGATCTCGCTGAACGCGCCGAGCTGGGCGTAGCGGGCGACCGTCTCGCCGTCCTTGCGATGGGCGATGCGCCCGTCCGGCATGCCGATGTTGAACAGGGTGGCGCCGAGGTCGCAGAGGTACGCCTTGTTGCGCCGGCACGACTTGCACTGGCCGCACGACGGCACGAACGACATGGCCACGTGGTCGCCGGGCGCCACGCTCGTGACTCCGGGACCGACCTCGAGCACCTCGCCGGCGCCCTCGTGGCCGCAGATGATCGGGTAGTGCGGCATGGGCATGTCGCCGGTACGGGCGTGCTCGTCGGAGTGGCACAGCCCGGTGGCCTTCATCTGGATCAGCACCTCGCCGGCGGCCGGGGGGTCGATCTCGATCGTCTCGATCTTGTAGTCCTGGTTGGGGCCGTAGAGCAGCGCTGCTCGGGTGCTCACCATGCTGGGATGTCCTCCTGGCTGATTTCCCGCGAAAACCGGTGCGAAGAGCCGACGCTACGACCTGGCGGTTCGCAAGTCGAGCGTGACCAGCGGTGGTTGCCGTGGTCCAATCAACAGGGTAAGTGGCAGTCGCTGACAGTTTGCAGGACACTTTGGAGGCTCGGTGCTCGACTCGAAGATTGTCGGAGGACTTGTCGTCGACGGCACCGGCGACAAGCCGTACCGCGCCGACATCGGGATCAAGGACGGGCTGATCGTCGAGGTCCGGCGCACCGCCTACGGCACGGGCATCGAGGCGGAGGCCGCGGAGACCATCGATGCCACCGGCCGCATCGTCACCCCGGGCTTCGTCGACATCCACACCCACTACGACGGCCAGGTCACCTGGGACGCGCTGCTCGAGCCGTCGAGCCTGCACGGCGTGACCACCGTGGTCTGCGGCAATTGCGGCGTCGGCTTCGCGCCGGTGCGGCCCGGGCGCGAGCAGTGGCTCATCGAGCTCATGGAAGGCGTCGAGGACATTCCCGGGTACGGCCCTGACCGAGGGCATCGACGTGGGGCTGGGAGACCTTCCCGGAGTATCTCGACGCGGTCGAGACGCAGCGAGCTGGCCGATCGATTTCGGCGCCCAGGTCGCCCACGGCGCGGTGCGCGCGTTACGCGATGGGCGAGCGCGGCGCCCGCAACGAGGCCGCCACCGACGACGACATCGCCGCGATGGCGCGCATCGTCCAGGAGGCGATCGAGGCCGGTGCGCTGGGCTTCTCGACCTCCCGCACGGAGGCCCACCGCGCGATGGACGGCGAGCCGGTTCCCGGCACTATGCCGCCGAGGACGAGCTGTTCGCGCATCGGCCGTGCGATGGCGGCCGGGGTGGTCAGGCGGTCTTCGAGCTCGCCCCGGCCGGCACGGCCGGCGAGGACCTCGTCGCGCCCGACGCGCGAGCTGGAGTGGATGATCCGGCTGGCGGCCGAGATCGACCGGCCGGTGTCCTTCGCTATGGTGCAGATCGACTCCGCGCCGGACCTGTGGCGCGAGCAGCATGGACAGCTCGGCGGGCCGGCATTGGACGGCGGGTCCCGGGTGCTACCCGCAGTTCGCCGCCCGGCCGTTCGGCATGCTGTCGGTTTCGCCGGCTACCACGCCTTCACCCATCGGCCGACGTTCCGAGCGCTGGCCGAACTCGCTGCGCAGGAGCGGGCGCTGCGGCTCGTCGAAGCCCGCGGTGAAGCGCGGCGATCCTGGCCGAGACCGACCTGCCGGCCGAGCCGGGCCGCAGTTCGACGGCGCTGTAGGACCTGTATCCAGCACGTGCGCGGATGCGATCTACGCGATCGGCGACCCGCCGGACTACGAGCCGACGCCGGAGCAGACCGTCGCGGCGATCGCCGAGGATCGCGGGGTCAGCGCCGCTGGCGGCGATGTACGACCTGATGCTCGAGGGCGGCCGGCGCCGGACCGGCGACGGCGATGCTGATGCTGCCGTTCTTCAATTACGTCGAGGGCAACCACGACGCCATCCGCGAGATGTTCCCGCACCCGGCGCGGCGTCTCGGGGCTGTCCGACGGGGGCGCGCACTGCGGGATGATCTGCGACGCGTCATACCCGACGTTCATGCTGACCCACTGGGCCCGAGACCGCTACCGGGGCAAGGGCCTGCCGCTGGAGTACGTCGTGAAGAAGCAGGCAGCCGACACCGCAGCGCTGTTCGGCCTTACCGACCGCGGCGTGCTCGCGGCGGGCAAGAAGGCGGACCTCAACGTCATCGACTTCGACGCGCCTCACCCTGCACACCCCGCGGATGGCGTACGACCTTCCCGCCGGTGGCCGCCGGCTGGTGCAGGACGCGTCGGGCTACGTGGCCACCATGGTCAGCGGCGCCGTCACGCGTCGCCATGGGGCCGACACCGGCGCCCGTCCGGGCCGGCTCGTCAGGGGAGTGCGCTAGCGTGCTTCGTTCGGCGCGGCGTCGGGCTCGCACGCCGGGTCGAGCGTGTTCAGCGGCGGGGCGCTGGGCGCGCGCGTGCCGAACTCCAGCGTGAGCGCTGACAGCAGGACGAAGGCCACCTGAGTGGGGCGCAGCATCACGTAGCGACCCTTGCCGAACGCGTTGAACTTGCGCAGGAACCGGTAGAGCGATTCGAGCCGGATCCAGCGGTCGAGCTCATGCACCGCGCGAAGGCCGAGCCGCTGCCCGACGTTGCGCTTCTTGGCCGCGTACAGCTCGGGGAAGGCGGCGAAGGCCAGCGACACCCGGCTGGCCGAGCGCCCGCGCGCCCAGGTCATCACGTCAGCGATGAGCCGTTCGTCCACCCCGTTAGGGGCGTCGGGCTCCCGGTAGGGCACGTCGAGCGAGAGCTCGCGCCCCCGGTCAGCCATCGCGTAGCGCTGGAAGCCGACGATCCGGCCGTCGGCGTTACGCGCGTAGGCGATCATGGTGTTGGGGTGCGTGCCGTCGAGCAGGTGGTCGAGGATCATCGAGAACCCGCGCTCCGAGCCGCCGCCCTTGTGAGCTCCGCGTGCGACGTTCATCAGCTCGGTCCGGGTGAGCGCATCGAGGCTGCGCTCGGGGACGATGGCCGTGGTGACGCCGGCGTTGGTGGCCCGGGCCACGGCCTGCCGGACGTTGCGGAACCGGCGCCCGGTCATGCTGAAGGTCGCCACGTCGAGCACCACCTCGCGGCCGATGCACACGCCGCGCATGCCGCGCTCGCGCCACAGATCGGTGAGCTCCTCGCTGGCGCCGAGCACCGTGGTGCGCCAGCCGTTGCGCTCGCTCTCGGCCAGGAACGCGTCGATCGCCGCTTCGCGCGCGGCCGGCGAGCCCACCGGATCACCCGAGGCGACGGCCGTCCCGAAGCGCACCTTGTACGCGAGCGCTGCGCTGCGGTCAGGGGCGAACGCGTAGGACTTGTCGGTTCGCAGCGCGAACGGGGCCAGGGTGTCGCCGGAGGTGGCGTCCACCAGGGCGCGTACCCGCATGCGTTCGGCGTCGTTCGCCGGGCCGGGAGCTCGCCGGGGAAGGCCGACGACGGCGCCGGCGGCGATCTCCGCCTCGGCGGTGATGGACTGGTGGCCGCTGTAGGCGGCGGCGAAGCCGATGAACAGCAGCATCCCCGACGCCAGGAAACGCCCGATGGTCAACGGGCGGCCGAGCCAGACGGCGCGAGCGGCGATCAGCAGGCCTACGACGAGGCCGAGATGGTGATTGTGATGCCATCCATAAATGGCGATGGCAAATGCCAGGATGACGAGAATGCGAACGCCCATAGCGCGCTCGAAGCTGCGCCCGGATGCGCTCGACGACGCGGGTTCGGTACGGTGGATGAGTGCGCTGAGGCGACGCTGCGGGCCTCTCATCTCCACCTCCCCTGCGCCCTGTCGTGAGGCTGCATAGAAAGTAGCCGCACCGCTCGGCGCACGCCTGCGCATTCTGCAGACACGCCGACGTCAACCGACGGAGGCCAGTAGATCTTCCCACGACGAGCGAGGGGATCTTGTCACATTTTTCGTCACGGTGCGTGACGAAAAATGACTAGCAGGCGGCGCGGTGCTCGGCGAGCTTCGCGTCAGCGGCGGCAACGCGGTCGAGCAGATCGGCGAGCTGGCGCTGCTCGTCGGCGCTGAGCACAGCGACTGCGGGGGGAGGCTCGCTCAGGAGATCGAGCACGCTCGCCGCCACTGTCAGGCCGGTCCGGCTAAGGACGACCGTGCGCACGCGCCGGTCGGTGGGGTGAGGCTCGCGGCGGGCCAGACCCCGTTCCTCGAGCGCGTCCACCACGGCCGTGATGTAGGAGGCATCGCAGGCGAAGGCGGCGGCGAGCTCACGCATCGCGGTGGCCCGGGAGCCGGACAGCCGCAGCAGCGCCTTCACGCTGGACGGGGCGAGATCGTGGTGCTCGCATGCTCGCGCCAACCGGTTTTGCCCTTCGCCGTGCAACTGGATCTCCTGGACGGCCCGCCATGCGCGCCGGGCATCAGGCCCGATGCCGCCGGCCCCGTCGACGACGCTCGCCTCACCGAGGGCGCTGTCGGGAGTGGTCACATTCACGGCGTCAGGATACGACGATAGTGGTGAAAACAACACTATGAACTTGACTCAAATAAATCCTTGACTCTTATGAAGAATTTTCGCACGATGGGAGCTTCGTGACTCCTGGGGAGGAATCGGCGTGGCCCTCGGCAGCCCGTTGTCCCGTCGACGTGCGCGCGATCCGAACCGCGAGCGCGTCCTCGATGCCGAGCTGCGCAGCCTGGCCATCGTGGTCGTGCTCGGCGCGATCATGTCGATCTTCGACACCACGATCGTCAACGTCGCCATCGACACCCTGGGCCGCAGGTTCCACTCGCCGCTGTCGACCATCCAGTGGATCGGCACGGCTTACCTGCTTGCGCTCGCGATCGTCATCCCGCTCTCCGGCTGGTCGATCGAGCGTTTCGGCGCCAAGCGGATGTACTTGATCTCCCTGAGCCTGTTCATCGGTGGTTCTGCGCTGTGCGGCATGGCCTGGTCGGCCGGCAGCCTCATCTTCTTCCGGGCGCTGCAGGGCTTCGGCGGCGGGATGATCCTGCCGATCGGCCAGACCATCATGGCGCGGGCGGCCGGGCCGCAGCGTATGGGTCGCGTGATGAGCATCGTGGGTATCCCGATGCTCCTCGGCCCCGTGCTCGGGCCGGCTATCGGCGGCATCCTGGTCGACAACTTCGACTGGCGCTGGATCTTCTACGTCAACGTCCCGATCGGGCTGCTCGCCCTCGTGCTGAGCGCCCGCACCCTGAAGTCCGACGCGACGGGAACGGCCGGCAAGCTCGACATCGTCGGGCTGTCGCTGCTTTCGCCCGCGCTCGCGCTCATCGTCTACGGGCTGTCGGAGGCGGGTAGCAGCGGAGGGTTCGCCGGCACTCCGGTCATCGTGGGGCTGGTCGCCGGTTTCGGTCTGCTGGCGGCGTTCGTCTGGCACGCGCTGCGAGCTCCGGCTCCCCTGATCGATCTGCGGCTGTTTCGCAATCGCGGCTTCACGGCCGCCAGCGTCACGGGATTCTTGCTGAGCGGCACCGTGTTCGGAGCCATGTTCCTGCTGCCGCTGTACTACCAGGTGGTGCGCGGGCAGAGCGCACTGTCGGCGGGCTTGCTGATGGCCCCGCAGGGCCTCGGCGCCATGATCGCGATGCCGATCTCGGGGCGGATCACCGACAGGGTCGGGGCCTACCGCGTCGCACCGCTCGGCGTGGTCGTGGTGGTGATCGGCACCATGGCCTACACGCAGGTGACCCCGGGCACGTCCGAAGTGCTGCTCGCCGGCGCCCTTTTTGTGCGTGGGCTCGGGCTGGGCATGTCGATGATGCCGGCGATGAGCGCGGGCTACCAGACGTTGCAGCCCCTGCAGGTGCCGCGGGCCACCACCACCATCAACATCGTTCGTCAGGTCGGCGCCTCGCTCGGCACGGCCGTGCTCGCCGTCATCCTGCAGCGTCAGATCGTCGCGTCGGTAGGCGGCGGTGGTCACGCCGGCGGGCTCCTCGGCGGGACGGCGGGTGTCCCGGAGGCGGCTCGAGGTCAGGTGGCGTCCGCGTTCGGGCATTCGTTCTGGTGGGCGGTCGGGCTGTCGGTGTTTTCCATCATCCCGGCGCTGATGCTGCCCCGGGTGCGCCCGGATGCTGCCCTGGCGCTGCGTGACGCGACTGCGGGAGATCGCGTACCCGAACCGGTCTGAGCCGCCTGCCGGGCAAAGATGCGATCCTGGCCGCATGGACGTGGTGGTCGGGCTCGACAATGGCGGCAACGCCAACAAGCCCACCGTGCTCGACGCAGCAGGGCGTTTTCTCGTCGACGAGCTGGTGGAAATGCCGAGCCGGGTGCTGGACGGTCCGGGCGTCGCGGTCGAGGCTCTTGCGGAGGCGTTCACCCGTGTCCTCGCGCTGACGGAGATACCGGTCGCGGCCGTGCGCGGGGTTGGGCTCGATACGCCGGGCCCGGCAAGCGCCGACGGCGTCATCTCCTCGAAGGGCTCCACCAACTTCTCGATGCCGGAGTGGCGCGGGTTCGACATCCGCGGTGCGCTGGAGGCCCGGCTCGGCCTGCCGGTCGTCTACAGCAACGACGGCAACGCGGCCGCGCTCTACGCGCACCATGTGCACTTCGGTGCGGATGCCGGTCGCCGGTCGTCGGTCGCGGCCGTCGTCGGCACCGGGCTCGGAGGGGGTCTGGTCGAGTCCGGGCACGTGGTACGGGGCGCGGCTGGAATGGCGGGCGAGCTCGGTCACGTTCGGATCCCGCTGGAGGGCATTCTCGATGACGGCCAGCTGCCGCCCTCCTGCAACTGCGGCAATGTCGGGGATGCCGAGAGCGTCACGTCGCTGTCGGCGATCGAGCGCAACCTGCTGCCGTACTGGCTGGCCCGCTATCCCGGGCACGAGCTGGCAGGACTCGACCCGGCGGCGGCGGCCAAGCTCGTACGCGGTTACGCCGAGCGCGGCGATCTGCTCGCCCGGGCCATCTTCACGCAGCAGGCGATGGCCCTCGGACGGCTGTTCACCATCGTGTCCAACGTGACCGATCCCGACGCGTACTTCATCGGCGGCGGGGTGGTGGAGACCACGCCGGAGATGCGCACGTGGTTCGTGGGCCTCACGGCCGAGCACACGATGCTGCGCGAGGAACAGTTGCGGGTGGCGCGCTTCGCGGAGGTGCCCGACCTGGACATGGCGGGGGCACGGGGGGCGGCACTCGCGGCCTGGGACACCTTGCGCGCGCGGTAGGTGGATGCTGCTGTCATGCATACCGACGTGGAATTTGCGGGCTTCGGAGGCGTCACCCTGCGCGGGTGGCTGTACCTGCCGGAGGGCGGCGCCGGTATGGCGGCGCCCGCCGTGGTGATGGCGCACGGCTTCTCGGCCACCCGGCACATGGGGCTCGCCGGGTTCGCCGAGGTCTTCCGGGCGGCGGGGTTCGCTGTCCTGGTCTACGACCATCGCGGGCTCGGCGACAGCGACGGCGAGCCCCGGCAGGAGATCAACCCCTGGGCCCAGTCGCGCGACTACCGCTACGCGCTCAGCTGGCTGTCGCAGCAGCCGGGTATCGATCCGCAGCGGCTGGCCGTCTGGGGATCGAGCTTCAGCGGCGGTGAGGTGCTGGTGGTCGGTGCTGTCGACGCGCGGGTCAAGGCCGTCATCGCCAACGTGCCGTTCGCCGGTGCGCTTGATGACCTCTCGGCACCGCTGGATGCGCGATTTGCCGCCATGCGCTTGGCGCTGGAGGACGAAAGCGGGACCGGACCCGCCGACACCACCGACCCGGCGATCGGGCCGATGCCGGTCATCGTTCCCTCCGGTGCGGACCCCGGCACGCGGGCGTTCTTGCCCCAGCCGGAATCGACGCGCTGGTTCGAAAGCGCTGGTGGGCCGGGCTCGGCGTGGCAGAACACGTTCACCTTGCGGGGTCTTGGAGGAGCAGTGGAATTCGCGCCCGCCGTGGCGGTGCCGTTCATCGCTCCGCGCCCGCTGCTGATGGTCGTCGCCACGGGTGACCGCGTAGCGCCCACCGACATGGCGCTGAGCGCGTACGACATCGCCGGCGAGCCCAAGCAGCTCGAACTCCTCGAGGGCGACCACTTCGTGCCCTACTCCGGCGCCGCGTTCGAGCAGGCCGCGACGGCGATGCGGGACTTCCTGCTCAAGTACCTCTAGCCGCTAGGGCGCGGTCAGGTCACGCAGCTTCAGGACGGTGTTCCAGTTGCGGACGGTGGCGGCGACCTTGAGGTTCCTTTCCCAGAAGGTGCCGACGAGCTTGGTCTTGGCCTGGCCGTTCGGGTACCAGACGAACAGTTCGCGCCCGACGAGCTTCCAGCGTTCGGGGGCGTAGGTCTCGGGGTCGAGCGCGTCCAGCGCACCTTCCGGTGGGGCAGAGCGCAGGAACGCCACCGCGTAGTGCGAGGGGTTGGTGACCAGCGAGCCCAGCGGGTCGGCCGTGACCACGGCGGCGAGTTCGTCGTGCGTGCGGGCCATCACGTCGATCTTCAAGCTGAGTGTCGACGCGATCGCCTGGGAGACGCGGGACTCGGCCTCGGCGGGAGAGTCGCAGGTGGCGACGACCGCGTTGCCGCTGTTGAGGATGGTCTTGACGGCGTCGTAGCCGAGGCCGGCGAGCAGCGCTTTGAGGTCGCTCATTGTGATCTTGTTGCTGCCACCGACGTTGATGCCGCGCAGGAGCAGAGCCAGCTTCAAGCTGCCTGCCACTGCCCGCGCGGCGCCGGCCCAGCCGCCTCGAGAGCGTCGGCCTCCTCGTCGCTGAACAAGCGTGAGCGCGTGAGGAACCGGAAACCCTCGGGGGCCTCGAGGCTGAACCCGGCGCCGCGGCCCGGGACGACATCGATCGTCAGATGCGTGTGCGACCAGTACTCGAACTGCTGGCCGCCGATATAGACCGGCACCGGGGCGTCGGGGCTGCCCACCAGTCCCAGGAACACGTCCTGGTCGCCGACGATGAACTCCTCGCGGCCGTAACACATGGGGGCCGATCCGTCGCAGCAGCCGCCGGACTGGTGGAGGAGCAGTGGACCGTGCCGTTCGGTCAGCGTCGCCAGCAGATCGACGGCCGCCGCAGTGGCAGCGACCCGTGCCACGGCCTCGCCCACTGCTCCTCCTTCAACTCGCCTGCCCGAACTCTAGAAGAAGCCCATGGGCTTCGGCGAGTAGCTCACCAGCAGGTTCTTGGTCTGCTGGTAGTGGTCGAGCATCATCTTGTGGTTCTCGCGGCCGATGCCCGACTGCTTGTAGCCACCGAACGCGGCGTGTGCCGGGTAGAGCGTGGTAGCAGTTCGTCCAGACGCGGCCGGCCTTGATGTCGCGCCCGGCGCGGTAGGCCGTGCTCCCGTCGCGACTCCAGACCCCGGCGCCGAGCCCGTACAGGGTGTCGTTGGCGATCTCGATGCCGTCGGCGTAGCCGTCGAAGCTGGTGACAGCGACGACCGGGCCGAAGATCTCCTCCTGGAAGACCCGCATCGTTGTTCTGGCCCTCGAAGATCGTCGGGCTGGATGTAGTAGCCGCCGGACAGGTCGCCTCCGAGATCCGCCCGCTCGCCGCCGGTGATGACCCGGGCGCCTTCCTTACGGCCGATGTCGAAGTAGGACAGGATCTTCTCGAGCTGATCGTTGCTGGCCTGCGCGCCGATCATGGTCTCGGTGTCGAGCGGGTTGCCCTGCTTGACGGCCTTGGTGCGGGCCACGGCCGCGGACAGGAACTCGTCGTAGATCGAACGGTCGATGAGCGAGCGGCACGGGCAGGTGCAGACCTCGCCCTGGTTGAGCGCGAACATCGTGAAGCCCTCCAGGCACTTGTCCTGGAAGTCGTCGTTGGCGTCCAGGACGTCCTCGAAGAAGATGTTCGGGCTCTTGCCACCGAGCTCCAGCGTGACCGGGATGAGGTTCTGGCTGGCGTACTGCATGATCAGCCGGCCGGTCGTCGTCTCGCCGGTGAAGGCGATCTTGGCGATGCGCCCGGAGCTCGCCAGCGGCTTGCCGGCTTCGGCGCCGAATCCCTGCACGATGTTCAGCACGCCCGGCGGCAACAGGTCCTTGACCAGGTCGTACCAGATGTTGATCGATGCCGGGGTCTGCTCGGCGGGCTTGAGGATGACGGCGTTACCCGCAGCCAACGCGGGTGCGAGCTTCCAGACCGCCATCAGGATCGGGAAGTTCCACGGGATGATCAGCCCGACGACGCCGAGCGGCTCGTGGAAGTGGTAGGCGACCGTGTCCTCGTCGATCTCCGACAGCGAGCCTTCCTGGGCTCGGACGGCGCCGGCGAAGTAGCGGAAGTGGTCGATCGCCAGCGGGATGTCGGCGGCCATCGTCTCGCGGATGGGCTTGCCGTTGTCCCACGTCTCGGCGATCGCCAGCAGCTGGAGGTTCTCCTCCATGCGATCGGCGATCTTGTTCAGGATCACCGCCCGATCGGCCGCGCTTGTCTTGCCCCAGGCCGGCGCCGCCTTGTGGGCCGCGTCGAGAGCGAGCTCGACGTCCTCGGCGGTCGAGCGGGCGATCTCGGTGAAGACCTGGCCCGTGACGGGTGAGGGATTCTCGAAATACTGGCCCTTGACGGGCGCGACGTACTCGCCGCCGATGATGTTGTCGTAGCGGCTGGCGTAGGTGACGGGCGATCCTGGCTGACCAGGGCGGGCGAAGACTGGCACGGGCTGGCTCCCTTGCAGACGGCGGGCTCATTGACGAGTCGCCCGACCGTAGGGCGCTCACCGTTGCAACGGGGTTGCAGCGCTGGTCAGCCGCGCAGCTCGCGCTCCAGCAGCCGGACGTGAACCTTCGCGCGCTGGCCGCGACCCGAGCCCGGGGGCAGGCAGGCGTGCAGTACCCGCCAGGCGTCGAGGTCGTCGCGGCCGGCCGGGGCGTCGGTCCAGGCGCGCAGGAGTTCGGGGTCGGGATGGCGGAGCAGCGCATTGCGGACTTCCGCATGCAGCTCGCGGCGCATCCGCACGACCGCCGGAGCTTCGGACCGCGGGAGGACCGGGCCGGTATACGCGTGGAGGGCGGCGCGGTGAGCACCGCGGTCGAGCAGCTGGCGCACCCGTGACGCATCGGTCGTGATCTTTCCGGCCAACCGGTACGGACGCGACTGGATCCGGTCGGGTCCGACGATGCGGCGCAGCCGGGAGAGCTCCGCGCGCACCGTGACCGGATCGAGCGGGCGCTCGTCGAGGCGCACGGCGAGCTCATCGGCGGACAGCCCCTGCGGGTCGGCGGCGAGTATCAGCAGCAGCTCGCCGTGCCGCGGGCTGGCGGCGATCGCCTCGGATGCGATGGTGACGCGGGCCTCGTCGCGGCCGAGGACGTCAAGGTGCAGGCCCGAGGCGCTGGCGAGGTTCGGGAACGTCACCGGGCCGGCGGAGGAGGGGGCGAACCTCAGCCGCAGCTCCGCCTCGACGGCAGCGGCGGTTGCCCGCACGAGCGCGAGCATGGTCGGCTGCGCGGCACGGTCGTCGCCGGTGACGTCGATGACGCCGAGCTGCTCGCCGCCGGGGCCGTACACGGGTACCGCGGAGCAGCTCCACCGCTGCACCGCCTGCTGGAAGTGTTCGGCGGCCGAGATGCGAGCTGCCCGGCTGGTGGCGAGCGCCACGCCGGGAGCGTTGGTGCCCGCATGCGCCTCGTCCCATTGCGCGCCCTCGACGAAATGCATGCGCTCGGCCTCGCGGCGCAGCCTGGCCTGCCCCTCGACCCAGAGCAGGCGCCCGTTCGCATCACCGACCGCGACGAGGAGCTCGTCCTCGAGCGCGTGCGTGACGAGCAGCCGCCGGATGACCGGCATCGCCAGCGCCAGTGGGTGGCTCTCGCGGTAGCTGCGCAGGCAATCGTCGGTCAGCTCGACCGGCGCCATCGCGCGCTCGATCACCCCGAGAGCGGCCGACCGTCGCCAGGACTGCGCGACCTCGGCACGGATCGCGCCCGGCACCCGGCCCGTCGCGAGGAAGGCTTCGCGGGCGACCGACACCGTCCGAGCTGTGACGCTCACCGCGCGTGCCATACGGCCTCCTGGCCGGACCAGACGTGACCGACGTCACGGTAGTTCCCGAGACGATGACGCGCCACCTCGACCCCTAGACCGGAGGTGTCCAGATGGCTGAAGTGCGAGGCCACGATCTCGCCGCCGCCGTGCACGCCGACCAGCGCCACGTCCCAGTCGGGCGGCACGCCGCCTTGGCGCGACAGGCAAGATCGATGGATGAGCGCGCCGGTCACGATCCGTCCCGCCCGCACCGCAGACGTATGGGCCATCCGCTCGTTCGTGGACTACTACGCCGATGACCGCATCCTGCTGTCCAAGGCGACGGTGACGCTCTTCGAGGACGTGACCGAATTCGTGGTCGCCGAATCCGAGGCGGGCGAGGTGGTGGGATGCGCGGCGCTTCACGTGCTGTGGGAGGACCTCGCCGAGGTGCGCACCGTGGCGGTGTCGCCGCACGCTCGCCGGCTGGGTATCGGACGGATGCTGCTGGACGAGGTCATCCGGCGCGGGCGTGATCTGGGGGTTCAACGGCTGTTCTGCCTGACGTTCGCCGTCGAGTTCTTCGCCGAGGCCGGCTTCGAGCCCATCGGTGAGGACGCGGGCGTGACACCTGAGGTGTACGCGGAGCTCATGCGCTCCTACGACGAAGGTGTCGCCGAGTTCCTTGATCTCGAGCGGGTGAAGCCCAACACGCTCGGCAATACGCGCATGATGCGGCATTTGTAGCACCGCCTGTGACATAGCCAACGCAAACAGTGGCTGTGGATAACCATCACGCCGATTACCCGTAGTTACCGTCATGGGGATGTGGAGACGGTGTTTCGGCGCTATGACGTTGCTCACCGTCATCGGCGGGGGACTGGCTGGCTGCGCGTCAGCGCCGACGTCCGCTGCCGCCGCGCCGCCGCCTAGCGCTTCTGTAAGGGCGTCGGCCGGCGCGTCGGTCACGCCCAGCCCGACCCCGACGCCCACCCCGACCCCGCGGGTGTCAGCTACCCCGTTCGTCTCGGCTGCTGACGAGGCTGGCGCGTACGCGTTCGTGAAGGCCTACTTCGCTGAACTCAATCAGGGCTTATGCGACGGGTGATGTGTCGCGGTTGGCTCCGTATCGGCAGCCAACATGCATCTGCGTCCGGTCCGAGAAACTGGGATCGTCAGGCACTACCCGGCCGGAGGGCGAATAACCGGAGTCGCGTTTACGGTCCTCAAGTGGGCGTATGGGGCCCACGGGCCTTCATTCGCCAGGACCGCAATCTACTTTCAGTTAGCCAGCCGTTCGCCACGTGTCTCCCGGCAAGCCAACAGTTGTCGAGCCGCCCAGTCAGCGGCTACTACGCGATCGACCTGCGGAGACATGCAGGCCATTGGTTCATCTCCGACATCAGGTTCGAAGCAGAGCGACCTAGCGTGCGGCGTCCGCTTCTGGCCTTCGTGATCTTCGCTGCTGGCTCGTTGGGGGTGCCCGCTCGCGGCCGATGCCGGTCGTTCGATTGTGAGGTCTTCCTGTCGAGCGGCGGTTCGGTGGGTACCTACGACCACGGCCTCTTCACGCATCTCGGAGCCTGGTCACTGAAATCCCAAACGCCGGAACGTCGCCCGGCCGTCCAGGCATCCGGCCCACTGATCCAGTACGACTACTCGCCCGTGTGCGACAGCGTGTGCCATAGCGCGACGGCCCAGACGCTGGCGGATTCAGTGGGCTGCCAGGGAAACACGACGGCCGTGTGGGTCACTTTTCGGACGGTGAATCCGCCAGGGCGCTGGACGCTGCAGGGGCCGCCGGAGTGTTTGACCGCGGCGCAGCAGCTGGCGTTCGATCCCGCTCAATTGCAGGCGACCGTCGACGATTACTTCCAGCGAATCCCGCTGCCGGCGCCCAAGCTTCGGGTCGCGCCGGCTGACAATGCGGTGGTCAACCTTCCGGAAATCGTGTCGGTGGATGTGCCGGCGCAGACCACGTTCACGGTCAATGTCGCGCCTTTCCCCGCGGTCACGATCACCGCTGACGTCAGCTGGGAATGGGATTTCGGGGACGGGACGTCTCTGACGACGTCGAGCCCGGGGCGTCCGTATGACATCAACGAACCCGACGTGACCAAGTACCTCAGCCACACCTACCGGAGCGCGAGCGACGGCTGGCCGCTTTCCGTGACGTCGGTATGGACGGCGACGTACGCCGTTCAGGGCATGGCGGGCGAGCTCGCGGTGACGGGCGCGGTAAGGCGGACCACGAACCGCGCGCTCGCGGCGGCCAACTACGGCGGCACCCTCACCGGCAACTAACTCGACCGGCCGAGCGGGTGTCGGCATCGCGACTTTCGTGACCACCCGGCGCCCACCGGCGCGAAGCTCAGGCATGCGCACATGACGGATCGCCCTTTCCGGCACCACTGTTCACCCGGCACGCTTTCCCCGGTCGACCCGTTCAACAAGTGCCGGCCTGACCCTCCGGCGAGCGGCCCCGTCCGTGACCCCGACGAGGCCTCCCAGGAAGTGCGGGCTATGAGGTGCGGGCCAGGACCGCGTCCATCGTCCGCATGATCTCCACGGATTCGTCCAGCGGCATTGCCGGACTTTCCAGCAAGCCCTCCGCAATGCAGCGGGCTACTTCGGCCGCCTCGTAGTACAGCCCGTGGACGCGCTCGGGCGCCTCGAAGCGGGTGGGCGCTCCCTGCCGCGGCGTGAATGTGAAGCCGACGTTCGCGTAGAACGGGCCGTCGACATCGATGCGGCCGTCGGACCCGACGATGCTGGCCCGGGTGGGGCTCGCGGCCGCTGACGTGCAGTTGAGCACCGCCTGCGCGCCGCCGTCGTGACGAAGCAGGATCGACACCTGGCTGTCGACGCCGGTGGGTGCCGGTTCGATGATCGCCTCGATGCGGTTCGGCGTCCCGAGCACCATCGACGCGAACGACACCGGGTAGACGCCGAGGTCCAGCAGCGCGCCGCCACCCAACTCAGGCGCGAACAGCCGCGATGACGGGTCGAAGGCGAACCACTGCCCGTGGTCGGCCATCACCGTGACGACGCTGCCCAGCGCCCCCGAGGCCAGCAGCCGGCGGATCTCCACGACGTGCGGCAGGTGGCGCGTCCACATGGCCTCCATGAGGAACCGTCCGCGCGCGCGAGCGGCGGCGACCAGGTCGGCGGCTTCGGCGGCGTTCATGGTGAACGCCTTCTCCACCAGGACGTGCTTGCCGCCCTCCAACGCCAGCAGGGCATTCTCGTGATGGAAGGGATGCGGGGTCGCGACGTAGATGGCGTCGACGTCAGGGTCGCCGGCGAGGGCCTCATATGTGGCGTGACGCCGACCGATCCCGTGCCGCTCGGCGAACCGGTCGGCCCCCGCCTGGCTTCGTGACCCGACCGCCACGATCTCGCCGGAGTCGGTGTGGACCAGGTCGGCAGCGAAAGCGTTCGCGATCCCGCCCGTGCCCAAAATCCCCCAGCGCAGCTTCGTCATCACGCCTACCGCCCTCCCGCGTCAAACCCATGTGATGAGCCAAGCCTGCTCCTATGCCCCCCCAGTACGGCACCACGCGCGATAGCCGGCAGCAATAGCGGGCACTCCGAGCGGCATGATGGGCAACGCACCCCGACTGCACGCCTGAACTCATCGGCGCGGGGACGTCCCGCCTCCTACCGCGCTGCGATCGTGTACGGCGCCGCACCCGGAAGCCGCACGGTCACGCCCAGCGGTAGATCGCCTGAAACACCGGAGGGCAGGCCGAGCACCGCCGCATCCCATGCGGCGCGCTGGTGTCGATGTCCCCACGGCGAAAGCTCACGACTACGGGCACGGGCACGGGCACGGCTTTCGGCGTCCCGCTGCAGGCGACCAGGCCCGTGAGGACTGCGAAGGCAACCAAGGCTGAGCGGGAGTGCATGCTCATGCGGCGCCCACCTGACCGGAAAAGGTTGCGCAGTTCGTGATCGCGACCGGCTAAACCAGTAAAGGAGTCCGTCGCCGGTCGTAGACGGTGCCTCGACGAAGAGTTGGTACCGCCGTCCACGGCCGACTGGCCCCGTCGCCCAGCCGAGAGCGCCTTGCGCGTTGGCGGCTCTAACAAGACGCCACTCATCGCTCGTCCAGGCGGCGTCTGCGGGTTCCGCGACCGACGCTGCCGCCGCGCGCTCCCAGAAGTACACGCGGTAGGCCGGGTTGCGCTCCTCCCACGTCACATTGCGGGGGTCTACGGGTCTCGCATCCATGTGCACCACGATCGCACCAGGCGCGCGTAGGGATGCCGTGGCGGGGTGGTCGTACGGCATCGTTGCATTTGGCTGGGCAGCGTACGGAGTGATGCCCATTGTGCCGGCACCAGTCCTCGTAGTACTTCGCCCGTCGTCCCGTCGTCCCAGTTCGAGGCCGGTTTTTGTCGGTGGTGGTCGGTAGCGTTTCGCTATGAATCCGGTCTGCGTGTTGCCTGTCCAGCCGTCCTGCCCGTCGCCGTCCTCGCCGTCGTTCACTCCCGACGGGTTAGCGAATCTCACCGATGCGGAGGTGGAGGATTCGTTGAGAACGTGGGCGGGTCGGGTGGCTGCGGGTGAGGCGCGGCTGATGGCGTATATCGGTGAGTTCGATGAGCGGCGGGCGTGGGCGGTGCCGGGTGTGCTGTCGTGTGCGCATTGGTTGTGTTGGCGGCTCGGGATGGGGCAGAACGCGGCCGGGGAACGGGTGCGGGTGGCGCGGGCATTGCGCCGGCTTCCGGCTACATCCGCGGCGTTCGCTGCTGGCCGGTTGTCGTTCACGCAGGTGCGGGCGATCAGCCGGGTCGCGACCGGCGGCGATGAGCAGGACTACATCGCCATGGCCCGTCATGCCACTGGCGGGCAGCTTGAACGGCTCGTCAGTGGGGTGCGCCGGGCCCGCAAACTTCACCAGCGGCGTAAGGCAGCCGAAGCCGCCGCCGCGGCAGGCGAGCCGCCGCCGGTAGCTGAACGGATCCGGGTGTTCAGCCGCTATGACGGTGATGGTGACCTGCACATCACGATCCGTGCCGGTGCCGCTGACGGCGCGGTGCTGCTGGCCGCGATCGACGCTGCCCGCACCGACCTCGACACGGCCGGTGAGCCGGACGAGCCGGGTGAGCCGGATCTTTCCGCGGAAAGTTCCGAACCGGACTCCGAGGTCCCCGACCGGGCGTCCGGGGTGACGGGCTGCTGAACCTGTGCCGTGCCTACCTCGATGCACGGGCCGCGGCACATCCGGGCCGGGCCCGCCGTGACCGGTCCCAGCTCACCGTGCAGATCGACCCGATCTCCGGCTGGGCCCGGCTACCCGACGGTGAGCTGCTACCCCCCGGCAGCCACCATCTGCGACCCTGCCGGCCGGGATGGTGCTGCGCCCGCTGCGCCGTGCTGATCTCACCGTCCACGACGCCGGTCGCCAACACCGCCATCCCAGCCGGCTGCTGCGGGACCTGCTCGGCGCCGTCGACGGCGAACGCTGCCGCTACCCTTCCTGCACCCGGCGGCGCAAACTGCACGCCCACCACGTCATCGAATGGAACGACGGCGGCCGCACCGACCTTTCCAACCTGGTGCTCGTATGCTCCC
Organism: uncultured Actinomycetota bacterium; assembly: GCA_963765845.1. GTDB lineage: Bacteria > Actinomycetota > Actinomycetes > Frankiales > Frankiaceae > DATAZK01. Next base: position 69,771 of record CAVXYJ010000002.1, read on the forward strand.
GCCACCACACCCTCATCCACGCCGGCGGTTTCCGGCTGGGCCTGCATCCGGCCAGCCGCGCCCTGACCGTCACCACCGCCGCCGGCCTGCCCGTCCCGCACCGCCCTCAGTGGCCCTACCAGCCCGCCGAAGATCTCGACCCCGACACCACCATCACCGCCGCCACCCTGCCACCCCACGCCGGCGACACACTCGACCTGCACTACGCCGTCGACGTCCTCATGCAACA
>CAVXYJ010000003.1:0-242075 GCA_963765845.1 uncultured Actinomycetota bacterium
AGAAAACGTATTGCTTGCCAAGGAGCTGATCTTCTTCGCCGACGACGTGCCCGCCCAGCGGGCGTACGAGCTCGGCCTGGTGACACGGGTGGTGCCGGGAGCCGAGCTCGAGGCGACGGTCACCGAGATGGCCACTCGGCTGGCGACCGGGCCCACGGCCGCACATCGCGCGAACAAGTGGCTGCTCAACCGCTCGTTCGACGTCAACCGGGCGACCCTGGCAGAGGAAGAGGCATGGGTCGTCGACATCATGACGACGACCGAGGACAGCCAGGAGGGCGTCGCCAGCTTCCTGGAGCGCCGGCCGCCGGTCTGGCGCGGCTACTAAATGGCGCCGACCTCCGAGGAACCCACCTTCGCCGACCTGCTCGAGCTCGAGGAGATCGACCGCGACATCTTCCGCGGCTGGAGCCACGCAGGCGCGCCGATGCGCAGCTTCGGTGGTCAGGTGGCGGCACAAGCGCTGGTCGCCGCTGGACGGACCGCCGGCGACCGCAGCGTGCATTCGCTGCACAGCTACTTCCTTCGCCCCGGCAACCCGACCGCGCCGCTGATCTATCTCGTCGACCGGCTGCGCGACGGCGGAAGCTTCACCACCCGCCGGGTCGCCGCAGTCCAGAAGGGCGAGACCATCTTCAGCCTGTCGGCGTCGTTCAAGGACCCGGAGGAAGGCGGCGGCCATCAACGGCCGATGCCGATCGTCAGGCCCCCCGAAGAATCGCTCGACCTGTACAAGGCGGCGGACGAGGCCGGCGAGACCGCTGACCGCGCCCAGTCCGTCGCCCGGCTGGTCCTCGAATTGCGCGGCCCGGATCCGACGTCACGCTTCGCCGGGTCACAGGTGCCGCGTGGCCCGGAGGAGGAATTCGGGATGCTCGAGGACGACATCCCGCGCCGCCGGTTCTGGATGCGCGCGGCTGATCGGCTGCCCGACGATCCGCTGCTGCACGTCTGCGCACTCGCGTACATGTCTGACCTGACGCTGGCCGGCACCGCCACCCTCAGCCAGGAGATCCCCCCGGGTGAGCTGATGCTCGCCTCGCTCGACCACGCGATGTGGTTTCACCGGCCGTTTCGCGCCGATGAGTGGCTGCTGTTCAGCGTCGAGAGCCCGTCGTCATCGGACGGTCGCGGGCTCGCGGTGGGCGAGTACTACACCGAGGACGGCCGGCTCGTCGCCTCGGTGATGCAGGAGGCGCTGGTACGGCGGCGCTCGCGCTGACGGCCCCCGGAGCGCGGCCATCCGGTCCATGACAGCATCCGGGCCATGGAGATCAACAAGGGCCGTTGGACCGCCGAAATCGACGGCGACTTCGTCGTCTTTCTCATCGGAGCAGAACTACGGGACCCGGAGCAGGCCGGCCCGGCAGGCGAGCTGCTCATGGCCATGATCGACATGCTGGGCGAGCTCGAGCAGGACCCGAGCAAGGGACTGCTCGGCTACCAGGTCTTCGGCGCCGTCGGCGGGGTCATCGTGCAGTACTGGCGCTCGTTCGAGGCACTCGAGTCCTACGCCAAGAACCCAGCCGCGAAACACGCACCGGTCTGGCGCGCCTGGAACCGGCTGGCGGAAGGCGAGACCGCCTCCGCAGCCATCTGGCACGAGACCTACCAGGTGAAGGCCGGGGCTTACGAGGCGGTCTACCAGAACATGCCGACCACCGGTTTGCAGAAGGCGGGCACTCCCCTGACCGTGAGCGAGTCCCGCGCCACCGCGCGCCAGCGCATCGGGGCCTCCGGCTAGACCCGGCGCAGCCGCGGCCAAAACGTGGTTCTGGTCGTCAAACCTCGGTGATAACGACCAGAACGTGGTTCTGGCCGGGGTGGGTCGGGGGTGGGGTGGGTCGAGGGTGGGGTGGGTCGAGGGTGGTCGGCGGCCACATGGCAGGCTTCCCGCAGGCTGGCTGCGAGGGGGCAGACATGTTTGATCTCACCGGTCACCGCGCGCTCGTCACGGGCGCCGGCGATGGGATGGGCGTGGGGATCGCTCATGCCCTGGCGCGCCAGGGGGCCGCGGTCGCCGTCAACGACATCGTCGCGTCCAAGGCAGAGGGCACTCGCGACGCGATCCTCGCCGGGGGCGGCACCGCGGTGAGTGCCCCGTTCGACATCACCGACGAAGCAGCGGTCAACGCGGGAGTTGCGGCCGCCGGTGAGGCGCTCGGCGGGCACATCGACATCCTGGTGAACAACGCCGGCATCCCCGCCGACATGGCGCCCGTGCGCTTTCGCGACCTGCCGCCCGCGCGCTGGCGTTCCTACATCGACATCAACCTCTACGGGTCCCTGCACTGCATCGCCGCCGTCATCGAGCCGATGGTGGAGGCGCGCTGGGGCCGGATCATCCAGATCTCGTCCGGTGCCGGACGTACCGGGCTGAAGATCGGGGTCTCGCTGTACGGCGCATCCAAGAGCGGCATCGAGGGCTTCATCCGCCACCTCTCGCAGGAGGTCGGCTCGACCGGCGTCACCGCCAACGCGCTGGCGCTCGGGCTCATGGCGGCGCCGAACAAGAACACCGACAGCTCGGTCACCGCGGGGATCGCGCGGTCGATCCCGGTGGGGCGGCTGGGCACGCCGGACGATGTGGGCGCCGCAGTCGTGTTCCTCGCGTCGGACGAGATGGAATGGCTGACCGGCCAGACCGTCAATCTCAACGGCGGTTCGACCTTCAACTGAACGAGCAACTGACCAGGGAGACGGGCACATGGATCTCACGGGAACCGGGCTGTGGAGCGGCGAATTGCGCTACGGCGACCCGGCGGCGGCAGCAGACTCGGCAGCCGAGCTGGACGAGCTGGGCTACACCGCGCTGTGGATTCCGGACGTGACCGGTGACGTCTTCACACCTATCAACAACCTGCTCGCCGCCACCAAGCGGACCACCGTCGCGACGGGAATCCTCAATCTCTGGATGACCTCGGCAGCCGACACCGCGGCGGGGTACGCCGAGACCGTCGCCTCCCACGGACGACGCCTCATGCTCGGCATCGGCGTCAGCCATCAGCTGCTGATCGACGGCGCCAAATCCGCCGGCACGTACCAGCGACCGCTGCAGGTCATGACGCAGTACCTGGACGAGCTGGATGCGTTGCCGAACCAGGGGGTGGCACCCGGCGACCGGATGCTGGCGGCCCTCGGGCCGAAGATGCTCGCGCTCGCCGCCTCCCGCACCCGCGGCACCCACACCTACCTCGTCACGCCCGAGCACACCGCGAAGGTGCGCGCCGAACTCGGAGCCGGACCGCTGATCGCCGCCGAGCAGGGCGCGGTACTCGAAACCGACCCGGCCAAGGCCCGCGACATCGCCCGCCAGAACCTCGCCGGCTACCTGATGCTGTCGAACTACACCGACAACTTCCTGCGGCTCGGCTTCACCGAAGCCGACATCGCCGGCGGCGGCTCCGACCGGCTGATCGATGCGCTGATCGTCTGGGGCGACGAGGACACCATCGCGGCGCGGGTGAAGGCACATCACGACGCCGGCGCCGAGCACGTCTGCGTCCAGGTGCTCAACCCCACCGGCGACGGTGCTAGCAGTGGCGGCTGGAGCGGCAGCTCACTCGAGCAGTGGCGACGCCTGGCACCCGCGCTGCTCTCGGGCGGCGCTTGATGGCGGGCGGGCTGGACCCGCGGACGCCGGTGCTCGTCGGCTCGGCGGCCATCACGCAACGCGAAGCCGATCCGGCCCGGGCGCGCGACGCCATCGGCCTGATGGCCGACTCGCTGCGCGCGGCTGCGGACAACGCCGGCGGCGCCGATCCCCACCGGCTGCTGCGCAAGGCCGACGTGATGCTGGCGACGCAGGGGTCCTGGAAGTGCCAGGACCCCGCGCGGATGGTGTCCGAGCAGCTCGGGATCACCCCGCACACGGTGTACGCGGAGCTCGGGGTGCTGCAGCAAACCCTGTTCACGCGCGCCTGCAGCACCATCGCCCGCGGCGACGCCTCGGTCGTGCTCATCTGCGGCGGGGAAGCCCGCGCCCGCATGGCCTCAGCGGCCCGCGCCGGCGTGACGGTCGCGCCCGAGCCGGAGGCGGAAAAGCCCGCCGATACCGTGCTTTCACCAGCCCAGCAAGTCATCAGCAAGCTCGAGATCGATCGCCAGCTCTACGTCGCGGCGCGCCAGTACGCGATCATCGAGACCGCCCTGCGGGCCGCAGCCGGGCAGTCACTCGAGGAGCACGCTCGCGAGGTCGCCGCGCTGTGGGACGGCTTCGCGGCGATCGCCGCCTCGCGTCCGGAAGCCTGGAAACGCGACGTGATCCCGCTCGGCGACGGGGTGGCCACGGCCCGCAACCCCTGGTACTCCTGGCCGTACACCAAGCAGCACGTCTCGTACTGGACCGTCGATCAGGCCGCGGGCTTCATCCTGTGCTCGGCTGAAGCGGCGGAGGCGGCCGCGATCCCCCATGAACGTTGGGTCTTTCCGCATGCGGCCGTCGAGTCCAACGCGATGATCATGCTCAGCGAACGCGCCCACCCGCATCGCTCACCCGCGATCGGCGCGGGAGGCCGGGCGCTCGCGCAGCTGACCGGCACCGCGCCGGCCGACGCCGATCACGTCGACCTCTACAGCTGCTTCCCGGCGGCGGTACGGGTGCAGGCAAGCGAACTCGGTATCACGACGGACCGGCCCTGGACGGTCACGGGCGGCATGTCGTTCGGCGGCGGCCCGCTGAACAACTACGTCCTGCAGTCCACGGCACGGATGATGGACGTGCTGCGGGAGGACCCCGGCTCGACCGGCCTGGTCACGTCGATCAGCGGGATGATCACCAAGCACGGGATCGGCCTGTGGTCCACAAACCCGGCAGACAAAGGGTTTCAGGTGGCAGACGTGAGCGAGCAGGCGCTGGCGCAGACGCCGGCCGCGGCAGCCGACCCGAGCTACCAGGGCCCGGCAGACATCCTCGGATACACCGTCACCTACGAGGGCCGCGAACCTCGTACCGGCATCGTCATCGCCAAGGCGGCGCGATCCGGAGCACTCACCCACACGGTCGCGGTGACCGACGACCCGGACCTCGTCGCCGCCATGGTCTGCAGCGAGTGGGTCGGGCGGCGTATCGACGTCACGGGCGGCGGTTTCACGGGCTCGTTCACCGGCTAGGGAGGCACAGGGGCGTGTCAGCACTTTCGACGCAGTTCATTCACGAACGCTGGACCAGGCACGTCGAGGGCGCGCGGCGAACGAACGCGGCCCTGCGCGAGCTGGCCGACTTCACCCCGGACTTCGACTCACCGGAGCAGGTCGCGGCGATACGCCCGGTCCCGACCATGTTCCTCGAGCAGGACGTGGCGATTGCCTTGCAGGACCGCATGATTGCGGGCCCGGCGGGCGAGCTGCGCCTGCGGGTCGCGTCCCCGCCCGGCGCCTCGGCCGCGGTCTACCTCGACATCCACGGCGGCGGATTTTGCATGGGATGGCCGGAGATGCACGATCCGGCGAATGCGCGGCTGGCGCTCGCCGCCGGCATCACCGTGGCGAGCCTGGATTACCGGCTCGCGCCCGAGCATCCGTTCCCCGCGGGACCCGACGACTGCCGGGCGGCGGCCGATTGGCTGATCGCCAATGCCGAAGCGCAGTTCGGGACCTCGACCCTGATCATCGGCGGCGATTCGGCGGGCGCCAACCTGACGATGCACGTGGCGTTGCACCTGCGCGAGCGCGGCACCATCGACCGGGTCGCCGGGCTCAACCTGACCTACGGCGTCTATGACCTGTCCGGCACCCCGAGCGCCCGCTCCCGGGCCAGTGAACGGCTCGTGCTCAGCCACGAGGCGTCGGAACGCTTTCACCAGGCGTACGTGCCCGGACGTGACCCGGAACAGCTGCGCGACCCGGCGATCTCCCCGCTCTACGCCGACCTTGCCGGCCTGCCGCCCGCGCTGCTGTGCGCCGGAACCCTCGACCCGCTGCTCGACGACTCGCTGTTCATGACCGCGCGGCTGCACGCGGCGGGCAACGAGGCCGAGTTGCACGTCGTCCCCGAGTCTCCCCACGGCTTCGGCTCTTTCCCCGGTCCGATGGCGGCCGAGCTCGAGCTGCTCACCCAGGAATGGGTGCGCGCCCGGCTCGGAGTCAGCCGTTGAGCGTCATGTTCAGGTGCTGCGAGACGTCGCCGACGTGCTCGACGATCATCACCCGGTGGGCGTAACGCCACACCCCGTCAACCCGCTCGAACGTGTCGCGATAGCGGCCGTTGACGATCGGCTGCAGTGGCAGCGTCTCGGTTTGCATGAAGACGGTGTAGTACGCGCGGCAGGTGCCTTTGTCCCCGTCGACCTCGACGATCGGGTTGGTGATGACGTGCTTGGTGCGCGGGGTGCCGTCGTCGTGCTTGCGGGTGAAGTCGTTGTACATCGCGGTGATTTCCGCGGCACCGGTCCACTCGCCGCCCTGATCTGCGGTGACGGTGCAGTGCGCGAGCAGCTCTCCGATGCCCTCGAAGTCGCCGGCGTCGATCAACTCCGCGTAGCGAAAGAGCAGGTTGGTGATGGCGGTGGGGGCGGGCAGATCCTGCGACATGCTGGTCACCGTAGCCGCCCACGAAAATCGGCTGCGACCGGGGCGGTGGAACGCCCGCGGCCGCAGCCGGATCGATGTCATTTCCTCATGACGGTCACTGCCTTTCGATGGTGAACGGGTCGCTGGTCGGGTGCACGCGGTGGGCGCCGAGGAAGACGCGTGACGTGGGAAGTTCGTGGCCGTTGGCCGCCGCGCTGAAGGTGACGGTCTTCGCGCAGTCAGCCCGGAAGTCGACCCCGTCGATCCCGCCGTAGTTCACGAACCGGAACGTCAGGGTCTTGTGATCGGGTGAGAGCCGGATGATGTCGTGCCGCTCGTCACGGACCTTCACGGCGGTGATGGCGCGCTGGCAGTGATCTTCCCGGTGAAGACGGACGGAGCGTGGCCCGCGTGGGTCACGGCCAGGCCGTAACCGGCATTCCCGGACGTGCTGGCGGTGCCGCGCCCGATGTAGACGCCGCCGGTCTGGCCGGGCTTGACCGAAGGCCAAGCCCGGCATCCCAGCGGATTCACAGGCTGCACTCAGGCTGTGCGTCGACCATGAATACCGGCGACTGTGCAAAAAGGGGGCGCGCGCGTGAACGATCATGGAGGACGGCCCGGGCAAGACGGCGGCCGGCCGAGGCGAAACTGCTCGTCGTCGACGACGAGCCCAACATCGTCGAGCTGCTGTCCGCCAGCCTGCGCTACGCCGGCTTCGAGGTCGCCACCGCCAGCAACGGCGCCGAGGCGCTGCGAGTCGGCCCGCCGGACCGCCCCGGACCTGATGGTCCTCGACGTCATGCTGCCCGGCATGGACGGTTTCACCGTGGTGCGGCAGCTGCGCTCGGGGGCATGACCTCCCCGTGCTGTTCCTCACCGCCCGGGACGCCACCGAGGACAAGATCGCCGGTCTGACGCTGGGCGGCGACGACTACGTCATCAAGCCGTTCAGCCTGGGCGAGGTGGTCGCCCGGATCCGCGCGGTGCTCCGCCGGGCCGGGGTCGCCGCAGCCGAGGACGGCTCGTCGCCGGCTGACCTTCGCCGACATCGAGCTGGACGAGGACACCCATGAGGTGCTTCAAGTCCGGCGAGCAGGTGTCACTGTCCCCGACCGAGTTCAAGCTGCTGCGCTACTTCCTGCTGAACCCCGGGCGGGTGCTGTCCAAGGCCCAGATCCTCGACCACGTGTGGAACTACGACTTCGGCGGCGACGCGGAGGTGGTGGAGTCCTACGTCTCCTACCTGCGGCAGAAGATCGACCGCACCGACCCCCGGCTGCTGCAGACCCTGCGGGGGGTCGGCTACGTGCTTCGCCTGCCGCGCGGATGACGCGGATGACGCGGATGACGCGGATGACGCGGATGACGCGGATGACGCGGATGACGCGGATGATCTGAGCTGATGAACGCGCTGTTGCAACGCTGGCACCGCCGTCGCCGACTCCCACTTCGGGTGACGCTGGTCGCGGCCGTGCTGGGCCTAGTCACGGTCGCGTTGATCGTCATCGGAGTCGCCGGTTCGACGTTGCTGCAGCGGTACCTGCTCGCCCGCGTGGACAACCAGCTGAAAGCGTCAGCGACCAGCGTGGCGAACACAGCGCTGAGAACGGGGTTCGCACTCCCGAATCCGGTTGAGCGAGTCGGCCCGGTGAGCCTCTACTACATCGGCGTCATAGACAACTCCGGTTCGATCCAAAGCGGCGTTGTGGTGCGACCCGGCGAGCGCACACCGCCCGGGCCCCGCTTGGGCACGATCACTCCGGACAAGGCGGCCGCGCGCAATCAAAACCCGTTCACCGTCGGATCCGTTTCCGGAAGCCGCCGGTGGCGGGTCGACATCGTTGCCCTTCCGAACGGCCGAAAGCGTCATCGTCGCTTTCCCGCTCGATGACGTGAACAACACGGTCAACCGGCTGGTCGCGATCGACACGATCGTCAGCGCGATCGTCCTCGTGCTGCTCGCCGGCGTCGGATACTTCCTGGTTCGCGGCAGCCTGCGCGCGGCTGGTCGAGGTGGAGCGCACGGCCGAGGCCATCGCCGCCGGTGACCTGGCCCGCCGGGTCATGGTCGCGCGACGACCACACCGAGGTGGGCAAGCTCGGCACGTCGCTGAACACCATGCTGGGCCAGATCGAGGACGCGTTCCACGCCCGCGAGCGCTCGGAGATGAACGCCCGTGCGTCGGAGGAGCGGATGCGGCGCTTCGTCGCCGACGCCGGCCACGAGCTGCGCACTCCCCTGACCTCCGTGCGCGGGTTCGCCGAGCTCTACCGCATGGGCGGCGGTGGCCGACGAAGCCGAGCTGGCCCGCGTGATGAAGCGGATCGAGGACGAGGCCGCCGCGCATGGGGCTGCTCGTCGAGGACCTGCTGCTGCTGGCCCGGCTGGACCAGCAGCGTCCGCTCGAACACCAGCCCGTGGAACTGCTGGCCCTGGCCACCGATGCGGTGGCCGACCTGCGTGCGCTGCATCCCGAGCGCGACCTGCGGCTGCATCACCAGCCCGGACGGCGAGCCGCCGGTGGTGACTGGGTGACGAGGGCCGGCTGCGCCAGGTGCTCGGCAACCTGCTGAACAACGCGTACACGCACACCCCGGAAGGCACCCAGGTCAGGATCTCCGTCGCCGCCGAAGGACCCTTCGCGGTGCTCGCGGTCGGCGACAACGGCCCCGGCATGAGGCCCGAGGACGCCGCGCGGGTCTTCGAGCGGTTCTTTCGCGCCGACCCGTCACGAGTGCGCAGCTCCGGCGGCTCCGGGCTCGGCCTGTCGATCGTGGCTGCCCTGGTCGCAGCGCACGGGGGCACCGTGGAGGTCGACAGCAAGGAGGGGGTGGGCACCACCTTCACCGTACGGTTGCCGCTGGCCAATGCCGTGTGGCCGCAGGCACCTCAGCCCCCGCCGGTGGGGGTCGCCTCACATCCACAACCCTCCCCCGCCATCACCCGATAGCCTTCCGGGTGGCCAAAGTCGGCCAGCCGAACGGTGGAAGGAAGCGCATGAGCGGGTTGTGTGACGGTCGGGTTGTCGTGGTCACGGGCGCCGGTGGCGGCATCGGCCGGTCGCATGCGCTGCTGTTCGCCAAGGAGGGCGCCAAGGTCGTCGTCAACGACATCGGCGGTTCGCGCGACGGCAGCGGCGCGGGAGACGCCGGCCCCGCCCAGCAGGTCGTCAACGAGATCAAGGCGCTCGGCGGCGAGGCCGTGGCCCACACCGAGGACATCTCCAGCTGGGACGGCGCGAAGAGCCTGATCCAGCTGGCCATCGACACGTTCGGCACCGTCGACGTCGTGGTGAACAACGCCGGCATCCTGCGCGACCGGATGATGGTCAACATGACCGAGGCCGAGTGGGACGCGGTCATCAAGGTCCACCTGAAGGGCACGTTCGGCCCGGCGCACTTTGCCGCCGAGTACTGGCGCGACAAGTCCAAGGCCGGGGAGCAGGTCGACGCCCGGATCATCAACACCACCTCGCCGTCGGGCATCTTCGGCAACATCGGGCAGGCGAACTACGGCGCCGCGAAAGCCGGCATTGCCGCGTTCACCGTCATCACCTCGCAGGAGCTCGGCCGCTACGGCGTCACCGTCAACGCCATCGCCCCGACCGCGCTGACCCGCATGACCGAGGACCTCGGGATGATGAGCGGCCTCACCGACGAGCAGCGCGAGGCGCTCGGCCCGGATTCGATCAGCCCGCTCGTCGTGTGGCTGGGCAGCAAGGAGTCCGCGGGCGTCACCGGCCGGGTGTTCGGCATCTTCGGCCCGAAGATCTCGGTCGCCGAGGGCTGGGCGTACGGCCCGTCGCACGACAGCGGCGCGATCCTGTCAGCGGGCGAGCTCGGTGAGGTCGTCCCCGGGCTGGTGGAGCAGGCCGCCAACAACGCCTCGATGCTCGGCACCCGCGACTAGCGGGCGAACTATCCGGCGAGCTTGGCCCCGGGCACGCCGACCCACACCTGGTCGGGGTACCAGACGTTCTCGTAACGCACCACGGCGCCGCTGTGCGGGGCGTCCCACATCATCCCGTTACCGGCGTACATGCCCACGTGGTAGACGTAGCCGGTGGTGTCGTAGAAGAAGATCAGGTCCCCCGGCTGAGCCTGCGCGTACGGCACGTGCAGGGTGGTCAGGAACTGGTCGTTGGCCGAGCGTTGCAGGAGCACGCCGAGCTGCTTGTAGACGTACATGGTGAGCCCGGAGCAGTCGAAGGCGTTAGGCCCGGCCGCGCCCCACAGGTAGGGCTTGCCCGCGTACGTGGCCACGAGCGCGAGCGCCTTGGCGCCGAGTCCGGACTGGCGGACGATCGCCGGGTAGGCCGGCGGCTTCGGCGGCGAGGGGGTGGGCGTCGCGGTCGGGGTGGGAGTCGGGCTTGCGAAGATGCTCGCCCATGTCTGAGGCCCGACCTGGCCGTCGACCGTCAGCTGGTGAGCGGTCTGGAACGCCTGGACGGCCGCCAGGGTGAGCGAGCCGAAGTAGCCGGTGGCCGGGGTGACCCCGAGCTGTTGCTGCACCTGCAGGACCGCGTTGCTGGTCATGCCGTACTGCAGGATGGTGCCGGCAAACGCGGGGGCGGAGCTCGTCGGAGTGGGCGTCGGAGTGGGCGTCGGCGTGGGCGTCGGCGTGGGTGTGGGCGTGGGCGTGGGCGTGGGTGTGGGTGTGGGTGTGGGTGTGGGTGTGGGTGTGGGCGTGGGCGTGGGCGTGGGTGTGGGCGTGGGCGTGGGAGTCGGAGTCGGCTTGGGGGTCGCCTTGGGGGCCGGGCTTGCGAAGATGCTCGCCCACGTCTGAGGCCCGACCTGGCCGTCGACCGTCAGCTTGTGCGCGGTCTGGAACGCCCGGACGGCCGCCAGGGTGAGCGAGCCGAAGTAGCGGGTCGCCGGGGTGACCCCGAGCCGTTGCTGCACCTGCAGGACCGCGTTGCTGGTCATCCCCAACCGCAGCACGGTTCCGGGAAAGGCGGGGGCCGAGCTGCTCGGGGTCGGGGTGGGCTTGAGGGTCGGGCTGCCCGTCGAACCGCCGCCGACCGGGACCGTGACACCAGTGCCCGGGACCCCCCCGCCGGGCGCGATCGGCGTACACGCGGCCGCCCCTAACGCGCACAGCACCGCCAAAGCGGCCACTCGCCCCCGAACAGTCATGCATCTGGTGTCGGCCCGGCCCGTGGGGATCTTGACTCCGGAGTAAGGAAAACTCGGCTGAATGGCCGGATACTCCGCTGCGCCGCTAGCGCAGGAGCTCGAGATCAGGCCGCGTTCAGCTGCCGAACCAGCCGTCGAAATCGGTGTAGAACGTCGCGGCGCCGGCTGACAAGCGCAGGCGCACCTGCCCGGCGGCGTTCGTCGTCACGATCGTCGTACCGGACGTCGACTGGTTGACCTTGTACTCCTGAACCAGCCCGAGCTGGGGGCATCCGCCCGGTGCCGCGCCGAGCCAGCCGCTGGCCGTCGGATGTCCCAGGTGCACGCCCAGCAGCACCGTGGTGCTCCCCGGCAGACCGCCGATCGTGACCTCACGGCCGTGCGGAGTGGCCGACAGGTGCGCCGGGCCCGCTGAGTGGAAGGCCAGGCCGCCGGCGGTGGACGGCCCGTACCACCCGATGGTGGTCAGCACCACGATGGCCGAGCCGCCGGTCAGACGCACCCTCACCGTGCCGGCATGGGCCCCGCTACCGACGGGAACGATGGCCATGGTCGACGTCATTTCCCTCGCGTCGTAAGCCGTCGTGGGAGTTTTCGACGTGACCCCCCCAGGGCCGACGACGAGCCAGGCCCGGCCGTTACCTGCAATCACCCCAGCGTTGAAGACGACAGCGGTGACCCCGGTCTTGGGGATGCCAGCCACACCCGAGATCGAGAAATCGACCGGGACCCTGGCGCTCACCGCCTTGACGAAGGCCCGCTGCTCGGTGGCCAGCTGGTGGTAGGCGACGCCGCCGCTGGCGTACCAGCCGATCAGGTCGACGTACACGATCCCGGAGACGGTCCCCGAAGGGGCGAACAGGGAGAGCTCGATCCGGCCGCGCGAGTCGACGGGGACTACCGACATGGCAGTGCGCGTCTGGCCAGCAAGGAAGTTCTGCGCATCGGGCACCTTGCTCGACCAGGTACAGCTGGGCAGTACTGACCAGATCCCCGTCCTGGTGGGCGACTGCACCGTGACCGTCACCGCGACTGAGGTGGCGTTGGCGGGAACTGCGTCGATCCCTGTCACCTGGACCGTCAGCGGGGCGCCGCTCGTCACCTTTCGCGCACTCACCAGGCGCCGCGGTGCAGCAGGGTGGTAGTTACCGATGGCCGGCGGCGAGCCGGTCTGCGGCCAGCCCATGTCCTTGAACATGCCGAGCATGATCGGCCCGGGCGCATGCTCGACCTCGCCGAACTGCAGCGCCGGCGTCATCAGAGCATTGGCATTGCCGGCCGGGTACAGGGCCTCGTCGAGGTGGGAGAAGCTGCTGCCCTCCTGATAGGCGTTCGGCGCGTACAGCTGCGGCTTGGTCGCTCCGGCGGCAAGGTCACCGGCGGCGCCCTCCCACTGGATGCCGCCGTCAGCGCCGCGCAGGGCGTTGCCGAGGGCCAGCGAACCGCTCGGGTACGTGCTGTCCAGCAGCGCGCCCGAGCCGTCGGCGGTGAACGTGTCGAAGATCGTGGGGTTCTGCCCGTCGGCGGTGAGCCCGAAGTCGCCGACCCCCGTGTTCGGGTTGCCGGGCACGTCGTAGCTGCCCACGAATCCCAGGCCGTGGCCCAGCTCATGCAAGACGACGCTCTCCAGGTCGACCTGGTTGGGCCCGGGATGGCCGTCGGTCCCGTAGTACCAGGCGCTCTGGTCGCTGTTGAAGGATGCCGAGATCTCCGCGCCGCTGGGATTCGGGGAGCTCGGGTCAGAGGTGCACACATTCGCCGGCAGCTGGTCGGATCCAGCGATCGCGTTGGCCAGTGCGATCGGGTAGGCGACGTTGCGGAGCGGGGCGTTCGTGAAGTTCTCCACGAAATCGGTGGGCCCCGCAGCGCCCAGGACGCCCGGGTCGCCGTACTGAGCGGTCAGATTCGACCAGTCAGCGGTGACGTCGATCGGCACGGTGCTGTGGATCTGCGTCTCCCAGATGTTCACCGCGGCCTGGAAAGCCGTTCGGGCGGCCGCAGGGAACCCGAGGTAGGTCACGTTGATCTTTGCTGTGACCGGGAGCACGGCGAGCTCCCGCGAGATGCGAGGGCTGAAGACCGCCGGGGCGGTCTTCGGGTCCAGCCGAAGGATCTGCTTCTTGCCCGGGCCGAACGACTTGTGACCGGCAACCACGCGGGCCGATGCAACCGGGACTTTCGGCGTCGTCGCCGCCCAGGCGCCGCTGCCGGCTCCCGCCGTCGCGATGAGCAGGGCCGTCGCGAACAAGAGCCAGCGGCGCACATGTCCTCCAGGCGCGCCCCGGGGGCGCCGTCGATCGTGTCCATCGGGGGTCAAGATCCGATTCAGGCCCATATCGGCAGGTTCGGCCTGCGCGTGACTTCTTGCGCCCGGAGCCGATGACGAGCTGTGGGGTGGGCAAAGAACTGGGCGGTAACCTGGAGTGCAAGTCCGCGAGCAAGCAGGGAAGAGGCGAAATCGCCCGTGTCAAGCCCGGCGAGTGATGCCACGACAAGCGCAGTAGCTACCGACTTCGGGCCCAACGAGTGGCTGGTTCACGAGATCTGGCAGCAGTACCAGAACGATCCGGCGAGCGTGTCGCCCGAATGGCGCGAGTTCCTCTCCGACTACCAGCCCGATCCGATCGCGGCAGCGCCGCCGAGCAACGGCAAGGCCGCCGGCAGTGCCAGTGCCGCCGCCAACGGCGTCAACGTTGCTGTCCAGACGGCACCGAGCGCACCGGTATTGCCCGTCGCTACGCCGACTCCGGCGCCCCCGCCCCCGCCCCCGCCCGCCAAGCCCGTGATGGCACCGGCCACCGGCGCTCCGAGCGCGGCCGACGATCACAGCACCCCGCTGAAGGGTGCGGCGGCGCGCGTCGTCGCGAACATGGAAGCCTCGCTCGAAGTACCCACCGCGACCTCCGTACGTGCGGTGCCGGCCAAGCTGCTCGAGGACAACCGGGTCGTCATCAACCGTCATCTCGCCCGCAGCCGCGGCGGCAAGGTGAGCTTCACCCATCTCATCGGCTACGCCATGGTGCGGGCGCTGCTCGACCACCCGGAGATGAACGCCTCCTTCGCCGAGGTGAACGGCAAGCCCGCCGTCGTCAAGCCGGAATCCGTCAACCTCGGGCTCGCGATCGACCTGGTGAAGGGCGATCAGCGGCAGCTCGTCGTGGCCAGCATCAAGGACGCGCGAGACGCGTGGACTTCAGCGGCTTCTGGGTCGCTTACGAGGACATCGTGCGGCGGGCCCGCTCCGGCAAGCTCACCACCGACGACTTCGCCGGCACCACCATCAGCCTCACCAACCCCGGCGGCATCGGCACCGTGCACTCGGTGCCGCGGCTGATGTCGGGCCAGGGCTGCATCATCGGCGTCGGCGCGATGGAGTACCCGGCCGACTTCCAGGGCGCGTCCCCGGAAACGCTCGCCCAGCTCGCGGTCAGCAAGACCATCACCCTCACCTCGACCTACGACCACCGGGTCATCCAGGGCGCGCAGTCCGGCGAGTTCCTGCGCCGGATGCACCAGCTGCTGCTCGGCGAGGACGACTTCTACGACGACATCTTCGCCTCGCTGCGCGTCCCGTACGAGCCGGTGCGCTGGGCGCCCGACATCCCCGACAGCCACGAGGGCGACCTCGACAAGGGCGCGCTGGTGATGGAGGTGATCCACGCTTACCGGGTGCGCGGTCACCTGATGGCCGACACCGACCCGCTGGAGTTCAGGCAGCGCAAGCCACCCCGACCTCGACATCACCGAGCACGGCCTCACTCTGTGGGACCTCGACCGCGAGTTCGCCGTCGGCGGCTTCGCCGGCCAGCGCATGATGAAGCTGCGCGACGTCCTCGGTGTGCTGCGCGACTCGTACTGCCGGACGCGTCGGCATCGAGTACATGCACATCCAGGACCCCGAGCAGCGGCACTGGATCCAGCAGCGCGTGGAGCGTCCGGCACGAGCAGCCCGATCCGCGACGAGCAGCTGCACATCCTGGAGCCGGCTCAACGCCGCCGAGGCGTTCGAGAACTTCCTGCAGACCAAGTACGTCGGCCAGAAGCGCTTCTCGCTCGAGGGCGGCGAGTCGGTCATCCCGCTGCTCGACGAGATCCTGCAGGGCGCCGCCGAGGACGGTCTCGACGAGGTCGTCGTCGGCATGCCGCACCGCGGCCGGCTCAACGTGCTGGCCAACATCGTCGGCAAGTCCTACGGGCAGATCTTCCGCGAGTTCGAGGGCAACGTCGACCCGTCGCACCGCGCACGGCTCCGGCGACGTGAAGTACCACCTCGGGGCCGACGGCATCTTCACGCGGCCGCGACGGCGTGACCAGTCCCCGTCTACCTGGCCGCCAACCCCTCGCACCTCGAGGCCGTCGACCCGGTCGTCGAGGGCATCGTGCGGGCCAAGCAGGACGTGCTCGACAAGGGCGAGGCGGGCTTCACCGTGCTGCCCGTGCTGATGCACGGCGACGCCGCGTTCGCCGGCCAGGGCGTGGTGGCCGAGACGCTGAACCTCTCGCAGCTGCGGGGATACCGCACCGGCGGCACCGTCCACGTCGTCGTCAACAACCAGGTCGGCTTCACCACCTCGCCCGACGGCCGGCGCGCTCGTCGGTGTATGCCACCGACGTGGCGCGGATGATCCAGGCGCCGATCTTCCACGTGAACGGCGACGACCCCGAGGCCGTGCGTCCGGGTCGCGCGGCTGGCGTTCGAGTTCCGCCAGGCGTTCCACAAGGACGTCGTCATCGACATGGTCTGCTACCGCCGCCGCGGCCACAACGAGGTCGACGACCCATCGTTCACCCAGCCGCTGATGTACGACCTCATCGACCGCAAGCGTTCGGTGCGCAAGATCTACACCGAGGCGCTGATCGGGCGCGGCGACATCACCATCGACGAGGCCGAGGAGGCGCTACGCAGCTACCAGTCCCAGCTGGAGAACGCGTCTTCGCCGAGACGCACGATGCGTCCAGCCAGCCGGTGCGCAGCCCGGCCACGGCGGTGGTCGGACGAGCGGCGTCGCCGAATCGGTGCGCACGGCGATCCCGATGGAGACGATCAAGACGATCGTCGACACCCAGCTGAGCCTGCCCGAGGGCTTCACCGTCCACCCGAGGCTGCTGCCGCAGCTGCAGCGCCGGGCCAAGATGGTCGACGACGGCACCATCGACTGGGCGCTCGGCGAGATGCTCGCCTTCGGCTCCCTGCTGATCGAAGGGCACCCGGTACGCCTCGCCGGCCAGGACAGCCGGCGCGGCACGTTCGGCCAGCGGCACGCGGTGCTGGTCGACCGCACCAACGGCGACGAGTACACGCCGCTGAAGAACGCTCCCGCGGAGCGGCGACGTTCTACGTCTACGACTCGCTGCTGTCGCGAGTTCGCGGCGATGGGCTTCGAGTACGGCTACTCGGTCGCCCGGCCCGACGCGCTCGTGCTCTGGGAGGCGCAGTTCGGTGACTTCGCCGACGGCGCCCAGACGATCGTCGACGAGTTCATCTCCTCCGGCGAGGCAGAAGTGGGGCCAGCGCTCCGGCGTCACGCTGCTGCTGCCGCACGGCTACGAGGGCCAGGGCCCCGACCACTCCTCCGCGCGCATCGAGCGGTACCTGCAGCTGTGCGCGGAGAACAACATGACCGTCGCGGTGCCGTCCTCGCCCGCGCAATACTTCCACCTGCTGCGCCGGCAGGCGCTGCTCAAGCCGCACGCGGCCGCTGATCGTCTTCACGCCGAAGTCGATGCTGCGCCTGCGGGCCGCAGCGTCGCAGGTCGAGAGCTTCACGACCGGCGGCTGGAGGCCGGTGATCCGGGACAACTCCGTCACGCGCCCGAGCCGGGTGATCCTGTGCAGCGGCAAGATCTACTACGACCTGCTCGCCGCCCGCGGCAAGCGTTCCGGTGGCGCCGAGAGCGCCGACGACATCGCGCTCGTGCGCCTGGAGCAGCTCTACCCGACCCCGGTCGACGAGGTGTCCGAGGTGCTCGCGTCGTACGAGGTCGGTTCTGGTGGCACCACGGATGTCGCCTGGGTGCAGGAAGAGCCGGCCAACCAGGGTGCCTGGCCGCACGTGGCCACGCACCTGAGCGAGGGTCTGCCGGAGGGCGTGCGGCTGCGCCGGGTGTCACGTTCGGCATCGGCGTCTCCGGCCGCGGGTGTCGCCAGGGTGCACGAGGCGGAGCAGGCGGCCCTGATCGAGGCCGCCCTCGGCCGCTGAGCCCGGCATGTACTTCACCGACCGCGGGATCGAGGAACTCACCGAGCGGCGGGGCGCCGAGACCGTCTCGCTCGAGTGGCTGGCGGAGCAATTGCGCGTCTTCGTCGACGAGAACCCGCACTTCGAGACGGCGATCGATCGGCTGGCTACCTGGCTCGCGCGCGAGGACGAGGCTGACGACTAGAGCCGGTCAGCACGCCCGAACGACTCTCATCCAAGGCGCGCCGAACGCACATTTGCGGGCAGGGCTGGTTCACTGGCTGCACACCCACGAGGAGGAACCGTGAGCCAGCAGCCCTACCAGCAGCCAGGTCAGCCCGGGCAGCCCGGGCAGCCGGGCGGCTACCCGCAGGCCGGGCAGCCCGGTTACCCCCAAGGCGGCTACCCGCAGCCGGGGACCCCGCCTGGCCAGCCCGGCTACGGGGGCTACCCGGGCAGCGGCACGCCTTTTGGCGGCGCCAGCGGTAGCCCGCTGTCGACAGCCGCGGGCCTCGCCCCGATCCTGCAGATCCTCGCCTACGTCGTGGCGGCGATCGGCGTCATCGGCGGCTTCTTCGCCTTCGCGATAGACGGCTACCCCGGGTCGCTCAAATTCGTGACGTTCGCCGGCGGCGTCGTCGGCGGTCTCGGCTTCGGCGGCATCCTGCTCGCCCTTTCCGCGCTGCTGAGGAAGAGCGGCTAGCTGGTCAGGTCGTCACCACCAGCTTGCCGAACACGTCGCCGCCAGCCAGGGCGGCGAACGACGCGCGCGCGTCAGCAAGCGGGCGAACGTCGTCGATCAGCGGCCGCACGCCCGTCTCGGCAAGCAATGCCAGCAGCCCGGCCAACTCGTCACGGGTGCCCATGGTGGAGCCGACGACGGACAGCTGAAGGAAGAAGACCCGGTTGAGATCGGCCGGCGGGTTGGGCCCGCTGGTAGCGCCGCACACGACGAGGGTGCCGCCCGGCCGTAGCGACTTCAGCGAGTGCGACCAGGTAGCCGCACCGACCGTCTCCATGACGGCGTCCACCCGCACCGGCAGCCGGGCACCGGGCTCGAAAACGCCGTCGGCACCGAGGCTCGCGGCCTTGGCGCGCTTGGCCTCATCGCGGCTCGTCACGAAGACCGTGTGCCCGAGCGCCTTGCCCAGCAGCAGCAACGCCGTCGCGACCCCGCCGCCCGCGCCCTGCACGAGCAGGGTCCCCGGCCCGCGCAGACCGGAACGCGTGACCAGCATCCGGTAGGCGGTGAGGTACGCGGTCGGAAGGCACGCGGCCTCCTCGAACGAGAGACCGGCCGGTTTGGGAACGAGGTTGCGGCGTGGCACGGCCACCCGTTCAGCGAGCGCACCCGGATGCTTCTCCGACAGCAGCGATCGTTTCGGATCGAACGTCTCGTCGCCGCCGCCAGCCGCGGGATCGCCGATCACCGCATGGACGACGACCTCGGTGCCATCGCTGCTGAGCCCGGCCGCATCGCAGCCAAGCACCATCGGCAGCAGATCCGCCGACAGGCCCACGCCCCTGAGCGACCACAGGTCGTGATGGTTGAGCGCGGCGGCGCGCACCGTGACCAGTTCCCACCCCTCCGGCACGTCAGGGTCGGCGACCTGCTCGACCTTCAGCCCGGCGAGCGGGTCGTCGGGATTGATGGCTGACGCGTAGGCAGCAAGCACGCTCCGACCCTACGAGACGACGGATGAGGCATGGCGACGGCGTGTCGTCCCGATCTGCTCACCTCGCCGTGTTCCGATGGACGGTGTGGTACTGCTGGATTCCGTACGCCGGGTCGCCGGGCGCCAATTGGTGCGCCTGAGCTTGCCCGCCCCGGTGGCTCGGGTGGTGTCCCGCCCGGCACGGCCGCGCCTGTCGCGAGTCCCGCGACCGCCGTCGCTTCAGCCCGGCCAGCTGCGGCGCACCCGGCCCGATCTACCGCTGATCGACGCCGTCGACGGCCTCAGTGACTTCATCCAGTGCCCCCATCCCGGGTGCTGCGCGCTGCTTCCCATCGAGGGCTCCGGCCACTGCCCCTCGTGCCACCGGATGTAACCCACCGAGCACGTTCGTTCATCTGGCCCACATTGGTGAAAGCATCTGCCTATCGCCGGGACACCTGCCGGGTGCCTGGACGGTTCGAAAGGGTGCACCACCATGAGCGATGCCGCTAGCCAGCCCGCCGCGCCCCCGGAGCCCGCTGCTTCGGGTGCTGCTGCGACGTCAGTACCCACCCTCTACGGAGGGGTGCGCTCCCGGCGGGTGACGGTGCGCGACCTGCAGGCGGCAAAAGAACGCGGGGAACGCTGGGGAATGCTGACCTCGTACGACATGCTGAGCGCCGAGATCTTCGACGAGGCGGGCATTCCGGTGCTGCTGGTCGGCGATTCCGCCGGTAACAACGTCCTGGGCTACGAGACGACCGTGCCGGTGCAGCTCGATGAGCTGCTGCCGCTCACCCGGGCCGTGGTGCGCGCCTCCAAGCGCGCGATGGTGGTCGGGGATCTGCCCTTCGGCTCCTACCAGGCCTCGCCGGAGCAGGCCTTCATGTCGGCGTTGCGGCTGATCAAGGAAGGCGGCGCGCACGCGGTCAAGCTCGAGGGCGGACGCCGGGTCGTGCCACAGGTGGGGCTGCTCGCGAGCGCCGGGATGGCCGTGATGGGCCACATCGGCTTAACCCCGCAGAGCGTGCACGGCATCGGCGGGTTTCGGGTGCAGGGTCGCGGCGAGGACGCCGGCGAGCAGGTGCTGGACGACGCCCTCGCGCTGCAGCAGGCCGGCGCGTTCGCCATCGTGCTCGAACTGGTGCCGGCCGCTCTTGCCGAACGGGTCTCGCGCGAGCTGACCATCCCCACGATCGGGATCGGAGCCGGCGCCGGATGCGACGCGCAGGTCCTGGTGTGGACCGATATGGCCGGCCTGAACGCCGGCCCCGGACCCCGTTTCGTGAAGCGCTACGCCGACCTGCGCGGCACGCTGTCCGCCGCTGCCGCTGCGTACGCCGACGACGTCCGCACCGGCCGCTATCCCGGCGCGGAGCACTCGTACACCTAGCGGCCCCCTGCTAGACGCGGCTAGACGTCGGTGACCCGCAGGCCGGCGTGCGATTTGTAGCGCCGGTTGATGGAGATCAGGTTGGCGGTGAGCGCCTCGACCTGACCGGCGTTGCGCAGCCGGCCGGCGTACACCCCGCGCATGCCCGGAACGAGGTCGGCGAGGCGGCCGATCAGGTCGGTCGCCTCCCGGTCCTCGCCGAGCACCAGGACATCGGTGTCGACCTGCTCGACCGACTCGTCCTCCAGCAGCACCGCGCTCACATGGTGGAACGCGGCGACGACCCGGCTCTGCGGGAGCACGCCGGCAGCCTGCTGCGCCGCGCTGCCCTCCGGAACGTCGAGCTGGTAGGCCCCTTGCTTGTCGAAGCCGAGCGGGTTCACGCAGTCGACCACGACCTTGCCCGCGAGCTCGCCCGCCAGTGACTTCAGCAGGTCCTCGTGACCCTCGTACGGCACCGCGACGATGACGATGTCACCCGCCGCTGCCGCCGCTGCGTTGCCTTCGCCCCGCACCGGCAGTCCGGCAGCTGCCATGGGTTCCGCGGCCTGACCGGCCCGGCCCGCGTCGCGAGAGCCGATGACCACCGGCACCCCGGCGGCAGCGAAACGGCGAGCCAACCCGCGCCCTTGCGGCCCGGTGCCGCCGAGGACGGCGACCGTCCCGAACTCCTCGGGATTGACGCTGGGATTGGCACTGGCCGAAGCGGGGGAAGGTGGCGATGACGTGTCATGAGTCGAAGGCATCTTCGCATCGTTGCAGGAAGGGTCCAATCGTTGCAGGAAGGGTCCAAAGGCGGCTCCCCGGCACCGACTGGCACGCGCTCTGGCGGGCTCGGGCTCGGCGGATAGCGCGCTCACCTCACGGGCCGCGCGCTGACGATGCCGGCCAGGCTCGCCAGCGACTGGCTGCCGGCAGCGAGGTAGCCGCTGTGACCGTAGGCCCCTGCGTCCGGGAAATGCCGCGCGCCGAAGGCAGCCGCCGCTGGATCCGGGCCGAACACCGGCGGCAGCTCGATCCCGAAGAGCCGCCCGAGCCGCTGCGGCCAGAACACCAGCTGGATCGGATCGGTCGGGGCCCGGGCAGCCCAGACGTGACCGGCGGGCAGGCGCAGCTGCGAGGCGCGGCTGGCTTCGACACCCGGGCTCGCCAGCAGCACCAGATCGTCGGCGGCGAGCCCGCGCTTGGCTGCCAGGCCCGCGACCAGCGAGCCGTAGCTGTGCCCGAGGACGGTCACGTGCTGCACGCGGGCGGCGGTCGACCGCAGGCCGGCAATGAAGCGCTGCAGCGCCCAGGAGCCCGACCGCGCCCGGCCGTCGCTGGCCACCTGATGAACGTCCGGGGCGTCGTACCCGAGCCAGGCCACGACCGCCGCTCCCGGTCCGGCCGCGGCGGCGAGCCGGCGGGCGTCCCGGGTGAGCGCGGGCACGTCGGCGAGCTCGTTGCTCATGCCAGGAACCATGACCGCCACCGATCGGCTGCTCTGCACATCAGCCGTGGAAACCACCGCCTCGCCGTCACCGTTCGGGTCGAACAGCAGCAGCTGGGTACCCGGCGGCCGCACCGCGGCGGCGAGCGCCTGCAGCCGGAGCAGCCGGGCCCGCGCCGACAGGTGAGCGTAGGTCTCGTACTCCGGCGACCGCGCATACGCCCGCTGCGCATCCTGCACCGCGGCCGCGAGGAGCCGCCGGTTGACCGCATCCCGCACGCCCGCCGGGATCCCGTCGATACCACCGGCCAGGCCCGGCCAGCCACTGGCGGTAGCGGAGCGGGCAGCGGGGGTGAGACCCGCCCACCAGACGGCCACCGCTGGCGCGCTGGCCGGAAGCGGCGGCGCCGCGGACAGGTCCTGGGCCAGCGACCCCGCCCCGAGTTGAGCACTCACCCGAGCACCGGCGGGCAGGGCGGAACCGTGGGTGAGATCGAGCAGCAAGGCCTCGGCGAGCAGGGCCGCCGCGCGCAGATCGGCGTCGCGAAAGGTCGCCGCCGCACCGGTCAGCTGGGACGCGATTGCCGGGCTCGGGTCGGACGGGCCCGCGGCGGCGAGCACCCGGCGCGCCGCCGTCACCTCGTCCTGAACCACCCGCAGCGCCGCAGTCAGCGAGCAGAGCGCCGACGCCGCGGCATCGAGGGCGTCGCCCATGCCGGTCAACCGGCCGCGGGCGGCTGCGGCCGCGCGGGCAAAACCGTCGGATCCAGCTCCCGTCCAGCCAGGGAGCAGCGCCGGCGCGGCGGCCAGGCACTCGGCCGCGGAACGCAGCTGCTGACTCATCCCGCGAAGGCGGGTCACCAGCGCCGCGAGCGGCCCGGCGTCGATACGGGCCAGGGCGGCGGCAGGGGCTAGGGGATCCACGCCCGACCCCGGTCAGGCGCCTGGGGGACAGCAGCGGCCTCGGTGCTCGCGTAGCTGAACGCGCTGCGCCGAAGGCTCTCGGCGAGTGCCTCGACCGACACGGCGCACTCCGCCAGCGCCGCCCCGGATCCCGGCCGGGTGGCGCACAGTGCGCCGCCGGTGTGCTCGGCGGCGAGCGCCTCAGCCGCCTGCTGCCAAGCGGCGAGCAGCGCCGGCGCCCCGGAACGTAGCGCGGCGGCGCGCTGCAGCAGCCGCGCCGGGGCCTCCGCCAGGGCGGCGGGATCCACCGTGAGCGCTGAGGCCGGCAGCCCGGTGCGGATGCCGGCCGCGGCTGGGGGCAAGAGATCGGTCATGTCGACTCCTCGAAGGCGGGTAACGGCAGCCTGGCGCCGATCGGCGGGCCGGATGCGGCTGTCCACAGGCGTCGCGATTCGCACGCCTCCATCCACAGGACGCGCCGTTCGGCGGCAGCCAGGGCTGCCCTGGCGGCGGGTCCTTCGTGACTGTGCGGCCGCTGTGACAGAACATGCGTAGGTGGCCACGCGCGAGCAGGCTCCATGAGGTCGCTACGGCCGAACGATCCGTGGTCGATCGCCGCTGTCGTCTGCCTGTTCGGCGGCGCCGTGCTGCTCGTGGTCGCCTGGTATGACATCTCCGGCACCGCGAACCTCTACGAGCAGATGCCGTACCTGGTCAGCGCCGGGTTCAGCGGCCTGGCGCTGATCATGGTCGGGAGCGCGCTGGTGGTCGCCGGGCGCAGCGACCGGGTGGAGCGCCGCCTCGCCCAGCTCATCGACGCGATCACGGAGGTCGCGGGCACCGATGACGCGTCATCGGCACGTGACGGCACCGAGCCCCCCGGCGCCGCCGAGCCGGCCGATCCGCTCCTGACCGCCTCATCGGCATATCTCACGGTGCCGGACGGCACCACGTATCACCACCCGAGCTGCCTGCTCCTGCGCGAGAAGGAGGCGTCGCCGGCCGATCCCGACGCGATAGCCGCCGGATCCCTCGCGCCGTGTCCGGTCTGCGCGCCGGAGCGGCCGCGGGACGCCCCATGATCGCCCACCGATGATCACCATCGACCTGGCGCTGGCAGGGGTCGCCGTCGGTGCCGTCGCCGCGCTGGCCGGCCTCGGGGTGCTGGTCACCTACCGCACCACCGGCGTGTTCAACATCGCCTCCGGCGGCATGGCCATGATGGTCGCGTACGTGCTCTGGCAGGCCGTGACGGTCTGGAACTGGCCGATCGGGGTCGCCGCGCCACTGGCGCTCTTCATCGTCGGGCCGGCGCTGGGGCTGGCCGCCGAGTGGGCCGTCTTCCGCCCGCTGCGCCGGCGGGCGGCCTCCACCGCGGAGACGCTCGTGGCGAGCACCGGGCTGCTGGTACTGCTGCTCGGCATGGCCTCGCAGATCTGGGGGCTGCAGGCGCGGCAGGATGCGCCGGCGCTGGTGCAGCCGGGCGCAGTCGACCTGCCGGGCGGGGCAACGATCGATCGCAGCAGCCTGGCGCAACTGCTGATCGCGATCATCGTGTGCCTCGTGCTGACGGCCGTGGCGCGCCGCACGCGAGCGGGCCTGCTCGCCCGGGCCGTCGTCGACCAGCGTTCACTGGCCCGCCTGGCCGGGGTGAACGCCGACCGGGTAGCGGCGATCGGATGGGCACTCGGCGGCGGGCTCGCTGGGCTCGCCGGCGTGCTGCTGGCCCCTTCGACCCAGCTCAGCCCGTACGGACTGACCCTGATCGTGCTGGAAACGCTGGCGGTCGTGGTGATCGCGAAGCTGCAGTCCGCCATCGCCGTCGTGGTGTCGGCGCTCGCCCTCGGTATCGGGCAGGCCGAATTGCAGCGGGTGCAGCTCCGCGGCCTGGCGCAGACCATCTTCGGCAGTGTCCAATCCAACCTCTTCGTCCTCGCGCTGCTCATCGCGCTCTTGCTGATCCCGCAGCTCGCCGAGACCGGAGCGGGCGTGGTGGCCTCGGTCACCCGCCGGCCCGGGCGATGGCCGCGCTGGACGGTGCCGGTCGCGGTCGCCTTCCTGGCCTCGCCGTTGCTGTTCCCCCTGGTCGATCTCCGCACCGCCCAGCGGGTGCCGGCGCTGGCGTTGATCTTCCTTTCGCTGATGCTCCTGTCCGGGGTCGCCGGGCAGATCTCGCTCGGAGCGGCGGGCTACGCCGGCGTGGGCGCGCTGCTGGCGGCCGGATTCGCCGCGGGGGCTGGAGGTCTGCCGAAGCTGCCGGGGATCATCGCGCTGGCCTTCGGCGCGATCGGCGCCGGTGTACTCGGGCTGATCACGGGCTACCCCGCACTTCGGCGTAGCGGACTCGCGCTGGCTTTGACGACGCTCGCCGTCGGGACGGTCGCCAGCCGGTTCGTCTTCCAGCAGCCGCGTTTCACGTCGGGCCTCGCCATCCGCCAGGCGGTGGGCGGCAGCCGGTCGTTCTACGCCTTGGAACTGGTCTGCCTGATGCTGGGGCTCGGCATCGTCGAGATGCTGACCCACGACCGGGTCGGGCGAGCGCTGCGGGCCGCCCGCGACAGCCCCGACGGCGCCCGCGCGGCCGGTGTCGACGTGCGCACCATGACGCTCGCCGCCTTTGCCGCCAGCGCGACCCTGGCCGGGCTCGGCGGCGGCCTGATGGTGCAGGCGGCAGGCGCGTTCGACGCGAGCGCGGTGGATCCACTTCAGGGCCTGCTCTGGTTCACCACCGTGATCGTCGCCGGGGCCGACAGTGCCGTGGCCGCCGTCCTGGCCGCGGCGCTGTTCGTCATCATCGATACGGTCGCCGTCCCCGGCACGTCACTGCTGGTGGTCGGCCTGCTGGCGGCGTTGCTCGGCCGGCTGCCCCGCGGGGTGGCCGGGCTCATCGCCGCCGTCACCACGCTGATGAGCCGCCGGCTGCTCGCGAGCCCGGACGAGCCCCGGCGGCTGTCCCCCGCCGGACGCCGGCTGCTGGGCCTTTCGCGATGAGCGTTCTGGTCGCGGACGCGCTCAGCAAGCGCTACGGCGGCTTGCAAGTGCTCGACCGCGTGAGCCTCAGCGTCGACGCGGGCCGTGTCACCGCGCTCGTGGGCTCCAACGGGGCCGGCAAGACGACGCTCTTTCGCTGCCTCGCGGGCACCCTGCAGCCAGATTCGGGGAGGGTGCTGCTGGGCGGTCGCGACGTCACCAGGCTGCCCGCCGACGCCCGCAGCCGCCGGGGTCTGGTGCCGACCTACCAGGTGGGCAGCATCTTTCAGACTCTGACCGTCCGGGAGAACCTGCTGGTCGCCGCCGAGAACCGGCACCGGATCGGGCTGCTGCAGGCGTTGCGTAGCCGGACGGCCCGGGGCGTCGGCGCGCGGGTCGACCGGGTGTGCGACGAGCTCGGCCTCGGCCGCGTGGCCGATGTCCCTGCCGGCGGGCTGCCGACCGGGACGCAGCGGCTGGTCGAGCTCGCCCGGGCGCTCGTCGCGGACCCCCTGGTGCTGCTGCTCGACGAGCCGGTGAGCGGGCTGGACCGGCGGCAGGCGTCAGCGGTCGCCACCCTGCTGCGAGGACTCGCCGGGGCGGGCAAAGCGGTGCTGCTCATCGAACACGACCCGGCGTTCGTACGTGCCGTCGCCGACGACGTGCATGAGCTGGCAGCCGGCTCGCTGCAGCACGTGAGCACCCCTGCGGCGGGGGGTGCGGCGGGGTGACGGTCGCCCTTTCCGCGCGGGGTTTGCGGGCGGGCTACGGGCCGGTCGAGGTGCTGCACGGCATCGACCTGGACATCGCGCCCGGCGTCGTCACGGGGGTCGTCGGCCCGAACGGCGCCGGCAAGACGACGCTGCTGTCCGTCGTCGCCGGCACCCTCCCGCTGCGAAGCGGGACCCTGGAGTGGAACGGCAAGCCGTTCGGGCGCCTGCGTCCCGAGCAGCGGGCGGGGATGGGGCTGGTGGCCGTGCCGGAGTCGCAGGGCGTCTTCAGCCACCTGTCGGTACGCGAGAACCTCGACGTTTTCGCCGGCGGCCGTTCGCTGGCTGCGGCCTACGACACCTTCCCGGTGCTGCGCGAGCGCGGCTCGCAGGCCGCGGGGACGCTGTCCGGCGGGGAGCAGCGCATGCTCGCCCTCAGCCGCGCTCTGGTCGCGGACGCGCGCTGCGTAGTCGTCGACGAGCCGTCCCTCGGCCTCGCCCCGGCACTGACCGACGAGCTGTACGAGGTCGTCGGCCGCATCGCCGCGACCGGCGTGACGGTGGTGCTGGCCGATCAGTACGAGGACCGGGTGCTGGCGCTCGCGGCGGTCGTCTACCGGCTCGAACGCGGCGAGGTCGCGTTCGCCGGGGAACCCGCGGAATGGCACGAAAACACTGCGGGCTAAGGAGAATAGGCCAGCTCGTACACGTCGAAACAGTTCGTGTTCATATCCGGCACCTGCGACACCCAGCCGCCCTTGCCACCGTTCGCGGAGTCCTGCCAGCGAGCGACGTTGAGGCAGCTGCGTTCCATCGGCGGCGGGCGCGCGACGATGAAGTTGCGCGGCGTCAGCAACCCGTGGCCGGTGTAGGCCTTGGTGGTACGCAGGTAGTTCTCGACGCACACCCGGGTCAGCTGGGCGCCGCAGGAACGCATCGCGTCGGTCAGCCATTGCGCCGACGCCCAACCCTCGAGCTCCCACTCGGACGTCTTGTCCTTGTGACCGGGGAAGATCCGGTTGACCGCATCCTGGAAGGCGGCGACGCTGGGCTTGCTGCGATCGTCGTAGTTCTGCGTTTTGCCGGTGGCGTAGATGCTGTTGCGACAGATGGGGCTCGACCGGTAATCGCTGGCGATGGCCGAGGTCCACCCCTGCGTCGTCGTCACCTTGGCCTTGAGCTTCACGTGATGGGCGTCGAGTGCCTGGCACAGCCGCTCGTTGCCGGTCGTGTCGAGCGCGTCGTAGACGGTGTCCACCTTGGCGCCGCCGATGTCCACGGCGATGCTGTCGAAGTTGGCCAGCCCGAGGTCGACCTGCTCCTCGCGGACGGTGTAACCCTCCTTGCGCAGCCCGGCTTCGATGCTGAGGGCGTAGCGCTGCGACGGCGCGACGTTGTAGAAGACGACCGCCGCGCTCTTCGCGCCGAGCTTGTCCTTGAAGTACCGGTAGATCTCGGTGCCGCCGTAGAGCTTGCCGTCCCAGCCGACAGTCCCGTTGCGGGGCTCGTCGCTGCCGTACAGGTTCCACAGGTGGGCGTAGGTGTCGTAGCCGGTGCCGACAGGCTGGCCGGCGACGTCAGGGACGCCCTTCTTGTTCACGTAGGTATCGCCGTCGTAGTTGAACGCCGTGGTGCCGGCGAGCGCGAAGATCTTGTCGCGGTCGATCAGCCTGTGAACGCAATTGACGTTGCCGGTGCCGGTGCCGGTGTCGTCGCAGGAGACCAGCCTCACCTTGCGGCCGTCGATCCCGCCTTGCTGGTTAAGGGTGTCGAAGTACGCGGTCGCGCCGTAATACGAGCCGCTGAACGCGTCCGGCCCGAGCAGGCTGGTGCGGCTCACCAGGAGCCCGACGGTGATGGTGGTCGGGGTGACGCCGATGTCGGAGGCCGGATTGCTCGATGCCGCGGCCGACGGGCCCGTGGGCGCGGCGCTCGCCAAGGGCCGGGTCTGCGGCGGAGCTGAGACGCGGGTGCCGCAGCCGGTCGCCAACAGGGTCGCGGACACGATTCCGACGACCAGGAAGCCGCTACGGTGCACGCGCCATCATCTCTCACCAAACGATGGACACCCAACTGTCGGCTACCGGACACGGCAAGCTGCGGATTTCCGACGGCAATCTTCCCCGCGACCTGCGACGCTTCATGGCATGCGAAGCCCGCGCGCAAGACTGCTGGTAGGGATCGGCGGGTGGGTTGCCGCCGTGACGTTGGCGGTGACCGCCTGCGGCAGCTCGGCGGGCGGCTCGCTCTCCGGCACCGTCACCACGCCGACCCCGGCGGCCACGTCGACCCCGGCGCTGCCGGCCGGCTGCCACGGCGGAGCCGCGCACGACGTCCAGAGCACGCTAGCGATCCTGACCGACCCGTCGAACTGCCCCGGCTCGGTGAACGAGTACTGGACCGAGCAGCTCGGTGCCAAATGGACCACCCCGACGTTCGTGGCGTACAACGACGGCCAGGTACCTCAGGACGCCTGTGGAGCGGCCGACAGCAACGCCGGCGATTTCTCCGACAACGCCTTCTACTGCCCCAGCGACGACACCGTCGCCTACAGCCGCGAGCTGCTGGACGGGCTGTTTCAGAAAGGTGGTCCTTTCCTTCCGGTCGTCGTGCTGATGCACGAGCTCGGCCACCGGGCCGACCACATTCTCGGAGTCGTCGGCCCGATCTCGCGCTCCGAGGAGAATCAGGCGGACTGCTCGGCCGGCGTCACGACGGCGTTCGCCCGCACCGCGCACCGGCTGCCGTTCACCGACGTGCTGGGGGCAGCCAAGCTGCTCTACCAGCTGGGCGACACGCGGCACTTCGGGTCGGAGCTGGCGTCCTCTCCCGACGCCCACGGCACACCCGCGCAGCGGCTGATCGCCTTCAGCCGCGGCTACCTGCAGCACAACATCAAGGTCTGCCGCACCATCGGGCAATCACCGACCGGGAGTGTGGTCTAGCGCAGGCGTCTGCGATATTGGGCTTGTGCTACGCGTTGCAGTCATCGGAAGCGGTCCATCGGGCATCTACGCCGCCCAATCGCTGCTCAAGTCCGCGCCTGAGGTAGACGGGGTCGAGGTCGACGTGATCGACCGGCTGCCATGCCCGTACGGCCTGGTGCGCTACGGGGTAGCGCCTGACCACGAGAAGATCA
Organism: uncultured Actinomycetota bacterium; assembly: GCA_963765845.1. GTDB lineage: Bacteria > Actinomycetota > Actinomycetes > Frankiales > Frankiaceae > DATAZK01. Next base: position 30,028 of record CAVXYJ010000003.1, read on the forward strand.
AGTCGATCACCCTGGCACTGCGCAAGGTGCTCGAGACCGACGGCATCCGTTTCCTCGGCAACGTCGACGTCGGCAAGGATGTCTCGATGGAGGAGCTGCACGAGCATTACGACGCGATCGTCGTGGCGTACGGCGCCGCGATCGACCGCCGGCTGAACATCGAGGGCGAGGAGCTTCCCGGCAGCTTCTCGGCGACGGACTTCGTGGCCTGGTACAGCGGCCACCCTGACACCCAGATCGATCGGTTCACGTTGGACGCGACCGACGTGGTCGTCGTGGGCGTCGGGAACGTTGCCGTCGACGTGGCCCGGATCCTCGCCAAGACCGCTGAGGATCTGCGCCCCACCGATCTGCCCGACCACGTGCTCGACGTCCTGCACGCGAGCCACGTCACCGACATCCACATGCTCGGCCGCCGCGGCCCGGCGCAGGCGAAGTTCACCACCAAGGAGCTGCGCGAGCTCGGCGAGCTGGCCAATGCCGACATCGTCGTCGATCCCGAGGAACTCGTCCTCGACGAGGCGAGCGAGCAGACCATCGCCACAGATGCCAACCAGCGGCGCAACCTGGAGATCCTGCGGCGCTGGGCCGAGGAACGTCCCAGCGGCAAGCCCCGCCGCATCCACCTGCGTTTCCTGCTACGTCCCACGGCCCTGCTGGGCGCCGGGCGGGTCGACGGGGTGGAGGTGGAGCGCACGGTGCTGGACGGCACCGGCAACGTGCGCGGCACGGGTGTCCTGGAGACCATCCCCGCGCAGATGGTGCTACGCAGCGTGGGCTACCGCGGGCAGGGGCTCGCCGGCCTGCCGTTCAACGAGCGCAGCGGCACCATCCCACACGACGCCGGGCGCGTGATGCACGACGGCAAGCCGGTGCCGGGTGAGTACGTCGCCGGCTGGATCAAGCGCGGGCCCACCGGGGTCATCGGCACCAACAAGTCCGATGCATCCGAGACGATCAGCTCGCTCATCGCCGACGCGCCGGCCCTCCAGCGGGCTGCGATCCGCGACCCCGAAGCGCTGCTGAAGATCCTCGCCGACCGCGGGGTGGACGTCGTGGACTGGAACGGCTGGGTCGGCATCGACGAGGCGGAGATCGCGCTGGGCAAGCTGCAGGGCCGCGACCGGATCAAGATCGCCGACCGCGAGCTGCTGCTGGGGCACGCGTCCCGGCGCTGAACTCGGGCCGGGAGCGGCCCCGCTCAGTTGACGTCGAAGACCGTCTTGATGCAGTCGCTGCTGCGGGCCGCGACAGCCTGATACGCATCAGCGGCCTTCTCCAGCGGGAAGCGGTGCGTGAAGATGCCGTCGGTCTGCATCCGCCCGGAGGCGACGAGCGGGAGCAGCTCGCGCCAGGTCTGCTGGATGGGCGCCGTAGTGGTCCGGATGCTGATGCTGCGAAACAGCGTCATCAGCACGGGTAGCGCGTACGGGGTCATGTTGTGCACGCCCACGATCGAGACGGTGCCGCCCGCGCGTACGGACGCGATGGCCGCGTCGATCGTCGCGTCGTGACCGACGGCCTCGATGACCGATTCGGCGCCGAGTCCGCCGGTGGCCGCCGCCACCGCAGCGGCCGTCCCGCCTTCCGCCGCCGGGTCGACCGGCTCGGCCCCGAAGCTTTCCGCGATCGCTCGCCGCCCGGGAGCGAGGTCGGCCGCGAGCACCCGCCCGGCGCCGAGCATCAGTGCCGAGCGCACCGCGCAGAGCCCCACAGCACCGAGGCCGACGACGGCAACGGTCGCGCCGGGCCGGAAGTCCGCCTTGCGGGCGGCGATCCAGCCGGTGGGCAGGTTGTCGGTGAGCAGCAGCGCCGCCTCGTCGGAGATCTCAGAAAGGTCACCGGCAAGCCTGCGCAGCTGGAAATCCGCGCCGGGCACGGCCAGCGCCTCGGCCTGAGCACCGCCGAGCTCGCCCGAGCCGAAGACCTTCGGGCCGGTGCGCTGGCAGGTGATCGGATCGCCCGTGGCACATCCCGGGCAGGCTCCGCAGCCGGCGACGGACGACACCAGCACCCGGTCCCCGACCTTGACCGTCTGCACGTCGGCGCCCACTTCGGCCACGGTTCCCACCGCCTCGTGGCCGATCCGCAGCCCCTGGGGGCCGACGCCCATGTCGCCGTCATAGAAGTGCAGGTCGCTGCCGCAGATCGCGGACTTCTGGACGGTCACGATCGCGCCGCCCGGCCCGGGAAGCACGGGATCGTCGACGTCGTCGACCCGCACGCTGTGGGCTCCGGTGATCACGGCCGCGCGCATCGCACACTCCCTCTGCCCGGGCATCCTGCCCGCTCCGTCGCAAAAAGCTTCGCCCGCACCCTCTCACGCGTGCGATGCGCGGCGGCGCACGGCTGGACATGCCTGCGCGGCGCCCTGTGCCGGCTCGGCCACTTGCCCTTAAGCGGCAGCGGTTTCGGCCGCTTTCTTGATGGCCGCGAGGGTCCGGCGCATCCCCTCGCGGTTGTGCGTGGCCCGGTCACTCACGCCGGTCGAGAGCCGCCCGATGACGCGCATCGGCAGGCGGCGCTGATCGACCATCGTCTCGGTCAGTTCACAGCCTTCCGCGTCCGGCGCGAGCGCGTACAACCATTCAGCCACCCTCATCCCCAGCGCGGTGACCTCGAAAGCGAAAAGGCGTCCCGGGTCAGCGGCCGTGACGGTGCAGTTGGTGGTCCAGCGCCTGCGTCCACGGCGATTGTTGCCGCGGAAGCGGGCACCTACCCGGGCGCTGTCAGCTCCTATTTCCCAACGGCACGAGGTGGTTTCCGGGCTCCACTCCCCCATGCGGGTCACGTCGCTGACCAATGCCCAGACCCGTTGCGCGGGCGCCGCGATGACCGTCTTCTCCACAACCGATTCCGCCATCTGCACATCGTGACAGCAACGAGCGGTCACGGCGCCGGCCAGCGCCTCTCGCCGAGGATCAGCCCGTCCGGCGGGGCCATGCGTGGCAGCGGGACGGGCGGCGCTTCGGCCTTCAGGACGGGCGCATGCTGCCGGTGCGCAGGAAGCGCTCGTGCCAGGACAGCGCCTCTCGGAGAATGTGGGGCGTGTGCTTGCCCTTGGAAGTCGCCAGCGCCCGGTCGAAATAGTCCTGCAGCATCGGGCGGTAGTCGGGGTGGGCGCAGTGGTCGATGATGCACGTGCCCGGCGCCGCGGAGGTAAGCCGCGCAGGTCGGCGAGGCCCTGCTCGGTGACGATGACCTGCACGTCGTGTTCGGTGTGGTCGACATGGCTGACCATCGGCACGATGGCAGGAGATGTTCGCCGCCCTTGGCGGTGGAGGGGGTCATGAAGATCGAGACGTAGGCGTTGCGCGCGAAATCGCCGGAGCCGCCGATGCCGTTCTGGATGCGCGAGCCCATGACGTGCGTGGAGTTGACGTTGCCGTAGATGTCGGCCTCGATCATCCCGTTCATGGCGATGATCCCAGCCGCCGGATCGAGCTCGGGATGGTTGCTGATCTCCTGCGGGCGCAGCATGATCCGGTCGCGGTACTCGCCCATGTCGGCACTGACAGCCGCCGCGGCCTCCGGGCTGAGCGAGAACGCGGTGGCGGAGACGAAGCGCAGCTTTGCCGGAGTCGAGCAGCGCGAGCATGCCGTCCTGGATGACCTCGGTGTACGCGGTCATGTTCTCGATACGGCGCCGTCGATCCAGGCCGGCCAGCACGGCGTTGGCGATGTTGCCGACGCCGGACTGCAGCGGCAGCAGGCCGCGGCGGCATGCGGCCCTGTTTGCACCTCGTGCCGCAGGAAATCCACCATGTGCTCGGCGATGAGTTCTGAGGCGGCGTCGGTGGGCTTGAACGGGGTCGCACGGTCCGGCAGCGTGGGTCTGGACGACCGCGACGATCTTGTCTGGCGGGCAGAGCAAGTGCGGGTCGCCGATGCGGTCTGACGCGTGCAGGATCCGCAGATCGGCCGGCGGTGCGGAGGCAGCGCCGTTCCGTAGTAGATGTCGTGCATGCCATCGAACTGTTCGGGCTGCCAGCGAGTTCACCTCGAGGATCACCCGATCCGCGAGGTCGATCCAGGTCTTGTTGTTGCCCACCGAGGACGAGGGGATCAGGTCGCCGTTGGCGGTGATCCCCGACGACCTCGATGAGCGCGACGTCGAGCGTGCCGAAGAAGCCCTCCCAGACCATCTGCGCGACGTGGGACAGGTGGATGTCGAGGTACTCCATCAGGCCGCGCGTTGATCTTCGCGCGGGTCGATCGGGTCGGACTGGTAGGGCATGCGCAAGTCGATCCCGTCGGCCTCGGCCAGCGCGCCGTCGAGCTCCGGGGCGGTCGAAGCGCCGGTCCACACGCCCACCTGAAGCGGATCGCCCGTAGCGGTCGCTCCTCCATGCGCCCGACAAGTGCGCCCGGCACCGCCTTGGGGTAGCCCTGCGCCGGTGAATCCGCTCATCCCGACCCGGTCGCCCGGAGCGATGAGGGTCGCCGCCTGTTCGGCAGTCATGATTTTGGATGCCGCGCCCCGATGACGGATGCGCGATACGTCGGTCATCCCTGGACTACCTCCACAGCACCGACGGCATGGTCAAGACTAGGCCGCACCCGACTTCACGTTGCAGCTTCCAAGGTCCACTGACAAGTGACCTTTGACCGTTGGCACGTCCTGGCGTCGCTGATCGGTGCAGGTCAGCGTGCTTGAAGCCAGCGTTCCAGCACTGCCGACTGGCGCCTGATGATGCTTCCGACGAGGTCCCTGACCAGCGCCGCGGCCACGTCGCCGAGCAGCGGCACGTTCACGCTGACGTCGCCGTCGACACCGAACCGGGTCGCCTCGAGGGCGCCGTTCGCCGACGGCTCGAGCACGAGGTTGCCGCGCACTTTCGCGTCCCGATGACGTGCCGACGCATCCACCGCCAACGAGCCCCGCCACCGCTCGGCGGCCGGCGCGGTCCAGACACGCACTTCCGTGATGTCGACGGTCGGAGTGACCAGGCGCTTGAGGACGGCGGGAACCCCCACCGTCCGAACGGTCATCTCGACGCGCGTACGCACCGGGAAGGCCGTGCTCCGGGCGCGCTCGACGCCGACCCGATAGCCGACCGCGCCGACCTCCTGCGCATACGCGGCGAGAAACGCCTCGTCCGTCAGCAGGCTGATGACGCCCTCCGCCGAGGCGGCGTAGGTCGCCTCGTAGTGGATGGCCGTCATGCCAGCAGCCTGCCCGTCACAGCACGCCCGGCGCAACCGGGGTGCGGCTGGTCAGGGCGCCGTAGGACCGCGCGGGGCTTGTCCTGGGCCGCGCCGCATGTGGTGCCGTCTGAGCTGGGGCGTTGACTTGTTTCGCCGACCAGCGCGTGGCGCCTTTGCGCAGGTCGGATGTGAGCTGAGTCATCACTTCGGGTGATCAGCTCCTAGGCCTTTCGTGTCGACACTAATGACCTAGCGTCGCGTCCTGCCCGCATTCCGGCGGCAGAGGTCAGGGACGTGATGGCCGTAGTGACGGGAGCAATCGCTCATGGCAGCCACCGGGCTGGCCGAGGGCACGCCCACCCCCGCGAGCGTGATCCTCGCGGCATTCGACACCGCGCGTTGGCCCGACACGCTGCGCGCCATCCGCTCCGGGCAGGCCCAGACCCAGCCGCCCCACGAGCTGATCCTGGTCATCGACGACAACCCGGGCCTGCTCGCGTTCGCCCGGCAGGAACTTCCCGAGGTGCGGGTGATCCCCAATACCCACACCCGCGGCGCCTCCGGTGCGCGCAACACGGGCGTCGAAGCGTCCACCGGCGACGTGGTCGCCTTCCTCGACGATGACGCCGTCGCCGACCCGGGCTGGCTGAAGAACTTGGTCGACGCGCTGGACCATCCGGGCGTGGTCGGAGTCGGCGGCCGGCTGGTTCCGCTGTGGCCGAAGGCCACTCCCCGGTGGTTTCCGGCGGAGTTCTTCTGGGTCGTCGGCGCAAGCTACCGCGGCATGCCCGAGGTCACCGCACCGGTGCGCAACGTCTGGGCGGGCAGCATGGCTCTGCGACGTGGCGATTTCGATTCGGTGGCGGGGTTTCGCGAGGGCTTCGGCAAGATCGGCAACACCAGCCGGCCCGAGGACACCGACCTGTGCATCCGGGTCGCCGCCGCCGCCCCTGGCAAGACCTGGGTCTACGTCCCGTCATCCCTGGCGGGCCACAAGGTTCCCCCCGCCCGCACCCGGCGGCGTTTCTTCCTTTCCCGCTGCTGGCAGGAAGGGCGCGGCAAGGCCGCGCTGGTCGACACCGAAGGATCGGTCGCGATCAGCACCGAACGCGCGTACGCCCGTTCCATCGTCACCCGGGGCATCAGGGACGGCGTGCGCTCCGGCACGCTCGACGGCTTGCTCCGCAGCGGCGCGATCGTGACCGGGCTGACCGCAGCCATCGCCGGCATGGCCACCGAAAAGCTGGCTCTCGCCTCCGCGAACAGTCGATGGCGCGGCCTGCGGCGTGGGGGGTCTCGTGCGCGTTCTCGTTGACCACAGCGGCTATGACCTGCGCAACCTTGGCGACGCCGCGATGCTCCAGGTCTGCGTGGGGCGACTGCGGGCAGCGCTGCCCGATGCCGAGATCGGTGTCGTCACCACCGATCCGGAGCGGCTGGAATCCTGCTGCGCCGGGGCCTACCCGGTCCGTTCGGCACTTGCCGACAGCCGCTGGCTCGCGGCCGCACCCCGCTCCGGCCGCCTCGCACTCGAGCAGGCCTGGAAGGCCTCCGGTCCCTACCTGGTACGTCACGGCCGCCGGTCCGCGGCGCGGGCAGGCTCGCAGCAGACCGTGCTCCGCGCGGTTCGCGAGGCCGACCTCGTCGTCGCTGCCGGCGGCGGCTACCTGACCGACAACTGGTGGTGGCACGCCGCCGGAGTGCTCGCGGTCCTGGCAGCCGCTCAGCGCCTGGAGCGCCCGACAGCGATGTTCGGCCAGGGACTCGGGCCCCTCACGCATACCCTCATCCGGCGGCAGGCGGCCGCGGTGCTGCCCCGGCTGGACGCGCTCGGCCTGCGGGAGAGCGTGACCGGCGCGCCGCTGGCCCGCGCGCTCGGCGTCGCGCCCGGTCAGCTCGTCGTGACCGGCGACGACGCACTGGAACTCGCCGTCGGCGGGGCCGCGGCACCCGCGGACTCCGACATCCTCGGGGTCAACGTCCGCCTGGCGGGCTACACCAATCTTGACCTGTCCGGTGTCAGCTGGGTCGGCGACGTGATCGGGGCCCTGGCCGGCGAGCGCGCCATGACCCTGCTCGCGCTCCCCGTTTCGCGCCACGCCTGCAGCGACGACCTCGACGGCGTGAAGCAGTTGCTGAAAGGCGTGCCGCCGGGCCGCGTCATTCTCGACGATCTCACCGAGCCGGCCGCACTCGTCGCCGCCGCAGGACGCTGCCGAGCCGTGGTCACAGCGAGCTATCACGCCGCGGTGTTCGCGCTCGCTGCCGGCGTCCCGGCGGTGTGCCTGTCCCGATCGGGCTACTACGACGCCAAGTTCCGCGGCCTCGTCGACCTGTTTCCCAGCGCAGCCACGCTGGTGTCGCTCGAGGGCGCGGCCGGCGAGGATCGGCTGCGAGCAGCACTCGTCTCCGCCTGGGATGCCGCCCCCGCCGACCGCGAACAGGCCCGGGCCAGCGCGCTCGAGCAGGTGAGCCGCAGCCGGGCGCTGTACGCCGGCTTCCTGGCACCCTGGACGTCATCCGCTCCGACATCCCGGGCTGCGCCCGCAGCCACATGAGCACGGCCGTGGGCGAGACGACGGGCCCGGCGAGCCCGCAGTCCCCGGGCGTCCCCGAGCCCGCCGCGCCGCCGGCGCACGAACCGTCGCCCACCCGCTGGGGGCGCCTGCCCGAGGCGGCCGTCGCCGCCGCGATCGGGATGGCCCTGATCGCGGTCGCCGACACCGGCGCTCGTCACGGCGCGGGCTGGGGCACGCCGTTCTACTGGGCCGGAATCACGATCGGGTTCGCTGCGGTCGGCGGGCGCCTGCTCATCCGCAGCCGGCTCGGGACCTGCGAGCCGCTGGGCCTGGCGATCATCGTCGCCGCCTTCAGCTTCCTCACCAAGGTCTTCTACAGCCCGCTGGCTTTCCAGTTCCCGGACGAGTTGCAGCACTGGCGTTCCACGTACGACGTGCTCACGACGCACAAGCTCTTCACCCCGAACCCGGCTCTGCCGATCAGCCCGCACTACCCGGGACTCGAACTCGCCGCGGCATCGCTGTCGTCGGTCACCGGCATGAGCATCTTCGCCTCGGGCATCGCCATCACCGCCGTCGCGCACGTCACGCTCGTTGCAGCGCTCTACTGCTTGTTCACCCGGCTCAGCGGATCCGGTCGGGTCGGCGCCATCGGCGTCCTCGCGTACTCCATGAACGCGCACTTCTCCTCGTTCGATGCGATGTTCCTCTACCAGGCGCTGGGCCTGACGTTCCTGGCGGGGGTCTTGCTCGCGACCACGGCTGCTGTAGGCGAGCAGAGCCACAGCGGGCGCTGGACGATCCTGGCCGCGCTGATGCTCGCGGCCGCGGTGGTCACCCATCACGTCACCAGTTACCTGCTGGTGGTGGCCCTGGCCGGCAGCGCGATCATCGCCGCTGCGCGTCGCCGCGACGGCGCTGCCCGGTGGCGCACGGTGCGCATCACCGGCGGGTTGGCGCTCTACGGCGTGCTGCTGGTCGCGGGCTGGATCGCGGCCGCGGCACCGCAGACCATTGACTACCTGCGCAGTCCGGTGAGCGGAATCATCGACAGCGCCCGGCGACTGCTCCTGGGCATGAGCGCGACGACGCAGGCCGCCGAACAGGTCGCCCCCCTTGCTGACCGCGCCGTCGGCGTCGCCGCGGCCCTGCTCGTCGCGGCGCTGCTGCCGCTGGCCTGGCTCAGCCTGCGCCGCACGAAGGGTGACGGGTCACTCGGGTGGCGCGGCAGCGGCGCGGTCGCCCTGATGGTGGCGTCGGCGGGTTACTACCTGGTGCTGGTCATTCGCGTGGGGGTCACGGACGGGCAGGAGCTCGCCGGACGCCTGATGTCGTTCGAGTTCATCCCCGTGGCCTACGCCCTCGCGCTCCTCGCGGTCAGCTCCGAGCGCGTCGTGCATGCGGCGGCCCGTGACCTGTGTGCCCTGGGAGCAGGAGGGCTGCTCACTTACGGCGCCGTCGTCAGCGGCTGGCCGCCGGCCTGGGAACGGCTGCCCGGCCCCTACCTCGTCGCCGGCTTCGAGCGCTCGGTCGACGCTCAAGCCTTGGCCGTCGCGGCCTGGGCACCCCGGGCGTTGGGCCCGAGCCAGCGTTTCGGCGCCGACGCCGGAAACGCGCCCATCATCGGTACCTACGGTCGCCAGGACGTGGTGCGAAACCTCGCACCGCTCTACACCTCCTCCTCACCCACCGCCGCTGACATCGCACTCGCGCGCACGACCGCCGTTCGCTACCTGCTCGTCGACGAGCGGATGGCCCAGCAATTGCCCGCGAGCGGCGCCTACTTCCCGGTCGACCCCAACGCGAATCGTTACCGCCATCCGCTCCCACTCGCGCCGCTGGAGAAGTTCGACAGCGCCGGGGCTTCACGGCTCTACGACTCGGGCGACATCGTCGTCTACGACCTCCAAGGGTCTGACTATGCGCCGTGATCTCGGGCTCGTTGCCGCCGTCACGGTGGCCGCGGTTGCCGCATCTGCCGCGTCCGCCCCCGTCATCGTCACGAGCGCGCTCGCCATTCCGGCGCTGCTGGTGGCTCCCGGCTATGCCTGGACGTCGGCGCTGTTTGCGCAGCGGACCCGGACCGTGACCGCGGCCGAACGAGCCGTCCTCACCCTGGGTGTCTCGCTGGCCATCCTCGTGCTGGGAGGGCTACTGATCGCGGCCGTACGGCTTCCGCTCCAACGCACCAGCTGGCTTGCCCTAGCGGCGCTCGCGGTAGCAAGCGGGCTTCTCGTGGGCTGGCGTGAGCGGCGCCGGGTGCCGGATGCCGACCCGGCGCCGACTGCACAGGTACAGCGACGGCCGACGCTGCGCCGGCCCTCGCGCCCGGCGATGCTGCTGGCGGGGGCAGCTCTGATCACCGGCGGCGCGGTGGCCACCGCGATCATCGGGGCCAAGACCGCGCCGCAGACCCGCTTCACCAGCCTGGCATTCACCGGTGGCAGCGCCGGGCACGTTCTGCTCAGCCTGCGAAACGTCGAGGGCTCGACGAAGAGCTACCTCGTTGTCGTGACCACACCGAACGGTGTGACGCAGCGGACCCACGTGACGCTGCCGTCGAGTGGCAGTTGGGAGCGCGAGGTCACCTCCAGCGCCGGCACCGAAGCCGACCTCTACCTCCTCGACGCCTCCGGCCACACCGGCGCGGTCTATCGCCGCGTCACCCTGCAATCGCCGTTCGCCTTGCGATGACGGTCACCAGCCCGGCAGCGACCCCGATCCCCCCCGCGGGTCACGCCGGCGGGGGCAGCCGCGGGGACCTGGTCAAGAACGCGGTCTCGCTGTTCAACGCGACTCTCATCAACAGCATCCTCGGCTTCGCCTTCTGGGCCATCGCCGCCCGGCTCCTGCCGGCTTCAGCCGTCGGCTACGGCTCGGCGGCGACGTCGGTGATGACCCTGCTGGGAACGATCGGCATGTTCGGCCTCGGCAGCCTTCTCATCGGCGAATTGCCCCGCCTGCGCACCGGACGGGCAGCATTGACGGCGGCGGCGACCCTCACGTGCATGGCTGCCTCCACCGCGTTCGGGCTGGCCTTCGTGTTGATCGCGCCGCTGACGGGAACGTCACTGCGCGCCCTGGTCGGCGGCCCCCTGCGCGGGTCGCTGCTGGTCATCGGCGTCGCCCTCACCGCCGCGACGCTGGTTCTCGACCAGGCCACCATCGGCGTCCTGCGCGGCGGCATTCAACTGCGTCGCAACGGCGTCTTCGCGGTCGTGAAACTCGCGCTCCTGGTGCTCGCGGCGGCACTTCTCACCGCAGGCGGCACCTGGATCGTCGCCGCCTGGGTGGGAGGTCTCGCCGTATCCCTGGTCGCGATGGCCTACCTCGTCACCCGCAGCGGAACGCGGCTCGCGGTGAAGCCGGACTGGGCGCGGCTTCGTGCGCTGCGGCGCACCGCCGGCGCCCACAACGCGCTGAACCTGGCCGTGCAAGGGCCCCGGCTGCTCCTGCCGGTCATGGTGACGGTCCTGGTGTCCTCGACCGCAAATGCCGCCTTCTACATCGCGTACATGATCATCACTTTCCTGTACATCGTCCCGACCCACCTCTCGACGGTGCTTTTCGCGGTCGTCGCCAAGGATCCGTCCGAACTGCGGACGCAGATCCGCTTCACCCTGCGGTTGTCCTACGCGATGGGCGCCGTCGGGATCGGGGCCCTCGTCCTGCTGGCACATCCGCTGCTCGCAATGCTCGGCAAGGACTACGCGCGCGCGGCACTCTCCCTGCAGCTGCTGGCCATCGGCTACCTCCCGACGACCGTCAAGCTGCACTACATCGCCGTCTCCCGGGCGGCGGACCGCATCGGTCATGCGGCTCTCGTCATGACCGTCGGCGCCGTCATCGAGCTGGGCGGTGCGGCAACGGGCGCCGCTCTGGGCGGGCTCACGGGGCTGACGGCCGGGTTCGTGATCGCCACCGCCGTCGAGGCGTTGATGACCGGCCCGACGGTGCTGCGGGCCGCGATCAGCGGACGAGTCCGGCTGGGGAAAAATCAGGGCCGGAAGTAGGAGTTACCGGCCAGCGACCGGAACGCCGCGAGCGACGCCGACGACGAGTCGAACCGCCAGTTGATCCCGGTCGATGACGTGTTGGTGTCGAACCAGACGAGCGCACCGATGTCGCGATGGCCCATGACGTAGCTGCGCAGCGCGTTGACCCACGAAGCCTTGCTTCCGCCGGACTCGACCGAGCTGGTCTCCGCGATCATGATCGGCTTGCGGGCGGCGTAGTCGTTGTAGATCGGGTCGAAGACGGCGGCCGGCGACTGCCAGGAGTAGATGCTGCCCCAGTTGTAGCCATCGATGCCCACCCAGTCGACGTAGCTGTCGCCCGGGTAGTAGTGACGCCAGTTGTTCCACGAGCTCGGGTCGATCCCGCCCGGCTTGGAGTCCGCATTCGGAGCCCAGACCCACGAGACGTTCGTGACGCCGGCGGCCCGGAAGAGGTCGTGGATGTGGCGCCAGGCGGCGACGTAAAGGCTCGGATCGTTGCCGTTGGCCGAACCCGACCAGGCGAACCAGTTCCCGTTCATCTCCGCGCCCCAGCGCAGGAAGACCGGCTTGCCGAACGCCTTGATCGCTGCGGCACGGGCCCGGATCAACAGGTCGTTGCTGCCATTCGTGATCGACCTCAGGCTCGTCCCCCACCAGGTGATGAGGGGGATACGACCCTTGCTGGCGTCAGCCACCTCCGCAGGACCGGGAAAGGTGTCGGTCCAGTTGTAGTAGTGCGAGTCGATGTTGAACGTCCGGCGCAGCTGCTTCTCGCCCAACGCAACGCTCTGGGCGGAGGTCAGGCCCTTCACCTCGCTGTAGACGCCGAGATAGGCGTGCGCGGCGGGCCGGCGCACCGCAGCGGAACCGGGAGCTGCGACCGGAGTGCATGCCGCTGCGACGGCCGCGACGACGAGCAACACAACGGTGGTGACGACACCGCGATGCAGCCCTCGATGGCGTTCCCCGAGGCGCGTACGCATGTATGCGCTATCGGAACCTGCCGGGCGCGACTGAAACCGCTGCGCTGCTGCGACGGGGACAGGAATGGAGGCAGATTACCCGACGGCCGCGAACGCGGGATCCGAAGCGAGCTCCTTGAACGACACGAGTGACCCCGGCGAGGAGTCGATCCGCCAGTCGCGCTGCGAGCTGGAGCGCTGGTCGAACCAGACGAACGCGCGTATCGCCGGGTGGGTCTTGATCCAGGCCCGGGCGCCATCGATCCACGCCGGCTTGCTGCCGCCGATGTCGTTCGAGGCGGTCTCGGCGATCATGATGGGCTTGCGTGCGGCGTAGTCGCGGTAGATCGGGCCGATGAAACTCGCCAGCGAGCGCCAGCGGTTGGCGCCGACGTTGCCCCAGTTGTAGCCATCGATGCCCACCCAGTCGACATAGGCGTCGCCGGGGTAGTAGTGGCGCCAGTTGTTCGGTGAGGTGACGTCGAACAGCCCGGGGGCGGATTCGGCGTTGGGCGCCCACACCCAGGAAACGTTGTGGACGCCCTCCTGGGCGAACAGATCGTGGATCCGTCGCCAGGCGCGGATGTAACCACCCGGGTCGTTCCCGTTCTGCGGGCCGGACCAGGGCGTGAAGTTCAGGTTCATCTCGGGTGCCCACGCCAGCAGCACCGGCGAAGCGTAGTTGCGGATGTCCTGGGCCCGCCGGCGGATCAGGGCGTCCTGCGACCCGCTGTTGATATCCGCGTAGTACGTCCCCCACCAGGTGATCAGTGGGATACGGCCGTGGGCTTTGTCATCGAGCTGGCTGGAACCCGGGAAGGAATCGGTCCAGTTGTAGAACGTGTGGTGGATGGCAACGGGGCGGCCGAGCTGCTTTTCCCGCAGGGTGATGCTCTGCGCCGCGGTGAGGTTCGGTAGCTCGGTGTAGAGCCCGAGCATCACATGGCTGGCGGCCGGCGGTGACGACGTGGAACCGGGGTCTCTCGTTGCGCTCGGCGTGGTCGCAGGCAGCGGAGCACCGTCGCGCGAGGAGCTCTGCCCGCAGCTGGCCAGGACCAGGGCCGCCAGCACCATGGCCCCGCGGCTGCGCCACCCGATCACCGGCTCGCAGCGCGGAGCACGGCTCCCTCCAGGCCGCATCGACGCGCTGAGCGCCACAGCACAGCCTTCAATCGGCGGGCGCGAACTGCCGCTTGGGTACGCGGGACGACGAGCAGCTCGGCGAGCTCGCCGACGCTCGTGCCGCCGGCGACGGTGAGGCGTGGAATCGCATACCTGTCGTCAGCCCTGTTCGTCGGCAGATCCCAGACCCCGCAGCCGGCCGCGTACCCGGCGGCGGCGACCGCACGACGCACGTTGGCCGTGTGGTAGCCGTACGGGTAGGCAAAGGTCGTGACCTCGACCTGCAACCGCTGCTCGAGCAGCTCGCGGGGGCGGCGCAGCTCGGCCGCGAGCCGCCACGGCGGCAACCGATCGAGCTGCGGGTGGGTATGGCTGTGCGCCCCGCATTCGATTCCGGCCTCCGCCACCTCGCGCAGCGGCCCCCAATCCAGCAGCGGCCGGTCCGTCTCGCGCTCGAAGGTCATCCATCGGCTCGACGCACCCACGGCGCCGGTCGGAACGTACAGCGTCGCGGTGAGCCGGCGCTGCGCAAGCATGGGCAGCGCCACCGTGAAGAAGTCGGTGAAGGCGTCGTCGAACGTCAGCACCACCAGCTTGGCCGGCAGCGGATCCGAGCCGAGGCGCGCCGCCGCGTACTGGCCGAACGTCATCGTGGTCCAGCCGTCGTCGACCAAGAAATCCAGGTGTTCACCGAACATGTCGGGGGCGACGGCAAACCGCGCGTACCGCGGATTCTTGGTGGTCGCGATGCTGTGGTACATCAGGATCGGCACGGTGGCGGAGCCCGGAGTGGGAACCGTGGCGGAGCCCGGAGTGGGGACCGGTGCGCAAGTCGTCATGGCGTCAGGCTCACCGGCTCGCGGGGTGCTGCACGCTCAGCGTCGGCCGACCGTTCCCGCCGCCGGCCACGCAAGTACGCGGCGGGCCCGCGCAGCATCCCGCGCACCTCGCCGCGAGTGATGTCGCGCGGAAAGTCAGCCGGTATCGGGGCATTGCGCATCGAGTCGGCGGAGAGCAAGTCCCGCAGCGCGGTCGGCGCCAGCCGGGCCAGCTCCAGGGCTAGCCGGGGCCGTTCGAGCAGCATCTTCGTGTAGTACGCCGTGAGCCCTCGGCCGTAACCGGCGTACTGGCTTCGCAGGGCGGCTTCGCCGGGACGGTGATGGTGGCGCACGATCGCGTGCGGGGTGAAGACGATCGAGTGACCGTTGAGCAGCGCCTGGCTGAACATGGCCGTGTCTTCCGACCCGCCGGCGGGAGATCCCGCTCCGAGCGCGGGGTCAAAGCCGCCTGCCTCCTCCAGCACCTCGCGACGGAAGGCCATGTTGACCCCGGCGCCGAAGGCAGGCAGCGGATAGAGCGGGTGCTGTGCCCGCTTCTCGACGGGATCAATGACCTGGCGCACCAGCGCGCGGCCCTTGCTGTGGCCGCCGAATTCCTCGAACCAGATCTGGGCCTGCGTCTCCAGTTCGGCGGGCAGGACCAGCCCGGTGGCGCATCCCGCACCAGCCGCGCTGGCCAGCGCCTGCCAGAGCTGGGTGAGCCACTCGGGGTCGACTTCGGCGTCGTCGTCGGTGAACGCGATGAAGTCGCCGCGAGCGTGATGCACGCCGGTGTTTCGGGCCCGGGAGAGACCGGGCCGCGGCTCGACAACGACACGCACCGAGACGTGGGCGTCCCCGGCATCGCCGAGCACGTCGGCAGCGACCTCGCGCATCAGCTGCTCGACCCCGTCCTCGGGACTGCCGTTGTCGACGACGAGCAGGTCGACCTGCGGATATTGCAGGCGCAGCAGCGAACGAAGGCAGTCCGGAAGCTGCTGCGGGCGGCCCCGCGTACAGAGCACGACCGAGGCCGGCGGGGCCGAAGCCAGGGCATCCCGGCGCTGGGCGAGGAAGGCATGGTCGGCACGGTCACGCTCGGATTCGCCGGGGCCCGCGGGCACACCCAACTGCGCTTCGACGGCGGCTGCCACCCCGCTCGCGCCAAGGCGGCCGAGCGGTGTCGGCACGTCGAGGATGCCCAGGACGCGACCGAACCGGCGAACCAGTACGCGGGCGGTGGGGTACCCGCGTTCACCCGGCTCGGGTTCGATGTCACTGAGCCCGGCGCCGAGGTCGATCTCCAACAGCCGGATCGGTGACTGGCTCTGACGGTCGCCGGGTGCGACGGCGCTGTCCATGTTCTTAACATCGGCTGCCGCGGACGTGTCTGGAGCCGTTGACTACTCCAGTCGGAGTAACTGAGCGTCGAGAATTGGGGCCATTCGGCCCTTAATTCTTTCCTTCTGACTACGTACAGTAGTGATGTCACCTTCGCAACACGCTGGGTGACGGGGTAGCGATGACCCGACGACGAGTGTGGTCGCCCCAGTGCCGTCGGCGAGCAGTGGCGAAACCGGACCTCCCGCATGTGTGAGGCCGGGGAGGCCGCAATGACCGTTCTTCAGTCTGATGAGCGACGTGAGCGAGTCAGCATTGCCACGCCCCGCATCTCAGTGATCGTTCCAACCCGCAACGAGGCCGAGAACCTTCCGATCGTCCTCGCCGCCCTCCCGGCGGAGTACGAGGTGATCGTCGTTGACGGCAACTCGACCGACGGCTCGGCCGAGGTCGCCCGTCAGCTCAGGCCCGATGCGATCGTGCTGAACCAGACCCGTCGCGGCAAGGGCAATGCCATGGCGTGTGGTTTCGCCGCGGCCACGGGAGACATCCTGGTGATGCTCGACGCCGACGGATCCGCTGACCCCAAGGAGATTCCCCGGTTCGTTCGGGCCCTGATGGAGGGCGCCGACTTCGCCAAGGGAACGCGCTTTGCGGCCGGCGGCGGCAGCAGCGACATCACCCGATTCCGCCGGCTGGGCAACAAGGCGCTCAACGGCCTGGTCAACGTGATCTACGGGACCACCTACACCGATCTTTGCTACGGCTACAACGCATTCTGGCGGCACTGCCTGCCCGTCCTTGACGTCGAGCCTGGAGCCTCGAGCGATGACCTGCTGTGGGGAGACGGCTTCGAGGTCGAGACGCTGATCAACATCCGGGTGGCGCGGGCCGGCCTGAGGGTCGTCGAGGTTCCCTCCTACGAGCAGGACCGGGTCCACGGTGTCAGCAACCTGAACTCTGTCAGCGACGGCGTTCGCGTACTTCGCACGATCGCCACCGAACGCCGCCGTAGCGTTCGCCCGCGTGTGATTACGCTGCCCGCCTCCATAGAGCCGAAGGAGATCCGCCTTCCAGCGTCGCGAGCCGGCACGCTGGAGGTCATCGACCTCGCGGCCGACGAGACGGTGCGACTCGAGGTCTGAACCTTGCCTCTGACGGGACCGCGGAACCTTTGCGCATCGAAATGCCTACTTGACCGCGACGGGTAGATTCGGCGATCTTGTTTCAGCGTGCTTCTCAGCGGCGAGATACGCGTGACGACTCCCGACGACAGAGAGCCTCGGACGGCATGAAGGTTGTTCTGGCGCCGCTGGTCGGCGCAAAGGCATCCCTGGTCGAACGACAGGGTGAGCTCGTTCTGATCCTCGACAGTGGCACGTCGAGGTCCCTGGCAGCCGCGCTGCGAAGGGTGCTCGCGCCGGTGCGCGGCTGCATCAACGAGTCCGGGAGCGTCACCGATCCTGTCCAGGCGGGGTACGCGCCGTAGCCATGGATGGCCGCCGGTCCTAGGACGCCTCCGTGTGATCGGCAGCCTTGGGGAGGTGCACGCCGCCCTCGCACCACGGGTCGCCGCCGGCTGCCGTCGCCCACGTCTCGGACGCGCCGGCGATGACGCCCTGCACGATGCTCTGCCGGCATCTGCTGCAGGTGCTGCGCGGCACCTCGCGCTGCTCGACCGCCTCCGTGCGCGCGTTGGGATCCCGGGGACGCAGCACCACCGCGACGTTGTCGTGGATCGTGACGATAGGCATTCCATCTCCCTGCAACTCACTCCCGAGACCAACAAGGTGCCTTGTCTTGTCCCACCGTTCCAGGGACCTTGGTCACAGAAAAGTGAATACAGGTGAACGTTTGGTGACGGGTCGCAGGAAGCCGGGCATGTCGAGCTGCACGCGCAAAGCCGGCTACGGAACCAACCGGGCGGCACCCTTGTCAGCGGACTGAGCCAGCGCGGCATACGCCCGCAGCGCGGCTGAGACCGGACGCTCGCGCTTGCACGGTTCCCAGCCGAGTTCGTCGCGTTCCGCCCGCCGCGCGGCGAGAACATGATCGTCGACCATCAGCTGGAGCGAGCGCGCAGCTATATCGATCCGGATGATGTCGCCGTCCTCGACCAGCCCGATGCTCCCGCCGCGGGCTGCCTCCGGTGAGACATGCCCGATCGACAGCCCGCTGGTCCCACCGGAAAACCTGCCGTCCGTGATCAACGCGCACGCGGCGCCGAGCCCGCGGCCCTTGAGAAAGCTCGTCGGGATAGAGCATCTCCTGCATGCCTGGCCCGCCCTTGGGCCCCTCGTAGCGGACAACCACCACGTCGCCGGCGACCACGGTCCCGGCAAGGATCGCCGTCACCGCATCGTCCTGGCTCTCGGTGACCTTGGCCGGTCCCTCGAAGAAGAGCTGCCCGTCCGCGACGCCGGCAGTCTTCACGACGCAACCGTCCTCGGCCAGGTTGCCGTAGAGCACGGCCAGGCCGCCGTCGGCGCTGTAGGCGTGTTCGACATCCCGGACGCAGCCGGCTACCGGGTCGATGTCCAGCGACTCCCAGGTGGCAGTGGAGCTGAACGCCTCGGTGGTACGCACTCCGCCGGGAGCCGCCGAAAACAGCTGCAGCGCTGCGTCTGCTGGCTCGGGCTGCCGGACGTCCCATGCCGTCAGCCACGAGTCGAGGTCCGGGAACTGGACGGTGTGGACGCCTCGTTCGAGCAGTCCCCCGCGATCGAGCTCGCCGAGGATCGCCGGGATCCCACCGGCCCGGTGGACGTCCTCCATGTGGTAGCGCGGCGTGCTGGGTGCGACCTTGCAGATGCACGGTGTCGAGCGGGAGAGCCGGTCGATATCGGCCAGGTCGAAGTCGACCTCGCCCTCGATGGCCGCCGCCAGCAGGTGCAGCACGGTGTTGGTGGATCCACCCATCGCGATGTCGAGGCGCATCGCGTTGGTGAAGGCCTCCCGCGTCGCGATCGAGCGCGGCAGGACCGCCTCGTCGTCGCCGCCGTAATAGCGGCGGCACAGGTCCACGATGAGCCGTCCCGCCTCGAGGAACAGGCCTTGGCGTGCGGCCGACGTCGCGAGGGTCGATCCGTTGCCGGGCAGCGCCAATCCGAGCGCCTCGGTCAGGCAGTTCATCGAGTTGGCCGTGAACATGCCCGAGCAGGAACCACAGGTCGGACATGCCGAACGCTCGATGTCGGCGAGGTCGTCGTCGGAGACGGAGTCATCTGCTGACGCCGTCATCGCGGAGATGAGATCCAACTTGGGACGCGCGACACCGTCGCGGACGACGGCCTTGCCCGCCTCCATCGCACCACCGGAGACGAAGACCGTCGGAATGTTCAGGCGCATCGCCGCGATCAGCATGCCGGGCGTGATCTTGTCGCAGTTGGAGATGCACACCAGCGCATCCGCCTGGTGGGCCTGCACCATGTACTCGACCGAGTCGGCAATCAGCTCGCGGCTGGGAAGGCTGTAAAGCATCCCGCCGTGGCCCATCGCGATGCCGTCGTCCACGGCGATCGTGTTGAACTCCCGCCCGACGCCGCCCGCGGCGGCGATCTCGCCTGCGACCAGCTTGCCGAGGTCGCGAAGGTGGACGTGGCCGGGAACGAACTGCGTGAAACTGTTCGCGACGGCGATGATCGGCTTGCCGAAGTCGCCGTCGGTCATGCCGGTAGCTCGCCACAGCGCGCGGGCACCCGCCATGTTGCGGCCGTTGGTGGTGGTCCGGGAACGCAGCTCAGGCACGGTCAGTCCTCGTCTCTCGTGGCCCGTCGAGCCTACGAGTACAAGCGCGGGGGCGTCGAACCACCGGACTGACCGATTCGGGATCGGCTTCGCCCAACGCTGAAACCTAGCGATTCCCCCGAGGGTGGTCCACGGATTCGGCGGCAATGACGACCCGGTTGCGGCCGGAGGCTTTCGCGGCCAGCAGCGCCTCGTCGGCCGCGGCGACGACACCGTCGAACGAGTCGGCATCGGCGGATGACGCGAGGCCGAAGCTGATGGTGAAGGGCGCGACCCGGCCGGCGGTCAGGGCCAGTGCGAGGTTCTCGCGTACGCGTTCGAGCACGATCGTCGCCGCATCCATATCGCTGCTCGGCAAGACGAGGACGAACTCCTCGCCGCCGTAGCGGGCGGCGATGTCATCGGGCCGGATGGACTCACGCAGCACGCGGGAGAACAGCCGCAGCGCTTGATCACCGGCCTCGTGTCCGTGGGTGTCGTTCAGGAGCTTGAACTGATCGAGATCGCCGTACGCCAGCGCGTAAGGGACTGCCTCCCGTTGCAGGTCACGCACCCGATTCTCCAGGCTGCGCCGGTTGGACAGGCCGGTGAGCGGGTCGCTGCGCGCCTGGGTCTCGGATTCTTCGAATGCGCGCAGCATCGCGACGCGCTCTGCCGCGCGCCGGGAGGTGACTTCCAGGTACTCGACCTCGGACTGCGTCGGCGCCACATTGTCGGGTCCCACGGCATGCGTGACGCCCACAGCCTTCCCGCCAAAGCTGATCGGAACGCAGGCAGCCGAGCACGGGCCGGACGGACGGTCCTGCAGATAGGGGCAGGCGCTAAGCGCGCTGCTCGTCGGGAAGATGAGCGTGCGGCCGCGGGTGGCGGCCGGGCAATCACCCGGCGCCGCGACCCCGCAGCGGTTCGGTTCTTCGAGGCCGGCATTTCCGACGCTGACCGTCCGCTGGAAGTGAGCTTGGCTGGAGTCGGCGACGAGGACTTCCAGCTGCGGCCGGGCGAGCGATTGGCGCAGCGCCTTGTCCACGACGCGATAGACATCGGGTTCGCTTTTCGCCATGTCCAGGGCCTCTTGCAGGGCTGTCGCGTAGGCCTGGCGTCGAGCACTCTCGCGTTCGGCGCGCTCCCGGCGGTGTGCGCGCTGGCCGAAAGCGAAAGCCATCGCCAGGGTGACGAGAGCGGCGAGAGCCACCGTGGTCAGCAGTGTGGTCCGGGCTGTGCCGAGGTCGCTGACGCTCTGACTCAGGTCGGGGTTGACGGCCCCTCCCAGCTGCGTGGCGGCAGTCGCGGTAACGGCCCACATCCGGTCAAATGCCGAGCGCTCAGCCGCGATCGGAGCGGCGACCTGAGCTGGCGGGAGACCCGCAATGAGTGGAGCCAAGGCTGTATATGCCTTGGTGAACGCCGCGTTCGCCGCGATGAGGTCGCGAGCAAGGCCAGGAAGCTGCGCGGCCGGAAGGGCCTTCACGAGGTCTTGCGTCTGAACGGTCAGTGTCTGGATGAGCTGGGCCGCTGCGGCCACCTTGAGACCGGTCGCCGAGGTCGGCTTCACCGCTTCAAAACCGGGCTCGATGAGTATCTGGAACTCCGACAGCGACGTGCGCAGGTCGGCGACCTGCTGCTCGACCAGCGCATCCCGCTGCGCCAGCTGCAGCCTGCTCTCGCCCGACCAGAGCGGACGCAGATTCAGCAAACCCGCAGCGGATATCGCGACGAGAACGGCGGCGGCGAACGCCCAGATGGAGCGCCGCACATGAGACGTCGCGGTGGTTGCCTGTCGCACGCGCTCTCCCCTCATCGGGTCTCCGCGCTCCCGGCGACACCGAGTCCCTCTCCACGCACATCGGCAGGGACTGCTGCCAAGGCAACGAGCACAAGGTCCCTCCGGTCGCCGGTCGCCGGTTGCCGACGCCGGCCTGGTGGCCGAGGCCTGGCAGATCCACAGCCACCGGCCAGGGTCGCGAGGCCTAGGGGTGGCGTTGCACTCGTGGCGTTGATAGGTTCCGGCCCTGCAGCGTCGAGGGACTGGTCAAGACATCGGCCTTCCTCGACGCTGCGCCATCGCGTGGCCCCTCGCGTAATTCCCGCCGGGTCCCGTACCCCCTGGGGCTATCCGGCTGAATCCCGATGACGGCATCAGGCCTGGGCGTGCGGGGCTGGATGTGCTTTCAGGCCGTGGGCGAGGCGTCCCTTTCCTCGCGAACGGCAGCCAGGACGCGCACCACGTTCTCCTGCCCTTCGTAGACCTGCCGGAGCAGCCATAGCCGCAGGAACCGTGCTAGCGAGGCGAAGACGAAAAGCGCCGCCCCGATGACGCTCAAGGCGAGCATGGTGATCGCGAGAATGATTTCTGACTGGATGTTGCGGGGGTCGGATTGAGACGTGGACGACTGGTAGACGATGAACGCCACCACAACGCCGACAATCATCAGTGCGACACCGACAGCCTGCAGTGCACTGTCGCGGCGGCCGCGGTTGGTCTTGACCTTCAAGTCGGCGACGTCCGCCTTGAACTGATCGATGCGGTTATCGGTCAACGTTCCTCACGTCCCTAGATAAGCGGCGGACAACTGCGTTTCGATGGCGGACGGGGAACCGATCTCCGTCACGCGCCCTTGCAGCATGATGGCGGCGACATCGGCGATCGTCAGCACCACGCGCGCGAACTGCTCGACGAGCAGGACGGAGATGCCCTCTTCAACAAGCTGCGCCACGACGTCGTACAGCGACTTGACGACCAGGGGCGCGAGCCCCATGGACAGCTCGTCGATGAGCAGGATCGCCGGCGACGTTCCGAGTGCCCGTGCCAGCGCGAGCATCTGCTGCTCACCGCCCGAGAGCGTGCCCGCCAATTGTTTGCGTCGCTCACCTAATCGTGGAAAGCGCGCGTAAGCCGCGTCCTCGAGCGAGTGCAGGGAAAAGCCGAGCCTGGTGGCAAGCCAGAGGTTCTCGCGCACCGTGAGGTTGGGAAAGATGCCGCGGCCTTCCGGGACGGTGCAGACGCCGAGCCGGGCAAGGTCCTCGGCGGATGCTCCGGTGACGTCACGCCCGGCCAGCCGCAATTCGCCGCGGGTCGGAGTCATGAGGCCCGAGCAGACCTTCAGCGTCGTCGATTTCCCGCCGCCGTTGGGGCCGAGGAGCGCCATGGTCGAGCCGGCGGGCACCGCGAAGTTGACACCGTGCAAGACCTCGATCGGCCCGTAGGCAGCGTGCACTCCGACTAGTTCCAGCAGCGGTGGCGGCTGCTCTGCCGAGTCCGGTGAGACGCTCACGCGGCACCCTCTGCGGCACCGAGGTAGGCGTCGATCACCGCTTGGTCGTTGCGTATGTGCTCTGGCGTGCCGACCGAAATGATGCGGCCGTAGTCCAGGACGTGGATGGTCGAGCACACCTGCATCACGAGCGACATGTCGTGCTCGACAAGGCAGATCGCAAGGTCGTCGGTCGCGGCGAGCCGGCGCAGCAGCTCGCCGAATTCCTCAGTCTCGCTCTCGGTCTGCCCTGACGCCGGCTCATCGAGCAGCACGACCTGGGGCCGGGTCATCAGCGATCGGGCGAGTTCCACCCGGCGCGCCGTGCCGGTAGCCAGCTCCGTGATGTCGCGATGGGCGACGGAGGTCAGCCCGACGATCTCGATGACCTCATCCGCGCGGGCGTTGACGTCGACGCGGTCACTGAACTTTGCGGCGTTGCGAATCTGCCCTGCCACCCGGACGTTGTCGCGCACGTCAAGCGAGGTGAAGAGCTCGAGGCGCTGGAAGGTGCGCGAAAGTCCTTTGCGGGCACGTTTGAACGGCGGTAGCCGGGTGATGTCTTCGCCGGCCAGCAGCACCCTGCCGCCCTGCGGCCGCAGGAGCCCGGTGATGACATTGAAAAGTGTGGTCTTTCCTGCGCCGTTCGGCCCGATGAGCCCGGTCACGGTGCCTTTCTCGACGGCCACCGATACGTCACGAAGTGCGATGTTGCCACCGAACTGGACGGTGACGCCCGCGGACTCCAGAAGCGGCACGTCAGTCTCCCGCCACGGCTGTGACCGCGGTGGTGGCTGAGGTGAGAGCCGGCATGGCGACGGTGGTCGCCGACGCCTTGCCGGTGGGCGCCGGGATACCGAGATGATCGTCGAGTTCGGCAAGCATTTCCGGGGTCATGGGCAGATCGATGCCGACAAGTTCCAGCGGAACATCGAGCGCAGACTTGCGTTCCGGCGCTTCTGCCTTGAAGGCCTTCGGCATGAGCATGCGCGCGATCGCCGGCCACAGCAGGAACAGCAGCAACGTGGCGACGACGAACCACCAGTTGCTGATGCTGTTGGTGTCGGCGAGGACGTAGACGACAATTTCGAGCCCGACGCCGAGCGCAATCATCGGCTTGACCTTCGCGAGCGGCTTGAAGCCGTTCATGATGTCGCTGACGAAACCGCTGGGATTCTTGCCGAGTCCGATGCCGACGATGGCGGGCAGAACAGTGGTGAACGTGGCCAGCCAAACGAACATGCCGTTCAAGCTGCCGTGGTCGGCACCGATCTTGCCGAAGCTGTTCTGGATGGACACATAGGCGACGCCGACGAGAAGGCCACCGGCGAAAGCTCCGCTGACGTAACCAATGCCGGCGATCACAACCGACATCACGATCCCCAGGCTGCTGAAGATGGTGAAGCTGTTGATGTCGACGGTGACCAGCGCGGCCGACAGCAGCGCGCCGCCGAGCCCGGCAATACCGGCTGACAGCATGAATACACCGAGCTTGAGCCGGATCGGGTTCTGACCCAGCGTGGCTGACGCCGCTGGGCTGTCCTTCATGGCGATGAGCCGCTGGCCGAAGCCGCTACGCCGAAGCAACACGATGAGCACGCCGAGCACGGCGAACAGCACCGTCAGGAACATGAGGAACGTTCCCGGCTTACGGGCGTCGAGCGGGCCGATCTTCGGCGCCGGAACGTTCAGCGAGCCGTTCGTGAAGATGGTGAACTTCTGCCCGAACCAGCTGTGCTGGCTGCTGTCTTCCAAGAGCATGTGCGAGACGAACACGCCGAACGCCATGGTGGCCAGCGCGAGATACAGCCCGCGCAATCGCAGGGCCGGCAGGGCCGCCAGCCCGCCCGCGAGGGCACAGACCAGGAAGGCGGCGACCAGTCCCCAGACGGTCATATAGCTGTTGACGCTCGACCCGGCGACGCCGAGGTGGAAGGCGATGATGGCGCCGATGGCCCCAAAAGCCAACGGTGCCAGGTTCAATTCACCGGCGTACCCGGTAAGCGGAACGAGCGAGAGAGCAATGAGGGCAAAGCCCAGCCCGACGTTCATGTCGTTCAGGGCGGTCGCTGCCATGAGCCGGCGGAGCAGGAACATGCCGACGATGAGAATGACCGCCCACAGCAACGCTTGCCGGACTGAGGGCACGGCAAACCGCTCGCGCGCGCGGACCAGGCTCGTCCCGCGCAGGCGATCCGATGGGAGTAGCAGCAGCGCGATGAACAGCAGGATCATCGACAGCGACTCACGGAAATGCGATATCACCGGAGTATTGCCGAGGTAACCCACCACGTAGTTGTCGGCCAGCCCGATGATGATGGCGCCGGCAAACGTCCTGGGGACGCTGCGCAGGCGCCCGAAGACCGCTGCCGCGAACGCATCGATGACCAGCAGCGTCAGCTGGTTCGGGTCGAGGGAGCCCCCGAGGATCGGCGTGATGAGGATCCCGGCGAGCGCAGCCAGGAACGCACCGAGCGCCCACGAGAAGGTCGCCAGCCGCAGCGGCTTGCCGCCGTTGAGCCGCAGTAGGTCCGGATCATCGACGACGCCTCGCATCGCTACGCCGATGTAGCTGTGCGTGAAGAGGAATCGCAATCCGAGCGCGATCACCAGGGCGCAGCCGAGCGCGATGAACTCGTGGTAGGTCACCCGGCTGCCGAAGATGGAGACCGAACTGTCGCTGCCGAAGAAATAGTCCAGCCGGCGCGGGGTCAGCGGGTTCCAGATCCAGTTGGCCAGTGGCACCGCGCCGATCGTCAACGCGATCGTCACCGTGATCTTGGTGATCTCGGAGGTGTTGCGCAGCCCGCGCATGATGGCGATGTCGAGCACCGCGCCCAGCAGGGGGGCGAAGACGAAGAGCACGACGAACAGTGCCAGGGGGGCTGACCAGTGCCAGCCCACCCGGAACTGCCAGTAGATGTACGCCGACAGCATCGCGATCGCTCCATGAGCGAAGTTGAAGATGCCGGAGGTGGTGTAG
This sequence comes from uncultured Actinomycetota bacterium, assembly GCA_963765845.1. GTDB lineage: Bacteria > Actinomycetota > Actinomycetes > Frankiales > Frankiaceae > DATAZK01. Next base: position 55,917 of record CAVXYJ010000003.1, read on the forward strand.
GTGAGCACCAAGCCAGAGGCGGCGATGCCGTAGACGCCTCCGAGGATGAGCCCAAGGAGGGTGTACTGCAGGAAGAGCATCAGACCGCCTCTGGCGCCGGTGTCAGGACTGCGGCTTGATCACGCTCGATGTGAGGAAGGTCGTCGCGATGCGATCGGAGTTCAGCTTTACTCCCCACAGCGACTGCGGCACCGCCGCCACGTACTCGGGGTTGCAGTCGAACGTGCCCGGCTTCGTCGGGTATTCCCGCGAGAACGTGGTGCCGGTCAGCTTGATGAGCATGCCACAGGACGGAGGCTTGTTGTTGCCCGGGTCGGTGGGGGCGTGCATCCCTCCACCGGTCCACTTGTGCACCGCGGAGAGCTTGTTCACCATGCACTGGCGGGTAAGCGTGGAGCCGCAGGCCTTCGCCTCCGTCGCCCACAGCAGGAACGAGGAGACGGCCTGCTCCCCGAGCTGGCTGTAGGCGCCACCGTCAGCCTTGACGATGTCGATGTACTGCTTGACCGCCGGCACGACGTTGGCTTCCTCAAGCGGGATGAACGCCGAGCGGATGTGCGCGTTGTTGGCGTAGCCGTTGGTGTTGGCGGCCGAGAACTGGGTGCTGTAGAGGTTCGTCTCCATGAGGATGACCGGGTTGTAGTTCAGCTGGTGCATGGCGGTCAGGAAGTTGCTGATCACAGGCCCGGGGCTGACGTTCACCATCAACAGCTTGACGCCGCAATTCTTGAGCTTCTGCACGAACGGCTTGTAGTCCGACTCGCCCAGGTAGTTGATGGTCACGTCGCAATTCGCCGACACAAAGCCGGCCTTCTTCATGGCGTCCGCGTCCTTCACCAGCGAGGTGTGCGCTGCCTGCAGCGTCGAGTCCATGAGGGCGAACTTCTTCACCGCGTCTGGATAGAGCTTCGCCATCTGGTAGTACGACGAGGCCGGCTGGAAGTCGACCGGGTTCGGCACGCCCTGGTACTGCATCGGCCCGTTGGCAAACGCAGCCAGTACCGAGTAGCCCTCAGTAGTGACCATGTTGCACTTCACCCGGGTGGCTTCGGCCGCACCGTCAGCGGCGAAGCCCTCGCCGACCATCATGAAGTCTTTGGTGCACGCCGTCGTCATAACGTTGTTAGCCAGCGTGATCTTCGCATCGTAGAAGTCACCGATGATCTTGCGGCCGTTGATACCGCCCTGATCGTTGCACCACTTGATGAACGCCTTGACCGAGTCGCCCATCTCCTTGTTCAGACCGGGTGACTGGGCGAAGCCGCGGTCATCGCCGTAGCCGATCTCGATGGTCGAATTGGTGACTCCCCGGTCGGTCGCCCCTGTGGCGCTGCCGGTGCCGCAAGGCGATGCGAGCGTGCCGAAAGTCTTGCCCGCGGCCGATGATGAGCTGGAGGATCCAGCACTCGGCGCGGTCGACGACTGGGGGGTCGAGCCCCGTCCACTGCTCCCGCAAGCAGCGAGTGCCATCACCGCCGCGGTAGCCAAACCGACCAAACCAACTGCACGGCCGTTTCGCACAGCCCCTCCAGGTGTGTCCCGAGTCACATGACGCGGCGAACAGTACCGCACTCGCCTCACCGAAGGGGAGAACTCGTGAAACAACGTTCCCGAGTCGTTATACGACCAAGTCGCTGGCACGCAAGGGCCGCGGATCAGGTCCTTTTCGTGGTGCAAGCGAACACGTTTGCGGGACGAGCAATAACATCGGTGTCACATCACGATGATCCGTTCGGCCCCCTGCTGGACAGCTTCCAACCCTGCTGCGGGTGGTCGTGTGATGCTGAAGCAGCGCCTCTCAGGGCCGGCGCGCGGCGTGCTGATGGCGCGGTTCGGAGGTGGATGCTCGTGGCTGACTCCAGACTGGCCGGGCTGCGGCGGTGGAATCTCGGACTGGGCGTGCTGCACGCCGGACAAGCCGTCGCGATCCTCGTGCTCGCCAACGGGTTCGCGATCACCGTCACCGCGTCCTACCCGGCGGGCCCGCCCGGCACGACACCCTCCGCGCCGTCCGCGTTGTTCGATGTCGCGATCGGACCCGCGGTCGCGGTCTTCCTGTTACTGGCCGCGCTCGACCACCTGCTGACTGCGACCGCCGCCCGCTCGATCTACGAGGCGGATCTGCGCCGGGGCATCAACCGGTTCCGGTGGATCGAGTACTCGCTCAGCGCCTCGATCATGATCGTGCTGATCGGCTTCTACTTCGGCCTGACCGCCATCACCACCGTCGTGGCCATCATCGGAGCAAACGTGGCGATGATCCTGTTCGGCTGGCTGCAAGAACGCGCCAACCCACCGGACAGGACCGCGACGACGATGCTGCCGTTCTGGTTCGGCACCGTTGCCGGCGCCGCGCCTTGGATCGCCATCGTGATCAACCTCGTCGGCGCCGACCAGGTACCCGGCTTCGTCATCGGCATCTTCGTCTCGCTGCTGATCGCGTTCTTCACCTTCGCCGTGAACCAATGGCTGCAGTACCGCGAGATCGGTCCATGGCGCGAGTACGCCTTCGGCGAGAAGGCCTACCTCGTCCTCAGCCTGATCGCCAAGTCACTGCTGGCATGGCAGATCTTTGCCGGTTCCCTCGCCTCCTGACCAGGCCCCGCCACTGCCGGCGATGAGGTACGTGGGCGAACGAGTCCGGTGACAGACTCCGGTGACAGCGGCCGTGAGCGCTCGTCCACGTCCGGAGGGCTGCCCGTCGAACCGCGGCAGGCGTAACGGATGTTGCCCTCTGCGCTACGGAGGCGATACGGCGCGAGGCGCTACTGTTTCGAACGCGCCATCCGCACTGATCACCTATGCGCGGGCCGGCGGTGCCGGTCCACCGAAGTCGAAGGCGAGGACGAGCGACGTGAGGTCCTGGCCGGGGATGAACGGATCCGGCGTCCGCCGGCACACCGGAGCGGTAGCGATCGCCGGAGCGTTGGTGACGCTGCTGGCGAGTGCATGCGGTGCGAGCACGACGGGCCCGAGCGCGAGCAGCAGCCCTTCGCAGCCCGCCGCGTCCGCATCAGCGTCGGCGTCGGCGTCCGCAGCGCCGGCGGGCAAGGACCAGTGGTTCGGTCGTCACGTCGTCGCCATCACGCACAACGGCGGTGAGTACGCGTTCCCGCAGGACACGTTGTTCGCCCTGCGCAGCGCGCAGGCGCTGCACATGCAGGTGCTCGATGTGGACATCCAGATGAGCAAGGACAACGTGCCGGTGCTCATCCATTCCGAGACGCTGGCTTCGAGCACGAACGGCCACGGCAACGTCGCCGACTTCACCGCCAAGCAGCTTTCCGAGCTGGATGCGGCATACCAGTGGGTGCCGAACTGCGGAACCTGCGGTGGCAGGCCGGCATCGGACTACCCCTACCGCGGCGTCCGTACCGGCCAGCAGCCGCTACCGAAGGGCGCTACCAGCCGAGCGGAATTCGGTGTGCCGACGCTGGAAGAGGTCATGGCCGCATTTCCGCAGGCCTACCTCGACATCGAGCTGAAGCCGGAATCGGAATCGGCGACGGTCGTTGCGGCCCTCATACACAAGTTTCACCGAGAGGACCGCACGATCGTCGCGTCCTTTGACGACAAGCAGATCGCCGCCTTCCAGAAGCTGGCTCCGACGGTGGCCACCTCGCCGGGGCAGACCGCGTCGACGAACTTCTTCCTCGGCAAACCGATGGTTCCCGGCTTCCAGGTACTCCAGGTGCCCTACCGATACGAGTTCGGCGGCAAGCTTGTGACCGTGGTGACGCCGAGCCTGGTCAGCAGGGCCCACGCCGCAGGCCTGGCGGTGTGGGTCTGGGATCAGGGAGAAACTCCGGGCAAGGCGCTGTACCGGACGCTGGTGGCGCTGGGCGTCGACGGGATCCTGGCCAGCAAGCCGTCGGATCTGCTGGCCGTGCTGCAAGCCGACCACAAGCAGTGGTCAGGCACGTAGGCGAGCTAGCCGCGTGCCACGTCCCTCAGCTGGCGGCAGCGACGATGGCGCCCACAGGTGAGTGGTGAAACGCCTTCATGAACGAGCTGACCGATGCGTGTGAGCCGGCAAGCTCGAGTGCTCCGGTTCGCTGCGCGTGGACCAAGGTGTTGCGGCCCAGGTAGGTGCGGTAGAGCGTCGATACATCAGTGCGCAGCGTGAGGTCGATGTCGAACCCGGGATCGGCCAGGCACAGCGAGGGTGAGTCCTCGACGACGATCCAGTAGCGCTTGGGGTGGTCATTGAACGGGACGTACACCGTGAACCGCGGACCGGGCAGCGCCGTCGCATCGAGTTGTCGGTGCAGCCACCACATCAGTAGGTCCGGGTCCAGCTCGTCCTGCTGGGGGTCGCCGAAAGTCCAGCGCGCGCCCCACGTCGCGAGGCCGAACACGACGGGCTGGAGGTCGCGCCCCGCCTCGGTCAGCTGGTAGGAGCCATCAGGTGCCAGCACGACGACACCTGCCGCCTTCAGCTGCCTGAGGCGGCGGCTCAGCAGCGCCCGCGACAGGCCAGGGTTGCCGCGGACCAACTCGTTGAAGTGGTTCGCACCCGTGAGCAGGTCACGCACGATGTGGATCGTCCAGCGGTCTCCGAGCACCTCGGCCGACCGGGAGATCGGGCAGTACTGGCCGTAGAACCCCATACCGGACCGTACTCCGGTTCAGTAATGGAACTACCCCTCACTGGAGCTCGCGGTCTTGACTGAGGTCCTCACCCCGGGACGGTTCTCGCGAAGCGTTCCACCACGAGCGGAGGAACCATGCGGATCACCAAGGACGACATCCCGACCCGCTTCGAGGTACCAGGAGCGACAGCCCGCCGGCAGACCGACTTCGGCAGCGCTGCCGGCTACGCCGCGCTCGGCGCGGAGTACTTCTCCCTCGGCGCAGGCACCGACATCGCCCCGCTCCTTCGGGGGCTGCACGACGACGCCTGCCAGTCGCCTCACTGGGGCTTCCTGATCTCCGGCGAGCTGGTCGTGGCCTACGTGGACGGCCGCACGGAAACTGTCCGCGGTCAGGACGTTTTCTACTGGCCGCCGGGACACAGCGTCCGCGTCGTCGATGACGCGGAGGTGGTGCTGTTCAGCCCGCAGGTCGAGCACGGGGCCGTCCTGGATCACATGGTCACCCAGCTGTCCGCGTCGGCATGACCGCAGCCGCCAGCCGGAACACTCACGTCATCGAAGGAGTCACCATGAACGGAGCGGAGCAACTCGCCGTCATCATCCCGAACCTGCGTAGCGTGGCGGCGCGCATCGACGACCGGCAGCTCACGGGCCCGACGCCGTGCTCGGCCTTCACCGTGGCGGGGGTCCTTGGCCACATGACGGGGCTCGCCGCAGCGTTCGCGCCGATGTTTCGCGGCGAGCGGCAACCTGATGACGCGGCCGGCTCACCCGGCGCCGTCGCCGCGTTCGACGCCGCCATGGCCGATCTGCTCGACGCCGTCCAGTCCGACGGGGCCCTCGCGCGAAACATCCAGACCCCCGGCGGGTCCATGCCCGGCGAGGTGTTCTCGCGCATGGTCGCGTTCGATGGTCTGGTCCACGGCTGGGACCTCGCGACCTCGACGGGGCAGTCCTGGGATCTTCCCGAGGAACTTGTCACGGACGTCGACGGCTTCGCTCGTCAGGCGCTCACACCACAGATGCGCGACGGCGAAGCGTGGGCCGACGAGCAGCGCGCGCCTGACGGTGCCTCGTGCATGCAGCGGCTGGTGGCCTTCTCAGGCCGCACCGTATGAGCTGATGCCGGCAGGCGATACCGCGTGGGTGCCCTTGCGCATGACGGATCCGCGGAGATCTCAGCGCTTGTCATGGGGCTGACGCGCTCAGGTCGTCGGGATCATCACGTTCGGCGGACTGCCAGGCAGGCTGGCGCGCCACCCGAACGAACGGGTTGGCGACTGCCGGCACTCTCAAAGCCGCCCACCGGCCACGCACGCGGGCGTATGGCGACCAGCCGCCACCTGCCTGCCGGAGCCGTACCGATGCGTACTCGCGGGCCCGGCTCGGCAGCGCCGCACCGGCGAACAGCACCGCGGCGCCCACCGCGATGTTGGCGACGAATGTGCCCGGGTCGACGGAGGTGCCGAGCACCTGGGGAATCAGCGCGATGGCCAAGGCCGGCGGATGCAGACCGCCCGCCAGCGCGAAGGTCACCAGCACGGCCGCTACCGCCAGCAGCCCGCTCCCCCAGGCGGTCGGCACATGCGCCATGGCCAGGGCGCCTTCAGCGGCGGCGAAGACAAGCACGGCCCAGTGCCGCAGCCCGGCCAACGCTGACGTGCCACTCGCTGTCTGCTCGATCGTCGCGACGATCATCGGCGGGGCGACCGCGGCTGCGGCCAGTCCCAGAACCGGCCATGCCACGAGAACCCAAAGCACGGCGACGGCCCAAACCACGGTCATCACCGCCGCCGGCAGCCGACCTTCCGCCGCTTTGGCCTCGGCCGGGTACCCGTCGGCGCTGCGAGCGCGAGACCGTTCAAGCCCGCTGATCACGGCCAACAGCCCGCACAGCCCCAGCACCGTCAGCGGGAACATCCAGCTCCGGACACCGAAAACGACCGGGAACACTCCCGCCGACACCGACGGCGCCAGCCGTGACGCCACCAGTTGCAGGCCCAGCACCGCAAGGGAGATCGCGAGGATGACGCCGACCGGGCGCGAGAGTCCAGCGTTGGCGATGATGACTCCCACCGCGGCAAAGGTGGGCGGCACCAGCGCCAGCTTCAACGGGGACCGGCTCCAGCCGGGAAGGCGCAGCGCCAGCACGCCAAAAGAGATGGCCGCTGCCTCCGGAAAGATGAGGTTCGCGTCGTGGGTAGCCGTCGACAGCACCAGCATCGGCGCGACGGCGACGTAGACCAGCGGCCAGCGCCGCCGGCCGGCGATCGCCCGGCGGAACCCCGCACCCACCTGCCCCTGCCGGCTCACCGCCCGGCGCCCCTTCGAATCCACACCAGCCAGCATCTCCGGCCCGGACCGATCCCTCAATCGCCAATCCGACAACCAGCCCAAGAACGCCGTCATCAAGCGAGCCGCCCGGAACTGCTCGCTGGAAGCCACAGGCAACACAAGCGGGGCGACGGACGAGTCGGCCTGTACGCCGGGTTCTGTGCCCGGCCGCCCGAGGTCGGCGCGGCGACGGTCATCCATCTCGGCCTGCCGTTGCCGACAGCCTCTAGCGGTCTACCCGCAGGCTCGGACGGGCCGTCCTCGAACGCCTGCGCAGGCACCGCGGCGAGCCCGGGCCCCTCTTGACCTTGCTCCGGGTGGGGTTTACCGAGCCGCCCGGGTCACCCCGGACGCTGGTGGTCTCTTACACCACCGTTTCACCCTTACCGCGCGGCCGGGCAAGCAGCCGCCGGCGGTCTGCTTTCTGTGGCACTGTCCCGCGGGTCACCCCGGGTGGGCGTTACCCACCACCCTGCCCTGTGGAGCCCGGACGTTCCTCGGCGCGCCCTCAAGCCCGCCGAAACGGGACAAAAGGAACGCAACGCGACCGTCCGGCCGGCTCGTCCGCCGACGCTCACCGTACGACGGGTCGTACGCTGCCGCCATGACGTCGCCTGAGCAACCGCCGTTCGACCCGAACGCGACGACCCAACAGCCGCTGCCCCCTCCGACCCGGGCGGCACCGGCATCCCCGGTGCAGCCGGCGCAGCCGGTGAAACGCGGGCCCGGCTGGGGCGCTTACCTGATCACCGTGCTCGCGCTGGTCATCCTGGCTGCGGTCATCGTCTTCGTGCTGCAGAACAACGAGCCGTTGACGGTCAAGTTCCTCAACATCAAGCACCACTACCGAAAGAGCTCCATCGCCCTCGGCGCCGCGGCCATTGCAGGATTTCTCGTCGGCCTCTTCCTCGGATTGATTCCGTGGCTGTCGACCCGCCGAAAGTTGCGCGCGCTGCGCCGCGGCAGCCAGCTCTAGCAACGCCCGGTGTGGGCGGCCGCCGGGGTCGCCGGACTACTGACGCTCGTCACCGGCCTGCTGCCGCTGGGCGAAGCCGGCGACGTGACGGCTCGAGTGGGGCCGGTGCTCGGGTTCCTCGTCGCCGTGACGGTATTGGCGGAGCTCGCCGAACGCGCCGAGGTCTTCGAGCAGGCCGCTGACCGGGTCGCGCGCGCCTCCCGGGGAAGCGTGCCGCGACTGTTTCTGATGGTGTGCGGGGTCGGCGCCATCACCACGATCCTGCTCAGCCTGGATACGACGGCCGTGCTGCTGACCCCCGTCGTACTCGCCCTGGCAGGGCGCCTCGGACTGCCACCACTTCCGTTCGCCATGACGGCCGTCTGGCTCGCGAACACGGCAAGCCTGCTGCTGCCGGTCAGCAACCTCACCAACCTGCTCGCCGCCGACAAGCTCGGCATGTCCGCGTCGGCGTACGTCGGCAAGATGCTGCTGCCGTCGGTGGTCGCCATCGCCGTCACCGTGCTGGTGCTGCGGGTCCGGTTTCGACGCGAGCTGAGCGGACGGTTCGCTCCTCAGCCGCGACATGAGCCGGCCGATCGTGTGCTGTTGGCGATCAGCGCCGTCTGCTGCGTCGGTTTCGGCCCTGCGGTGATTGCCGGCGCGCCCGCCTGGGCTGCCGCCACCCCGGCCGCTGCCGTGACTGTCGGCGCGTTCGCCTGGCGACGCCGGTCGCAGTTGCGCTTCGGGCTCGTGCCGTGGCGGCTGGTGGTTATGGTCGAGGGCTTGTTCCTGGTCGTCTCCGCGGCTGGACGGCACGGGCTCGACCGGCTTGTGCATGACGTTCTCGGAGGCGGTGGGACGTGGCGCGTCGGGAGTATCGCCGCAGCTACCGCCAACGCCTTCAACAACCTGCCCGCCTATCTCGCGCTCGAACGCCAGACATCCCGTCACGACCTGCTCGCCCTGCTGTGCGGCGTGAATATCGGGCCGCTGGTGCTGCTGTGGGGTTCGCTCGCCACGCTGCTGTGGCGGGAGCGCTGCAGGGCGCGCGGCCTGAACGTGACGGCGCGCGAGTTCGCGGAGCTCGGGTTGGTAGGAGTGCCGCTCGTGCTGGCAGCGACGCTCGGGGCACTCAGCCTGGCGTGACGGTCGCAGGCTGATCTTCGCGTCCCCGCACACGGCCGAACCAGCACCGGTCACCATCGTCCGCGCGCTGCACTTCGGCGGGGCCGGCGAGCCCCGCAGCGGCCTTGATCTGCGGCGAGTTGCTGAAGCTGGCGCGCCTTCCGCCGGCTTCGGTCTCCGTGCCATCGTCGTTGGGTGGACCGTTCTGGCGCTGGCCTGGGCGGCGTTGACGCGGCGCACGCGACGGTCGCACCTCTCGCAATCTGCCCTGTGAATAGGGTTGGTGAGCTGCCCGTTCGATGCTAGACTCGAACACATGGTCGAAGACGGGTTCGGGGTGAAAGCAGCGCAGTTGCATGCGCTGGCCGCCGAACTCGCCGCCGCTGATCTCAGCGGATACGTCCGGGGTGCTGGCCGTCGAGGTGCTGCCGGAAGTGCTGGGCGCGGGCCGTCAGCTGGATCTGCTGTCCTGCCGGCGATCGAACGCGCCGACCGGTCCGGTGCCTACGCCATGGACGGGGCGGCGTCGACGAAGGCGTTCGTGCGTGGCTCTCGGGTGAGTCTGATGGGTGGGTGTCCAAAAGGGTGCAGGCCGGGCGGGCGCTGGCCGACCGGATGCCGGTCACCGCCAAAGCGTTCGAGGCCGGTGACCTCGGCCTGGATCATGCTTGGGTGATCGTGCAGGCGACGAAGGAGCTGCAGCACGATCTCGCCGCCGACCTGGAGGCGTTCCTCGCCCAGCAGGCGGCGCCTTTGACGCCACGGCAGCTGCGGGTCGTCGCCGAAGAACTCCTCGCCGCCGCCGCCCCCGAGCAGTCCGCGGACCAGGCGGCCCGCAAACACGCCGCCCAGCATGTCCACCTGTCCGAAACCCTCGACGGCCGGTGGCGGCTGGATGGCTGGCTGGACGCCGAAGCCGGCCTGATCGTCTCCAAAGCCATCGCCGAGTTCCTGCGCAAACCCGACCCCGACGGTGATCTGCTCACCGAATCCATCGGCAGTCGCCGCGCCGAAGCCCTGGTGCAAATGGCCCGCCACGCCACCGCCCACGCCGAAACCTGCCACGGCGAAGGCGGCGGAAGGCACACCGTCATCGTCGGCCTGTCCCATCAGGCCCTGCTCGACGGCCTCGGTACCGCCGGCACCCCCGAAGGCCAGCGCCTGCCCGCAGCGGCTGCCCGCCGGATGGCGTGCGACAGCGGGATCATCCCCGCCGTGTTCGGCTCCGACTCCGAAACGTTCGACTTCGGCCGCCGTACCCGCACCATCAGCGCCGGGCTACGCCACTTCCTTATCGCCCGCGACGGCGGATGCGTCTGGCCCGGCTGTGACCGGCCACCCTCCTACACCGAAGCCCACCACCGCCAGTACTGGATAGACCGCGGCGAAACCAACCCCGGCAACCTCGAACTGCTCTGCCTGGCGCACCATCACAAAGTGCATGAAGGCGGCTGGAACATGACCATCGGCCACGACCCCGACCACACCCCCTGGTTCTGGCCACCCGACGGACGACCACCCCTCCAAGGCCACCGCCGACCACTCCTGCAACCCCTACTCCGAACACCCGGACACACCCCCAGGAGGACATAACCAGTGACCGGCGGGCTACAAATTCGGACGGGCTTCCGACGCCGAAGCAAGCTGCGCGATCAGGCTGACGACGTCGCCGATCACGATGACGGCCGGCGCTGCGAGCGCGAATTCAGCCGCTTGCTTGGCGACCGTTTCAAGCGCGCTCACCAGGACCCGCTGCGCCGCAGTTCCGCCCTGCTGGACGCAGGCGACGGGAGTCGCCGGATCACGGCCGGCGAGCAGAAGCGCATCGGCGATGGCAGGCAAGGTGTGTACAGCCATGAGCAGCACCACCGTGGCAGTGCCGGTACCGAGCCGCGACCAGTCCACGGTGGAGCCAGGATGCCCCGGAGGCAGATGGCCGGAAGCGACGACGAATTCCTGGGCCAAGCCTCGGTGCGTGAGGGGGATGCCGGCGAGCCCCGGCGCGGCGATGGCAGAACTGATGCCGGGAACGACCGAGCATTCGACGCCAGCCGCGGCACACCCGAGCAGTTCCTCGCCGCCGCGCCCGAAGATGAAAGGATCGCCGCCCTTGAGCCGAACGACGCGCTGCCCTGCCCGGGCTCGCTCGACCAGTAGCGCGATGATGTCTTCCTGCTTGGCGGCTGGCCCGCGCGGGCTCTTGCCGACGTCGAGCACCTCGACCCCCGCCGGCAGGTCCTGCAAGAGAGAGCGCGGGCCGAGCCGGTCCGCGACGACGACGTCAGCCGCCCTGAGTGCCTGCAGCCCGCGCACGGTGATCAGGTCAGGATCGCCCGGGCCTCCGCCGACCAGGACCACGCACCCGCCGCCCTTGCGCCGCTGCGGGCTTGCCGGCACAGCGAGCGAGCCATCATGGAGTTGATCAATCACCGCGTCGCGCAGGCCGGCCGAACGCCGCGGGTCCCCAGAGGTGACGGCGATCGTCACCCCTGCTGCGGTTCCGGTGGCGGGGGTCACGGCGGGGGTTTGGTCGCCTGCGTCGGCCCGCACGCACCAGAGCCCCGCCGCGTCGGCATCGGCGGCGATACGCGTTTGGGCGGCGGGGTCGGAGGTGCAGGCGTGCACCAGCCAGGCCCCCTGAAGGTCACCGGTCGCGTACGGACGCAGGACCATCTCGAGCTGATCTGCCAGCTCGCGGATGGCCCGGCAAGGAGCAGGGTCGATCACCGCCACATGCGCGCCAGCGGCCAGCAGCCGCGGCACGCGGCGAGCCGCCACCGCCCCGCCGCCCACGACGACGACCCGCCGGCCGGTCAGGCGCAGCGAGAGCGGGTAGAGGCCGGCCACGCCCCCATCCTGCCGACAAATGCGGACGGCCGGCTAGCGCAGCGACGCCCCCGTGATGGCGCGACCGATGACGAGACGCTGGATCTCGCTCGTCCCTTCGAAGATCGTGTAGATCTTGGCGTCGCGGGCCATCCGCTCGACCGGGTACTCGCGGGTGTAGCCGTTGCCGCCGAGGATCTGCATGGCACGTTCGGTGACCCAGACCGCGGTCTCGCCGGCGTACAGCTTGGACATCGATCCTTCGGCCGCGGTGAACTGACGGCCCTGGCGGGCCATCCACGCGGCGCGCCAGGTCAGCAGCCGAGCCGCGTCGACACGGATGGCCATGTCGGCGAGCGCAAAGGCGATGGCCTGGTTCTCCGCGATGCGTCGTCCGAACTGGACGCGCTGGCCCGCGTAGTCACGGGCATATTCGTAGGCGGCGCGCGCGATGCCGACCGCCTGGGCGGCTACCGACGGTCGGGACGCCTCGAAAGTGGCCATCGACGCGTTGCCCTTGGAACGCACGCCTTCGCGGGCCCGGGCCAGGCGCTCGTCCAGCTTCTGCTTGCCACCGAGGACGCACGCGGCGGGGATCCGGCAGTCGTCGAGCACCACCTCGGCCGTGTGCGACGCCCTGATGCCGTGCTTGGCGAACTTCTGACCCTGCGAAAGTCCTTTGGTACCAGGGGGAATCACGAAGCTCGCCTGACCGCGGGTACCGAGCGACGGGTCGACGGTGGCAACGACGACATGCACGTTGGCGATGCCGCCGTTGGTGGCCCACGTCTTGGTGCCGTTGAGCACCCACTCGCGCGCCTTCTCGTCGAAGACCGCCCGGGTCTTGATGTTGCCGACGTCGGACCCGGCCTCCGGCTCCGACGAGCAGAACGCAGCCACCTTCACGTCGTTCTCGTCGCCGAACATCTGCGGCACCCACTCAGCCGTCTGCTCCTGCGTTCCGTTGGCCACGACCGAGACGGCGGCGAGGGTCGTGCCCACGATGGCGAGCCCGATGCCCGCGTCACCCCAGAAAATCTCCTCCATGGCGACCGGGATGCCGAGCCCGCTCGGCTCGAACCATTGCGTCGAGAAGAAATCCAGCGAATAAAGCCCGACCTTGGCCGCTTCCTGAATCACCGGCCAGGGCGTCTGCTCGCGCTCGTCCCATTCCGCGGCGGCGGGACGGATCACCGTGTCGGCGAAGTCGTGAACCCACCTGCGCATATCCACGAGGTCGTCGGATAGCGCCAGCGAGAATTCCGTCATTCCTCAAACGTACCCGGTACTCCAGGTAACAGAAACCGGCGTTCGGCCCTACGGCGCCGGCCGCAGCAGCGGCATCAGCACCTGGTCGACCACGGCCACCGCATCGGAGTAGGAGACCCCGCCGACGATGAAGAACCGGTACAGCAGCAGGCTCGGGCCCACCTGGGCCACGGTCGGGGTGACGGCTTCCGGCCGCACCTCGCCGCGCTGCGCGCCGGCCTCCAGCACCGAGAGCAGACCCTTCAGGCGCGGCTGGACGAGCCGCTCGAGCAGGGTCGCCCGCATCGGTTCGCTGTTGGGAAGCTCGGCGAGGATGTGGCGGGCGAGCGCCCCTTCCGGGCCCGATAGCGTGCCTGCCATCTCGCCGAGCAACGAGAGCAACTGATCGCGAACCGTCAACCCGTCCACCGGCCCGGGAGGCTCCGGCAGCGCGCACGAAAGCGTGTCGATGATCAGCGCCTCGCGACTCGGCCAGCGCCGGTAGAGCGCCGCCTTGCCGGTGCGGGCCCGCTCAGCAATGCGCTCCATCGTGAGGGTGCCCATCGAGCCTTCCGAAAGCTCGGCGAGCACCGCGGAGTAGATGGCGTCGAGCAGCACCGCCCCGCGCCGCCGCGACGACGCCGGCACCTCCGGGGCGGATGTGGTCCGCATCTCGCTATCTCCGTTTGCGTTCACTATGACGGCCAGACTAGCCTCGCAACAGTCCTTAGTGAACTGAGTCGTTCACTAATGTGACATCACGAGCACGAGCACGACATCAGGAGCTGACCCGCGTGACATCGACCATCGGCACTGAAGGTGCCGCGACGCGTACGGCCCACGCCGGTAGCGACCATGGACATTCGAGCAAGACATGGCTGGTTCTGCTGGTCATCTGTGGCGCCCAGATGATGGTGGTCCTCGACGCGACGATTGTGAACATCGCGCTGCCGAGTATCGAGGGCGCGCTGAAGTTCTCGGCCACGGGCCTGACGTGGGTGCTCAACGCCTACACGCTGGCATTCGGAGGCCTGCTGCTGCTCGGCGGCCGGCTGGGTGACCAGTTCGGCCATCGCCGGATCTTCACCGTCGGCCTGCTGGTGTTCAGCGTCTCGAGTCTGCTGGGGGGTCTGTCCCAGTCGTCGGCGGAGTTGCTGATCGCACGCGCGGTCCAGGGAGCCGGCGGCGCACTCGCCGCCCCAGCCGCGCTCGCGCTGATCACCAATACGTTCGAGGAAGGCCCGGCGCGGTTCAAGGCATTCGGCGTCTTCTCCGCGGTCGCCGGATCGGGAGCCGCCATCGGCCTGCTGCTCGGCGGGATCCTGACCGATCTGCTGTCGTGGCGTTGGGTGCTCTTCGTCAACGTGCCGATCGGCCTGCTGCTGGCGTTCCTCGCGCCGCGGGTGCTCGGCGAGGCCCCGAAGCGCAAGGCGCGGCTCGACTTCGGAGGTGCGATCACCGTCACCGCCGGCATGACCCTGCTGGTGTACGGGCTCGTACGGGCGGCTGACCACGGCTGGACCGAGACCTGGACCCTGACTTCGTTCGGCGCCGCGGTCGTGCTGCTCGCCGCCTTCCTTGTCATCGAGCGATTCCACTCGCAGCCGCTGGTGCCGCTGCGGATGTTCTCCGACCGCAATCGCGCGGGCGCCTACGTGGTCATGCTCTGCGCCGCCGCAGCGCTGTTCTCGCTGTTCTTCTTCCTGACGCAGTACATCCAGTTCGTGCTGCACTACAGCCCGCTGAAAGCCGGCTTCGCATTCCTGCCCATAGCGGTGTCGATCATCGTCGTGGCCCAGATCACCGCCCGCCTGTTGAGCCGCACCGGACCGCTCCCCCCGATCATGCTGGGAACGGTCGTGCTGGCGGGAGGGCTCCTCGACATCTCCACGATCAGCGTCCATAGCGGCTACCTGCACATGGTGCCCGGCATGATCATGATCGGGGCGGGGCTCGGGCTGAACTTCGTGCCGCTGACCGTCACGGCGGTCAGCCGGATCGCTCCCCACGAGGCCGGCGTCGCCTCGGCACTGCTGAGCACCTGCCAGCAGATCGGCGGAAGTCTCGGGCTGGCCATTCTCGTCACGGTCTCCACCGGTTCCATCAAGCACGGCCTGGTGGCCAAGGGGATCCCCGCCGCGGCAGCCAACCAGCGTCCGAAGGGGCCGCTGCCCGAGTTCATCGAGCAGATCCTGGTCCACGGGTGGACCCGCGCCTTCCTGACGGCCGTCATCTTCGCCGGGATCGCGTTCCTCACCGCCGTCGCGGCGATCCGGGTGAAGAAGTCGGAGACGGGCGGGATCGGAGCGCCGGCCGCCGGGTAACGGCCGGGTCAGGGAGGGCGCGGCGCGGGGCGCGCGGGGCGGGATAATTCCGACAAACAGCGCAACGCATCATCTTCGCATCAACAGTCGCTAGCCTGCCGCCATGTCGGCGGGGGGCGCGGGTGAGGACCCGCAGGGCGTTGCCGCCCAACCGCAGCAGCCGCCGCCACCCCGGGCCCGGCGTCGCGCCGTGCGCCGGGAGGAATTGCTCGACGCTGCCGACACGGTGATCCGGCGCGTCGGGATGAAGGCATCGGCCACCCTCATCGCCAAGGAGGCGGGAGTCACCAAGCCCATCATTTATCGCCATTTCGGTGATCTCCACGACCTCTACCGGGCGCTTGCCGTCCGCCACCAGGACCGGCTGACGTATTACCTGCATGCCACCCGGGAAGACGTCGGCAACGTCGACCAGCACGCCATCACCCACGCCGTCATGAGCGGTTTCTTCCAAGCGATCGAACGCGAACCGAACCTCTTCCGCTTTCTCGTCCAGGCCCCCGGCGGCCCTGAAGACGAGGATGGAGGGCAGTCATGGTTCGTGCACCGCTTTGCCGAGCAGATCGGGGTCTATCTGGCCGGCCAGGAGCCCCTGTCGGCTCGATTCAGAGCGATGGGATACGCCGCGGCGGGAGCGATGGTCGCGACCGGAAGCTGGTGGCTCGAGGATGGCACGGTCACCCGCGGGGAGGCCGTCGATGCGCTCACCGACATGCTGGCGGCGGGTATCCCCCCGGCCGGCGAAGGAGCGCCCGGGGACACCCCGCACCGCTCCACATAGTGCGGCCGGGCGTTCAGTTCGAGGTGAAACGTCGGGCCGGCCGCGCCCGGCCCTCACGGCCGGGCATGCGGTCAGTGCCCGCGGCGCCGAAAGAAAAGGATCAGGACGGCGAGCCCGCCCCCGACGAGCGCCACGCGATCCCAGCGCACGGAACGGCCGCGGGTCTGCCGGGCCTCGCGCAACTGCGACGACATCCGGGCCGAGAGCGGCTGCTGCCCCGCACCGGGGCCGGTGGACCCGTTGGGTGAGGTCCCGCGCGAGCGCAGGTCGTCGACCTTGCCCTTCACGGTCTCGACCCCGCGTGCTGCCACCCGCTTGGGGTTCATCCGGTCGGCGATCGCATCAATGGTCGACGCGAGCTCGGCCCGGGTCTCCTCGATCTGCTGCTGGATCTCTGCTGGATCGGGCACGGTCAGCGTTCCCCTCGTTGTGCCGCAGCTTCAGGCGGCCGACTGTACGTCCGTGATACTCGCCCCTTATCAAAGCGGAAGAAGCACCGAAGTGGGCCCCGGTCGGCATCGGATTTGCCACCGAAAACGGCTCAGTCGCGAGGGCGCAGTCGCTGCTCGACCAGTTCAGGGCGCCCGACCGCTCACGTGGCGCGGCGGATGAGGTACGGCGACAGATGCGCGTAACCCCGTACCCGAACCGTCCGCAGCCGGCTGACCGTGATCGCCGGCACGCCTTCGTCGGCCAGACGCTCCTCGAGGCGGCGCGCCAGCTCGCGGTCGCAGACGACCGTGCCCGGCCGGGCGATGCCGGTGCAGCGGCTGGCGAGATTGACCACCGGTCCGAAGATGTCGCCGCCGTGCGCGACCGTCGGCCCGTACGCGAGTCCTACGCGGACCGCGGGCACGTTGTTGCGGTCGTTTCCGAAGGCCTCGGCGAGCTCCAGCCCGATCTCGGCCATCGCCAACGGATCGGTGATGATGAACATCACCTCGTCGCCGAGCGTCTTGACGATCCGGCCGCCGTGTCCGACCACGATGTCGAACGTGACCTCCTCGAACGTCGCCACGAGTGCGGAGAGGTCGTCGATCGTCATGTCGCGCACCACGCCGGTGTAACCGACGATGTCGCAGAAACCGATGGCCGCGGTTTGGTTGGTCAGGTCGCGGGCTGCTCCGGCGACCGCGCGCTGCACCGCGGCGAGCATGTGGCGGCGCCAGGCGTACGCAATCAGCCACTCGAGCTCCGGCAGCAGGAGCGTGTAATGCTCGCTGACCAGGCGCGCCATCTCCTCCGGATGCCTTTCCGCCAGCTCGGAGAGCTCCGGATCGGTCGCGAGCCGCTCGCTGACTATCTGGGTCTGCGCCTCGGCCAGCCGGCTCATCGCCTGCCCGACGACCCGGGCGACGGACTCCGTCACCCCTGCGCCGATCAGCTCGTCGGCAGCAAGCCGCTGCGAAAGCCGGACCGCGGCCACATCCGCCTCCGTGAAGCGGGCCTCGTCCGGATCCGGATCGACGAAGCCCAGCGCCCGCCAGAGCCGGCGAATGCGTTCGGCGGAGAAGCCGCTCGCAGTCTGCTCGACCTCCTCGCGGGTGAGATGGGCCGGCTCGCCGAGGAACGCCCTCTCCAGCAGTTCGGATCCGATGCGCCGGCGGTCCTGCTCACCCAGATAGTGCGGATCGGAGGGGTCCGGCACGTCCACGACCGGATCGTCCCACCTTCGGCGGCAGCGAAAACCCCCGGCTCAGATCCCGGTGCCGCGACGGCGCCGATCGTCCTCTTCGGTCAGGCGGTAAATCGTGCGCTGCACCTCTTCCACCTTCGGCACGTCGGTGAAGCGCAGCTGACCCTGCTCGCCCGCACTTTCCATGATCAGGTCGCCGCTGCGCGTCAGCCGGTCACTGATGGTGTTCTCGAAGTGCACGTCGTTGAGGCGGTACAGCGGGACGTCGCGGCCAACCTGGGTCACGATCCCGGTACGGAAAATCACCCTTCGGTTGGTGACGACGTAGCGCGTCGCCCGCCAGCGCAGGTACGGCAGCAGGCTGAGCCAGACAAGCAGCACGACCGCGACACCGATGATCAGCCAGTCGTAGATCTTCCCGCCGGGCCCGACCCCGATCGCGAAAGCCGCCACACCGACGAGGACCGGGACCGCCGCCATCGGAAGCACCAGCCGTCGCCAGTGCGGACGCAGGTTGAGCACGATGTGCTCTTCGGCACCGAGTTGACGCTCGAGTTTTCCCACCGGCGCACTATCTCAGGTGGACCGCGTGCGGGCCTAATGTTGCTCTCATCTGTGCAGGTCAGACGGAACGTGACGGGGCGACGGGAAACTGTCTACGCCTCATGGAACCTCACGGACTCACCGGCAGACACCGGCCATCAAGGCGAGGCTTTCGAACCACCCCTCATGACGAGCGCCTAAGCAAAATAAGCAGTCTGGGTCCAGGGCCGAAACGGCCCGACTCATGGCGAGTTCGGGATCGTTGCGGTAGTACGTCAGGGGGATTTCCGGGAATATCGTGATCGACACGACCGAGGCGTGCAAAGCTGCTCGCCGCATTTCGAGCGGCGAGCTGCGCGAATTGAGCCGACTGCGCCGGGTCCAGCCAGCCCCAAGGCAGCAGGGGGAAGCCCAAGCCCAGCAGGGTAATCTGGTGACGGCACGCAACTTGCAATGGCGTCGTGGAAGAAGCGTGGATGCCGCTCTCAGAGCATGAACAGCAGGTTCTCGCACAGATGGAGCAGGACCTGTGCTCCGACGATGCCAAACTCGTCGAGACACTTCGCTCGACCAATGCAGGCAGCTATGCGTTCCGGCGGCTCCGGCGCTCCGCCTACCTGTTCGTCCTCGGGCTCGCGACTCTCGTGTTCGCCGTGATGACGGGCACAGCCGTAGCAAGCATCCTGCTCGGCTTGTTGGCTTTCGTCGTCATGCTGCTGGCGGCGCTTCGCGGGTCTGCGGTCCTTCGCAGCCTGCGCGAAGGGCAACGCATGTCACGGCGGCCTCGTTCACGACATTCTGCAGCCCCCACCTTGCGGTCCATCGCCCAGCGGGCATACCAGCGCTGGCAGCACCGCCTGGACAACTGAGATCGCGGTAGGCAGCGCCACCAGCTCGTCGCCCGCTACGGCGTCACGATCCCACCGTTAGCATCGGCGCCGGCGATCCCGGTCGCAGGATGTCAGCCAGCAGTTCAGTCACTGGCGTCTGGGCCACTGTGGCGGCAGGGCGGCTGATGAAGCAATTGGCGTGAAACCAGCCCGTGGATTCTTTGCCCTGGGGGTCCAGCCCTCGTAGCTGCACGTCGTGGGTCGCCGCTTCTTGTTCGCCACGATCGGCGAACCGCCGCTGGGGGAACGTCACATCGGGCACCTGCTCTGTGACGAGCCCGTAGTCAGCCAACAGATCACTGATCTCGTCGTAGTCGAATACCCGCAACACAAAGATCGCCAACCACAAGTCCTCGGGATCGTCGATCGCGTTGAGCAGCCGCTCGAATGTCGGTCGGCCGACGTAGCCAACGCCGCCGGTGGAGATGATCAAGCTGGCTTCGCTGACGCCTTCGACGAGTTCTGGCGATGGATCGCTGTGCTCCAGGTTCTCCGCCCACCCGTCCGTAAGCAGCCCGGTACCCACGGCGTAATCGATCGCCGGCTGCGCGACGTCCAGTCCGAGAACCTTGACGTCGGGGTGTCGCGGAGGCCGGGCGAAGTACCGCCGGTCGGCCGCCAAGAGCTCATCGGGGCTCAGTGCCGTCGCTGCCGGATCGGTGTAGTGCTGGCTCAACTCCGTCAGGTCGAGATCGCGGCACAGCAATGCGGCGTTGACGCCGTAGGAGCAGCAAAGGTCAACGACAGTCGTATCCCCCGTCCTGTCCGCCAGACCGTCGATGACTGCGTCAAACAGCGGCAGCGCCTGCTGGGGAATCTGATAATCCAGGCCGCTGAGAGTACTGAAATAGGCCCGCGGATCAGGTTGGGTGTAGATGTGGTCGAAGTCAGCTTTCTTGTCCGCGGTCAGCGGAACCTCGCGCATCGGCTCTCCCTCGTCAGTATCAGGGTGATCACTCCACCAGCTATCCCACCATGACCCGCTGCAGCGACCGACAGCGGTCGGATGGCCGGACCCTGTCGAGACCTGGCCAGGCTGAAAATCAGCGATGCTCCGGGGCGCTGAACTACCTCAGGTGAATCACATCTCCTGCGGCAAACGCCCGCTGCCCCACGATGAGCCGCCCGTCAGCGTCCACATCGGTAGCGAGCCCCTCCCAGGTCCCGCCGCCCGGCAGCTCCACCCGCACCTGATGGCCGATGGTCAAGCATGCCGCGCGGTAGGCCGGGACGAGCGCCACCGGATCCGCCCGCCAGCTGGCGTATGCCCTGGCCAACGCCCGAAGCATGGTCTTTAGCAGCGTCTCCCGATCGGTGCTGGCGGCGCCGGCAAGGGCCAGGCTGGTAGCGCGCTCGTCCGGCAGCTCGGCAAGACGTGTGGTGACGTTCAGGCCGATGCCGATGACCACCGCGCCCTGGCCGCCGGCGGGCACTTCGGCCAGCAGCCCAGCCACCTTCCCGGGCCGGGCCGCTCCCACCACGTCTTCGATCAGTACGTCGTTCGGCCATTTCACGCCGGCCTTCACACCCGCCTGCTCGCCGACGGCGACGGCGACGGCGAGACCCGCCAGCAGCGGAAGCCAGCCCGAGACCTGCGGCGGGCGCAGCAGGACGCTGAACGTCAGCCCTGCCCTGGGCGGCGAGACCCAGCTACGGCCCTGCCGTCCCCGCCCGGACGTCTGCGTTTCCGCCACGATGACCGTGCCCTCAGGCGCGCCGGCGCGGGCCCGGTCGGCGAGCACCGCGTTCGTGCTCTCGGCCTCCTCCAGCACGATGATCTCGAAGCCGTCCGGGCCCAGCGCTGCGGCCAGCGCGCCGGCCCGTAGCGGCGGACGATCAAGGTCGGAGTAGCGGTCCACCGCACCAGGCTGCCACCTCGGCGCTCGCACCCCGATAACGTGCCGTTCATGAGTGCTGCACAACCGCTCGAGCCGGGCCCCGACATCCACACGACCGCGGGCAAGCTCGCCCTGCTGCACGGTCACATCGAGGAAGCCGTCCACGCCGGATCCCAGAAGGCGATCGACCTTCAGCACTCCAAGGGCAAGATGACGGCCCGCGAGCGGATCGATGCGCTCCTCGACCCGGGCTCGTTCGTCGAGACCGACGCGTTCGCCCGGCACCGCGCGGTCGACTTCGGGCTCGACGCAACCGGCCTGCCGGCGACGGCTGCGTCACCGGTTACGGCACCGTCGACGGCCGGCCGGTCTGCGTCTTCAGCCAGGACGTGACCGTCTTCGGCGGCTCGCTCGGCGAGGTGTACGGCCAGAAGATCGTCAAGGTGATGGACCTCGCGCTGAAGACCGGCTGCCCGGTCGTCGGACATCAACGAGGGCGGCGGCGCGCGTATCCAGGAGGGGATCATGGGCCTCGCGGGCCATACGGCGAGATCTTCTACCGCAACGTGATGTCCTCCGGGGTCATCCCGCAGATCAGCCTGATCATGGGCCCGTGCGCCGGCGGTCACGTCTACTCCCCCGCACTCACCGACTTCACGTTGATGGTCGACCAGACCTCGAACATGTTCATCACCGGCCCCGACGTCATCAAGACGGTCACCGGCGAGGAGGTCAGCTTCGAGGAGCTCGGCGGCGCCCGGACCCACAACACCAAGCGCGGCATCGCGCACTACATGGCCTCGGACGAGGACGACTGCTTCGAGCTACGTCAAGGCGCTGCTGTCCTACCTGCCGAGCAACAACCTGGACGAGCCGCCGGCGTATCGACGAGACCGACCTCGAGAGCCTCGAGCCCGACGTCGAGCTCGACACCTTCATCCCGGACTCGGCCAACCAGCCCTACGACATGCACACGGTCCTCGGCCACGTGCTCGACGACGGCGAGTTCCTCGAGGTGCACGCGCTGTTCGCGACGAACATCATCGTCGGCTTCGGCCGGGTCGAGGGCCGTCCCGTCGGCGTCGTGGCCAACCAGCCGATGCACTTCGCCGGCACGCTCGACATCGACGCCTCCGAGAAGGCGGCGCGGTTCGTGCGCACCTGCGACGCCTTCAACATCCCGGTGCTGACGTTCGTCGACGTCCCGGGCTTCCTGCCCGGCACCGACCAGGAGTGGCAGCGGCATCATCCGCCGCGGCGCCAAGCTGATCTACGCCTACGCCGAGGCCACCGTCCCGAAGGTCACCGTGATCACCCGCAAGGCGTACGGCGGCGCGTACGACGTCATGGGCTCCAAGCACCTCGGCGCCGACATCAACCTCGCCTGGCCGACGGCGCAGATCGCGGTGATGGGCGCGCAGGGCGCGGTCAACATCCTCTACCGCCGAGGAGCTCGCCGAGGCCGGGAAGGAGGGCCGACGTCGAGGCGCTGCGGGCCGAGCTGATCACCGAGTACGAGGACACGCTGGCCAACCCGTACATCGCCGCGGAGCGCGGGTACGTCGACGCCGTGATCGCGCCGCGCGAGACCCGCCGCGAGGTCATCCGCGCGCTGCGGCTGCTGCGCACCAAGCGCGAGTCGCTGCCGCCGAAGAAGCACGGGAACATCCCGCTGTGACCGACGATTTCACGGACTCCGCTCCTCGCCCGCTGCTGCGGGTCGTGCGGGGTGAACCGACGCCGGAGGAGCTGGCCGCGCTCGTCGCCGTGCTGAGCGCCCGCGGGGGCACCGAACCCGCGCCGCAGCGCCGCCGCTCGGCATGGGGAGGGCCCGGATCGGGCGTTCGCGGCACCCTCTCCACGCACCCCGGCGCCTGGCGCCAATCGGGCTTCGCCCAGGGCGTCCGCACGCGGGCGGACTGGTAGCTGCCAGACTCCGGCCCATGGCGAACGAGAGCACCCAGCAGCGCTTCACCGATCGGGCCGCGGTCATCACCGGCGCCGCGTCCGGCATCGGCCGCGCAGTCGCACTGCGACTCGCCTCCGAAGGGGCGCGCGTGCTGGCCGTCGACATCAATGCCGACGGGCTCGCCGCCACCGCGCAGCAGGCCAAAGGACTCTCCGGCCAGGTGGTGACGCGCGTGGCCGACCTTCGCGAGCACGACGAGTGCTTCGCGATCGTCGAGGAGGCAGCGACCGAATTCGGTCAGCTGCACGTCCTGGGCAACATCGCCGGGGTGCTGCGCGTCGGCCACGTGACCGAGCAGTCCGAGCAGACCTACCGCCACCTGTTCGCGGTCAACACCGACGCGTATTTCTTCACCTGCCAGGCCGCGATCCCGCACCTGCTCGCGACCCGGGGCAACGTCGTCAACATCGCGTCGAACTCCGGCCTGATGGGCGGCGCCTACACGGTTGCGTACTGCATGACCAAGGGCGCCGTGGTGCAGCTGACGAAGGCGCTGGCGATGGAGTTCATGAAGCGCAAGATCCGGATCAACGCCATCGCTCCCGGCTCGACGGACACCAACATCATGCAAGGCGTCGAGTTCCCCGCGGACGCCGAATGGGACCTGATCATGCGTTACAGCACACCCCACCGGCGACCCGCCACCCCGGCGCAGATCGCCGGCCTGTTCGCCTTCGTCGCGAGTGACGAGGGGCTCAACGTCCACGGCGCGATCCTGTCCAGCGACGCCGGGATGACCGCCGGCTGAGCCCCGCGCGCGAGCTAGGCGAGCAGGGCTGCCATGCGTTCGCGCAGCGCGGTGGCGGCCGAGTACGGGCGCACCATCACGGTGAATTCGACGATCTGGCCGGCTGAGCCCCCAGTGCCGAAGCGCAGGATGTCGACGCCCTCGAGGTCGCGATCACCCACCCGAGCGGCGAACGCCAGCACTGCGCCCCCATCAGCATCGTCGGACGCGTACTCGGCGGTGTAGCGGAAGTCCTCAAACACCTCGGCGACCGCGGTGAGCACGGGAGCGACCGCCTCACGCCCGTGATATGTCCGGTGGACGATCGGGCTGTGGAAGGTGACATCCTCGGCGAGCAGCTGCGACGCCCCGGCGTGATCGCCTCGCTCGACGGCGGTACGGAACGCGGTCCCGGTCGGATGCACGCTCGAAGGATACGGCTACCGTCGCAGCGCCCCCGGGGTGAGCCGTTTCCAGTCAGCGAGGGGCCCGGCGGTGGCGCGCAGGTGGCGCAGCT
This sequence comes from uncultured Actinomycetota bacterium, assembly GCA_963765845.1. Classification (GTDB taxonomy): domain Bacteria; phylum Actinomycetota; class Actinomycetes; order Frankiales; family Frankiaceae; genus DATAZK01. The sequence goes on from CAVXYJ010000003.1 coordinate 80,228, forward strand.
TGTCCGGGTTGATGATCGAACGCACTCCGCATACCTGCCCGTCGGCGATGTCCACCGACAGCACGGCAATGAGCTCCCCGCCAGGGTGGCGCAGCAGCGCTCCGGGCTGTCCGTTGACGACCACCTGCTCGAACCGCAATCCGTCCAGTCGCTTGGCGAACCCGGAGAGCAGCCGGCCGACCCGCTCGCGGCCGAAGACCGGGTGAGAGATGGCAAACCCGGGCGGAACCCTGCCGCCACCGTCGCCGGTGAAGACCACATCGGCGGCGAGCACGTCGATGAACGCGGGCAGATCTCCGTTCTCGCAAGCGGCGAAAAAGCGCGACGCCAGCTCGTCACGGCGCCGCCGGGAGGCCTCGAAACGCGGCTTGCGCTCGTTGACGCGAGCTCGAGCCCGGCTCACCAGCTGGCGGCACGCCGCCTCCGACTTGTCGACGACGGGCGCGATTTCGCTGTATTCGTAGCCGAATACCTCGCGCAGCAGGAAGGCCGCGCGTTCCGCGGGCGAGAGCGTTTCCAGCAAGACGAGGAAAGCCATCGACAGCGAGTCCGCGGTCTCCGCATGCTCGGCCGCATCGGGCATCGGATCCGAGCCGAGCAGGGCGTCGCCGAGCACCGGCTCCGGCAGCCATTCTCCGACGTAGCTCTCGCGGCGTACCCGCGCCGAGCGCAACGCGTCGATACACAAGCGAGTCGCGAGCGTCGTGGCGTACGCCTCCGGCGAATTGATGTGCTGGCGTCCGGCCACGACGTGGATGCGCAGCAGCGTCTCCTGCACCACGTCCTCGGCCTCGCTGACGCTCCCGAGCATCCGGTAGGCGACCGAAAAGACCAACGGCCGCAGGCTTTCATACGTCTCGTCGCGCGGGGTCGACATGAGTGTCACCTCCGGATCTCAGGCTGCCACAGCGGGCGACCCGGGACGGGCGACCGGGGGAACCACATGGCGGCGCCGGCGCAGGTACGGCCCCGGGTGACGAAACATCAGCTGGGCGCCGCGCAACGTCATGTTCTTGTAGCGGATCGCCGCACGTCCGGTGAGGACGCGGTCCTTGGGTGTCTCGTCAGCGGCCAGGAACTGCACCACACCACGCCGCCGGCCGATGCTGATGCACTCGTGAAAGTACCGAAAGCGAAAGGGTTTCGGCTCGATACCCGACAGCCGCGCGGCGACGATATCGGCCACCTGCGGGCCGGTGAACCCACCCGATCGGCATCCCATCGCGAGCTGATCGCCCCAAGCGCCGGCCACAGCGGCCGCGTCGCCGATCACGTACACCTCAGGGTGGGAGAGCGAGCGCAGCGTCGAGTCGGCCAGGGCCCGACCGCTGTCGTTCACCGCCAGTCCGCCAGAGCGAGCCAGACCCGGCACCCCAAAGCCTCCTGCCCAGATGCACGCGTCGAACGCGACCGGGCCGGCGTCGGTCGTGAGCCCGCCCTCGGTCACCTCCGTGACGCGGACCCCCGGCCGTACCCGCACCCCCAGATCATCGAACGCCTGGCGCAGATAAACCCGTGCCTTGTCTGACAGCCACGCTCCGGGGGCGGCCCGGCTGACGATTTCCACCTCGAGCGAGGGAAACGATTCGGCGATCTCGCCGGCGGTCTCGATCCCGGTGAGTCCGCCGCCGCAGACCACGACCCGGCCGCCCCCGTCGGCGATCCGGCGCAGCACCGAGCCCATGGCATCGGCCGCCTGGGCACCACTGAGGCTCAGCGCGTGCTCGGCCACACCGGGGACGGCGTTGACGTCGATAGTGCTTCCGAGGGCGTAGATGAGCGTGTCGTACCCCAGTTCGCCGCTCTCGCCAAGGGCTACGCGACGCCGGCGCGGGTCGATGCCCGTGACCGTCGCGACCTCCAACCGGACCGCGCTCCCGGTGAGAAATCCCGCCAGTGGACGCCTCGCGACGGGCTGGCCGGCGGCCAGCTGATGGAGCCGGGGCCGTTCCACGAAATCCGGGCCGGCGCTGACGAGGGTCACCTCGACCTCGTCGGGGAAGACGCGGCGGGCGAGCCGCTTGGCTGCCGGAAGGCCGGCATACCCGGCTCCCAGGACGACTACTCGATGAATGTTCCGCAGGGTCATGCCCCCTTCGACGGGGCAGCCGCCCGCGCTGTGACAGCGGGCGCAACCTTCCCGGCCCCGACGGCGTCTCACTCCCGACGCGAGGAGTGGACATGCGAAAGACCGTGGTGCAGGTGGCGGCAGGGGCAGCCCTGCTCGGGATCGGGGTTGCCGGGGGCTGGGCTGCGGGTGCAGCCGGCAGCCCGTCGCACCATTCACAGCAGCCACGGACGGCCGCGGCCGGGCTGGGCAACGCGACGAACGCGGGGTTCCGTGGCCAACTGGTTGGCTACGACAGCTGCTCGGGATTGCTGGACGCGCTGCACGCCCGGGCCCGCGCCGTCGTCGGCCCGTACGGCTTCGGCTATCAGCTGCTGCCGGGCCGCGGGCTCGAGTACTCGCGCCCGTCAGCGAGTTCGCTGGCCCCAGCTCCGTCATCATTGGCATCATCGGCGCCGCTGACCCACTCGACCACCAACACCCAGGTGGCAGGAGTCGACGAACCCGACATCGCCAAGACCGACGGCCGCTACCTGGTCAGCCTCGACGGCCAGCTGCTGCACATCGTCGACGTGCGTACGGCCAAGCTGCGCGCCACCCTCCCGTTGCCCCAGCCGGGCAGCGAGCTGCTGCTGGCCGGTGACCGCGTCGTCGTGCTGTCCGGCGAATCGGGTGGATACAACGGCTATCCGATGGCCGGCGGCGCCTTCATCGGACCGGGACCGGTCCGGTTCTATCCGAGCACCACGACCGCCACCACGACCGCCACGGTCGTCGACATCAGCAATCCGGATGCCCCGGCCGTCACCCACCGCTGGACGTTCGACGCCCGCGAGCTGGCGGCCCGGGTGGTGGGCGGCACGATACGGCTCGTGCTCACGAGCTCGCCGCCGCAGGAGAGCTGGGCGCAGCCGCGCAACTCCAGCGCGGCGGAGAAGGCTCGGGCGACGAAGGTCAACCAGGAGCTGGTCGACGCGACGCCGCTCGATTCCTGGCTTCCCCGTTGGACCGGCGAGGACGGTCAGTCGCATCAGATCAGCGCCTGCGATGCCGTCGCCACACCTGCCAAACCCAGCAGCTTGAGCCTGGTGACCGTCGTCTCCCTTGACCCCGGAGCGAACCAGCCAGGAGCCGGGACGTCGGTGCTCGGCGCCGGCACCATCGCCTATGCGGAGGGTGCGCACCTGTTCGTCAGCGACGCCGGGGGCTACCCGATCGAGCAACGCTCGCTCGTCCCGCAGCAGCCCGCGAACCCGACGATCCACTTGCTCGAGTTCGACCTCTCGGACCCGGCGCAGGCCCGCTACCTCGCCTCCGGCAGCTTGCCGGGACGGCTGCACGACTCGTACGCCCTCTCGGAGTACCAGGACAACCTGCGGGTCACGACCACCACCACCACCGCGAGCGGAACCACGAGTACCGCCATTTCCGTACTCACTCGCCAGGGCGATCGCCTGGTGCAGGTCGGCTCGGTCGGGGGGCTGGGCACCGGCGAGCAGGTCTACGCAGTGCGCTACGTGGGTGACCGCGGGTACGTCGTCACCTTCCGGCAGATCGATCCGCTGCACGTCGTCGACCTGTCCGACCCGGCCAAGCCGGTCCTGGCGGGCACCCTGAGCATGCCCGGCTACTCGAGCTTGCTGCTCCCGCTCTCCGGCCACCGGCTGCTGGGTATCGGACGCGCGGTGCCGGCCGCGGCACCGGGAACGATCGTCGAACCGGGCGGCTTGCAGCTCTCGCTGTTCGACGTGAGCGACGCGGCGCACCCGAAGCTGCTCGATCGGCATGTGTTGTCGGACACGTACGCGACCGCGGTCAACGACCCGCACGCCGTGACCGTGAGCCCGGACGGCAATCTCGTTGTCCTGCCGTCGACGAGCGGGCCGCTCGCCGTGACCATCGCCGCAAGCCGCTTGAGCACGACGACCGGGGCGTTCACCACGCCCTACAGCGTGCAGGATCAGCGCACGGTGATCGCCGGCGACCGGCTTTTCGAACTCACCGACCGGGGGGTAGCCGTCCGCGCGCTGGCGGGCCTGCGCCAGACCGGCTGGATAGCCTTCTGAACCCTTCCGAGCTCTTCTGATCCAGGGACCCTAGGATCGGGAGTCGTGCGCAAAGTCCTCATCGCTAACCGTGGAGAGATTGCCGTCCGGGTCGCCCGGGCCTGCCGCGACCACGGCCTTGCTTCCGTTGCCGTCTACGCCGATCCCGACCGGGACGCGCTGCACGTTCGAGAGGCCGACGAGGCGTACGCCCTCCATGGGAACACCGCGCCGGAAACCTACCTGCGCATCGACAAGCTGATCGAGATCGCCAAGCAAGCCGGCGCCGACGGCGTCCACCCCGGGTACGGCTTCCTGGCCGAGAACGCCGACTTCGCCGAGGCCGTGATCGACGCGGGCCTCACCTGGATCGGCCCGCCGCCGGACGCGATCCGCAAGCTCGGCGACAAGACCGAAGCACGTCACATCGCGCTGGCCGTCGGTGCTCCCATGGCGCCGGGGACGCCGAACCCGGTCAGCGGTCCCGAGGAGGTGCTCGCCTTCGCCGACGAGTACGGCCTGCCCATCGCCATCAAGGCGGCGTTCGGTGGCGGCGGCCGCGGGCTGAAGGTGGCCCGCGAGCGCGCTGAGATCGCCGAGCTCTTCGACTCCGCCGTACGCGAGGCCGTCGCTGCGTTCGGCCGCGGGGAGTGCTTCGTCGAGCGTTACCTGGACAAGCCGCGCCACGTCGAGACGCAGGTGCTCGCTGACGGCGCGGGCAACGTCGTCGTCGTCAGCACCCGCGACTGCTCGCTGCAGCGCCGCTACCAGAAGCTCGTCGAGGAAGCACCCGCACCCTTCCTCACCGAGCAGCAGACCAAGAGCCTGTACGACGCGAGCAAGGCCATCTGCAAGGAAGCGGGCTACATCGGCGCGGGGACCTGCGAGTTCCTCGTCGCGCAGGACGGGCTGGTTTCCTTCCTCGAGGTCAACACCCGCCTGCAGGTCGAGCACCCGGTCACCGAAGAGGTCACCGGCATCGACCTGGTGCGCTGGCAGTTCCGGATCGCCGACGGCGAGAAGCTCGGACTTCGAGGACCCGGCGCCGCGGGGCCACGCGATCGAGTTCCGCATCAACGGCGAGGACCCCGGCCGCGGCTTCCTGCCGGCGCCCGGAACGGTCACGCGCTTCACCCCGCCGCCGGCCCGGGGGTCCGCACGGACAGCGGGATCGAGACGGGCGGTCATCGGCGGCCAGTTCGACTCGCTGCTCGCGAAGATCATCGTCGTCGGCGCGAGCCGCACCGAGGCATGGAGCGTTCGCGCCGCGCGCTGGACGAGTTGATCGTCGAAGGCATGCCGACGGCGCTGCCCTTCCACCAGGCGGTCGTGCGCGACCCGGCGTTCGCCCCCACCGATCCGACAGGCCGCGTTCACGGTGCACACCCGCTGGATCGAGACCGAGTTCGACAACCAGATCCCACCCTTCAGCGGCGGGGCCGGCGTCGAGGAGGATGCCGGCGAGCGCGAGCGGGTCGTCGTCGAGGTCGGCGGCAAGCGGCTGGAGGTCGTGCTGCCTGCCGGGCTCGGCGCCGGGGTCGCGGCGTCAGCAGGCAAGGCGAAGAAACCGGCCCACAAACGCTCCGGGCACGGGCCGGTGGCAGCCTCCGGCGACACGCTGGCCAGCCCGATGCAGGGCACCATCGTCAAGGTGGCCGTCGCCGACGGCGACACGTCGCGGAGGGAGACCTCGTCGTGGTGCTGGAGGCGATGAAGATGGAGCAGCCGCTGACCGCGCACAAGGGTGGCACTGTCAGCGGGTTGGCGGCGACCGTCGGCGCCACCGTGACCAGCGGAGCTGTGATCTGTGAGATCACCGAGTGATCCCGCCGCGCCCGAACCTCCGCCGCTGACGGGGCGCATCCACTACCTGATCGGCGGCCTCCTGCCCCCCTCGCACCGCGACTGGGTGGTGGCGGATCTCACCGGGAAGGGCTGGCGTCACCGGCAGGCCCGGCGCCCGCTGCTGCTGATGCTTCCCTTCGCCGCCGCTTTCGCGATCTGGCCGGCACCCAGCTCTGTCCGCGTCTCGATCCCGCTCGCGCTGCTGGTGTGCGCGATCGTCATGGGTTACGCCACCAGCGACACCTTCCGTAATCGTCGCCTCGACCAGTACGGCATCCCGCGCCCGAAGCCGATCGAGGAAGACGAGGACGAGGACGAGGACGAGTAGTCCGGCGCTAATCCGCCGTGTAGTCGTCGTGCGGCATCAGCTGGCGAGCGGCTTCGGTGAGCGAGCCGGACAGCGACGGGTAGATCGCGAAGGTGTGGGCCAGCTGGTCGACGGTCAGCGCATGCTCAACCGCCATCGACACCGGCAGTATCAGCTCGCTGGCCCGCGGTGCGACGACGACCCCTCCGAGCACAGTGCCGACCCCGCGCCGGGCGAAGAACTTGACGAAACCGTCGCGCAGCCCGCTGCATCTTGGCCCGGGCGTTCGTGGCCAGCGGCAGCGTGACGACATCAGCCGCTACCCGTCCGAGCTCGACCTGCTGCTGGGTCACGCCGACCGTGGCGATCTCCGGGTCGGTGAAGACGTTCGCGGCGACCGTCATCAGCCGCAGCGGCGCCACCGCCTCGCCCAGCGCATGCCACATCGCGATCCGGCCCTGCATCGCGGCCACCGAGGCGAGCGGCAGCACTCCGGTGCAGTCGCCGGCCGCATAGACGCCCCGGCAGCGACGTGCGGGAGACCTGGTCGACCTCGACGTGACCGGACTCGCGCAGGCGCACGCCGGCCTCGGCGAGCCCGAGACCCTGGGTGTCCGGCACGGAACCGACCGCGATCAGGGCATGGCTGCCGGACACCATCCGGCCGTCGGTGAGCTCGACGCCGACCCCATCGGCGGTCCGCGCGCACCGCGGCCGCGCGGGAACGCTGCAGCACCGCGATACCGCGCCGGCGGAAGACGCCCTCGAGGACCTCGGCGGCATCGGCGTCCTCGCCGGGGAGCACCCGGTCGCGCGAGGAGATCAACGTCACGTCGGAACCCAGCGCGCGGTAGGCCGACGCGAACTCCGCACCGGTGACGCCCGAGCCGATGACGATCAGGTGCTCGGGCAGCTCCTGCAGGTCGTAGAGCTGCCGCCAGTCGAGGATGCGCTCCCCGTCCGGCTCGCTGCCCGGGATCACCCGCGGGGTCGCGCCCGGTCGCCAGCAGGACCGCGTCCGCGGCGAACTCCTCCTCGGTGCGCTCACCCCGTCGCTGGATGCTCACCAGGCCCGGGGCGAGCAGCCGTCCGCGCCCGTCGATCACCTCGACCCCCTCGCGGATGAGGCGGGCGCGGATGTCCTCGGACTGGGCGGTGGCCAGCGCCTGGATGCGCCGGTTGAGCCGCGGCGCGTCGACCGGCGCCTGCGAGCACGTCAGCCCGAGCGCGTCGGCTCCGTCCACGGTGGTGCGCACCTCCGCCGTCGAGACGAGCGTCTTCGACGGGACGCAGTCGGTCAGGACGCAGGCGCCGCCGATCCCGTCCCGCTCGACGAGGGTGACCCCGGCTCCCAGCTCGACGGCGACGAGCGCCGCCTCGTAGCCGGCCGGTCCCCCGCCAAGAATCGCGATGCGCACGATCACAGTGTCTCAGCCGCAACACCGGTGCTGCGCCGCCGCAGCGACAACGCGGCTGGTTATGGTGCCCACGTGGCCCTCTACGCGGCGTACGGGAGCAATCTCGACCCCGACCAGATGCGCGAGCGCTGCCCCCACTCGCCGGTCGAGAGCGTCGGCTGGCTGAAGGGCTGGCGGCTGACGTTCGGCGGCGAGGACGTGGGGTGGGACGGCGCGCTGGTCACGGTCGTCCAAGACCCCCAGGCGGAGACGTACGTGATGCTCTACGACGTTTCGCCGCTCGATGAGAAGGTTCTCGACGAGTGGGAAGGCGCGGGAGTCAACCGCACCGGGAGCTACGACAAGCTCCGGGTGCGCGTCTCGACCCTCGAGGGCGACATGCTCGCGTGGACGTACGTGCTGGTCGCCTACGAGGGAGGCTTGCCCTCCTGCCACTACCTCGGCCTGATCGCCGAGGCCGCCGACAAGGCGGGAGCGCCGGCCGACTACGTCGCCGAGATCCGCGCCCGGGAGTGCAGCGGCAGCGCGCCCGCCGACTGATCTTTCCCGGCTGCGCGGCGCTGGCTCAGCTGCGCAGGCCGAGCAGCGCCGCCTCGGTCAGCAGCCGCACGCCGACCCCGATGCAGCGCTCGTCCACGTCGAAGCCCGGCTGGTGCAGGTCGTACGCTTCGGCCCCCGGCGGGCGGACCCCGAGCCGGGCCATCGCTCCCGGGACCTTCGCCAGGTACCAGCCGAAGTCCTCGCCGCCGAGCGACTGCGAGGTGCTGATGCTCGCGTCACGGCCGAGGGCCCCGTCGGCCGCCGCATTCAGCAGCGCCACGGCGCGGGTGTCGTTCACGACCGGCGGCACCCCGCGCCGGTGGTCGATCTCCAGCCCGGCGCCGTAGGGCGCGACGATCTGCCCGGCCACCCGGGCCAGCACGTCGGGCACGGTCGCCCAGATGTCGCGATCGAGGACGCGCACGGTGCCCCGGGCGGTCGCCGACTGCGGGATCGCGTTGGCTGCAGAGCCGGCCTCGACCATGCCCCACACCAGCGTGACGGCGGCACGCGGGTCGATGAGCCGGGTCAGCGCCGCCGGTAGGTCGGTGAGCAACTGCCCGAGGGCATAAATCAGATCAACGGTGTTGTGCGGACGCGACGTGTGGCCCCCCGGTCCGCTCAGACGCAACGTGATCATGTCGGACGCGGCAGTGATGGGCCCGCTGCGCAACCCGATCCGGCCCACGTCGAGCGTCGGATCGCAATGCAACGCCAGGGCCAGGTCTGCGGCGTCGACCAGGCCTGCGTCGATGACGTCGAGCGCGCCGCCCGGCATCACCTCCTCCGCCGGCTGGAATACCAGGCGCACGCGGCCGGGCAGCCCGTCGCGGCGGGCGATCTCGGCCAGCGCGAGCCCCGCGCCGAGCACGGTCGCAGTGTGCACGTCGTGTCCGCAGGCGTGGCACACCCCCCGGTTGACCGAGTGGTAAGGCACGTCCTTCGGATCGTCCAGCGGCAGCGCGTCGAGATCAGCACGCAGCAGGACGGTCGGCCCAGCCGACGCGTCGCCGATATCGCACCAGAGCCCGCTGAACGGCAGCAACTCCGGCGTCAGACCAGCAGCATTCAGCGCAGCTGCGACGGCGCCGGTCGTGCGCTGCTCAGCGCGACCGAGCTCGGGATGGCGGTGCAGGTCACGGCGGAACGCGATCAGCTCGTGCTCGTGCGCGGCCAGGAAGCCGGCGGCCGGATCGTCGGTCATGTCGGTGTCCCCGCGGGCACGAGCCGTCCGGCCCGCATCTCGGCCAGCAGGCTGTCGGTCACCGCCCGGACGTCGCCGCCACTGTCGGCCGCCACCTTGCGCTGACGCTCGTAGCTGGCGCCCGCTTTCAGGATGGCAAGCACGTCGCCCAGTTCGGCGGCGCACCTGAGACGCTCGGCGAGCGGGCTGAGGTCGTGGACCAGCTCGTCTATGGCCTCGCGCAGCGGGCGCGTCGTGCCGTGCTCATCGACGATCAGCTCGGCGGCCAGCCCGTGCCGGACCGCCCGCCACTTGTTCTCCCGCTGCACCCAGGCATTCGGCCTGGGCAGCTGGTACCCGCGATCGAGCTGCGTGTTCAGCTGGTCGACGAGGCACTGAGCCAGCGCGGCCACCGCGCCGACTTCCTGCAGGGTCGGGAGCCCGTCACAGATACGCAACTCGACGGTGCCGAACCGGGGATGCGGACGGATGTCCCACCAGATCTCCCGGATGGTCTCGATCGTGCCGGAAGCCACGAGTGTGCCCATCAGCTGCTCGAACTCCCGCCAGTCCGAGAGCTGGACGGGCAGGCCGGCCGTCGGCAGGCCCTCGAAGATCTTTGACCGGGCGGACGCGAGGCCGGTGTCGTGACCCCTCCAGAACGGAGAGGACGCCGACAGGGCCAGCAGATGCGGCACGTAAGCGGTGAGCGCGTTGACGATCGGGATCGCCTTGTCGGGGCTGCGCACACCGACGTGCACGTGGACTCCGAAGATCTGCAGCCGCCGCGCCATCCACTGCATGTGCTCGATGAGCTTGGCGTAACGCGGATCGGGGCTGATGCGCTGCCCGGTCCATTCCGTCAGCGGGTGGGTGCCGCTGGACGACACGCCGAGTCCGCGGCGCCCGGCCGCGTCCACGACCTCAGCGAGCGTAGCGGCCAGGTCGTCTTTCGCCTCGGCGACCGTGCCGCAGACGCCGGTGATGATCTCGATGGTCGATTCGAACAGCTCGTGCTTGGCCTTGGGATGCTCTGCTTGCCCTGCGCGCAGCTCGGCCAAGACGTCGCTGGCGGCCGACGCCAGCTCCCGGCTGACGGGATCGACGAGTTGCAGCTCCCATTCGATGCCCAGGCTGGTGCGCGGCGAGGAATTGAACGGAATCCGCACCCTACGAACAGTAGCGGCCGGCCGCTCTCCAGCGACCCAGCTAGCGACTGCCGGCGCCGAGCGACCGCGCCATCCGCTGGGCTTCCTTGAAGGCGCGCGACGGCAGCAGCAGCGTTGCCGGGCCCTTCGCGCTGACCATCGCCATAACCACCAGGCTGCCTTCCATGACCGGCATCGAAGCCCGGATGCGCCGGCGGTCCAGGGAAACGTCGAACCATTGGTCGGCCCGGTACGCCCGGGGATCGCGGCGGCGCAGCACCAGCAGCCGGCGATTGGTGAGCACGACCCAACGTCGACCGCCGATCCGCAAACCCAGGAAACGCTCGACGAAGGCGACCACACGTCCGGTGCCGGCGGGGTCACGCAGCGCGCCTCGAAGCACCACCTCGGCGAACTCGCCCGTGGCGAGTGGGAGGGTCGGGGTGTGGCCGGCACACCCCCGAGCCTGCCTCATCGCCGGCTTTCCCGCGCGTCTTCGCCGGCCGCGTACCGCGAACCCGGTTCGACACCGGAACCGATTTTAGTTATCCTCCGGCAAGTAACTTTTCATCGCTCGTTCTTTCAGGCTGTGCCCCGGAGGTGTCATGCGCAGGCGTGGGCGCACCGACCCCGTCTCGACGACCGGTCAGACCCCCGAGGCCCTCGAGCGTGAGCAGGGTGCGGCCTACAAGTGGATCGCGCTGTCGAATACGACGCTCGGCGTCCTCATGGTGACGATCAACGCGTCGATCCTGCTGATCGCCCTGCCGAACATCTTCCAAGGCATCAAGCTCAACCCGCTGCAGCCGCAGAACACCAGCTACCTGCTCTGGCTGATCATGGGATTCCTGGTGGTCACCGCCGTGCTGGTGGTGAGCTTCGGGCGGATCGGCGACATGTACGGCCGGGTCAGGATGTACAACCTCGGCTTCGCGCGTCTTCACGCTGTTCTCGATCATGCTGTCGGTCACCTGGATGACCGGGACTGCCGGCGCCTGGTGGCTGATCGTCATGCGGGTGCTGCAGGGCATCGGCGGCGCGTTCCTGTTCGCCAATTCCAGCGCGATCCTCACCGACGCGTTCCCGTCCCACCAGCGCGGTCTGGCACTCGGCATCAACAACGTCGCCGGCATCGCGGGCTCGTTCATCGGCCTCGTGATCGGCGGGCTGCTGGGCCCGGTCAACTGGCATCTGGTCTTCCTGGTCTCGGTGCCGTTCGGTCTGTTCGGGACCGTCTGGGCCTACCTGAAGCTGAAGGACAACGGGGTACGCCAGAAGGCCAAGCTCGACTGGTGGGGCAACATCACGTTCGCGCTCGGCCTGATCGCGGTGCTCGTCGGCATCACCTACGGCATCCAGCCCTACGGCGGCCACACGATGGGCTGGACCAACCCGTACGTGCTCGCGGCCATCTTCGGCGGTCTCGCCGTGCTCGGGCTCTTCGTCGCCATCGAACATCGCGTCACCGACCCGATGTTTCACCTGGAACTGTTCAAGATTCGGGCGTTCACGGCCGGCAACATCGCCAGCCTGCTCGCCGGCGCTGGGCCGCGGCGGCCTGCAGTTCATCCTGATCATCTGGCTGCAGGGCATCTGGCTTCCACTGCACGGCTACAGCTTCGAACGCACCCCGCTGTGGGCCGGGATTTACCTGCTGCCGCTGACCGTCGGCTTCCTGCTCGGCGGCACCGCTGTCGGGATGCTTGTCCGACCGGTTCGGCGCCCGGCCGTTCGCCACGGGCGGCATGGCCGTCGCGGCTGTGTCGTTCCTGCTGCTGCTGATCCTTCCGGTCAACTTCAGCTACTGGGCATTCGCCGCGATCCTGGTGCTCAACGGGGTCGGCATGGGCATGTTCTCCTCGCCCAACCGGGCCGGGATCATGAACTCCATCCCGCCCCGCCAGCGCGGCGCCGGCGCCGGGATGGCCGCCACCTTCCAGAACTCGGCGACCGTGCTGTCGATCGGCATCTTCTTCTCGCTGATGATCCTCGGTCTCGCGTCCTCGCTGAGCGGCACGCTGAGCCACGGCCTGACGGCGCAAGGGCGTCCCGGCCGCCGACGCGGCCCGGATCTCGCACCTGCCGCCGGTGGCGATGCTGTTCGCGTCGCTGCTCGGCTACAACCCGATCCAGCAGCTGCTCGGCCCGTCGGTGCATCAGTTGAGCGCCGCGCACCAGCAGTTCCTGACCGGCCGGTCGTTTTTCCCGAACCTGATCTCCGGACCGTTCCACCACGGGCTGCAGGTGGCGTTCATCTTCTCGGTGATCGCCTGCCTCGTGGCCGGCTGGGCCTCGTGGCTGCGCGGCGGCAAGTACCACTACGAGGACGAGGACGAGGGGCAGGACGAGAGCGCCGAGACGCTCACCGGCGTCGGCTCGATGGACGCTCCGGAGCCGCTGGCCGAACCGGCCGGCGCCGAACGAGCGGCTACGGCCAGCGGATAGCCTTCGCCGGGTGGCGCAATCGAGCGGGATCGTCCTGGAAGCCGTCGCCGTCGATTTCGTCCGTGCTCACCGCTTCCTGCTCCACGAGGTCTCCCTCACGGTGCGCCAGGGCGAGCACTGGGTGCTGATCGGCCCGAACGGCGCCGGCAAGACGACGTTGTTACGCCTGCTCGGAGCCCTGGAACACCCGACCGCCGGGCAGGTGCGCGTCCTCGGCGCGGAACTCGGCAAGGTCGACATGCGCCAGCTGCGCACAGCGATCGGTCACGTCGATCCGCGGCATCCCCTGCAGCGGCCGCTGTCGGTACGCGAGGTGGTGCTGTCCGGGGCGACCAACACCGTCGGGCTCCAGCAGCGCTGGAAGCCCAGCCCGGCGCAATTGCAGCAGGCGGACGAGCTCATCGAGGTGCTCGGCATGTCGCCGCTGCGCGAGGCCCGCTGGACGACGCTCTCGTCGGGCGAGCGCGGGAGGGCCCTCATCGCCCGGGCGCTCATGCCCGATCCTGCCCTGCTGCTGCTCGACGAGCCGGCTACCGGCCTGGACCTCGCCGCCCGCGAGCAGCTGCTCACCGGCCTGGACACGCTGCGCGCCGGTCACCCCCGGCTGGCGAGCGTGCTCGTCACCCATCACCTCGAAGAGATCCCCGTCGAGCACGACCCATGCGGTGCTGCTGCGGGGCGGCGAGGTGTTCGCGCAGGGTCCGGTCACCGAGGTCGTCACGAGCGAGCTGATCAGCGGGTGCTTCGACCACCCGGTGCAGATCGGGCACGAAGGCGGGCGGTGGACCGCGCGAGCCGTGCCAGGATCGGGACATGAGCAGCGCCTTCGCGGCTGAACCGCCCAACGCCCAGGCATCGGCTGCTCGGCTCGCCGAGCTGACCGGCGCCGATCAGCACGACATCGCGATCGTCCTGGGCTCCGGCTGGCTACCCGCCGCCGACCTGCTCGGCGAACCCGCAGCCACGTTCGACCTCAGCGAACTCGGCGGCTTTCCCGCCCTCGGCGTCACGGGCCACAGCAGCGAGGTGCGCTCGATCGATGTGAGCGGGCGGCGGGTGCTGGTCTTCCTCGGCCGCACCCACCTGTACGAGGGCCATGGCGTCGCGCGGGTGGTGCACGGCGTGCGCACCGCCTTCGCCGCCGGTGCCGAAGGTCGTCGTGCTCACGAACGCCGCCGGCGGTCTGCGCGAGGGCTGTCGCCGGGCCAGCCGGTGCTGATCGCCGACCACCTCAACCTGACCGGTCGCACCCCGCTCGCGGGCCGCGCAGTTCGTCGACCTCACCGACCTGTACTCGCGCCCGGCTGCGCGCACTGGCCCGCAGCATCGATCCCGCCGCTCGACCGAGGGCGTCTACGCGCAGTCTGCCCGGCCCGCACTACGAGACCCCGGCGGAGATCCGCATGGCCGCGGCAACGGCTCGGCGCCGACCTGGTCGGCATGTCGACGGTTCTGGAGGCGATCGCGGCCCGGGAGGAGGGCGCCGAGGTGCTCGGGCTCTCGCTGGTCACCAACCTCGCCGCCGGGCTCTCGGGCGAGCCGCTCGACCATGCGGAGGTGCTGGCCGTCGGGCCGGGCCGCGGCCGCCGCGGATGGGCGCGCTGCTCGCCGAGGTGGTCCGCCGGCTGTGACGGCACCTCTTGAACGGACGGCGGCTGGACGAGCGCCGTACGCGAGTGGATCGCGGACGACCCGGATCCGAGGCGACCGCGCCGAGCTGCAGGCCCTGCTCGACGCCGGTGACGAGGCCGCGGAGCTGGCCGAGCGGTTCGCCGGGCCGCTGACGTTCGGCACCGCCGGGCTGCGCGGGCCGATGCGGTGCCGGGCCGAGCGGGATGAACCGTCGCCGTGGTGCGCCGCGCCGCGGCCGGGCTGGCCGCCTACCTGCGCGCACCGTCGCCGGACGCACCGCACAGTCGTGATCGGCTACGACGCCCGGCACAGCAGCCGGACGCTTCGCTGTGGACACCGCCGCGGTGATGGCTGCGGCAGGGCTCCGCGTCCAACTGCTCGCCGCGGCCGCTGCCGACCCCGGTGCTGGCCTACGCCGTGCCGCCCGCTCGGCGCGGCGGCCGGCGTCATGGTGACGGCGAGCCACAACCCGCCGCAGGACAACGGCTACAAGGTCTACCTCGGCGGACGGCGCCCAGATCGTGCCGCCCGCAGGACGCCGCTCATCGACGCTGCGATCGCGGCGGCGCCGGCCCGCGTCGGACGCTGCGCGCTCTCAGAGCGGGTCGAGACGCTCGGCGACGAGATCCGCCGCGCTTACGTGGACGCCGGTCACGAGCTGGTCGCGGCCGGCCGAGCCGCGACGTGCGGATCGCGTACACGCCGCTGCACGGGGTCGGCGGCGCCGTCGCTGTCGACGCCTTCGCCGCAGGCCGGTTTCGCCGACGCCGGACGTTGTCGCCGCGCAGGCCGCACCCGACCCGGACTTCCCGACCGTCGCTTTCCCGAACCCGGAGGAACCCGGCGCCACGGACCTGCTGCTGGAGCTGGCCGAGCGCACCGGCGCCGACATCGCGATCGCCAACGACCCGGACGCGGACCGCTGCGCCGTGGCGGATGCCGCGGCCGCCGGGGTCGGCCGGCTGCTGACCGGCGACGAGCTGGGCCTGCTGCTCGCCGACCACATCCTCACGCGCGAGCCGCGTCACGGCCGGCCGCTTGTCGCGACCACCATCGTCGTCTCCTCGGCGTTGCTGCGGCCCTCGCGGCCGCCCGTGATGCGGAGGCCACGACGACGCTCACCGGCTTCAAGTGGCTCGCCCGCGCCGGCGGCCCGGAGCTGGTCTTCGCCTACGAGGAGGCGCTCGGCTACGCGGTCGGCCTGCGTTTCGTCCGCGACAAGGACGGCATCAGCGCGGCCCTGGCCGCCGCCGAGCTGACGGCGAGCCTCAAACGGTCCGGACGCACGCTGCGCGACCGGCTCGACGAATTAGCCTGCGAAATAGGGCTTTTCGCGACCTCACAGCTTTCCGTGCGGCACACCGACCCGCGTGCGGGCGCCCGGGCCATCGAGTGGCTGCTCGCCTGCACGCCGCCGGAACTTGGCGGGATGCGGGTGCAGAGCGCCCGCGATCTCAGCCATCCCACGGGCGGCCTGCCACCGACCGAGGGGGTAGGGCTGCAGCTTGCCAGCGGGCGAATAGTCGTGCGCCCGAGCGGCACCGAGCCGAAACTCAAGGCCTACCTGGAAGTCGTGACGCCGGCCGCGATCGTCGCCCGAGACGTCGCCGCCGCCCGCCGCAGCGCTGCCGAGCAGCTGGCCCACCTCAGCGCCGAGCTGCTGCCGCTGCTGGGCTGAATGCTGTCAGCTGACGCGGCGGTACCGGATGTGGGTGGTCAGGGGTGAGTGAAGCACTTCGGCGGGCTCGAAGCCGAAGGACTCAACCCCGTCGAAGATGCGCTCGCCCGAACCGAGCAGGACGGGCGCGATGTCGAGGGTGAGCTCGTCGATCACGCCAGCGATCAACGCCTGTCGGACGGTCGAGGCCCCACCGGCGATGTCCACCCGGTCATCGGCCGCCTCACACGCCGCTGAGTAGGCGGCGTCGAAACCCTGCGTGACGAAGTGGAAAGTCGTGCCCCCGTCCATCTGGATCGAATCATGGCGGTAATGGGTCAGCACGAAAACCGGCGCGTGATACGGCGGTTCGGGGCCCCACCAGCCAGACCAGTCTTCGTCCCAGTCCCCGCGGATCGGGCCGAACATGTTCCGTCCCATCACATACGCACCCCGGGGGCGCATGAGCCACTCGTTCGCGATCTTGTCAGCGTCGTTGGCCCGCGGGTCGCCGATGTGCCAGCCGTGCAGCTCCCGCCCCCGCTTCCCCAGGGGCTCCTCCCGGCTCTGATCCGGCCCGCGACGAAGCCGTCCAGTGAGATCGACATGTGGCAGGTGGTGTCCGACACCATGAGCCCCCGAGTGTTACGAGTTGCAGGCGAACGTCCGGAAGCTAGCAAGATGGTGGTGAACCGCAAATGGGATACACGGCATGTGACGCGGAGGGTAGGCAAACCGGGCTCGGGCTGCGCGATCAACGCCCATGATCTACTCGGCTACCTGCGAGGAAACCCATTGAAAGGACTGGTATTTCCCGCAACGGGAAGCGGCGCGTATGTCTACCCGCCGCTCCCTCTCCTCGCGTCTGGACGTGCTGGTTTTAGGCGGCGTGTTGCATGAGGACGTCGACGGCGTAGTGCAGGTCGAGTGTGTCGCCGGCGTGGGGTGGCAGGGTGGCGGCGGTGATGGTGGTGTCGGGGTCGAGATGTTCGGCGGGCTGGTAGGGCCACTGAGGGCGGTGCGGGACGGGCAGGCCGGCGGCGGTGGTGACGGTCAGGGCGCGGCTGGCCGGATGCAGGCCCAGGCGGAAACCGTCGGCGTGGATGAGGGTGTGGTGGCGGGAGCATACGAGCACCAGGTTGGAAAGGTCGGTGCGGCCGCCGTCGTTCCATTCGATGACGTGGTGGGCGTGCAGTTTGCGCCGCCGGGTGCAGGAAGGGTAGCGGCAGCGTTCGCCGTCGACGGCGCCGAGCAGGTCCCGCAGCAGCCGGCTGGGATGGCGGTGTTGGCGACCGGCGTCGTGGACGGTGAGATCAGCGCGGCGCAGCGGGCGCAGCACCATCCCGGCCGGCAGGGTCGCGTGGTGGCTGCCGGGGGGTAGCAGCTCACCGTCGGGTAGCCGGGCCCAGCCGGAGATCGGGTCGATCTGCACGGTGAGCTGGGACCGGTCACGGCGGGCCCGGCCCGGATGTGCCGCGGCCCGTGCATCGAGGTAGGCACGGCACAGGTTCAGCAGCCCGTCACCCCGGGACGCCCGGTCGGGGGCCTCGGAGTCCGGTTCGGAACTTTCCGCGGAAAGATCCGGCTCACCCGGCTCGTCCGGCTCACCGGCCGTGTCGAGGTCGGTGCGGGCAGCGTCGATCGCGGCCAGCAGGACCGCGCCGTCAGCGGCACCGGCACGGATCGTGATGTGCAGGTCACCATCGTCGTCATAGCGGCTGAACACCCGGATCCGTTCAGCTACCGGCGGCGGCTCGCCTGCCGCGGCGGCGGCTTCGGCTGCCTTACGCCGCTGGTGAAGTTTGCGGGCCCGGCGCACCCCACTGACGAGCCGTTCAAGCTGCCCGCCAGTGGCATGACGGGCCATGGCGATGTAGTCCTGCTCATCGCCGCCGGTCGCGACCCGGCTGATCGCCCGCACCTGCGTGAACGACAACCGGCCAGCAGCGAACGCCGCCGACGTAGCCGGAAGCCGGCGCAATGCCCGCGCCACCCGCACCCGTTCCCCGGCCGCGTTCTGCCCCATCCCGAGCCGCCAACACAACCAATGCGCACACGACAGCACACCCGGCACCGCCCACGCCCGCCGCTCATCGAACTCACCGATATACGCCATCAGCCGCGCCTCACCCGCAGCCACCCGACCCGCCCACGTTCTCAACGAATCCTCCACCTCCGCATCGGTGAGATTCGCTAACCCGTCGGGAGTGAACGACGGCGAGGACGGCGACGGGCAGGACGGCTGGACAGGCAACACGCAGACCGGATTCATAGCGAAACGCTACCGACCACCACCGACAAAAACCCGGCCTGAACTGGGACGACGGGACGACGGGATACCAGCGGCTGCGCGTTCGTCAGGACATGCAGCGTCGGGTCCGTGCGATGGCCTCCGAGGAGTGATCCGCCACCATCTCGACGTTGCCAGCGAACCGCCACAGCGGCCACGAGCGCGGGAACGGCATTTATGCGCGCCCAGAACGCCGGTCGGTGATCGATCGGTGAGTGGACTTCCCTGACTGATGAAGACGCGCGTTCAATCCGCCCTGACAGCCGCCGCAGACGCTGACGCACCCAGGGTCTACGCCATCTCTTTGTTCGTCTATGACGAAGAGGATGCTCCGGTCTTCCATGTGTCCGAGGTATCGATGTACAGCTCGACCTGGTTGCCGTCAGGATCCTGCACATGCAGGCTCCTCGTGAACGTGCGCTCCGCCTCAAACAGAACGATGCCCGCGGCTTCGAGGTCGGCTTTTGCGGCGGAGAACTCCTCGAGCGAATCACCGATTTTGAATGCGACGTGGTCGAGGCCGGTGGTCAAGGGATCGGGTGTGGGAGCGTGTTCTCGGACTTCGAGGACGGCGAAATCGTGGTGATTCCCGAGCGAGAAGAACGTCATGTGCACCGGATCCGAAATCCGTGAGATGACCGGAATGCCCAGGAGTTTCGAGTAGAAGGTTTCGGAGCGGTCACGGTTTCGAACCTTGAGGACGACGTGGCCGAGCGATTGCACTCGCATCTTTGGTCCCTTCGGGTGAGGTGGCGGGGCAGGGCCAGCGCGAGAGGCCGGCGTGCAGGTCGGCATTGCCACGAGCACCCCCGGGTGCGTGGTATGTGCCGCTGACTGCTCAGCGTGCGGCTGCTAGCACGGCGCCGGCGTCTTGCTCGCTCAGGGGCGGTCCGATGGGGGTGAGGTCATGAGCGCCGGCCACCCGGGCCAGCTCGTCCATCGACGGAAAGACCGGCTGGGTGGGAACGATGTGGGCAGCGGCCGGAACGCCCAGTTCCCGGATCAGGTCACGGAAGCTGGCGTTGTCGTGTACGAGCAGGATGCGGGCATCCCGATCACCGACGACCCGGAAGGTGTGCGGCACACCGCGCGGCATCGAAACCCAGTACCCGGCGCCGACGGTCGACATGTCGTCGCCACAACGCACCACCATCTCCCCCTCGAGGATGTACCAGGTGTCATCGAGGTTGTCGTGCACATGCAGAGGCGCCGCGGAGCCCACCGGCAGGGTCATCTCCAGCACGACGGTCTCCATGCCGGGGGCGCAGCGGTGCTCGACGACGAGGAGGTCGAGGAACCACCACGCCTGGGCCTGCTCGTTGTCCGGACGGTCGACGATTGCTGTGCTCATGTCACGCCTTCTTTCGATGAGGGAGCCGCAAGGCTTGGCGCCCCGGACAAGAGGGAGTCCTTCCCGGCTTCTCCAGTTATTAGCGCAGACGTAGAGTCTGCGCAGATGCATAGTCTAATGTCAAGCCCATGACTCAGGAGACCAAGCGGTCCTACGACGGCCGGCGCCGCCGCGAGCGTGCCGACCAGGAGCGCCGCGCCACCCAGCGGCGGGTGGTCGAGGCCGCCCGCAACCTCTTCCTGACTCGGGGCTATGTGGCCACGACCATGGACGACATCGCCCAGCAAGCAGGTGTCGCCCGGCAGTCGGTGTACAAGGCGGGACAGAGCAAGGCCGATCTACTGCACCTGGTGATCGATCTGGCCGTGGCGGGCGACGATGAAGACGTGATGCTCTTGGAGCGACCGAGCTTCGCTGCCATCTCGGGCGAGCCGCAGCCCGAACGCCAGGTCCAGATGATCGCAGCCTTGATCGTTGCCACCATGGAGCGCCTTGCCCCGGTGTGGGTGGCCTATCGCGAGGCGGCGGCCGTCGATCCCAAAGCCGCGGCCGATCTCCTCGCCGCGCACCAGCGTCGGCACGAGACCTTCGCCGGCATGATCCACATGCTCCCCGAGCACCGCCTGCGGCAGCCGCCAGAGGAGAGCACCGACACCGCGTGGGCCATCGGCAGTATCGACGTGTTCCTGCTCTTGCGCTCAGTGCGGGGTTGGGACACAGCCCAGTACTCCGAGTGGCTGAGCCGAACACTCGTGGATCAGCTCTTGGCTCCCGGGGGCTGACCGGCTTGCGACGACCCGTCGCTGAACAGCAGGCGCAAGAAGTGCTGCCGTTGGTCAGACCGCGCCGAACTGCCGGTCCCCGGCATCCCCCAGACCCGGGACGATGAACGCGTTCTCGTCCAGCCGCTCATCGACGGCAGCGGTCACCACCCGCACCGGCAGCCCGCTGGCCCGCAGCCGTTCGAGCCCCTCGGGCGCGGCGAGCACGCAGACCACGATCACCTCGGCGGCGCTCCGGTCGGACAGCAGGCGTACGCAATGCATCAGCGAGCCCCCGGTCGCGATCATGGGATCCAGCACGATCGCGGTGCGGCCCGTCAGATCGTCGGGAATCGACTCGAGGTAGGCCCGGGACTGGTGGGTGTGCTCGTCGCGGGCCAGGCCGACGAATCCCATCTGGGCCTCGGGCAGCAGCGCCGCCGCAGCGGTGGCCATGCCGAGCCCGGCGCGCAGCACCGGCACGAGCAGCGGCGGATCGGAGATCATCGCCCCTGCCGTCACCGTCAAGGGCGTCCGCACCTCGAGACACTCGCGGCGCAGGTCACGGGTGGCCTCGTAGACCAGCATCGTCGCGAGGTCGTTCAACGCGGCGCGAAAGGCCGCCCGGTCGTTCCGCTCGTCGCGCAGCAGCGTGAGGCGTACGGCGGCCAGCGGGTGAGTTACGACAAGAACGTCCACGCTGCGCAGCCTCCCATCCCTAGAGGTTCCGGGCGGCGAACGTGGCTAACGCCGCACGGCGCTGCTGCTCGACCTCGGCGCGAAACGGGCAGTCGGCGAGGTGGTCGTTCACGATCCCGCAGGCCTGCATCGACGCGTAGGCCGTGGTCGGCCCGACGAAGGCGAAGCCGAGCTTGCGCAGCTGCCGGGAAAGCTGGCCGGCTTGCGGGGTGGTCGCGGGCAGTTCGGCCAGCGCGGACGGCTGACGCGCATGGCCCGGGTCCGGCGCGTAACCCCAGAAGAGGTCGCGCAACGTCGTCCCCGACTCCTGCAGAGCGAGGACGGCGCGGGCGTTGGTGATCGTCGCCTCGATCTTGCGGCGGTGGCGGATGATCCGGGCGTCCGAAAGGAGCCGGTCGACGTCGCCCGCTGCGAACCGGGCGACCTGCTGCGGATCGAAGCCGGCAAAGACCTCCCGGAAAGCGGGTCGCTTGGCCAGCACCGTCCGCCAGGACAGGCCCGATTGGAAGCCCTCGAGGCAGAGTCGCTCGTAGAGCTCACGCTCTCCGGTCACGGGGCGGCCCCACTCCTGGTCGTGATAGGCGGCCATCACCGGGTCGTCGCCGGTGAGCCAGCACGGGCCACTCATAGCCCGCTCACGACTCGCGCGCCAGCAGCTCGTCGAAACCCGGCTTGATCACGTCATTGATGAGCACGAGTCGCTCGTCGAACGGCAGGAACGCCGACTTCATGGCGTTCACCGTGAACCACCGGATCTGCTCCCAGCCGTAGTCGAACGCCTCGGCCACCTGGTGCAGCTCCTCGGACAGGATGATGTTGCTCATCAGCCGGTTGTCGGTATTGACGGTGACCCGGAAACCCAGCTCGGCCAGCAGCCCGATCGGATGCTCGGCGACCGAGGCGCAGACGCCGGTGTTCACGTTCGACGTCGGGCACATCTCCAGCGGCACGCGGGTGTCACGGACGTAGCCGGCCAGCTTGCCGAGGGTGGCCTCCCCGTCGACGGAGATCTTGATGTCGTCGACGATGCGCACGCCGTGGCCGAGCCGGTCGGCGTTGCACCACTGGATCGCCTCCCAGATCGACGGCAACCCGAAGCCCTCGCCGGCATGGATCGTGAAATGGCCGTTCTCCCGGGCCATCAGCTGAAACGCGTCGAGGTGACGGGTCGGCGGGTGTCCCGCCTCCCGGCCCGCGATGTCGAAGCCGGCCACGCCCTGGTCGCGATAGCGCACGGCGAGCTCGGCGATCTCCCGGGAGCGGGCCGCCGAACGCATCGCCGTCAAAAGGACGCGCGCCGTCAGCCGGGTGCCCCGCGTTCCCTGCCGGAAGCCCTCCAGCACCGCCTCGACGACCTCGGGCAGTTCGAGGGTGTCGACGTGCAGCTCGGGGGCGAAACGCACCTCCGCATAGACGACGCCGTCTGCCGCCAGATCCTCGGCACACTCGCGGGCGACCCGCACCAGCGCCTCTTCGGTCTGCATGACCGCGACGGTGTGCGTGAACGCCTCCAGGTAGCGGTCCAACGAACCGGACGCGGTCGCCGCACCGTGAAACCACTCCGTCAACCGGGTGACATTCGTGGCGGGCAGCCCGAGGTAGCCGGTATGTTCCGCCAATTCAGCAACTGTCTCCGGCCGCAACCCCCCGTCCAGATGATCGTGCAGGAGAACTTTCGGAGCCTCGCGGAGCAGGCGTTCGCTCGGTACCGCCACCCGCTGAACGCTATCCGCACCGAGGGTTCGCGTCGTGGCTCCGCAAGCCGGAGCATTTGCCCGTCCCCCGAACGTTTTATTGACAGGCACACCTCCAGCCACCGGATGTCAGTCAGCGCCGGCGTCCAACCGGGAACGAAGCGAGTGCGAGAGAAGGCGACCGTGGACGAGCTACGCGCTTCCCAGGAGCGCCATCGGGCGCTGGTCGAGCTGTCACCTGACGCCATCGCCGTCATCCAGAACGGCCGCTTCGTCTTCGCCAATCAGCAGGCACTGAACCTGGTGGGGGCGCGCGATTTCGAGGAGCTGAAGAGCAAGCCCGCGCTGGAGGTCGTGCCACCTCCCGTCCGGGCGCCGCTGACCGAGCGCTACCGCAGGCTCGCCAAGGACGCCCGGCTGCCGTATGTCGAGGGCCAGCTGATCCGGCTCGACGACCAGCGCACCGTCCCGATCGAGACGGCCGCGGCCGGGATCGAATACGAGGGCCGTCCGGCGATCATGGTCGTGGTCCGCGACGTGACGGCCCGGCACGAAAGCGAGCAGGCGATGTGGGCGGCCGAGCAGCGTTTCTCGGCCGCCTTTCACGAGGCACCGATCGCCATGCTGCTCATCGACCCCATCGGAGTCGTCCTGGACGCCAACCCGGCGCTGGGTGAGCTGGTCGGCGACGACCCGCGGGCTCTCGTGGGGCGCCAGAGCCTACGGCTGGTGCACCGCGACGATCGCGACGAGGTTCGCTCGCTGCTGCGCACGGTCGTCGAGAAGGATCAGGCGGTCGAGCCGAAGGAATGGCGGCTGGAGCGCCTGAGCGGCGAGCAGGTCTGGGTGCAGGGTTCGCTCGCTCCCCTGCCCGGAGAGCCGAAGATGCTCGTCGTACATCTCATGGACATCACCGAGCGCCGCGAGAACGAGGCCCGGCTGGCCTACCGGGCGCTGCACGATCCGCTGACCGGCCTGCCCAACCGCACGCTGCTCACCGATCGGCTGGCGCAGGCGGTGCGGGCGGTAGCGCGGGAACGGGGCGGGGTCGCCGTGCTCTACCTGGATCTCGACGGTTTCAAGGAGATCAACGACACCTTCGGGCATGCGACCGGTGACCGGGTGCTGGTCGAGGTCGCCCGGCGGCTGCGCGCTGCCGTCCGCCCGGCTGACACCGTCGCCCGCCTCGGCGGCGACGAGTACGCGGTAGTGGCCGAGGGGCTGCCCGCACCGGATGCACTCGCCCTGGCCGAACGGGTCCGCGAGGCGCTGCGCCCACCCATCGGTGACCTGTCCGTCGTCACCTCGGTCGGCACGGCCCACAGCTCATCCGTGGGCCTCGACGCCGACGCGCTGCTGCAGGAGGCCGACGCCGACATGTATCGCGCCAAGAGGCGCGGGAGCGACTGAGCGGACGGCTGCACGGGCCTGAGCCGATGGTCGCCCAGCGCCGGTCGTTACGATCCGGCTATGGCCCATTCGCCGGCCCATTCTCGCCGGCCCCGCGGTTCGCTCTACCGCGGCGGCCAAGGCATGTGGTCGTGGGTGGCCCACCGCATCACCGGGGTGCTGGTCTTCTTCTTCCTGTTCGCCCACATCCTGGATACGGCGCTGCTGCGGGTCTCCCCGAACTCGTATGACCGGGTCGTCAGCATCTACCAGAACCCGTTCGTCAACCTGCTGGAGCTGGGGCTGGTCGGGGCGGTGCTCTACCACGGCCTGAACGGAATCCGGATCATGCTGATCGACTTCTGGTCGGCCGGCGCGAGGTATCAGAAGCAGATGCTCCTGGCCGTCATGGCGATCTGGGTCGTCGTGATGGTGCCCGCGGCCTACTTCATGCTCGAGCACGCGGCCAAGCAGCTGTTCGGGAGCGCGTGAGATGACAGACCTGCAGATCGAGGCGCCGCACTCCCCGCGCACCCGCCGGGCAGCGGGGCGCGGCAATGTCGAGATGCACGCCTGGATCTTCATGCGTATCAGCGGGATCGTGCTGATCGTCCTGGTGCTCGGCCACCTGCTGATCGTCAACGTCCTCGACGGCGGCGTGCAGCGCATCAATTTCGGTTTCGTCGCGGGCCGCTACGCCTCGCCGTTCTGGCGCATTTGGGATCTGCTCATGCTGTGGCTCGCCGAGCTGCACGGCACGAACGGCTTACGTACGGTCATCAACGACTACGCCGAGCGGCCCCAGGTCCGCTTCTGGCTGAAGATGGCGCTCTACAGCTCCGCGGTGCTGATCGTGGCGCTGGGCACGCTCGTGATCTTCACGTTCGACCCGACGCTCAACAGCTAACGCGACCGAGAGGCTTCCTCACTCATGCAGCTGCCCCGCCATGACCATCGCTACGACGTGGTGGTCGTCGGCGCCGGTGCGGCGGGCCTGCGCGCGGCGCTCGAGGCCAGCGGAGGCGCCCGTACGGCCGTGCTCACCAAGCTGCACCCGACCCGCTCGCCCACCGGAGCCGCGCAGGCCGGCATCAACGCGGCGCTCGGTCACGCCGGCGAGGACAGCTGGGAGCAGCACGCTTTCGACACGACGTCAGCCGGCGAGTACCTGGTCGATCAGGGAGCCGCCGAGCAGATGTGCCAGTCGGCACCCGAGGCCGTACGCGCCCTGGAGAAGTGGGGCGTGCCGTTCAGCCGCACCGCCGAGGGGCTGATCAACCAGCGCTCGCTGAGCGGAGGGTCGGCCCGGCGGGCGGCCGTGGCAGGCGAGCTGACCGGCCATCACCTCCTGCAGACCCTGTATCAGCAGTGCCTGCGGACCGGGGTCGAGTTCTTCGACGAGTTCTACGTCCTGGACGTGCTGTTCGCCGCTGACGGGCCCGGCGCGCCGATCGCCGGGGTGGTCGCGTATGAGCTGGCCACCGGCGTGCTGCACGTCTTCTCCGCCCCCTCCGTCGTCCTCGCGACCGGCGGCCACGGCCGGGTCTTCCGGACGACGACGAACGGGCACAGCGTCACCGGCGACGCCCTGGCACTCGCGCTGCGGCGCGGCTTGCCGTTGCAGGACATGGAGTTCTACCAGTTCCACCCCACCGGGCTGCACGGCCTCGGGATCCTGCTGCCGGAGGCGGCGCGGGGCGAGGGAGGGGTGCTGCGCTCAGGCGCCGGCGAGGCGTTCATGGAGCGCTACGGCCCAGCGGCGAAGGAGCTCTCGCCGACCGACATCGTGGCACGGGCGATCGTCAGCGAGATCCGCGAGGGACGGGGCTGCGCACCCGGCGGCGACCACGTGGTCCTCGACCTCACCCACCTGCCCCGCGAGCAGTGGGGCAGCGCGACGGCGACCGCGGCCGACCTGGCGCTGACCCAGCTGGGGGTCGACGCGTCCGTGACCCCGCTGCCGGTGTCCCCGACCGCGCACTTCGCGATGGGCGGGGTGCCGACCACGCCGGATGCCCAGGTAATCGCGCGCAGCGGCGCTCCGGTCCCGGGTCTGTACGCCGCGGGCGAGACGGCGTGCGTCTCCGTGCACGGCGCCAACCGGCTCGCCGCGAACGCCCTGCTGGAGGCGATGGTCTTCGGAGCGCGGGCCGGAGCCGCCGCCGCCGCCCACGCTCGTGCCACGCCGGCACCCCCCGAGCTGCCTGGGAATCCGGACGCCGCCGCCAACGACCTGCTGGCGCGGCTACACGCCCCCGGCGGGACCGAACGCTCCGCCCCGATCAGGGCCGACCTGCAGCGGACCATGGACGAGCACGCGTCCGTCATCCGCAGCGAAGCGTCGCTGCAGCAAGCCGCCGGCGACATCCGCCGGCTCAAGGAGCGTTACCAGCAGCTCGCCGTGACCGACCCGGGCCGGCGCTACAACACCGACCTGATGGACGCCGTCGAACTCGGATTCCTGCTGGATGTCGCCGACGTGCTCGTCGCCTCGGCCGCCGCGCGGCGCGAGTCACGCGGGGCGCACTTTCGCGCTGACCACCCCGCCCGCGACGACATCGGCTTCCTGCACCACACGCTGGCCTACCGCGAGCAGTCGGGCGAGCTGCGCCTATCAGCCAGGCCGGTAGATGTCAGCCGCTACCAGCCGACGGAACGGAGGTACTAGCCCGTGTCCGAGCCAGCCCTCGCACCCATATCCCAGCCCCAGCCCGTGATCCTGAAGATCCGCCGGTTCGACCCCGAGCGCGACAGCGAACCCCACTGGGAGCGCTACGAGGTTCCGGTCCGGCCCGGGGATCGGCTGCTCGACGCGCTGCACTGGGTGAAGTGGAACCTCGATGCGACGCTGGCCTTCCGGCGGGCGTGCGATCAGGGCTCGTGCGGGTCCGACGTCATGCGCATCAACGGCGAGAACCGGCTGGCCTGCACCGAACTCGTCAGGGACCTGGCCCAGGAGCGCGGCAACGAGATCACCGTCGAGCCCATCCAGGGGCTCACGGCGTGCAAGGACCTGATCGTCGACATGGAGCCGTTCTTCGCCTCCTACCGGGCGGCCTCGCCGTGGCTCGTCCCGGGTGGACGCGAGCCGGCCGGCGAGCGTACCCAATCACCCGGGCAGGCGCGGCGTTTCGCCGACACGGCCAAGTGCAACCTGTGCGCTGCCTGCACCACGGCGTGCCCGGTGTTCTGGAACGACAGCGAGTACGTGGGGCCGGCGACGATCGTCACCGCGCATCGCTTCATCTTCGACAGCCGCGACACCGCGAGCGAGCAACGGCTGGAGATCCTCAACGATCGCGAGGGGGTCTGGCGGTGCCGGACCACGTTCAACTGCACCGCGGCCTGCCCGCGCGGGATCCAGGTCACCCAGGCCATCCAGGAGGTCAAGCGGTCGCTTCTGGCACGGCGGATATGACGCGGGATCTACCCTGGTGCGCAAGCGGCCGGGCGGGCCGCGAGCACGAGGGTGGTGACGGTGCACCAGTCTGGTGAGGTCGTCGCAGGCTTTCGGGTCGAGCGCCTGATCGGCAGCGGCGGCATGGGCGAGGTCTACCTGGTCCACCATCCCCGGCTGCCACGGCTGGACGCGCTCAAGCTGCTTGCGGTGGCGGCCTCCTCGGACCACAGCTACCGGGAACGCTTCCAGCGCGAGGCCGACCTCGCCGCGAGCCTCGACCACGACAACGTGGTGCCGGTCTACGACCGGGGCGAGGCTGACGGCCAGCTCTGGATCCACATGAAGTACGTAGCGGGCCAGGATGCGGCTGCTGCGCTGCGCAGCGGTGGCCCCTTCTCGACGGCCCGCGCCCTGCACGTGGTGACCCGGGTCGCGGCGGCTCTCGACGACGCGCACCGGAACGGCCTGCTGCACCGCGACGTGAAGCCGGCCAACATCCTGCTCGGTACCCCGGCCGACCCCGGCGGGGCGGACCGGGTCTACCTGACCGACTTCGGGATCGCCAAGGGCGCGGGCGAGGCTGCCGGGCTCACCCCCAGCGGCCATTTCGCCGCCAGCCTGGATTACGCGGCTCCGGAGCAGATCCAGATGCGGCCGCTGGACGGGCGGGCCGACCAGTACGCGCTCGGCTGCGTGCTGTTCCAGCTGCTGACCGGCATGGTTCCCTATCCCGGCGACGGCGCCTGGGCGCGGATGAACGCGCACCTGTCGGCACCCGTCCCGCGGGTCGGGCAGCTGCGCCCCGGCCTGCCGCTGGGCGTGCAGTCGGTGCTGGACCGGGCCATGGCGAAGGAGCCGGACGACCGCTTCGAGACGTGCGGGGCGCTGGCCGCCGCGCTGGCCGATGCGCTGCGCGGGGTGAACGCCGAGCCGGCCGTTCCTGTCCCCCCGGAGCCTGCGGTGCCGTGGTGGCGGCACGTCGATCGGGCTGCGGGCGCGAGCGCGGCGGCGGCACTAGTGCTGGGTTTGCTGTCACTCTTCCCGCCGACGAGCGCGCAATCCGGGTCGCGCTTTCCGGGTGAGCTGGCCACCGGCCGGTTCGCCGCCGGGCAGCTCCCGACGCTGGCGCTGCTGCTCGTTGCCGTCGGCCTGCACCTCACCCGCGACGGCCACCGCTACCGCCCGCTGCTCTACGCGGTGGCCGCCGGGGCAGCTTTCTTCACGCTGGTCGACAGCCTGCGCGTCTACGCCTTCACCCAGGCCGATCCTGGCGGTGCGTACGACAGCGCGCTGTCACGTACCAACGGATCGCTGCCGCGCGCGGCGGTCGCGCTCGTCGTGGTCCTGGTGGCCATGGCAGGCGTGCTGCACAGCCCGCCGCGCCCCAAGCCGCGGCCGGGGCCCCACCTGCTCGCGGCCGCACTGCTCGCGGTGGTGGCCGTCGTGCTCAGCGCGGTCGCGGTCACGATCGGCCCGGCCATCCAGGTGTCACGCGTGCATCAGATCCTCTACGGGGTGCCGCTGGCCTCGTCGCTGGTGGCGGCCCTGCTGCTCGCCGCCGGCGCGCTGAGCCGGCGGCTGCCGGTGCTGGTCACGAGCGTCACGGTGAGCGCGTGCGCCTTCATCGCCGGGCTCGCGGCTCCCGATCCGCTGCACTACCCGCTGGCCATGGTGGCCGACTGCTGCCTGGTGGCCGCGGCCGCCGTCCTGGTGCTGGCCAGCCGGCGGCCGGCCGACACCGCCCCGCCCCCGCCGCTGCCCCCGCCGCCGCAGCAGCCCCTCTGGCGGCCGCCGTACGGATGGCCACCCCATGTCGCGAGGGATTCACCGCTACGCCGGGCAGTGACGTCCGGGCGGCAATCGGAACGGTGACCGAAAACTACGGCGTTGCCTCCGTTACCCCCCCGGGGACTCGCTTACGGCGAAGCTGGCGCACTGTGACTGTCAGTGCCAACATTCGGGCACGCCGTACCGGAAGGCCTTACCAATGACCGAGCCAGCGCTCGATGCTCTCCTGCAGGAATCGCGAAGGTTTGAACCCCCGGAAGAGCTCGCGCGAAACGCCAACGCTCAGGCATCGATCTACCAGGACGCCGCGCGCGACCGGCTGGCCTTCTGGGCTGAGCAGGCTCGCGGGCTCCTGTGGGATTCGCCTTGGACCGCCACGCTCGAGTGGACTCCCCCGTTCGCGAAGTGGTTCGTCGGCGGCACCATCAACGCCTGCGTGAACGCCGTCGACCGCCATGTCGCCGCGGGTATCGGCGACAAGGTCGCCTTCCACTGGATCGGGGACGGCGAGCGCGACCGGCGCGACGTCACCTATGCCGATCTCAAGCGCGACGTCTGCAAGGCCGCGAATGCGCTGACGTCACTCGGCGTGAAGACGGGTGACCGTGTCACGATCTACATGCCGATGATCCCCGAGACGGTCATCACGATCCTGGCGTGCGCGCGGATCGGGGCACCCCACAACGTCGTCTTCTGCGGCTTCTCAGCAGAGTCGCTGCGCAGCCGCATCCTTGACTCCGATTCCCACGTCGTCGTGACGACCGACGGCCAGTTCCGCCGCGGCACCCCGACCCCGGTGAAGCCTGCGGTCGACGAGGCGCTCGAGGACTGCCCACAAGTCGCAAAAGTGCTTGTCGTTCGGCGCACCGGGGGTGACGTCGCGTGGAACGACGAGCGTGACCTGTGGTGGCACGACCTCGTCGACCCGGCGTCTGAAACCCATGACGCGCAGTCCTTCGATGCGGAACACCCGCTGTTCATGATGTACACCTCGGGTACGACCGCCAGACCGAAGGGCATCCTGCACACCACCGGCGGCTATCTCACGCAGGTCGCGTGCACGCATCGCCTGGTTTTCGACCTGAAACCCGACACCGACGTCTACTGGTGCGCGGCGGACATCGGCTGGATCACCGGGCACAGCTACATCGTCTACGGACCGCTGCTCAACGGCGCGACGTCGGTGATGTACGAAGGCACACCCCACCCTGGCGACAAGGATCGCTGGTGGAAGCTCATCGAGGCGCTCAAGGTCACCATCCTCTACACCGCTCCAACCACTATCCGCACGTTGATGAAGTGGGGTGCCCGGGAGCTGGCGGCTCATGACCTGTCGTCGCTGCGTGTCCTCGGCTCGGTCGGTGAGCCGATCAACCCCGAAGCCTGGATGTGGTATCACGAACAGGTCGGCGGCGGCCGCACGCCCGATCGTCGACACCTGGTGGCAGACCGAGACCGGCGCGATCATGATCACTCCCCTGCCGGGCGTGACGCGACCGACCCGGTGCCGCGATGAAAGCATTTCCGGGGATCAGCGCCGAGGTGCTCGACAACGCTGGCAATCCCGTCGGCAACGGTGGTGGCGGTCTCTGGTGCTCACCGAACCGTGGCCGGCGATGTTGCGGGGCATCTGGGGCGACGATGAGCGTTACAAGGACACGTACTGGTCGAAGCTTCGAAGGGCTCTACTTCGCCGGAGACGGCGCGAAGAAGGACGAGGACGGCGACTTGTGGCTCCTCGGCCGGGTCGACGACGTCATGAACATCTCCGGCCATCGGATCTCCACGACAGAGGTCGAGCACGCCCTGGTCAGTCACCCGTCCGTCGCCGAAGCCGCCGTCGTGGGGGCGACGGACGCCACCACCGGCCAGGCCATCGTTGCTTTCGTGACGGCGCTCGGCAGCGTGACCGAGGACGAGTCGAGCGGCGAGGCCTTCGTTCAATCGTTGCGTGACCACGTCGCGAGGGAGATCGGACCGATAGCCAAGCCCCGGCAGGTATTCATCACGCCGGAGCTCCCCAAGACCCGAAGCGGCAAGATCATGCGTCGGTTGCTGCGTGACATCGCCGAGAACCGGGAGCTGGGTGACGTCACCACCTTGCTCGACCCGAACGTCACCGATGCCATCCGCACAAACATGTCTGGGAGTACCGACAACCAGGAGTGAGGCATGTCCACAACGGCTGTAGCGCATGTTGCCCAGCCCGCGTCGAGCATTGCTGATCCGGGTCCGCTTGGACTCGCCAGCTTCGCGATGACGACGCTGGTCCTGAGCCCGGCAAACGGGGGCGATCGGCCGGATAGGTTCGCCGCGTGACGCTTAGCGGCGACGGGGTCGAGGCCCGGCTTGAGGGACACGGCGGCGAGTTGGCGGTCGCGGTCGCGCGGGCGCACGGCGTGGAGCGCATGTTCACCCTCAGCGGCGGGCACGTGTTCCCGTTGTTCGACGGCGCGGTGAAGGCGGTCCCGCCGATGCCGATCATCGACGTCCGGCACGAGCAGACCGCGGTGTTCGCGGCGGAGGCCACGGCTAAGCTGACGCGCCGCCCTGGTCTGGCGGTGCTCACCGCCGGTCCCGGTGTGACCAACGGCGTGTCTGCGGTCACCACCGCGCACTTCAACGGGTCACCGATCCTCGTTCTCGGAGGGCGCGCGCCCAGCAACCGCTGGGGAAGCGGCGCTCTCCAGGAACTCGACCAGCCGCCGCTGCTGGCCCCGGTGACCAAGCAGGCGGGCACCGTGCACGAGATCAGCCAGCTGGCCGGAAGAGTCGACGAGGCACTCCGGCTGGCCCAGCTGGCGCACCGCGGCCCGGTGTTCCTCGACATCCCGATGGACCAGCTCTACTCAAGGGCCGAGGTCCTCGCCTCGAGCATCACCGGACCGGCGACAGCGGACCGGGAGCCGGACCCGGCCGACGCGTCGGCCATCGCCGGCCTGCTCGCCGTCGCCCAGCGGCCGGTGCTGGTCATCGGCTCGGACGTGTGGATGGACGGGGCGGAGCAGGCGGCGCTGCGGCTCGTGGAGAGCGCCGGGCTGCCGGTGATCGCCAACGGGTTGGGCCGCGGCATCATCCCGGCCGGGCATCCGCTGCTCGTGACCCGGGCGCGCGCCGGTGCCTTCGGACGCGCCGACCTGGTCATTGTGGCGGGCACGCCGTTGGACTTCCGGCTCGGCTACGGCGTCTTCGGCAGCGCGGATGTCGCCAGCCGAGCCCGCGTCGTCCACCTGGCCGACACCCCCGATCAGCTGGCCACGCACGTCACCCTGGCTGCCTCGGCGGCCGGCGACATGAGCCTGACGCTGGACGGCATCCGGGAGGCCTGGGAGCGGCTGACGCACCGCCCGTCGTACGCGGACTGGACAACCGTCCTTCGCGCCGAGGCCGACGCGGCGGTTGCCGCGGACAGCGTGATGCTCGGCGCGGATCGCACCCCGATGCACCCGGGCCGGATCTACGGGGAGCTACTGCCGCGGCTGGCTTCGGATGCGATCGTGATCGGCGACGGCGGCGACTTCGTGTCCTTCGCCGGCAGGTTCGTCGAGCCGGCTCACCCGGGCAGCTGGCTGGACCCCGGGCCGTACGGCTGCCTCGGCACCGGGCTCGGTTACGCGCTGGCGGCCCGGCTGGCGAGGGCGTCGGCTCAGATCGTCCTGCTGCTGGGTGACGGCGCCGCCGGTTTCTCGCTGATGGACGTCGACACGCTGGTCCGCCATCGGCTGCCGGTCGTGATGATCGTGGGGAACAACGGCGTCTGGGGGCTGGAGAAGCACCCGATGCAGTTCCTCTACGGCTACGACGTTGCCGCCGACCTGCAGCCGGCCACCCGCTATGACGACGTCGTCCGGGCGCTCGGCGGAGCCGGTGAGACGGTCACTGACCCGGACCGCCTGGGCGCCGCGCTCGACCGCGCATTCGCCTCCGATGTGCCCTACCTGGTCAACGTCATCACCGACCCGGCGATCGCCTACCCGCGCACGACGACGGGGATCTGACCCAGCGCCGGCTCTGCCGGCCGACGACGAGGTCCATACCGATCAGGTTAAGGCCGCGTCGCAGTGGGATAGTGCGCGAATGGTTGACGTGCCTCCCGCACCCAAGGACGCTTTGGCGTGGGCCTTGCAATGGCTGGAAGCGACGCTGTCAGGCGAGTCCGAAGTCATCAACGCTGACGAACTCACCCGACTCGACCGCGATCTGATCGATCGCTCGGCGCAGAACCCCCGGGTAGGTAGCTCGGCCGCCACGGCCGCAGCGTCAGTCGCCGTGCAGCTGTTCGAGCTCCTGACAGCACGCGACCCCCAGGCCGCAGGGCAATATGTGAGAGACCTCAGACACCAGCTCGCCGCGATGTAACGACCACCTTTCCCGGGACGGCCGCAATCGGCCAGGCGAAGCGCTCCCTCGAGCCCCGGAAGGGGTCAAGCTGTCAGGAGCAGCAACGAAGGGAACCCGCGTGATCGGCGCGCTGAAGGGAGCCAACCTGGCGTTGGCGTTCCTGCTCGAGGTGGTGGCGCTGATCGCGTTCGCGTTCTGGGGTTGGACGGTCGGCACCAACGACGCCACCCGACTCTTGCTGGTCATCGCGTTGCCGGTGATCGCGGCGACCGTGTGGGGAGCTTTCCTGTCACCGAAACCTGAGATCCAGCTGCCCGGGATGATCGTCGCGTTCGGCCAGGTCGGCTTCTTCGCGCTCGCCGTGCTCGCCCTGTGGGGCAGCGGCCACCACGTAGCTTCGCTGGTGACGGCCGCCGTCCTGGCGCTCAACCGGCTGCTGCTCGCTGTCTGGGGGCCCTGACATACGGGTGATCATGCAGTCGACGTGGCCCCGGGTAGCCCTGCGCCGAGGGGCCGCTCACTCGCGGCGCACGAGGTCGCGGGCGGCTTTGAGCCCTGACCAGGCGACGCCGACCGTCCCCGCCGTCACGATGCCGAGGCCGAAGAATCCGGCTGCGCGAGCCGTATCGGTGGGTGCCGGCACCGGCACCGGCACCGGCACCGGCATCACCACTGGCTGAGCGTCGGGATCATCAGCCTCTTCCCGGGAAATCCCCGCAGCCTCGGCGATCTGCGGGTCCGACGTGCCCGACGGTCGCACGTCCTGGTCGAACGGCGCGGTGACGGTCCACGCGGCCACGAACAAGGTGAACCGCGTCAGGTAATTGATCCAGATGAGCAATCCGACGACGACGGCGAAAACGCCGTAGACCGGGTTGTGGGTCGCGCTCTTGACGAGCAGGCTGCCCACGGTCTTGAGGATCTCGAGGCCGACCGCGCCGAAGAGCGCGCCCTTGAGCACGCGCCGCAGCGGAACGGCGACCTTCGGCAAGCGCATCAGCAAGAACAGGTAGAGGGCCAAGTCGACCCCGATCGCCAGGACATATCCCAGGATCCGCAGCAGGATGTCCGCGGCCGTGCTTCCGTCGACCCCTAGCGCGCGCAGGAACCAGCCGGTAGCTGAAGACGAGATACCGGTGACCGCGACGGACGCCACCATGGTCAGGCCGAGTCCGGCCAGGGACGCGATGTCCCGGAGCTTCTTGGTCAGGAAGTTGCCGGCCAATAGGTCGTGATGCCAGACGGTGCGGATCGCCTGGCGCAGCGCCTCGATCCAGCCCAGCCCCACCAGGAGCAGGCCGAGCAGGCCGATGATCCCGGTGGCCACCTTCGCGTGACCGATCGTGGCGACGTTCAGCTTGTCCGACAGGCCAGGCAGGAAATTGTTGATCTGGCGTACCAGGTCGCGTTGCGCCGACGGCACGGCGTCGACGACGAATCCGGCGACCGAGAAGGCCAGCGCCACCAGGGGGAAGAAGGCCAGAAAGCCGAAGTAGGTGACGTAGGCCGCGAGCCGGTCGCCGCGGTCGGACTGGTAGCGCCTCCACGCCTGGATCAGATGATCGAGCCATGGCGCCCTCCGGCGCACGTCGGCCATCCCGGCACTGACCTTCTCGCGCGCACCCATGCCCTTGTGGATACCCAACGCGGCGCGATCAGTGCGCGCTACGGCGAGCCGGGCGACCGGTGCCGAATGTGAACTCACGGCCCAGGTGCCAGTAGCCGTCCCGATCGCGTTCAAAAAGGGCGAAGCCCTGCGCCTGGAACTCCGCCTCGTAGTCCGCCAGCGCCGAGAAGGCGAAGTCGAGCTGCGGCTCCGGCAGATCGTGCGCGACGGTGACGTGCGGGTGGTACGGGAAGTGCAGCTCCCGGGCGATCGGACCACTGCGGACGTCGGATTGCACCTGCGCGCAGCCCTCGGCCCCCTCGATCACCGCCACGAAGACCACCGGCGAGATCGGCCGGAACGTGTCGGTACCGCGCAGCCGCACCCGAAACGGCTGGTGGGCAGCCGCCACTCCCGCCAAGTGGTCGACGAACTTGGCGAGCACATCCCCGGAAGCGTCCGTGGGCGGCAGCAGCGTGATGTGCGGCGGGATCTTCTGCGCGGACGGATCCCCGAGCCGGGCCCGCCACGCCGTGAGTTCGCTGCGGTAGGGCTCGGGCAGCTCGATGGTGACCCCGACCGAGCTACCGGACGCTACGCCCGCTGCGGCGCCGGACGCCGGGCCGCTCACGCGCCAGGCCCGGGCACCGCGAACCCCACCCGCTCATAGACCTCGGCCAGCGTCGGCCCGGCAATCGCGCGGGCCCGCCGCGATCCTTCGGCCAGCACCTCGTCCAGCCGGTCGGATGCCAGCCACGCCTCCGTGCGCTCGCGAACCCCACCCGCGAACTCCACGACGATCTCCGCAACGTCCTTCTTCAAGTCGCCGTAGCCGCGCCCCGCATAGGCCACCGCGAACTCCTCCCCGCCGACCCCGGTCAGTGCCCCGCCGATCGTGAGCAGGTTGGTGACACCGGGCTTTTCGGCGGGGTCGTAGGCCACCTCGCGCCCGCTGTCGGTGACGGCGCTGCGCACCTTCTTGCGCAAGCTCGCCGGCTCCTCGAGCAGGTTCAGCAACCCGGCGGGCGAGGCCGCCGACTTGCTCATCTGCTTGTCGGGGTTGGCCAGGTCGAGCACCTTCGCCGTCGCCTTCGGGATGTAGGGCTCCGGAACGGTGAACAGGGCGCCGAACCGGCCGTTGAACCGCTCGGCGAGGTTGCGGGTCAGCTCCAGGTGCTGGCGCTGGTCCTCGCCGACCGGCACGAACTTCGGGTGATAGAGCAGGATGTCGGCGGCCTGCAGGATCGGGTAGGTGAACAGCCCGACGGTGGACCCGCCGAGCTCGCCGCGGGCGCTCTTGTCCTTGAACTGCGTCATCCGGCTCGCCTCGCCGTAGCCCGTCAGGCAGCTGAGCACCCAGGTCAGCTGGGCGTGCTCCGGGACCGCGCTCTGCACGAAGACGGTCGAACGCGCCGGGTCGACCCCGAGGGCGAGCAGCTGCGCTGCAGCCCCGCGTACCCGGCGGCGCAGCAGGTCAGGGTCGTAGGCCACGGTGGTCGCGTGCTGATCGGCGATGAAGTAGAACGTCTCGAACTCGTCCTGCATCGCGACCCACTGGCGCAGGGCGCCGAGGTAGTTGCCGAGGTGGAACGAGTCCGCGGTCGGCTGGATGCCGGAAAGCACCCGCTGCGGCGCACCGGACGAGGCTGCGCTCATCACCCTCACACCCTCTCAGACTCACCGAGCTCAGATCCGGCGGGCTCTTGGCAGACTGCCAGAGGTGCCCCGCACCGAACCGCGCCCGGGTGAGGGTACGCAAGCCGGCGCTCGCCCCTGCTTCGACCTCATCATCGTCGGCGCCGGCCCGGCCGGCAGCGCGGCCGCCCTGGCCGCCCTGAAGGCCGATCCGCGGGCGCGGGTGGCGCTCGTCGATGCTGCGAGTTTTCCACGCGACAAGGCCTGCGGCGACGGAATTGCGCCGCAGGCGCTGCGCGAACTGGCGGCGCTGGGCGTGCCGGACGCCGCCCGCGACTTCATGCCGGTCGGCCGGCTTCGGCTGCGCAGCCCGCTCGGGCGTGAAGTGGTCGCTGAGCCCCGGGAAGCGGCGTACTGCATCCCCCGCAAGGTGTTCGACGCCCGGCTCGTCGACGCGGCGACGGCGCGTGGCGCGCTGCTCATCCGGCGCCGGATCCGCAGCCTCACCGTCACCGCTGACGGGGTGGAACTCGCCCCGGATCTCACGGCCAAGGTCGTGATCGCCGCCGACGGTGCCAACTCCACGATCCGCCGGCTGCTGCAGCTCCCGTCGAACCCGCCGCACACGTGTGCCCTCGCCATGCGCGGCTATGCCATCGCGGCGCCCGAGCCCGAGGGGGTCCCCGAGCAACTCATCGAGATGGTCGCTGCGGGCTGGCCCGCGTATGCCTGGTCGTTCCCGATCAGCGGCCCGGGGAGCGTCGGCCGCGCGAACGTCGGCTTCGGGCTGCTGCGCTCGAGCCTGTCCGAGCGGCAGGGGGAGGGCTCCGGGCGCGCGGCGCTGGAGGGTCCGCTGGCGGAGCTGTTGCCCGCGCAGCCGGCCGATCCGCCGACCCTGCGGGCGCATCCCCTTCCGCTGTCGACCTTCCGTCCCCGCCAACCGGGCGGGCGGGTCCTGCTCGTCGGCGACGCCGCTTCCCTCATCAATCCCCTTACGGGAGAAGGGATTTACTACGCGGTCCTGTCCGGCCGGCTGGCGGGCGAGGCCGCCGTGAGCCCGGGCGGCCAGGCCGCCGGCAGGGCGTATCGGCGCGCGTTACGGCGCGAGCTCGGGCTGCACCTGGCGACCACGTCGGTGCTCTCGCGATTGTCGCGCTCTCCCGAACTGTTCGATGCCGGGCTCGCTCTCGCCAGCCGCGACGAGGCCGCGATGGACGCGCTCGTCGAGGTCGGCCTGGGCCGGGGAACGCTACCGCCACTGCTGATGTGGCGGCTCCTTCGCCGCGCGGTGGTGATCGGTGCTGCAAGTGGAGTACGCCGTTTGCTGCGAACGGCCGTATCGCAAGTTCGCCCGACCGGGGGACGATACCGGGCCAGGAAAAAGCAACGATCAATACATGTCCGCCACCGCATCGATCAACAGCTCCGACGCCGCGACCGTTAGTACCTCGGCCACCCTGCGTGAGGTCTTTAGCGCCGCCCAGAACGGTGATTGCGGAGCCTTCAGCGAGATCTACCGTCGCTGCGAGCCCCGGGTCCGCCGCCAGCTGACCGGCCGCGTGCCCAGCAGCCAGGTGGACGACCTCGTCAACGAGACCTTCCTGCGCGCCTGGCGCTCCCTGCAGCAGTTCCGCTGGCAGGGCACCGACCCCATCGCGTGGGTCCTCGTCATCGCCCGCAACCTCGCCGCCGACTACTGGTCTCTCGCGCGCAACCGCCGCGAGCTCGCCGCCGAGGACCCGGCAATTTTCGCCCAGGTGACCCCGCAGCGCGGGGCCGACGACATCGTCATCGACCTCGTCGAAGCCGAGCGTCTGCGTGACGCGCTTCGCACCCTTCCACCGGCCCAGCGCCAGTGCCTCGAACTGCGTTTCCTCGGCGAGCGTTCGGTGCGCGAGACCGCCGTCGCCATGGGACGCCAGGACGCCGCCGTCCGTTCCCTGCAGCTGCGGGCGCTCAAGTCGCTCGCCGGTGCCGCTGGCCGGGGCTGACGCTGCGGCGCGCTCACCGCAGCGAGTCGCTCACCTGCTCCTGATCCGATGGGTCGGCATCCGCCGGCTCGCCCGGCTGCTCGGGCCCCGGGCCGGGGACGAGCGAGACCCGAAGCCGCTCGATACGCCGGCCGTCCAAGGCTCGCACCGTCAGCCGCACCCCTTCGAGTTCGACGGCCTCGCCGATGGTGGGCAGGTGCCCGAGTGACTTCAGGACATAGCCCGCGGCCGTCTCGTACGGACCGTCGGGCAAGCGGATGCCGGTGGCCTCGTGGAACTCGTCGAGGTTGAGCAACGCGTCGACCTCGAGATCGCCGCCGACCACGAGGCGCGTGGCGGCGACGGCGGGGTCGTACTCGTCGCGGATCTCCCCGAGCAATTCCTCGATCAGGTCCTCGAGCGTGATGATTCCCGCGATGCCGCCGTACTCGTCGGCGACCATCGCGAGATGGTGTCCCTCGCGCCGCAACTGGGACAGGGCGGTCAGGACGCTCAGGCTCGACGGGATGAAGATGACCGGCCGCGCGACCTGCCCGACAGTGAGCCGGCTGCGGCCGGCGAGCGCCAGGTCGCGGATGTGCACGAAACCCACCACGTCGTCCACCGAACCGCGCACGACTGGATAGCGCGAGTGCGGTAGCTCGCTGGTCTCCTCGAACGCCCGGCCCACTTGCTGACCCGCGTCGAGAAACGTCACTTCGGTACGGGGCACGAGCACCTCACGCACCAGCCGTGAGCTCGCTTCGAAGACCTCGTCGAGGATCTGGCGCTCCTCGGCCCCGAGCGTCTCGTGCGCGGCGACCAGCCCTCGCAATTCCTCTTCTGAGATGGATTCCTTGCCTGCGGCCGGATCGCCGCCGAGCAGCTTGACCAGACCGTTCGTGCATGCCGACAGCAGCCAGATCACCGGCCGTGAGGCCCGGGCCACGACGTCCAGCGCCGGCGCGAAAGCGAGGCTGATGCGCTCGGTGCGCTGCAATGCCAGCCGTTTGGGAACCAGCTCCCCGACGACGAGGGTCACGAAGGTGATGACGATGGTGACCCCGAGAAACCCCAGCACGTTCGACAGGCCCTGGCCGAGGCCGGCGTGGCGCAGCCCCGTCGCCGCCTGCTTGGAGAGCGTCACAGCGCCGAACGCGCTGGAAAGCAACGCGGTCAGCGTGACACCGAGCTGGACCGCAGCCAGGAAACGGTTGGGGTTGGTGACGAGCTTGACGACCTTCTGCCCGCGGCGGCTGCGCTCGGCCAGCGCCCTGGCCTGCCCCTCGCGCAGCGACACCAGCGCCAGCTCCGCCGCTACGAACAGCCCCTCGACGAGCACCAGCGCGACGACGACCGCGACATTGAGCCAGACGCTCATGGTCGGGGTCGCTTCAGGACCGGTCCCGGCCGCGACAAGAGCCGATACCGGCAGGCGTCCACCCGATCAGGGTAGGCGCAAGATCCCCTCAGATGAGACCGAGCTCGCGGACGGCAGCCCGCTCCTCTTCGAGTTCCTTGACCGACGCGTCGATGCGCGCGCGGGAGAAGTCGTTGATGTCGACGCCCTGGATGATCTCCCAGGCGCCGCCCGACGCCCGGCACGGGAAGGAGGAGATGAGCCCCTCCGGCACCCCGTACGAGCCGTCGGACACCACCGAGGACGACGTCCACTCGGTGCCGTTCACCCAGTCGAAGACGTGATCGAGCGCGGCATTGGCCGCCGAAGCCGCCGACGACGAACCCCGCGCCGCGATGATCGCCGCGCCCCGCTTGGCGACGGTGGGGATGAACGTGTCGCGCAGCCACGCCTCGTCGACCTGCGACGCCGCAGACTTACCGCCCACCTCCGCGGTGTACAGATCGGGGTACTGGGTGGCGGAGTGGTTGCCCCAGACGGTCATCTTCCTGATCTCGGTGACCGGCACCGACAGCTTCGCCGCGAGCTGGCTGAGTGCCCGGTTGTGATCGAGGCGGGTCATGGCGGTGAAACGATCGGCCGGGACGTCAGGCGCGTTCTGCTGGGCGATCAGCGCGTTGGTGTTGGCCGGGTTGCCGACCACGAGCACCTTGATGTCAGACGCCGCGCCGGCGTTGATCGCCTTGCCCTGCGGGCCGAAGATGCCGCCGTTGGCTGACAATAAGTCGCCGCGCTCCATGCCTGCCGTCCGGGGCCGGGCACCGACGAGCAGCGCGACGTTGGCGCCGTCAAAGGCGGTCTTCGCGTCGTCGGTGATGTCAATGCCGGAGACCAGCGGGAACGCGCAGTCGTCGAGCTCCATCGCGGTGCCCTCGGCGGCCTTCAGCGCGGGCGCGATCTCCAGCAGCGACAGGCGTACCGGCACGTCGGGGCCGAGCAGATGGCCCGCCGCGATGCGAAAGAGCAGCGCGTAACCGATCTGCCCGGCAGCGCCGGTGACAGTGACCTTTACCGGGGATTTCGCCATGCCCTGAGGCTACCGAACCGGCGACGACGCAGCGGCACCGGCAATTCACCGCACCCCGATCAGTGATGGGGCAGGGGCACCTGGAAGGTCACACCGAGGATCGCCGCGCCGAGCAGTGCCAGGGCGGCGACATCGAACGGACGGCTTCGCACCACCAGCAATCCCAGCCGGCTCGCCGGAAGGACCAGCCGCAGCACTGCGGCGGCGAGCAAGCTGACGCCCATCAGGCTAAGGCCCTGCCTCCAGTGGGCCTGGGCTACGAGGGCGAGGCCCACGACCACTCCCAGCAGCACCACGCCGAGCGCGATCTCCCCCGGTCCCCTACGGCTGGCCATGGGCGCACGGCAGTGACGTTGCCGTTCCGCATTGTCTGGGATGCGGGCTGTAGTACTTGTCGAGCAGGGGCAGCAGCCAGGTCTGATCGAGCTGGGCCGCCGCCGCCTTGCTCATATGGATGCCGTCGGGGCGTATCGAGGTGTCGACGACGTTCCCGGGCTTGTTCAGATGCGAGGCGTAGTCCAGCAGCCGGACGTTGGGATGACGGGCGGCAAGCTCGCGGAACATCGCATTGAGGACGTCGGTGCGCTGCGTGCTGTCGCTGATCCACGGCAGATCTATCTGGAACTTGAAGTAGGGCGCGTCGGCCCAGGCGACCGGTGCGCCCGTCGCGCTCAGGTCGGCGATCAGGGAATCGAACTCGCTCTCCTGGTGTGCGCGATACGCGGGGTCGAGCAGATTATCCCACTTGCCCGACGTGGTGCGTTGATCAGTTTGTTCCATCACGGAAAGAAAAACCAGCGAAACATC
The DNA here is from genome assembly GCA_963765845.1 of uncultured Actinomycetota bacterium. GTDB lineage: Bacteria > Actinomycetota > Actinomycetes > Frankiales > Frankiaceae > DATAZK01. The sequence continues at coordinate 122,694 of CAVXYJ010000003.1, forward strand.
CGGCTTGAATGCGGCGATCTTCGGCGGGAACGTCTTCTTCCAGCCGCCACAGAGGGTGACATTCTGGCCGCTCTCGCCGGCGTAATTACGAATCAGATCGGTAGGCGTGATCGGGCATCCGGGCAGGGTCAGGTTGAGCACCTGGATCGCCCGCGGATGCGCATTCTGGTAGGAGACCAGAGCGTTAGCCATCACCTCGGCCGTGGAATCGCCCGTGACGAGTACCCGCAGCGGACGGTCGACGGCGTTCGTCCGCGCTACGACCGCCCCCGGCTTGACCTTGACCGGAGCCGGAATCTGCAAGGCGGCGCTGGCGCTCGCGAAGCGCGACGGGCCGCGAGCGGGGTTGAAGACGGCCAGCGCGAGGGTGACGCAGGCGGCGCCGGCGAGCGCCATCGACCAACCGCGCAGCATCGTGCGCCGGCTCTTGGCAAAACGCCGCTGCTGGATCGGAGCCTCGAGGAAACGGAACGAGAGGGCGGCCAACAGCAGGCTGCTCGCGAGCTGCGCGAGACCGAGTGAGGTGCCGTGCAGCGGACCCCAATGCTTTCCCGACAGCGCGAAGATCGGCCAGTGGTAGAGGTACGCCCCGTAGGAGATCTTCCCCACGTAGACGAGCGGGCGCACCGAACAGAGCCGGGCGACCCCGTTCGAACCCTCGAGGCCCCCGATGATCAGCGCCGCCGTCGCCAGCGCCATCAGGAACGCGCCCCCGTGCTGGTAGCTCGCTCCCCCGTTGCGGTAGGTCATGGCACCGGCGACGATGACAGCGAGCCCGCCGGCGGCAAGCAGCGTCACGCCGAAGCGCTGCGGGCCTGCCGGACGCGGCACCGAGATGCGCCAGTGGTAGAGCGCGAGCGCCGCGACCACCCCGACCAGCAGCTCTGACATCCGGGCGTCGGTGCCGTAGTAGAAGCGGTTGAAACTGGCGGCGACGGACGCCTCGTGGGCGGACCATGCCAGCGACGCGGAGACGATCAACGCCACCGCCGCTACCCGTATCCGCCGCGGCAGCCTCAACGCGAGGAAGACCACCACCGGAAACACCAGGTAGAACTGCTCTTCGATGGCCAGCGACCAGAAGTGGTTCAGCGGCGACGGGGCGGCGAACAGGTCGGCATAACTGGTTCCGTGGACCAGAAACCGCCAGTTGGCGACATTCGCGAGAGCAGCCAGCGCGTCGCCGGGCACCGAGGCGTGCTGCTCGTGCGTACCGAAGAGGCTGGTACAGATGACGACGCCGAGGATGCAGACGATGGCGGCCGGTGCCAGCCGGCGCACCCGGCGTTCGAAGAAGTCGACGACGGCGAACCGGCCGCTGCGACCCACCTCGTTCAGCGTGCGGGAACAGATCAGAAAGCCGGAGAGGGTGAAAAAGACCGTGACGCCGACGAAGCCGCCGCGAAACGGGCCGAGCGTGAAGTGGAAGAACATCACGAGCAGGACGGCGATACCGCGTACCCCGTCGAGAGCCGCGATGTGACGGCGGACGGCCTCAGGACGATCGCCGATCAGGCGCGCGGGAGTGCGGTGTGGACCCGACTTTCCCGGCGCAGCGCTGGTGCTGATTGTCAAAACGAGGTCCAGACCTGATCGGCAAGAGGTCTCGGGCAATGGACCGGCAATGGGCCGGCGACCTCGAATTTATCTGCTGACTAGGAAAGGCCCGGGCTGATCGGGCGCGTGTTCGCCGCTGCGGACCGTCGGGCCCGAGGCGTTTAGTGCGCGAAGTGGCGGGTGCCGCTGAAATAGAGCGTGACTCCCGCCTCCTTGGCCGCAGCGATGACCTCCTCGTCACGCACCGATCCGCCTGGTTCCACCACGGCCTTGACCCCGGCTTGCGCCAGCACCTCGAAGCCGTCCGGGAAGGGGAAGAACGCGTCGCTCGCCGCTGAGCTCCCGGCCACCCGGTCGCCCGCGCGGGAGACGGCGAGGCGGGCCGCGTCGACCCGGTTGACCTGGCCCATCCCCACCCCGACCGTGGCACCGCCGGCCGCGAGCAGGATCGCGTTGGACTTGGCGGCGCGGATCGCCCTCCACGCGAAGGCGAGATCGCGCATCGTGGCGGCATCCGCGGGATCGCCCGCCTGCAGGGTCCAGGTCGCCGGATCGTCGCCGGGAGCATCGATGTGGTCGGTTTCCTGCGACAGCAAGCCGCCGGAGATCGGCCGCTGCTCGATGCTGGCTCCCGCCGCCGGCGGCGGGCATTCCAGCAGCCGGATCGACGGCTTACGCGATAGGACCTCGAGCGCACCGTCCTCGTAGCCCGGGGCGCACACCACCTCGGTGAAGATCCCCGCGATCTGCTCCGCCGTCTTCAGGGTCACCGGCCGGTTGGTGGCGATGACCCCGCCGAAAGCGCTCACCGGGTCGCACGCATGCGCTTTGCGGTGAGCGTCGGCCAGCGGGTCGTCGGCGTCCGAACCGATCGCGATGCCGCACGGGTTCGCGTGCTTGATGATCGCCACGCACGGCTCCGCGTGGTCGTAGGCCGCCCGGCGCGCAGCATCCGTATCCACGTAATTGTTGTAGGACATCTCCTTGCCGTGGTGCTGGACAGCCTGCGCGATGCCGGACGCCCCCGGCTGGGCGTAGAGCGCCGCCCGCTGGTGCGGGTTCTCCCCGTAGCGCAGCACTCCGGAGCGGGTCCAGGCGCCGCCGATCCACAGCGGGAAACCCTCGTCCTCGGGCACGACATCGTTCGCGAGCCAGGACGCGACAGCCACGTCGTAGCTCGCGGTGTGGGCGAACGCCTCGGCCGCCAGCCGCAGCCGCGAGGGCAGGTCGAACCCGCCGTTCTCGAGGGCAGCGATCACGTCCGGGTAGCGCGCCGGCGAGGTGACGACCGCGACGCTCTCGGCGTTCTTGGCGGCCGCGCGGATCATCGCCGGGCCACCGATGTCGATCTGCTCGACGACCTCGGCCTGGCCGGCTCCGGAGGCGAGCGTCTCCACGAAGGGATAGAGGTTGACGATCACCAGCTGGAACGGGGCGTACCCGAGCTGCTCGAGCTGATCGACGTGTGAGGGCTTGCTGAGGTCGGCGAGCAGGCCGGCGTGCACCGCGGGGTGCAGCGTCTTCACCCGGCCGTCGAACGACTCCGGGAAGCCGGTCACGTCACTCACCGGGGTGACGGCAACGCCGGCATCGGCCAGCACCTTGGCGGTGGAGCCGGTGCTCACCACCTCGACCCCGGCCTTGATGAGCGCCGGCGCGAGGACGTCGAGACCTCGCTTGTCGTAGACGCTCACGAGGGCGCGCTTGACGGGGTGGAGCTGCTCACTCATGACAGAACCTCGTTCAGTTTGCTGCTGATTTCGCTACACAGGTCACGGATGGTCTGCAGGTACAGGACGCGCTCCGTCGCTTGGATCCGGACACGCAGGCTGTCCTCGTCGTCACCCTCGACCACCGGCACGGCGGCCTGGGCCAGGATCGGCCCGGTGTCGACGCCCTCGTCCACCTCGTGGACGGTGCAGCCGGTGACCCGGACCCCGTAGGCGAGCGCGTCGCGGATCGCATGAGCGCCGGGGAAGGCCGGCAGCAGCGAAGGGTGGGTGTTCACGATGCGAAACCGGCCGACCACCGAAGGGCCAAGCACCTTCATGTACCCGGCGAGCACCACGAGATCGGGCTGCGCGGCGGCGATCTGCTCCGCTACGGCGGTGTCGAACGCGAGCCGGTCGGGCTGCGCGGAGAGCTGCACCATCCAGGTGGGCACCCCGGCGCGCTCGGCCCGGGTCTGCGCGAGCGTGCCCGGCCGGTCGGTGCCGACCGCGACGACCCGCGCGGGGAAGTCGGGGGCGTGGCTCGCGTCAAGGATGGCCTGCAGCGTGCTGCCGGCACCGGACGCCAGCACGACGAGGCGGGCGGGCACGGCGCCAGCCTAGCTGTCCGGCCGCACCTCGCGATGCGGCGAGTTGCACTCAGTCCGGCAGCTTGATGACCTTGGACTTGCGCCGCAGCCGTTTCGGGAGCCGGGGAGGGTGCAGCAGGCGCGGTAGCTGGGGCCGGCCGGGAAGGTGAGGCCGGCGTCGACGGGCCGGCACCGCAGCGGGTTCGGCTGCCTCACGGGCTTCGGTGTCTGCGGCAGCCTCGGCCTTGATCAGGCTGACCGTCACCCGCGGCGCCTTGACGAGGTCAACCAGCGGCGGCAGCGGCTCCTCCTGCGCCTGCGGGTCATTCCTGTGACGCAGCCGGTCGAGCCCCAGCCCGGTGCCCAAGCCGCGGCCGGCCGACAGGATGACCCCGGCGGCCCGGCGAGCCCGCCCGAAGCCGGGGACGCGGGGACGGAGCCCGCGAAGCCGGCGCGAGAGCCCGGGAGAGCGCTCCTCGGCTTCGGGGGCTTCGGGGGCTTCGAGGGCCGCCTCGACCGCCACCTCCGCTGCCTGCCGGCGCAGCGCACGCTGGCGAAACCAGGTGAGCGAGAGTGCGGCGAGGACGGCGGGTACCCCGACTTCGAGCCCCGCAGCAATCGCGGTCTGCCACGGGGAGGGTCCCACCGTCGCTAACCGGCCGCGCGTCACGGGGCCGCCCGAGAGCGCAGCGGCGACGAAGGCGACCACCGCGATCGCGCCGGCGATCCCGGTGCCCACCAGCAACGCGAGCGGTAGCCGGGGAGTACGCGGCAACCGCCGCACGGCCACCACCCCGCCGAGCACCCCTGCCACCACAGGCACCAGGAGGAGCAGGTAGAACGGCCACGCCGCGGGCCCGGACGGCAGCCCGGCGAGCATCGGCAGCGCCGGCACGTCGCCCAGATGGACACCTGTGGGGCTCACGGTCGTCCTGGTGCCGAGGGCGAAGCCGGGACCGAAGAGGTAGGCGGCAGTCCAGATGGTCACGTTCGGCGCCAGTGCCGCCTGCAGCGTCAGGAGCCCGAAGCCGCCAACCGCCCCGGCACGCGCCGGCCGGGCGAGCGCGTCGATATCCGAAAGGTGCAGCAGCAGCATCCCGGCCGCGAGGAGCGCACAGACGGCGACCACGACGCCGGCCGCCGCTCCCACCCCGGACGCGATGGCACGGGCGGAGCTCGGCCTCGCGGCAGCCGCCATCGGCAGCTCGCGAGCCGCGCCGACCCCGGCTGCCGCGAACCCCAGGACAAAGGCACCGGTGAGGGCGGACCCGACCGAGGGGCGCAGGCCGCCCCCGTTCGCGATGCCCGCGACGAGCCCGGCGAGGAGCGCGTACGGAACACCGACGGCCAGGGCGCAGGTCAGCACCGTCCGGCGGCGCGAGCCGGCCGGACGGACCCGGGCGACGGATGCGCCCGAACGGATGGCGAAGGCGAAGAACAGGATCGACAGGCCAAGCGGGATCAGGGCCGCCGTGCCGGACGGAACGTGCAGCCGCCCACCGTTTCCGAGCAGCCAGAACGCCGCGCCCGTTCGCAGGACCACCGGCAGTTGGGCGGCGGCGCGGGGCTCGGCGATCCAGGACATCAGCGCGACGGCCTCGACCACGAGCAGGCCCGCCGCCGCCGCAGCGACAGCCCCACCGATGCCCACGAGCACGCGTGAGCGCCGGCGCACCTCGGGGCGCGGCTGGCGCCCTGGCGGACCCGAAGGCCCCGGCGGGCGGACAGTAGCGGGGCGAGGAGCGCCTCTGGAACCAGAGGTCAGCAGGTCGGACATTGCCCTGCAGGCTTGCACGCCGCCGCGATCAGGCAGCGGTGAAACGCCGCGGCGGCGGCGGGCAAACGCCAGCGGCCCGGGAGGAGAACCTCCCGGGCCGCCAGATCACGCTTCGTTCAGACCGCGCGCTTCTGCCAGGGGAACTTCTCGCCGGCGGCCGTGATGGTAAGGACACCGAACACCGCCTGAACAATGGCAAGGGCCAGGCCGAGATAGGTGCCGAACTTCGCACCGGCGCTGAAGCCGACGCCGCTGGCCGACGGGTAGCTCACCCAGCGAATCAGGATGATGAGCGCGGCGACGGCACTCACCGCGGCCGCCACGAAGTTCCAGCTCACTGCTCCATTGGCAATGGATGGCAGCGTCCGACCGGCGAAGACCCTGGCCGCCGTCCAACCCGCGACAGCGAGCACCAGGAGCATGGGGAACCAAGCGCCGAAGAAATGCCACGCGCTGACACTCGCCGACCCGCCGGTGAATCCGCCGCCGCTGAACGACACCCCGTACCAGGGCAGGAAGCTGTCGATGAACATGAGCGCTCCCGCGCCCATGACGACGAGGTCATTGTTGCCAACATTGCGGCCGCCGATGACAGCCATAACCAATTACCTCCACTGATGGAGTCGGCGGCGGGCTGCCGTCGATCACAGTGGATTCTGATAGCAGCGTGAGGAGCTTGCAAGGAGCGCATGGGCGCGTCGTGTGTCCGATCCCGGACAACCCGGCACCGATAGACCGGATGAAACCCGGCAGAAACCCCATGAACCGATAAGCCGGCGGTCACGCGGTGTGGCCGCCTCGATCAGCGCGAACGCATGATCTCCTTCATCAGCTGGGCGGTCTCGCTCGGGGTCTTGCCGACCCGGACGCCCGCCTTCTCCAGCGCTTCCTTCTTGGCCTGAGCGGTGCCCGACGAGCCGGAGATGATCGCGCCGGCGTGGCCCATCGTCTTGCCCTCCGGCGCGGTGAAGCCGGCGACGTAGCCGACCACCGGCTTGGTGACGTGCTTCGTCGATGTACGCCGCCGCGCGCTCCTCGGCGTCGCCGCCGATCTCGCCGATCATCACGATCGCATCGGTCTCGGGGTCGGCCTCGAACGCCGCGAGGCAGTCGATGTGGGTGGTCCCGATGACCGGGTCACCGCCGATGCCGACGCAGGTGGAGAAGCCGAAGTCGCGCAGCTCGTACATCATCTGGTAGGTCAGCGTGCCGGACTTGGTGACCAGGCCGATGCGGCCCGCCGTGGTGATGTCGGCGGGGATGATGCCCGCGTTGGACTTGCCCGGGCGAGGTGATGCCGGGGCAGTTCGGGCCGATGATGCGGCTGGTGCCGGACTTGACGGCGTAGGCGTAGAACTCGGCGGTGTCGTGCACCGGGATGCCCTCGGTGATGACGACGATCAGCGGCATCGCCGCGTCGATCGCCTCGATCACCGCGTCCTTGACGAACTTCGGCGGCACGAAGACCACCGACACGTCAGCGCCGGTCTGCTCCATCGCCTCGCTCGACGGTGCCGAGCACCGGGAGTGCCGTCGAGGTCGACGTGCCGGCCTTGCGCGGCGTTGACGCCGGCGACGACGTTGGTGCCGGCGGCGAGCATGCGCCGGGCGTGCTTGCTGCCCTCGCCGCCGGTGATGCCCTGAACGGTGATCTTGGAGTTTTCGGTGAGGCAGATAGCCATGTCGTCCGCCCTCAGACCGCGTGTCGCCGCGAGTTCGGCGGCCCGTCGGGCCGCGCCGTCCATCGTGTCGTACCAGCTGCACGACGGGCAGGTTCGCCTCCCGCAGGATCCGCGCGCCCCTCGTCGACGTTGTTGCCGTCGAGGCGGACCACGAGCGGCTTGAGGTCGCCGCGCGCCCAGCATCTCGAGCGCCTGCACGATGCCGTTGGCGACCGCGTCGCAGGCGGTGATGCCGCCGAAGACGTTGACGAAGACGCTCTGACGCTGGGGTCGCTCAGGATGATCGACAGGCCGTCGGCCATCACCTGGGCGCTGGCGCCGCCGCCGATGTCGAGGAAGTTGGCGGGCTGCTGCGCCGCCGAACTCCTCGCCGGCGTAGGCGACGACGTCGAGCGTGGACATCACCAGGCCCGGCGCCGTTGCCGATGATGCCGACCTGCCGTCGAGCTTGACGTAGTTGAGGTCTTCTGGCCTTGGCGAGCTGCTCGAGCGGGTCGACCGCGCTCTTGTCCTCGAGCGCCGGCGTGGCTCGTCGTGCCGGAAGGCGGCGTTGTCATCGAGCGTGACCTTGCCGTCGAGCGCGATGACCTTGCCGTCCGCGGTGAGGATCAGCGGGTTGACCTCGACCAGGGTCGCGTCCTCGCCGACGAAGACCTTCCAGAGCTTCTCGAGCAGCGCGGCGGCGCCGTCGAGCGCCTCGGCCGGGAGGTGGCCCTGCTCGGCGATCTCGCGAGCCTTCGCCGCGATCGACGCCGACGAGCGGATCGACGGGGACTCGCGCCAGCATCTCCGGCTTGGTCACGGCGACCTCCTCGATCTCCATGCCGCCCTCGGAGGAGCACATCGCCAGGAAGGTGCGGCCGGCGCGGTCGAGCAGGAACGAGGCGTAGTACTCCTCGGCGATCGCGCTGGCGTTCTCGACCAGGACGCGGTGGACCGTGTGGCCCTTGATGTCCATGCCGAGGATCGCCTTGGCCTTGGCCTCGGCGTCGGCCGGGTCGTCAGCCACCTTGACGCCGCCGGCTTTGCCGCGGCCGCCGGCCTTGACCTGGGCTTTCACCACGACCCGGCCGCCGAGCTGCTCGGCGATCCGCCGCGCCTCGCCGGGGGTTGTCGCCACCTTCCCGGTAGGTACCGGAACGCCGTATTGGGCGAAGATTTCCTTCGCTTGATATTCGAAGAGGTCCACGAGCAGGCAACGTTATCGGCTCCCGCGCGGGCGCGCGGCAGCGGGCCTGCGATCGCGAACTACGTCACTTTCCCCGTCCGCCGCGGATAGCCTCCGCTAGCCACGGAACTGGGCGCGCACCCACTCGACGATGTCGGACGTGGGCGCGCCGGGCGTGAAGATCGCGACGACCCCCATCTGCGCCAGGTCGGCGATGTCCGCTTCGGGGATGATCCCGCCGCCGAACACGACGATGTCCTCGGCGCCCCGCTCCGTCAACAGCTTCATGACCTCAGCGAACAGGGTCATGTGCGCGCCCGAGAGCACCGAGAGCCCCACGGCGTCGGCGTCCTCCTGAAGAGCGGTTTGCACGATCTGCTCGGGAGTCTGGTGCAGGCCGGTGTAGATCACTTCCATGCCGGCGTCTCGCAGCGCCCTGGCGACGATCTTGACTCCACGATCGTGACCATCGAGCCCGGGCTTGGCCACCACGACCCGGATCCGTCTGGCGGTCTCGCTCGAGGCGCTCACAGTTCTCCTCCAGCAGCAGTTCCTCGTACCGTTTGACGGGAAGCCTAGGTCTGAGCACCCACCGACTGCGGTAGTGGCCGCCGGAGAGGTACACGATGCCCCGGACGGACAGCGATTGGCGAGAGGCCCTGCTCGCGCACGTGGCGTGGGCTCCGGAGTCCGACGAACCGGCGGTCAACCGGATCGACTGGCCTGACTACGTCCCTCGCCGGGCGGTGCGCTGGGGACGGGCATCCATCGGCGCGAGCGCCGTGATCATCGTCTGCTGGGACTTCGACGTGCTCGGCGGCAGCTTCGGAGAGCTCGACGCCGGCGCCTTCCTGGCCGCGGTCGACGCGTCGATACGCGCGCGCCGACCGCTCATCTCACTGTTGCGCAGCGGCGGGACCCGCCTGCAAGAGGGCGCCGCCGGGCTGGTCGGGATGGCCCGCGCGACGATCGGGGTGCACCGACTGGCGGAGGCCGGGATCGCGCATATCGCCGTTGCCGACCAGCCCACGACGGGCGGCGTCTGGGTGACCGTGGGCAGCCGGGCTGACCTGCGCTGCGCGGTCGAGGGCGCCATCGTCGGTTTCGCCGGGCCCCGCGTCGTGGAAGCCGTCACCGGCGAACTGCCCGGCCCGCACAGCCATACCGCGGCCTCCGCGTTTCACGCAGGGTTGGTGGACGCGCTGGTCAGCCCCTCCGAAGTGACGCGCTGGCTGGACCGAGCGCTGGCCGCCTTCGAGTCCCCGCACGTGCGTACGGTGACGGCCCCGCCGGCGGCCGACCTGCCCGAAAGGGACGGTGCCGAGCAGGTCAAGGCAGCACGGGAGCGATCCCGCCCGGACGCCGCCGAACTGCTCGGCCTGCTGCTCGATGACTGCGTCACGATGCGCGGCGCCGACGACACCGTTTCGGTGGCCATCGGCCGCCTGGCAGCCAGCGACCAGCCCGTCATCGCGGCGGCGCTGGCTTCCCGTCGCGGCAGTCGGCCGACGCCGGCGGGATACCGGCTGCTCACGCGAGCGGCGCGGCTGTCGAGCCGGCTGGAACTGCCGCTGCTGACACTCATCGACACCCCGGGAGCAGAGCCCGGCCCGGCCGCCGAGCGCGACGGCCTCGCGGCGGCCATCGGTGAGGCCATGGACGCCGTGCTGACCTGCCGCGCCGCCACCGTTGCGGTCCTGGTCGGCGAGGGGGGGTCAGGCGGAGCGCTCGCGGCTGCCTGCTGCGACACCGTGCTCGTCGGGCCCGACTCCTACCTCGCGGCGCTGGCTCCGGAAGGGGCTGCCCGCGCGCTGCGCCGGCCCGCCGACGAGGTCGCGCGCCTCTACGGACTGCGGCCGGCCGATCTGCTGGCCCTCGGCCTCGCCGATGCGGCCGTGCCAGGACCGGAGTCCACGTCGTTCGGCTTGGCGATCGCCGCCGCCATCGCCAAGCAGAGCTGGCTCGAGCCGGCGCGCCGGCAGTCGGCGCGCGAGCGACGCTGGTCGGGACCCCTCCACGGAGTCCTGTAGGAGTTGTCACTCTGCGTGATCGTTCGGTTCAAGACTGTCGGGTGATTCCCGCCCGCCAGCACCAGCTTTGCGAGAAAGTGACAAGTACCACACTCAGCCGTGGTCGCACCGCCGTTACCTGCAGTAACTACAGGCGAGGAATTTGCGGAATCTCTGCACGGCGCTAGCTGACGTTTCAACCACCTGGTGCCCACGGATACGTTTCGGACGCTTCGTCGGGCCGAGCGTCCCGAGGCCTTGACCCACCCCGCCCACCGAATGCCTGCCGGATTCGACGGACCCGAAGGGCAGACCTCACTGTGGCTTCCCCCCACTCGCTCCTGCGGCGCATGCGCGTTGTTGCTGTCGCCCTCGCTGTCCTGGTACCGGCGCTCGCGGTCGGAGCTATCGACGCCACGGCCGGCTCGCGCAGCCACCCCGCCGGCAACAGCATGGTCAACGGCGGCGATGACATGAACCTGATGCGCGTGGCCATGAACGCGGCGCGCACGCAGAACATCCTGCGCATCGCCGACCGGCACGCGCGCATTGCCGCCGCTCGGCCCAGCCGCGCGGATATCGCTCGCGCGATGCGAAGCCTGGAGCGCAAGGCGCTGTCCAGCAACAAGTACGTGCGCCCGGTGCCCGGCCCGGTGACCCAGTGGTACGGCTACCACCCGGGCATCGACATCGCGCCGCCCTACGGCACCCCGATCGGCGCAGCCCACAGCGGGGTCGTCACCTTCGTCGGGTGGGACGGCGGCTATGGCAGGCACGTCGAGGTCGCACAGCTCGATGGCTACGTGACGACGTACTCGCACCTGTCGGCGTTCACCGTGAAGGTCGGCCAGCTCGTGCTCGCGGGACAGCAGCTCGGAAACGTGGGCAGCACGGGCTACTCGACGGGCCCGCATCTGCACTTCGAGGTCCACCTGCCGAACGGACAGCGCACCGACCCGGCGGTCTGGCTCTTCCAGCACGGCATCGTTCCCTAGAGCTTCTCCACCGGCGCGTAGCGCAGCAACAGCTCCTTGACCCCCACGTCGCCGCCGAAATCGATGCGGGCCCGGGCCTTGTCAGCGACGCCACTCGTCGAGACGACGGTGCCCAGGCCCCACGCCGAATGCGTCACGCGATCGCCCACGTCAAGGGCGACCACGGGCCGCAATCCGGGGCCGGCTTGCCGGCGGCCCGCGGTGCTTCCCAGCGGAGCGACCCGCTGCGCCGCCGATGCCATCGCGGGCTCGGGCAGGCGTCGCCAGCCGATCAGGGCGTCGGGAACATCGTCGAGGAAGCGCGAGGCGGGGTAATAGCGCGGCTCGCCCCACCCTCGGCGGGTCACCGAACGCGAGAGGTAGAGCCGCTCGCGAGCGCGGGTAAGGCCGACGTACGCCAGCCGCCGCTCCTCTGCCAGCTCGGTCGTTTTGGCCAAGGTGCGCTCGTGCGGGAAGATCCCGTCTTCCATGCCAGTGAGAAAAACCACCGGAAACTCAAGGCCTTTCGCGGCATGCAGGGTCATCAGCGTGACGACGCCGCCGCTGGCATCAGGGATCTCATCGGTGTCGGCGACCAGCGACACCTGCTCGAGGAAGTCGGCCAGTGCCGTGCCCCCGCCTTCGGCCGCCCGGTCCTCGAACTCGCGGGCGACCGAGACGAGCTCCTCGAGGTTCTCAGCGCGCCCCTGCTCCTGCAGGTCGGGACTCTCCTGCAGCTCCTTCAGGTAGCCGGTGCGGTCATAGATCAGCTCGAGCAGCTCGCTCGGCGGCACGCCGGCCTCCGCGGCCGAGCGGGCCTCAGCCATCAGCGAGGTGAAGCCCGCGATGGCGTTCAGCGAGCGCGTCGCGATGCCGGGCGCCTCGCGCGCGCGTTCCAGCGCCTCGGCGAACGGCACCCGCTCGCGGTCGGCGAAGGCGGCGATCATGGCCTCGGCGCGGTCGCCGATCCCCCGCTTGGGCACGTTGAGGATGCGGCGCAGGCTGACGGTGTCGACGGGATTGGCCAGCACCCGCAGGTACGCCAGCGCGTCGCGCACCTCGCGGCGCTCGTAGAACCGCACGCCGCCGACCACCTTGTAGGGCAGCCCGACCCGGATGAAGACGTCTTCAAAGCTGCGGCTCTGCGCGTTGGTGCGATAGAAGATGGCGACGTCGGACGCCCGTACGCCCTCATCGTCGGAGAGCCGATCGACTTCCTGCGCGACGAAGGCTGCCTCGTCATGCTCGTTGTCGGCGACGTAGCCGACGATCTTCTCGCCGTCGCCGGCATCGCTCCAGAGCCGCTTGGGGATGCGGTCGGGGTTCTTGGCGATGACGGCGTTGGCCGCCGAGAGGATGGTCTGGGTGCTGCGGTAGTTCTGCTCGAGCAGCACCACCGTGGCGTCCGGATAGTCGGTCTCGAACTCGACGATGTTGCGGATGCTCGCCCCGCGGAAAGCGTAGATCGACTGATCGGCGTCACCGACGACGCACAGCTCCGCCCGCGGGATTTCCTCGCCGGCGGTGGCCGCATCCCCGACCCCCACCAGCTCGCGCACCAGCACGTACTGCGCATGGTTGGTGTCCTGGTACTCGTCGACCAGGACGTGCCGGAAGCGCCGCCGGTAGTGCTCGGCGACGTCGGGAAACGCCTGCAGGAGCGCGACCGTGGTGGCGATCAGGTCGTCGAAGTCGAGCGCGTTGGCCTGCATCAGCCGGCGCTGGTAGGAGGAGTAGACGTCGGCGAGCAGGATGTCCTCGGCGGTCTGCGCGCGCGAGCGGGCACTCTCCCAGTCGATCAGCTCGTTCTTCAGGTTGCTGATCTTCGCCGCGAGGGCGCGAGCCGGATGGCGCTTGGGATCGAGGTCGAGCTCGCGGATCACCTGGGTCATGAGCCGCTGCGAATCAGCCGCGTCGTAAATCGTGAAGTTCGACGTGAAGCCGAGCGTCTTCGCCTCGCGGCGCAGGATGCGCACGCAGGCGCTGTGGAACGTGCTGACCCACATGCTGCGCGCCCGGGCCCCGACCAGCTCGGTCACGCGCTCGCGCATCTCGCCGGCGGCCTTGTTGGTGAACGTGATCGCCAGCACCGCGCCGGGAGCGACCCCGCGGGCGGCCAGGAGGTACGCGATCCGCCGGGTGAGCACCCGGGTCTTGCCCGAACCGGCCCCGGCTACGACGAGCAGCGGACCGCCCTCGTGGATGACCGCCTCACGCTGCTGCGGGTTCAGGTCTTCGAGCAGCGCCTCGACACGAGCAGCGCGATCGGTGGGAGGCGCAGTCATCGCCGCCGATCGTATGTTCGAACCTTGATCAACACCGGCGCGGCGCGCGATCGATTGCGGGCACAGGCCATGATGCGAGATGTGCCGATGGACGACGCAGAGATCGAACGAGCCCTCGTGATCGCCGCTCACCCCGATGACGCCGATTTCGGCGCGGCGGGAACCGTGGCCGGCTGGACAGCCCAGGGGATCGAGGTGGCGTACTGCATCATCACCAGCGGTGACGCCGGCGGCTTCGACCCGTCCGTGCCGCGCAGCGAGATCCCCGGTATTAGGGAACGCGAACAGCGCGCCGCCGCCGCCGAGGTCGGGGTGAAGGACGTCCGATTCCTGGGCTACCCGGACGGCGCCCTCGAGGTGACGCACGCGCTCCGCCGTGACCTCTCGCGGGTCATCCGTCAGGTGCGTCCGCAGCGCGTGATCTGCCAGTCGCCCGAGCGCAACTGGCAGCGCGTCTTCGCCTCGCACCCGGATCACCTGCGAGCCGGGGAGGCCGCCATGTGCGCGATCTACCCCGACTCGCGCAATCCCTTCGCCCACCCCGAACTGCTCGCCGAGGGCCTGCAGGAGTGGACGGTCAGCGAGATCTGGATCACGGCCGCGCCCAGCCACCTCGTGAACCACTTCGTCGACGTCACCGACACCTTCGACCGCAAGGTCGCCGCCCTTCGCGCCCACGTCAGCCAGACCGAACACGTCGATCTCGACACCCTGCTGAGGGGCTGGCTCGGCGCTCAGGCCGCCGCCGCCGGATGGGGACCCGGGCGCCTGGCGGAAGCGTTTCACGTGGTCACCGCCGTCTAATCCAGAAACGGCTCTCATGTCGCTTTCAGGGGCGCTCAGTAGCGTCGGCGGCAATGACCCTGACCGCCCCGCGGCGCAGCCCGCCGCCCCCGCCGATGCGGGGGCCCGATCGGCGAGTCCCCGCACCACCCTCCGGAGACCGTCCGCGCAAGCTGCTGTCCCTCATCTCGCTGGCCGCTGCTGCCGGCCTGCTGGCGGCCGGCGTCGTGGCTCCCGTAGTGCTGGGGATGGGCTTCGCGGCCCAGTCAGCGAGCAACCACTTCGAGAGCCTGCCGACCGTTCTCCCGACGCCGGTTCTGGGCCGTGACAGCGTCATCCTTGCCGCCGACGGGTCCAAGATCGCCACCTTGCACGGCCCCGAGAACCGGGTGCCGGTGACGATCGCCCAGGTGCCGGCGGTCATGAAGACGGCGATGGTCGACATCGAGGACAGCCGCTTCTACTCCCACGACGGCATCGACTACAAAGGCTTGCTGCGAGCGGCGATCACCGACACCAGCGGATCGATCTCGCAGGGCGGATCCACCATCACCCAGCAGTACGTGAAGAACGTGCTGCTCTACACCGCCGATTCCGCCCAGCAGGCGGCCGCAGCCACCGACAAGTCGATCGCCCGCAAGCTGCGCGAGGCGCGCCTTGCCCTGGCGCTGGAGCGGCGCTGGTCCAAGAGCCAGATCCTCGAGGGCTACCTGAACATCGTCTACTTCGGTCAGGGTGCGTACGGGATCGGCGCGGCGGCCAAGCGCTACTTCGGCGAGAAGGTCGAGCAGCTCACGCTCACCCAAGCGGCGCTGCTGGCCGGGCTGGTCCAGAGCCCGTCCGCGTACGACCCCATCGTCAACCCGAAGGGCGCTTTGCAGCGCCGCTCGGAGGTGCTGCACCGCATGCAGCAGCTCGGCCACCTGACAGCGGCGCAGGAGAAGGCCGCCGACGCCGCCCCACTGGGGCTGCACCCGGTGGCGCCGCCGCCCGCCTCCGATCCGTGCCTGACCTCGACCGCGCCCTTCTACTGCGACTGGGTGCGCGCGCAGCTGCTCAACGATCCGGCGTTGGGGGCCACCCAGACCGAGCGCGACAGGCGCCTGCTCGAAGGCGGCCTCACCATTCACACGACCCTCGACCCGGCGGTGCAGGCCGCCGCGCAGAACGCCCTCAACCAGACCGTCGAGCCATCCAACAGCGTCACCGTGGCCGAAGCGATCGTGCAGCCGGGTACCGGCAACGTGCTGGCGATGGCCGTGAACAAGCCCTACGGCACCGGTCCCGGTGAGACCACCATCCCGGTGCTCACCACCGCTTCGCTGCAGCCCGGCTCGAGCTTCAAAGTCTTCACGCTGACCACCGCGCTGTCGCAGGGACTGCCGCTTTCGACGTCGTTCTACGCCCCCGCCTGCTACGTCTCGCCGATCTACCACATCGGCAGCGCAAGCGGCCGTAACCCGCTGGCCGGCTGCAGCAACGGCTTCTCCAACGCCGACCCCGCGGAGGCTGCCACCTACGACCTGACCCGGGCCACCTGGCAGTCGGTGAACACGTACTACATCCAGCTCGAGCAAAAGGTCGGCGTTCAGAACGTCGCCGACATGGCGATACGGCTCGGCATCCCCGCCAAGCGCCTGGCGACCGTCGGGCCCAACAGCGGCTCGCTGACGATCGGCGCCTACGTCGTCAGCCCCCTCGACATGGCCACGGCGTACGCCACGCTCGCCGCGCACGGGCTGCGCTGCGAGCCTCGCGGAGCGCTTTCGGCCACCGCCCCGGACGGCAAACCGGTTTCCCTGACCCCGGCCCCGGCCTGCCAGCAGGTGATCCCGGCATCCGTGGCCGACAAGGTCACGAGCGTGCTCGAAGGGGTCATCACCCACGGCACCGGCTACCCCAACGCCTCGCTCTACGGACGTCCGGCGGCCGGCAAGACCGGGACGACCGACGGTTACAGCAGCGCCTGGTTCGTGGGATACACCCCGCAGCTCGCGGCAGCCGTCGAGGCAGGCAACATCCAGTCGCCGGTCGCCAACCCGCTGACCAACGTCTACGCGGGCGGCCGCTACTACCCAGAGGTCTTCGGCGGTGACATTCCGGCACTCGCCTGGAGCCGGACCCTGACGACGGCCCTCGCCAACCAGCCCTACGCCGCACTTCCCCCGCCCGCAACGGGGTAGCTCCCCGCGTCACGGGGAAAGCCGTCACTAATGACTTGCGCTAGTGACAGCCGTGTCACAAGGTGGACGAGAGGACGGCGCCCGAGAGGTTGCCGGCCCCGCACCGACCCGCGGCCCCCCATCAGGGGCCGGTCCGGACCTGGAGGGGCCTGCTATGGGCATCCAAGCTTTAGCCGATCTGGAAACTCCGTGCGACGCCGGGCGCGCCCGTGACCATCTCATCGAGCACGCGCTGACGGCGGGGCCGATCGGCACCGTGGGCCTCGAGCTCGAGCGCCATGTCGTCGACCGCGCGCAGCCCGCGGCAGTGGTCTCGTGGCGCCGCCTGCACGCCGCCCTGGACGGCCTTGACCTGCCGCACGGCAGCCGGATCACGCTGGAGCCGGGTGGCCAGGTCGAGCTGTCGACACCGCCCGCCCCCGGGGTGTGCACCGCCATCGACGCACTCACCAGCGACGACGCGGCCCTGCGGCGCGCGCTGGCCGACGCCGGGCTCGGGCTCGTCGCGACGGGCACCGATCCGGTGCGCGGGCCGGTGCGAATCCACCCCGGTGACCGCTATGGCGCCATGGCCACCTACTTTGCCTCGGCCGGCTACGCGGCCGACGCCGCGACCATGATGTGCTCGACCGCGTCCTTGCAGCTCAACGTGGAAGCAGGCCCGGAGCACGGCTGGGCGGAGCGCGTGGCGCAGATCCACCGGCTCACCCCGGCGCTGCTCGCCCTGTCAGCCAGCAGCCCGATGGTGGGCGGCAAGCACTGCGGGGTGCGCTCGGAGCGGGCCGCGATGTGGCAGCGGCTCGATCCGGGCCGCTGCTCCCCGTTCATCGGCCGCGGTGACCCGGCTGGGGCGTGGGCGTCGTTCGCCCTCGCCGCACCCGTGATGCTGCTACGCGATCCGGCCACCGGCCGCCGCACCCCGGTGCGCGAGCGCGTCCCGCTCGTCAGCTGGCTCACCGGCGAGCGCCCGCTCGGTGACCGCCGGCCGACCCTGGCCGATCTGGACCTGCACACGACGACCCTCTTCCCGCCGCTTCGGCTGCGGGGGTTCCTCGAGCTACGGCTGCTCGACACCGTTCCCGCACGCTGGTGGCCGGGGCTTGCCGCGCTGACCGTCGCGGTGCTCGACGACCCCGTCGCCGCCGACCGCGCCGCCGAAGCGGCCGAGCCCACCCTGCGCCGCACCGCCGACGCAGCCCGGCTCGGCATCGCTGACCCGCAGCTGCGGGAGGCGGCCCGGGGGGTGGTGCAAGCCGCACTGCCGGCGGTTCCCGGCCCGCTGCGCCCCGCTGTCGAGGACTGGGCTCAGCTGCTCGATTCCGGACGTACCCCGGCTGACCTCGTTCTCGAACGCGCCCGCCGCGACGGGCCGCTCGGGTGCCTGACCGCCGCGGAGCTGAGTTGACCTCGGCGACCATCACGCCCGACGGCCTGCACGCGCTACGCGAGCTCGCGGCCGCCCGCGAGCGGACGCTCGCGCTCACCGCGTTCGACGAGGCGGAGCTGACCCGCCAGCATTCGCCGCTGATGAGCCCGCTGGTCTGGGACCTCGCGCACATCGGGCAGCAGGAGGAGCACTTCCTGCTGCAGGAGCTGGACTGGGCAAGCCGGCCCGCCGATACCGTCTTCCGGCCCGAAATCGCTGCGCTGTATGACGCTTTCCGCCACCCGCGCGCCAGCCGGGTCCGGCTGCCGCTGCTCGAGGCGCCGGCTGCCCGCGAGCACGTGCGCCGGGTCCGCGAGCGGGTCACCGACGCGCTGACGAGCGATGACCCGCTGGCCGCCGATTGGGGCCCGCGCGGCGGCGCGTTCGTCGCGTCCCTGGTGGCCCAGCACGAGTTGCAGCACATCGAGACCATGCTCGCGACCCATCAGCTGCGCTCCGGCGCCGCGCTGCTGACGGGAATGCCGCTGCCGTCCGGACGCCCGGTGCCCGGCGACCGCGGCGACCTCGCCGGCTCCGTGCTCATTGCCGAGGGGCCTGCCCTGATCGGTGCCGACGCGGAGCACGAGCCCGGCTCGCTGGACAACGAGCGTCCCCGGCATGCCGTCGCCCTCGACGCCTTCCGGATCGGACGCGTGCCGGTGACCAACGCCGAGTGGCTCGAATTCATGGCCGACGGGGGCTACCGCGAGCCGCGCTGGTGGGACCCGGCCGGCTGGGCGCATTGCCGGCACAGCGAGTTGCAGGCGCCGCTGTTCTGGTCGCCGGACGGCGCCGGCGGCTGGACCCGGCGCCGGTTCGGCGCTCTGGAAGCGGTGCCGCCGGGCGAGCCGGTCCAGCACGTCGACTTCCACGAAGCGCAGGCGTACGCCCGCTGGGCGGGGGCACGGCTGCCGACCGAGCAGGAGTGGGAGAAAGCGGCGGCAGGCGTCCCGAATCAGCTCGCGCACCGCACGTGGCCGTGGGGACGGCAGCCGCCCGACGCTCAACGAGCCAATCTCGGCGGCGCCGCGCTGCGGCCGGCTCCCGCCGGTGCCTACCCGCGCGGCGCCTCGGCGTACGGCGTGGAGCAGCTCATCGGCGACGTGTGGGAATGGACGTCGTCACCGCTGACCCCCTGGCCGGGCTTCGCCCCGATGATCTACGACAACTACTCGGCGCCCTTCTTCGGGCCCGATTACCGCGTACTGCGCGGCGGCTCATGGGCCACCGGTCCGGCGGCGGTGCGTACCTCGTTTCGCAACTGGGATCTGCCGGTCCGGCGCCAGATCTTCAGCGGGCTACGGCTCGCCTGGGACGCCTGATGTGCCGGCATGTGGCGTGGCTCGGCGCGCCCCGCACGTTGAGCTCGCTGATTCTCGAGCCGGAGCACGGGCTGCTTCACCAGTCGTACGCGCCGCGCCGGCAGGCGCACGGACTGATGAACGCGGACGGCTGGGGGGCCGGCTGGTGGACCCCCGCCATTCCCACCCCGGCGCGGTGGCGCGCCGCGCGGCCGCTGTGGGGTGATCCGTCCTTTGCCTCGGTTGCCCCGCACCTCACAGCGACCGCCATCGTCGCGGCGGTGCGTAGCGCTACCGTCGGCATGCCGCTGGACGAGACGGCCGCCGCACCCTTCGCGTCCGGGCGCTGGCTGCTGTCGCACAACGGCCGGCTCGAGCGCAGCCTGCTGCCCGGCGCGGCGTGGCGAGCTGCCGAGTCCGTGTGCGACAGCGCGGTACTCGCCTCCTGGCTGCTCGAGGCGCCCGAGGAGTTGGGCGCTCGGATCGCCCGCATCGGTGCCCTCGATCCGGGCGCGCGCCTGAACGTCATCGCCGGCGACGGCGAACGCCTGCTCGCGACGGCGTGGGGCGACACGCTTTCGGTGTTGATCAGCGGCGACGGGGTGGTCGTGGCGAGCGAGCCGTACGACGACGACCCCGGCTGGCGTGACGTCCCCGACCACAGCCTGCTTTGCGCGACCCCGGACGGGGTGGCGGTCACCGACTTGGGGGAAGCGTGAACACCACCGAACCGACGATCCATCGCCATCTCGAGCCCGATGCCCTCGATCGGGCCCTGCGCGCCGACGTAAGAGCCGGGCTCACCGCAACGCCAAAGACCCTGCCACCCAAGTGGTTTTACGACGAGCGGGGCAGCAAGCTCTTCGACGAGATCACCCGGCTCGTCGAGTACTACCCCACCCGCAGCGAGCGTTCGATACTCGCGACGCGTTCGGCCGAGATCGCCCGCCTCAGCCAGGCCGAGACGCTGGTGGAGCTGGGCTCGGGGACGTCGGAGAAGACCCGGCTGCTGCTTGATGCGCTGCGATCAGCCGGGACGCTGCGGGGATACGTGGGCTTTGACGTCGACGAGATCACGCTCTCGGAAGCGGGGGCGCTGCTTGCCGCCGAATATCCCGGGCTGGCCGTGGAAGGCGTCGTCGGCGACTTCGAGCACCACGTCCCGCTGCTGCGGGGCACCGGTTCGGGGCGCCGCATGATCGCGTTCCTCGGCTCGACGATCGGAAACCTCGAGCCCGGGCCGCGCGCAGCCTTCCTGCGCGACGTCCGCGCCGCCCTCCTGCCCGGCGACTGCTTCCTGCTCGGCGTGGATCTGGTGAAGGACACCGGCCGCCTCGTCGCGGCCTACGACGACGCCGCCGGGGTCACCGCCGAGTTCAACCGCAACGTCCTTCGCGTGATCAACGCCAATCTGGACGCCGACTTCGACCCCGACGCGTTCGAGCACGTCGCGCTCTGGGACGCGGGCCAGGAGCGCATCGAGATGCGCCTGCGGGCGAGCCGGGCGATGGACGTGACGATTCCCGCCCTGGATCTCACGGTGCATCTCGACGCCGGCGAGCAGGTTCGCACCGAGGTCTCGACCAAGTTCCGCGAGGGCCCGCTGGCCGCCGAGCTGGGCGCCGCCGGCCTTTCCCAGCAACGGTTCTTCACCGACGAAGCCGGTGATTTCGGGCTTTCGCTCTCGGTCCCGGAGCCCGGCCGGGACCAAGGTCCAGTCGCTGAGGAACCCTCGCGGGGCCTCGTCCATTAGCGTGCAAGCCATGTCCGACCAGACACTGACCCGGCCACCGTCGCAGTTCCTCGAGGTCGACGGCCGCCCGGTGCATTGGGTGGATTTCGGCGGCCCGGCTGACAATCCGGACGCCCCCATGGCGGTGTGCGTGCATGGTCTCGGCGGATCGTGGGTCAACTGGATGGCGCTCGCACCGCTGCTGACCGGCCGCTACCGGGTCGT
This sequence comes from uncultured Actinomycetota bacterium, assembly GCA_963765845.1. Taxonomy (GTDB): domain Bacteria; phylum Actinomycetota; class Actinomycetes; order Frankiales; family Frankiaceae; genus DATAZK01. The sequence goes on from CAVXYJ010000003.1 coordinate 144,095, forward strand.
GGCGTTCGACCTCGCCGGCTTCGGCCTCACCCCGATCGACGGCCGGCGCGCCGACATCCGCAGCAACCGCCGCCTGCTCGACGCGTTCATCCGCACCATCACCGACAAGCCGGTGACACTCATCGGCAACTCGATGGGGGGCCTGCTCAGCATCCTGCAAGCGGCCCGCCATCCCGAAACCGTGGAACGCCTCGTGCTGCTGGACGCCGCCGTTCCCTTGCCCCGTCGCCGATTCGCCAACGACCCTCGCTTCGTCGCGACGTTCCTGACCCTCGCCACCCCGATCGCCGGCGAGCAGATGCTGAAGCGCCGCAATCGCCGGACCCCGCCGTCCGATCTGGTCGGCGAGACGCTGAAACTGGTCTGCCACGACCCGAGCCGGGTGAATCCGGCTCTGATCCGCGAGAGCGAGGCGCTGGCCGTGCAGCGGGCCGGCGTGCCCGGTAACGAGAAGGCCTTCCTCGCCGCCGCCCGCTCAATCGCTGGCGTGCTGACCCGGCCCCAGCGCTACATCGACGCGATCATGGACATCACCCAGCCGACGCTGCTGATCTTCGGGGCTCACGACCGGCTGATCCCGCTCGATGCGGGCCGGGCCGTCGCGGGCCGCCGCCCGGACTGGACGTTCGCCGTCCATCCCGACGTCGGTCACGTGCCGCAGATCGAGGACCCCGCCTGGACGGCGGCGCAGATCCTGGAGTGGGCGCCCTAGAGCTCGCCGCTCGCGATCAGCGCCACCGGATCCTGCAGCTCGACCGCGCCGAGGTAACCGCCGGCCAGGTCGATGGCGTCATGGGCGGCGTACCCGAGCAGCTGCTGCGCCTGCTTCGGCAGCGTGCGGGCCACGTCGGGCCAGGTCGTCAGGTAGTGGTTCTCCTCGGTACGCAGCCATCCGACGACGTAGCTGACGTGCAGGCCGCGCCGCCACTGGTCGGTGGTCCGGTTGGCCCCGGCGCCATGCAGGGTCGAGCCGAGATAGATCACCGCGGACCCGGCGGGCATCTCGGCGGCGACGGTCTCTCCGTCGTGACGCTCGTGCCCGTGACCCCGGTGGCTGCCCGGAACGACGAGCGTGGCCCCGTTCTCGGCGGTGAAGTCGACCAGCGCGACCATGCTGGCGAGCTGGACGGTCGGGTGCGGGCTCGGCAAGTGGATCCAGACCAGCTCGTCGCGATGCAGGAACTGCGCGGTCGAGCCCGGCCCACGGTCGAGGACGTGACCGAGGTTGAGCTGGTAGCTCGAGCACGCCGGCAGCAGCACCTCGTCACAGACGCGAAGCAGCGTCGGGTTGACCATCACCTCGGTGGCGAAGACCCGCGACTTGCCGGCCACGCCGGTGATGTGGCGGGTGTTCGCGCCGAAGAAGTCCTGCAGGGCCGCGTTCAGGAACGGCCTTTTCGTCGCGGGCGCGGCCAGCAGCGGATCGAGGTCGGCATTCAGCCGGGCGACGGTGTCGGCGTCCAGCAGGTCCTCGACGATGACGGCGCCGTCGGCATCGAGCGCCTGGAGAACGAGCTCGATCGGATCGCTCGCGCGTACGTGCGTGATCGATGCACTCATCGGCCGGTACCTCCGAACGCCGGGGAGGGGAGGCTATCGCAGCCTGCGCCCGGCCAATAGTTTGAGCGGCATGCGCACAGCCTTCGTCCACGCCCAGGTGCTCGACGCGGTTCACGGCCGGCGGCCGGCGAGCACGGTCATCATCGACGGGTCACGAATCGCCTCGGTCGAGCCGGACGCCGACTTCGATCCCGGTTCGGTGGACGAGGTGGTCGACCTGGCCGGCCGCACCCTCATGCCCGGGATGGTCACCGGCCACTTCCACTCGACCTACCACGAGCTCGGCTCGACCCCGGACCCGCTGGGCCTGGACGCCCCGCCGGTCTACCTCGGCCTGATCGGTGCCCGCAACCTGCGTACCGCCCTGCGCTGCGGCTTCACCGGGGCCGTCTCGGCCGGCGCGGCCTGCGACGTGGACGCCTCACTCGCGAAAGCCATCGCCGACGGCGTGATCGAGGGGCCGCGGTTCATCCCCGGCGGCCGGGAATTCAGCACCACCGGCCATTCCAACGACAGCGCCCCCTGGTATTGGGAGCTCGGAGCGTCCGGCGGCATCCGGATCTGCGACGGTGCCGAGGCTTTCCGGCTCGGTGTACGCGAGGAGATCAAGCGCGGCGCTCGCGTCATCAAGGTCTTCCTGACCGGTGGGCACGGCACGACGGCGCCCCGGGGGCGCACCGAACTCACCCGCGACGAGCTCGCCGCCGTGATCGAGACCGCCCATTCCCGCGGCGCCATGGTGCGAGCGCACGTCGTCAACCGCTACGCCCTGGGGATGGCGTTGGATCTGGGCATCGACATCGTCGACCACGGCGACGAGCTCGACGACGATTGCATCGCGCAGATGGTCGAGCAGGGCACCTTCTACGTGCCGAGCGTGTACTTCCCGAAGCATTTCGCCGCCACGATCGGCGCCGGGCTCGGCTTCACCGACGGCATCGCCGAGGATCTGCGCTACGCCGCCGAGGTGCTCCCGCGCGCGAACGCCGCCGGGGTGAAGCTCGTGCTGGGCGACGACTACGGCGCGGTCGGCTTCCCGCACGGGCTTTACGGCAAGGAGCTCGCGATCTACACAGACGACATGGGCATCCCGGCGCTCGACGTGATCCGCTGGGCGACCGTGCACGGCGCCGATCTGCTCGGACGCGCCGACGACCTCGGCGTCATCGAGCCGGGCCGGCTCGCCGACCTCATCGTCGTCGACGGCGACCCGCTTGCCGACATCACCGTGCTCGGCGAGCCAGCCAACATCAAGGCCGTGTACCAGGGCGGCACGCTCGCCGGATAGGTGTTGTGGCCGAGGGACAGGGTCGACTTCGACCGGCGTGGCGCAGGGAGCTGGGCGGCGCCAGTGGACAGGGGCCTGACGGCTCCTCAAGTGCATTCTGCGATCAGGCGACTACTGTGTGCAATAGACTTGGTCGGGTCCGCCGGCGCCCGTGACGTCAAGCCCACGTTCGGGACGGGAGGGCGATGGCGAAATCCAGCCGTCTGCGCCCCGGCGCATCTGCTCCGCGCCCTCGTCGAGGCGAGGACGCGGGCGAGGACGCGACCAGGAACCTCTACGTGGATTATCCGCCGTCGGTCCCTGCGGCTGCGGCGGACGCATCGCAGGACGCCGAGGCGGCCGAGCAGGCGGCGGTGAGCACGAGAGTCTCAGCCGTCGGGTCTGTGAAGGCGGCGAGCATCGTCTCCGCAAGCGCCAAGAGCGCTACCGCCGCCACGACAGCCGCAGCAGCCTCGGTGGCCGCAGGCATCGCCGGACGCGCTGCTGCTGCCGTCGAGTCCGAGGCTGACGCGCGGGCGCTGGAGGAGGCGGCGGCGGCGGTCGAAGCCGCCGAGAGGGTCGCGGCTACGCTTCCCGCGGGCATCGATCAAGAGACCGCTGATGCTCTCGCTGCCTCGGTCGCGGCCCTCGTCGCCGCCGCCGTTGTCGCTCAGTCGCACGCCACTGCGGTCGCCGCCGACACGGTCGCGGCAGCCGTGCAAGCAGCCGCGGAGACCGCCGCCGACGCGGCGGCCACTACAGCCAAGGAGGTTGAGCGGGAGGCGGCTGCCGCGGCGCTGACCGGACAGGCGGTTGTGGCCTCGACCGAGACGACGGCGGCGGCGGCTGGCGTGGTCGTGGAGTCGACGAGACGGGTCGCAGAACTTGCCACCCGGGTGCGTGTGGTGAGTGCCTTGCTCGCCAGCGAGCACCGATTCCGCGTCCTGTTCGAGCACGCGCGGGTGGGCATGATGCTGGTTTCGCTGGGCGGGGCAGACCTGGGCCAGATTCTGCGCGTGAATCCCGCGCTGTGCGAGCTGACCGGCCGCACCGAAGCTGAATTGCTGACGCTCACCGAACTCGATCTGGTTCACCCGGACGATGAGGCCGCCCAGGCTGAACGGTTCGCCGGCCTGCTGGCGGAAGGGACGAGCAGCTACGAGGCGGTCGTGCGTTGGAGGCAAAACAACGGTGGCGACCGCTGGGTGGTTTCGAGGATGCACGCTGTTAACGAGGACGGCGTATTACCTGCCTACGCGGTCGGCGAGATGGTGGACATCACCCAGCAGCGGCTGGCCGAGGAGGCGCTGAAAGTCAGGGAAGCGCGCTTCCGGCGCGCGTTCGACAATGCCCGTGCCGGCATGATGTTCCTGACCGTCGACGGCAACGTTCGCAGCGCCAACCAAGCTATGACATCGCTTCTCGGCTACACGGAGCCGGAACTGCTGAGCCGGGACATCGAAAGCCTCTGCTCTCAGCAGGATCCGTCGGGCATGGGTGACGGGATCGCCGACCTGATCGCCGGCGAGATCGGCATCTACCAGGCGGAGCACTGCCTTCAACACGCCGACGGTCGCCAGGTGTGGGGGCTGGTGAGCGGGTCTCTGATGCAAGAGGCCAACGGCGAACCGGACTTCCTCATGTTTCAGGTCGAGGACGTCACCGCACGCAGGGACGCAGAGTCCCAGCTGGCTCACGAGGTGCTGCACGACAACCTGACCGGCTTACCCAACCGGGCACTGCTTACCCACCACCTCCGCCAGGCCTGCGCCCGGGCGGAACGCAGCGCAACGTTCGTCGCCGTCCTCTTCCTTGATCTCGACGACTTCAAAGAGGTCAACGACAGCCTGGGTCACGTCGTCGGCGACGAGCTCCTCATCGAGGTCGCCGCCCGGCTGCGCGGCTGCATGCGCGGAACGGACATCGCAGCCCGCCGCGGCGGAGACGAGTTCGTCGTCGTCTGTGAGGGCTTGGCAGATCCCGCAGCAGCCCAGCTTGTCGCCCACCGCATCGACCGTGCCCTCGCGGTCCCGATGGCAGCCGGCAGCACCCATGTCCAGATCACTGCCAGCATCGGAATCGCCACTGCCGACGGCACGACGGACCCCGAGGACTTGCTCCGCGGGGCGGACACGGCAATGTACCGGGCCAAAACCAACGGCAAAGCTCGCTACGAGCTTTACGACCCCGCCATGCGCATCGGCGCGCTGCGCCAGCTAACGCTGGCAAGTGAGCTCTCCGAGGCACTGGTCCGCGACGAGCTGCGCTTGCATTACCAGCCCATGTACGACATGCACACCGGGGCCATCATCGCCGTTGAGGCCCTGCTGCGCTGGCAGCACCCCACCCGTGGGCTGCTCCCCCCCGGGGAGTTCCTCGACGTCGCCGAGGGGCGACGCCTCCTGATCCCCATCGGCGACTGGGTCCTGGCAACGGCCTGTGGGCAGGCGCGCCGGTGGCAGCGGTCCTTCGGGGATGCCTCGCCGACCGTGTGGGTGAATCTCGCCGGTCAGCAACTCGGCAAACAGCATCTGACCGGGTCCGTCAAGCGCTCCCTTGCAGACACCGGCCTTTCCCCCGCCAAGTTGGGGCTGGAAGTCACAGAACGCCAGCTCGTCGGGAAAGCCGATCCCGTACGGGACGACCTCGCCGAGATACGCGGGCTTGGCGTGCGGCTGGCGGTCGACGACTTCGGGACAGGTTTCTCGTCCTTGGACTACCTGCGGCGGTTCAACTTCGACGAGATCAAGATCGACAAGTCTTTCATCAGTGGTCTCGGTCGTGACAAGACCGACACTGCCGTGACTGCCTCGATCATCGCGCTGGGAAAATCGCTCGACCTTGTGGTGGTCGGCGAAGGAGTCGAAACGCAAGACCAGTACGACCAACTGCGCGACATGGGCTGTGACGTCGCGCAGGGCTTCCTCCTACACCGCCCTGCTCCCCCGACAACCATTGACCAGCTACTCGACCAACTCCGCAAGCTCGATCGCGAAGGTGTTCGCTAGCCGGAGAAACCAGGCACCCCAAGCCCACGCACGCTGGCCTGCCGGCTGCCTACTCCCACTCGATGGTCCCCGGCGGCTTCGAGGTGATGTCGTACGCCACCCGGTTGATCCCGGGGACCTCGTTGACGATCCGGTTGCTGATCCGCTCGAGCACCGGGTACGGCAGCCGCGCCCAGTCGGCGGTCATCGCATCCTCGCTGGTGACGGCCCGCACGATGATCGGGTGGCCGTAGGTGCGCTCGTCACCCATCACGCCGACCGACCGCACGTCGGCCAGCAGCACGGCGAAGACCTGCCAGATCTCACGGTCCAGGCCCGCGCGGGAGATCTCCTCCCGCACGATCGCGTCGGCTTCCCGGAGCAACGCGAGCCGCTCGGGCGTGATCTCGCCGATGATGCGTACAGCGAGGCCCGGCCCCGGGAAGGGCTGGCGCCAGACGATCTCCGTCGGCAGGCCGAGCTCCTCGCCCACCCGGCGGACCTCGTCCTTGAAGAGCATGCGCAGCGGCTCGATCAGCGCGAACTGCAGATCGTCGGGCAGCCCGCCGACGTTGTGATGCGATTTGATCTTGGCCGCGGTCGGCGAACCGGACTCGATGACGTCGGGGTACAGCGTGCCCTGCACCAGGTAGTCGGCCTCGATGCCGTGCATGCTGGTCGCCTTGATGTCGCGCGCGCTCTCCTCGAAGACGCGGATGAACTCGCGGCCGATGATCTTTCGCTTCTGCTCGGGATCGGTGACCCCGGCCAGTGCGGCGGCGAAGCGGTCGGCGCACTTCACGTGCACCAGATCGACCCCGGTGGACGCCACGAAATCGTTCTCGACCTGCTCGGCTTCGCCCTTGCGCAGCAGGCCGTGATCGACGAAGACGCAGGTGAGCCGGTCACCGATGGCGCGCTGCACCACCGCTGCCGCCACCGCCGAGTCGACGCCGCCGGACAGGCCGCAGATGGCTCGCCCGTCGGTGCCGAGCTGCTCGCGGATGTTGGCCACCGCCTCGTCGACGATGTTGACCATGGTCCAGGTGGGGCGGCAGCCGGCGGCCCGCAGGAAGTGGGACAGGACGGCCAGGCCCTCTTCGGTGTGCACCACCTCGGGGTGGAACTGCACCCCGTACAGCCCCCGGGCCGGCTCCTCGAACGCGGCGACCGGGGTGGAGGCCGTCGAGGCGGTGACGGTGAACCCGGCGGGCGCCCGGACGACGGTGTCGCCGTGCGACATCCAGACCTGCTGATCGGCCGGCAGCTCCGCGAACAGGACCCCGCTGCGCTCGACGGCAAGGCGGGTGGCGCCGTACTCGGCGATGCCGGTCGGCTCGACCCGGCCGCCGAGGGCCTGGGCCATCACCTGGTGGCCGTAGCAGATGCCGAGCACCGGCACACCGGCAGTGAACAGTGCGGGGTCGACCGCCGGGGCCCCCGGCGAGTAGACCGACTTGGGACCGCCGGACAGGATGATCGCCTTGGGCTTGCGGGCCAGCAGCTGCTCGATGGTGGCCGTGTACGGCACGATCTCGGAGTAGACGTGACACTCGCGGACCCGGCGGGCGATCAGCTGGGCGTACTGCGCACCGAAGTCGATGACGAGCACCGGATCGGTGTGCACGGCGTCAGCATGGGCGGCGGGGGGCTGGGCTGCATGGTGGTGGGCGTCGGGCGCCATAGCACGACCCTACGCATCGCAGCGCGCGCCGGCCCCACGCAACCGCGGGAGGTTCCCGGAGCGTTACTCAGTCGCCGCCGGTGGCTGGATCGTCAGGCTCGGCCGACAGGTCGCCAGGCGGCCGTCGGGGCAGCTTGCGACGCTCCGGCTCACCCCGCTCGACGCGGATGAGATCGATCGTGCGGCGCCGGTCGGGCTCTCGGGGCGTGCCGGTTTCGCTGTGCACGTCGTCCGCAGAGCTGTCCGCCATGTCAGGAATATCGGCCGGACTAGGCAGAGCCTTGAGGCTTCTGGGTCTGCTTCACCGCACCCATGATGTCGCCGCGGACGGCCTTGGCAGCTTCGCTGTAGCCCGCGAGCGCCTGAAGCTCCGACCCGGCCCGCATAGCAGCCCGCGCTCCCCAGATCTCGAACGAGCGGTGCACCGAGCGCTTGTTGATCCCCGTAAGGTCCTTGGGCACGTCAGCGATGCGCCCGGCAATGGCCAGCACGCGGGCCTCGAGCTCCTCGGGCGGGTAGGCGCGGTTCGCGAAACCGATCAAGGCCGCCTCCGCGCCGCTGATGGGATCGCCGGTCAGCATGAGCTCCATCGCCCGGCGCAGCCCCAGCAGCGGAGTGTGGTACTGCCAGTCCGGGGGGCTCGCCACGCGCACCACCGGGTAGCTGATGGCGGCATCCTCGGCGACATACACCAGGTCGCATGCCGACGCGAGCTCGGTGCCCCCGGCGATGGCGTAACCGTGGATCTGGGCGATCACCGGGTGAGCAAGGTCCCAGATCGAGAACCAGGTGTCGGTGGCCTGCCGCGCCCACTGCCCGTCGCCCGGCGCCGAGTAGATCGGCGTGCCCTCCATGAGGTTGCCGCCGCGCAGGTCATAGCCCGCGGAAAAGCACGGGCCGGAGCCGCGGATGATGCTCACCCGCACGTCCGGATCGTCATCCGCCCGGCGCAGCTCGGTGAGCAGCTCGACCCGCATGAGCGCCGAGATCGCGTTGCGCTTGGCCGCCCGGTCGAGCGTGATCCGGTGGACGAACGGGGCCGGCGCGTCGACGGCGATCGTCTCGTAGCCAGGGCTGGTCATGCTGGTCATGCTGGTCATTCTGTGGCTTCTTGCGGGCGGGGTTCGAGCCCGGCGAGCTCGGCCATGAGCGCGAGCGCCTCGGGTTGCTCGGCTCCGACGATCAGGCCGGTCACCCCCGGCCCGGCGACGCCGGCCTCCCAGCGTGACCGGATCCGCTGCGGTGAGCCCAGCAAGGTCGTCTGCTCGAGGTACTCATCGGGGACGGCCGCGACCGCCTCCTGCTTGCGGCCGGCCCGCCAGAGCTCGCCGATGCGATCGGCCGCCTCCGGAAAGCCGCGCCGGGCCATCGCGTCGTGGTGGTAGTTGTGCGACTCGCTGCCCATGCCGCCGACGTACATCGCGGTCAGCGGCTTAGCGGCGTCGAGCATCCCTCGGACGTCGTCGGTGATCGTCACCGTCACCCCGCCGAAGACATCGAACACGCCGCCGCCCGCAGGTGCGGTGCGCTGGGCGTTCCCCTTCTCGAGCGCGAAAGCGTATTCGGTGGTGCCGCCCGGACCGAGGCCCATCGGCAGCCAGCCATCGGCGAGTTCCGCCGCGAGCTCGACGTTGCGCATCCCGCCGGCGGCGACCCAGACGGGGATGCGCGAGGACGGATGCAGGATCGAGCGCAGCGGCTTGCCCTGACCGAGCGCACCCGGCCCGCGGTAGGGCAGCGAGATCTCCGCACCCTCGTACGAGACGGGCACCTCCCGGTCGAGCGCCTGCCGCAAGATCATCAGGTAGTCGCGTAGCCGGACGTTGGGCTTGCCCCACGGCTGCCCGTACCACCCCTCGACCACCTGGGGTCCGGAGAGTCCGAGTCCGAGGATGACGCGGCCGCCACCCGCCATCGCGTCGATGCTCATGGCGGCCATCGCCAGCGCCGTCGGCGGGCGGGCAGCCACCTGCGCGACAGCGGTGCCCAGCTTGATGTGGCGGGTCACGGCGGCGAGGTAGGCGAGCGGGGTGAGCGCGTCAGTTCCGTAGGCCTCGGCCGACCAGACCGAGTGGTAGCCGAGCGCCTCGGCCTGGCGAACCAGTTCCACCGGAAGCTTGAGCTCGGCGGCTCGATAGATCTCGAGCCGCAGGCCGAGCTGCAACGGTGCAGATGTCGGGGTAGGGGCCATGCAGCGATCGTGCCGGGTGCCCGGCACGCCCTCGACGGCGGGTGGGCGATCAGTGCCGGGCTGCGACCATGATCGCAGGCGCGCCGGGAGCTTCGCCGGTGGTGGGGATCCCGGCGAGATGGCCGGAGGAGTCGACATACCCACCCGCGGAGAGGGTCCTGGGCTGCTCGCCCGGCACCGTCAGCACCCGGAAGAGCTGCATCCGCGCCCGCAAGGCGCCCCGGGCGTTCTCCTCGAACACGACGCGATAGTCGGCCGCCCGGCCGTCATCGAGGTGCTTGGCCAGCAGGTAGCCACCGAGGGCCGCGTCGATGAGGCCGATGGCGTCGGGCGCCGTCGCCCGCCGTCCCCCGGCGAGGCCCGAGGTGGGCGCGACCCAGTAACCGTCGGGATCCTTGCCACGCGGAGCCTCGGCCGGCGCCTCCTTGACCGCATCGATCGGGGCTCGCGACTGGTCGGCGAGGTGGGCGCCGCCGCCGGCCATGATGTGCACCTGGCCGAGCAACTCGGGCGCGAAGGTACTGCCCTCGGGGTAGGACGCCCCGGCGGCGCCGCCGAGCGCGACGGCGACCTTCTCCCACGTCGAAGCCTTGCGCCCGTAGGCCGTGGTGCCGACGCGGAGCGCGAGGCGGGTCCACCCTTCCCGCTCGGCGGCCTGCTCCCGGGTGGTCACGAGAAGCGTGCCGCCGGCGCCCCGTGCGGTCTGCACGACGAGGGGGTAGGACCGGCCGTCGGGACCAGTGAGCACCCCGCCGACCGGCAGGCCCAGCTCTTCCATCGGCCCGCAGGTGGTGGCTCCCACACCGGCGGCCGCCAGGCGGACCTGCGCTGCCGGATCCCAGGAGCCGGCGACCATGCGCTCACGCAGCGCCGGGGTCGAGTAGCTGACCAGGTCGCCATCCGCCGCCGCATGCTGCCACGCGCGACGCGCCGCAGCTTCGGCGTCTGCCAGCTCCCCCGCCGCTGCGGCGAGCCGCTGCACGAGCGCCTGCGCCTCGCAATCGGCGACGAGCAGGCCATCAGGGTCTTGCGGCAGCAGCACGTGCTGCGCGTGCATCCGATCGTTGAACGCCTGCACCTCCGCATCCAGCCGGGCGCCCCGGACCACCGCTGCCAGCGCCCGCTCACGTGCCTGGCCGAGCGCGGACGCGAGCCGCGCGACGAGGTCCGCGAGCTGCTCGAGCAGTGCCGCCGCGACCCGCAGCCGGCGGGCCTGCTCCCGTCCGGCACTGACGAACACCATCGCCGCCGGGCTCGCCCACAGGCCGCCCGGCAGGCTCGAACACAGGCCGTCGAGGCGCCCGGCAGCGGCGCTGAGCACCTGTGCCCCGGCACGGGTGGTTGCGGACCACCCGGCGATAGCTGCCGGATCTGCCGACTGCAAGCCCGAACTCAGCGCCAGCCCGCCCGGCGTGAGCTGCCTCACCGGCCCTCCGGCATGAACGCCATGAGATCGGCCAGCCGGTAGACACCCGCCGCCGATCGCAGCGCGCCGGACATCTCCTCGAGGGATCCCGACGACGCCTCCAGCGCCCGCCCGACCAGGCGGCTCGCCGCGGCGAGTGCCTCGCAGCAATGAGCGTTGCCGACAACGTCAGCACTCAGCGGGCGCAGCGCCTGACCCCGCACCTCGGCGGCGAGCGCAACAACGGCATCGCCCGCACTGCCGAGCGAAGCAGGAACCACCGCGATACCGGTGCGGGGCGAGGCGTGGGTCGGGGATGCGCTCACCATCCGGTTTTACCTGCGCCACGAGGACGTTCGGACTTATCCACAGCCCCCACACGTGGTCAGGCGGGAACCGAGACCCCGACCCCACCGCGCGTCTCGGCCCCGAAGCGTTCGATCTCACCGGGCAGATCGAGCGGACGGATGCTGCTGCGGCCGGCCAGATCGGCCTCCTCGAGCAGCGCGGCGGGGATGAGCCAGACGACCTCGAACTCGAGGCCGTCGGGGTCCTTGGCGTAGAGGCTCTTCGTGGTGCCGTGGTCCGAGGCTCCGACCAGGGCTCCGGCTTGCGTCAGCCGCGCGGCAAACCGGGAAAGTTCGGCGAGGGTGTCGACCTCCCAGGCCAGGTGATACAACCCGACCTGCCCTGCGCCGGCGCGGTTCGCAGCCGCCGACGAGCCGACCTCGAACAGCCCGAGGTCGTGATCGTTCGTCGAACCAGGGGCGCGCAGGAAAGCCGCTCCGTGGAAGCCCACCGGGAGCATCCCGATCAGCTCGAAACCCATGATGCCGCAGTAGAAATCGACGCTTCGCTGCACGTCGCCGACATACAGGACGGCGTGATTCAGGCGGGTGACGGGCACGGCTGCCTCCATTGGCGGGGAACGGGCCGGCGTCCTGATACTGACGTCCGTGGTTGAGCATTCAACGCGATGTACTCCGTCAGGCACCCGGCCGGGCGCGGTCGATGTACGGCGGCTGATTGAGCACGCGCCAGAAGACGTTTCGGCGACCTTTGGACGCCGGCCCGCTGTCGGGTTAGCGACCCATGCCGACGGCCTGGGCGCGCTGCAACGACTTGCCCTCGGTCTGCAGCGAAGGGGCGACCATCATCTCGGCCTTCTGGAACTCTTTGAGGGTCTGGTAGCCGGTGGTGGCCATCGACGTGCGCAGCGCCCCGAAGAGGTTCATCGTGCCGTCGTTGATCTCCGCCGGGCCGATCAGGATCTCCTTGAGCGTGCCGGCCGTGGTGGTCTTCACCCGCGTGCCGCGCGGCAGGTCGGGATGGAACGTGGCCATGCCCCAGTGGTAGCCGCGGCCGGGGGCCTCGACCGCGCGCGAGAGCGGCGAACCGATCATGACGGCATCCGCGCCGCAGACGATGGCCTTGGCGATATCGCCGCCGGTACGCATCCCGCCGTCGGCGATGATGTGGACGTAGCGGCCACCGGACTCGTCGAGGTAGCGCATCCTCGCGCCCGCCGCGTCAGCAATGGCGGTGGCCATCGGCACCCCGACCCCGAGCACTCCCCGGGTGGTGCAGGCCTGGCCGGGCCCGACGCCGACCAGCAGCCCGGCGGCACCGGTGCGCATCAGGTGCAGGGCGGTCGAGAACGAGGCGCAACCGCCGACGATCACCGGGACGTCGAGGTCGCCGATGAAGCGCTTGAGGTTCAACGGCTCTCCCCGGCTGGAGACGTGCTCCGCGCTGACGACCGTGCCCTGGATGACGAAAAGGTCGACGCCGGCCTCGAGCACCGCCGGGGAGAACTGCTTCACCCGCTGCGGGGTCAGGCTGGCTGCGGTGGTGACACCCGCGTCCTTGATCTGCTGGATCCGCTCACCGATGAGCTCGGGCTTGATCGGCTCGGCGTAGAGCTCCTGCATCCGCTTGGTCGCGGTGGAATCGTCCAGCGTGGAGATTTCCTCGAGAATCGGGTCAGGGTCGGCGTAACGGGTCCAGAGGCCTTCGAGGTTCAGGACACCGACGCCGCCGAGCCGGCCGATCTCGATCGCCGTACGGGGCGAGACGACCCCGTCCATCGCGGAGGCGAGCAGGGGGAGCTCGAAGCGGAACGCGTCGATCTCCCAGTTGATCGAGACATCCTCGGGATCGCGGGTGCGCCGCGACGGGACGATCGCCACGTCATCGAACCCATAAGCACGTCGGCCGCTCTTGCCGATCCCGATCTCGACCTCTGCCATAGCTTCGACCCTTCGCCCTTCGCCGCTGAGAGACGCGACCCCGAAAGCAGGAAAGGCCGCCGCCCTCGGGCGACGGCCTGCTGGGCTCTACCCTACCGCTGCAACGCCTGCCCGGCGGGCGCGGCACGCGTACCGTGGGTCACGTGCCGCACGAGCCCCTCGACCCCTTCGCAGGCGACCCCGAGGACCCGGCCGCCCACCTGCCGTTGCCGCTCGAGGACGACGCCGATGAGCCGCCGCTGAGCGCCGAAGAGCGCGCGGAACTCATCACCGACCTCGCCGACCTCGAAGGTTTTCGGGCGCTGCTCGAGCCGCGCGGCGTGCTGGGCATCGTGATCGAGTGCGAGGACTGCGGCGAGCGGCACTATATGGACTGGGACCTGGTCGTCGGCAATCTGCGCAGCCTGCTGACGGTAGGACGCACCCGGGTGCACGAGCCTGCCTACGCTCCCGACCCCACCCGATACGTCAGCTGGGAGTACGCCCGGGGCTATTCCGACGGCGTGCTGGAGGCCGCCGACGATCCGGACGGGGTTGGCGGGACGGGCGAAGACTCCGGGCGCGACGCGTCCTAGACGGCGAGGCGTCAGGTGGTTCGGCCGGGCTCGGTCAGGAGACGAAGCCGCGTCGGAAACCGAACGCGACCGCCTGCGCCCGGTCGCTGACGCCGAGCTTGCGGAAAAGCCGGCGGGCGTGGGTCTTGACGGTGTCTTCGGACAGGAAGAGCGACTTGCCGATCTCGGCGTTGGACTTGCCTTGTGACATGCCGCGCAGCACCTGAAGTTCCCGTTCGGTGAGACCCCCCGTGGGGTCGGTTGCCCGGCCGCCCACGGCCCGCTCTGACATGGCCCGGCGCAGCGAGGGCTCGAGCAGGTCATGGCCGTCTAGAGCGTTCGCGACGGCCGCGCACAGTTCCTCGCGGCTGACGTCCTTGTGCAGATAGCCGGTGGCACCGTTGGCGACGGCCGTGGCGACGTTCTCGCGGTCATCGGCGGCGGTCAGCATGATCACGCGCGCGGTGGGATGGTCGCGCACCAGCCGGCGCGTCGTCTCCAGTCCGCCGAGGCCGGGCATCTGGACGTCCATGAGCACCAGGTCCGGACGCTCCAGTTCGTAGCGCGCAAGCACTTCCTCGCCGCTGGCCGCGGTCTCCACCCGTACGACTCCGGGCACGGACTGCACGAACTGCTTGAGTCCCTCTCGCACGATGCGGTGATCGTCGCAGATAAAGACGGTGGTCACTTCGCCCTCCCAGCGTGCACGTCACCAGGCAGCGACGCATGTTCCCCATCGGCGGCTCCGAACCTGAGGTGAGCCGAGGCAGACTGCAGCAGTACGGTTGCGCCCATCAGTTCCAGGCGCGTCGCCCAGCGGCGGATGCCGTCGCCTGGCTCGTCGGGCCAGGCCGGACGGTCGCCGACAGCTGACACGTCGATCGACAGTCCGCTCGGGCCGGACGCCAGCCGCACGTCCACCGCCTCGGCGCCGCGGGCCAACAGATCGCGCAAGGCCGCTTGGACGAACCGGTAACCGGCCGCGGCGGCCACGGGCACCGCCTCCCCGCTCTGATCCGATGGCGGCTCGGCGACGGCAGGCGTGTGTAGCTCAACCGGGATCGGGGCGGCCGCGCACAGGTCTTCCAGCGCCACCCGCAGAGCGCGACCGGCACGGATTCGTGGCTGGACAGAGTTGAGCAGGCCGCGCCCGTCGGCCAGCGCCGCCTGAACGCTCTCGCGCACCGCGTCAAGCCACGGCAACGGCCCGTCGGGCCAGGTGGAAGCGGCGAGATCGAGCAGGTAGCGGGCTGCGACGAGGGATTGGACCAGCCCGTCGTGCAGGTCGCCGGCCAGCTGCTTGCGATCGAGTTCGTCGAGGTTGAACCAGGCGCGCGCGGCGGATTTCACGTCGCTCACGGCATCCGGTTCGGAGCCGGAGGAGAGGGTGAGCGCGATCAGGTCGGCGATCGTGCCGAGCGGGCCGGGCGAGTGGTTCCACGGTCCTGGCAGGCCGGCCGAGATGGGCTCGATCGCGAGCACCGCGAGCACGGTCCCGTGGGCGCGGATAGGCAGGTCGATCGGTGCGCCCGCGGAGAGATCGACGGAGTCCGGAGCGGCATCGCGTAGCCGCGGCCGCGGGATCGCTGCCCGGGTCGTCCCTGCCTCCAGCAAATCCACGTGCGCCCGTAGAGCCTGCCCGAGTAGGGCAAGAAGAGGCGCTAGCGCGTCACGGCCACCTTCTGCGAGCATGCGCGCCGCGACGCCGCAGAACGCTGCTGGGTCGACGTAGATGTCGGTCCCATCGAAACCGCTCGAATCCACATCACCCCATCGGCGGAACTTTCTTACGGGTGAACGATTGCGTCACCCCATTTAGTGAACGTGCACGCCAAGACGGCTGGCCCCGGGCCCGCCTTCGCGGATCCGGGGCCAGCCGCCCAGCACATGCTTGCTACCGGTCAGAAACCCGGGCCGTGCGAGTGACCGTGACCATGACCACCGTGGCTGTGAGCGTCGGCCTCTTCCTCAGCCGGCCGGTCGGCCACCAAGGTCTCGGTCGTCAGCAGCAGCGACGCGATGGACGCCGCGTTCGCGACAGCCGAGCGGGTCACCTTCACGGGGTCGACGATCCCCAGCGCCAGCAGGTCTCCGTAGAGACCGGTCGACGCGTCGAGACCGGAACCCTGGGGCATCTCGGCAACCTTGGCGGCTGCCACCGAGCCCTCGAGGCCGGCGTTGATCGCGATGCGCCGCATCGGCTCGGTAAGTGCCCGGCGCACGAGGCGCACCCCGGACAGCTCGTCGCCGGTGAAGCCGAGGCCGTCATCGAGCACGGTGGCAGCGTGGATCAGCGCGGAGCCGCCGCCGGCCACGATGCCTTCCTCGATCGCCGCGCGGGTCGCCGAAATGGCGTCCTCGACCCGGTGCTTGCGCTCCTTGAGCTCGACCTCGGTGTGGGCACCCACCCGGATGACGCCGACGCCGCCGGCCAGCTTGGCCAGCCGCTCCTGCAGCTTCTCGCGGTCCCAGTCGGAGTCGGTGTCCTCGATCTCGCGACGGATCTGCCGGACGCGGTCGTTGACCTCGTCAGAGGAGCCCCCGCCGTCGACGACGGTGGTGGACTCCTTGTCGACGACGACGCGCCGCGCGGAGCCGAGCACCTCGATGCCCACCGAATCGAGCTTGAGGCCGACATCAGCCGACACGACCTGCGCGCCGGTCAGGATGGCGAGGTCCTGCAGCATCGCCTTGCGGCGGTCGCCGAAGCCCGGAGCCTTGACCGCGGCCACCCGCAGCGTCTTGCGGATGGTGTTGACGACCAGGGTCGACAGCGCCTCTCCGTCGACGTCCTCGGCCACGATGAGCAGCGGCTTGCTCTCCTGAACCAGCTTCTCCAGCAGCGGAAGCAGCTCGGAGATGGCGCTGATCTTGCCGCTCGTGATGAGGATGCGGGCGTCCTCGAAGACCGCCTCCATCCGCTCCGGGTCGGTGACGAAGTACGGGGAGATGTAGCCCTTGTCGAACTGCATTCCCTCGGTGAGCTCCAGCTCGACCCCGGTGGTCTGCGACTCCTCGACGGTGATGACACCGTCCTTGCCGACCTTGTCGAAGGCGTCAGCGATCAGGCCGCCGAGCTCCGGGTCCTGCGCGCTGATCGAGGCGACGTGAGCGATGTCCTTGCGCTCGGAAACCTCGGTGGCCCGGCTGCGCAACGTCTCGGAGATCTTCTCCACGGCCGCATCGATACCGCGCTTGAGCGCGAGCGGGCTGGCGCCGCTGGCCACGTTGCGCAGGCCCTCGTGGACCATGGCCTGGGCGAGCACGGTCGCCGTCGTGGTGCCGTCGCCGGCGACGTCGTTGGTCTTGGTGGCGACCTCTTTGGCGAGCTGGGCCCCCATGTTCTCGTACGGGTCGTCGAGCTCCACCTCACGGGCGATGGTCACACCGTCGTTGGTGATGGTCGGAGCGCCGAACTTCTTGTCAAGGACGACGTTGCGGCCCTTGGGGCCGAGCGTCACCTTGACGGCATCAGCGAGCGCGTTGACCCCGCGCTCGAGGGCTTGGCGGGCATCTCCGCCGAACGCCAACATTTTGGCCATGAATCTCTTTGCCTCTCACGTAATCCGCCCCGGGGGCGTGAGGCTCCCGGGGCGGATCAGCAGTTGATGTACGAACGCTGAAATCAGCGAAAGCCGTGCGGTCTTGCTGTGTCTTCTCGAGCGTTACTTCTCGAGCACCGCGAGCACGTCGCGCCCGGAGAGGATGAGGTACTCCTCGCCGTTGTACTTGACCTCGGTGCCGCCGTACTTGCTGTAAAGCACGGTGTCACCGACCTTGACGTCGAGGGGGATGCGCTTGGTGCCCTCGTCGTCCCAGCGGCCCTCGCCGACAGCGAGGACGGTGCCCTCCTGCGGCTTCTCCTTCGCCGTGTCGGGAATCACGATTCCCGACGCGGTGACCTGCTCGCCCTCGCCGGGCTGGACAACAATTCGGTCCTCAAGCGGACGAATGTTGACCTTGGTAGCGGTCGCCATGATCTGCCCTCCCAAAATCTGTTACTAGCGAGAGAGCGACCGTAGATCTGCCGTCGCGGGTGAGCAGCGACGGTCGCTAGCACTCTCTGGTGCTGAGTGCCAACTTACGCATTCGTCACGCGCCTCGTCAACTCGTCGCCCGTTCAGCGCATCCGGTCGAACTCCCAGCTGTCCGGGGGCCGGGCGACAAGCGGTGCGGGCGGCTCGTCGAGGCGCGCCGGCAGCTCGGCGATCAGTACGACCCGGTCGGCGCTGCGGTAGACCTGGGCACCCTCGGGCGCCCGCTCCAGCAGCCAGCCGGCCAGGGCGTCCGTCTGGCCCGGAGCCGCCTTCGCCTCCCACATGATCCAGCTCACGGCAGCCGGACCGCGTCCACAGGCAGGTTGGAGCTGGCACCCAGATCCAGCGCGCTCGCCAGCACCCCGGCCTCGACCTGGAGCCAGCCGAGCGCCGCGACCATCGCACCGTTGTCGGTGCACAGCGCGCGGCGCGGGATCCGCAGCCGCAGGCCGGCGCGCTCGGCCCGTTCGGACGCGAGAGCGCGCAGCCGGGAGTTGGCCGCTACCCCGCCGCCGATGACGAGCGTGTCCAGCCCGCGCTCGCGGCACGCCGTGATCGCCTTTGCGGTGAGCACGTCGGCGACTGCCTCCTGGAAGCTTGCCGCGACGTCAGCGACGGGTACCGGCTCACCACTGCGCTGCCGGCTCTCGATCCAGCGCGCCACTGCCGTCTTCAAGCCGCTGAAGGAGAAGTCGAGCGTGCCGTCGGAGGCCTTGCCGCGGGGAAAGTCGATGCTGACGCTGCCGCCGGACGCCGCACGGTCGATCTCCGGCCCGCCCGGAAAGCCCATCCCGAGCAGCCGGGCGACCTTGTCGTACGCCTCTCCGGCCGCGTCGTCGACCGTCGCACCGAGGATCTCGATCTGCTGATGCGCCAGGTCGCCCACGCAGAGCAGTGACGAGTGGCCGCCGGAGACGAGCAGCGCGATGCATTCCTGCGGGAGCGGCCCGGACTCGAGGATGTCGACCGCGACGTGAGCGGCAAGGTGATGCACGCCGTAGATAGGCACCCCGAGCCCGAGGGCGTACGCCTTCGCTGCGGCCACCCCCACCATCAGCGGGCCCGCGAGCCCGGGACCCGCCGTCACGGCCACCGCGTCGATCTCGCCCGGCTTCACGCCGGCTGTCTCGAGAGCGCGGTGGACCGTCGGCACCATCGCCTCGACATGGGCGCGGGCGGCGACTTCCGGCACCACCCCGCCGAAGCGGGCGTGCTCCGCGACGGAGGTGGCGAGCGCGTCGGCCAGCAAGATGCCGCCGCGCACGATGCCCACGCCCGTCTCGTCGCACGACGTCTCGAAACCGAGGACGGTCGTCATGGCGTGCCCCGCGTGCGCGCCGACCCGATGGGTGCCGACATCACGATCGCGTCCATTCCCGACGGCTGGTAGTAGCCCCGCCGTACCCCGCGGTTGACGAATCCGAGCGACTCGTACAGCCGCTGGGCCGGGGCGTTGTCGGCGCGGACCTCGAGCCAGCACGTCGTGGCCCGCCGCCGGGCCGCCTCGTGCAGCAGCGCATGCATCAGCCGGCGGCCGATGCCCCGGCGCTGGGCCGCGCGGTGGACCCCGATCGTCTGGATGTACGCATCGGCACCGGTCACGGCGAGACCGCCGTACCCCACCGGCTCCGGCTGCCCAGGGGTGCTGTCGCTGACGACCAAGTAGTAGGCGTGCGGGTTCGCGAGCTCCGACCAGAAGAGTGCGGCCGTCCAGGCCTCGTCGGGGAAGAGCTCCTGCTCCATCTCGAGCACGGCGGGAATGTGCCACCAGCGCATCGGGATCAGGGGCGGGGCGACGGTGTCCACCGCGGCGCTCACGCGGCTGTCCTCGGAGTCGCGTCGGGACGGCGCTGGTAGAGCGGCACGAGCGGGGTCACGGGGGTACCCAACAGCGGGATGGCTCGCCCGATCAGCGCCGCCGGATCGGGGTAGCGCCGGCCGGCGGGGTCGAAGGCCGCTGCGAACACCGCCCGGTAGAGCTGCGCGCCGGCGCCGATGACGATCTCGCCCGCTACGAGGGTGTCGGCGACGAGCTGCGGCGCGCTCACGTCCGGGCCCTGCACGCGAGCGCCGTCCTCGTAACGCGCCCAGTAGACCTCCCGGCGGCGCGCGTCGGTCACGACCGTGACCCGACCCGGCACGTCACCGAGCCCGTCGAGCGAGCAGACGCCGTAGACCGGGATACCGAGAGCGTCGCCGAGCGCCGCCGCCGTCACGATCCCCACCCGCAGGCTCGTGTAGGGGCCGGGGCCGACGCCGGCAACGATCGCGCCGAGGTCGCGGGGCACGCGGCCGGACTCGCTGAGCGACCGGGTGATGAGCGGGGCGAGCACCTCGGCGCTGTGCCGCGGATCGACGACTTCGAGGCCGCAGAGCCGCTCGGACCGGCTCGATGCGGCCTCCACGCTGCACAGCGCAACTCCCGTGGCCGGGGTCGACGTATCGATCCCCAGCACGAGCACGCTTCGAGCCTACGAGGCCGTGCTGTCGTCGCCCCCGTTAACGGTCTCGCTGACAGCGAATCCGGCAGCCGCGAGCCGCTGCGCCCAGTCACCGCCGGCCGGGTGCAGCACCGCCGTCCGCTCCCCCTCGTCGTCGCCATCGCCCTCACCGCGCGCGAGCTGCACGCGAAGGTGAGCATCGGTCAGCCCTTCCACCAGCCCGGCGCCCCACTCGACGGCGACCACCGCGCCGGCCAGATCGGTGTCGAGGTCCAGGTCGTCCACCTCGAGCCGCCCGGTGAGCCGGTAGGCGTCGACATGCACCAGCGGCAGCCGTCCGCTCTCGTGCACTCGCGCGATGACGAACGTCGGTGAGGTCACCCGGTCGGCGGCCCCGAGCCCCGCAGCCAGGCCCTGGACGAACACCGTCTTGCCGGCGCCGAGCGGCCCGTCCAGCACGATCAGGTCACCGGGCCGCACCAGCGCAGCGATCCGCGCACCGAGCGCCCGGGTGTCCTGCGCCGACGGCAGCGCGATCACGCGACCCCCGCAGCGATAGCGCGGGCGCGCGCCAAGTCATCGCGCAGCGCCTGCATCGGGGCGCCGTTCGGCCCGTGACGCAGCGCCCCGGACGGGTGGTAGGTCGCGAGAAAGCGGTAGCCCGCCGCGGTCAGCGTCTGCTCGCGTAACGCCCGAAGCACGAGGGCAGATTTCTTGGCCGTGGCCGCGCCGTCCCACAGCCCCGCAACGGCCGTGAGCCCGAGCCCGACGATGACCACTGGGTCGATCAGGGCGATCTGGCGATCGAGCCAGCCGCGGCAATGGGCCATCTCGAACGCCAGCGGCCGCCGATTGCCCGGCGGCCGGCACTTGAGGATGTTCAGCACGGCCACGTCGGCGCGCGGCAGGCCCACCGATTCCAGCGCGGCATCGAGCGCCCGGCCCGCGCGACCGACGAACGGCCGGCCGGTGGCGTCCTCCTGGGCGCCCGGCGCCTCGCCCACCAGCAGCACCCGCGCCCCCGGCGGGTAATCGCCGATGACCACGTGCGAGCGGGCGGCGGCCAGCTCCGCACAGGCGGTGCAGGTGCCGACCTGCCCGGCCAGCGACAGCCAGTCGCTCACGGGACCCGCGCGATCAGCCGGCGCAGCTCCGCGGTGACCACATCCGGCGCCTCCATCATCACCATGTGACCCGAGCCGGGCACCTCGACCAACCTGGCGTCCGGGAGGGCGTCAGCAATGACCCGGCTGTGACCCGGCGGGGTCAGCACGTCCTGCTCGCCGACGAGGATCAGGGCGGGGACGCTCCGGAGCGGGCCGAGCACCCCAAGGCGGTCATGCCCGGCGAACGTCGGCAGGAAGTTCGCCATCGTCTCCAGGTCCATCGGCGCCTGCATCTTCGCCATTGTGGCCAGGGCGGCCCCGCAAACATCAGGGCCGAAGGCAACCCGCGCGTTGACCCACCGCAGAAAGTCGCAATCGTCGGCGCGAAGTCGCTCGGCCCGGCGGTTCAGCGGCGCGGCTCGCGGCGCGTACGGGAGCAGCCGCCCGGGCACGGCCGCGAGCGCCGCCGGAAGGCCCAGCGTCACCTCTGCCATGCCGCCGCTGCTCGTCCCGACGAGAGCCGCCGCGACGACCTTGGTGCCGAACAGCTCCGGACGCTGCTCGGCCAGCGCCATGATCGTCATCCCGCCCATGCTGTGGCCGGCGAGGACCACGGGGCCGTCGGGCACCCGCTGACGCAATACCGCGGCGAGGTCGGCACCGAGCTGCTCGAGGGTGTTGTGCGCGGGTTCGCCCGAGGCGGACGCACCGTGCCCGCGCTGGTCGTAGAGCACGATCCGCAGACCACCGGGCCGGGATACCGCGGCGAGGTCGCGCACCTGGGCTGCCCAGCACTCGCAGGTAACGGTGTAGCCGTGGACGAAGACGAGGGTGAGGGCGGCGTCGCCCGGGCCGCTCTCGCGCACAGCCAGCGTGACGCCGTCATCGCACGTGACGCTCTGCTCGCGGGTTCCTGACAGCGTCGGCAGCGCCGGCCCGGCATCGGCCGGCCGCACCTTGCGGCGTACCAGCCGGCGCTCAGCCAGCTCACCCACGACAAACCCGGTAGCGAGCGCGCCGACCGCCGTCGCCCTCACGGTCTTCACGATCCACCTCCCGGGTGCACGTACCGACGCGGCACCCGGGGTCCGACCCGGGTGACGATCTCGTAATTGATGGTGCCGATCGCCTCCGCCCAATCCTGCGCTGTCGGCTCGCCGCGGGTGCCCGGCCCGAAGAGCACCACCTCGTCTCCGGGAGCGACGTCGTCATCGCCGACGTCGACCACGAACTGGTCCATGCAGACGGTGCCGGCGATGCGCCGGCGGCGTCCGCTGATCAGCACCTCGCCGACATTGGTGGCGTGGCGGGGCACCCCGTCGGCGTAGCCCAACGGCACGAGCGCCAGCGTGGAGTCGGCGGGCGTGTGGTAGCGGTGGCCGTAGGAGACGCCGCTGCCTGCCGGAACCCGTTTGGTCAGCGCCACCTGGGCGGTCAGCGTCATCGCGGGCACCAACCCGAGCTCTTGCGCCCGTCCGACCAGCGGGCCGGGTGACAGGCCGTAGACCGCGACGCCGGGGCGTACCAGATCGAAGTGCGCATCCGGGTTAGCGAGGGTGGCGGCGGAGTTCGCCAGGTGGCGCACCTGCGGGCGGACGCCGGCACGTTCGGCGACCTCGAGCGCCTCGCGAAAACGGCGGAGTTGGGCACGCACCGTCGGGTGCCCCGGGTCGTCCGCGAGGGCGAAGTGGCTCCAGACACCGATGATCTCGACCGTGCCTTCGGCCACCGCGCACCGGGCGGCTTCGATCAGGGCGGGCCAACCAGCAGCCGTGGCGCCCTCGCGGTGCAGGCCGGTGTCGACGTTCAGGTGCACGCGCGCCGGCCGGCCGGCCGCGACAGCCGCCGCCTGGAGTTGGCGCACCATCCACGGAGCGCCGGCGGACAGGTCGATGCTCGCCGCGACGGCCGGAGCGAGATCGTCCCCGGGGCCGGCGAGCCAGGCCAGCATCGGCGCCTGGATGCCGGCAGCGCGCAACTGCAGGGCCTCCGCCGGCTTCGCTGCCCCGAGCCACTGCGCGCCCGCCTCCAGCGCGGCCGTCGCGCACGGCAGCATCCCGTGGCCGTAGCCGTCGGCCTTGACCACGGCCATCACAGCCGCGGAACCGGCACGGCGCACCAGCTCGGCGGTGGACGTGCGCACGGCGTCGAGATCGATTACCGCTTCGGCGCTCGCCACTGGCTCTCCTTCGCTGCGGCCCGCGCCCGCTCCCACGCCTTGGGCAGCGCGTCCAGCAGATCCAACGCCGCCAGTGGCGGCCCGCTGGTCTCCACGGCGATCTGAGCGGCGATGCCGTGCAACCAGGCCCCCACGCTGCCCGCATCGAACGGCGAGAGGCCGGCTGCCAGCAGGCCCCCGGCGATCCCCGACAGCACGTCGCCGGTGCCGGCCGAAGCGAGCCAGCCGACCCCGGTGCCGTTGACCCGGGCGGCAGTCGGGTCGACGACGAGCGTCGACGATCCCTTCAGCAGGATGGTCGCCGGGAGCTGGGCCGAGAGCCTGCGCACCGTGCCCAAACGGTCCACGGCGAGCTGCCGCCCGACGTCGGCCGGGTCGCCGCCGGCCAGGCGCGCGAATTCCCCCTCGTGCGGCGTCAGCAGGGTCAGCTGCCCCCGGCCGAAGCGGGCGTGCAACCACTCCCGGTGGCGCGCGACGATCGTGAGCCCATCCGCGTCGACGAGCACGGGCACGTCCGAACCGAGCACCGCCTCAACCACGGCAGCGGCCTGCTCGTCGGTGCCGAGCCCCGGACCGACGACCCACGCCTGCACCCGCCCGGCGCCGAGCACGCCTTGGCCGTCCCCGCGGCTCACTTCGGTCGCCACCACGTCGGGAAAGCGCTGCCTGATCAGTTCCACGGGATGTGAGGTACCGGCGAAGCGCAGGTAGCCCGCCCCGCCCCGGCGCGCCCCGCCCGCGCAGAGCACCGCTGCGCCGGGATACGCGTCGCTTCCGGCCGTGATGCCCAGCACGCCGCGGGTGTACTTCGACGATTGCGCGCCCGGGCCGGGTAGCAGCCGTCCCACGTCAGCCGCCGTGAGTTGCTCGAGGTCGGCCGCCGGCAACGCCAGCCCGATGTCCACCAGCTCGACGGCTCCCGCGTGGGCCGCTCCCGGAAATACCAGCAGGCCCGGCTTGAGCGTGCCGAAGGTGATCGTGGTGGCCGCGCGCACGGCGGCCCCAGGCACCGCTCCCGTATCGGCGTCGACCCCGCTCGGCACATCGACGGCGAGGGTCCGGGCCGGCGGCGACCATTCCGCCAGCCGGGCCGCCGCGGGTCGCAGTCCCCCGCTGCCACCGATACCGACCATGCCGTCGAGCACCAGATCCGACGCGGCCAGCAGGGCCTGATCGCTCGCGGCGCCGGCCTCACCGATCACGACCCCGCTGCGCCGGGCGGCGACCGCCCCCGCCTCGTGCAGGCGCGACGAGACCGTGAGCGCCGTGACGGCCGCTCCCCGCTGCGCGAGCCGGGCGGCCGCGAAGAGCGCGTCACCGCCGTTGTCACCGCCGCCGACGAGGACCGCGACGCGCGAACCGTACACCCGGGGCAGCCGCCGCATCGCCGCTGCGGCCAGCCCCGCGGCCGCGCGCTGCATGAGCGCCCCCTCCGGCAGGTCGGCCATGAGTTGCTGCTCGGCGGCCCGGACCGTCGCCACCTGATGGGCCTTGTGCATACGCCAGACCCCCGGCCGTATCAGCTCTCGAGGATGACGACGGCGATCGCCACCCCGGCGTCGTGGCTGAGCGACACCTGCCACGACGCCGCTCCCCGCTTCATGGCCGCCGCCGCGACCGTGCCACGTAGCTCCAGCTGGGGCGCACCGTCCTCGCAGGTCTGGATCTCAGCGTCCTGCCAGCGTAGGCCCGGCGGCGCGCCGAGCGCCTTGGAGAGCGCCTCCTTGGCCGCGAACCGGGCTGCCAGCCGCTCCGACCGGCCCGCCGCCCGCTCGGCCGGGGTGAACAGGCGCACGGCGAGCCCGGGCGTGCGCAGCAGCGAGTCCTGGAATCGGTCCACGTCGACGATGTCGACCCCGAGACCCACGATCATGGTCGGCTCACGCTGGATCACTCGACCGTGACGGACTTGGCCAGGTTGCGAGGCTGGTCGACGTCGAGGCCGCGAGCCAGAGCGAGTTCGCAGGCGAAGACCTGCAGCGGCAGCGTGGTCACCAGCGGCGCCAGGAGGGTCGGCGTATGCGGCACGCGGAAGAGCTCGGCGGCATAGGGGACCACCGCCTCGTCGCCCTCCTCAGCGATGATGATGGTGCGGGCACCTCGCGCCCGGATCTCCTGGATGTTGCTGAGCACCTTGTCGTGCAGCAGCGAACGACCACGGGGCGAGGGAACGACCACGACGACCGGGGTGCCCTCCTCGACGAGCGCGATCGGGCCGTGCTTGAGCTCGCCGGCGGCAAAGCCCTCGGCGTGCATGTACGCCAGCTCCTTGAGCTTGAGCGCGCCCTCCAGCGCCACCGGATAGCCGACGTGACGGCCGAGGAACAGCACCACCTTGGCCGGGGCCAGCTCGCGGGCCAGGACCCTGACCGGCTCGATGCCTTCCAGCGTCCGGGCGACCAGCTCGGGCATCTGCTGCAGCTGCTCGACCAGCCCGCGCACCTCGTCGTCCCAAGCGACCCCGCGCACCTGGGCCAGGAACAGGCCCACCAGCAGGCACGCAGCGACCTGACCGAGGAAGGTCTTGGTGGCAGCGACTCCCACTTCCGGGCCGCAGCGCGTGTAGAGCACCGCGTCGGCCTCGCGGGGGATCGCCGAACCCACCGAGTTGCAGACGGCGAGCACGCGGGCGGACTGCTCGCGGGCGTGCTTGACGGCCATCAGCGTGTCGAGCGTCTCGCCGCTCTGGCTGATCGCGATCACCAGCGTGCCGCGGTCGAGCACCGGATCGCGGTAGCGGAACTCGCTCGCGAGATCGACCTCGCAGGGCAGCCGCGTCCAGTGCTCGATCGCGTACTTGGCGATGAGGCCTGCGTGGTAGGCGGTGCCGCAGGCGACGATGAACACCTTGTCGACCTCGCGCAGCTCCTGAGGATCGAGGCGCAGCTCGTCCAGCTGGATCTGACCCGCCGGCGACAGCCGCCCCCGCAGCGTGTCGGCCAACGCCCGCGGCTGCTCGTTGATCTCCTTGAGCATGAAGTACGGGTAACCGCTCTTCTCCGCGGCGCTGACGTCCCAGTCGACGTGGAACGGGCGACCGGGGGCCGGCCGGCCCGTCGAAGTCGGTGATCGTGACGCCGTCAGCACGCAGTTCGACGATCTGGTCCTGGCCGATCTCGAGCGCGTCACGGGTGTGGGCGATGAACGCAACGACGTCACTGGCCAGAAAGGACTCGCCGTCCCCGAGACCCACGACCAGCGGCGAGTTGCGCCGCGCGGCGACGACGAGGTCGGGCTCGCCGGCTGCCGTCGCGACCAGGGTGAACGCCCCGGTCGAGCTCGCGGCACACCGCCCGCAGCGCGTCGGCAATGCTCGCGGCGCCCGCTGCGCGCTGCTCCTCGAGCAGGTGAGCGACGATCTCGGTGTCGGTCTCGCTGCGCAGGATGTGGCCACGGCGCTCGAGGTCGAGCGCGCAGCTCAGCGAAGTTCTCGATGATCCCGTTGTGCACCACCGCGACCTCTCCGCGTGCAGTCCACGTGCGGGATGGGCGTTGGCGTCGGTGGGGCCGCCGTGGGTGGCCCAGCGGGTGTGGCCCATGCCGCTGGTGCCGGTCCAGGGGCGGCTGTCTGCCGCGAGTGCCTTCTCCAGGTTGGCCAGCTTCCCGGCCTTGCGTTCGACCCGGAGCGTCCCGCCGTCGACGACCGCGACCCCCGCCGAGTCGTAGCCGCGGTACTCCAGCCGCCGGAGGCCGGCCATGGTGACCTCGAGCGCGTTCTGGTGCCCGACGTAACCCACGATGCCGCACACGGTGACCAGCGTAAGCGGAGCCGCACTACTGGGCGGCTACGACATCCGCGATGCGCTGGGCGTACGAGCGCGCCTGCTCGGAGGTGGCGGCCTCGACCATGACCCGGACGAGCGGCTCCGTGCCCGACGCGCGCAGCAACACGCGTCCGGAATCGCCGAGCTCAGCCGCGACGCGATCCGCCTCGGCCAGCACCGGCTCGGCCGTGGCCAGCGAGCGGTCAGCCCGAACGTTGATCAGCACCTGCGGAAGCCGGGTCATGACGCCCGCCAGCTCGGCGAGCGACGCACCGGTCGCGGCGAGCCGCTCGAGCAGGACGAGAGCCGTGAGCAGGCCGTCGCCGGTCGTGGCGTGCTCGGCGAAGACGAGATGCCCGCTCTGCTCCCCGCCCAGCGTGTAACCCCCGGCGCGCATCGCCTCGAGCACGTAACGGTCGCCGACTGCGGTCTCCAGGACGTTGATCCCGGCGTCGCGCATCGCATGGCGGAAGCCGAGGTTGCTCATCACCGTGGAGACGACGGTGTCCTGCGCGAGCCCGCCCCGCTCGCGCAGCGAAAGCGCGCAATGGCGAGGATCTGGTCGCCGTCGACCAGATTGCCGGTGGCGTCGACGGCCAGGCAGCGGTCAGCGTCGCCGTCGTGCGCGATCCCGGCGTCGGCTCCGGCGGCCACGACCGCCTGTTGGAGAGCCTGGGTTGCGGTGGCTCCGCAGCCGTCGTTGATGCGCAAGCCGTCACCGTCCGCCCCGATGGCGATGACCTCGGCCCCGGCCTCGCGAAGTACCCGTGGTGCCAGCGTCGACGCGGCTCCTTGGGCACAGTCGACGACGATCTTCAGGTGGCCGAGCGGGGTCTTCAAGACGCTCAGCAGGTGACGGACGTAGCCCTCGACCAGCCCGGCCGGCCCGGGAATGTCTGAACGCACCCGTCCGACCCCGGCGCCGGTAGGCCGGTCGCGGGGCGCAGTGGCGACCAGCGCCTCGATACGGTCCTCGATCTCGTCGGCCAGCTTGAACCCGCCGCCGCCGAAGATCTTGATCCCGTTGTCGGGCATCGCATTGTGGCTGGCGGAAAGCACGATCCCGAGGTGCGCGCCGCTCGCCGCGACGGCGTGTGCGACGGCGGGGGTGGGCACCACGCCGAGCTGGAGGACGTCAGCGCCGGCGCTGGCGAGCCCGGCGGAGACGGCTGCCTCGAGCAGCTCACCGGAGGGGCGCGGGTCGCGGCCGACGACGACGGTGGGCCGCGCCGCGGCTGAGCACCGAGACAGCCCCAACACCGACGGCCATGGCGAGTTCCGGGTCAGCTCGACGTTGGCCAGACCCCGAATGCCATCAGTGCCGAAAAGGCGGCTCATCTATGGCCGACCGGTGACCACACCGGCTGCCAAGGCGAGCTCAGCCGTCACCGCTTGCTGTACTGCGGCGCCTTGCGGGCCTTCTTCAGGCCGTACTTCTTGCGCTCCTTGACCCGGGCGTCGCGGGTGAGGAAGCCGGCCTTCTTCAGGGCTCGGCCGGTGGTCTTCCTCGAGGCGATCAGGGCTCGGGCGATGCCGAGGCGAAGCGCGCCGGCCTGGCCCGACGTGCCGCCGCCGCGCAGCGTGGCGAGCACGTCGTAGTTCTCGGCAAGCTCCAGCGTCTTCAGCGGCTCCGCGACGATCTGCTGGTGAACCTTGTTGGGGAAGTACTCGGCCAGCGTGCGGCCGTTGAGCTTCCACTGCCCGGTGCCGGGCAGCAGACGAACGCGGACAACCGCTTCCTTACGGCGGCCGGTAGCCCGGGTTGCGCCCGAGGCGTCGGTGACGACAGCCACTGATGTGTCTCCTTCTCGCGCCTACTGGGCGACCTGGGTGATCTCGAAAGGCGCCGGCTGCTGAGCCTGGTGAGGGTGGTCGGGGCCGGCGTAGACCTTGAGCTTGCTGGCCTGCTGGCGCCCCAGCCGGGTGTGGGGAAGCATCCCCTTCACGGCCTTCTCGACGATCTGCTGCGGCCGGGTGGCCAGCATGTCGGCGAAGGTGCGGGTCTTGAGCCCGCCGGGGTAGCCGGAGTGGCGGTGATACACCGTCTTCTCCGCCTTCGTGCCGGTCAGCACGACCTTCTCGGCGTTGACGACGACAACGAAGTCGCCCGTGTCGATGTGAGGGGCGAAGTACGGCTTGTGCTTGCCGCGCAGCAGCATCGCAACTTGCGACGCGAGACGCCCGAGCACCACGTCCGTGGCGTCGATGACGTGCCAGGTGCGCTGGACATCGGCGGACTTGGGCTGGTACGTGCGCACGTCAAGGCCTTCTTCGGGACGGGAAACTTCATTCGGATTCACGCGCTGCTGAGCAGACACGGCAACGACCGGCCACTTTACCTGATGGACCCGAGCGAATCTTCCCGGCGATCTGCGTCGAGCACCCGAACCCTGCGGGTAACGCTCGCCCGGGCCGCGAGTTCCGCGTCCGGCGGGTACGTCACGCGCTCCAGGCACAGGCCGTGAGCCGGCACGACGGGCACGGCCGAGTCCCGCACGCCTGCGGCCAGCACCTGGCCGGGCCACTCCGGGGGTCGCCGTCCCTCCCCCACGGCCAGCAGCGAGCCGACGAGCGCTCGCACCATCGAATGGCAGAACGCGTCGGCTTCGACGGTGGCCTCGAGCACCCCGTCGCCGGCGCGGATCCAGGACAGCGCCATCAGCCGCCGGATGGTGGTGGCGCCCTCACGACGCTTGCAGAACGCCGCGAAGTCGTGCTCCCCGGTCAGCCGCTGGGCGGCGGCGTTCATGACCTCGGGGTCCAGGGGGTGATTCCAGGCCAGCGTGTCGCGGCGGCGCAGGGGATCGACCGGCCTGTCGGTCACGCGGTAGCTATAGCGCCGCGAAAGCGCGCAGAAGCGGGCGTCGAAGCCGGCCGCCGCGGCCGCCGCGGCGAAAACGCGAACGTCGGGGGGCAGGAGCGCGTTCAGCCACCGCACCGCAGGAACGGAGTCGAAGTCGCCGTGCGCGACCTGGCCCCGGGCGTGGACGCCCGCGTCGGTGCGACCGGCGACGGTGAGGCTCGGCGGCTCTGAGAGGCGCAGGACCTGCCGGAGAGCGTCCTCCAGAACGCCCTGGACGGTGCGCTGATCGGGCTGGCGGGCCCAACCGGCGAAGTCAGTGCCCTCGTACGCCAGGTCGAAGCGCACCCGCATGAGCGTGGGCTAGCTGTCGTCCTCGGCGGTGTCGCCCTCAGCCTGCGCTACCTCGCCTGTCACCTCGGGAGCGTCAGCCTCAACAAGCTCGGTCTCGGGAGCTTCGGCAGCAACAGCTGCGGCGTCGGCCTCGAGCGCGGCCGCTGCCGTCGGCGACTCGCCGGCCAGGTCCTGCGCGACCTCACGGGTACGGCCGCCCAGCGGGCGACGGCCGGCGAACCGGGAGCCGCGCGCGCTCTCGGCCTCGCTCACGACGCTCTGGCCGAGGGTGACTCCCTCGACCAGCTCGATACGAGCCATCGGCGCGTTGTCGCCGGCCCGTGGGCCGAGCTTGGTGATGCGCGTGTACCCGCCGTTGCGGGTCTCGTAGCGCGGTCCGATCTCGGTGAACAGGTGGTGCACGACCGACTTGTCGCGCACCACCTGCAACACCCGACGCCGAGCCGCCAGGTCGCCCTTCTTGGCGGAGGTGACCAGCTTCTCGGCGAGCGGGCGTAGCCGCTTGGCCTTGGCGACCGTCGTGGTGATCCCGCCGTGCTCGAACAGCGCCGTAGCGAGATTGGCCAGGATCAGCCGCTCGTGGGCGGGGCTGCCCCCCAGGCGGGGGCCCTTGGTGGGCGTGGGCACGGGATCTCCTCGGTGACGAACGTCAGGGCTGGTGGTTGTGGGGCTCTGGCTGGGGAGGAATCAGTACTGCTCGGTCTCGGTGTACGCGCTGCCCTCGTCGCCGCCGGCAGGGTCGTCCAGACCGGTCGAGAAACCGGGACCGTACCCCTCGGTGCCGTAGGTGTCGACAGCGATGCGCGGGTCGAATCCGGGAGGGCTGTCCTTCAGAGCCAGGCCCATCCCGGACAGCTTGCCCTTGACCTCGTCGATCGACTTCTGCCCGAAGTTACGGATGTCGAGCAGGTCGGCCTCGCTGCGCCCGACGAGTTCGCCGATGGTGTGGATGCCCTCCCGCTTGAGGCAGTTGTACGAGCGGACGGTGAGGTCCATCTCCTCGATCGGCAGGGCGAGATCCGCGGCGAGCGCCGCATCGGCCGGGGACGGGCCGATGTCGACACCCTCGGCCTCGACGTTGAGCTCCTGCGCCAGGCCGAAGAGCTCGACCAGGGTGTTGCCGGCGCTCGCCATGGCGTCGCGCGGGGTCATCGAGCGGCTTGGTCTCGACGTCGACCACGAGCCGGTCGAAGTCGGTGCGCTGCTCGACGCGCGTGGCCTCGACCTTGTAGGTGACCTTGAGCACCGGCGAGTAGATCGAGTCGACCGGGATCCGTCCGATCTCCTGGCCGACCTGCTTGTTCTGCACTGCGGAGACGTAGCCGCGGCCGCGCTCGACGGTGAGCTCGATCTCCAGCTTGCCCTTGTCGTTCAGGGTCGCGAGGTGCAGATCGGGGTTGTGCACCTCGACGCCCGCTGGAGGCGCGATGTCAGCGGCGGTGACGACGCCCGGGCCCTGCTTGCGCAGGTACATGACGGCCGGCTCGTCGTTGCTCGGAGCTGACCACCAGCTCCTTGAGGTTCAGGATGATCTCGGTGACGTCTTCTTTCACGCCGGGGACGGTGGAGAACTCGTGCAGCACGCCGTCGATGCGGATGCTCGTGACGGCGGCGCCCGGGATGGACGACAGCAGGGTGCGGCGAAGGGAGTTGCCGAGGGTGTAGCCGAAGCCCGGCTCGAGCGGCTCGATGACGAACCGGGAGCGGAACTCGTCGACGGCCTCCTCGGCGAGGGTGGGACGCTGTGCGATAAGCACGGTGGAGCCTCCTGTTTCTTCAGGCGCCCGCTATATGACGCCTGACGTGCCCGGGCCGGCTCTGTCTCCGGCCCGGGATGGTGCTACTTCGAGTAGAGCTCGACGATCAGCTGCTCCTGGACCGGGGTGTCGATGGCGCCCCGCTCCGGGAGGGAGTGCACGAGAGCCCGCATCGGGGGCGGGATGACCTCGAGCCAGGCCGGGGTGGTGCGGCTCGCCGGCCAGCTCACGCGCGACGACGAACGGGGTCATCTCGTGGCTCTTCGGCCGGACCTCGACGATGTCGTTGGCGGTCACCCGGTAGCACGGGATGTCGACCTTCTTGCCGTTCACCAGTGACGTGGCCGTGGCGCACGAGCTGGCGAGCCACGTCGCGGGACATGGCGAAGCCGGCCCGGTAGACGACGTTGTCCAGGCGCGACTCGAGGATGCGCAGCAGCTCGTCGCCGGTCTTGCCGGAACGGCGGTTGGCCTCCTCGTAGTAGCCGCGGAACTGCTTCTCGAGCACTCCGTAGATGCGCGCGCACTTCTGCTTCTCGCGCTTCTGCAGCAGGTACTCGCTGTCCTTGGTGCGGCCGCGGCCGTGCTCGCCCGGCGGGTAGGGCCGGATCTCGATCGGGCACTTCGGGCGACTCGCACTTGGCGCCCTTGAGGAACAGCTTGGTCTTCTCGCGACGGCAACGCTTGCAGTCGGGGCCGGTGTAACGGGCCATTGTTGGTCTCCGGCCTTTCTCGTCCGCGTCAGACGCGGCGCCGCTTGGGCGGGCGGCAGCCGTTGTGCGGGACCGGGGTGACGTCCTGGATCGAGCCGACCTCGAGGCCGGTGGCCTGCAGGCGAGCGGATCGCGGTCTCGCGGCCGGAGCCCGGGACCCTTGACGAAGACGTCGACCTTGCGCATGCCGTGCTCCATGGCCCTGCGAGCGGCGTTCTCGGCGGCCATCTGCGCGGCGAACGGGGTGGACTTGCGGGAGCCCTTGAAGCCGACGTGGCCGGCCGAGGCCCACGAGATCACGTGCCCGTCGGGTCGGTGATCGAGACGATCGTGTTGTTGAACGTGCTCTTGATGTGGGCGTGGCCGTGGGCGATGTTCTTCCTCTCCTTGCGGCGCACCTTCTTGACGCCGGCGGCCTGCTGCGCTTCTTGCGGGTGGTCGTCCGTTGAGCTGTCTGTTCCTGCGGACTTACTTCTTGCCGGCTTCTTCTTGCTGGCGACGGCGCGGGCCCTTGCGGGTGCGCGCGTTGGTGTGGGTGCGCTGGCCGTGCACCGGGAGCCCGCGGCGGTGGCGGATGCCCTGGTAGCAGCCGATCTCGACCTTGCGGCGGATGTCGGCCGCGACCTCGCGGCGCAGGTCACCCTCGACCTTGTAGTTGCGTCGATCCAGTCGCGCAGCTTGACAGGTCCTCGTCGCTCAGGTCGCGCACGCGGGTATCGGGGTTGACCCCGGTTGCCAGCCAGGGTCTCCCGGGCGCGGGTACGGCCGATGCCGTAGATGTAGGTGAGGGCGACCTCCAGCCGCTTCTCGCGCGGCAGGTCGACGCCGACAAGACGTGCCATGCGTGGGCAGTCTCCTTCTGTCGTCACGGAGGTCTTCACGCGATCCGCCCCCACCTGCCCGGTCGAGGCCCCGGCCTCCGACCGGGGGTGCGTCCAGCCGCTGGTGGCAGCGGTGCGGCTGCGTGGAGCGTCGCTTCGAGGTGATGCGCGTGCAGGACTGTCGGCGTCAGCCCTGGCGCTGCTTGTGACGCAGGTTGTCGCAGATGACCATGACCCGGCCGTGCCGGCGGATCACCTTGCACTTGTCGCAGATCTTCTTGACGCTGGGCTTGACCTTCACGGCTGCGTGTACTCCTTTGCGTGCGCAGCCGGCAGAATGTGCCGCCCGGACGCTCGATGGCTTACTTGTAGCGGTAGACGATGCGTCCGCGGGTGAGGTCGTAGGGCGAGAGCTCCACCACGACCCGGTCCTCGGGAAGGATCCGGATGTAGTGCATGCCGCATCTTGCCGCTGATGTGGGCGAGCACCTTGTGCCCGTTCTGCAGCTCCACCCGGAACATCGCGTTCGGCAGCGACTCGACGACCGTGCCCTCGATCTCGATGGCCCCGTCTTTCTTCGGCATGTCCTCCGCGATCCTGGTAATGCTGCTGATAGCTATTGAACGGTCCTGCTGGCCGCCCGCATTCCGGGGCGCTCTCGCGTAAGCACGCAAGAAGCCCGGCCAAGCGGCCGACACGCCATGCTACGCCATGTCGACGCCGACGCCCAGAAAGGCCGCGGCGGATGCGAGCTCAGCGCGTTGCAGCAGGGTCACGGGCTGCCCGGCCTTCACCCCGAGCTCGCGCGAGCTTCGCCACCCCGCCGTCGAAGGCGGTCAGCACCCACGGTCCCTCGTCGGTGATCGCGACGGTGTGCTCCCAGTGCGCCGCCCAGCGGCGGTCGGCGGTGACGACGGTCCACTCGTCCTCCAGCACCCGGGTGTCGGGAGTGCCGAGCGTGACCATCGGCTCCACCGCCAGCGCGAGCCCCTTGACCAGCCGCTGCCCGCGCCCCGGACGGCCGTAGTTCAGCAGGTGGGGCGCCTGATGCATGCGGTACCGATGCCATGGCCGCCGTAGTTGTCGACGATGCCGTACGGCCCGTCCGGTCCGGTATGGCGGCGCACTTCCCGCTCGACCGCGTGGCTGATGTCGGTCAGGCGGCCACCCAGCTGGGCGGCCGCGAGGCCCGCCCACAGCGATGCCTCGCATACCCGGGAGAGCTCGAGCACTTCCGGCGCGACCTCGCCGACCGGGACGCTGATCGCCGAGTCTCCGTGCCAGCCGTCCAGGATTGCCCCGCAGTCGATGGAGAGCAGGTCCCCGTCACGAAGGGCCCGGGAGCCGGGGATCCCGTGGACGATCTCCTCGTTGACCGAGGCGCAGATGCTGCCCTGAAAGCCGGGCTGGCCCAGGTGGCCGCCAATTAGGAACGAGGGAACGGCCCCCTCGCCGCGGATCGAGCTCTCAGCGATCTCGTCGAGGTCCTTCGTGGTCATGCCCGGACGTACGGCCTGGCGCAGCTTTTCCAGCGTGCGGGCGACCACCAGCCCCGCCTCACGCATGAGCAGGATCTCTGAGCGCGATTTGATCTCGACTTCGTCGCGCCGGGTCATGCGGTTCGCCTCATATCCTCAGATCATCTGTGCCTACGCGCCTGGCAGTCGAGGGTCAGTCCTCGTATCGGCGAAGCGCCTCGAGCGCCCGGTCGGTGATGTCGTCCACCGGGCCGGTTGCGTCGATACCTACCAGGATGCCTCGTGCTGCGTAAAAAGAGATGAGCGGTGCGGTCTGCTCGGCGTAGACCTCGAGCCGGTGACGCACGGTCTTCGGCAAGTCGTCCTCACGCTGGAAGAGGTCGCCGCCGCAGCGGTCGCACAGCCCCTCCCGGGTGGGCGGATCGAAGTCGACGTGCCAGATGGTGCCGCAGCGATGGCAGGTACGACGCCCGGAAAGCCGGCGCACGACCTCGTCATCGTCCACCACCAGCTCCAAGACGATGTCCAGCTTGTGTCCGAGATCGGCCAGCAACTGCTCGAGGGTCTCGGCCTGCGGGACGGTGCGCGGAAACCCGTCGAGCAGGAAGCCGCGAACCGCGTCCTCTTCGGCCAACCGGTTACGCACCATCTCCACCGTCACCGAATCGGGGACCAGATCCCCGGCATCCATGTATTGCTTGGCCAGCCTGCCGAGGTCGGTGCCTTCGCTCACATTCGCCCGAAAAATATCGCCGGTCGAGATTTTCGGAATGGACTCAGCGGACGCTATAAAAGCCGCCTGCGTGCCCTTGCCCGCCCCAGGCGGGCCTACGAGAACGAGGCGCACTAGCGGAGGAAGCCCTCGTAGTTGCGCTGCTGCAGCTGGCTTTCGATCTGCTTCACCGTCTCGAGGCCCACCCCGACCATGATCAGGACGCTGGTACCGGCGAACGGGAATTGCTGATTTTTCGTCAGGTTGAGCAGCGCCAGGGGCAGAACGCAGATGATGCCGAGGAACAGCGATCCGGGAAGTGTGATCCGGGAGAGAACCCGTTCCAGGTACTCGGACGTGGGACGTCCCGGACGAATACCGGGAATGAAGCCGCCGTACTTCTTCATGTTGTCGGCGACTTCGTCGGGATTGAAGGTGATCGCGACGTAGAAATACGTGAAGAAGATGATGAGCGCCGCGTACGTGAGCAGGTAGAGCGGATTGTCGCCGCGCACGAGGTAGCGCTGCTCGAAGTCCTGGAACGTCTTGTTGGTCCAGACCTGGCCGAGCAATTGCGGCAGCTGCAGCAGCGACGAGGCGAAGATCACCGGCACCACGCCGGCCTGATTGACCTTCATCGGGATGTAGGTGGAGCTGCCGCCGTACATCCGGCGGCCGATCATTCGTTTCGCGTACTGCACCGGGATGCGCCGCTGCGCCTGCTCCACGAAGACGACGAAGACCACGATCGCGAGACCGAGCAGCAGCACGAGGGTGAAGACGACGCCGCCCGCAGCCTGCTGGATGCCTGAACCCTGCGAGGGGAGGCGGGCCGCGATCGAGGTGAACATCAGCAGGGACATGCCGTTGCCGACGCCCTTGCCGGTGATGAGCTCGCCGAACCACATGATCACGGCGGTGCCGGCGACCATGGTCACCACGATGATCGCGGTGTTGAACACCGAATCATTCCGGATGATCGCGGTGGTACACCCGGGGATCAGCCGGTTGGAGCGCGCGAGCGCCACGATGCCGGTCGACTGCAGCACCGCGAGGGCCAGCGTCAGGTAGCGCGTGTACTGGGTGATCTTGGTTTCGCCGGCGGCGCCTTCTTTGCGCAGGCGCTCCAGGCGCGGAATGACGACGCTCAGCAGCTGCATGATGATGCTGCTGGTGATGTAGGGCAGGATGCCCAGAGCGAAAACCGACAGCTGGAGCAGCGCTCCGCCGCTGAACAGATTCACCAGCGAGAGCAGGTTCTTGTTCGAGCTGCTCTGGCTACCCGAAAGGCAGTCGTGGATCGCGCGGGTGGAGACACCTGGCGAAGGGATCGTGCTGCCGACGCGGAAAAGCAAGATGATGCCGAGCGTGAACAGCAGCTTTCTGCGCAGGTCGGGCGTGCGGAACGCCCGTCCGAAAGCGGAGAGCACGGCTCCTCCCTGCAGGAGTCTTGGGAAGCGGCTACGGGGGGCAGCCGCTCAGCTGGCGCGCCAGGGGTGCCTCAGGCGACTGTAACAGTCGGATTGCGACGGGTCCCGGACGCAAACGCCTCTCATCACGGCCGAACAATGATGCCGCCCCCACGGTCCTAGCCGATGGGGACGGCGTCATTGAACAGGCCGAAAACTCAGACTTCTATCGCCGCGCCTCCGGCTGCCGAGAGCTTTTCCTTGGCTGAACCCGAGAAGGCGTTGACGCTGACCTGCATGGCCACCGAGACACCACCGTCACCGAGCACCTTCACGGGGTGTCCGCGGCGCACCGCGCCGGCCTCTACCAGGTCGTCGACGCCGATGGCGCCGCCGTCCGGGAAGAGCTCGCCGAGCCGGGTCAGGTTGACCACCTGGTACTCGACGCGCGCCGGGTTGCGGAAGCCCTTGAGCTTCGGAACCCGCATGTGCAGCGGCATCTGACCGCCCTCGAACCGGGCGGGAACATTCTTGCGGGCGCCCGTGCCTTTGGTACCCCGACCTGCGGTCTTGCCCTTCGAACCCTCACCGCGCCCGACGCGGGTCTTGGCCTTCTTGGCTCCCGGGGCGGGACGCAGGTGGTGCACCTTGAGCCCGCGACCCGCCAGGGTCTGGCCAGCGTCGACAGTCTCGTCGGTTGCTTGCTCACTCATGGCTGGACCTCCTCGACCTGCACGAGGTGCGCCACCGCGCGGACCATGCCCCGAACCTCAGGCCGGTCCTCGCGGGTCACCGTCGCGCCGATGCGGCGCAGGCCCAGCGTCTTCAGGGTCTCCCGCTGCCGTGCGGTGCCACCGATACCGGACTTGCTCTGCGTGATCTTCAAATCGGCCATCACGTCACGCTCCTGGCGCCAGCACAGCTGGCACCTTGCTCGCGGCGTTGGCACGCAGCAGCGCGGCCGGCGCAACGTCCTCGAGCGGCAGACCGCGGCGGGCGGCGATCTCCTCGGGACGGGTGAGCCCCTGCAGCGCCGCGACCGTGGCCCGGACGATGTTGATGGGATTCGACGAGCCCAGCGACTTCGAGAGCACGTCGTGGATACCGGCGCACTCGAGGACGGCGCGGACCGGGCCACCGGCGATGACGCCGGTACCGGGAGACGCCGGCTTCAAGAGCACGACGCCCGCCGCGTCCTCACCCTGAACGGGGTGGGGAATCGTGGCGAGGATCCGCGGCACCTTGAAGAAGTGCTTCTTGGCCTCCTCGACGCCCTTCGCGATGGCGGCGGGCACCTCCTTGGCCTTCCCGTAACCGACCCCCACGGTGCCTTCGCCGTCGCCGACGATCACCAAAGCGGTGAAGGAGAAGCGACGGCCGCCCTTGACGACCTTCGCGACCCGGTTGATGGCGACGACGCGCTCGATGTACGCGGACTTCTCCGCTGCGGCCCCACCTTGGCGGTCGCGTCGGTCACGGCGTTCGCCGGTGCCGCCTGCGCGGCGTTGACCTGGCATATCGGAGCCGTCCTTCCTAGAACCGGAGCCCGGCTTCGCGGGCCCCATCTGCGAGAGCGGCAATGCGCCCGTGGTACTTGCGGCCGCCGCGGTCGAAGACCACGGCCTCGATGCCGGCCGCCCGAGCGCGCTCGGCGATCAGCGCACCGACGGCCGCAGCCGCCTTGCTCTTGTCGCCTTCAGAACCGCGCAGCGTGACATCGAGCGTGGACGCCGACGCCAGCGTGTGACCGCGGGTGTCGTCGACGACCTGGGCGTAGATGTGGCGCGCCGACCGGGTGACGACCAGGCGCGGGCGGGCGGTGGTACCGGAGACCCTCTTGCGGACCCGGAAGTGCCGACGCGTGACGCCGGCCCGCCGTGTGGCGGAGATGGTGGATGGCATTACTTGCCCGCCTTCCCGACCTTGCGGCGGATGACCTCGCCTTGGTAACGCACGCCTTTGCCCTTGTACGGGTCGGGCTTGCGAAGCTTGCGGATAGTGGCAGCGACCTCGCCCACCTGCTGCTTATCGATGCCGCTCACCACGAAGCGGGTGGGCGCCTGGACCTCGAAGGTGATGCCTTCGGGGGCCTTGACCGGCACCGGGTGGCTGAAGCCGAGCGCGAACTCCAGGTCGCGGCCACGGGCCTGGACCCGGTAGCCGACGCCGACGATCTCGAGCGTCTTCGCGAACCCGGTGGTGACGCCGGTGACCATGTTGGCCAGCAGCGAGCGGGTGAGGCCGTGGCGGGCCCGGCTGTCGCGCTCGTCGTCCGGTCGCTGCACCAGCAGCTGACCGTCCTCCTGCACGACGGTGATGGGCTCGATGACGGTGTGGGAAAGCGTGCCCTTGGGGCCCTTGACCGTCACCTGCTGGCCGTCGAGGGTGACCTCGACGCCGGAGGGGACGGGGACCGGAAGGCGGCCGATGCGTGACATGGCCGCTACCAGACGAAGGCGAGGACTTCCCCGCCCACGCCCCGTTTAGCAGCCTGCTTGTCTGTCAGCAGGCCGGTCGATGTGCTGATGATGGCCACGCCAAGACCGCCGAGCACCTTCGGCAGGTTGGTCGCCTTCGCGTAGACGCGCAGGCCCGGCTTGGAGATCCGGCGGATGCCGGCGATCGTCCGCTCGCGGTTCTGGCCGTACTTGAGGTCGACGATGAGCACACGCTCCACGCCTTCACCCTCGCTCGACCAGCCCTTGATGTAGCCCTCCTGCTGGAGGATTTCTGCGATGTGGGTCTTGATCTTGCTGTAGGGCATGCGCACGGAATCGTGGTAGGCCTTGTTGCCGTTGCGGACGCGCGTCAGCATGTCGGCAATCGGGTCGGTCATCGTCATGGACGGTTCACCGGCCCGGTCAGAACTGTCGTCATATCGGTGCCTTGCCTTCCCGCGGTGGTTCCCCGCCAGGGGCCTTCCGCGTAGAGGGATGAAAGAACTGGGGTCACTGCTCGCCGCCGATCACCAGTCGCTACCAGGAGCTCTTGGTGATGCCCGGCAGCTCGCCGCGGTGCGCCATCTGCCGCATGCAGATACGGCACAGGCCGAAGGCCCGGAAGACCGCGCGGGGCCGTCCGCACCGCTGGCAGCGGGTGTAGCCGCGCACCTTGAACTTGGGCTTGCGATTGGCCTTTTCGACGAGCGCTTTCTTTGCCATTCCTCAGCTCTCCCGAAACGGGAATCCGAGCGCGCGTAGCAGCGCCCGTCCCGCGTCATCTGTCTCGGCGCTGGTCACGATCGTGATGTCCATACCTCGGACGCGATCGACGCGGTCAGGATCGATCTCGTGAAAGATCGACTGCTCGTTGACGCCGAACGTGTAATTGCCGCGGCCGTCGAACTGCCGGGGCGAGAGCCCGCGGAAGTCACGGATGCGGGGCAGCGCGATCGACACCAGCCGATCAAGGAACTCCCACATCCGGTCACCGCGCAGGGTGACCTTGGCACCGATGGGCTGGCCCTCGCGCAGTTTGAACTGGGCGATGGACTTGGTGGCCCGCCGGACCGTGGGCTTCTGCCCGGTGATCAGCGAGAGGTCGCGCACGGCGCCGTCGATCAGCTTGGCGTCACGAGCGGCATCGCCGACACCCATGTTCACGACGACCTTGACCACGCCGGGCACCTGCATGACGTTCGCGATACCGAGCGAGGACTTCAACTCGGGGAGCACCTCGTCGCGGTAGCGCAGCTTCAACCGTACCGGCGGACGGGCGGGGGTGGGCGCTTGTTGAGTGGTCGTCATCAGACGTCCACCTCGTTGCCGCCGCTGCGGCAGACCCGCACCTTCTTGCCGTCGTCATCGATCCGGTAGCCGAGGCGTCCGGGCTTGCCGGTCTTCGGGTGGATGAACGCGACGTTGCTGACGTGCACGGGAGCTTCGGTCTCGACGATGCCGCCGGTCTCGCTCCCGCGCACGCTCTGCGTCTGCTTGGTGTGCTTCTTGACCCGGTTGGCGCCTTCGACGAGTACCCGGTCGTCCTTCGGGTACGCGACGATGACCTTGCCGCGCAGCCCCCGGTCCTTGCCGGTGAGCACCTGTACGGTGTCGCCCTTCTTGATCTTCATGTCCTCAGATCACTTCCGGTGCCAGCGAGATGATCCGCATGAACCGGCGGTCACGCAGCTCGCGGCCCACAGGGCCGAAGATGCGGGTTCCGCGCGGGTCGCCGGTGTCACGGATCAGCACCGCGGCGTTTTCGTCGAATCGGATGTACGAACCGTCAGGACGCCGACGCTCCTTGACGGTGCGCACGACGACCGCCTTGACGACGTCGCCTTTCTTCACGCCGGCGCCGGGCAGCGCGTCCTTCACGGTGCCGACGATGATGTCGCCGATGCCCGCGTAGCGACGGCCGGAGCCGCCGAGCACGCGAATGCAGAGCAGCTCCTTGGCGCCGGTGTTGTCGGCGACGCGCAGCCGCGACTCCTGCTGGATCATCGGGCACGCTCCAGGATTTCCACGACACGCCAGCGCTTGGTGGCCGACAGCGGGCGGGTCTCCATCAGCAGCACGCGGTCGCCGATGGAGGCATCGCCCTCGTCATGGGCCTTGTAACGGGTGGTGCGCCGGATGGTCTTGCCGTAGAGCGGGTGCTGGACCCGGTCTTCGACCTCGACGACGACCGTCTTGGTCATCTTGTCGCTGACCACAAGGCCCTCGCGGACCTTACGGTTGCCGCGGACCTCCGGCGCCTCTGCGGGGGTGCTCATGCTGATGCCTTCTCGGTCGCGGTTGCTGACGCAGAAGTGGACCCGGTCTCGGATGCCTCATCGTCAGCGATGACCTGATAGGAGATGCCGAGCTCGCGCTCGCGCATCACGGTGTAGATACGGGCGATGTCACGCCGGACGGTCTGCAACCGCCGGTTGTTGTCCAGCTGCCCGGTGGCGACCTGGAAACGCAGGTTGAACAGCTCCTGCTTGGCCTCCTTGAGTCGGGAAACGAGCTCCTCGTCACCCGCGCCGCGCAACTCGAGTGCGGTGGTGCTGGCCATCAGACGTTCGCCCCCTCTCGCGTGATGAAGCGGCACTTCATGGGCAGCTTGTGCATCGCGCGCCGCATCGCCTCGCGGGCGAGCGGCTCGGCGACGCCGGACAGCTCGAACATGACGCGGCCGGGCTTGACGTTGGCCACCCACCACTCCGGTGAACCCTTACCGGAACCCATGCGGGTCTCGGCCGGCTTCTTGGTGAGCGGACGGTCCGGGTAGATGTTGATCCAGACCTTTCCGCCACGCTTGATGTGGCGGGTCATCGCGATACGGGCCGACTCGATCTGGCGGTTGGTGACGTAGGCCGGCTCGAGAGCCTGGATCCCGTAGTCGCCGAACGCGATCGACGTACCGCCCTTGGCCGCTCCCGAACGGCTCGGGTGGTGCTGCTTGCGGTGCTTGACCCTGCGGGGGATGAGCATGCGTCAGCCCTCCTGATCTGGTGCGGGGGCCGCGTCCACCGCAATCTCAGCGGCCACCTCGGGGGCGATCGGGGTCTCGACCAGGGCCGGGACCTCCTCGGCCGGCGGGGCGGTGACCGCCTCGTCGACCGCCGGAGCTGCCGCGCTCTGACGTGACTGCGCCTGCGCTGCTGCGCGCCCGGCATCAGTGCCGGCGGCGGTCGTACCCGTCGAACCGCTGCGCGGCCGGCGAACCGGACGCTCGCGGCGCTGCTGACGCAGGACAGCGTCCTGCGCCTCGCGCTCGGCGCGGCTGGCAATCACGTCGCCCTTGTAGATCCAGACCTTCACGCCGATGCGGCCGAACGTGGTGCGGGCCTCGTAGAAGCCGTAGTCGATGTCGGCGCGCAAGGTGTGCAGCGGCACCCGGCCCTCACGGTAGAACTCCGAGCGGCTCATCTCGGCGCCGCCGAGGCGACCCGAGCACTGCACCCGGATGCCCTTCGCGCCGCCCTTGAGAGCGCTCTGCATCGACTTGCGCATCGCGCGCCGGAAGCTGACGCGGCTGGACAGCTGCTCCGCCACGCCCTGCGCTACGAGCTGCGCATCGATCTCGGGGTTCTTGACCTCGAGGATGTTCAGCTGCACCTGCTTGCCGGTGAGCTTCTCCAGATCCCCGCGGATGCGGTCGGCCTCCGCGCCGCGGCGGCCGATGACGATCCCCGGCCGTGCGGTGTGGATGTCCACCCGCAGGCGACCTTGGGTGCGCTCGATGTCGACCCGGCTGATGCCGGCCCGCTCCATGCCCTTGGACATCATCTTGCGGATCTTGACGTCTTCGCCGACGTAAGCCGCGTACTGCTTGTCGGCATACCAGCGGGACGTGAACTCGCTCGTGATGCCCAACCGGAAGCCGTGGGGATTGACTTTCTGACCCACTAGCGTGCCCTCCTCGAAGTGCTCGAACGGGGCGCCTGCTCGCGAGCTTCGACGACAACCGTGATGTGACTGGTGCGCTTGCGCACCCGGTACGCGCGCCCTTGTGCCCGGGGGCGGAAGCGCTTGAGGGTCGGGCCCTCGTCGACGTACGCCTCGCTGATCCACAGCGCGTCGCGGTCGAGGTGCTCGTTGTGCTCGGCGTTGGCCACGGCTGAGGCGACCACCTTGTAGATGTCCTCGCTGGCGGCCTGCGGGGTGAACCGCAGGACGTCAAGCGCCTCGGACGCCTTCATCCCGCGCACCAGATCGATGACGCGACGGGCCTTGCGCGGTCCGATCCGTGCGTAGCGCGCCTGGGCCCGGGCGGTGGGCAGCGCGTCGGTTTGCTCAGCCACGGCGCGCCCTCCGGTCGTCCTTGACGTGACCCCGGAAAGTGCGGGTGAGCGCGAACTCGCCCAGCTTGTGGCCGACCATGCCCTCGGTGATGAACACCGGGACGTGCTTGCGGCCGTCGTGCACCGCGATGGTGTGGCCCAGCATGTCGGGGATCACCGTCGAGCGGCGTGACCAGGTCTTGATGACGTTCTTGGTGCCCTTGGAGTTCTGGTCGTCGACCTTCTTCAGCAGGTGGTCGTCGACGAACGGGCCCT
The DNA here is from genome assembly GCA_963765845.1 of uncultured Actinomycetota bacterium. Lineage (GTDB taxonomy): Bacteria > Actinomycetota > Actinomycetes > Frankiales > Frankiaceae > DATAZK01. The sequence continues at coordinate 188,549 of CAVXYJ010000003.1, forward strand.
TCTTCAGGCTGCGTGGCACTTGTTAACTCCTTCCCTGCTGAGTGATCGAGGCTGAACGTTCGGCGGTCTGGATCGCGCTCATCGCCGTCCCCTTCCAGCCCGGCGGCGGCGCACGATGAGCTTGTCGCTGGGCTTGTGCTGGGCGCGGGTGCGACCCTCGGGCTTGCCGGCCGGGTTGACCGGGTGGCGACCACCGGAGGTCTTGCCTTCACCACCGCCGTGCGGGTGGTCGACCGGGTTCATGGCGACGCCGCGGACGTGGGGGCGCTTGCCCTTCCACCGCATGCGGCCGGCCTTGCCCCAGTTGATACCCGCCTGCTCGGCGTTGCCGACCTCGCCAACGGTGGCCCGGCAGCGCTGATCGACGTTGCGGGTCTCACCCGAAGGCATGCGCAGCAGGGCGTACGGACCGTCCTTGGCCACCAGCTGCACGCTCGACCCGGCGCTGCGGGCGATCTTCGCCCCGCCGCCCGGCTTCAGCTCGATCGCGTGGACCACGGTGCCGGTGGGGATGTTGCGCAGCGGCAGCGCGTTGCCCGGGCGGATGTCGCTCGCCGGCCCGCTCACGACCGTGTCGCCCTGGCTCAGCCGGGTCGGCGCGATGATGTACCGCTTCTCGCCGTCGGCGTAGTGCAGCAGCGCGATACGTGCCGTGCGGTTGGGGTCGTACTCGATGTGCGCGACCTTGGCCGGCACCCCGTCCTTGTCACGGCGGAAGTCGATGACGCGGTAGGCCCGCTTGTGCCCGCCGCCCTGGTGGCGCGCGGTGACCCGGCCGTGCGCGTTACGCCCGCCCTTGCTGTGCAGCGGGCGGACCAGCGACTTCTCGGGCTCGCTGCGGGTGATCTCCACGAAGTCGGCCACGCTGGCGCCGCGGCGCCCCGGCGTCGTCGGCTTGTACTTACGGATACCCATGTGTCTCTCGTCTTTTCGTCTCGTTAGTCGCGGTCGTCAGTCGCTGCGCGGGGCCGTCAAGCCCCAGGCCCACCGAAGATGTCGATGCTCTCGCCGGCCCGAAGGCTCACCAGAGCGCGCTTGGTCGCCTTGCGCTGGCCGAAGCCGGCGCGGGTGCGCTTGCGCTTGCCCTGGCGGTTGGCGGTGTTCACCCGGTCGACCTTGACGCCGAAGATCTGCTCCACGGCGATCTTGATCTGGGTCTTGTTGGCGTCCGGACGGACGATGAAGGTGTACGTGCCTTCCTCGACCAGCCCGTAGCTCTTCTCCGAGATCACCGGCGCGAGGATGACGTCACGCGGGTCGGGAATCATTCGTCCACTCCGTCGGCCTCAGCAGCCGCATCAGCATCGGCCGGCGCTTGTGCAGCGGAATCGGTTTCCGTTGCGGGTTCGGGCTTGTCCTGCTTCGGCGCCGGCGTGGTGGCCGGCTGCTTGGCCAGGATGGTGACCGCGTCGGCCAGGTCTTCGAGCTCCGACTCGCGAGCGACCGCGTCAGCGCCCTTGCCCTTGGGCGGGCCGGCCAGGAACTCGGCCAGCGCGCCTTCGGTGAAGACCACGTCGTCGCTCACCAGCACGTCGTAGGTGTTGAGCTGGCCCGGCGCGATGAGGTGGACCTCGGGCACGTTGCGCAGGCTCTTCCAGGTGAGCTCGTCACGCCGCTCCGCCACCACAAGCACGTGGCGACTTCCGACGAGGCTGCGCAGGTGGATCGCGGCGGCCTTGGTCGACGGCACCGTGCTGGCGTCGTCGACAACCCCGCTCACCACGTGGATACGCCCGTGGCGGGCCCGATCGGAGAGGGCTCCGCGCAGCGCGGCGGCCTTCATCTTCTTGGGGGTGCGCTGCACGTACGAGCGCGGCGTCGGGCCGTGGACCGTGCCACCTCCGGCGAACTGGGGCGCCCGGGTCGAGCCCTGCCGCGCGCGGCCGGTGCCCTTCTGGCGGTAGGGCTTCTTCCCACCGCCGCGCACCTCCCCGCGGGTCTTGGTGTCAGCCGTGCCCCGCCGCGCCGCGGCCAGTTGCCCGACGACGACCTGGTGGATCAGCGGAACGTTGACCTGCACGTCGAAGACGGCGGCGGGCAGCTCCGCGGTGCGTTTGAGATCACCGGAGGGTGACTGGACTGAGACGCTGCGTGTCACGCCCTCTACCGCCGTGGCGCTCACTGTTCGGCCCCTTCGCTTGCGGTCGACTCGGTCGACGCTGCGGCCGGCGGGGTCGCCGGCTCGTATGCCTCGGGGGCGACGCGCTTGGACGCGCTGCGCACCATGACGAGGCCGCCGTCCGGGCCGGGGATCGGCGCCGCGCACCAGCAGCAGGCCGCGTTCGGCGTCGACCGCGTAGATCACCAGGTTGAGCGTGGTGGTGCGCTCGTGACCCATGCGACCGGCCATCTTGACGCCCTTGAAGACACGGCCGGGGGTGGCGCAGCCGCCGATGGATCCCGGCGAGCGGTGCTTCTTCTCGACGCCGTGCGAGGAGCTCAAGCCCTTGAAGCCGTGGCGCTTCATGACGCCGGCGTAGCCCTTGCCCTTGCTGGTGGCGACCACGTCGACCACCGTTCCGGCGGTGAAAGCCTGCGCGGTGAGCTCGTGACCCACCGGGTAGGACGACGCGTCCAGCGTGCGCAGCTCGACGAGGTGGCGGCGCGGGGTCACGCCGGCCCTCTCGAAGTGGCCGCGCAGCGGCTTGGGGACCTTGCGCGGGTCGATCTCGCCGAAGGCGAGCTGCACGGCGCTGTAGCCGTCGACATCGGGGGTGCGCACCTGCGTGACGACGCAGGGGCCGGCCTTGACGACCGTCACCGGGACAACCCGGTTGTCGGAATCGAAGACCTGGGTCATCCCCAGCTTGGTGCCGAGGATGCCGCGGATGACGCGGTCAGCCATCTCGTGACTCCTCCTTAAAGCTTGATCGAGATGTCGACGCCGGCGGGCAAGTCAAGCCTCATCAGCGAGTCGACGGTCTTCGGGGTGGGGTCGAGAATGTCGATCAGCCGCTTGTGCGTGCGCATCTCGAAGTGCTCGCGGCTGTCCTTGTACTTGTGCGGCGAACGGATGACGCAGTAAACGTTCTTCTCGGTCGGTAGCGGCACCGGGCCCGCGACCTGCGCGCCCGTACGGGTCACCGTCTCGACGATCTTGCGCGCCGAGCTGTCGATGACCTCGTGGTCGTAGGCCTTGAGCCTGATGCGGATCTTCTGTCCCGCCATCGCTTCTTCTCACCCGGAATCTTGAATATGGAACTGATTGCCAACGGTCTGAACGCGAACCGGCGGACCCTCTGTCGAAGGCCCGCCGGCCGCAGCGTGCTACTTCAGGATCTTGGTGACGCGGCCGGCGCCCACGGTGCGGCCACCCTCGCGGATGGCGAACTTCAGGCCCTCTTCCATGGCGATCGGCTGGATGAGCTGGACGGTCATCTCGGTGTTGTCACCGGGCATGACCATCTCGGTGCCCTCCGGCAGAGTCACGACGCCGGTGACGTCAGTGGTCCGGAAGTAGAACTGCGGGCGGTAGTTGTTGAAGAACGGCGTGTGCCGTCCGCCCTCGTCCTTGCTCAGGATGTAGACCTGCGCCTCGAACTGGGTGTGCGGGGTGGTCGGTCCCGGGCTTGACGATGACCTGGCCGCGCTCGACGTCCTCGCGCTTGATGCCGCGCAGCAGCAGGCCGACGTTCTCGCCGGCCTGGCCCTCGTCGAGCAGCTTGCGGAACATCTCGATACCGGTGACCGTGGTGCTCACGGTCTTCTCGTGGATGCCGACGATCTCGACCGTGTCAGTCACCTTGAGCACGCCGCGCTCGATACGGCCGGTCACCACGGTGCCGCGACCGGTGATCGTGAAGACGTCCTCGATGGGCATGAGGAACGGCTTCTCGATGTCACGCTCGGGCTCGGGGATCGACTCATCGACAGCGTCCATGAGCTCGAGCAGTTTGGCCGACCACTCGGGGTCGCCCTCGAGCGCCTTCAGCGCCGAGACGCGAACCACCGGCAGGTCGTCGCCCGGGAACTCGTAGGTCGACAGCAGCTCGCGGACCTCGAGCTCGACGAGCTCCAGGATCTCCTCGTCGTCGACCATGTCGGCCTTGTTCAGCGCCACGACGATGTACGGGACACCGACCTGGCGGGCCAGGAGCACGTGCTCCTTGGTCTGCGGCATCGGGCCGTCGGTCGCGGCGACCACCAGGATCGCGCCGTCCATCTGCGCTGCACCGGTGATCATGTTCTTGATGTAGTCGGCGTGGCCGGGGCAGTCGACGTGGGCGTAGTGCCGCTTGTCGGTCTGGTACTCGACGTGCGCGATCGAGATGGTGATGCCGCGGGCCTTCTCCTCCGGCGCCTTGTCGATCTCGTCGAAAGGCGTGAAGGGGTTCAGGTCCGGATGGGCGTCGTGCAGGACCTTGGTGATCGCTGCCGTCAGCGTCGTCTTGCCATGGTCGATGTGACCGATGGTGCCGATGTTGACGTGCGGTTTGGTCCGCTCGAATTTCGCCTTCGCCACGGGTTGTCCCTCCTAGGACGGTATTGCGGGTGCAGTACTTCAAAGTTGCTGAGCTGGTCGGTGGGGCTTACTCTCCGCGTGCCTTCGCGATAACACTCCTCGACTCGGCTCGAGCAATGACCTCCGGCACCCGCCCCAGGGGGCGGTCACCTCCGGCCATCACTCTCCCCTCGCCTTCGCGATGTCATTGCTCGACTCGGCTCGAGCAATGACCTCCGGCACCCGCCCCAGGGGGCGGTCACCTCCGGCCATCACTCGCCCCTCGCCTTCGCGATGATCTCCTCGGCGACGCTTCCGGGACCTCGGCGTAGGAGTCGAACTGCATGCTGTAGCTTGCCCGGCCCTGGGTCTTCGAGCGCAGGTCGCCGACGTAGCCGAACATCTCTGACAGCGGGACCAGCGCCTTGACGACCCGAGCGCCGGAGCGCTCGTCCATGGCCTGGATCTGGCCACGGCGGCTGTTGAGGTCGCCGATGACGTCGCCCATGTAGTCCTCGGGCGTGGTGACCTCGACGGCCATCATCGGCTCGAGCAGCACCGGGTCGGCCCGCCTGGCGGCCTCCTTGAACGCCATCGAACCGGCGATCTTGAAGGCGAGCTCGGAGGAGTCGACCTCGTGGTACGGGCCGTCGCTGCAGCGTGACCTTCACGTCGACCAGCGGGTAGCCCGGCCAGCACGCCGAACTCCATGGCCTCCTGGCAGCCGGCGTCGACCGACGGGATGTACTCGCGCGGGATGCGGCCACCGGTGACCTTGTTCACGAACTCGTAGCCGCCGCCGTCACCCCCGCTCGGCTCCAGGTTGATCTGCACCTTGGCGAACTGGCCGGAACCACCGGTCTGCTTCTTGTGGGTGTAGTCGACCTTCTCGACCTTGCGGCGGATGGTCTCGCGGTAGGCGACCTGCGGCTTGCCGACGTTGGCCTCGACGCTGAACTCGCGGCGCATCCGGTCGACCAGCACCTCGAGGTGCAGCTCGCCCATCCCGGCGATGATCGTCTGACCGGTCTCCTCGTCGGTGCGGACCTGGAAGGTCGGGTCCTCCTCGGCGAGCCGCTGGATTGCGGTGCCGAGCTTCTCCTGGTCGGCCTTGGTCTTGGGCTCGATCGCGACGTGGATGACCGGGGCCGGGAAGTTCATCGACTCGAGGATCACCGGCGCCTGAGGATCGGCGAGGGTGTCACCGGTGGTGGTGTTCTTCAGGCCCATGACCGCCACGATCTGCCCGGCGCCGACGCCATCACGCTCTTCACGCTTGTTGGCGTGCATCCGGTAGATCTTGCCGATCCGCTCCTTGTTGTCCTTGGTGCTGTTCAGCACCGGGGTGCCGGAGTGGATGCTGCCGGAGTAGACGCGGATGTAGGTCAGCTTGCCCAGGTGCTGGTCGCTCATGATCTTGAACGCCAGGGCCGAGAACGGCTCGCTCTCGTCGGGCTCGCGGCTGATGACCTCGTCTTCGCTGCGCATCGCGTGACCCGTGATGGCACCGACGTCGATCGGGCTCGGCAGGTAGTCGACCACGGCGTCGAGCATGGGCTGGACGCCCTTGTTCTTGAACGCGGTGCCGCAGAGCACCGGGTTGAGCTTGCTGGCGATGGTGGCGCGCCGGATGGCCGCGATCAGCTCCTCGACAGGGCTCCTCGCCCTCGAGGTACAGCTCCATGATCTCGTCGTCGTTCTCGGCGACGGTCTCGAGCAGCCGCTCGCGCCACTCGCGAGCAGCCTCGAGGTGGTCGTCCGGAATGTCTCGACGTCTCGTACGTGTCGCCCTTGCCCTCGGGGTCCAGAGCAGCGCCTTCATGCCGACCAGGTCGATGACGCCCTTGAAGTCCGCCTCGGCGCCCCACGGCAGCTGCATGACCAGCGGCGTGGCGGCCAAGCGCGGTGACGATCATGTCGACGCAGCGGTGGAACTCCGCGCCCACCCGGTCCATCTTGTTGACGAAGCGATCCGCGGCACGCCGTAGCGGTCGGCCTGCCGCCAGACCGTCTCGGACTGCGGCTCGACGCCGGCCACGCCGTCGAACACGGCGACCGCGCCGTCGAGGACGCGCAGGGTGCGCTCCACCTCGACGGTGAAGTCGACGTGACCCGGAGTGTCGATGATGTTGATGCGGTGGTCACGCCAGAAGCAGGTGGTGGCGGCGGAGGTGATGGTGATCCCGCGCTCCTGCTCCTGCTCCATCCAGTCCATCGTGGCGGCGCCCTCGTGGACCTCGCCGATCTTGTAGTTGATGCCGGTGTAGAACAGGATCCGCTCGGTCGTCGTGGTCTTGCCCGCGTCGATGTGCGCCATGATCCCGATGTTGCGGGTGGCGCTCAGCGGAATGTTCTGCGGAACTATCTCAGCCATAAGTAATTACCAGCGGTAGTGGGCGAAAGCCTTGTTCGACTCCGCCATCTTGTGGGTGTCCTCGCGCCGCTTCACGCTGGCGCCGAGGCCGTTGCTCGCGTCGAGCAGCTCGTTCATCAGCCGCTCGGTCATGGTCTTCTCGCGGCGCTGCCGGGAGTAGCTGACGAGCCAGCGCAGCGCCAGCGTGGTGCTGCGCGACGCGCGCACCTCGACCGGCACCTGGTAGGTGGCGCCACCGACGCGGCGGCTGCGCACCTCGAGGGTGGGCTTGACGTTGTCCAGCGCGCGCTTGAGCGTGACCACCGGGTCGGTGCCGCTCTTCTCGCGGCAGCCCTCGAGGGCGCCGTAGACGATGCGCTCGGCAACGGACTTCTTGCCGTCGACCAGCACCTTGTTGACCAGGGCGGTGACCAGCGGCGAGCCGAAAACCGGGTCGCTGACGACCGGGTGCTTCGGGGCCGGACCCTTGCGCGGCATGTCAGCCCTTCTCCTTCTTCGCGCCGTAGCGGCTACGCGCCTGCTTGCGACTCCGGACGCCCTGGGTGTCGAGCGAGCCGCGGATGATCTTGTAGCGAACGCCGGGCAGGTCCTTCACCCGGCCGCCGCGCACCAGCACGATCGAGTGCTCCTGCAGGTTGTGCCCGACACCGGGGATGTAGGCCGTGACCTCGACCTGGCTCGTCAGGCGCACGCGGGCAACCTTGCGCAGCGCCGAGTTCGGCTTCTTCGGCGTCGTCGTGTAGACGCGGGTGCAAACTCCGCGCCGCTGCGGGCTTCCCTTCAGCGCCGGGGTCTTGGTCTTCTCGACCTTGTCCGCGCGGCCCTTGCGGACCAGCTGCTGGATCGTGGGCATCTGCTGGCTGCCACTCCCGTTCTCCGCGCCGCGAGGCGCTTCCTCATGTCTCTACGTCTCTGGGTCGATCTGGTGTCTCTGGGTCGATCTGCTCCTGACCAGGCCATCCGCCGACCCCCGGTGTCGGGCGTGTCGCGCCCGCACCGCAGACCCGCGAAGATCCGCCAAGTCGTGATGGGGCACGCCGCCCGGCATCGCAAGCCGGACCCCCGCCGAAAGGCGGGATCCCGTCGCCGCCGGCCATCCTGCGATGACCACCGCGCCGGGAGGGGCGTCAGTCGTTAGCCGCGGGCTTCAAACATGGCACCGCCCGCAGCCACGAGGTGCGACTTTACCCGTCGCAGCCAGCAATGTCGAACGTGTGTCATCGCAGCTTGCGATAGGGAAACCGAGGTGCCGGTCGACCCGGGGTGTTGGCCCCGGATCGACCGGAAACCCTGGCTACCGGTAGTCGCGGTAGTCGTAGTCCTCCAGGGGAACGGACTGGGTCGTCCCGGAGCCGAAGGCCGCCGAGGTGCTCCAGTCCTGGTCGTCGTAGCCGGTCATGGCGTAGACGGCGTTACGCGCCTCCTCGGTGGGCTCCACCCGGATGTTGCGGTAACGGGCCGTGCCGGTCCCCGCCGGGATCAGCTTGCCGATGATGACGTTCTCCTTCAGCCCGACGAGCGAGTCCGAGCTGGGCGTTGATGGCCGCGTCGGTGAGCACCCGGGTCGTCTCCTGGAAGGAGGCTGCGGACAACCACGACTCGGTCGCCAGCGACGCCTTGGTGATGCCCATGAGCACCGGACGGGCCGAGGCCGGCGGGCCCCCACTCTCCACGACGCGACGGTTCTCGGCCTCGAAGCGAGCACGCTCGCACCAGCTCGCCCGGCAGGAGGTCGGTGTCACCGGACTCCAGCACGTTCACCCGCTTGAGCATCTGGCGGATGATGATCTCGATGTGCTTGTCGTGGATCGACACGCCCTGCGAGCGGTAGACCTCCTGGACCTGGTCGACAAGGTGCTCCTGGACCTGGCGGGGGCCCAGGATACGCAGCACCTCGTGCGGGTCGACGTTACCGTCGACCAGCCGGTCACCGACCTTCACCGACTGACCGTCGGTCACCGCGAGCCGGGAACGGCGTGAGACCGCGTACGCGATCTCCTCGCTCCCGTCGTCCGGTATCAGAACGATCTTGCGGGTCTTGTCGGTCTCCTCGATGCGGACCTTGCCCGCGCTCTCGGTGATCGGGGCCATGCCCTTGGGCTGGCGGGCCTCGAACAGCTCGACCACACGCGGCAGGCCGTGGGTGATGTCATCACCCGCGACGCCGCCGGTGTGGAACGTGCGCATGGTGAGCTGGGTGCCCGGCTCGCCGATGGACTGGGCGGCAACGATGCCGACCGCCTCACCGACGTCGACCAGCTTGCCCGTGGCCAGCGAGCGGCCGTAGCACAGCGCGCACACCCCGACCCGGGACTCGCAGGTCATCACCGAGCGGACCCGCACGGTGGTGACACCGGCCGCCTTCAGCTCGCCGATCAGCACGTCGCCGAGGTCGGCGCCGGCCGCGGCGAGAATCGTGCCGTCAGCACCTCGACGTCCTCCGCCAGGGTGCGGGCGTAGACCGACCGCTCCAGCGTCGTCAGATCGGTGTCGAGGCCGCTCGTCTGATGCCGCGCTCGGTGCCGCAGTCCTCCTCGCGGATGATCACGTCCTGGCTGACGTCGACCAGGCGACGGGTGAGGTAGCCCGAGTCGGCGGTCCGCAGCGCGGTGTCGGCGAGTCCCTTGCGGGCGCCGTGCGTGGAGATGAAGTACTCCACCACCGACAGGCCCTCGCGGAAATTCGCCTTGATCGGGCGCGGGATGATCTCGCCCTTCGGGTTGGCCACCAGACCGCGCATACCGGCGATCTGCCGCACCTGCATCATGTTTCCGCGGGCGCCGGAGTTGACCATCATGTAGACCGGGTTCGTCCGGGCCAGTTGAAGTTCTCCTCCATCTCCTCGGCGACCTCGGCGGTGGCTTCGGTCCAGACCTCGATGAGCTCCTGCGACGCTCGTCGTCGGTGATGAGTCCCTGCTCGTACTGCTTCTGGATCCTTCGGCGGCCTTGTCCTCGTAGCTTGTCGAGGATCTCCTGCTTGCGCGGCGGGGTGACGACGTCGTCGATGGCGATGGTGACACCGGCCCGGGTGGCCCAGTGGAAACCCGTCGTCCTTCAGCGCGTCCAGCGTCGCGGCGACCTGGACCTTCGGGTAGCTGCTCGGCCAGGTCGTTGACGATCGCCCCGAGCGCCTTCTTGTCGACCTCGTAGTTGACGAACGGGTAGTCCGGCGGCAGCGCCTCGTTGAACAGGCAGCGGCCCAGCGTGGTCTCGACCAGCGGACGACCCTCCACCGTTCGGACTCGAAACCGGCCGGCGGGACGATGCCGGCGTCGAGCCGGACCTTGATCTTCGCCTGCAGGTCGAGCGCACCGCTGTCGCGCGCCATGACCGCCTCGGCGACCGACGAGAACAGCCGGCCCTCGCCCGCCGCACCCGCCTTCTCGGCCGTCAGGAAGAAGATCCCCAGCACCATGTCCTGGGTCGGCAGGTCATCGGACGACCCGTCGGCCGGCTGAGGATGTTGTTGGTCGACAGCATCAGGATCCGGGCCTCGGCCTGCGCCTCGGCGGACAGCGGCAGGTGCACCGCCATCTGGTCGCCGTCGAAGTCGGCGTTGAACGCCGTGCAGACCAGCGGGTGGATCTGGATGGCCTTGCCCTCGACCAGCTGCGGCTCGAAGGCCTGGATGCCCAGCCGGTGCAGGGTCGGCGCGCGGTTCAGCAGCACCGGGTGCTCGGTGATGACCTCCTCGAGCACGTCCCAGACGTGGCGAGCGCTCGTGTACCGCCGGTGCGCTCGACCATCCGCTTGGCGCACTTGATGTTCTGCGCGTGGTTCAGGTCGACCAGCCGCTTCATGACGAACGGCTTGAACAGCTCCAGCGCCATCTGCTTGGGCAGGCCGCACTGGTGCAGCTTCAGCTGCGGGCCGACCACGATGACCGAGCGGCCCGAGTAGTCGACGCGCTTGCCCAGCAGGTTCTGGCGGAACCGGCCCTGCTTGCCCTTGAGCATGTCGGACAGGGTCTTCAGCGGACGGTTGCCGGGGCCGGTGACCGGACGCCCGCGGCGGCCGTTGTCGAACAGCGCGTCGACGGCCTCCTGAAGCATCCGCTTCTCGTTGTTGACGATGATCTCGGGCGCGCCGAGGTCAAGCAGCCGCTTGAGCCGGTTGTTGCGGTTGATCACCCGGCGGTAGAGGTCGTTGAGGTCGGAGGTGGCGAAGCGGCCACCGTCGAGCTGCACCATCGGGCGCAGGTCCGGCGGGATGACCGGCACGCAGTCCAGCACCATGCCCATCGGGCTGTTGCGGGTGTTGAGGAACGCGGAAACGACCTTGAGCCGCTTGAGCGCGCGGGCCTTCTTCTGGCCCTTGCCGCTGCGGATGGTCTCGCGCAGCGACTCCGCCTCGGCCTCGAGGTCGAAGTCGGCGAGCCGGCGCTGCAGCGCCTCGGCGCCCATGCCGCCCTCGAAGTACTCGCCGAACCGGTCGCGCATCTCGCGGTAGAGCAGCTCGTCGCCCTCGAGGTCCTGGACCTTGAGGTCACGGAAGCGCGAGAGCACCGACTCGAGCCGGTCGATCTTCTCGCTGCGCCCGGCGCCGGATCTGGTTCATCTCGCGGTCGGCCTGCTCGCGCACCTTGCGGCGCACGTCGCCCTTGGCGCCCTCGGCCTCGAGCTCGGCCAGGTCGGCCTCCAGCTTCTTGGCCCGCACCTCGACGTCGGCGTCGCGCTTGTCCTCGAGCTGGCTCTTCTCGACACCGATCTTCGCCTCGAGCGAGGGCAGGTCGCGGTGGCGCGCCTCCTCGTCCACCTAGGTGATCATGTAGGCGGCGAAGTAGATGACCTTCTCCAGGTCCTTCGGCGCCAGGTCGAGCAGGTAGCCGAGCCGGCTCGGCACGCCCTTGAAGTACCAGATGTGGGTGACCGGCGCGGCGAGCTCGATGTGGCCCATCCGCTCACGGCGCACCTTGGCCCGGGTCACCTCGACGCCGCAGCGCTCGCAGATGATGCCCTTGAAGCGGACCCGCTTGTACTTGCCGCAGTAGCACTCCCAGTCCCGGGTCGGACCGAAGATCTTCTCGCAGAAGAGCCCGTCCTTCTCCGGCTTCAGGGTGCGGTAGTTGATGGTCTCCGGCTTCTTGACCTCGCCGTGCGACCACTGCCGGATGTCGTCAGCGGTGGCCAGGCCGATGCGCAGCTCGTCGAAGAAGTTGACGTCAAGCACTGGTTACGCGCTTCTTTCTTTTGTTCGTGAACGGAATATGAGAGGAGTTGGAAATTCGTTTCGTGGCATCCGGGCCAGCAGTGGGGGCTACACCTCTTCGACGCTGCTCGGCTCGCGCCGGGACAGGTCGATGCCGAGCTCCTCCGCAGCGCGGAAGACGTCCTCGTCGGTGTCGCGCATCTCGATCGACGAGCCGTCGCTGGAGAGCACCTCGACGTTCAGGCACAGCGACTGCATCTCCTTGATCAGCACCTTGAAGGACTCAGGGATGCCGGGCTCGGGGATGTTCTCGCCCTTGACGATCGCCTCGTAGACCTTGACGCGGCCGAGGACGTCGTCGGACTTGATCGTCAGCAGCTCCTGCAGGGCGTAGGCGGCGCCGTAGGCCTCCAGCGCCCAGCACCTCCATCTCGCCGAAGCGCTGGCCACCGAACTGCGCCTTACCACCCAGCGGCTGCTGCGTGATCATCGAGTACGGGCCGGTCGAGCGGGCGTGGATCTTGTCGTCGACCAGGTGCAGCAGCTTCAGGATGTAGATGTAGCCGACCGAGACCGGGTCCGGGAACGGCTCGCCGGTGCGGCCGTCGAACAGCCGTGCCTTGCCGCGACGCCGCCGATCAGCTGGTCGCCGTCCCGGTTGGGCAGGGTGCGCGGCGAGCAGGCCGGTGATCTCCTCCTCGCGGGCGCCGTCGAAGACCGGGGTGGCCACGTTGGTGCCCGCGGCGCGGCCTGGCGCGGCGATCGGGCAGCCGCTCCGCCCACTCCGGGCATCGCCCTCGACCGTCCCAGCCGGTCTTGGCCGACCCAGCCCAGGTGGGTCTCCAGGACCTGGCCGACGTTCATCCGGCCGGGCACGCCCAGCGGGTTGAGCACGATGTCGACCGGGGTGCCGTCCTCGAGGAACGGCATGTCCTCGACCGGGAGGATCTTGGAGATGACGCCCTTGTTGCCGTGCCGGCCGGCCAGCTTGTCGCCGTCGGTGATCTTGCGCTTCTGGGCCACGTAGACCCGGACCAGCTGGTTGACGCCCGGCGGCAGCTCGTCGCCCTCCTCGCGGTCGAAGACCCGGACGCCGATGACCTTGCCGGACTCGCCGTGCGGCACCTTCAGCGAGGTGTCGCGCACCTCGCGGGCCTTCTCGCCGAAGATCGCGCGCAGCAGCCGCTCCTCCGGGGTCAGCTCGGTCTCGCCCTTGGGCGTGACCTTGCCGACCAGCACGTCACCGGGGACGACCTCGGCGCCGATGCGGATGATGCCGCGCTCGTCGAGGTCGGCGAGCACCTCCTCGGAGACGTTCGGGATGTCCCGGGTGATCTCCTCCGGGCCGAGCTTGGTGTCGCGGGCGTCGACCTCGTGCTCCTCGATGTGGATCGAGGAGAGGACGTCGTCCTGCACCAGGCGCTGGGACAGGATGATCGCGTCCTCGTAGTTGTGGCCCTCCCACGGCATGAACGCGACCAGCAGGTTCTTGCCCAGCGCCATCTCGCCGTCGTCGGTGCACGGACCGTCGGCGATGACCTGGCCGACCTCGACCCGGTCGCCCTCGTCGACGATCGGCTTCTGGTTGAAGCAGGTGCCCTGGTTGGACCGGCGGAACTTGGCCAGCCGGTAGGTGCGGCGGGTGCCGTCGTCGTGCATCACGGTGACGTAGTCGGCCGAGAGTTCCTCGACGACGCCCGGCCTGCTCGGCGACGATCACGTCGCCGGCGTCGACCGCGGCGCGGTACTCCATGCCGGTGCCGACCAGCGGGGACTCGGCGCGCAGCAGCGGCACGGCCTGGCGCTGCATGTTCGAGCCCATCAGGGCCCGGTTGGCGTCGTCGTGCTCGAGGAACGGGATCATGGCCGTGGCGACCGACACCATCTGGCGCGGCGAGACGTCCATGTAGTCGACCTCGTCCGGCGCGGATCGAGCTCGACCTCGCCGCCCTTGCGGCGGACCAGCACGCGGGCCTCGGCGAACGTGCCGTCGTCGTTCAGCGGCGGCGTTGGCCTGCGCGATGACGAAGCGGTCCTCCTCGTCAGCGGTCAGGTAGTCGATCTCGTCGGTGACCTGGCCGTCGCTCGACCTTGCGGTACGGCGTCTCGACGAAGCCGAACGCGTTGACCCGGGCGTAGGTGGCCAGCGAGCCGATCAGGCCGATGTTCGGGCCCTTCCGGGGTCTCGATCGGGCACATCCGGCCGTAGTGCGACGGGTGCACGTCACGGACCTCGAAGCCGGCCCGCTCACGGGACAGACCACCGGGGCCGAGCGCCGACAGGCGGCGCTTGTGGGTCAGGCCGGCCAGCGGGTTGGTCTGGTCCATGAACTGGGACAGCTGGCTGGTGCCGAAGAACTCCTTGATGGAGGCGACGACCGGCCGGATGTTGATCAGGGTCTGCGGCGTGATCGCCTCGACGTCCTGGGTGGTCATCCGCTCGCGGACGACCCGCTCCATGCGGGCCAGGCCCGGTGCGGACCTGGTTCTGGATGAGCTCGCCGACCGTGCGCAGCCGCCGGTTGCCGAAGTGGTCGATGTCGTCGATCTCGACAGCACGACGTCGCTCGGCGCGGCTGTCTCCACCTCGCCTGGTGCAGCGTCACGATGTACTCGATCGTCGACGACGATGTCGTCGTCGGTGAGCATGCCCTGCGTCGATCGGCAGGCTCAGGCCGAGCTTCTTGTTGACCTTGTAGCGGCCGACCTTGGCCAGGTCGTAGCGCTTCGGGTTGAAGTAGAGGTTGTCGAGCAGCGTCTGGGCCGACCTCACGCGTGGGCGGCTCGCCGGGGCGCAGCTTGCGGTAGATGTCGAGCAGCGCCTCGTCCTGGCTCGGCGATGTGGTCCTTCTCCAGGGTGGCGCGCATCGACTCGTACTCGCCGAAGCTGCTCGAGGATCCTGGCGCTCGTCCCAGCCCAGCGCCTTGAGCAGCACGGTGACGGTCTGCTTGCGCTTGCGGTCGATGCGGACGCCGACCATGTCGCGCTTGTCGATCTCGAACTCCAGCCAGGCACCGCGGCACGGGATGATCTTGGCAGCTGTAGATGTCCTTGTCCGAGGTCTTGTCGACCGTGCGCTCGAAGTAGACGCCGGGCGAGCGGACCAGCTGGGACACCACGACACGCTCGGTGCCGTTGATGACGAAGGTGCCCTTGGGGGTCATGAGCGGGAAGTCGCCCATGAAGACCGTCTGGCTCTTGATCTCGCCGGTCTCGTTGTTGATGAACTCGGCGGTGACGAACAGCGGCGCCGCGTAGGTCATGTCCTGGTCCTTGCACTCCTCGATGGAGTACTTCGGCGGCTCGAAGCGGTGGTCGCGAGAACGACAGGGACATCGTCCCTGAGAAGTCCTCGATCGGGCTGATCTCCTCGAAGATCTCCTCCAGGCCGGACTGGCTCGGGACGTCGGTGCGACCCGCGTCGACGGCCTCCTGGACCCGGGCCTGCCAGGCGTCGTTGCCGAGGAGCCAGTCGAAGACTCGGTCTGCAGCGCGAGCAGATTCGGAACCTCCAGCGGTTCGCTGGATCTTGGCGAAGGAGATGCGGGACGCGGTGCGGGCGGCCAATGGAATCCTTCCAAAGCCTGGTTCAGGACGGTGTGACGGCTAGGACGTGGGGGCTGGGACATACAGAGACGTGACCGCAGCACGGTGCGGGCACGCGGCAGCGGCCCGACCGGATGACCGGTCGAGCGGGAACAACGGCGTGAAGAGTGCCGCACCGAGAGGGGCGGCCCGGCGATCGCCTGGGCGATCGGCGCTGCTTCAGAGCATCCTCCGGCGGGTCGAAGGCGGGCAAGCGGCGGGCGATGGAGCGGGACGTCCAAGGGGGTCATGGCGGGTGAGCGTGCTGCTGGGCATGCAGAACGACCCGCGGCAAGACGGGTCAGCAGGAAAGCAGCGCAAACGAGAAGTGTAGCCAAAATCGCGAGTCATGTCCACTACCCCTTGACAACGCACGAAGGGGCGATGTGTTCCCGTGAGCGGCTCGAAGAACTCCCCGCGCGACGCTCATCCACGTCAGATCGCTGAAACGCCGGCGACCTTCCAACCCTTGCCGGAGGACGAGCCGGCGCTCAGCAACTGGGTCTGGGCCGAAGGAGAGGCCTGATGGGTCACGCCGGGTGGCAAACCACAGGCGGCCACCCACCCGCGAGGATGGTGGCCGCCTGGCGCCCGCAGCACCGGGCCGGTGGAACGAGGAGCGAGAACTACTTGAGGGTGACGGTGGCGCCGGCGCCCTCGAGGGCCGCCTTGGCCTTCTCGGCCGCCTCCTTGGTTGACCTTCTCCAGGACCGGCTTGGGCGCGCCGTCGACGAGGTCCTTGGCCTCCTTCAGGCCGAGGCTGGTCAGCGTGCGCACCTCCTTGATGACCTGGATCTTCTTGTCGCCGGCCGCCTCGAGGATGACGTCGAACTCGTCCTGCTCCTCGGCGGCGGCGAGCCTCGGCGCCGCCGGCGCCGGCGCCGGGCGCGGCGGCGACGGCTACCGGAGCGGCCGCGCGGTGACGCCGAAGGTGTCCTCGAACTGCTTCACGAACTCGGAGAGCTCGAGGAGGGACATCTCCTTGAACGCGTCGAGCAGCTCGTCGGTGCTGAGCTTCGCCATGGTCGGTCGGTCCCTCTTCAGCTGGTCGGTGGGGTCGGGTCGGCGGTCGGCCGGTGCTCTCGGCGGTCGGCCGGTGTCGCGCCCGATGCTCGGGTCGGCCTCGGCGGCTCCGCGGTCTGCGGCGGCCGCCCTCGGCGACCTCGCGGCGTCGGCCGGGCTCGGCGGCTCCGCGGTCCGAGCCGTACGGCTCGCCCGTTCGGACCGTCGGCTGCTCCGCTTCGGCGCAGCGCCTCGACCAGGCGGGCCGTCTGCGCCAGCGGTGCCGCGAACAGCGACACGGCGTTGGCCAGCGACGCCTTCATCGCGCCGGCGAGCTTGGCGAGCAGCACCTCGCGGGACTCGAGGTCGGCGAGCTTGCTTGATCTCGTCGGCGGAGATCGGCTTGCCGTCGAGGACCCCGCCCTTGATCACGAGCAGCGGGTTGGCCTTGGCGAAGTCGCGCAGGCCCTTGGCGGCCTCGACCGGGTCACCGCCGACGAAGGCGATCGGCCGAGGGGCCGGCCAGCAGCTCGTCGAGCCCGTCGAGCCCGGCCTCGCGGGCGGCGATCTTGGTCAGCGTGTTCTTCACGACGGCGTAGGACGCGCCGCATCACCCAGGGATCGCGCAGCTCGGTCGAGCTGGGCGACGGTGAGCCCGCGGTACTCGGTGAGCACGGCGGCGGACGATCCGCGGAACTGCTCGGTGAGCTCGGCGACTGCGGCCGTCCTTGTCGGGTCTCGCCATGCGGCGCTCCTTTCGCTCGGGCCGACAGCCACGCAGCGGGCACGCGCGAGAAGAGGCTCAGAGGATCGGGCGGAGCCCTCTCGCCACTCCTGCGCAGGCCAGCCCGAAGGCTTTTACAGCTGCCGAAGCAGCAACCGGCGGTCTTGGGTGTGGTGGTACATCTGGAACTACTGGAACTCGGCTCACCCTACCAGCGCGTTCGCAAGGCGACGAAAACCTGCGCGACCTCACGAGCAGGGCCGAGCAGGGCCGAGCAGGGTCAGACGACCGCGTCCTGGGTGACGCTCTTGGTGCGGTTGGGGTCTACCGGTACGCCCGGGCCCATGGTGGTGCTGAACGTGATCTTCTTCAGGTAGCGGCCCTTGGCCGCCGACGGCTTGGCCCGCAGGATCTCGTCCAGCACAGCGGCGTAGTTCTCGGCAAGCTGCTCCTCCGTGAAGCTGGCCTTGCCGATCACCAGGTGCAGGTTCGCCTGCTTGTCGACGCGGAAGTTGATCTTGCCGCCCTTGATGTCGCCGACGGCCGGCCGATGTCCATGGTCACGGTGCCGGTCTTCGGGTTCGGCATCAGGCCGCGGGGACCGAGGATGCGCGCGATCCGTCCGACCTTGGCCATCTGGTCAGGGGTGGCGACGGCGGCGTCGAAGTCCAGGAAGCCGCCCTGGATCTGGGCGACGAGATCGTCGCTGCCCACGATGTCAGCCCCGGCCGCCGTGGCCTCATCCGCCTTCGCGCCGCTGGCGAAGACCAGCGACGCGGGGCGATCTTGCCGGTGCCGTGCGGGAGGTTGACGGTGCCGCGGACCATCTGGTCGGCCTTGCGCGGGTCGACGCCTAGCCGCAGCGCGACCTCCACGGTCGCGTCGAACTTGGTGGGGCTCGTCTCCTTGGCCAGCCGAACGGCCTCGAGCGGAGCGTAGATGCGCTCCGGGTCGATTTTCTCGGCGGCGGCGCGGTAGGTCTTGCTGCGCTTCATTGGTAATTCCTTACGGTCAGTGGTACGGACGGGCCGGTCGGCCCTCCCACGTCAGACGGCGTAGCAGCCGCCTGTTGACGCTGGCTACGACAGCTAGCCGGTGACGGTAATACCCATCGAGCGCGCGGTGCCGGCGATGATCTTCTCAGCGGCGTCGACGTCGTTGGCGTTCAGGTCAGGCAGCTTGGTTGTGGCGATCTCGCGCACCTGAGCCCGGGTGAGCGAGCCGACCTTGGTCTTGTGCGGCACCGAGGAGCCCTTGTCGACGCCGGCGGCCTTCAGGATCAGCCGCGCCGCCGGCGGCGTCTTGGTGATGAAGGTGAACGAGCGGTCCTCGTACACCGAGATCTCGACCGGGCTCGACATTGCCGCGCTGGGACTCGGTCGCCGCGTTGTACTGCTTGACGAACTCCATGATGTTGACGCCGTGCTGGCCGAGCGCGGGGCCGACCGGCGGGGCCGGGGTGGCCGCACCCGCCTGGATCTGCAGCTTGATGACGCTGCGAGTTTCTTCCTTGGGAGGCATGTCTAAGAACCCTTGCTAGAACGAAACGACTGGATCAAAACGCACAGATGACGGAACGCGGCTAGATCTTCGCGACCTGGTTGAACTGCAACTCGACCGGGGTTTCCCGGCCGAAGATCGACACCAGCACCTTCAGGCGCTGCGCGTCGAGCGTTGACCTCGCTGATGGTGGCCGGAAGGGTGGCGAACGGGCCGTCCATCACGGTGACCGACTCGCCGATCTCGTACTCCTGGGCCTTGGGCGCCTCGACCTTCTTCTTCTCCTGCGCCGGGCCAGGATCCCGACGATCTCGTCCATCGGCAGCGGGGACGGCTGGTTGGCAGGCCGACGAAGCCGGTGACGCCAGGGGTGTTGCGCACCGCGCCCCACGACTCGTCGGCGAGGTCCATCCGGACCAGACGTAGCCGGGGTACTTCTTCTGCTGGACGGCTGCTTCTTGCCGCCCTTGATCTGGATGACCTCTTCGGTGGGCACCTCGATCTGGAAGATGTAGTCCTCCATGTTGGAGGCTCTGGATGCGCTGCTCCAGGTTGGCCTTCACCCGGCTCTCGTAGCCCGCGTACGTGTGCAGCACGTACCAATCGCCCGGCAGCGCCTCGAGTTCGCGCGCGGAACGTGACCGTCGGGTCTTCGTCCTCGTCGGGCTCGGCGGCGAGGCCCGCGTCGGCGGCATCGTCGGCGGCATCATCGGCGGCCCGACTGCCCGATCGTAGCCCGGACCCTCGTCGACGCCCGTCGATGCCGTTGCCCAGCTCACCCTCCTCGGGCTGGGAACCGGCTTCGCTGGAGGCCACCTGATCGGATTCGAGCATCTCGATGGGATCGAGCCGATCGACGGCCTCCTCCTGCTCGGATGGCTCGTACTGAGACGACAAAACTCTCCCTAACCGAAGATGCCCAACACCGCTCGGGTGAGCCCGTAATCCAGGGTCGCCACGAAGGCGGTAACGACAATGACAAAAACCAGCACGACCACGCTGTAGGTGACCAGTTCGTTGCGACCCGGCCAGATGACCTTGCGGAGCTCGCTGACGATCTCGCGGTAGTACTGCACCATCCGGCGCCAGATGTTCGGACGGCGCGGCGGAGCGCCTCGGCCTCCCGCTGCCTTCTCAAAGGCAACGGCAGGCTCATGCGTCTCGGTCGACATGACCCTCCGCTCCTGCCCCACCCCGGGGATTGCTGCTGACACGCCCTTGCTTGCCGAACCAGAACCAAGACCTTGCTCACCCAGCCGAACCCGACACGCCTCACCTGGCAGGGGCGACAGGACTTGAACCTCCAACAACCGGTTTTGGAGACCGGGACTCTGCCAAATTGAGCTACGCCCCTTCAGGGACAGGCGGGCGCGCTGACGCTGGGCCCGACTGCTACCCCGCGCCAGTGTACGCGCCCGGCCTGCGGCGGCCGCTCACTCCAGCGCTGAAAAACCACGCCGTTGGCGAGCCAACAGTCCATGGAGTCGATCGGCCGTTTGCGTGACAGCATGAAGGCTATGTCCTCACGTCCGCGCGTCTCCGCCCGTATCGCCGGCATCGCCCCCTCCGCCACGCTCGCTGTCGATGCCAAGCGAAGGCGATGAAGGCAGCCGGCCGTGACGTGATCGGGTTCGGGGCCGGTGAACCGGACTTCGCCACTCCCGAGCACATCGTCGCCGCGGCCGAGAAGGCGTGCCGCGACCCGAAGATGCACCACTACACCCCCACCGGCGGCCTGCCCTGAGCTGCGCCAGGCCATCGCCGCGAAGACCAAGCGCGACTCCGGCTACGCGATCGAGGCCTCCCAGGTCCTGGTCACCAACGGCGGCAAGCAGGCCATCTACGAGGCGTTCGCCGCCCTGCTCGACCCGGGCGACGAAGTCATCGTCCCCGCGCCGTACTGGACCACCTACCCGGAGTCGATCCACCTCGCCGGCGGGGTCACCGTGCCAGTCCTGACCAGCGCGGCTGCGGGCTACAAGGTGACGGTCGACGAGCTCGAACGCGCGCGCACGCCTCGCACCAAGGTGCTGCTCGTGGTCAGCCCGTCCAACCCGACCGGCGCCGTCTACACGCCGGACGAGCTCACCGCGATCGGGCGCTGGGCCGATGACGCCGGGCTCTGGATCATCACGGATGAGATCTACGAGCACTTGGTCTACGGCGGTGCCCGATTCAGCTCGGTGCCCGTCCAGGTGCCGTCCCTCGCCGACCGCTGTGTCGTCGTCAACGGAGTCGCGAAGACCTACGCGATGACCGGATGGCGCGTCGGATGGCTGATCGGGCCCGCCGACGTCGTCGGGAGCGGCGACCAACCTGCAGTCGCACGCGACGTCGAACGTCTCCAACATCGCCCAGGCTGCGGCCCTCGCCGCGGTGAGCGGCGACCTGTCGGCCGTCCACGAGATGCGCACGGCTTTCGACCGGCGCCGGCGGGCGATGCATGCCGGGCTCTCGGCCATCCCGGGCGTCACCTGCCCGCTGCCGGAGGGAGCGTTCTACTGCTACCCGGACGTGTCGGAGCTGCTCGGCAAGCCGATCGCCGGGCGTAGCGCGAAGTCGTCGGCGGAGCTGGCCGCGCTGGTGCTGGAAGAAGTGGGGGTGGCGGTGGTGCCGGGCGAGGCGTTCGGTGGCCCGGGCGCGTTCCGGATGTCATACGCGTTGGGCGACGAGGACCTCGCCGAGGGCGTGCGGCGCCTGCACGAGGTGCTCACCCGCGATTAGTGGATCGCTCCGGCCTGCCGCAGGACGGCGATCGCCTTCGGTAGTCCTTTCATGGCCCGGGCGAAGTCAGCCGGGTAAGCCACCCGCCAGGCGAAGGAATTGACGTAGCAGCGCAGCGCGGCGTCGAAGGCAGCTGCTCCTGCCGCCTGGCGGGCGCCGATGAGCGCGTCGGCACCCTTGAAGTAGACGACCGTGTTGTAGCCCGGCAGATCGTGCTCGAACGCCGAGACGGGGAGGTCGACCGGGCGCGGGTCGGCCGCGCCAGGCGCCGCGCTGCCGACCGTCGCGGTGCCGCCGAAGAGCTCGTCGTCGACGATCTCCTCCGCAGCGGTCGCGAACGCCTCGTCCATCCACGGGTGCAGCTCCTGATCGTCTCCGACGAGCCCGTAGAACCACATGTGAGCCAGCTCGTGCGTCGTGACGGACTGTCCGCCGTCCTGACCGAGGAACGTCATGCCGGGGTACTCGATCCCGGTCCCGCCGAGACCGGGGAGCGACACCAGCGTCAACGAGGTGAACGGGTACGGCCCGAAGTGACGCACCAGCAGCGGTAGCGCGTGAACAACCTGCTCGAGCACCTGCTCGTCGGACAGGTCGAGCCCGGGCGACCTGCCGACGCGCACCCGCACCGAGCCGTCGGGGGTCTGCACCTGTGCGGCCAGCACCTGGAAGCGCCCGACGGCGACAGCGACGTCTCTGGCGTCCGGTGACGTGAAGTGCCAGCTGCGCCGTCCGGGCGCAGCGGCCACCGGCGGGTCGGCCACGCCGTTGGCCAGGACGGTATCGGCCGCGGGCGCTTCTACCGTGAGGTCGAGGCGGGCGTCCTCGCTCACCGCCATCTCCGAAGGAGTGCTGCTGCCGGGCGTGCGCACCCAGCCGACGCCGCGTACCCAGGCCAGCAGCGGAGCGCTCGTCCCCCACCACGCG
Organism: uncultured Actinomycetota bacterium; assembly: GCA_963765845.1. Lineage (GTDB taxonomy): Bacteria > Actinomycetota > Actinomycetes > Frankiales > Frankiaceae > DATAZK01. The sequence goes on from CAVXYJ010000003.1 coordinate 210,977, forward strand.
GTCTTGCCGTCGGAGCCGAGGCGGTCGATGAACGAGGGCGGCAGGCGCAGCGTGAAATCGAGGTCGCTGGTCACCGGTTGACCCGCCGCGACCGTTCCGGCGAGCGGCAGCGAGAGCAGCGTCCCCTGGGTGCCCGCCCGGCCCCCGGCCGATGCCAGCGTGGGCTGGACAACCTGGCCGGACACCTCGGCCTTGGTCACCGTCAGCGAGCCGCCGAGGAAGTGATCACGCCCGTTCGGCCAGAGCCGGTAGACGAGCTCGGTGATCGGCTGGTCGGGGGTGAAGACGACGCGCTCGTGACCGGTCACGGTGCGGTGATCGGCGGCGAGGCTGAAGCGCAGGGTCACCTGCGGGCGGTGCGGATCGGGTGGCAGGTACGCGGCGGGGCAGGCCGACGCCGGGCTTGAGGTCGCCGTGGCCGGAACCCCCCGGGGCTTGGCGCTGCCGCAGGCGCTGATGGTCGCGAGCGCGGCGGCGCCCGCAAGCACGGCTCCGCAGCCCCGGCGACCCCAGTGAGAGATCAGGAGATCAGGAGAGCTGGACGACGGCGCGAGCCTGGGTGAGCACCTTCGCCCCATCAGCACCGCCGCACCGGGCGGTGAGCCCGATGCTGACCCGCTTGTCTTCGAGCTTCTCCTCGACCGTGCCGGAGACGACCAGCGTCGTGCCCTTGTCGTCATCCGGCACCGGCACCATGGACGAGAACCGCACGCCGTACTCGACGACGCACGCCGGGTCACCGACCCAGTCGGTCACCAGCCGTGCAGCGGTGGCCATGGTGAACATGCCGTGGGCGATGACGTCGGGGAGCCCGACCGCCTTCGCGAACCGCTCGTTCCAGTGGATGATGTTGAAGTCGCCGGACGCCCCCGCGTACTGCACGAGCTGGGCCCGGGTGATCCCGTAGGTCTGAGCGGCGAGTTCGGTGCCGACCTCGACCTCGTCATACCGGACGGCCACAGCTCAGCCCTCCTTCTTGGCGGCGGTGCCGCGCGAGATCGTGGTCATGGTCGAGGTGGCGACGTGCGCACCGTCGGCCGCGTAGACGTTCGTTTCCATGACCATGGCCTCGTTACGACCGATGTCACGGATGTCGATGACCTTCGTGCGCCCGATCAACGCGTCGCCGGCGTAGACCGGCCGGTGCATCTCGAACCTCTGCTCGCCGTGGACCACCAGGCTGTAGTCGAGGCCGAGGTCGGGATCACCGACCGGGCTGCTGGCCCGGCGGAAACCCAGTGTGGTCAGGAACGTGGGCGGAGCCACCAGATCGGGATGCCCGGCCGCCTTCGCTACCTGCACGTCGTGGTAGATCGGGTTGGCGTCACCGATCGCTGACGCGAAGTGCCGGATGAGCTCGCGGCCCACCTCGAACGGCGTCTCGAACGAGAACTCCCGGCCGATGAAAGCCCGGTTGAGCGGCATGCTCGTCCCTTCGCTAACGGGTCTCGCGGTGCTCGGTGTGGTCGTTGCAGTTGGGGCAGTACTTCTTCAGGTCGAGACGGTCGGGGTCGTTTCGACGGTTCTTCTTGGTGATGTAGTTGCGGTGCTTGCACACCTGACACGCCATCGTGATCTTGGGTCGGACGTCAGTGGCCTTGGCCACGGGAACACCTTCTTCTTACTCGCTTCTTACTCGTGGACGGGCCAGGGTGTGGCCCGCTTGCGTTCCGGTAGCGGAGGCCGGATTTGAACCGGCGACACAGCGATTATGAGCCGCTTGCTCTGCCTAACTGAGCTACTCCGCCGGGCAACCGGAGCACCGGCGCTTCGAGCCCCTTTACGGAATCGAACCGTAGACCTTCTCCTTACCATGGAGACGCTCTGCCGACTGAGCTAAAGGGGCATGTTGCCGCAGGCCAGCGTACACGTTCGGCTCCCGGTCAGCCCCCGACGAGCCGGATCGGTCCCCGGCGTATCGGCTGCTCGCGCATGGCGAGCCAGGTCGTGAAGCGTTCGGCGGGCAGCGGCCGGCTGAACAGATACCCCTGAGCGATGTCGCAGCCCATCGACGCGAGCCGGTCGCGGGTGCGCTCGTCCTCGACCCCCTCGGCGACCACCCGCAGCTGGAGGTGACGGGCCAGCCCGAGGATGGTCTCGACGATCGCCGCGTCACTCTCGTCGACCGCCATGTCCTGCACGAACGACTTGTCGATCTTCACCTCGCTGACCGGAAGCCGGCGCAGGTACGCCAGCGAGGAGTAGCCGGTGCCGAAGTCGTCGACGGACAGCGAGATCCCGGAACGGGCCAGCCGCTCGAGCACCGGCAGCGCGCGCGGGACGTCACGCATGACCGAACTCTCGGTGATCTCCAGGGTGAGCAGGTCGCTCGGCAGGTCATAGGTCGACAGCAGGCGGGCGATCGTGGCCGGCAACTGCGGGTCGAGCAGGCCGCGTACCGACAGGTTGACCGCCACCGGGATGCGCCGGCCCGCGTCGAGCCAGGCACGGCACTGAGACAGCGCGAGGCGCATGACGACGGCGGTCAGCGGCACGATCAGGCCGGTGCGCTCGGCCATCGGCAGGAACTCGTCGGCGTGCAGCAGGTCCTCGACCGGGTGCTGCCAGCGCACCAAGGCCTCGACCCCGGTGACGACACCAGCGGCGCCGGCTGCCCCGGCGCGGCCCGGGCCGGGCTGGAGCGCGACCTTGGGTTGGTAGTGCAGCACGAGCTCGTCACGTTCGAGCGCCCGGCGCAGCTCGCCGATCAGCGCCAGCCGGCGGGGATCGGTCGAATCGAGGCTGGCCCGCCAGGCCTGCACCGGCGGCTCGCCGCCCTTGGCGAGCCGCAGAGCCGCTTCCGCCCGGCGCAGCAGCAGTTGGGCGTCGCGGCCGTGCAGCGGTGAGACAGCGACGCCGACGGCACCGCTGCCATCCAGCGCCAGGCCCGAGACGTGCACCGGCTCCAGCAGCGCTTCACGCACCATCTGCGCCAACGCGAGCGACTCGCCGACCTCCTCGATGCCGGGCAGCAGCATGCCGAACTCGTCGTTGCCGACGCGGGCGACCGTGGCCCCGGGCGGCGCGTTGGCGACCAGCCGCTGGGCCACCTGAATCAGCACCTCATCACCGCTGGCGCCGCCCAGCGTGTCGTTGATCTGGCCGAACCGGTCGAGATCGACGATCAGCACCGCCGCCGAGCCCATCGCGAGTACGTCTGCCAGGCGCTGGGTCAGCAGCCCGCGGTTCGGCAGCTCGGTGAGCGCGTCGTGCGTCGCGTCGTAGATCGAACGCTCGAGCAGGCGGTCATTCTGCAGAGCGGTCGCCACGTGGGCGGCGAGGGCCTCGGCCAGCCGGGCGTCGTCGTCGCTGAACGTCGAGGTGTCGCCGAGGCGATCGCGCACCTCGAGCATCCCCATCGTCCGCTCGCCCCCCGGGATCGGCACCAGCACCGCGTCACGGATGCCTTCGCTCTCCAGAAGCGGGTCGTCGCTGCCCCGCGGGACGAGCACCGACCGGCCGGCATCAGCTCGCACCGCGAGATCAGGCCGTTCGGCATCCACCGGTACCGGCTCGCCGCCTGAGTCCGTGGCATCGACCGACAGCCGCAGCAGCGCCGGCACGTCGGGCGGCGGGTCGCGCAGCCAGAGCACCGCACTGTCGGCCGCCAGCAGCCGCGTGGCGTCGCGCAGCAGGAGGCTGACGAGCTCGCCGCCGCCGGAGGCACCCACCACCCGCTGAGCGAACGCGTTGACCTCGCGCAAGGTCGCATGCCGGCGCGAGAGGGCGGCGTAAGCCCGGTAGGAGAGCAGCACCAGCAGGCCCACCATCGCCAGCAAGGCACCGGCGCTGGGCTCGGCCCGCAGCGCGATGACGGCGAGCAGACCGAGGGACGCCGAGAGCAGCCCGCCGATGATGTACGGCGGAAGGAAGAGGGCGAGGTCGCGACGCGACGGGCGGCCCTGCGTCAGCGTGATCGCCAGCGCGACGAACAACGCGCTGACGGTGTCGGCGACGAAGATGGCCAGGTACACCGCCGGCCAGCTGCCGGGATGGGTGATCGCGCCGACGTGCAGAGCGCGAAACAACGCCAGGGCGACCCCGCTCTCGATGGTGACCAGCGCGATGTTGACCGCCGCCTTGACCCCGACGACGCGGTGCTGGACCTCCGAGACCACCATCCCCAGGCCGCGGGCGAGGAGCAGGACCAGGGGCGAGGTGAGAGCCAGCCCGACGACGAGCGGTGCCTCGGAAAGCGTGATGGAGAACGTCTGCCGGCGGACCTCGACGTGGGCCTGCGCGCCCTCCAGGACGATGAAGCCGATCGCCAGCACGATGCCGTGCCAGGCCGACATACCGACGCTCAGCGACCCGCCGGGGTGCGATCGCAGCAGCGGCACCCAGATGCCGGCGGCGCAGACGACGAGCGCCGCGAGGAGCACAGCAAGGCGCCGCACGTCGTCAGATCGACGCGGCTTCTCGCTCGTTGGCACCTCGGCTGGCGGCATGCGTCTCCCAGTGGCGAAGCTGGAATGACCGTGTCGGCAACCCATCCAGTCGCGGCGACACCGACCTCACAACATCCACAACGTCATCCACAACGTCGCATTCGTTGGCCCCCCAAGCAAGTAAGACGGGCCGCAGGCCCGGCAAATTACGTGCTCGCCGTGGGCCTGCGACCCGTCTTGTATGAAGCTGTCGAGCTGCGGTGGCACGCCGGTTGCCCGGCCGGCTACCTCAGTGCCAGAGCACGCCCATCGGGTGCAGCTTGCCGAAGTAGGCGAGGTAGAAGAGCTTCCTCGCGCCGAGCAGCACCCCGTGCGAGGCGTGCACCTCCGGCAGGACCATCAGCACGAGCGCGAGCAGCCCCAGCAGGACTCCAGCCGCGATGAGCAGGATCTTGACGGCAGGGCGCGGGACGGCGACGGTCATGCGGACCTCCAGGAATGCGGGCTCTTTGGCGGATCGGAACTCCTGTTGAGCTGCGAAGCTGAAGGTGTCCTCGTCCATTTGGCCCAGCAGATGGATCACCCGAGCGGGTGATCCGCTATCCCGCTTTCGGCCGGACGGGCGGCGCAGGCGGTCAGCAGTGGCGCAGAAACAAGAACGGGAAGGTCATCTGCGATGACCTTCCCGTACGGGTGGCAGGTGTTGGGTTCGAACCAACGTAGGCTGAGCCGGCGGTTTTACAGACCGCTCCCTTTGACCACTCGGGCAACCTGCCGTGATCGCCCAGCCTAGCGAATCAGGCGGCTGACCGACCTGGAGGAGTTGCCGTGGCTGATCCTTCGTTCGACGTCGTCAGCAAGATCGACCGGCAGGAAGTCGACAATGCGCTGAACCAGGCCTCCAAGGAGGTCGCGCAGCGCTACGACTTCCGCGGGGTCGGCGCCTCGATCGCCTGGTCCGGTGAGCTGGGTGTTGTGATCAAGGCCAATGCGGAGGAGCGTGCCAGCGCGGTCCTCGACGTATTCAAGGAGAAACTCGTCAAGCGGGGAATCTCGCTCAAGGCCCTCGAGCACGGCGAGCCTGCGGTGTCCGGTAAGGAGTACCGCATCACCGCCTCGATCCAGCAGGGCATCCCGGACGACAAAGCCAAGGCGATCGCGAAGAAGATCCGCGCCGAGGGGCCGAAGGGCGTCCAGGCCCAGATCCAGGGTGACCAGCTGCGGGTCTCCGGCAAGAAACGGGACGACCTGCAAGCGGTCATCGCCTTGCTCAAGGACAGCGACTTCGACGTGGCGTTGCAGTTCGTCAACTACCGCTAGCCCGCAGGCTGCGGGCTAGAGCCAGTCGCGCTTCCTGAATCCCCACCACAGCGCGCCCGCGGTGCCGACCAGGATCAGCACGCTCACCAGGAAGCCCCACTCGCGTCCGAACCCCGGGAAAGGGACGTTCTGACCGTAGAAGCCGGTGACCGCCGTAGGCACCGCGATCACCGCCGCCCAGCCGGTCAGCTTCTTCATGATCAGGTTCAGCCGGTTGCCCTGGATGGTCAGGTTGGTCTCAAGGATCGTGGTGACAAGGTCGCGAAGGCTCTCGGTCCATTCGGCGGCGCGTAGCACGTGGTCGTAGACATCCTGGAAGTACGGGGCCATCTCATCCGGGACGACGTGCAAGTCGCGGCGCAGGAGAGTGTTGACCACCTCGCGCATCGGCAGCACCACCCGGCGAAGTGTCACCAGGCTCTTGCGCATCTCGTAACTACGGCGCTGCACCTCTGGGTCATTCGGCCGGTCGTCGAAGAGCAGGTCTTCGAGCTCCTCGATCCCGTCGTCGAGCGATTGGACGGCCGCGAAGTGGTCGTCCACGAGCAGGTCGAGCAGCCCGTGCAGCAGGAACGCCACGCCGTGGTCCGCCAGATCCGGGGTCGAGTCCCAACGCTCGACGAGCGCATCGACGTCGAACCGTTCGTCGTCCTGGACCGTGACCAGCGCAGACTTCGTGATGAATGCTGACATCTCAGACGTATGCAACTGACCGCTGCCGACGTCGAGCGAGGCGTCATAGGCGTTCAGGAACAGATAGTCGGAGTAGCGATCGAGCTTCGCGCGCTGGTGGCGGCTGACAGCGTCTTCGATCGACAGGATGTGAAGGTTCAGCTCGTCGGTGACGATGTGAAGCTCGCTCTTCATCGGAGCGCACAGATCGAGCCAGACCAGCTCGCCGGCATCAAGACGAGCGCTGACGTCGGCGACCGGGAAGCCTTCGGCGACCACATTCCCGTCTCGCCAGGCGCGAGTGCGCGGCGGGCGGGTGCCGATGCGGTTGGCCTCGCACGCCTTCGGATCGACCGCGGTGGCACCCGTGTCAGGCGAGCCGGCCGCGAGTTCGTGGGTCACGGCTACCGAGGGTAGTAGCCGCCCACCCCCCTGCCACCTGCTCGCGCCATCTCCTCGAGCCGGCGAATGCGCTCGTCCATCGGCGGGTGGGTGGAAAACAGGTTGCCGACGCCGAAGGTGCCGCGCCGGAATGGGTTGGCGATCATCAGCGAACTCGTCGGGGCCAGCTGCGCCGTGTCGGGCAGCGGCAGCCGCGCGGTGCCGACCTCGAGCTTGTGGAGCGCGGACGCGAGCCCGAGCGGATCCCCGGAGAGCTCGGCACCGGACTGGTCAGCCTGGAACTCGCGCGAGCGACTCACCGCCAGCTGGACGACTGCGGCCGCGATGGGACCCAGGATGATCAGCAGCAGGAGCTCGAGAATGTTGGCGCCGCCCTCCTCGTCGTTGCGGCCGCCGAAGCCGAACAAAGCCGCGAACTGAGCAAAATTCGCGAGGAAGGTGATGACACTCGCGAGCGCGCCCGCGACCGACGAGATCAGGATGTCCCGGTTGGTGACGTGCGAGAGCTCATGCGCCAGCACGCCGCGCAACTCACGCTCGTCCATCATCCGCAGGATGCCCTCGGTGCAGCAGACTGCGGCGTGACGCGGATTGCGGCCAGTGGCAAAGGCGTTGGGCTGCTGTGTGGGTGAGATGTACAGCCGGGGCATGGGAATCCGCGCCCGCGTGGCGAGCTCGGCGACGATCGCGTACAGCCGCGGTTGCTCGGCCTGGCTCACCGGATAGGCCTTCATGGAACGCAGCGCGAGCTTGTCGCTGTAGAAGTAGGAAAAGCCGTTGATTCCCAAGGCAACCACGAGCGCGATCACCAGCCCCTGGGTACCGCCGAAAATCCGGCCGGCCACCAGGATCAGCGCGGAGAGCAGCCCGAGCAGGACCGCCGTTCGCAGCCCGTTGTGGTGGTTACGCATTCCGCCCGCTCCGTTCCGGTTCCGCCGCCCTTGCCCGCCCGCTCGGGCGGGCCAAGACTCCCAGCCGCTTCACAACAGTTCAACGGCAGCGGCCACCCGCTTCGTTCCCCTGGCGCTGGGGCGTCGGGCACCACGGGACGCGCTTCGGGGTGATATGAGTTTTTAGAACAGGCTCCTACGCTTGCCAGTCCTCCCTTTCTGCTGGCTCCCGTAACATTCGAGCAACTCTGTCTAGGGGGCGATTTCAGCATGACCGAGGTGTCCGCGCAGATCCGCGGCAAGGAGGTCCGGCAGCTTGACCGGGTCGTCATTCGCTTCGCGGGCGACTCCGGCGACGGCATGCAACTCACCGGCGAACGCTTCACGTCCGAGACCGCGTCGTTCGGTAATGACCTGTCGACCCTGCCTGACTTTCCGGCCGAGATCCGGGCTCCAGCCGGCTCGCCCGCCGGCGTCTCGGGCTTTCAGTTGCACTTCTCCGACCACGACATCCTGACCCCGGGCGACGCGCCCAACGTCCTCGTCGCGATGAACCCGGCGGCGCTGCGCTCCAACATCAAGGACCTGCCCCGCGGCAACGACCTCGTGGTCAACGGCGACGCGTTCACCCCCGGCAACCTGAAGAAGGCCGGCTACGCGGTCAACCCGCTCGACGACGGCTCACTCGATGAGTACCGCGTTCACCGGGTCCCGCTGACCTCGCTGACGATCGAGGCCGTCGGCGCGGTCGACGGGGTGAACAAGAAAGAGGCCGAGCGCGCGAAGAACATGTTCGCGCTGGGCCTGATGAGCTGGCTGTACCACCGGCCGATCGAGGGCACCGAGGCATGGCTGAAGGGCAAGTTCGCCAAGCGTCCCGAGATCGCCGACGCCAACATCCGCGCCTTCAAGGCCGGCCATGCGTACGGGGAGACCACCGAGTCGTTCTCGGTCACCTATGAGGTCGCGCCGGCCAAGATGGAGGCCGGCACGTACCGCAACATCAGCGGAAACATGGCGCTGTCGTACGGGCTGATCGCCGGCTCACAGCTGACCGGTCTGCCGCTCTTCCTCGGCTCGTATCCGATCACGCCGGCTTCCGACATCCTTCACGAGCTGTCGCGGCACAAGCAGTTCGGCGTGCGCACGTTCCAGGCCGAGGACGAGATCGCCGGGATCGGCGCCGCCCTCGGGCGCGGCGTTCGGCGGCGCACTCGGCGTCACGACCACCTCCGGCCCGGGCGTGTGCGCTGAAGTCCGAAGACGGTCGGGCTGGCCGTCACCCTCGAGCTCCCGCTGCTGGTCGTGCGACATCCAGCGCGGCGGCCCGTCCACCGGGCTGCCGACCAAGACCGAGCAGGCCGATCTGCTGCAGGCGATGTTCGGCCGCAACGGTGAGGCGCCGCGTGCCCGTCGTCGCCCCGCGGTCGCCGTCGGACTGCTTCGACGCGGCGCTCGAGGCGGCCCGGATCGCGACGACGTACCGCACGCCGGTGATCCTGCTCTCCGACGGCTACCTCGCCAACGGTTCGGAGCCGTGGAAGCATGCCCGACGCAGGAGGAGCTGCCCGACCTCGCGGTGCAGTTCGCCACCGAGGCCAATGCTCCGGACGGCTCGGGCGCGTTCTGGCCGTACCTGCGCGACCCGGAGACGCTGGCCCGTCCGTGGGCCGTGCCGGGTACCCCGGGGCTGGAGCACCGCATCGGCGGGATGGAGAAGGCCGACGGCAGCGGGGGGATCTCCTACGACCCGGACAACCACGAGCAGATGGTCCGCACTGCGCGCCGCCAAGGTCGACGGCATCGCCCGCGACATCCCGCCACTGGAGGTCGACGACCCCGACGGTGGTGCGACGCGTCCTGGTGCTCGGCTGGGGCTCGACGTACGGCCCGATCGCTGCGGCGGCCCGCCGGGTCCGCGCGACCGGCCAGCAGGTGGCCAGGCTCACCTGCGCCACCTGCAACCCGTTCCCCGCCAACACCGGCGAGCTGCTGCGCCGCTACGACAAGGTGCTGATCCCCGAGATGAACCTCGGTCAGCTCGCTCTGCTGATCCGCGCCCGTTTCCTGGTCGACGCCATCGGCTACGACCGGGTGCGCGGGCTTGCCCTTCAAGGCCGCCGAACTCGCCGACGTGATCCGTGACGTCATCGCTTCCGGACGCATCACCGCGTTCGACTCCGAGGAGCCGCTGTATGAGCAGCATGAACCGCCTGCTCGAGCTCGTCCCGAAGACGGAGGAGAGCAGACCCGCAAGGAGTTCAAGTCCGACCAGTGAGGTGCGCTGGTGCCCCGGCTGCGGTGACTACGCGATCCTGGCCGCCGTGCAGGGCTTCCTGCCGGAGCTCGGCGTCAAGCGCGAGAACATCGTCTTCATCTCCGGCATCGGCTGCTCCTCGCGGTTCCCGTACTACATGGACACCTACGGCATGCACTCGATCCACGGCCGCGCGCCGGCGATCGCGACCGGGCTCGCGACCTCGCGGCCCGACCTATCGGTCTGGGTGGTCACCGGCGACGGCGACGCGCTGTCGATCGGCGGCAACCACCTGATCCACGCGCTGCGCCGCAACGTCAACCTGAAGATCCTGCTGTTCAACAACCGGATCTACGGCCTGACCAAGGGCCAGTACTCGCCCACCTCCGAGGTCGGCAAGATCACCAAGTCAACGCCGATGGGCTCGCTGGACACGCCCGTTCAACCCGGTGTCGCTGGCGATCGGCGCGGAGGCGACCTTCGTGGCCCGCACCATCGACTCCGACCGCGAGCACCTCACCGCGGTGCTGCGCGCGGCCGGCGACCACCCCGGCACCGCGCTGGTCGAGATCTACCAGAACTGCAACATCTTCAACGACGGCGCGTTCGACCTGCTCAAGGACAAGGACACCCGCGACGACTCCGGGCTCCGGCTCGAGCCGGGACAGCCGATGGTCTTCGGCGCCGACAGCAGCCACGGGGTCCGCCGCAGCGAGACCGGCGGGTTGGAGATCTGCAACGCGACCGACCCGGGCGTGCTCATCCACGACCCGACGGTCGATGACCCGACCACCGCCTTCGCGCTCTCGCGGCTGACCGGCGTGACCCCGATCGGCGTCTTTCGCGACATCGACCGGCCGAGCTACGACGAGCTGATGAGCGACCAGCTCGCCGCTGCCAAGGCCAAGCAGGGGCCGGGCGATCTGATGGCGCTGCTGCACAGCGGCGACACCTGGGACGTCAACTAGCCGGTACGGGTCACCACGTAATCGCAGAGCGCTTCGAGAGCCGCTCGGGACGCAACCTCGGGCAGCCCGACGAGCTGTGCGCGCGCACCGGCGGCCTCCGCCACCAGTTCCTGGCGGGCCCGTTCGATGGCGGACGAGCCGCGCAGCGACTGCAGGGCAGCGGCGAGCACCGCGTCGTCGGAAAGGTCGTCGGGCAGGACGAGGCCATCCTGCTCGGCCAGCAGCACCGGCAAGGTGCGCACGCCCTCGCGAAGGTCGGTGCCCGGGTTCTTGCCGGATTCGCCGGACGGGCTGGTGATGTCGAGCAGGTCGTCGGAGATCTGGAACGCGGCACCGATCCGATCGCCGTACGCCGTCAGTGCCGTGACCACCGCTGGCGATGCTCCCGAGAGCAGCGCGCCGAGCCGGCCGGAGGTGGCGATGAGCGAGCCCGTCTTCTCGGCGACGACCCGGCGGTAGTGCGCGATCGGATCGCTGGATCCGGGGCCGACGGTCTCGCGGATCTGCCCCTCGCAGAGCACGGCGATCGTCTGCGCCAGGATGCGGGTGGCCTCGGTGCCGAGATCCGCGGTGATCTCCGACGCCCGGGCGAAAAGGAAATCGCCGGTGAGGATGGCGATCGAGTTGGTCCAGCGGGCATTGGCCGACATGGCCCCGCGGCGCAGCACGGCCTCGTCCATCACATCGTCGTGATACAGCGTCGACAGGTGCGTCAGCTCGATCGCTACGGCGGCCGGGACGACCGCGGTCGCCTCGCGATCACCGAAGCCCGAAGCGAGCAGCACGATCAGCGGCCGGAAGCGCTTGCCGCCCGCGTCGACGAGATGGCGGGACGTCTCGGTGACGAACGGGTAGCTGCTCTGGACGGACGCGCGTAACAGGTCCTCCACCGCACCGAGCCCGCGGCGGATCGAAGCTTCCAGCGCCGGATCGATGAAATCCAGCCCTGGCAGGCTCGCCCGCAGGGGTGGCGCCATAGGAGCCACGACTAGCGGATAAATCCGAGCTGGGCTGCGTGATTGGCGAGATCCAGCAGCGGCTGCGGGGCCACTCCGAGCACGAGGGTGACCGCGGTGCCGATGCCGATGGCGCCGTAGGTCAGCACGCTCGGGCGAACGATGACGGGCCCTTCGGCCGCCGGTTCGCTGAAGAACATCAGGACGATCACCCGTACGTAGAAGAACGCCGCGATCGCGCTCGCCACCAGGCCGACCACCACCAAGGCGACCGCGCCGCCGCGTTCGGCGGCTTGGAAGACGGCGAACTTACCGGTAAATCCACTCGTGAGCGGAATCCCGGCGAGGGCCAGCAGCAGGAAGGCGAACGTACCGGCGAGCACCGGCGAGCGCTTGCCCAGCCCCTGCCACGAGGACAGATCGTTGGCCTCGGCGTCGCCCGAACGCACCATGGTGACGATGCCGAAGGCGGCGATCGTGGTGAAGCCGTAGGTCACCAGGTAGAACATCGAGCTGGAGATGCCGGCGGTGCTCGAGGACGCGACGCCGACGAGGATGAATCCGGCATGCGCGATCGCCGAGTACGCGAGCATCCGCTTCACGTCGCGCTGGGTGATGGCCACGATGGCGCCCACGGCCATGGTGAGGATCGCGATGCCCCACACGATGGGCCGCCAGTCCCAGCGCAGCGGCCCGAAGCTGACGTACAGCACCCGGATCAGCGCACCGAACGCGGCGACCTTCGTGCCGGCCGCCATGAACGCCGTCACCGGGGTCGGGGAGCCCTGGTAGACGTCAGGCGTCCAGGCGTGGAACGGGGCGGCACCGATCTTGAAGAACAGTCCGACACCGAGCAGGCCGAGGCCCAGGTACAGCAGGATGTCGCTGCCCCCCGTGACGCTGGTCGCGCTGGCGATGCCGCCGAGCGAGACCGTTCCCGCGTAGCCGTAGATGAGCGCCAGGCCATAGATGAAGAACGCCGACGAGAACGCGCCGAGCAGGAAGTACTTCAGCGCAGCTTCCTGCGAGAGCAGCCGCCGCCGCCGGGCGAGGCCCGCCAGCAGGTACAGCGGCAGCGACAAGATCTCCAGCGCGATGAACATCACCAGCAGCGTGTTCGAGGCGGCGAACAGCATCATCCCCGCCACGGCGAACGACATCAGCGGGTACGCCTCGGTCTGCAGCTCCACGCTGGTCTGCTGAGCGCGCGCTCCGACACTGCCGGGCACCACGGCCGCGCGCGCCACCAGCGAGCCGACCCGCGGCTCGGCGACGAGCATCACCGACGCGATGGCCAGCGCGAGGATCGTGCCCTCGAGGAACAGCGCCGGGCCGTCGAGCGCCACCGCTCCGGCAGCCAGCAGCTCACGCTTGCTGTGCAGCAGGGCGACGGCCACCAGCGCCGCCGCGAAACCGACGATGGCCAGGGCGGGCTGGACGGCGCGGCGGTGCTTGTTCGGCAGCAACGCCTCGACGAGCACCCCCGCGAGCGCCACCCCGAAGACGATCAGCATCGGCGAGAGGGCGCCGTACTGCAGCGCCGGCGTCTTGATCGGGACGGGGGCCGCCAGGAGCAGCGGGGTCATCGGTGGGCTCCGCTCGAGACAGCAGTGGGCGCGGGATCACCGCGATGGACGTCCTGCAGCGTCGCGTTCACGGCCGGCCGGATGATGTCCAGCACCGGCTTGGGGTAGACCCCCATGACCACGATCAGCAGCAGCAGTGGGGCGATGGCGATCGCCTCCCGTACCGACAGGTCCTTCACCGGTCCGCGGCGGCGGACCCCGCCCGGGGTCACCGGCTCCTTCAGCGATGGGTCGGGGTCGTTGGGTCCGTGCACGCCCGCGCCGGCGCCGATTTCCGCCAACGCGACCGCGTAGTCGGGTCCGCCTTCCCCTTCCGGCTGCAGGCCGCTCGCGTCAGCGGTCGCCCAAGCGGGGCGCGGACCCGTCAACGTGCGCTGGATCAGGTAGAGCACGTAGATCGCGGCGAACACGATGCCGACCGTCGCCACGATGGCGAGCGCCCGGTAGCGGGTGAAGGTGCCGACCAGGACGAGAAACTCGCTGACGAAAGTGGACAGGCCGGGCAGCGACAGCGCCGACAGGCCGGCGACCATCATCACGCCGCCCAGCACCGGGGTCACCTGGAACATGCCGCGATATCCGTCGACGTCGCGGGTGCCGCGGCGCGCGATCAGGAACCCGATGCACAAGAAGAGCGCGCCCGTTGAAAGCCCGTGGTTGACCATGTACAGCACCGCGCCCGTACCGCCCTGCGACGTGAGGGCGTATGTCCCCAGGGCGATGAACCCGAAGTGGGCGAGCGAGGTGTAGGACACGAGCCGCTTCATGTCGCGCTGGCCGATCGCCAGCAGGGCGCCGTAGAAGATGCCGACCACCGCCAGCGCCAGCACCAGCGGCGCGAAGTAGCTCGACGCGTTGGGGAACAGCGGGATGCAGTAGCGGATCAGGCCGAACGTGCCGATCTTGTCCAGCACGCCCACCAGCAGCACCGCGCCGCCGATGGGCGCCTCGGCACCAGCGTCGGGCAGCCAGGTGTGGAACGGGAAGAGCGGCGCCTTGATCGCGAACGCCAGGAAGAAGCCGAGGAACAGCAGCTTCTCGACCCCGCCCGAGATGGGCATGCCGCGAAGGCTGATGAAGTCGAACGTGCCGACGCCGTGATGGGTCGAGACGACGTACAGGCCGATGACCGCCGCGAGCATGATCAGCCCGCCGAAAAGGCTGTACAGCAGGAATTTCACCGACGCGTACGCGCGCTGCGGGCCGCCGTAGCTACCGATGATGAAGTACATCGGGATGAGGATGACTTCGAAGAAGACGTAGAACAGGAAGACGTCGAGCGAGGCGAAGACCCCGACCATCCCCGCCTCCAGGGCGAGAATCAGCGCGAAGTAGCCACCGACCGAGCGCCGCCCGGTGGCTGCCACGTCGTCGACCTCGTCCCACGACGCGATCAGCACGACGGGCACCAGCAGCGCGGCAAGGGCGATCAGCACCAGCGCGATGCCGTCGACCCCCACCTCGTAGTGGACACCGAACGCCTTGATCCAGTCGTAGCGCTGGAAGAACTGGTAGCCGGTCTTGTTCTTCTTGAAATCGACCACCATCGCGACCGTGAAGGCGAACTCCACGAGCGAGAAGAACAGCGCGGTCTGCTTGGCAGCAGCGGGTTGGTCTTCGGCAGCAGCGCGACCACCAGCGCACCGCCCAGCGGAATGATCAGCAGGATCGTCAAGAAGGGCATGTGGCTGCTCATCCGATCCGCACGAGCAGGAGGGCGCCGGCGATGAGCACGACTCCCCCGAGCATGGACAGGGCATACGAGCGCACGAACCCGGTCTGGGTGCGGCGCATCCGCCCGGACAGGCCGCCGATACCAGCGGCCAGGCTGCGTGACCGCTCCGTCAATGACGTTGTTGTCGACGAAGACCAGCATCCTGGTCAGCCACTGGCCGGGGCGCATCAAGATCGTCTCGTTGGCGACCTCGGTGTACAGGTTGGCCCGGGCCGCCCGGGTGACCAGGCTGACCTGGCGCGGAGCGAGTACCGGTACCGGACGCGCCTGGTAGCGGAAGTAGCCGCCGGCGACCCCGCCGGCGACCACCAGCAGCGTGAGCAGCGAGAGCACGACCGGCGAGATGGTGTGGATGCCCTGGTCCGCCGACTTGCCGAGCACCGGGGTCGAGCCAGTGCTGCAGACCGGCGCCGAGCACGAGCAGCCCGCCGGCAAACACCGAGCCGATGGCAAGGATGATCATCGGGATGGTCATCGTCCGCGGCGACTCGTGCGGATGGAATTCCGGCTTCCACCGTCGCTTGCCGTGGAAGGTCATGATGAAGATGCGGGTCATGTAGTACGAGGTCAGTCCGGCACCGAGCAACGCGGCCGTACCGATGAGCGCCCCGCTTGTCCCGCCCTTGTCGAACGCCGCCTCGATGATCTTGTCCTTGGTGAAGAACCCTGAGAACGGCGGGCAGCCGATGATCGCCAGGTAGCCCAACCCGGTCGTCACCCAGGTGATGGGCATGACCTTCCACAGCCCGCCAAAACGGCGTGCATCGACCGTGTCGTCCATCGCGTGCATGACCGAACCGGCGCCGAGGAAGAGCCCGGCTTTGAAGAACCCGTGCGCCAGCAGGTGCAGGATGCCGAGCGCGTAACCGGCCGGGCCGAGCCCGACGGCGACGAACATGTAACCGATCTGGCTGACCGTCGAGTACGCGAAGACTTTCTTGATGTCGTCGTACGCGCAGCCGACGATGCAGCCGTAAAGCAGGGTGATGACGCCGACGATAAGCACGACCGTGCGCGCCGCCGGTGCGCCGTCGAAGATCGGGTTCGACCGGGCGATGAGGTAGACGCCCGCGGTGACCATGGTCGCGGCGTGGATCAGGGCCGAGACGGGGGTCGGGCCCTCCATGGCGTCAGGCAGCCAGCCCTGCAGCGGGAACTGGCCGGACTTCCCGCAGGCACCGAGCAGGAGCAGCAGCCCCATGCCGGTCATCGTGTCCTTGGTGAGCGAACCGCCGGCCGCGCCGAAAACGCTGGAGAAGCTCGTGCTGCCGACGGTCGCGAACATCAGCATGATCGCGATCGACAGGCCGACGTCACCGACGCGGTTGAAGAAGAACGCCTTGTTCGCTGCGGTGGCCGCGACCGGCTTGTGCACCCAGAACTGGATGAGCAGGTAGGACGACAGGCCCACCATCTCCCAGCCCACGTAGAGCGAGAGGTAGGAGTCGCCGAGGACCAGCAGCAGCATCGAGGCGAGGAACAGGTTGAGATAGGCGAAGAATCGCCGCCGGCCCGGGTCGTGGGCCATGTATCCCATCGAGTAGATGTGGATCAGGCTGCCCACACCGGTGATCAGCAGCACGAAGACGCTGGACAGCTGGTCGAGCAGCAGGCCGGCGTCGACCTGGAAACCGTTGACCGGGATCCAGCTGAACAGGTGCTGATCCACGGAGCGCGAATCGCCTGCCCGGCCCTTCAGCGCGAAGAACAGGATCAGGCCGATCGCGAAGCTGATCACGGCCATGGCTACAGCGAAGTAATGGCCCCACTTGTCGGTGCGCTTGCCGCCGAGCAGCAGCACTGCAGCACCGATCAACGGGAAGAGCAGCAACAGCCAGAGCAGCTTGAAGCTGCCGGTCGCGCTGGCGTAATGCTGAACACTCGGGGCCGCCAGGAGGTGGGTCACCGGGCTCTCACGACGGTCTCTCGCCTTCGATCGTCGGCTGGTTGGTCATTCGGGTCCGGTCAGTACTTCAGCAGGTTGGTGTCGTCGACCGACGCGACCTGCCTGGTGCGGAAGATCGTCAGGATGATGGCCAGCCCGACGACCACCTCGGCAGCCGCGACGACCATCACGAAGAACGCGATGACCTGCCCGTCGAGAGTGCCCTTCATCCGGGAGAAGGTCACCAGGGTCAGGTTCGCGGCGTTGAGCATGAGCTCGATCGACATGAAGACGACGATCGCGTTGCGACGCAGGAGCACGCCGACGGTACCGATGCTGAACAGCGCGGCTGCCAGCAAGAGGTAGTTGCCCGGATTCATTCGCCCTCACCTGCCCTTCCCGCGCCGGCGGGAGCTCCGCCGACAGCTCGCTCTGGCGCAGCTCGGCCAGCGCCTGATGCTCCTCGGGGAGCCGGTCGTCGATGGTCTGCTGGTACTGCGCCGACACGCTGTTGCGTGCGGGACGCCCGTCGGGCAGCAGGGCCGGCCGGTCGACCGCGTCGTGGCGCGCGTAGACGCCTGGGCCGGGCAGGGTGGTGACCGGCCCATCAAGACCGCGGGTACGCGAGATCGAACGCTGGCGCTGGGTGCGCCGGGTCGAGCTGCTCGCGATGACCGAGCACCATCGCGCCGACGGCCGCCACGATGAGCAGCGCCGATATGACTTCGAACGGCCACACGTACGTGCTGAACAGCAGCTTGGCGATCGCGTTGACGTTGTTGTTGAAGCCGTCGTTGCCGAGCCCTGCCGCCGACGGCTTGGCGATGGTGCGGGCGATCGGGAAGATCAGCATCCCGGCGAAGCCGAGCCCGAGCAGGATGGCCGCCGGGCGCTGACCGCGCAGGGTCTCCACCAAGGAATCGGAGAAATCCACGCCTATCAGCATGATCACGAACAGGAACAGCACCATGATCGCGCCTGCGTACACGATGACCTGCACCAGCCCGAGGAAGGGAGCGTCCTCCACGACGTAGAAGACGGCCAGGCAGAACATGACGAGCACCAGCCACAGCGCCGCGTGGACCGCGTTACGCGCGAGCACCATGCCGAACGCCGCGGCCACGGCGACCGGCGCCAGCAGCCAGAAGATCACCGCTTCCGCGGTCGACGTGCGGTGGAACGCCTCGGCGACGATCATCGTGGTCGTCATGAGGCACCAGCCTCAGACCCCTGGGGAGCGTGGAGCAAGAAGTCCGGCTTCTCGTCGTACGCCTTGCCGGGATCGGCCGGGGGCACCGGCCGGTACTGGGACTCGCGCGTGTAGTAGTCCCGCTCATCGTCCCCGAGGCGCATCGCGTGCGGGGGGCGCTCCATCCCGGGCCGCAGCGGCGCGAGCAGCTGCTCCTTGGTGAAGATCAGGTCCTGGCGGTTGTCGTCGGCGAGCTCGTACTCGTTGGACATGGTCAGCGCCCGGGTGGGGCACGCCTCGATGCACAGCCCGCAGAAGATGCAGCGCAGGTAGTTGATCTGGTAGACCGCGCCGTACCGCTCGCCCGGCGAGTAGCGGCGCCTCGTCGGTTGTCGGCGCCCTCGACGTAGATCGCGTCGGCCGGGCACGCCCAGGCGCACAGCTCGCAGCCGACGCACTTCTCCAGGCCGTCATCGTGCCGGTTCAGCACGTGGCGGCCGTGGTAGCGCGGCGCGGTGGGCTTCTTGACCTCGGGGTAGAGCTCGGTCGTGACCTTCTTGAACATCGTCCCGAAGGTGACGCCGAAGCCCTTGACCGGGTCGAAGATGCTGCTCATCAGGCGTCATCCTCCGTTCCGGCAGATGGCGGTGGCTCACTTGGCGGTGGGCTCGTGGGCCACGACGATCCGCCGCCGGTCCCGGGGCCCGGGCCCGCGAGGGCACCGGTGAGCACCCGCGGAATGCCCTCCGGCCGCGGGGGCCAGGGAATCGCGTCAAGTGATGGCGCGGACGCCACCTTCTCGCGTTCCTCGGCCTCCTCGCGTTCGCGGCGCGCCTTGCCACCGGGATCGATCATCAGAAAGATGAACACGACGCCCAGCCCGATGCCGAAGCCGACGAACCACGGGGTCCGGTCGTTGACCTCGTCGAACACGGTCCGGAACGCGGCCACGATCATGATCCAGACGACCGCGGTGGGGATCAGCCGCTTCCAGCCGAATCCCATGAACTGGTCGTAACGCAGCCGGGGCAGGGTCCCGCGCAGCCAGATGAAGAAGAACAGGAAGGCGAGCACCTTGATGATGAACCAGATCATCGGGTAGTAGCCCGAGCTTGCTCCGTGCCAGAGGCTGAGCGGCCAGATCGGACGCCAGCCACCGAAGAACAGGGTCGTCGCCAGCGCGGAAACGGTGACCATGTTGACGTACTCGGCGAGGAAGAACAGCGCGAACTTGATCGACGAGTACTCGGTGTGGAAGCCCCCGACCAGCTCGGACTCGGCTTCCGGCAGGTCGAACGGTGCCCGGTTGGTCTCGCCGACCATGCAGATCACGTAGATGATGAACGAGACCGGCAACGACCAGACATACCAGTGGTCTTGCTGGCTCGTCACCACGCCGCTGGTGGACAGCGTCCCCGAATAGATGAAGACCGGCACGAGCGCCAGGCCCATCCCGACCTCGTACGAGATCACCTGCGCTGCCGAGCGCAGCGCACCGAGCAGCGGGTAGGTCGAGCCGCTCGACCAGCCGGACAGGATGATGCCGTACACGCCGAGCGAGGACATGGCGAGGATGAACAGCACGCCCACCGGCAGGTCAGTGAGCTGCAGCGCGGTGTGGTGGCCACCGATGGAGACATCGGGCCCGAAGGGCACCACGCTGAACGCCAGGAACGCCGGTACCGCCGAGATGATCGGCGCGAGGATGTAGACCGGCTTGTCGACGATCGCCGGGATGAGGTCTTCCTTCAGCATCAGCTTGACGCCGTCAGCCAGGGACTGCAGGGAACCGCGAGGGCCCACCCGGTTAGGACCGACACGCTGCTGCATCCGGGCGACGACGATGCGCTCGGCCACGATCGTGAACAGCGTCATCAGCACGAGGATCAGGAAGACCGCAAGGACCTTGATGAGGATGACCCACCAGATCTCGTGCCCGAAGCTGGTCAGGTCGGGTGGCACGTCGAAAGTGGACGCCTGGACGCTCACGACGAGACCTCCTGCTTGCTGTGCACGGCCACCCGAACGACGTCGCCGTGCGCCGCGCCGAGCTGCTCCCGTACGTGCGAACCGGGGCTCGAGGTCGGCAGCCAGACCACACCGTCGGGCAGGTCGGCGAGGACCAGCGGAAGGGTGATCGAGCCGACCTGCGGGCTCCCGGAACCGACCTTCACCAGGTCGCCCGGTGCGGCTCCGATGGCAGCTGCGGTGGCTGCAGACAGGTGCAGCTGCGGCACCTTGCGGGTGCCGGCCAGGTGGGGCTCACCGTCCTGCATGCGGCCATCGTCCAGCAGCCACGACCAGGTGGCGAGGATGGCCTCGCCGGGAGCCAGCTCGCGCGGAGCGCTGGCCGCGACTGTGGGGGCGGAATGCGATCCGTTCCGTGACGCCGCCACACCGAGCAGTTCGGTACGCGCCCGGTCGACATCGGGAAGTCCGAGCGCCACGCCCATCTCGGCGGCCAGGGTGTGCAGGACGCGCAGGTCGGTCATGGTCGTGACGTCGGGAAGCGCAGCGGCAAAGGGACGTTCCCGGCCCTCCCAGTCCACGAACGTGCCTGCCTTCTCCACCGCCGCGGCCACCGGGAAGACGACGTCGGCGAGCTCGGTGACGCCCGAGTGGCGCAGCTCGAGCGAGACCAGGAACGGCACCCGGGCGAGGGCCTCCCGCGCGGCGGCCGGGTCGGGAAGATCGGCCGGGTCGACGCCGCCGACCACGAGGCCGTCGATGCGGCCCTCGTAAGCAGCGTCGAGGATTTCGGGCAGGTCACGCGCGCTGGGCTCGGGGAGCAGTCCGGCTTCGAGGGCCCCGCGCTCCCCCGCGCGGCGCGGCACCCAGGCGACCCGGGCTCCGGTGCGCTCGGCGAGCCGCACGACCGCCGAGTAGCCGCCGGCGACGCTCGCCAGCCGCTCGCCGACCAGCACGATCGCGCCCTCGGGCAGGGTGATCGCGTCGAGCGCGGCCGGCTCCTGGCCGGGTGGGCAGCGCACCAGTGAACCGAGCGTCTTGACCACGCTCGGGGTGGTGAACGGTCCGACCGAGACGACCTTCAGGCCGGACTTGCGGGCAGCCTTGCGCAGCCGCAGGAAGACGATCGGCGACTCCTCCTCGGGCTCGAAAGCCACGAGCACGACGGTGCCCGCCTTCTCCAGGTCGCCGTAGGTGACCCCCTGCAGGCTCCCGGCCGGGCTGCGCCCGATCACGTGCGAGCGCAGGAACGCTGCCTCTTCGGCGGAACTGGGCCGGGCCCGGAAGTCCACGTCGCCGGTGCCGAGGACCTCGCGGGCGAACTTGCGCGTAGGCGTAGGCGTCTTCGACCGTGTGACGGCCCCCGGCCAGCACTGCGGCGCCATGACGAGAGACGCACTCGGCGAGCCCGCGGGAGGCGTAGGACAGCGCCTCCGCCCACGACACCTGGTGCTGTTCGCCGGTCTCCCGGTCGCGAATGAGCGGCGTCGTGAGCCGGTCGGCCTGGCGGGTGTACTCGAAGGCCCACCGGCCCTTGTCGCAGTTCCACTCCTCGTTGACCTCGTGGTCCTCACCGGCGAGCCGGCGAAGGACCCGGCCGCGCCGGTGGTCGTTGCGCTGCGAGCAGCCGGAGGCGCAGTGCTCGCAGACGCCGGGCGAGCTGACGAGGTCGAACGGCCGCGCCTGGAAGCGGTAACTGGCCCCGGTGAGCGCGCCCACCGGGCAGATCTGCACGACGTTGGAGGAGAAGTAGGACTGGAACGGCTCGTCAGGATCGATGGCGACCTGCTCCAGCGCTCCGCGCTCGAAGAGCTCGATGAACGGGTCGCCGGCCACCTGCTGCGAGAAACGTGTGCACCGTGCACACAACACGCAGCGCTCGCGGTCGAGCAGCACCTCGCTGGAGATCGGAATCGGCTTGTCGTAGGTGCGCTTGATCTCGTGAAAGCGCGAATCGCCGCGGCCGTTGGACATCGCCTGGTTCTGCAGGGGGCACTCGCCGCCCTTGTCGCAGATCGGGCAGTCCAGCGGGTGGTTGATCAGCAGCATCTCCATCTGGCCGTGCTGGGCCTTGTCGGCGATCGCCGACGTGTGCTGCGTCTTGACGATCATGTCGGCGGCCACGGTGGTGGTGCATGCCGTGACGGGCTTGCGCTGGCCCTCGACCTCGACGATGCACTGCCGGCAGGCTCCCACCGGGTCGAGCAGCGGATGGTCGCAGAAGCGCGGGATCTGCACGCCGACCTGCTCGGCGGCCCGGATGATCAGCGTGCCCTTGGGCACGCTCACCTCGATGCCGTCGATGGTCAGCGTGAGCAGATCGGTGTCCGCCGGGGTCACGGTCATCAGTGCGCTCCCGCCCCGACGAGGTCCTCAGCCGGCGCGAACGGACATCCGCCGGACTCGTAATGCGCGACGAACTCGTCGCGGAAGTACTGGATGCCCGACACGATCGGGCTGGTGGCGCCGTCACCGAGCGCGCAGAACGAGCGCCCGAAAATGTTGTCACAGGTGTCGAGCAGGGTGTCGAGGTCCTCGGCCGAGCCGACCCCCGATTCGAGCCTGGCCAGGATCTGGGTCATCCAGTACGTGCCTTCCCGGCAGGGCGTGCACTTCCCGCAGGACTCGTGGGCGTAGAACTCCGTGAGGCGCAGGCAGGTCTTCACCATGCAGACCGACTCGTCCATGACCATGACGGCGGCGGTGCCCAGCAGCGACCCGGCAGCCTGCACGCCCTCGAAGTCCATTGGGGTATCGAGGTGCTCGGCCGTGAGCAGCGGGGTGCTCGAACCCCCCGGGGTCCACGCCTTGAGCTTGGCCCCGCCGCGCATCCCGCCGGCCATGTCGAGCAGGGTGCGCAGCGTCGTTCCCAGCGGCACCTCGTACTGGCCGGGACGCTCGACGTGGCCGCTGATCGAGACCATCTTGGGCCCGGGGGACTTCTCGGTGCCCATGGAGCGGAACCACTCCACGCCCTTGCGGACGATCCACGGGACGGTGGCGATCGACTCGACGTTGTTGACCACCGTCGGCGACTGGTAGAGCCCGTGCGTGGCCGGGAACGGCGGGCGAAGCCGGGGCTGCCCCCGGTAGCCCTCGAGCGAGTCCAACAGCGCCGTCTCCTCGCCGCAGATGTACGCGCCCGCGCCGCGGTGCAGGGTCAGCTTCAGGTCGAAGCCGCTCGCGAGGATGTTCTCGCCCAGGTAGCCGGCGGCGTAGGCCTCGTCGATGGCGGCCTGCAGGCGGCGGCCGGCGTGGACCAGCTCGCCGCGCAGGTAGATGAACGCGTGATGGCAGCGCACCGCGAACGAGGCGATGATGATGCCCTCGATGAGCGAATGCGGATCGGCCATCATCAGCGGCGCGTCCTTGCAGGTGCCGGGCTCACCCTCGTCGGCGTTGACGACGAGGTAGTGCGGCTTGCCGTCGCCCTGCGGGATGAAGCCCCACTTCATGCCGGTCGGGAAGCCGGCGCCGCCGCGGCCGCGCAAGCCCGCGTCCTTCACCATCGCGATGATCGCGTCGGGCTCCATCGTCAGCGCGGTACGCAGGGCGGCGTAGCCCTCGGTGCGCTCATAGGTCGCGAGGGTCCACGACTCGGGCTCAGCCCAGCGGTAGGTCATCACCGGGGTGGTCATGAGTTGGCCGACTTCCGATCTTGAGGAAGGTTTGTGGTCGCGGAAGCTTCAGGATCGGGCGCGGGCTCGGAGGCCACCGCTTCGGGACGCGGGTCGCGGAAGCCCGCGAGCTGACGGCTGATCTCCTTGAACGAGCACAGCGGGGCGCCTCGGGTGGGAGCCGGCCGCTCCCCGCGAGCCAGCGCGTCGATGAGCTCCTCGGCGCTGTCCGGGGTGACGTTGTCGAAGAACTCGTAGTTGACCGTGACGACGGGCGCGAAGTCGCACGCCGCCAGGCACTCGGCGTGCTCGAGGGTGAACCTGCCGTCCTCGGTGGTCTCGTTGTGGTGGACGCCGAGCTTGCCGGCGACGCGGGTGAACACGTCCTCGCCGCCGAGGAGCTGGCAGGCGAGGTTGGTGCAGACCGACACCAGGTACTCGCCCGTGGGGCGCCGCTTGTACATGGTGTAGAAGGTCGCGACCGCGCCGACCTCGGCCTTGGTGAGCCCGAGCGTCTCAGCGCAGAAGGCAATCCCCTGCGGGGTGACGTAGCCCTCCTCGGCCTGGACCAGGTGCAGCATCGGCAGCAGCGCGCTACGCGAGCGGCCTTCGGGGTAGCGCGCGATGATCTCGGCCGCGGCCGCCCGCGTCTCGTCGGTGAAGGTCATCGGTCGACCCCGCCCATCACCGGGTCGATCGAGGCGACGGCGGCGATGACATCCGCGATGAGCGCGCCCTCGGTGAGCGCCGGCATGGATTGCAGGTTGACGAACGATGGCTCGCGGACGTGGACCCGGTACGGCCGGGTCCCTCCGTCGCTGACCATGTGGTAGCCGAGCTCGCCGCGAGGCGACTCGACCGGGTGCGTAGACCTGCCCGGCCGGCACGTGAAAGCCCTCCGTGACGAGCTTGAAGTGGTGGATCAACGATTCCATGGACGTGCCCATGATCTTGCGGATGTGCTCGAGCGAGTTGCCCATCCCGTCGGGCCCGAGCGCGAGCTGGGCCGGCCAGGCGATCTTCTTGTCGGCCACCATCACCGGACCCGGCTCGAGGCGGTCGAGCACCTGCTCGATGATCTTCAGGGACTCGCGCATCTCTTCCATGCGCACCAGGTAGCGAGCCCAGCAATCGCCGTCGATCGAGGTCGGTACATCGAAGTCGTAGGTCTCGTAACCGCAGTACGGCTCGGTCTTGCGCAGGTCCCAGGGCAGCCCCGCAGAACGCAGGATCGGCCCCGTGACTCCGAGGGCCAGGCATCCTGCCGCGTCGAGGTAACCCACGCCCTGCAGCCGGCGCTGCCAGATCGGCTGCCCGGTCAGCAGGTTCTCGTAGTCCTTGAGCCTCTTGGGCATGTACTCGAGGAACTCGCGGATCTTCTCCACCGCGTCGGTCGGCAGATCCTGCGCGACGCCGCCCGGCCGGATGAAGGCGTGGTTCATGCGAAGCCCGGTGATCAGCTCGAACAGGTCGAGAATGACCTCACGCTCGCGGAAGCCGTAGAGCATCGCCGACAGCGCGCCGATCTCCATGCCGCCGGTCGCCAGCCAGACCAGGTGGGAGCTGATCCGCTGCAACTCCATCAGCAGCACGCGGATGTGGGTGGCCCGCTGCGGGATCTGCTCGGTCACCCCGAGCAGCTTCTCGACCCCGAGGCAGTAGGCCGTCTCGTTGAAGAACGGCGAGAGGTAGTCCATCCGCGTGACGAATGTGACGCCCTGGGTCCAGGTGCGGAACTCGGTGTTCTTCTCGATCCCGGTGTGCAGGTACCCGATGACCACCCGGGATTCGGTGACCGTCTCGCCCTCGAGTTCGAGCACCAGGCGCAAGACGCCGTGGGTGGAGGGGTGCTGCGGCCCCATGTTGACGACGATGCGCTCTTCGGGCGATTCTTCCGTACGGCCGCCGACGACCTCGTCCCAGTCGCCGCCGGTCACGGTGTAGACCCGGCCCTCGGTCGTCTCGGTGACGCCCGCGTAGCCGCTGAAGCCGTCGTCGAAGGTGGTCACGCGTAGCTCCTGCGCTGATCGGGCGGCGGGACTTCAGCGCCCTTGTACTCCACGGGCACGCCGCCGAGCGGGTAGTCCTTGCGCTGGGGATGGCCCTCCCAGTCGTCGGGCATCATGATCCGGGTCAGCCCGTGGTGACCGTCGTAGACGATGCCGAAGAAGTCCCAGGTCTCCCGCTCCTGCCAGTCGGCGGTCGGGTAGATCGGGGTCAGCGACGGGACGTGCGGGTCTTCCACCGTCACCGAGACCTCGAGCCGCACCCGGCGGCGGTGGGTCATCGACAGCAGGTGGTAGACGCTGTGCAGCCGGCGACCGGTCGGGTCGATCCCCAGGTAGTCGGCTCCGGACACCGAGCTCAGCAGCTCAAAGCGCAGCTCCGGAGCATCCCGCAGGGTCTGGGCCACCTCGAGCAGGGACTCCCGGCGCACGTAGATGGTCATCTCGCCGTGCTGCACGACGACGCGCTCGACCGCATCGCCAAGCTGCGGGAAGGCCCGCTCGAGCGAGGTGTAGATGTCCTCGTTGCTCTGGTCGAACGGCCGGGTGCTGGTGGGCACGATGGGCAGCGGCCGCACCAGGCCGCCGTAGCCGGACGTGTCGCCGGTGCCCGTGACGCCGAACATGCCTTTGCGCGTGGACGGGCAGCTCACCGGTGGGCCCGGCGATTGCTTCAGGGCTGCCCGTCGGCTCGAGTTCGCTCACCGTGCCGCTCCGGCGGCCACCCGCGCGCGCGGTGCGCTCCTCGGCTTCTTCGCGCTCGCGTACGGCGAGGTCGGCGGGCTTCTCGTAGGGGACGATCGGCAGCCCCTTGCGCTCCATGGCCTTGACGCGGTTGGGGCCGAGCGGGGTCGCCCGGATCTTGTCGTGCAGCTTCAAGATGGCGTCCATCAGCATCTCGGGCCGCGGCGGGCAGCCCGGCAGGTACATGTCGACCGGGACGACGTGGTCGACGCCCTGCACGATCGCGTAGTTGTTGAACATCCCGCCGGAGCTCGCGCACACGCCCATCGCGATGACCCACTTGGGCTCGGGCATCTGGTCGTAGATCTGGCGCAGCACGGGGGCCATCTTCTGGCTCACCCGCCCGGCGACGATCATCAGGTCCGCCTGCCGCGGGCTAGGCCGGAAAACCTCCATGCCGAAGCGGGCCAGGTCGTAACGCGGCCTGCGCCGGTGGCCATCATCTCGATCGCGCAGCACGCCAGCCCGAAGGTGGCGGGCCACAGCGACGAGGTGCGCGCCCAGTTGGCCAGCCCCTCGACCGAGGCCAGGATGATCCCGTCAGGCAGCTTCTCTTCTAGTCCCAGTCGAGACCCTCCCCGCCGCGGCGCCAGACGTAGGCGTAGGCGACGAACACCGTCAGCAGGAAGATCACCATCTCGACCAGCCCGAAGACGCCAAGGCTTCCGAAGCTCACGGCCCAGGGATAGAGGAAGATCACTTCGATGTCGAAGACGATGAAGAGCATCGCCGTCAGATAGAACTTGATCGGGAAACGCCCGGAGCCCGGGCCCTGCGGAGCGGGCTCGATGCCGCACTCGTACGCGTCGAGCTTGGCCCGGTTGTAGCGCTTGGGGCCGACGAGCATGCCCGTCACAACCGAGAAGACCGCAAAGCCAGTGGCCAGCAGGCCGAGAAACAGGATCGGCAGGTAGGCCCTGAGCACTCGGTCTCCTTCCAATCGATCGCTGTGAAGTCGGGGGTCTGGTAGCGGTCTGCCGGGACTGTCTTTTTTACTTGCCTGTTCCGAAGCAGGTCGAGCCTACGCGGGCTGGCGTCATGCGGCGGGCGCCACCCTGCTGAGGCCATTGATCAACCGATCGAACGCCTCACCGCCGCGCGGGTCGGTGAGGTTCGCCAGCAACTTTAGGGTGAAGCGCATCAGGGTCGGGCGCGGCAAGCCGTATTTGGTGGCGAGGTTCATCACAGCCGGGTGGCCGATCAGGCTGACGAACCAGCGCCCGAGCGTGAAGTAGCCGCCGTAGCGGGCCGAAAGCGCCGCCGGATAGGCCATCAGCGCCTGCTCTCGGGACGGTCCGGCAGGCCGGGCCAGCGCCTGGATCACGATGTCGGCGGCCGTCTCCGCGGTCTCCATCGCATACGCGATTCCTTCGCCGTTGAAGGGATTCACCGCACCCGCCGCGTCGCCGATCAGCAGCAGCCCATCGCGGTAGTGCGGCTGCCGGTTGAAGCCCATCGGCAGCGCCCCGCCGCGCACCGGGCCGACCAGATCGACCCCGGCGAGGTCGGGGACATTGCTCAGCCAGCGCCGCAGCAAGTCCTTGTAGTCGACGTTGCCGAACGCGTCGGAGGTGTTGAGGATGCCCAGCCCGACGTTGACGGTGCCGTCGCCGACCCCGAACACCCAGCCGTAGCCGGGCAGCAGCCGCCCCTCGCCCGGCGGCCCGTCCCAGAGTTCGAGGTGTGACTCCAGATAGGGGTCGTTCGTGCGCGCAGGCGAGGTGAGGTAGCCGCGTACCGCGACGCCCAGCGGGCGGTCATCGCGCTTGCCGATGCCGGCGCCCAGGGCGGTACGGGCGCTGACGCCGTCAGCGGCGAGGACGAGCGGGGCGCGCAGCGCGGTGCCGTCCTTGATGGTGACGCCGATGATGCGACCGGTGCGCTCGTCACGAAGCGGGCCGGAGACCGTGGTGGCCTCCCGCAGGATCGCGCCGGACTTCTGGGCCGTGCGGGCGAGCACCTCGTCGAAGTCGATGCGCGGGCGCACCAGGCCGTAGGAGGGGAAGCTCGCGAGATCCGGCCAGTCGAGCTCGAGCTGATGCCTGCCGCCGAAGATCCGAAGGCCCCGGTTCTGCGGCCACTCGGCGGTGTCGATGCCGAGGCTGAGCAAGCTCTTCACGGCCCGGGGGGTGAGCCCGTCGCCGCAGACCTTCTCCCGCGGGAAGGTCGTCTTCTCCAGCAGCAGGACGCGCACGCCGGCACGTGCCAGATGCGTCGCCGCCGTGGCTCCCCCGGGGCCGGCGCCGACGACGATCACGTCGGCGTCCTGCTCCAGGTGCCGCAGTGAATGCGGCGAAAGCTGAGGCATGCCGGGTGCATCCTTCGTCGGTACGGAGCTGGAACTGCGGCGGGTGGGCAGGTGTCGTGCGCTTGTGAATTTCTTCACGAGCGCCTGTGAGATGAGTCTAAGTGGCGATTTGGGCTCGTGTCGCGGCTGGCGCGGGGGATGTCGGACCCGGCGCCCCAGCCCGATGCAGCGCGACGATCCCGCCGCTGAGATTGCGCCAGCCGACGCGGGTCCAGCCGGCCTGCTCGAGCAGCCCGGCGAGGGCGGCCTGATCGGGCCAGGCGCGGATGGATTCGGCCAGGTAGACGTAGGCGTCGGGGCTGCTCGACACGGCGCGGGCGGCGGCCGGCAGGGCCCGCATCAGGTACTCGACGTACACCGTGCGAAACGGCGCCCAGACCGGGCGCGAGAACTCGCAGACCACGAGGCGCCCGCCGGCGCGCACCACCCGGCGCAGCTCGCGCAGGCAGCGGACCGTATCGGCCACGTTGCGCAGGCCGAAGGAGATCGTCGCCGCATCGAACGAGGCGTCGGCGAAGGGCAGCGCGAGGCCGTCGGCGGCGACCAGGTCGACGCCCGAGCGGCGATCGGCGGCGCCGAGCATGCCGAGGCTGAAGTCGGCCGCCACCACCCGCGCACCGGCCTTCGCCAGCGGCGCGCTGCTGACGGCCGTTCCCGCTGCAAGATCGAGGATCCGCTCCCCGGGCTGGGGAGCCAGGGCGCGTCTGGTGGCCTGGCGCCAGCGGCGATCCTGGCCGAGCGAAAGAACGGTGTTGGTGACGTCGTAGCGGCGCGCGACCGCGTCGAACATCGCGGCCACCTCCGCCGGCTGCTTGTCGAGAGCCGCGCGCGTCACGAGATCGAGTCTGCCTGGGCGAGAACCGGTTCGGCGCGACCGGTCCGGATGATCTCGGCGACGATGTCGGCGGCGTCCAACCACCCGACCGTGACGTGGGCCAAGGCGGCGGGCGCGCCCGGGGCGAGGACACCGAGATCGGGGCGACCGATGGCGTACGCGCCTCCCGCGGTGCAGGCGTGCAGGATCCGAGCGGCGAGGTCAGGCTCCCGGTAACCCTGGCTGGTGGCCGCGGAAGCGAGCGCGCGCGCCTCGGCCAGCAGGTCGAGGTCGGGGGTCGAGGCGAGCGAATCGGTGCCGACGGCGATCGGGCTGCCCTCCCGCAGCAAGGCGGCGACAGGTGGGACACCCGCACCGAGGATCGCGTTGGACCGGGCGCACAGCGCGACGGCGGTGCCGCGGCGACGCAGCAGGGCCCGGTCGGCGCCGTTCAGGTGGGTGCCATGAGCGACGTGGACGTCGGGCCCCAGCCCGCCGAGCGAGTCCAGGTACTCGGCCGGGGAACACCCGACGCCGCCGCCGTCCCGCAGCTCCGCCGCGAACGACCAGCTCGCGAACGGGCCGTCGCCCTGGCGTACGAACCGGTCCTCGTCCGCCGTCTCGGACAGGTGCGGGTGCAGGCGGCGCCGGCGCCGGCGGGCCAGGGCGATCGAGCCGCTGAGCGCCGCCGGTCCGAGGGTGTAAACCGTGTGCGGGGAGAGACCGGCCTCGCCGTGGCTGACCAGCAGCGGTTCGAGACGCTCCTGCTCCGCAGGCCAGGCAGCGCTGGCCAGGGCCACCGACTCGAGGTAGCGGACGCCCGGGACCGCGACGTCCAGCGCGGCGACGCTGGTCACGATGTCGGCGAAGGCGACCGTGCCGCTCGCGGACGCCAGCTCCCAGCTTCCGGCGACCTCGGCGCGCCACCCGTCGTCGCTGGTGGCCAGCCGCCGCTGCATCATCTGGATGAGCCACTCGGGGAACGGTCGCCCGCCCACCGCGAGATCGGCGAACGACGGCCCGTACTGCAGGTGGGCGTGCGCGTTGATCAGGCCTGGCATCAGGACCCCGGCGAACTCCGTGACAGCCCGCGCGCGTCCCCGCAGCTCGACAGCCGGACCGACGGCGATGATCCGGCCGCCGGCGACCAGCACCCCGCCCTGCCGGATCGGCGGCCCCGCGATTGGCACTACCCAGGGCGCGGCGTACAAGTGCATGGGGCCAGCTTCTCAGTTCGCCGCGTCAGCATCAGCGATCGCTCTGACGTGCTGTCGTGCTGCCGTGAGCCTGCATGTTCGGATCGCGCCTCGCTCGTGGAGGCTCTGGAAGAGGTCGTCGGCACGCGTATGTCTACCCGCCGCTCCCTCTCCTCGCGTCTGGACGTGCTGGTTTTA
>CAVXYJ010000004.1:0-9592 GCA_963765845.1 uncultured Actinomycetota bacterium
AACCCCACGACGATGTAGACCCGGGGGAACGCGCGAGAGCCGACAGCGGGCGCTCGATCCGACGGTCACGATGTCGGCTGTATCTGGCCGATTCCGCCGTCTTAGAAGCCGTACTCAGCTGCGGTGACCGCGTCCAGCGCCTCGCCGAGGGCGCGGAGGTGGTGCGCCGGCAAGAGCTCGTCGCAGTACGGCAGCGCCGCTGCCATCGCCCCGACCAGCGGACGAAACCCGGCGCGGCGACCCGCGGGTTCATCCAGATCACCCGGTGGGCGCGGCGATGCAGCCGGCTCATGGCCACGCCGAGGCGCTCGGGATCGTCGCTGTCCCAGCCGTCAGACGCGATGACCACGACCGCCCCGCGCAGCAGGCCGCCGTGCCGCGAGCGCAGCAGCGCGTCGAGATTCGATGCGATGCGCGTACCTCCGAACCGGTCGGCGACGCTTTCGGTCGCCTGCTCCATCGCCGCCGCGACCGATCGGTGCGCGAGCACCGCCGTCAGGCGGGTCAGCGACGTCGCGAACGCGAAAACCTCAGCATCTGCCGTCGAGAACCGCAGCTCGCATCAGGTGCAGGTACGCGTTCGCGTACGCCTGCATCGACCGGCTGACGTCACAGAGCATCACCGACCCGGCGGGGCCGGCGGACGGGCGCGCTGCGCACCAGATCGGCCGGCTCCCAGCCGGTCCGCCGAGCGCGCGCCATCGTCTCGCGGATGCCGATGCGACGCCCGTGCGCCTGGCGGGTCAGCCGGCGCGTGCGCCGGGTCGGCCAGCGGTCGAGCGTCGCCTCCAGCCAGCCGCCGAGCCGTTCGAGCTCGCTCGGATCCAGCTCCTCGAACGGGGTTTGCTCGACGGCGGCGAGGCTGCTCGGCAGCCGCTGGGCACGCCCACGCCGCTCTCCTCGTCGGCCGGACTATGGACGCCCGCCGGCAGCGTGGCCCACGGCAGACCCGCGCCGTCCTGCTGCCCCGGCCGGCGCCGCTACCGGCGCGAAGGCATCACCCCTCGGGGGCGGCGCCAGCGGCTGCGCGTCGGGCCGCCGGATCGAGTGCCGGGCCCGCACTGCCGAAGGCGGCAGCGAAGACCTCATCGAACGCGGCGATGTCGCTATGGCGGCACGTGAGGCTGATGCGCGCCAGCCAGTACAGCGTCGGAAGCGACCACCGCGACTCCTGCTGCTGGACCTGCAGCGCGCGGGCGAACGTGTGCATCCCCGGAACGCCGACGTCGACGCCGGCGTCGCGCAAGCGCATCGACAGGCTGACCACAAACGCCGCCCGATCGACGCCGCGCAAGAGCGCCGGCGCAGCGGCGGGTGCAGTAGGTGAGTCAGGGCCCGTCACGCGGACGACGGCTCCGGGTAGCCGAATGCCGACAGCGCGCCGACGACCGCGTCGCGGTCGTCGGGGGTCTTCGCGATGCAGCCCAGGGTGCGCACGATGGTCCCGCGCATGAGCTCGGTGGCCCCGAGTGCGCTCAGCGCCGCTACCCAGTCGATCGTCTCGGCCATCCCGGGAATCTTGTCCAGGTCGAGGTTGCGAGTCTGTCCCACGAACTGCGCCGTGCTCTGGATGAGGGGCTCGGCAGCGGCCGGCACGGCGCGCCGCAGGATCTCGCAAACCCTTGCAGCGTCGGGGAAATCGATCCAGTGGTACAGGCAGCGCCGGCGCAGCGCGTCATGCAGATCCCGGCTGCGGTTGGACGTGAGGACCACGATCGGCCGGCGTTCAGCGGTGAACGTGCCGAGCTCCGGAATGGTCACCGACGCCTCGCCCAGAAACTCCAGCAGCAAGGCCTCGAACTCGTCGTCGGCGCGATCGATCTCGTCGATCAGCAGCACCGGCGCCGTCGGTCCGTGGTGGCGGATCGCCTGCAGGATAGGGCGTTCCTGCAAGAACTCGGCCGTGAACAGATCGGCGTCGCGCAGGTGCTCGGCGCGGGACTCCGCCAGCCGGATCGCCAGCATCTGGCGCTGGTAATTCCACTCGTACAGCGCCTCGCCGGCCGTGAGGCCCTCATAGCACTGGAGCCTGATCAGCGGCGCCTGCATCGCCGTGGCCAACGCTTTGGCCGCGGTGGTCTTGCCGACACCGGGCTCGCCCTCCAGCAGCAAGGGCTGGCCGAGCACGATAGCGAGGTAGAGCGCGGTCGCGAGCCCGTCGTCGACGAGGTAGTCGAGTGCGGCGAGCCGGTCCCGGACGTCGTCGGCTCCCGTGAATGCTGTACCGGCGACCACTCAGGCCCGCCCGCCGGTCTGCTCCGCATACCGATCCCGGCAGCCGGGTCCGCAGAACCAGAATTCTCGCCCGTCGACCGACAAGTGCGGGCTCGTCGCAGTGATGACGACGGTCATGCCGCACACCGGGTCGATCGCCTGCTCCGGTGCCCGGACGCGGCCAGCGGGCGCCGTGACCCCGTCGAGCCGTACTGCCTTGACGACGGCTGCCATGATCGAAAGCCCGATCTCCTCGGCGGTGCGGGCTCCGATCCAGATACCCGCCGGGGTCTGCACCCTGGCGCGCTCATCGGGGGTGAGGTCCATGGTCGAGAGCACCGCGTCCCCGCGGGTACGGCTGGCCACCAGGCCGATGTAACCGACGCCGGCATCCAGAGCCGCGCGTATCGAGTGCGGCTCGTCGGTGCCGTGGGTCATCACGATGACGGCGACGGCGTCGCCGGGTGGACGTGCCGGCATCCCGCGTCCGACGGCAAAACCCAGCACCTGCGCCACGGATTCGACGGCGTGGGCGATGGGGGTGTCACCGACGATTTCCACCAGCGGCTGAGGCAATTGCGGCTCCAGGAAGATCTCCAGCGCACCTCCCGACAGGCAAGGGTTGACAGCGAGCTGAGCCCCGGGCGAGTCCGGGAAATGCTCGCGGTCATCGGGCAGGACGCGTAGCAGCACGGGTTCGCCATCGGCCAGCGCGGCAAGCGCCGCCGTGCGTACCGACTCCTGCGCGCACTGGCCGCCGACGAACCCTTCGATGGACCCATCGCCCAGCACGAGGGCATCGTCGCCGGGTCGCGCTGACGTCGGAGCCTCCGCGCGCACGACGGTGGCATGCACGAACGGGACCCGCTGGGCAATCAGCTCCGCCGCCCGAGCCGACATCCGATGCCCGGCCGGGCGCCCCGACGGCGGTCCAGCGAATGGGTCCTGCATCACACCTCTCATCAAACCGGTCATCAAACCGCCGGTCATCAAATCGGCGGGGTCGCTCGCCCTTGCATGGCCTCCCACACCCGCGACGGGGTCAGCGGCATGTCGGCGTGGCGAACCCCGAAGGGTTTCAGCGCATCCACGACCGCGTTGACGATGGCCGGCGGCGAACCGACGGTCGCGGACTCGCCGATCCCCTTGGCGCCGATCGGATGGTGCGGTGACGGGGTCACGGTGAAGCCGGTCTCCCAATCCGGGACCTCGAGCGCGGTCGGGATGAGGTAGTCCATCAGCGAGCCGGACAGGCAGTTGCCGTCCTCGTCGAAGGCGATCATCTCCATGAGTGCCATGCCGACGCCGTCGGTCAGCCCGCCGTGCACCTGGCCCTCGATGATCATCGGGTTGATCCGGGTGCCGCAGTCGTCGACCGCGATGAAGCGCCGCACCTTGACCTCGGCCGTGCCCGGATCGATGTCCACGACGCAGATGTAGGCCCCGAAGGGGTAGGTGAGGTTTGACGGGTTGTAGCAGATCTGGGCTTCCAGCCCGCCCTCGATGCCCTCCGGAAGGTCGCCCGCGCCGTGCGCGCGCATCGCGATGTCCTGGATGGTGACCGACTTCGACGGGTCGCCCTTGACCTGGAACGAACCCTTCTGCCATTCCAGGTCAGCGACCGATACCTCGAGCATTCCGGAGGCGATGATCTGCGCCTTGTCCCGGACCTTTCGGGCGACCAGCGCGGCAGCCGCCCCCGACACCGGGGTCGAGCGGCTGCCGTACGTGCCGAGGCCGAACGGAGTCTGGTCGGTGTCGCCGTGAACGACCTCGATGTCGCTGGGCGGGATGCCGATCTCCTCGGCGACGATCTGGGCGAAGGTCGTCTCGTGACCCTGGCCCTGGCTCTGCACCGACAGGCGTACGACCGCCTTGCCGGTGGGATGCACGCGAAGCTCGCAGCCGTCGGCCATGCCGAGGCCGAGGATATCCATGTCTTTGCGCGGCCCCGCGCCAACGGCCTCGGTGAAGAACGAGATGCCGATTCCCATCAGCTCTCCGCGAGCCCGCTTCTCAGCCTGCTCGCGGCGCAGCTCGTCATAGCCGGCCATCTCCATGGCCAGCCGCATGGTCGGCTCGTAGTCACCGGAGTCGTAGACCCAGCCGGTCTTGGTGGTGTACGGGAACTGGTCGCGCTGGATGAAGTTCGCCAGGCGCAGTTCCGCAGGGTCCATGTCGAGCTCGTGAGCGAGGCAGTCGACCATGCGCTCGACGAGATACACCGCCTCGGTGATGCGGAACGAGCAGGCATACGCGACCCCGCCGGGGGCCTTGTTGGTGTAGACGGCCGTCATCTTGCAGAACGCGGCCTGCAGGTCGTAGCTGCCGGTGAAGACACCGAAGAAACCTGCCGGGTACTTCACCGGCGCGGCAGTGCCGTTGAAGGCACCGTGGTCGGCGAGCACGTTGGTGCGGATGGCGAGAATCTTGCCTTCGCGGGTCGCCGCGATCTCGCCGCGCATGACGTAATCGCGCGCGAATCCGGTGCTGATGAGGTTTTCCGAACGGTCCTCCATCCACTTCACCGGCTTTCCGGTGACGATGGATGCGACCACCGAGCACACGTAGCCCGGGTAGATCGGCACCTTGTTGCCGAACCCGCCGCCGATGTCCGGGGAGATGACCCGGATCTTGTGCTCGGGAAGCCCGGCGACAAGTGCGTACAGGGTGCGGTGCGCGTGCGGTGCCTGGCTGGTGGTCCAGAGCGTGAGCTTGCCCTCGACCCGGTCGTAATCGGCGACGCAGCCGCAGGTCTCCATCGGCGCCGGATGCACGCGCGGGTACACGATGTCCTCGGTGACGATGACGTCAGCCGACGCGAAAACTGCTTCGGTTGCCGCCTCATCGCCGGTCTGCCAGTCGAAGCAGTGGTTGTCGGTCTTGCCCTCCAGATCGTCACGGATCACGGGGGCACCGGGGTCGAGCGCTTTGCGTGCATCGATCACGGGATCGAGCACCTCGTACTCGACATCGATCAGTTCCAGCGCATCCCGGGCGGAGTAGCGATCCTCAGCGACGACGAACGCGACCTCCTGGCCCTGGAAGCGGACCTTGTCCGTGGCCAGCACGGCCTGCACGTCGTTCGACAGCGTCGGCATCCAGGCCAGCCCCTGCTCGGCGAGCGCTGCTCCCGTCACGACCGCCTTGACCTTCGGGTGTGCCGCAGCGGCAGCGGTGTCGATGCTGACGATCCTGGCGTGCGCCACAGGTGAACGCAGGATCGCCAGGTGCAGCATCCCGTTGAGCTGGATGTCATCGCAGTACCGGCCCCGGCCACGGATGAAGCGCGGATCTTCCTTGCGCAGCATCCGCCCGTAACCCACGGGCTTTTGGTCGTTGTCGACGAACTCTCTGGCTTCCGGGCGGTCCTCGACCGTGGTCATGAGGTGCTCCCGACGGTCGCCGGAGCGTCGGCCGCGGCTTTCTCATGATCGGCCGCCCATTGGATCGAGCGCACGATGGTCGCGTATCCGGTGCAGCGGCAGATCTGCCCCGAGATCGCCTCGCGGATCTCGCCCTCGGTCGGGTCGGGATTGCGGTCGAGCAGGGCCCTGGCCGTCATCATCATGCCGGGGGTGCAGAAGCCGCATTGCAGGCCATGACATTCCATGAAACCTTGCTGCACCGGGTCGAGTACGGTGCCCTGCTCGAGGCCCTCGACGGTGCGCACATCGCGCCCGCCGGCCATCGCTGCGAGCACCGTGCACGACTTCACCGGCTCCTGATCCATCCACACGACGCACGTGCCGCAGTTGCTGGTGTCGCAGCCCCAGTGGGTTCCGGTGAGGCCGAGGTGATCGCGCAAGAAATGCACCAGCAGCAGCCGTCCCTCGATCTCCCGGGTGACCGGTTCGCCGTTGACAGTCATGGAAACCTGCATGATCAGGCGTCCTTTCCGGTGGTAACGGAGCCGATCCGATCGACGGCTCGGCGCAGCGTGCGACGGGTCAGCTCGTTGGCCAGGTGGCGCTTGTACTCGGCGCTGCCGCGCATGTCGGTTGCCGGTGTGCAGTTCTCGGCGGCCAGGGCACCTGCCTGCTCGAAGAGCTCGTCGGAGGCGACCTTGCCGCGCAGCAGCTCCGAAATCGCCGGGATCCCCGTGGTATTCGGCCCGACAGCGGCCAGCCCGACCCGGGCATCGACGATGGGGGAACCAGGCCCGTTCTCCAGCCACACGGCGGCGCCGCACGACACCACAGCCCAGTCCCCCGCGCGCCGCTCGACCTTCTCGTACGCGCTCGATCCCCCGGGCCGGATCGGCAGGCGGATCTCGGTGAGCATCTCGGCCTCGCCGACCGCCGTCTCGTACGGACCGCGGTAGAACTCGGCCATCGTGACCACGCGCTCCCCGCGGCTGCCGCGGATCACGCAGGAGGCGTCCAGGGTGGTGCAGACCGCCGACAGGTCCTCGGACGGGTCGGCCTGGCAGAGCGAACCCCCGATGGTGCCGCGATTGCGCACCACCGGATCGGCAATCACGCGCTCGGCATCGCGGAAGATCGGAAACGCCGCGCCGAGCGCCTCGGACTCGAGCAGCTCCCGATGCCGGGTCATCGCCCCGACCCGGATCTGATCCGGCTCCACCTGGACGTAGCCCAGCTCGTCGTGCAGATCATTGATGTCGATGAGGTACTCGAGGTTGGCCAGCCGCAGCTTCATCATGGGCAGCAGGCTGTGCCCGCCGGCGACGAGTCGGGCGGTGCCGCCGAGACGTTCCAGCAGCCCGATGGCCTCCCCCACGCTGCTCGCACGCTCGTACTCGAATGGCGCGGGTACCTGCATCGCGACCCCAACCTCTCGACGGTGAGACGTCAGCACTTCGGGCAAGGTTCCGGGCACGAGCACCCGCTCGGTAACCCGGCGCCGCAGTATCCGCCCGTTCACCGCAGGCCTGTCAACGTCACCTAAGGGTTTGCTTAGGCCGCTGGACACGGGCCCCCAGCGGGCCCAGGATCCCAGCGTGAACCGGGGGTGGTCGTGGCTTGCTGCGTGCTAGCGATGATGGTGCTGCGGCGGATGGCCCACGCGATCGCGCCGGAGCGGGTGCCGCTGCGCTCGGCCCGGGTGCGCTGATGCCGTGACGAGCCGGGCGCCCTGGCGAGCATGAGCGTCGATTGGGGCCGGGTGGCCACCTCCTGGCAAACGGACGGCGTTGCACTCGCGGGCCTCGTGCTCGAAGTCGTCACCGCCGCCGCCTACTGCTACGGGGTCTGGCGGGTGACGGGCCGCGGCCGCCGGTGGCCGGTCGCCCGGACGTCGAGCTTCCTGCTCGGCCTGTTCGCGCTTGCCGCGGTATTGCAGTCCGGTTTCGCCGGCTACGACGACGACCTGCTGTGGGTGCACATGGTCCAGCACCTGGTGCTCATGATGCTGGCCGCGCCGCTGCTGGCGTTGGGCGCCCCGGTACGCCTCGTGCTTGCTGCCGGGTCGCCCGGCCTGCGCCGCTTCGTCGCCGACCTGCTGCACGATCCGAGCCTGCGCCTGGTCCGGGGACGCCGCGGCGCGGTGCTCCTGCCCCTGGACTATTTCGGGTCGATGGCGCTACTGCTGCTCACCCCGCTTTACCGTTTTTCAGAGCGCAACGGCGGATTTCACGAATTCGTGCACGTGTACTTCCTGGCCTGCGGGCTGATGTTCTGGGTCCCCGTACTCGGAGCGGACCCCTCGCCCTGGCGTCCCCGTTATTCGCTGAAGCTGGCGATCGTCTCCCTCGGAATTCCGGTGTGCGCCGCCATCGCAGCCCTCATGGTCGCGCAGGGCCGCTGGCTGAGCCCCGCGCATTCGGTGGCCGACATCGACCGGGGGGCACTCACCATGCTCATCGGCGGCGTCCTGCTGACCCTGGCCGGCCTCGTGCTGGTACGCCGTCGCGAACAGCAGCGACGGAGCGTGGCGGAGCATTTCCGGCGGCGTTACGCGAGCCGGTATCGCGCTAGCTCGGACGGCGTAACGGAGGCAGATCACCGTTTGCTGAACAGCACCACGTAGCGGTGCAGCGCGCTGCGTGGTCCAGCGCGGGCTAGTGCCCTGACGCCGGCGACTCGGCCGGCGGCGAGAGGAACGCCGGCAGGGGGGCGCTGGCCGGTTGGGGACGGGCGAAGTAGTAGCCCTGCACGAGAAGCCCTTCCGCTTCCGGAAGCGCCGCGAGCTGCCGCGCGGTCTCGACTCCCTCGACAACGCAGGCCAGCCCCAGCTCGGCAGCGAGACCGACCGTGACCCGCACGATCGTGGCACTCACGGCGTCGTCCGGCAGGCCGGAGGTGAACGAGCGGTCGACCTTGATGGCCGTCACCGGCAGCGTCGCGAGGTAGCGCAGGCCCGCGTAGCCGGTGCCGAAGTCGTCGATCGCGATCCCGATGCCATCCTCGTGCAGGCGCCGCAGATCGTGCACGGTGCTGGGCCCAGCGTCCAGCAGCACCGATTCGGTGACTTCCAGCGTCAGCGCCCGAGCCTCCAGACCGGTGCTGCCCACGATGGCGGTGACCCGGTCGTAGAGGCCGGGCCGGGCGATCTCCGAAGCGCTGAGGTTGACCGCGA
Organism: uncultured Actinomycetota bacterium; assembly: GCA_963765845.1. Taxonomy (GTDB): domain Bacteria; phylum Actinomycetota; class Actinomycetes; order Frankiales; family Frankiaceae; genus DATAZK01. Next base: position 8,755 of record CAVXYJ010000004.1, read on the forward strand.
CTGCCAGCTCAGCGTGCTCGCGGCGCTGGCGCCACCGCACCGCCTGCTCGCAGGAACGGCGCAGCACCCGCTCCCCGATAGCGCCGATGAGGCCCGTCTGCTCGGCAGCGGCGATGGCCGCTGCCGTGTTGAGCAGCCGGCCGTCCGGGCCGGGGATACGTACCAACGCTTCCACTGCCGTCACGCGGCCCGTCCGGGGATCCACTATCGGCTGGTAGTGCAGGTCGAGGGTGTTGTCCGCCAGCGACTGGCGGACGTTGCGCACCAGCTCGTCGCGGGAACGGGCGTCCTCGCGCAGGGTCGGGACGAAGACGGCGTGCCCGGCCTTGCCGTTGAGTTTCGCGTGATACATCGCCGTGTCAGCGTCGCGCAGCAGGTCGTGCGGGGTCGTGCCGGGCTGCGCGACACAGATCCCCACGCTCGCGGTGATCGCGTGTTCCACCGCACCGAGCACGAGCGGCTCGGCGACGGCGCGGATGATGCGCTCGGCGACCTCGCGCCCGACCGCCGCCGGATCCTCGTCGCCGGTGACCGCGAGGATGACGACGAACTCGTCGCCGCCCATCCGCCCGACGGTGTCTCCGGCTCGCGCAGCACTGACCAGCCGGCTGGCGCTGACCCGCAGCAACGCGTCGCCGATCTGATGGCCGTGGGCATCGTTGACCCGCTTGAAACCGTCGAGATCGCAGAACAGGACGACGATCTCGCGCCGGTGTGCGCCCCCGATGCCGCCGGCCTTCTGCTCCAGGGCCTCACCCAGCCGGCGGTTGATGAGCCCGCGGTTCGGCAGGCCGGTCAGGTCGTCGTGCAGGGCGGCGTGCTCGAGCCGCTCCTCGAA
>CAVXYJ010000005.1:0-286701 GCA_963765845.1 uncultured Actinomycetota bacterium
TCGGTCGCCGGCGCATAGTGGCCGGTGGGGATCGCGAGGATCTGCTCGACGTCGCCGTGCATCAGGAAGAAGTCCGGGTCGGCGCTGCGGAAGAGCAGCACCCGCACGTCAGGGTCAGCCTCCGAGCGCGCCAGCACGTCGAGCAGCGCCTGGATGAACGGCCCGTCCACCAGATTGCTCGGCGGGTGGTCGATGGTGACGGTCACGACGCCGGCGCTGGTCGAGGTGCTCAGGAGCATGGCCGCGCAACCTATCGCCTCGCGCAAACGGCCGGTGACCCGGGCCGCCGACTGGCCACCCGGGTCACCGGCCGCTACGTGCCACCGGCCGGTGGATTGCCGCGGGGGTCAGGCCCCGACGGCGGGACCCGAGTTCGGCAAGGTGATCGTCTTGTACTCGAGGTAGGCCTGCAGACCCTCCGGGCCGAGCTCGCGTCCGATCCCGGACTGCTTGAACCCGCCGAACGGTGCCGCGAAGTCCATCGGCGACATGTTGTTCACTGCGACCGTTCCGGTGCGCAGCCGGCGGGCGACGTCGGTCGCCAGGCCCACATCCTCGCCGTAGACAGCACCGGACAGGCCGTAGGTGGTGTCGTTGGCGATCCGTACGGCGTCGTCGGGACCGTCGTAGGAGATGACCGACAGCACCGGGCCGAAGATCTCCTCCTCGGCGATGGTCATGTGGTTGTCGACGTCGGCGAACACCGTCGGCGAGACGAACCAGCCGCGGTCCTGGTCGGACGGGCGTCCGCCGCCGGTGACGACGCGGGCGCCCTGAGCCTTGCCCTTATCGATGTAGCCGAGGACCCGCTCGCGCTGGCGGTTGGCCACCAGCGGGCCGATCTCGGTGGTGGCGTCAAGGGCGCTGCCCACCTTCAGCGCACCGACCTTGGCGGCGAGCGCGTCGACGACCTCGGCGTAGCGGGAGCGCGGAGCGAGGATCCGGGTCTGGGCGATGCAGGCCTGGCCGTTGTTCATCAGCCCGTTGGCGACGATGTGCCCGAGGCTCGGCTCGAGGTCGGCATCTTCCATCACCACGGCCGCGGACTTGCCACCCAGCTCGAGGGTGACCCGGCGCAGGTCCTGCGCGCAGAGCGCCGCGATGTGGCGTCCTGCTGCACCCGATCCGGTGAACGAGATCTTGTCGACGCCCGGGTGGGTGACCAGGTGCTGGCTGGTCTCGCGGCCGGCGGTCACGATGTTCAGCACGCCGGCGGGAAGCCCGATCTCGGTGGCGACCTCGGCGAGCAGGTAGGAGTCCAGCGCCGTCTCCGGGGAGGGCTTGAGCACCACGGTGCAGCCCGCGATCAGCGCCGGCGCCAGCTTGAGCGCCGTGACGAACAGCGGGACGTTCCACGGGACGATGGCGCCGACGACCCCGACCGGCTCGCGGCGTACAAGCACCGGGCCCATGACGCCCTGGCGCTGCTCCTCGAACGGGAAATCGGCGCCCATGCCGCCGTAGTAGTCCATCACCATCGTGGATGCGAAGACCTGCATCATCACCGAGCTCGACACCGGGCAGCCGGTCTCGATGGAGATGACCTCCGCGAACTCCTGGTAGCGCGCCTGGATGCCCTTCGAGAGCTGCTGGAGCATCTCGGCCCGCTCGAGCGGCGAGGTCCTGCCCCAGGGGCCGGAATCGAAGGCCTGGCGAGCCGCGGCGACGGCACGGTCGATGTCACCCGTCGTCGCCTCGGGGGCGCGGCCGGCGATCTCCTCGGTCGACGCGTTGATGACGTCGATGGTCCCGTTGCCGAGAGGGGCGACGAGCTCTCCGCCGATGAACAGTTTGTCGTAAACCTGCACGGTTACTCCTGTACTCCTGCGTCAGACTCCGGTGACGCCCACGCCGGGCGCACCCGCCCTCATACGGCCGAGGACGTTACCTCTGCATGCCTACCTCACATCGGGTCTGCTGTCATGCCGTGTCAGCTGCCTCGTCAGCTATCTCGTGACCAATCTGGTCAGCCGTTCTCGCTCGGCAGCGGACCGGCTGGGCCGGGCGCGCTCACGCGGACGCAGCGGCAGCGAGCACGCGCTTCGCGCTGGCGATGGATCCCCGGGCGAACTCGGCGGTCCCGAGTTCGGCCAGCAGGCCCGCGTTGAACACCTCCGTGGCGACGAACGGATGCGCGCCGATCGTGTTCAGCATCCCGACCAGGGGCGCGAAGTCGACGACGCCGTCACCCGGGAGCAGGCGTCCGGTCATGGCCTCGATCATGTCGGTCGAGGTGCCCGGGGCAGCGTCGCACAGCTGGACATATCCGATCCGATCGCCCGGAATGCTCGACAGCAGCGGCAGGTTCGGGCCGCCCGGCTGGCGCTGCCAGTGCCACGCGTCGAGCAGGATCCCGGCGTCGGGGCCGAGCGGCTCGACGAGCGACCAGGCCGTGGCGAGATCGGGGATGCCCGTCCAGGGCAGGAACTCGACGCAGGTACGCGCGCCGGCCTCGCGCGCCCGCGCGACGACCACGGCCAGGTTGTCGCGCGCGCGGTCGAGATCGTCGAGCGTCGGCTCGAGGCAGATGGCCATCACGATGGAGGCGCCCACGGCCGCCGCGGCGTCGGCGATCTGCCGGCCTTCGGTGTCCGCCGCCGCCGGGTCGCCATTGGCCCAGCTCGAGGCGGCCTCCACGACTTCGGTGCGCAGGCCGGAGGCGTTCAGCCAGCGGGCAGCGGCCTCCAGCCCGCCGAGGGCGTCGAAATGCAAGGTCCAGGCGGACGCCGCCGAGGCGCCGGCGAGCAGGGACGCGTCCACGGCAGCTCGCACGTCGTCCCCGGTGGGACTCATGCAGTCGGCCATCAGCGTCGCGGGGCACATTCCTACGGCGGTCATGTCACGGGAATGTAGGCCACCGGCTCCACTTGGCAGACTGGGGGCCATGAGCGCCCTCTCGCGGGTCCGCTGGTTCGCCCGGCACGGTCTGGCCGGCGCCCTGCTGCGCCGCGAGGCCCGCCGGGGGAGCTTGGACGCACGGCTCATGACCGATCCGTCGCTGCGCGCCGATCCCTTCGAGACCTACGACGTGATCCGCGAGCGGGGGCTGCTCAGCCGGGGCCCGTTCGGGTTGGTTACCGCGAGCCACGGCGTCTGCGCCAACCTGCTGCGCAGCGACGCGTTCGGCGTGGGCCTGCGCCCGGATTCGCTGCCCAGGCCGCTGCTGATGCTCATGAAGGCGTCATCGCGGGGCGCGGTGCTCACGCCCGTCGACCCGCCGTCGATGCTGGCGGTCGACCCACCGGTGCACACCCGTTATCGCCGGCTCGTCAGCCGGGTGTTCACCGCCCGCGCCATGGAAGCGCTGCGCCCACGGATCGAGGTGCTGGCCGGCGAGCTGCTCGACGAGCTGGCCACCGATGGGACCGACGGGGTAGACCTCGTCGCCGGCTACGCGGCGCAGCTTCCGGTCACCGTCATCGCGGAGATCCTCGGCGTCCCGCTGGACATGCGCGAGCAGTTCCTGGTGTGGGGCAACGGGGCGGCGGTCACGCTGGACATCGGCATCAGCTACCACGAGTTCCGGCGCTCCGAGCGCGACCTGACCGCGATGCGCAGCTGGATGCTTGGCCATTTCGAGCAGCTCCGCAAGAACCCCGGCGACGATCTGCTGAGCCAGCTGGTTTTGGTGAAGGACACCGAGGGGCGCCTGTCGGAAGACGAGCTCGCCGCCACGGCGATGCTGCTGCTCGGCGCCGGCTTCGAGACGACCGTCAACCTGATCGGCAACGGCACGGTGCAGTTGGTGGGCCACCCTGAGCAGCTCCAGCGGCTGCAGGCGGAGCCGTCACTGTGGCCCAACGCCGTCGAGGAGGTGCTGCGCTATGACTCCCCGGTGCAGCGCACCGCGCGGGTGGCGATGGCGCCCACCCGGCTCGCGGGATCGGCACTGCAGACCGGTCAGCTGGTCGTCGCGCTGCTCGGTGGGGCCAACCGCGATCCGGCCGTGTTCGAGGATCCGCACCGGTTCGACGTCGGGCGCAGCAACGCGCGTGATCATCTCGCCTTCTCCGCCGGCGCGCACTTCTGCCTCGGTGCCGCGCTGGCCCGGCTGGAAGGTGAGATCGGGCTACGGACGCTTTTCGAGCGCTTCCCTGATCTCACGCTCGCCGGCAGTCCGACCCGGCGCGGAACCCGGGTGCTACGCGGCTACGACGAGCTCCCCGTTCGGCTCAGCCCACGATCCGCGGCGGCACCGGCGAGCTCGCGATGACCTCGGCGAGCGACGTGTCGATATCCGTGCGCCATTCACGGAATCGCTTCTCGTCGATGTCGTGGGTGAAGATGGCGAACCGGCCGGCCGCGATGGCGTCGCACACCATGACGCCGACGTCCTCGGGGTCCTTGGGGTCCAGCATTTCCGGCGGCAGGTAGGACCATTCGGCGCGCCGGTCGTCCGGGATGCCCGACACGCGTACCGACTCGACGAGGTTGGTCGTGATGAGTCCGGGGCAGAGCACTGACACCCCGATGCCCTGGGGGCGCAAGGTGCGCGCGAGCGACTCGGAGTAGCCGTACGCGGCGAACTTCGACGTGACGTACGGGGCGGCGTCCCAGGTGTAGGCCCAGGTGCCCGCGATGGACGCAGTGTTGACGACGTAGCCGGTGCCGCGCTCGAGCATGGCGGGGACGAACGCCCGCACGCCGCGGACCAGCCCGAGCACGTTGATCTGCAGGATCCATTCCCAGTCGGCCATGGCGACGCGCTCGGGCGGACCCAGGACCGCGACCCCCGCGTTGTTGCAGAGGATGTCGACGCGTCCGAACCGCTCGAAGGCCTGCTCGCGCAGGCGTTCCATGTCGGCGTCACGGGAGACGTCGCAGACCACGCCCAGCGCCTCGCGCCCGAGCGCCTTCACCTCGCCGACCGCTTCGGCGAGGCGGGCCTCGTGGATGTCGGCGAGCACCAGATCGGCGCCGCGGCGGGCGAGCTCGTGGGCGATGCCCCGGCCGATCCCGCTCGCGCTCCCGGTGACGAGGGCGATCTGCCCGGCGATCTCTCCGGCGACCGGTGCGGCAGTCATCGGCTGAGCCCTTTCTCGATCAGGAATTCGCGGGCGGTCTCGCCGATGTAGTCGCAGTCGGCATCGTCGAGGGAATGATTGTTCGGCAGGATGATCCCGTACTCCATGACGCGGTCGGCGTTCGGCAGGCCGCCGCCGGGCTGGCGGTAGGGATGCCCGCGGAAGGCGGGCTGGCGGGCAGCGTTACCGGTCCAGACCATCCGGGTGTCGATGCCGCGGCTCTCCATCCATTGCTGGAACTCGGCGCGCCGGATGCCGCCCTCGGGCTTGATGATCGTGGGAAACATGTGCCAGCCGGTCTCGATGCCGTCGGTGAGCTTCGGCAGGGTGAAGTGCTGCGGCCACCGCGCGAAGTGGGAGCTGGTTCGCTCGAAGTTGCGCTGGCGCCGCTTGAGGTTCTCACCCAGCTTGTCGAGCTGGACCAGGCCGAACGCGGCCGACAGCTCCGAGGGCTCGAAATTCCAGCCGAGCTCGTCGAAGATGAAGAGGTTGTCGTACTCGATGTCGCCGTCGATGGTGCTGAAGAAGCGTCGCTCGACGCCCTTCTTGGAGCCGAAGAGCTGAACCTCGGAGCGGCGTCCCCACCGCCGAAAGAGCAGGGCTCGATCGGCGAGGTCGTTGTCGTCGAAGCAGACCATGCCGCCGGTACCGGCCGCGGTGATGATGTGCGAGAGCGCGAAGCTGGTGAGGCTGATGTCGGCCCGGGTGCCGGTGGGGGTGCCGCGCAGGGTCAGCCCGAGCGCGTCACAGGAATCCTCGATGACCCGAAGCCCGCGGCGGTCGGCGATCTCACGGATGCGGTCCCAGTCGGGGGCGTTGCCGATGAGGTTCGGAGCCAGGATCGCCTTGGTGCGCGGGCCGATCATCTCCTCGATCGCGTCGACGTCGATCTGGAACGTGTCGCGCGTGACGTCGACGAACGCCGGCACGATGCCCTTGCGCATCATCGGGGCGATGTCGGTGGAGAACGTGACGGCAGCCGTGACGATCTCGTCGCCCGGCTCCAGATCGAGTACTTCGATGGCGAGGTAGAGCGCCGAGCTTCCGGAGTTGCACATGACGCCGCGGCGCTTGCCGAACAGTTCGGCGACCCGGCGCTCCATCGCCCTCACGTTGCGCCCGATGCGCAGCGCGGTCGGCCCGCCGCGCAGCACCTCGACGACGGCCTCGATCTCCCGCTCGTCGTGCACCGAACCCGCGTATTCGATCTTCCTGCCGGCCACCGGCACCTCCCTCAAGTCCCGGTCCGACTCTGACAGATGGCCGCTGCGCGCTAGCAATCCGGTCTTTGGCGGGCCGGATCTGCCGCCCGCGTTGCCAATAGGCCAAGTGACTCCTCTGCCGCCACTCGTCAACCCAGCGACGGCCGCGGCGACCCGGCGCGGGAGGCGCAGGGGGCGGGGGATACCTTGCCTCGGTCGGCAGCGCCCCGGATCGCGGGGTCGGCCGGGTCATCAGCCAGAGGAGAACCATGGGACGTTGGACGCGGGATGAGCTCGAGAACGCTTTCGCCAATTTTCAGGCGGTGGCCTTGAAGGCGGGTAGTTCGGGGGACTGGAACCCGTGGGCGGACCTCTTCACCGAGGACGCCACGTACATCGAGTCGAACTACGGGCGCATGGGCGGGCGCGAGGCCATCCGCAAGTGGATCTGCGAGACGATGACCACCCCGCCGGTGGATCAGATGATCCACTTTCCCATCGAGTGGTACATGATCGACGAGGACCGGGGGTGGATCACCTGCCAGGTCTGGAACCGCATGGCCGACCCCGGCGACGGCAGCATCCACCAGGCGTACAACTTCACGCTGCTGAAGTACGCCGGCGACAACCTGTGGTCCTATGAAGAGGACATTTACGACCCCAAGCACTTCGCTGCGATGATGACCGGCTGGTTCGAGGCGAAGAAGGCACTCTCCAGCGGCGGGTAGCGTCGGGTCCCTATCGACGTGAAGGGGATCTGAGTGGACATCGTTGGGGCATCCGCAATCGTCACCGGCGGGGCTTCAGGGCTCGGGGAGGCGACGGCCAGGCTGCTGGCTCGCCGGGGCGCCAAGGTGGTGATCGCCGACCTTCAGGACGAGCGCGGGGTGGCGCTCGCGGAGGAGCTCGGCGGCGTGTACGCCCACACCGACGTCACCGACACCGACACCGTGATCGCTGCGGTGGAGGAGGCGAAGGAGTTCGGTGCCCTGCGGGTGCTGGTGAACTGCGCCGGTATCGGCAGCGCGATGCGCACCGTCGGGCGGCAGCCGACGTATGAGACGGCGTTCGATCTCGATGTGTTCACCAAGGTGATCGGGATTAACCTCATCGGCACCTTCAACTGCATCCGGCTGGCCGCTACCGCGATGGCGGCCAACGAGCCGCAGGCGGACGGGGAGCGCGGGTCGATCCTGAACACCGCGTCACTGGCGGCCTTCGAGGGCCAGATCGGGCAGGCGGCCTACTCGGCGTCCAAGGGCGGGGTCGTCGGCCTGACCGTCCCGGTAGCCCGTGATCTGTCGGTCATCGGCGTGCGGGTCAACTGCATCGCGCCGGGTCTGATCGACACCCCGATCTACGGCACCGGTGAGGCGTCAGAGGCGTTCAAGGACAAGCTGAAGCGTGACGTGCTCTTCCCCGACCGGCTGGGTACCGCCGCCGAGTTCGCCTCACTCGCGCTGGAGTTGCTCACCAACAGCTACATGAATGCGGAGACGATCCGGATCGATGGAGGCGCCCGGCTTCAGCCGAAGTGAGGCCGGGCCGCTGCCCTGACGCCAAATATTTAGAGAAACGTACGCATGTGGGCACCGAAACCGTGCGTAACTCGAAGTTATTGGCGATCGCCCGGCCAAGCGCGGCTGCTATCGACCCGGCTCGGCGACCAGCCGCCAGGTGTCGGCGTCGGGCACGATCCGCCCGGCCGTCGGCCCGCCGAAGTGCGTGCCGATGACGAGCGCGCTGTCCTGCGCGCGCTCGGCGAGGAAGCTGCGGCGCGTCCTGGCGGCCGTCGGTGAGTCGCTGTCGGCCGGCGCAGCGATGTCGGGTTCGGCGAACTGGATCGGGTGATGGGCCATGTCGCCGGTGATGACGGCGCGCTGGCCGCCGCTTTCGATGACCACGGAGACGTGGCCAGGCGTGTGTCCCGGGGTGGGAACGAGCCGTACCTGCGGGCAGATCTGGTGGTCGACCTCGACCAGGTCAGCGGCACCCGACTCGACGACCGGGCGCACGGTGTCGCCGATGTTGTTGTAATCGCCGTCGGTGACCGACCAGTGCTCCCACTCGACGCGGCCGATGAGGTAGCGGGCGTTGGTGAACGTCACCACCCACTTGCCCTCAACCAGCCGGGTGTTCCAGCCGACGTGGTCGAAGTGCAGGTGCGTGCACACCACTGTGTCGATGTCCCGGGTCGCGTAGCCGGCGGCGGCCAGCGACTCGATGAAGGTGCTCTCGACGGGCGGCATGACCAGACCCTCACGCAGGTTGCCCACGCAGGTGTCGACCAGGATGCGCCGCTCGCCGGTGTCGATGACCAGGCCGTGGATCGACAGCCGGGCCAGCCCGTCGGCGTCGAGGAAGTCCGGCTTCAGCCAGCCGTGCCGGGCGACGGCCTCGTCGGGCACGTCGGTGAGCAGACCGTTCAGCGGGATGGGGAGTTCGTGCTCGACCACTTTCGTGACCCGCACGTCGCCGATCGTCCATTGCATGCCAGAGAACGTACTCAGCCGAGCATGGATCCTCTCGCCAGGGGAGCCGGCCAGTGGTTGGGTGACTCGCATGAGCCTTTTCGATCCTGCGCTCCTGGAGCATGTGGACGAGCAGCGGACGTTCAACTCATCGGTCATGGAAGCCACCGCCGCGATGGGCTCGATCGATACGAGCACCCCCGAGGGCCTCGCCTGGATTCGTGACGCGATGAAGCCGGGCGGGCTGTTCGGCTTCCAGACGTTCGACTTCCCCGAGGCGCGTGAGATCCCCGGCCCGGCCCGTGGCTGCGCACCGATCCCCATCAGAGTGATGACGCCCGAGGTGGTGAACGGGGTCTACCTGCACTACCACGGCGGCGGCATGACGATGGGCTCCGCGCTCAGCATGGACGTCCGCAACTGGCAGATCGCGGAGGCCTGCAACGTCGCGGTCGTGAGCGTCGACTACCGCCTCGCGCCCGAGCATCCTTTCCCGGCCGGGCCGGACGACGCGGAGGCCGCCGCGCTGTGGCTGATCGAGAACGCGCCGGCGCAGTTCGGCACCGACCGGCTGCTCGTCGGCGGCGAGTCGGCAGGCGCCTATCTGGCGCTGCTGACGATGGTGCGCGTGCGCGACCGCTTGGGTGCCCGCCCGCCTTTTGCGGGCGTGGACCTGTGCTACGGCATCTACGACTGGGGCGGCACGCCGAGCGCCACGCAGCTGGTCGGCAAGGTCCCGTACGCGACGGGCGACAGCGTCAACCGCCAGCATTACCTGCCCGGGCGCAGCGTCGAGGAGGCCCGTGATCCGGCGATCTCCCCGCTGTGGGCACCGCTGCACGACCTCCCGCCCTCGCTGCTCACGGTGGGCACGTCGGACTGGCTGCTGGACGACTCCACGTTCGTCGCGGCCCGGCTGCAGGCCGCGGGTTCACCCGTCGAGCTGGCGGTCTACCCGCAGGGCCCGCACGGCATCGAGGCGGCGCCGACCGTTCTCGGGAAGCTGGCTCGCGAGCGCCTCTACGCCTTCCTGCGTGAGTGTGTCGCCGGCTAGGAGGGCAGCCGTATCACGGCGCGCTGGTGGGTACCCTCGCTGACCCGGCCGCGCGGCCCGGTGACCTCGACCCCGAACGTCAGCTTGCGGCCCTCGACGGTCAGCAGTTCGGTGCTGATGTCGATGCTCTCGCCCTGCATCACCGCCGCCTCGTGGCTGACGCACACGTGCGTGCCGACGGTCGTCTCGCCCGGGTCCACGTGCTCGGCGGTCACCCCGAAGCACGCCCACTCAATGAGCCCGATCATCGAGGGGGTGGCGAGCACGGCGTGGACGGCATGGTCGGTCGTGCGGTCGGCGGTCACCTCGAAGCTCAGCTGCCCGGCAAGGCCGGCCACGAGCGTCGGTTTCACGAAGTGGCTCCCGGCGATTGGCTCACATCGGTGACCTCGAGCGCCGATTCCGCCACCAGCCGCTCGATTTCCGCCTCGTCCATGCCCAGCAGGTTGCGGCAGACCTCGCGGGTGTGCTCGCCGACCCAGGGAGCGGCGGTGATGCGCACCGGTGCCATCCGCGAGCCGTAAAAGCCTGGCCCGTCCATCGCCATCCGCTCGCCGACGACGCCCGGCTGGTCGATCTCGACCAGGAAGCCGCGGGCGAGGTAATGCTCGTTGGTGATGGACTCCAGCGCGGTGAGCATCTCGCCGGCCGGAACACCCGCCTTTTGCAGCGTGCCGGCGACGTCCTCGCGGGTGTGTGCCGCCGTCCACGCGCGCACGCCCTGCTCGACGTCGTTTACCCGGCGGGCTCGCCCCTCAGCCGTCGAAAGTTCAGGATCTACCGCCCATTCCGGCGATCCCATCACCTCGACCAGAGCCGCCCAGTCGGCGTCGTCGCGGCACGTGATCGCGACCCACTGCTCCTCGCCCTGGCACCGGAACAGGCCCCACGGGGTGCCGCGCTCGCGGCGGTTGCCGGTGGCACGCACCGTCCCGGGCTCCAGCGCCTCCTTGGTCAGCAGGTCGCCGACGATGCCGAGGGTCGCTTCGACCTGGGCGAGCTCGACATGCGCGCCCGTGCCGCCATCGCGGCGCCGCCCGAGCAAGCCGGCCACGATGCCGAGCGCTCCGAGCCGCCCGCACAGGTGGTCCGGGAAGATCGACATCCCGCCGGCGGGCTCGTCCTGATCGTCGTAGTTCCAGAGCATTTCGATGCCACCGGCGGCGCGGGTGCTCGGCCCGTAGCCGCGGAAGTCGGCCCATGGCCCGCGCGATCCCATCAGCTGGCTGGACAGCATGACCAGGCCCGGGTTCAGCTCGCTCAGGGTCTCGTAGCCGAGCCCGAGCTGGTCCATGACGCCGGTGGAGTTGTTCTCGATCAGCGCGTCGCACTTGGCGATCAGCTGCTTGAGGACGCGGTTGCCGTCGGGGTGCTTGGCGTTCGCGCCGAACCCGAGCTTCGAGCGGCTGGACGAGGCGAACGAGGGCGACATCTCACCGCCCGTCGCGAGCCGGATGAAGTCGGGGTAGGTGCGGCTCTCGACCTTCAGCACCTCGGCGCCGTACTCCGCGAGCATGCGTCCCACCTCGACACCGACGCCGCCGATTCCGAAGTCGGCCACGCGCAGCCCGGCGAGCGGGGCGCCCACTGCTGCGCTACCGGTCGCGGTCCGACGCTCGCCGAGGTCTGCGAAGACCTGGGCGGTGTGCTGGCCGATAGCAGGCGGTCCGATGACCGGGCCGGCGCGGTGGCCGTCGACCTCGAAGAACCCCGACGGGATGGGGCCACGCAGGCCGCCGCCCAAGTCGACGTCCACGAGCGAGCCCCGCACGTTGAAGTGCTCGTTGCGAAGCACGTCCGCCGCCGTGGCGAGCGGGGTGCACACGATGCCGCGCTGCTGGGCTTCGGTGGCGATGTCATCCATCGTCCGGCCGGCGAAGAGTTCCTCGATGAGCGGGTTGATGACGACGGACTGGATACCGAGCCGGCCGGGAAGCGTGTCGAGGGCGGGGTCCTGCAGGTACTCCGGCTCGCCGAGCCAGGCCCGCATGGCACGCCACTGGCGCGGCGCGAGGATCACCACGCGGACGTAGCCGTCGGCGCAGCGCAGCGACGGCCATACCGGCCCAGCGCCGGTGCGGATCTCCGGCGAGTTGTCTCCCGCGACCCGGCGGATGTAGTTGTTCGACATCGACCAGTCGCCCATGTTGGCGATGGCCTCGTTCACCGAGCAGTCGAGCACCTGCCCGGCGCCGTCCTCGCCGCGCTGCCAGAGCGCGGTGAGGGTGGCGAAGGCGAACGTGACGCTGCTGCCGTCGTCGGCGAAGCACGCCGGGGGAAACAGCGGGTCCTTCTCCGGTACCCCCGCCTTGAAAGCGATCGTTCCGGTGGAGGACAGCACCCCGTCGGTGGCCAGCCGGCCCGACCAGGGGCCGGTCAGCCCGTAGGACGTGATCGACGTGACGACGAGGTGCGGGTGGCGCGCGGCGAGCTCGTAGGCGTCGAGCCCCGCCCCGGCCTCGCTCGACTGGATGACGGCATCGCTGTGGGCCAGCAGCTCGTGCAGGCGCTCCAGCCCCTCGGCCGTGCCAAGGTCTAGCGCCACGCCCCGCTTCCCGGCGTTGCGTACCGCGAAGAACAGGCTGGTGCCGCCGGGGCCACCGTGCAGCGGTGCAATGCCGCGGGCGCTGGACCCCTCGGGCGGCTCGACCTTGATGACGTCGGCGCCGAGGTCACCGAGCAGCCGCGCGCAGAGCTCGCCGCGGTCGACGGTCAGATCAACGATGCGAAAACCGGACAGGGGAGCGATCACCGCCTGATGGTGCCATGGGCCCAGGGGTGAGACTGCCGGGAGGCTGCCGCCGGATCACCCGGACGCGAGTTGTACGTTGCCAAGGCAACCCATCCCGCCCTAGGGAGCCAGCTTTGGTTCAAGTAACAGAGATGACCGTCAAGTTCCCGTACCGGCGGTCGCTCGGTCCGGTGCTCGGTGCTTTCCTGACCGGGCTCGCCGAGCAGCGAATTATCGGTATCCGCAGCGGCGATCGCGTGATCGTGCCGCCGCTGGAGTGGGATCCGGAGACGGCCGCGGAGCTCGCCCACGACTTCGTCGACGTCGGTCCGGCCGGGACGGTCGAGTCGTGGTCCTGGGTCGCCCAGCCGACCTCCCAGCATCCGCTGGCTCAGCCTTTCGCGTTCGCCCTCATCAAGCTCGACGGGGCCGACACCGCGCTGATGCATGCCGTCGATGCCGGCTCCATCGAGGCGATGTCGACGGGTATGCGGGTCGCGCCGCGCTGGAAGACCGAGCGCATCGGCCACATCACCGACATCGACGCGTTCGTCCCGGGCGAGATCGCGCAGACCAACGACGGGGCGGCTCCCGAGGAGCCGGTCACGATGATGGAGTACGACGCGTCCATCGCCTACCGGCTTCCGATCACGGCGAACGTTCGGCGCGCGGAGGAGGCTGGCTCGCAGGGCCGATTTCTCGGCTTGCGCTGCCCGATCTGCAGCCGGACCTATACCGGCGGCCGGGGCTTTTGCCCGATCGACTCCATCGAGCTCACCTCCGAGCACGAGGTCGACCTGCCGCACACCGGGGTGCTGACCAACTACACGATCATCACCCCGACCCAGTACCCGGGGCAGACGGCGACCGAGCCTTTCGCCCGCATTCACGTGTGGCTCGACGACACCGACGTCGTGCTGGGCTACCAGACGCTGCTCGAGATCCCCAACGAGGAGCTGCGCATCGGGATGCGCATGAAGGCGGTCTGGGACACCACCGGCGCCGGCAGGGACAACCCGCGGGCAGAAGGCGGCCTGCTCGGCTTCGCCCCCACCGGCGAGCCCGATGTCGAAAACCCCGAACTCGTCAACAAACTGCTCTAGGCGGGATGCTTTGAAAGACATGGATGACATCGCGATCATCGGCTGGAGCATCTCGCCGATGGTCCGCAACACCGACAAGACCGAAGCGCAGTTGCTCGTCGAGGTCGTCACGGGAGCGGTCAACGACGCCGGGATCACCCGCGCCGACCTCGACTTCACCTGCGCGGGAAGCTGCGACTACGTCGCCGGTCAGGCGTTCTCGTTCGTGCAGAACATCGACGCCATCGGGGCGTGGCCGCCCAAGCGCGACAGCCACGTCGAGATGGACGGTGCGTGGGCGCTGTACGAGGCGTACCTGCGGCTGCAGATGGACGACATCGACATCGCGCTGGCGATGGGCTCCGGCCGCTCCTCCACAGCCGATCCGGCGCTGATCTACTCGATGGAGATGGACCCGTACTACCTGGCGCCGCTGGGGGCTGACGCGGTCAGCTTCGCGGCCCTGCAGGCTCGGGCGCTGCTCGACGCGGGCACCATCACCGAGCGGCAGATGGCCGAGGTCGCCGCGCGTAACCGGCGGGCGGGCAAGGACCGTTCGTACAACCAGGTGACCGGTGACTACGACGTCGACGCGCTGCTGGCCGAGGATTACGTGCGCGCTCCGCTGCGTCGCCACGACCTGCCGCCGATCACCGACGGCGCCTGCGCGCTGATCATCGCCCGCGCCGACAAGGCGCGCGAGCTGTGCGAGCACCCCGTCTGGATCAAGGGCTTCGCGCACTACAGCGAGCTGCACTATCCGGGGATGCGCGATCTGCGAACGTCCCACTCGACGACGCTGGCGGCCAAGGCGGCGGGCATCGACGAGGGTCCGATCGAGGTTGCGGAGATCCAGTCGGCGTTCACGCACGAGGAGCTGCTGCTCTCTTCGGCACTGGGCCTCGGCGAAGACACCGTGATCAATCCCTCCGGCGGCGCGCTGGCCTCCAACCCCATCATGGCCACCGGTCTCGTGCGTATCGCCGAGGCAGCCGGCCAGATCCGTGACCACGGCAAGCACCGGACGCTCGGGCATTCGACGTCCGGCCCCTGCCTGCAGCAAAACCTGGTCTGCATCCTCGAGGACGGCAACAACTGATGGCGCATCAACCCTGTGCAATCGTCGGCATCGGCCAGACCCAGCACAAGACGAGGCGCTGGGACGTCTCGCTCGGCGGGCTGGTGCGTGAAGCCGCGTCGCGCGCGCTCGCGGACGCCCAGCTGGACTGGTCGGACATCGACGCGGTCGTGGTCGGCAAGGCGCCCGACCTTTTCGAGGGCGTCATGAAGCCCGAGCTGTATCTGAGCGACGCGCTCGGGGCGACCGGCAAGCCTATGTTCCGGGTACACACCGCGGGCTCGGTCGGCGGCACCACGGGCATCGTGGCCGCCCACCATGTCGAGACCGGCCGTCACAAGCGGGTGCTCGCAGTCGCCTACCAGAAGCAGTCCGAGGGCAACGCGCAGTTCGCGCTGGGCTCGGGTCGCGGCTTCTCCATCGGCGCCGGCGGGGCCTTCGCGCCCTTCATGCGCAGCTACATGTACCGCACCGGCGCGCCCGCCGAGATCGGTCCGATGGTGGCGGTGAAGGACCGCAAGAACGCCCTGAAGAACCCTTACGCGCACTTGAAATTGCAGGACATCAGCATGGAGAAGGTGCTCGCGTCCCCGATGATGTGGGACCCGGTGCGCTTCCTGGAATCGTGCCCCTCTTCCGACGGTGCCTGCGCGGTCGTTTTCACCGACCAGGAGGGCGGCGAGGCGGCCGCTGCGGCCGGCCGCCAGCCGGCGTGGATCCTCGGATCGGCGGTCCGTTCGGAGCCGTCGCAGTTCCCGGGCCGCGATCCGGTGGCTCCGGTCGGCGCCGCCGACTGCGCCGCCGACGTGTACGCCCAAGCCGGCATCACGCGTCCGCTCGAGCAGATCGACTGCGCCGAGCTCTACGTGCCGTTCAGCTGGTATGAGCCGATGTGGCTCGAAGGCCATCACATCGCCGAAAAGGGCGAGGGCTGGAAGATGACCCAGCGCGGCGACACGGAGATCGGCGGCGCGTTCCCGGTCAACATGTCAGGCGGCGTGCTCTCGTCCAACCCGATCGGTGCTTCGGGCCTGCTGCGCTTCGCGGAAGCCGCCATGCAGGTGCGCGGCATCGCCGGGGAGCACCAGGTCGAGGGTGCCAAGGTCGCGCTCGCTCAGGCCTACGGCGCGTCGGCGCAGTACTTCAGCATGTGGGTCGTCGCGAACAGCCTGAATCCCTTCAGCTGACGATTGGATTACGCTGTAATCCAATCGACGGAGGGCGGCGCCATGGCCTGGGGTTTCGAGGCGGACCCGGAGCTCGAAGCGCAGTTGCAGTGGATGCGCGACTTCATCGACACCGAGCTCATCCCGCTGGAGCCCATCCTGCGCGAGCTGCCCTCAGGCGAGTGGGCGGTCGTGAAGCGTCACCTGCAGGATCGGGTGAAGGCGCAGGGGCTGTGGGGGGCGTTCCTTGACCCCAAGCTCGGCGGTGCCGGGTTCGGGCAGCTGAAGCTGGCGCTGATGTCGGAGATCATCGGCCGCTGCATGTACTCGATGACCATCTTCGGCGTGCAGGCGCCCGACAGCGGCAACATGGAGTTGCTCGCGCACGGCGCCACCGAGGAGCAGAAGGAGCGCTGGCTCTGGCCCAACCTGCGCGGCGAGATCACCAGCGCCTTCTCGCTCACCGAGCCGTTCGTCGCGGGAGCCGACCCGACCGTCGTCACGACGACGGCGGTGCGTGACGGCGACGAGTGGGTCATCAACGGGCACAAGTGGTTCACCACCAACGCGTCGTCGGCCGACATCATCCTGGTGTTCGCCGAGACCAACCCGGAGGGCCGGCCCCACAAGCACGCATCCATCTTCATCGTTCCGGCGGGTGCGCCCGGAATGGACGTCGTGCGCGACATCGGCACGATGGCCCACCCCGAGCCGGAGTACGGGCGGCCGGGCAATCACGCGGAGGTCATCTTCCGTGATTGCCGGGTGCCCGCCGACCATCTCATCGGGGCGCCGGGCGACGGGTTCGTACTGGCGCAGCAGCGGCTCGGCGGCGGCCGGATCCACCACTCGATGCGCTGGCTCGGGCAGGCCCAGCGCTCGCTCGACATCATGTGCGAGCGCGCCGTTTCGCGCTCATCGCACGGCAAGCTGCTCGGCCAGCACCAGATGGTGCAGGACTACGTCGCCCTGTCCCACATGGAGATCCAGGCGGCGCGGCTGCTCACCTTCCAGACCGCCTGGAAGATGGACAAGTACGGGGCGTCGGCCGTCCGTGCCGAGCTCGGCATGGTCAAAGCTCACGTCTCCAAGGTCGTGCTGGGCGTGCTCGATCGCACGATCCAGGTCTGCGGAGCGCTCGGCTATTCCAGCGACCTTCCGGTCGAGGAGTGGTATCGCGGCACGCGTTTCGGCCCGATCGGCGACGGTCCCGACGAGCTGCACAAGTCCGTCCTGGCCCGCACCTTGCTGAAGAAGTACACGCCGGTGGAAGGGTGGCCGACCGAGCACATCCCGAGCCGGCGTCCCGCCGCCGAGGCCAAGTGGGAGGAGCTGCGGGCTGCCGCGGGGGTGCAATGAGTCGGCCCTACGAGGCGGTGTTCTTCGACTTCGCCGGCACCCTGTTCAGCGACCGTGACCTGCGCGATGTCCATCTCGCGCAGCTTCATTTCGTGGCAGCCGCCATCGGCATGCGGCCGCCTGACGCCCAGCTGCGCGCGGCCTACCGCGCGGGGATGGGCGTCGCCTACCGCGCGGTCGCGTCGGCGCCGGCGTACCTGCATTCAGACCTTTTCCGCACGGCGTTCGTGGCCATGGCCGAGCATCTCGGGGGAGAGCTCGACCCCGGCGCGGCGCAGGAGGCGCTGCAGCGCCAGTACGCGGCGACGGTCGACGCGGCACGTTTACGGCCGGATTGCCTCGACACGCTCGCCCGGCTGCGCGCTGACGGCCTGTACCTGCAGATCGTGTCGAACATCGACGATGAGCTGATGCACCCGCTCGCGGAGCGGCTGGGGCTCGGCGCCGCGTTCGACGTCCTCACCAGCTCCGAGGAGGCCGGCTCGTGCAAGCCTGACCCGGCGATCTACCGGTACGCGCTGGCAAAGGCGGGGCTCGACGCCGAGCAGGTGCTCTTCGTCGGCGACTCGACCGTGCACGACATCGAAGGTCCCGCCGCTGCCGGGATGCGTACCGCGTGGCTGGTGGCCGACGGCAAGGGCGGCGAGCCGGTTGCGCGTCCGGACTTCGTCATCGACAGGCTCGGCCAGGTCTGCGAGATCACGGCGAAGGCTGGGGTGTGATGGCGGACGATACGGCAGCGCTGGAGCGATTCCTCGACGCGCAACTGGGCGGCGCGCAGCCGATCGGCGTCGAGGCCATGCGCGGCGGCGGCTCGTGCGAGATCTTCTCCGTCACTCGCGGGGGCGCGGAGTGGGTGCTGCGCCGGGCGCCGCGCCACGCCAGCTCCCAGACGGCGCATGACGTGCTGCGCGAGTTCCGCATCCTTGACGCGATCAAGGATGAGCCGGTCGCCATCGCCCGGCCGGTGCTTGCGTGCGATGACAGCGCGGTCTTCGGGACGCCCTTCTATCTCATGGATCGGGTCGAGGGGGTGCCCATCCGCGACCGCCTGCCGGCCGCCTGGGCAGCGGCTCCCGAGCAGCACGCGCACGCGCTCGAGCAGCTCATCGACGCGCTCGTCGCCGTACACGCCGTCGACTGGCAAGCCTGCGGGCTGGGCGACCTGGCGCGCCCCGGCAACTACCTCACCCGTCAGGTGTCCCGGTGGATCACGCAGTTGCACTCCTATGGGGGACGCGAGCTTCCGGTCGCCGAGCAGCTCGCGGGCTGGCTCGAAACCACCAGCCCTCCCGACCAGCCGCCGGCGCTGTGCCACGGCGATTACAAGCTCGACAACGTGCTGTACGCGACCGGATTACCGGTGCAATTGCTGGCGATCGTGGACTGGGAGATGTCGTCGATCGGCGACCCTCTCGTCGACCTCGCATGGGCGCTGATCTTCCATCCCGGACCGGAGGGCACCATGCGCCTCGGCACCGCGAAGGAGCCGCGGTTCGATCCCGCTTTCCTGCCGGGCAAGGCCGCACTCATCGAGCGTTACGCGACCGCGTCCGGACGTGACACCGCCGCGATCGGCTGGTATGACGTCTTCGCTCGCTGGAAGCTCGCCATCGCGCTGGAGGGAAGCTACGCGAAGTTCCTGCGCGGCGAGTCCAGCAAGCCGATCCACGAATTCTTCGGCGCGCAGGCCGATCTCCTGCTGGCGAGCGCCGCTGACCTTGCATCGGAGGAACTGTGAACATCCCGACGCTGCGGGCGGACGGAAAAGTCGTCGTGGTGACGGGCGCCAGCAAGGGCCTCGGCCGCGCGATGGCGCTCGGATTCGCCGAAGCGGGGGCCGATGTCGTCGTCAGCAGCCGCAAGCTCGCGGCGTGCGAGGCCGTCGCGCAGGAGATCCGGGAGATGGATCGGCGCAGCCTTGCGGTCGCCTGTCACGTCGGGGACTGGGCCCAGTGCGAGGTGCTCATCGCCGAGGCCGTCGGGGCCTTCGGCCGGCTCGATGTGCTCGTCAACAACGCGGGCATCGCGCCCGTGCCGCCCTCGCTCGCCGGCGTGACGAGCGACCTGTTCGATAAGACGATCGGGGTCAACCTGAAGGGCCCGCTGCGGCTGTCGGCGCTGGCCGCCGCACACATGGGGCCGGGCGGCGCGATCATCAACATCAGTTCGAAGGCGTCCACGCATCCCTCGCCGTTCACGGTTGTCTACGCGGCTGCCAAGGCCGGCCTGAACGCCCTCACCGCCGCGGCCGCGCAGGAGTACGGTCCGCGCGGGATCCGCGTCAACGGGATCATCTGCGGCACGTTCGACACCGACAGCCTGCGCGCCTCGCTTCCGAGCGAGCAGGCCGTGGCAGATGCCGCGTCGCGGGTGAGCGTCGGGCGCATCGCTCACGCCGACGAGATCGTCGGCGCTGCGCTGTTTCTGGCCAGCGACGCGTCGTCCTACGTGAACGGCGAGATGATCGTGCTGGACGGCGGATGATTCCCCGCACGGCCGACGAGATCGATCCGGCCTGGTTGAACGAGGTGCTCAAGCAGCGCCATCCCGGTGTTCGCGTGACCGGTGTCGAGGTCCTCGAACGCCATGAGGTCACCAACGCCCACGCCCGGCTGCGCCTGGAATTCGCCGGTGACACGACCGCGCCGCCGACCATGTTCGGCAAGCTCCCGCCCGCCGATCCGGCGCGTCGCGACACCATCATCGCGACGGGGATGGGACGGCGGGAGGCGCTGTTCTACGCCGACCTCGCGCCCACTCTTTCCTTGCGCGTACCGGCAACCCACGCGGCCGTCACCGACGATGAGGGCGCGTTCGCACTGCTGCTGGAAGACCTCACCGCGACCGGATGCGAGGTCTCCGACGGGACGTGGGGGATCACGCCCGATGGGGCTGGCGGTGCGTTGCAGGATCTCGCCGAGATGCATGTGCGGTTCGAGGATCCCAAGCGCCGGGCGGCGCAGGCGCCGTGGGTCACCGCGCTCACCCCGTCGACCAGCTACGGCGGGCCGATGCTGCGCTACGGGATCGAGCATCACCGCGACCGTCTCAGCGACGCGTTCGTCGACATCGCCGAGCTTTACCTCGCCCGCCACGATCAGCTGCAGGCGCTGTGGCACGAGGGCCCGCACACGGTCATCCATGGCGATCCGCACATCGGCAATCTCTTCACCGACCGGCTCGCCGGTGGCCGGGTCGGTTTCCTCGACTGGGGAATCATCAACCGGGGCACCCCCATGCGCGACGTCAGCTACCTGCTGACCATGGCGATGTCGCCGGACGATCGCCGCAATCACGAGCGCGACCTGCTGCGCCACTATCTGGACGTCCGCCGGGCGCTCGGGGGAGCCGACATCACCTGGGACGAAGCCTGGCTGGCCCATCGGGTGCACGCCGCGTACACCGTCCCGGCGTGCTGCCAGGTCGTCACGTTCCCGGCGGACGCGTCTGCGCGGCGCCGGGTGTTCGCCGATGCCTTCCTGGCCCGGTCGCTGGCGGCGCTGGACGACCTGCAGGCGCGCGACGCCTTGCGCGAAGCCGCCGGCCTCTAGCGGCCAGCGCTGGCGACTCCCGCGCCAACCGCGGCCAAAACCTGGTTTTGGTCGTTAAGCGAGCTGGTAACGACCAAAACCAGGTTTTGGCCGCGGAGAGGGGAGTGGGGTGAGGGGCTAGCCCGGAAGGCCGAGGATCTGCGCGGCCTGCTCGCAGCTGGCCACCGGACGACCCTCGGCCTCACACAGCGCGACGGCCTCGCTGACCAACTCGACGTTGGTGGGCTGGCGGTCGCCGCCGTAGAACTCCAGGCCCAGGTGCAGGTGACCGCCGCGGCGCAGCGCGAGCGTGGCGATGTCATGGCGGCCGAGGTCGCCGCCGACGCACGACACCGCCCATTCGAGCCCGGTGCCGTCGAGCATTTCCAGGTACGCCTCGAGGCCGGCGGCGGTGGGCGGCAATCCGAACGGGGCGCCAGTCAGGCCCTGCTCGGTCGACAGGTACAGCTTGACCATCGCGCCGGCCGGGAGCCGGCCGGCCTGGTGCCAGGCGAGCGTCGCTCGAAGGAAGCCCGGCTCGTAGATGGCGAGACTCGGGCCGAGATGGAGTTTCTCGTGCAGCTCGAAGATTTCGCCGATGCGGTCGAAGGAATTCGAGTACACGAACGCTCCGGTGAGCCGACCGTCCTCGGCCCGGCGCCCGAAGTTGAGCGACCCCGGATCGAGTAGCCCGACCCGTAGTCCCTTGGCGGCCATCGGTGCCAGGTGCCCGAAGCTGAGCGAGCCGGCACCGAAGTTCACCGTCGGGTAGAGCAGCGCGTCGGGACGCTTCTCCCACACCGGTTCGAAGGCTGCGAGGTAGCGCCCGGCGACCTCCGCATCAGGACCGCCCACCGGGTTGCAGTGGGCGTGGATGATGGACGCGCCCGCCTCCAGGCAGGCGAGGGCGTCCGCGGCGATCTCGTCAGCGGAGATGGGGACGTGAGGATTGCGTTCGCGGGGGGTCGCTCCGTTGATCGCCGCCTCGATGATGACCGGGGCCCGGGAGGCATCCCAGGAATCCTTAGCCATTGCTGTCCTCCATCTCTTTCGGTGACGTGCCAGTGCGCCTCAGCGGCGCTGGAATTGCGGGGTGCGCTTCTCGGCGAAGGCCTTGGGGCCCTCCTTGGCGTCCTGCGACGCGAACACGGCCACCGCCCGGTCGTGCTCGTTGGCGAAGCCCTCGGCCTCGGTCATGCCGCTGGTCTCACGGATCGTGGCGAGGATCGCCTCGACGGCGAGCGGGCCGTTGGCGCAGATCTGCGCGGCGATCTCCTTGGCCTTGGCCAATGCCTGACCCGGCGGGACGACATGGCCGACGAGGCCCAGCTGCAGGCGCTTCGGCCGCGGTGATGTGCTTGCCCGTCAGCAGGATTTCGGCAGCCGCGGTGTAGCCGATCTGGCGGGGCAGGCGGACCGCCGAGCCCATCATCGGATACAGCGACCACCGGGCCTCCGAGACCCCGAACCTGGCGGTCTCGCCCGCGACGCGGATGTCGGTGCCGAGCAGGATCTCGGTGCCGCCGGCGATGGCCACCCCTTCCACCGCCGCAATGATGGGCTTCTTCGGGCGTCCGATCTTCAGGAACCCGCGAGCGGCGATATCGGGGTCGTCCTTGAAGCGCTGGGCAAGCGCGGCGGCGTGCGGGTCGTCGGGGTCGCCGGCCATGGCCCGCAGGTCGGCTCCTGAGGAGAAGTTGCCGCCGGCGCCGGTGAGGATGATGCAGCGGATCTCGTCGTCCTCGCTTGCCGCGGCGCACGCGTCGGAGATCAGCAGCAGCATCGTCCCGGTGAAGGCGTTCATCCGCTGCGGCCGGTTCAGGGTCAGGATCAGGAGCGGGCCTTCTCGCTCGATGATGACGGGGTCCTCAGCAGCCACGTTCGCGCTCACTTTCGTCTGACGTTGCAGTTGGTGTTCCAGCATTCTGGTAGGTGTTCCAGCAGCGAAGGATCGCACGTGCGCTTACGGCGATGTCCTCCGGTGTCGTCGCGACGTCCGAGACCGACAGGCGCATGGCCCGTCGGCCCTGCCACGTCGTGCCGCCGGCCCAGCACGTCCCGTCGCGTTGCACGGCCGAGATGACGGCATCGGTGGTCGCGTCGTCGTCGAAATGCACGAGGATCTGGTTCAGCACGACGGGTGCCAGGATGCGCGCTCCCTGCGCCTGGAGCGCGGCGGCGAATTCCTGCGCGAGATCGCATGCGGTATCGACGATGTCGGCGATCCCCGAGCGCCCGCGCGAAGCGAGGATGGCCCAGGTCTCGACGCCCCGCGCGCGCTGCGACATCTGCACCCCGAGGTGCATGAGCACCCGGCCGGCTTCTCCCAGCAGGTAAGCGGCATCGACGGCGAATGCGCGCCGCAGATCCTCCTCGCGCGCGCAGATCGCGATCCCCGAGTCGTAGGGCGCGTTCAGCCACTTGTGCGCGTCGGTCGCCCAGGAGTCGGCGTGCTCGACGCCGCAGACGAGGTGCCGGCGCCGGTCGGAGGCGGCAGCCCACAGGCCGAACGCGCCGTCGACGTGCACCCAGGCACCCGCCGCTCGGGCGCGGGGGATGACGTCGGCGAACGGGTCGCTGTGGCCAGTGTTCACGTTGCCGGCCTGCAGGAGCACGATCGTGCGGTCATCGACGTCCGGGAAGAGTCCGGCGCGAAGGCGCCCCGCCTCGTCGGTCGGCACATACGTGATGGCGTCGGTGCCGATCCCCGCCATGTGCAGCGATTTCAGCGCCGAGACGTGGACCTCAGCTGTCGTGACGACGCGCAACGCGGGCGCCCCGGCCAGCCCCTGGCGCCGGGTGTCCCATCCGGCCCGGTGCAGCAAGGCGTCGCGGGCTGCCAGCACGCAGGTCAGGTTGGCCACGGTGGCCCCGGCGCAGAACGTCGCGGTCACGTCCGGCGCGAGCCCGAGGAGCTCGCACACCCAGCGGGCGGCGATGGCATCCAGCCGGGATCCGACCGGCGACATGACGGGCGACCCGACGTTCTGGTCCCAGGCGGACGTGAGCGCCGCCGCGCCCGTGGCCGCCGGGTCCGTACCGCCGACGACGAAGCCGAAGTACCGCCCATGGGTGGTGTCGACCGCGGCGGCGGAGCCGAATTCGTCCAGCAATTGCAGCACTTCTCGCGGCGGGATCGGTCCCGGCGGGAGGTCGCTGCTGAGCTCCTCCAGCCCGGCGATGCTCGCCGGCGACGGGAACACGCCGCGCGCGGGATCGCCGGCGAGATATCTCGCTGCCCGGTGGGCCGCGTCGAGCAGCAGCTCACCGGGCATGTCCGCGCTCAGGGGGCGACCGCCGCCATGTCGGTCATCCCCGTCGGAAGGTGGCGTCCGACCGTCCCGTGCTCGAACACGCCGTAGCCCTGCTGGCCGTCGAGGGTCGCGCGGGCGAGGTGATCGGTGCCGCCCCAGGGGATACGCGCCGCGACGTCAGGGTCGGTGAAGTCGAACGTCCGGCCGGTGGTCCACGACTCGCCCATCCACATGCCGTGGCTCCATCCGTCGCCGGCACCGTAGCCGCAGCCGAAGTGCAGTGGCACGCCGGTGAGGCACTCGATCTCGAGGTCGAGCGGGCGCCGGTCGACCGTCTTCAGGTGCAGCGTGGCGCCGGAAGGGATGCGGGTGCCCGGCAGGTAACGGATGTCCAGCTCCGGCCATCCGAGCTGTTCCATCTTGCGGCCGGTGGCGCTCGGCCAGACGCGCACCGCGTAGTTCAAGGTGCGGAAGCCGTCACCGTCTTCCTCGACCATGAAGTGCACGGCGAAGTCCTCGAACTTCAGGGGGATCCACACCCACCAGATGCCCGGCTCGCGGTCGGACGGGCGTCCGGCCGGCTCCGCTTCGCCGACCGGACGGATGCCCCACGAGCGGTCGCGCGTCGCGGTCCACGTCTCGGGGGTGACGGCCAGCGTCGTGCCGTCGACGCGGATCTCTCCCTCCCAGGTGCCGACCTGGGCGTAACGGCACCCTTCGAGCGTCACCTTGCCGGTCGGGCCGCCGAACTTCAC
Organism: uncultured Actinomycetota bacterium; assembly: GCA_963765845.1. GTDB lineage: Bacteria > Actinomycetota > Actinomycetes > Frankiales > Frankiaceae > DATAZK01. The sequence continues at coordinate 24,710 of CAVXYJ010000005.1, forward strand.
ATGCTGCGGCTCGCGCATCGGGTCGTACTCCGACCGGAACGTGAGGTCGAACCCGACGCCGTGCTCGTCGCCGTCGCAGCGCAGGCGCAGCTCCCGGAACGGCTCCACCACATCCAGCCGGTAGGGCCCCACCTGCTGCTTGAGCTTGTCCGTGGGCCGGATCCCGGACGTCTGCACGCTCCACTGCTTGTCGCCGCGGCGCACCGAGGCGAACGCGTCGATCACCCCGAGGTTGGGGTAGACGCCGAGCCCGGTGAGCATCTCGGTCTCACCGGAATGCTGGAGCGCCTGATAGATGCAGCGGTCGTAGGCGTTGCGGTCGCTGGTCGCCACATAGGCCATCGACATCGGCGCCTGGTGGATCGGGTGCTCGTCGAGCGGGTCGAGCTCCATCAATCAGGTCCTCTCGGGAGGGGCGTTGGTCATCCGGCCGATTCTTCACCCCCCGCCTCGCGGCTGATCAGGTGGGCAGCGTCGCGGGCGTCGTGCAGGCCAGGGCCTTCGGCTCCTGGTTGGGCGCCGGCAGTTGCGGCGGTTCCAGAAACGCGGGCGCTGCGGTCAGGTCGATCGAGTCGAGCAGGTTGCTCGCCGCCGAATCGCGATAGGTCAGCGCCGGCAGGTTCCACTTGGTCTCGACCAGCTTCAGGATCGACGTGTGATCGTGCACCACATGTGAGACGTAATTGCGCCGCGCCCGCGGCGACACGATCACGCATGGCACCCGGAAGCCGTAGCGGTCATAGCCGCCCGGCTGCGTCTGCGGCGCGATCACCGGGGCGATCGAGTCGGGGGCGATGGCCGCCGGCGGAGGCACGTGATCGTAGTAGCCGCCGTGCTCGTCGAAGCAAAAGATCAACATCGTCTTGGGCCAGGCCGGGCCGTTCATCACGGCATTGATCACCCGCGCCGCGAAAGCCTCACCGAGCAGAATGTTCTGCGGATTCTCCTCGGAGTTCTTCTCGAAGTCCGGGTCGACGATGGAATACGAAGGCAGCGTGCCCGCCGCGGCATCGGTGAAGAACTCCGTGATCGGGACGAGCCGGTTCGGGTTCGCCTGGTGAATCCCGTTGATCAGCAACGTGGTGGCGAGCGAGGAGAAGTAGTTCTTCCAGGTGATCGAATGCTGGTCCAGCCGCTCGAAGATGGTGCCGTTCGGAGGGGCGGGCGCGGTGACGCTGCTGAGCCGGTCGTCGACCAGCCCGTAGGCCGTCCCGGCCAGCAGGAAGCGGCGATTGGGGAACGTCTGGGCGAGCACCGAGGAGAAGTAACGGTCCGCGAGCGGGAAGGTCTTCGCCAGCCCGTAATAGAACGGCAGGTCCTGCTCGTCCCAGTAGCCCATCGCGACCGGTCCGCCGGCGCTGCGCACGAAGCCGTCGTTGCGCCCGTCGTCGTACTGGATGTGGCTGGCGTCCCAGGCCTGGCTCGGCTTGGTCTTGAACTGGCACGTCGTCGGCAGGTGATAGGCCCGCACCGGGCGACCGGACGCGTCGCGGTTCACGGCGGTGGGGCGTCCGGACGCGTCGAGCGTGAACCCGTCCCCGCGGCGCAGCATGCCGAGGTGGTTGTCGTAGGAGTGGTTCTCCATCATCAGCACGACGATGTGCTCGATCTCGGGCAGTGTGTCGGTGCCGGCGGGAAGGTGCGGATTCGGTAGCGAGCCGGGGTGCGGTGGCTGCGAGGGCAGCGGCGTCGGTGTCGGCGTCGGCGCGACGCTCGGGGCAGCGCTCGAGCGGGCTGGTGCCGGTTTTCCCGAACTGCTGCCGCACGCTGCCGCGCTCAGCGCGATGAGCCCGCCGGTCAGTACGCCCCGGCGGGTGGGCCCGAAACCAGCTGATGCGCTCACCACAGCGGGCAGCCTAACCGCGCTTCGGCGAGGACTGGGTGAACGCCCGAATACCCCAATGGGAGGTCAAGAAGCTGCGAGCCACTTCCGATATGGGAGCGGTGATCACCGGCCGAAGCACGACGCAGCAACGGGACGAGGTCCTGTGCGCGTTGCTGGACAATCGCCAGGCGCTGTTCGCCGCGCTGTCTGACGATGGCTTCCGCATCGCCCTGCCGGCGGAGCTCGGTGTGCCGGGGCAGCAGGTCATCGCCCTGCCGCAGAGTCGGGCCACGATCATCGACGTGCTGGCACTCGCCGAAACGATGAAAGTCATCGCGGCCTGGGAAGCTGCCGAGGACACGGGCATGGCGTTCGTGGAGGTTCACGCGCGCCACGAGCCGGAGCGGCTTCTCACGCTCACCATGATCGACATGAGGCACCGGTTCGGGGTGTGGATCGCCTCGCTCAGCCCGGCCGAAACCGCGGCGGCGCAGGCACATTTTGCCAACGACCTGGCGGGTGCGCTTGCGACGACGGTCCGGCCGCGTACCGCGACGATGCGCAAGTCCGAGCACGCCGTCATCCTCGACATCGATGAGCGGGCGAGCCGCATGCTCGGCTGGGCGCCCGATCAGATGGTCGGCAAGCGTTCCACCGAGTTCCTGCACCCGGACGACCAGGATCGGGTCATAGTCGCCTGGCTGGATCTGCTGGCGGAGAAGGGTTCGCAGCGGGTGCGCTCGCGCCAACGTTGCGCCGACGGCTCCTGGCTCTGGGTCGAGACCGAGCACACCTATCTGCCGCCGCAGGCCGATGCCGAGGGTGACGACGGCAAGGCGACGGTGCTGGCCGAGCTCACGGACATCTCGGATGAGATGAAGGCCCACGAGGATCTTGGCCGCCGGGAGCGGCTCTTTCGCCGCCTCGCCGAATCGATTCCCCTCGGTGTGCTGCAGATCGACGCCGATCGCGGCTTTCGGTACGTGAACGACCGGCTTGCGACCATTGTCGGATCGCCGGCTCCGCCGACGCTGGACGAACTGGTCGAGGCGGTGCTTCCGGAAAGCCGGCCCAGCTTCGATGCTGCCCTCGTAGCCGCGTTGCATCACGGGCGCGACGGCGAACTCGAAGTGGCGCTTCAGGCGGCGCCGGACGGCGAGCGGCGCACCCTCTCGGTCAACGTGATCTCTCTCGGCCAGGGTGAGGGCGTGCCCGGTGCGTTGTGCTGCTTCGCCGACATCACCGAAAGCGCGCGGCTGCGGGAAGAGCTACGCATCAAGGCGAGCTACGACATGTTGACCGGATGCCACAACCGGGCGACGGTCATGGCGTTCTTGAGCGAGCACCTTGCTGCGGGTACCCGAGCGGCGGCGATCTTCGTCGACCTCGACAACTTCAAGCCCATCAACGACGATTTCGGCCATGAAGCCGGCGACGAGCTGCTGGTCCACATTGCCCGCCGGCTGCAGGGAATCGGAGACTCCCGCGGCATGACGGGCCGGCTGGGCGGCGACGAGTTCCTCATCGTCGTCACCGGGTTGGACAGCGAGTCCGAAGCCGTTGCCTTCGCCGACGCCGTCGGCGCGCTCGTGCGCGAGCCAGTGGTGCTGGCGGAGACGACGATCATCCCGAGCGCGAGCGTGGGCGTCGCCCTCTCACGCCCCGGCGAAGACGCCCGGTCGCTCATCAAGCGCGCGGACGCGGCCATGTACCTGGTCAAGGCGCGCGGTCGCCGGCAACGTGCCGCGCTGGTCAAGCCCGCCCTGCCGCACCCCCGCGAAGCCGCACCGACGGGCCGGCCTAAAGCGTGATGATGATGCGGCCCGTGGTATCGCGCTGGCCCATCGCGGCGATCGCCTGCGGGATCTGCTCGAACGGTCGTTGCAGGCCGATGACGGGGCGCACCTTCTTGCTGCGTACCAGATCGACGACGCCGTCCTGGATCCGCTGGCCGAGCTCGCGCGGCAGGAAGTTGAACCCCATCATCTGCTTGACGATCGTGGCCGTCTCCGGCGCGGCGTAGGACATCAGAACCCCGCCGAGCTGGATGTTCGCAGCCATGACACGACGCGGGATGATGAACGGCTCGTCGGCCTTGGTCTTGTCGCCGGCGAAGCCCATCATCACCAGCCGGCCGTCGTAGGCCGTGCACTTGAGCGTCTGGTCGAAGATGCCGGCGACGACGTTGTCGAACACCACGTCGACCCCGCGGTTGCCGGTCTCGGCCAGCACGACTTCGGCAAAGTCCTGCTCCTTGTAGTTGATGGTGACATCCGCCCCGAGTTCGCGGCAGAGGGCGAGCTTCTCCTCGGAGCCGGCCGTGGCGAAGACGCGCGCGCCGGCATTCGCGGCGAGCTGCACGGCCGCCGATCCGGCGCCGCCGGCGGCAGCGTGGATGAGCACGCTCTCACCGGCCTTGAGCTTGCCCCGCTCGAACAGGCCGAGCCAGGCGAGATGGAACGGGAAGAACAGGGCGGCCGCGTCGGGCAGTGGGATGTCGTCGGGCATCTCGAACATCGACACGGTCCCGCAGATCGTGTACTCGGCATAACCGCCGGTGGCTCCGTTGGTGGTCGACACGACACGCTTGCCCAGCCATGCCTCAGCGCCGTCGCCGGCGGCGTCGACGATGCCCATGACCTCCATGCCGGGGATGCACGGCAGCGGCGGGATCACCATCATGTTGCCGCCGGTGATGCGCTCGAGGTCGTTGAGGTTCAGCGGGATGGCCTGCACCCGTACCCGGACCTCGCCCGGCCCCGGCTCCGGAATCGCGATCGTGTCCAGCTGCAGGACGTCCAGTGGCTGGCCCCATTCGTGAACCCGCCACGCCCGCATGGTTTCGCTCATTGCCTGCACCTTTTCATCCTGATCAGCTCGGTGGTCGGGTTATTCGGGAGCGAGGTTCAACTGCTCGATGTAGCCCTTCAAGTCGCGGCGAACCACGTCGGGCTCGATGCCGTACTCCTCGGGCGTGTAGCTGTGGATGCCGTGCTTGCCCTTGGGATTGTCGGCGATGAAGGCTTTCATCCGCGCGGCGCCCTCGTCGGTCATCGGTAGCTCCAGCGCCCGGTAGATGTCGCTGATGACGGCGAACTGATCGGCGACGAAATCCGAGAAGTGCATGTCGTAGAAGATCGCGTCGGGGTACTCCTGCGCGGCGCGCACGGCCAGCGCGTGATCGATCGCGCGGCCGAGGCGAGGTGTCCAGTCGCGGGCCACTTCGAAGCGGTCGACGTCGTCGCTTCCGGTGGAGCGCACCAGCGAGGTGAGGCTCGCGTAGGACGTCACGGACTTCACCGGATCCCGATGGGTGAAGACGATCCGCGCGTCGGGGTAGGTACGCAGCAGATGTTCCAGCCCCCAGAGGTGGGCTCCCGTCTTCAACACCCAGCGGTCGCGCTGCGGAGCGCGCCATTGCAGGTGTTGCAGCTGCCGTTCGTGGAAGCGGTAGACGTGCGACCAGTCGGCCTCCGTGTCCACCCAGTCCTCGTAGCTCGGCACCCGGAACTGGTTGTGGAACAGGGGCGTGCACATCGCCTCGCCCATCATCACGACGCACTCTTGCGAGAGCTCGGCGCCCATCGGATGCATTGCCTTGAACTGGCGGTCGCGCTCGGTCTCGGTCTCCGGTGTCGGCAGCAGCGAGGCGGTCAGCGCGATGCGGGGATCGGTGTGGAAGCTTGCGGCCTCCGGCGGCGGTGACGGGAACGTCACTTCCCACGTGAGCGGCGCCCGGCTGTCGGGATCCTGGGCGAGGATGTCGTGCAGGATCGTGGTGCCCGTTCGCGGGAAGCCGATGATGAAGACCGGCCGCTCGATTTTCTGCTCGGCGATCTCGGGATAGAGCTTGCGGTCATTGACGTAGTTCAGCCGGTTGACGATGTGCAACAGCGCACGCTCGCGGGCGATCAGGCGGCCGGTCTCGTTCAGCCGCGCCTCGTTCTCGAGCGAATCCAGGAAGAGCCCGAGCGGTTCGAGGAACGGGCCGTCTCCGAAGTCGGAAAGGCCGCCCGTCCGGCGCGCGCCTTCGGCCACGAAACTCTCGACCGTGAAGCGGTCCAGCTCAGGGCGTTCGGCGCTCATGAGCGCAAGCTAGCGCATGGCGTACGTGGGCTCGTCGGCGGCTGGCGTGCTGGAGCGGCCAGGCTAGGGCGGCGACGGGGACGCTGCACCGGCCGCGATGGCCGCCCGTGCCTTGGCGGTCTCGACGGCCTCGGTGAGGCTGTCGATGTCGTACGCGCCGTAATGGCGCCGGCCGTTGATGAAGAACGTCGGCGTGCCCGACACCGATGACAGGCTGGCCGAGTCGAGGTCGTCGGCCACGCGCGCGGCGTGGGCATGGCGTTGCAGCTCGTCCGTGAAGCGCTCCACGTCGAGCCCGAGTTCTCCGGCGTAGCCGACCAGGTCTGGCAGTTTCAGGTGGTCCTGGCGTCTGAGCAGCAGGTCGTGCATCTCCCAGAACTTGCCTTGCTTGGCAGCGACCTCCGACGCCTCGGCGGCGATCTGGGAGTGCGGGTGGACGTCGTGCAGCGGAAGGTGACGGAAGACGTAGCGCACATCGCCGTGATCGGCGAGGAACTTGCGCACGATCGGCTCCGCCTGACCGCAGTACGGGCACTCGAAATCGCCGTACTCGACGATCGTGACAGGTGACTCGTGGGGACCGCGGATGTGGTCGTACGCGGGGTCCACCGGCGTCGCCAGATCGACGATGGTTTCCGCCGTGCCGAGCAAGGCCCGGGCCCGCATCGGCGCCGGCAGCAGCGTCGTGACCCGGAAAATCCCCCAGGCCAGGAGCGACGCGCCGAGCGCTGCCGACAGGACACCGAGCTTCGCCTCGCGCAGCTCGGTGCCGTGGAACGCGAGCGAAGCGATCAGCAGCGAGACGGTGAACCCGATGCCGGCGATGGCGCCCGCGCCGGCGGTGGAGGCCCAGCCGACCGGCAGCGCGATCCGGCCGCGGCTCACCCTGGTCACCAGCCAGGCCACTCCCACGACGCCGATCGGCTTGCCCAGTACGTAGCCCAGGAGGATGCCGAGGGTGATCGGGGACGTGTAGGCCTTCGTCAGGAACTTGCCGTCGATCTCGATACCGGCGTTCGCGACCGCGAAGACCGGGACGATCAGGTAGCTGGTCCACGGATGGTAGAGCTGCTGCAACCGGTCGTTGAACGACAGCGTCGCCTCGAGGCCGGCGCGCGCCGAGCGGGCCAGCTCCGCAGTCGGCTGCTCGCGAAAGAGCCGGAAGAGCCCGGTCGCCCGTTCGAGCTCGTCGCGGCTGGGGGCGTAGGCGTAGGTCAGCAGCCCCATCGCGAGGCCGACGACGACCGGATCGATCCCGGAGTGAAAGAGCGCGATCCAGGTGGCGAGCCCGAGCAGCGCGTAGACCAGCCCGTAGCGCACGCGCATCGCCCGCACGGCAAGGATGGCGGCAAAGAAGATCAGCGCGACGATCAGCGGGCGCATCGCGACGTGCTTGCTGTAGGCGATGGCGATCACCACCAGCGCGACGACGTCGTCGACCACCGCAACGGTGAGCAGGAAGAGCCGCACCCGGTCGGGAATCCGGCGGCCGACGATCGCCAGCAGCCCCAGCGCGAACGCGGTGTCCGTCGACATCGCGACTCCCCACCCGTGCGTGGACGGGTGGCCCGCGTTCACGGCCAGGAAGATGAGGATCGGCGCCACCATCCCGCCGATGCCTGCCGACACGGGCAGGATCACGCGCCGGCGATCGCGCAGCTCCCCGAGGTCGAATTCGCGGCGCGCCTCGAGGCCGACAACGAAGAAGAAGAACGTCATGAGCCCGCTGTTGACCCAGCCCCGCAGATCCTGCGTGACCCCCGAGGAACCCAGCCGGATGGACAGCACCGTTGCCCAGGTCTTGTCGTAGGAGCGGGCGTCGGCGTTCGCCCAGATGAGCGCCGCGAGGGTGCCGGCCAGCAGGATGGCGGCGCTGCCGGACTCGGTGCGCAGGAAGAGCCGCAGCGGCGTCACCTTGCCCTGGGTCCAGGCCGTACGACCCGAGAACGGACCGCCCTCGACGGCAGCTTCGTCCGTCACCGCAGCGGTGCCGGTTGCGCTGAGGTCACCCGGGCGCCGCCGGCGTAGACGTTCATCGTCTCGCCGCGCAGGAAGCCCACGAGCGTCATCCCCACCTCAGCTGCCAGCTCGGCGGCCAGCGACGACGGGGCCGACACCGCGGCCAGCAGCGGGACGCCGGCCATGAACGCCTTCTGGGTCAGCTCGAAGGATGCCCGGCCGCTCACCATCAGCAGCCGTCCCCGGGCCGGCACCTGGCCGGTGGTGAGGGCCCATCCGAGCACCTTGTCGACGGCGTTGTGGCGCCCGACGTCCTCGCGGGCGCACAGCAGCTTTCCGGCGCTGTCGAACAGGCCCGCAGCGTGCAGCCCGCCGGTGCGGTCGAACGCGGACTGCTCGCGCCGAAGCGCATCCGGCAAGCCGGCAAGCAACTGCGGTGACACCCGCAACGGATCGTCGCTGACCTGGTAGGCGCTGCGCCGGCGTACGGCCTCGATGCCTGCGGCACCGCACAATCCGCACGCCGAGGTGGTGATGAACGCCCGCTCGACGCTCGGATCCGGCGGCCTCACCCCGGCGGCGAGCACGATGTCCAGCACGTTGTAGGTCTGCCGGCCTTGCGTGTCGGTGCCGGCGCAGTACCGCATCGTCGCGATGTCGTGGGCCTCGCGGACGACACCTTCCGCCAGCAGGAAGCCGGCCGCGAGGTCCATGTCGGAGCCCGGGGTGCGCATGGTGACGGACAGGGGCCGGCCGTCGACCCGCAGCTCCAGCGGCTCCTCGACGGCGAGCGTCTCCACCCGGGAGAGCTCTTGCGGATCGGTGCTGGACATCCGGACGGCGGGGCGCCGAGCGGTGATGCGTCCCATGGGGCAAGCATGCCCGTGATCGGCGCCGGGATGCGCTTCGGGTCCGGTGTTTCCCGCTGCCCAACCATGTAGAACTATTTGGACCTAGGCCCGCCGCCGCGGGCGGGCCGCTCAGGCCGTGCCGACCATGGGAGACGCCAGATGGAATCCACGAGCACCCTGCTGATCGTCGGCGGCGGGTTGGCGGGAGCCAAAGCTGCCGAAGGGGCGCGCGAGGGCGGCTTCGAGGGCCGCATCGTGCTGGTGGGCGAGGAAGCGCGGGAGCCGTACGAGCGCCCGCCGCTGTCGAAGGACATCCTGCGAGCCGAGAAGCCGTCGGATTCCTCGCGGGTGCACGAGAGCGGTTACTACGCCGAGCACTCGATCGAACTGGTGACCGGCGACGCGGTCACGGCGCTGGACCCCGGTGCCAGGCAGGCGCAGCTGGCCAGCGGCGCATCCGTGTCCTTCGACGCGGCCGTGCTCGCGATGGGTGCGGCCCCTCGCTCGCTCACGGTCCCCGGCGCCGACCTGGACGGCGTCCACTACCTGCGCACCGTCGAGGACTCGGTCCGCCTTCAGCAGGCCATCAAGAAGGCGTCGCGGGTGGCGGTCATCGGCGCGGGCTGGATCGGCTCCGAGGTCGCCGCGTCAGCCCGGCAGATGGGCGCCGAGGTCGTGCTGATCGAGACATTGCCGGTGCCGCTGCACCGCGTTCTCGGGTCGCAGGTCGGCGGGATGTTCAGCGAGCTGCACCTCGATCACGGGGTGGCGATGCGCCTCGGCGTCGGCGTCGACAGGCTGCAAGGCGGGTCGGCGGTGGAGCAGGTCGTGCTCGCGGACGGGCGGGTCGAGGCGGCGGACGTCGTCGTCGCCGGCATCGGGGTGACGCCCCGGGTGGAGCTCGCGCAGGCTGCTGGGCTGACGCTGGAGAACGGGGTCGTCGTCGATGAGAACCTGCAGACGAGCGCGCCGGGCATCTACGCCGCCGGTGACATCGCGAACGCGTTTCACCCGCACTACCAGCGCCGGCTGCGCACCGAGCACTGGGCCAACGCACTGAACCAGGGGAGCGCGGCCGGTGCCAACGCTACCGGTGATCCGAAGCCCTACACGCGGCTGCCGTACTTCTACTCCGACCAGTACGACCTCGGCCTGGAGTACGTCGGATACGCGAGTGCCGAGGACCAGGTCATCATCAGGGGCGACGCGGCCACGCGCGAGTTCATCGCGTTCTACCACCGCGGCGGGGTGGTGACGGCGGCCATGAACGTCAACATCTGGGACGTGGTCGAGGAGCTGCGCGCCATCATCACGGCGGCGCGGCCCGTCGACCCCGCGCGCCTTGCCGACCCGGGCGTCGCCCTCAGCGACCTGGCCGGATAGGGATTTCTCGGGACCTAAGTCGGTACCGGTGAGGTAGATAGGCGCTCCTTGAGGGCGGCCGCGGACCGACAGGCTAGAGGTAGCCGCTATCTGCGGCCCTGACTACTACGCCAGCAGGAGTTTTGGCACCGATGCAGACCACGACGACAGGCACGCCCAGCCCGACCGTCGGTGTGCTCCGCGAACGCGCACCCGGTGAGCGAAGGGTCGCGCTGACCCCGGACGGCGTCGGACGGCTCATCGCGCTGGGTTACCAGGTGACGGTGGAATCCGGCGCCGGTGACGGTGCCTGGCTCGAGGACGCCGCGTACGTCACCGCCGGGGCCACCATCGGTGACGCCCAGGCCGTCAGTTCCGGCAGCGACATCCTGCTCTGCGTCCAACCACCCGATGCCGAGCGGCGGGCACTGCTCCTGCCGAACTCGACGCTCATCGGTCTGCTGCAGCTGCGGGCCGACCCGGGCCTGGCGACCGCGCTGGCCGAGGCGAAGGTGACGGCGCTGAGCCTGGACGGGCTCCCGCGCTTGCTCAGCAGCGCCCAGGCGATGGACGTGCTCTCCTCGCAGGCGAATGCCGCCGGCTACAAGGCGGCGCTGGTGGCCGCGGAGGCGTTCGCGGGCTACTTCCCGATGCTCATGACGGCGGCCGGAACGATGCGTCCTGCCAAGGTGCTCGTGCTCGGGGCAGGAGTCGCCGGCCTGCAAGCCATCGGCACTGCTCGCCGGCTCGGCGCCGTCGTCACCGGTTACGACGTGCGCGACGCCGCGCGCGGCGAGGTGCTCTCGACCGGGGCGACGTTTTTGGATCTGCCGGCCGAGGGCGGGCCGGTATCGGCGGGCGGTGACGGCGGTTATGCCCGCGAGCTCACCGCCGACGAGCGTGAGGCCCAGCAGGCGGCGATGAGCAAGGCGATCGCGAACTTCGACATCGTCATCACGACAGCGCAGGTGCCCGGTCGCCGGCCGCCGGTGCTGGTGCGCGCTGACGCTGTCGCGGCGCTGGCGCCCGGGTCGGTGGTCGTCGACCTCGCTGCGAGCGCCCAAGGCGGCAACGTCGAGGGAATCGTCGCCGACGCCACCGTCGTCACCGGGAACGGCGTCACGCTCATCGGCGCCGGCAACCTGCCGTCCTCCATGTCACGGGCGGCGTCATCGGCGTACTCGCGCAATCTCGCGTCGCTGCTGGCGCACCTGACGACCGACGGCGTGCTGCAGCTCGACGCCGCCGACGAGATCACCGCCGGGCTGCTCGTCACCCGCGACGGCGAGGTCGTGCACCCCGCGGTGCTCGCCGCGATCCAGGCAGAAAGCGAAGGCGCCCGATGACCCCGCTGCTGTTCGCCGACATCACGATCTTCGTCCTGAGCTTGCTGGTCGGCTTCGAGGTCATCACCAAGGTGCCGGCCACCCTCCACACGCCACTCATGTCGGGCTCGAACGCGATCCACGGCGTCGTGGTCGTGGGCGTCATGGTGCTCGCCGCTGCGGCCAACACACCCTTCGGGTACGTGGTGGTCTTCATCGCCGCCGTGTTCGCCGCCATGAACGTCGTCGGCGGCTACGTCGTCACCGACCGCATGTTGCAGATGTTCCGAACAGCCCGGCGGGACGCGCCCGCGCCCAGCGGGAGCGAGCGGTGAGCGACTTCGACACCGTCATCCACACGCTGTACCTGGTAGCCGCCGTCTGCTTCGTGGCCGGCCTGCACCTGATGAACTCGCCCGCGTCGGCGCGGCGGGGCAACCAGGTGTCCGCCGCCGGTATGGTGCTGGCGTTCGTCACGACGATCGCGCTCCTGGCCCATGACCATGTCATGACCGCGACGGGGACCGCGGTGCTGGTCGCCGGCTTGCTCGTCGGGTCGGTGGCGGGAGCCATCGCCGCCCGGCGTATCCAGATGACCTCGATGCCGCAGCTGGTCAGCCTCTTCAACGCGGTCGGTGGCGGCGCCGCGGCGCTCATCGCCGCCGGTGACGCGGTCTCCCACATCGGGTCGATGCGGCTTGCCCTGCTCCCGATCCGCACCACCCTCACCACCACGCTCGACCTCATCATCGGCGGCGTCACGTTCTCCGGTTCGCTGGTTGCCGGCGGCAAGCTGGCCGGCCATATCCCCGGGCGTCCGATGTCCTTTCGCGCCGGCCGGGCGCTGAACCTGACGCTCGCCATCGTGGCGGTCGCGACGGCCATCACCTACATAGCGGGATACGGCGGCGTGCCGGTTCTCGTCGTGCTGACGCTCGCAGCGATCGGGCTCGGCATCCTCGCGACGTTGCCCATCGGTGGCGCCGACATGCCGGTCGTCATCTCGTTGCTGAACGCCTTCACCGGAAGTGCCGTGGCGATGGCCGGTTTCGTCGTCGACAGCATCCCGCTCATCATCGCCGGGGCGCTCGTCTCGGCTGCCGGTGGCATCCTCACCAAGCTCATGGCCGACGCGATGAACCGCTCGCTCCTCAGCATCATCGCCGGCGGTTTCGGCACCGGCGACGAGCAGTCCAGCAGCACCGCTACCGGTGCCGGCGGAACCGTTCGCGAGGTCACGGTCGATGACGCCGCGCTGCAGCTCGCGTATGCCCGCAAGGTCGTCATCGTGCCCGGCTACGGCCTTGCCGCGGCCCAGGCTCAGCATCAGTGCGTCGAGCTGGCGCAAGCCCTGATCGATCACGGGGTCGAGGTCAGCTACGGGATCCACCCGGTCGCCGGCCGCATGCCGGGGCACATGAATGTCCTGCTGGCCGAGGCGAACGCGCCCTACCCGCTGCTACGCGACCTGGAGGAGATCAACCCCGAGTTCAAGGAGACGGACGTGGTGCTCGTCGTGGGCGCCAACGACGTCACCAACCCGGCGGCGCGCCGTCCCGGCAACCCCGTCTCGGGCATGCCGATCCTCGACGTGGACCGTGCGCGCAGCATCATTGTCATCAAGCGGTCGATGGGTCACGGCTACGCCGGGGTCGACAACGAGCTCTACTCCGACCCCAAGACCGCGATGCTCTTCGGCGACGCCAAGACGGCGCTTGGCGCGCTGCACGCCGGCCTCGGCGCCTACGTCGGCTGAGGCTGATCGACCCGGACCTCGATCTCCTCGCCGAGCTCGGCTCCCTGAAGTAGCTGCAGCCGATCGCCGCTCCAGAACCGCCCGGGGTCATACCAGCCGGCTGGGCGCTCGGCCGGCAGCAGGCCCATGGCCACGTACGTCGCCGCTACGATCTGGGCGCAGTACGCCGTCTCCAGGCTCGCTTCGTCGGCTGACTTCTTGCGTCGACGAACCCTTGCGGCCCGGCTCTTGAACCACCCCCCGGCAAGGCTCGCCATCGAGGGAAACGGGGTGCCGTCGAGCCGGCTGACGGTACGTAGCGCGGCGTCCTCCATGTCGCGGGTGACGGGAGGTTCGAGCGGGCGCAGCCATCCGCGTTGGCCGTACTTGACGGCCCACGTCGTGACGGCGGCCGACAGGTCGTGCAGTTGCGCACCACGCGTGTGCTCGCCGGTCCAGACGTCCGGCAGCGAACGTCCGAGTTCGGCATGCCACATCAGCGGTGGCAGGTCGTCGATCGCGATCGTCATGCCCACGTGGTTGACGGGGGAGTTGGTGGTGATCCGGATGGCCCGGTCGGCGGCACTCTGACCGCGGAAGAGCCAGAGGTCGCCGGTGCGCGTCATCGCGCTGGCCTCAGCCAGGCTCAGGCCGTTACCCGACACTCCGCTAGCGTAGTGAGATGCGCTGGACGAAAGTGATCGGCCTCGCGGGAGTCGCTGGTGTCGCTGCCGGCAGCGTGGTGATCGCGCGGGAGCAGCGGCGTCGCAACTCGTACTCGCCCGACGAGGTCCGGGCGCGGCTGCGCGCCCGGGTCGACGGGGCGACGAGCGACGAGGACGGCCCGCGGCCCGCATCGTGAGCCGAGCAGCGAGCCGAACAGTCGACGAGGTCCCGCACACCGTTATCGACACGCACACCCACGTCGTCTCGCCGGACAGGGGACGCTTCCCGCTGGACATGCCCGGCGACTTCCCGCACGGGTGGGTGGAGGAGAGCCCGGTCGCGGTCGACGGGCTGCTGGCCGCGATGGACGGTGCCGGGGTGCGCGGGGCCGTTCTGGTGCAGGCGAAGGGTGCGTACGGCTTTGACAACTCCTACATCGCCGCGGCGCGGGCGGCTGATCCCGCGCGGCTGGTGAACGCGGCTGTCATCGACATGGCTTCGCCCGAGCGTGAGGCAGCGCTGCGTTACTGGTGCGGCGAACGAGGCATCCTCGGCCTGCGCGTGTTCAACATCCCGCCGGCCGATCCGGACTGGCTCGCCGACCCCTCCGTCGCGGGTGTCCTGCGGCTTGCCGCCGATCTCGGGGCGCGGCTCAGCGTGTGCGCGCTGGCGGGCGATCTGCCGGTCGTCGCAGGGCTGTTGGCCGCCGTGCCCGAGCTGCCGATTGCCATCGACCACTGCGGTTTCCTCGACCTCACCGATGGCGTGGGGTCACCTTCGGCTCAGGCGCTGACGGCGTTGGCGGCGTTCGACAACGTCCGACTCAAGGTGACCACGACGATCCTCACGATGGCCGAGCAAGCCGGCATGACGGCCGCAGATGCCGTCGAGTGGCTCAGCGAGCAGTTCGGCGCCCATCGGCTGATGTGGGGCAGCGACTATCCGCAGCACCACAGCGAGCCCTACCCCGAGATCGTCGACTTCGGTCGCCGCGCGTGCTCCCGGCTCTCGCCGCCCGAGCAGGCGAGGTTTCTTGGCGGCACGGCGCTCGAGCTGTGGCCCGAACTCTCGTGACCTCATGCCCGTGCTGCCCCGGGGTCAGCGGAGATCGGCGCCTGAGGTGATCAGCGCGCCGGCGCGGTCATAGACCGCCGCTCGCGCCCGCAGCAGCGCGTCGCGTGACGACCGGTAGTGGTGGCCGCACAGGAGCAGTTCCGCTGGTCGCGGCCGGTCGAGGGTAGCGGGCATCACGACCCGCACGGCGGGGCGGGAGGGGCAACAGCAGGCGATCTCCAGCAACCAAGCCGGCTCGGCCTGCGGGAGGCCGTCCTCGACGGGCCCGACGTCGTGCGCCGGGGCGGGGGCGTGTTGCGGCGGGATGCCTTTGTGTTGGCGCATGCCTTCATACTCGTCATGTTCGGGCTCTCCGGACAGAGACCGAAACTCCCCGCTCCTGAGGGCGATGGTCTGGGGCGGTTGGGACCTCGGACCCGGGACTGGCCTGGCGGTGAGCCCGCCGACCGTTCACCCCGACGACTGGCGCTGATTCAGGGCTTGCCGGGCGAGCCTTTCGACCAGCAGCGGAACGTACTTGCGCACCGGCGCGTCGTTGAACAGGTGGACTGATGTGGCGACCGCGTCTCGCACGACGGTCTCGCTGACCGCCGGGTATTGCTCCAGCAATCGTGCGACGACGCGCTGCAGCTCACGCGGCTCGTCGAGGGCCGCCCCCGTCATGGTCGACGGGAAACTCGTGATGGTCGCCACAGCGAGTATCCACCCCTCTTGCTAGGGGCTCAGCCTTTCAGCCCGAAGACTTCGGGGCCAGGGCAGAAAGTCACGCCGTCGTCTACGGTGGGCAGCCAAGGTGGCTGGGACGGCGTTGGAGGATGGACGGTGGACGACCCGCTGGTGGGGCTGGAGGTCGTCGACGGGGTAGCGACGGTCGTTCTCGATTCGCCGCACAACCGCAACGCGCTGTCGCGCCGGCTCCTCGGCGATCTGGCCGGCGCACTCGACGCTGCTACCACGCATCCTGACGCCCGGGTGATCGTCCTGACGGGCGCCGGGTCGGTCTTCTGCTCCGGCGCGGATCTGAAGGAGCAGCGCGCCGCCAACGAGGCAGGCGGGCAGTCGCAGCCGATCAACGAGCTACCGGGGATCCTGACGACGCTGTGGACCTGCCCGCAGCCGGTGGTGTGCCGGCTCAACGGTCCGGCGCGAGCGGGCGGCGTAGGACTCCTGGCGTCCTGTGATCTGGTCGTGGCTCCGGCGGAGGTGACGTTCGCCTTCACCGAGGTCCGGCTCGGGCTGGTGCCCGCCATCATCACCGTGCCGCTGCTGCGCCGGGTGGCGCCGCAGGCCCTGCACCGGTTGTTCCTCACCGCCGAGGTGTTCTCGGCCGACCAGGCGCGCAGTATCGGACTCGTTGACGAGGTGGCCGCCGCCGGTGAGCTCGATGCCGCAGTGTCCCGGCTCGTCGGCCTGCTCATGCGCGGCGGGCCGCAGGCGCTGGAGCTCACCAAGCAGCTGACGCCGCTGGTCCGCTCGCTTTCCACCGAAGACGCCTTTGCCTACCTGACGCAGCTTTCTGCGGACCGCTTCGCGTCGGCGGAGGGTCAGGAGGGCCTGCAGTCCTTTGCCGAAAAACGTGACCCGGCGTGGGTGCCCCCCTCGTAGCGCAGATCGCAGGAGTCTCATGGTCCAGTTCACCGAAGAACACCAGACGTTCCGCAAGATGGTGCGCGACGTCGTCGAGCGTGAGATCGCGCCGAACGTTGACGGGTGGGAGCGCTCCGGGATGTTTCCCGCGCACGAGCTCTTCGCCCGCCTCGGCGAGCTCGGCCTGCTCGGCCTGGAGTACGACCCGGCCTACGGCGGGCAGGGTGCCGATCATCTGTTCAGCGTCATCCTGTGCGAGGAGCTCGCCGGTGCGGGCTGCGGGGGCGTGCCGATGGCCATCGGTGTCCAGACGATGATGGCCACGCCATCGCTGGCCACGTTCGGCAGCGAGGAGCTCAAGGCGCGCTACCTGGCCCCGGCCATTCGCGGCGAGATGGTCGCCGCCATCGCCGTGACGGAACCCGATGCCGGCTCGGACGTCGCGGCCATCAGGACCCGGGCCGTACGCGACGGCGACGAGTGGGTCATCAACGGCCGCAAGCTCTACATCACCAACGGAGTGCAGGCCGACTGGGTCTGCCTGCTGGCGCGGACGTCTGAGGTTGCTGAAGGGGCGCCGAGGCATCGCGGGATGAGCCAGCTCATCGTCCCGACGTCGACCCCCGGTTTCCGGGTCTCCCGCAAGCTGGACAAGCTGGGCCAGCGTTCGTCGGACACCGCCGAACTCGCGCTCGATGACGTGCGCATCCCCGTCACCAATACGATCGGCACCGAAGGCCGCGGCTTCCAGCAGCAGATGGCCCAGTTCGTCGTCGAGCGGATGTTCGCCGCCTACACGGCCGTGGGCTCGCAGCAGCGGGCCCTCGACCGCACGCGTGACTACCTGCGTCAGCGGACGTCGTTCGGGCAGCCGCTGATGGCCAACCAGTACATCGCGTTCCGCCTTGCCGAACTCGCGGCCGAGGTCGACCTGCTGCGCCAGTACAACTACGCCACGGCCGAGGCGCACATGCGCGGCGAGAACACCACGAGGCAAGCCACCATCGCCAAGCTCAAGGCCGGCCGGCTCTCCCGCGAAGTCGCCGACGCGTGCATGCAGTTCCACGGGGGCATCGGCTACATGGAGGAGACCTGGACGTCTCGCTTCTTTCGTGACTCCCGGCTCACCTCCATCGGCGGCGGTGCCGATGAGGTCATGCTGCAAGTGCTGGCCACCATCGACGGTTTCACGCCGTGAGCCGCCGCGCACTCGTCGCCGCGCTGCTCACCGATCTGGCCGCCGAGTCCGCCGATCTCGACGCTCGCGTGGCGCAGCTACCCGCGCAGGCGTGGTTCACGGCCACCCCTGCTGCCGGCTGGGACATCCGTGACACCCTCACGCATTTGTACCAGTCCGATCTCGACGGGCTGCTCGCCCTGTCGGATCCGGACGCGTTCGCGCGCTTCATCGACGGCGTGCTCGCCGCCGAGCTGGATCCGGGTCGGCTCGGCCACGTCGAGGCGAGTGTCGCGGCCGGTCGGGGCACCGATCCCTGGCAATTGCTGGAGAAGTGGCGCACCGGACGGGTTCGCCTCGAGGCGGCGCTGCGGGCGGTACCCGAGGGAACGCGGGTCCCGTGGTTCGGCCCGGCGATGAGCGTCCCGTCGTTCATCACCGCGCGTCTGATGGAGACGTGGGCTCACGGCCAGGACGTGGTCGACGCGCTCGGGCAGCGCCGGGAAGGGACGCCGCGGCTGCGGCATGTGGCCGAGATCGGGGTGCGGGCGCGGCCCTTCGCCTACGCCATCCACGGGCTCGAGCTTCCGGCAGCAGCGGTCCGCGTCGAGCTCGCGGCCCCGGACGGCGAGGTGTGGCGCTGGGGGCCGCCTGATGCCACTGACACCGTGTCGGGCCCGGCGCTGGACTTCTGCCTGCTGGTGACCCAGCGGCGGCACCGCGACGACGTCACGCTGACGGTCCACGGCGCCGGCGCCGAGCAATGGATCGCGATCGCGCAGGCGTACGCGGGTCCGGCGGCCGGCGGCCGGCGGCCCCGGGGCGGGACGGCTGCCGGATGAGCGCACCACTCGTCGTCGCCAACTGCTCCGGCTTCTACGGCGATCGGCTTTCCGCCATGCGCGAGCAACTCGACGGCGGCCACGTCGACGTCATCTGCGGTGACTACCTCGCCGAGCTCACGATGCTGATCCTGGGACGCCAGAAGGCCAAGGATCCGGCTGCCGGATACGCCCGAACCTTCCTGCGGCAGCTGGAGGAATGCCTGGCGGAGGCCCTCGCGCGCGGGGTGCGGATCGTGTCCAACGCCGGCGGGCTCAATCCGGCCGGCCTCGCGGGCGCGGTGCGGGACATGGCGTCGCGGCTGGGGATCTCGGTGCGGGTGGCCACCGTCGCCGGAGACGACCTGATCGGGCGCTGGGATTCGCTCGTCGCCCAGGGACTGCTGGTCGGCGGTGAGATACCCCCGGTCGACGGCGTTGCCGCGCCCGACGTCGGGGGAGTGCCGCTGACCGCGAACGCCTACCTCGGCTGCGGCGGAATCGTGCGGGCGCTGGATGCCGGGGCTCAGGTCGTCGTGACCGGGCGGGTCACGGATGCGAGCCTGGTCGTCGGTCCGGCGATGTGGCACCACGGCTGGACGTTCGCTGACCTCGATGCCCTTGCGGGAGCAACGGTCTGCGGGCATGTGCTGGAATGCGGCGCTCAGGCCACCGGCGGCAATTTCAGCCTGTACGCCGATCTGCTCGACGCGGTGGGCGCAGACTCCGGAATGCTCGATCACGTGGCCTTTCCGGTGGCCGAGATCGCGGCTGACGGCAGCTGCGTCATCACCAAGCATCCGGGTACCGGCGGCGCCGTCACCGTCGCCACTATCACCGAGCAGTTGCTCTACGAATGCACGGGAATCGCTTACGGCGGCCCGGACGTGGTGAGCCGCTTCGACACGGTCACGCTGGCGCAGGAGGCGCCGGATCGGGTCTCGGTGCGCGGCGTTCGCGGCGAGGCGCCGGGGCGCTGGCTCAAGGTGTCCACCAACCGCATCGGTGGATTCCGTACGAGCATGACCGTCCCGCTGACGGGGCTGGACATCGAGCGCAAGGCAGAGCTGCTGCAGCGTCAGATCGCGCCAGCACTTGACGCTGCCGGTGAGGTGACGGTGACGTTGGCCCGTACCGAACGTGCCGACGCCTCGACCGCTGAACAGGCCAGCGCGCTGCTGCATTTCACCGTCAAGGACAGCGATCCGGCTCACGTCGGCCGCGCTTTCTCCGGGCCGGTCGTGGCGAGCGCGCTGTCCAGTATCCCCGGGTTTTTCGTGACCTCGCCACCCGGCGACGCCCAGCCCTTCGGGGTGTACGCGCCGGCCTGGGTGGCGCGCGAAGAGGTCCACGAGGTCGTCGAGATCGATGCTGGAGCGGCCGCGTCGGCGCCGGCTCCCGTGGCCTTCCCACCAGGCCGTGACGAGGCGAGGCCGCCGCCCGCGTCCTACGACCTGGACGTGCCCACGCGGCGGGCGCCGCTGGGCGTACTTGCCGGTGCCCGCAGCGGCGACAAGGGCGGCGCGTGCACCCTGGGCGTCTACACGCGTACCGACACCGCGTTCGGCTGGCTTGCCGCGTACCTGACGTGCGAGCGCCTGCAGCAGCTCCTGCCGGAAACGGCCTCGCTCCCGGTGACCCGCGAAGAGTTGCCCCAGCTGCGGGCGGTGCTGTTCCAGATTCCCGGGCTGCTCGGGCAGGGAGTGGCGGCGGCGACCCGTTTCGATCCGCAGGCGAAGGCGGTCGGCGAGTGGTTGCGCTCGCGCCATGTCGACGCGCCCGCGGCGCTGCTGGACGATCCGGCGAGCGCCGGTCCGGGCCGGCCGGTGGAGGGCCGGGCATGAGCGTCCTGGCGAGCCGGTTCGTCCGCAACGAGGCGACCTCGGCCAACCGTGAGGCGCTCCTGGGCATGCTGGCGCAGCTGGACGAGGAGCGTGCCCGGGTCAACGGCGGCGGAGGGGCGAAGTACCTCGAACGCCACCGGGCACGTGGCAAGCTGCCGGCGCGTGAGCGCATCGAATTGTTGCTCGATCGCGACAGCCCGTTCCTGGAGCTGAGCCCCTTCGCGGCCTGGGGAACCGCGTTCCCCGTCGGGGCCGGTTCGGTCACCGGTATCGGGGTGGTGGAGGGCGTCGAGGTGCTGGTGAACGCCAACGACCCGACCGTGCGCGGCGGCACCACCAACCCGTACACGCTGCGCAAGCTCGGCCGCGCTCACGACATCGCGCGCGAAAACCGCTTGCCCTACGTCGAGTTTCGTCGAGTCGGGCGGAGCCGACCTGCCGACCCAATCGGAGATCTTCATCCCGGGCGGCCGCGGCTTTCGCGATCTGACGACGCTCTCGGCAGCGGGAATCCCGACCATCGCGCTGGTCTTCGGCAATTCGACCGCGGGCGGCGCCTACGTCCCCGGGATGAGTGATTACGCGGTCATGGTGGAGGGGCAGGCCAAGGTGTTCCTGGCCGGTCCGCCGCTGGTGAAGATGGCGACCGGGGAGGATGCCGAGGACGAGTCGCTCGGCGGCGCGGGCATGCACGCCAGGGTGTCCGGCAGCGCCGACTACCTGGCCGTCGATGAGGTGGACGCGCTACGGATCGGGCGCCAGATCGTCCGAAATCTCAACTGGCGCAAGCACGGACGCGGCCCGACCCGCCCGGCCGACCCGCCGCTGTACGACGAGGACGAGCTGCTCGATCTCGCTCCGGCCGACCTTCGAATCCCGGTGGATCCACGCGAGATCATCGCCCGCATCGTCGACGGCAGCCGCTTTGACGAGCACAAGCCGCTCTACGGCACGTCTCTGGTCACGGGCTGGGCGAGCATTCACGGATTCGCGCTGGGGATCCTGGCGAATGCCCGGGGGGTGCTCTTTCGCGAGGAGTCGGAGAAGGCGGCGCAGTTCATCCAGCTGGCCAACCAGAGCGACACCCCGCTGCTCTTCCTGCAGAACACGACCGGCTACATGGTCGGCACCGAGTTCGAGCAGGGCGGCATCATCAAGGCCGGTTCGCAGATGATCAACGCGGTGTCCAACAGCAAGGTCCCGCACCTGACCGTGACCCTCGGCGCGTCCTACGGCGCGGGCAATTACGGCATGTGCGGGCGGGCGTACGGGCCGCGGTTCCTGTTCACCTGGCCCAATGCCAAGAGCGCGGTGATGGGGCCGGCGCAGCTCGCCGGAGTGCTCGATATCGTCGGCCGCCAGAGCGCCGCCGCCCGTGGCCTGCCCTACGATGAAGCTGCTGCCGCGCAGTTGCGCGCGTCGGTCGAGGAGCAGATCGAGGCCGAATCGCTGGCGCTGTTCCTGTCCGCCCGGCTCTATGACGACGGCATCATCGACCCGCGTGACACCCGAACCGTGCTGGGCATGGCGCTGTCAGTCATCGACTCCGAGGAAATCCGCGGTGTCCATGAGGGTTTCGGGGTGTTCCGGCTGTGAGCGACGAGCA
The DNA here is from genome assembly GCA_963765845.1 of uncultured Actinomycetota bacterium. Lineage (GTDB taxonomy): Bacteria > Actinomycetota > Actinomycetes > Frankiales > Frankiaceae > DATAZK01. Next base: position 46,628 of record CAVXYJ010000005.1, read on the forward strand.
GCGTGCTGGTGGCCAACCGCGGTGAGATCGCACGACGCATCTTCCGCACCGCGGCGCAGCGCGGCATCCGGACCATCGCCGTGTACAGCGACGCCGATGGCGATGCGCCTTACGTTCGCGAGGCGGATGTCGCCGTCCGGCTGCCGGGCACCGCCCCCGCCGACACCTACTTGCGCGGCGATCTGGTCATCGCGGCGGCCCGGCGCGCGGGTGCTGACGGCATCCATCCCGGCTACGGCTTCCTCTCGGAGAACGCAGGCGTTCGCGCGTGACGTCCTCGCTGCCGGGCCTGATCTGGATCGGGCCGCCGCCGGCCGCCATCGACGCGATGGGTTCCAAGCCTGCGGCGAAGGCGTTGATGGCGGCTGCCGGAGTCCCGACAGCCCCGGCCGCCGACGTCTCCGACGTCGAGGGTGACGCCCTTCTCGCCGCGGCCGAGGACATCGGATTCCCCTTGCTGGTGAAGGCTTCCTTCGGGGGCGGCGGGCGGGGAATGCGGGCGGTGACCGAGCGCTCGGGGCTGGCCGAAGCCGTGGCCTCGGCGCGGCGCGAGGCGGCGTCGGCCTTCGGTGACGGGTCGGTGTTCCTGGAGCGGCTGATCGCTCCGGCACGTCATGTCGAGGTGCAGATCTTCGGTGATACGCACGGTACGGTCGTCGCCCTGCACGAGCGGGAATGCTCGATCCAGCGTCGTCATCAGAAGGTCATCGAGGAAGCTCCGTCGCCTGCGGTGGACGCCGGCCTTCGCGCCCGGCTGGCCGATGCTGCGGTACGCGCCGGCAAGGCCATCGGCTATACCGGCGCGGGCACGGTCGAGTTCTTGCTCGCGCCCGACGGCCAGTTCTTCTTCCTGGAGGTGAACACGCGCCTGCAAGTGGAGCATCCGGTGACGGAGGCGGTGACCGGACTTGATCTGGTCGACCTGCAATTTGCCGTTGCACAGGGCCATCCGTTGCCGGCGGCTGCTGCCGCTCCAGCGCTTCGCGGTACGGCGATCGAGGTGCGGCTGTACGCGGAGGATCCCGCCCGGGATTGGCGGCCCCAGGCCGGGCGCCTGGACGCCTTCGTCCTGGAACACCACGGCGCCTTCGGCGGCGTCGGGCTGACGCCCGCCGGCGGCGCGGTGCGTGGGGTCCGGCTCGACAGCGGGGTTGAAACCTCCAGCAACATCGGTATTTCCTACGATCCGATGCTGGCGAAGGTCATCGCCTGGGCGCCCGACCGTGGTGAAGCCAGCGCGCTGCTGGCGTCGGCTCTTCGGCGGGCGCAGATCAGCGGCGTCGTCACCAATCGCGATCTGCTCGTCAGGGTGCTGGAGTCGGCGGCGTGGCTCGCTGGTGATACCGGCACCGATTTCTTCGACCGGGTGGGACTCGCCGAACTCGCCGCGCCGCTGGTGGATCCCGCCGCTGCTGTGGAGTATCCGCTCGCTGCGGCGCTCGGGCAGGCGGCCTTGCGCCGGCGCGACGCTCCGGTGCTCGCCGGGCTGCCGTCCGGATGGCGTAACAATCCGAGCCAACCTCAGCGGGTTGGGTATACCTGGGCCGGACGTGACGAGCCGCTCGAGGTGAGCTACGCGTCGGGCCGCACGGGGCTCTGGGCGTCAGCCTGCGGCCGGACGCTCGATGGCGTGCTCGTGTCGGCAGTCGCCGGTGCACCGGACCGCGTCCGCGTCGTGCTCGAGACCGAACTGCTGCGGCGTACGTTCGAGGTTCAGGTGGTGAGTGAGGAGACGGCCGCGGCGGCGGGGCTCGTCGCCCGCATTCACGTCGCCGGGCCCGACGGATCGGTGACGCTTGCTGAGATCCCGCGCTTCCCCGAACCGTCGGCCCAGGCCGCCCCTGGATCGTTGACCGCATCGATGCCGGGGTCGGTGGTACGTGTGCTGGTCGCCGATGGCGATGTGGTCGAGGCGGGCCAGCCGGTCGTCGTCCTCGAGGCCATGAAGATGGAGCACACCGTGACGGCTCCGTCCGCGGGGACCGTCACCGCCGTGGCCGTCGCGGTCGGGGCTCAGGTCGAGACCGGTAGCTTGCTCGTGGTCGTAGGGGAGTAGCGGGCATGCCCGGCGGCGGGTCATTCGTGAGCGGAGGGGAAGACAGTGCCGCAGGTCGTGGTGGTTGAGGGGCTGACCAAGCATTTCGGCGGCGGGCGAGGTGTCAGCGACGTCAGCTTCGAGATCGGCGCCGGGGAGGTGTTCGGCTTCCTGGGGCCCAACGGCGCGGGTAAGTCGACGACCATCCGTCTGCTGCTCGGGCTGTATCTCCCGACGGCAGGGCGGATGCGGGTGTTCGGTCTGGATCCCGCCCGCGACGAGCGTCGCGATCCACCGCCGCGTCGGGTACCTGCCCGGCGAGCTGGCGCTGTACCCGCGCCTGACCGGCCGCCAGCACCTGGACCGGTTCTGCCGCGCGCGCGCTCTGAAGGACCTGCGCTACCGCGACGAACTGGTCGAGCGGTTCACCGTCGAGCTGGACCGGCCGGTCCGCGCATTGTCGAAAGGCAACCGGCAGAAGATCGGCATGGTTCTGGCGTTCATGCACCGGCCCGATCTGCTGGTGCTGGACGAGCCGACCTCCGGCCTGGACCCGTTGCTGCAAGACGAGTTCCAGACCGCTGGTCCGCGAGACGATCGCCGAAGGCCGCACCGTCTTGCTGTCCTCCCATGAGCTCGACGAGGTCCAGCGGCTCGTCGACCGGCGTGGCGATCATCAAGGACGGCAGCATCGTCGTCACCGACACTGTTGACGGCTTGCGCCGCGCCGCGCCGCGCACGGTCGAGTTTCAGTTCGCGACCAGGGTTGACCCGGAGATGTTCGGCGGTCTCGACGGGTCCGTGTCCTGCATTGCGCGGATGGGCGCGTCGCCTTGTCCGTCAGCGGCCGGCTGGGCCCACTGCTGCGCAGAGCAAGCGAGCTGGATCCGACGGAGATGTCAGCCCGCCCCGCCGACCTCGACGAGCTGTTCTTGACCTACTACCGCGGCGAGCAGGCGGGAGGCGCATCGTGAGCAGTGACGTCGCGCTGCTCGACCTGCGGCTGCGCCGCCGCTCCCTGATCGGTTACGCAGTGGGCATGGCGGTCTACGCGTTCGTCGTCGTCGCCATCTATCCGGCGTTCAAGAACGACACCAGCCTCAACGATCTGACGGCGAAGGGCTCCACTATCGCGGCGCTGTTCGGCGCGAACGGGCCGTTGACGACCCCATCGGGATGGTTGAACGCGAACCTGTACGCCAATTTCGTCCCGCTCATCGCGCTCCTGCTCACGATCGGCTACGGTGCCTCGTGCCTGGCGGGACAGGACGAGGACGGCACCCTCGGGCTCGTGGCGACGCTGCCGGTGTCTCGCTCCGGCCTGCTGCTGCAAAAGACCGCGGCGATGTGCCTGCAGGCGATCCCGATGTCGGTGGTCACGCTGCTGTGCGTACTGGCCGGCCGCGGGTTCGATTTGTCGATCGGCATTTCCGGACTGGTCGGCGTCACGATCGGTGTCGTGCTGCTGAGCATCGATTTCGGTGCCCTCGCCCTGCTCGCAGGTGCAGCGACCGGGAGCCGCGGCGCAGCACTCGGCCTCGCCTCGACCGTCGCGGCGGCCGCCTACCTGGTCAGCTCACTCGCCCCGGTCGTCGGCTGGTTGCACCCGGCTCGCTTCGTCTCCCCGTTCTACTACGCCGTCGGTGACGGCCAGCTCACCCGCGGCCTGTCGATACGCGACGCGGCCGTGCTGATCGCCGCCGCGGCCGTGCTGGTCGCCGCCGCCAACGTCGCCTTCGCCCGCCTCGACGTTCACTGAGCTGGCGGCCGCCTGTCTGGCTGGTACTATCGAACGCATGTTCGAGTGTCTGAGTGGGTCCGGGGTGGTCGCGGCGGCGTTGATCGCGCCGCCTGGGCCTGACGTGATCGCCGCACTGTCGCAGGTGGATCTCGGGCGGTTGGGTGAGTCGGGCCGGGTGGATCTGCTGGTGGCGTTGGAGCGGCAGAGCGCGTGGCTTTCCGGTTTCGTACAGCCGGTGCTGGCTGGCGTCGGTGATGATGCGGAGGCGGCCGTACGGGCCTATCCGGGTCCCCGGGCTTCGGCTGACATGGCGTTGCGGGCGGCGCATGCGGAGATCGGCGCGGCGTTGCGGCTGTCGGATGTGGCGGCGGCCTCGCGGCTGGGCACCGCCCGGGCTCTCACCGTTCAGTTGCCTGCTGTGCAGGCGGCGTTGACGGCCGGCGACATCACGTTCTGGCAGGCGCACGCGATCGTCGACGCGACCTCGGCGTTGCCCGATGAGAAGGCCCGGTGGGTCGCCGGCCGGGTGCTGGGCCGGGCCCGGCATCAGACGGTGGGCCAGCTGCGGCGGTGCCTGCGCCGGGCGGTGCTCGCCGTCGAACCGCAATCGGCCGCTGACCGGGCCCGCGCCGCGCATGCCGACCGCACCCTGGACTGGTGGCCGCTGCCGGACGGGATGGCCGAGCTACGGCTGATCGCGTCGGCGAGCGAGGTGATGGCGGTCTACCACGCCGCCGATGCCGTCGCGCACCAGGCCCAGGCCGCCGGGCCGGCTCCGGGCGGCGAGGGCTGGACACCGATCGCGGGCTTGCGCGCTGATGCGTTGGTGCAGCTGGCGACCGGGGTGCGGGCGGCGCGGCCTCCAGCGGCGGTCAACGTGATCATCGATCTGCCGACGCTGCTCGGCCTGCAGGACAACCCGGCCGAGCTCGCCGGCTACGGCCCGATTCCCGCCCCACTCGCCCGGGCACTGGCCGCCGACGGCCGCTGGCGGCGCATGATCCTCGACCCGAAGACCGGCGCGCTGCTCGACCTCGGTCATACCAGCTACCAGCCCAGCGCCGCACTATCGCGTTTCGTCAAAACCCGCGACCCCCGCTGCGCCTTCCCCACCTGCAACCGGGCCGCGCAGCGCTGCGAGATCGACCACTCCCGCCGTTACAGTCCGGACGATCCCGGCGGCGGCGGCACCGACCGCGCCAACCTGGGACCCTTCTGCACTGCACATCACCGGCTCAAACACGAAACCGGCTGGGCCGTTCGCCGCGATCCGACCACCGCACACCTCACCTGGATCAGCCCCACCGGCCACCGGTATGAATCGGCGCCCCACGACTACCGCAGCCATCAGGCCGCAGACCTGCCCGACGAACCCCCGCCCGACATCGGGCCCTACCTCGTCGTACTGCACGACCCAGCCACCATCGGTATCGCCGAAGCCCTCCTCAACGACCCGAACTGCCCACTCTCCGAACCCGCCGAACCCGACGACCTCGACGAGTGCTACGCCCAGGCCGCGTGATGGCGCGCCCGTCGTGCGAGGCTCGCGGCATGGCCGTGCGCGCACTTCGGGAGACCGCTGTCCAGCCCTACGAGGATGGACGCGCCTGGGGGAAAGCCGGTCCGTACGAGTGGGTGGCGGCCGTCGCCGAGTTCGGGGTCGACCCGAAGGCTCCGGCCAACGCCGGCATCGTCGACCTCGACCGGGCGCCGCTCGCACCCGGGGGGCACGTGGTGTTCGACGCCGACGTGCGGGTGCTTCGCCCGGCCGGTGAGGGCAATGGCCGGCTGCTGTTCGTCGTCGCCAACCGGGGCTTGCTCGGTGGCGTTCCGTTCAGCGCTGACGCGCCGCTGCAGTTCGGGCCCTGCGAGCAGCTGCATCCGGGCGACGGCCACCTGCTCGAGCAGGGGTGGACGATCGCGTGGTGCGGGTGGCAGTGGGACGTTCACCGCGAGCCCGGGGTGGTCGGACTCGCGGCGCCCGTTGTCGACGCTGCCGAGGTCGACCCGGGGTGGATGCGCATCGAGTTCCGGCCGGACGTCGATCAGCCTGACCATCCGCTGTCGGACAGCATGATGATGTTCAGCTTCACCGACTACCCGACCGCCGACGTCGACGACCCCGAGGCCGTGCTGTCCGTACGCGTCGCACCGAACGACGAGCCGGTGCCCATCGAACGTTCGCAGTGGCGCTTCACCGATCCGACGACCGTCGCGCTCGACGGCGGATTCCGGGCGTTCCACTGGTACACGCTCACGTACCGCACCGGCTTTGCCCCGGTCACCGGTGCCGGCCTGCTGGCCGTGCGCGACGCCGTCTCCTACCTGCGGCGCGACGGCGAATTCACGCACGCCTTCGGCTACGGGGTATCGCAATCAGGCCGGCTGCTGCGCCAATTCCTTTATGAGGGGCGCAATCTCGACGAGCAGGGCGAGGTGGTGTTCGACGGCGTGTTCGCCCATATCGCGGGAGGCCGGCGGGGCGAGTTCAACCACCGGTACGCGCAGCCGTCGCTCACCCACGTGATCGGCTTTTCCAACCTGCCGCCCTACGACACCGCGGCCCTGCTGGCGCCGCAGCGCGCTGCGGGCGGCGTGCCGAAGCTGATGCTGACCAACAGTTCGTGGGAGTACTGGCGCGGCGACGGGGCCCTGGTCCACCTCGATCCCGAGACCGGCGCCGACCTCCCGCTCGATCCTGACGCCCGCGCATACCTGCTCGCTGGCACCGACCACATCGGCGGCACGCCCCTCAAGGAGATGATGCCGGCGGCCAACCCCGTCCACACGCATGACGTCAGACCGATCCTGCGGGCCCTGTTCGCCGCGCTCGTCGCGTGGGTCTGTGACGGCGTAGCGCCGCCGCCACAAGCTGTCCCGAGCCAGGCCGAGGGCACCGCGGCGAGACGCGAGGACGTGCTCGCGATGTTCGAGCCATCAGGCGCGCACCTTCCGGATGTGCGCACCCTCAACGTGACGCGCGACATCGACCTCGGTGATGCGGCAGGCGATGGGATCGGCCGCTGGCCGCTCACGCTCGGGGCCGGCAAGGTCGCCGCCGTCTCGGCCGTTGACGAGGATGGCAACGAACGCGCGGGCATCGCGCTTCCAGCGGTGGCGGTTCCGGTGGCCGCCTACACCGGCTGGAATCCGCGCCGCAGGGTGCCCGGGCTGCCAGACGTGCTCTACGAATTCGTGGGCAGCCGGGTGCCGCTGCTGACCGGACGCGCCGCCGCACCTCGCGAGGAGTACGAGAGCGCGGTGCGAGCGGCCGCCGCCGACCTCGTCCGGCGGCGGCTGCTGCTCGCCATCGATCTGGAGCGCACGGTGCGCGAGGCGCTCTCGATCTACGACAGCACCGTGATCTAGACCGAGCGGGGCTCCTCGGTTGCCGCGGCCCGGCCGGCCAGGTAGCCGAACGTCAGCGCCGGGCCGATCGTGCCGCCGCCGCCGGGATACGCCTGGCCGAAGACGCACGCTGAGGCGTTGCCCGCGGCGTACAGCCCGGGGATGGTGTCGCCGTTCGCGCCGAGCACCCGGCCGGTCGCGTCGATACGGGGGCCGCCGTTGGTTCCCAGCGTGCCGTTGCGCAGTTCGACCGCGTAGAACGGCGCCTTGGCGACCGGGGCCAGGCAGGCCTCGGCGTGGGCCCGCCGGTCATGAACGCCTCCCACCAGAACGTGCCGCGGTGAAAGTCCGGATCGGCGCCGGCCGCGACATGCTCGTTCCAGCGGTCGACGGTGGCCTCGAGCCGCTCGGGGGGTGCGCCGATCTGGTCGGCCAGCTCGGCCACCGTCGACGCGGAGTAGATCCAGTCGGGAGCGGGCTGGCCCGGCAGCACGGTCGGCAGCACGACGGCCGTGTCCTTGACGTGCTGGTCGAAGACGAGCCAGGTGGGCGGGCGGTTGGGGTAGTCGACGGCGACGGGGTCATACGTCGCCAGGGCCTTGGGCAGGTCCTGATAGGTGACGCCCTCGTTCACGAAGCGGTCACCGTAGCGGTTGACGATCATCACACCTGGCATGCTGCGGATCGACGCCATCTGCGGCACCGCCCGGCCGTCGATCTCGAAGCCGGGCTCGAGCAGCGCCGGCTGCCCCCAGAACGACATCATGTTGGCCAGTGCCGCACCGGCCTCCATCGCCATGCGATGCCCGTCGCCCTCGTTGTGGGGCGGGCTGAGCGGCATCACCTGCTGGCCGATGAAGCCGTCGACCATCTGCTTGTTCCACTCGAAGCCGCCGCAGGCGAGCACGACCCCGCGGCGCGCTGCGATGAGCTCGACACCATCCGGCCCGCTGGCCCGCACACCGATCACGGCGCCGTCGACGACAACCAGCTCCCGCGCGGCGGTACCCGTCTGCACGGCAACCCCGCGGTTGAGCAGCCCCTTGAACAGCGACGCCACCAGAGCCGCTCCCAGCACCCGGGTGTCGCTGTCCTGGCGGCGCTGCGCGAGGTCGGCGTCCGGCAGGTCGCGCCCGGTCAGGAACTTGCCGCCCTCCTCCATGGTCAGCCACGGCAGATGCGGGCCGGTGCGAACCCGGGCCGCCCACTCGCCGAGTTCCGCGCCGGCCGCGAACGGCACCGGCTCGACCGAGCGCCCCTCCGGCTTTCCGCCCGGCTGATCGGCGTAGTAGTCGGAGAAGCCGGGAGGCGCCGACATCTTCAGCGGGGTCTTGGTCTCCAGGTAGTCGAGCATCTCGGCGGCGGTGTCGACGTAGGTCTCGACCAGGGCCGGATCGGGCTCGGTGCCGAGCGTGAGGCGGCGGATGTAGGTGATCGCCTCGTCGCGGGTATCGGTGACCCCGAGGCCGGCCAGGTGCTTGTTCAGCGGGATCCACGGCATGCCGCCGGACACCCCCGTGGTGCCGCCGATGAGCTCGGATTTCTCCAGCAGCAGTACCTCGGCACCGCCGTCGTGTGCCAGGGTGGCGGCGGTCAGACCCGCCGCACCGGAGCCGAGAACGACGACGTCGACCACCTTGTCCCACGCGGCCGGGCGACTCGTGATCATATGTTTCTCCAACCAGCGGTACGACGGGCACGAACTTGTGCGCGACGCTAACCCGCCGCGGGGTGACGGTCGACGACAGGGGTACTTGGATGAAGTTCTGGCAGGCAGTGGCGTTCCTGGAAACCGACCAGTTGCTGGAGGTGGCGCAGGCCGCGGACCGGCTCGGATTCGACTCGATTGCCGTGTCGGACCACGTCTTCTCTCCGAAGGACCGGCAGTCGAAGTACCCGTACACGCCGACCGGCGAGCCGTTCTGGTCGCCCGACACGCCGTGGCCCGACCCGTGGGTGCTCATCAGCGCGATGGCAGCGGTGACGACCCGGCTCAAGTTCTCGACGAACGTCTACATCGCGCCCGGTCGTGACCTGTTCACGGTCGCCAAGCTGGTCTCGTCCGCCGCGGTGATCTCCGGCGGGCGGGTCTCGCTGGGCACGGCCGCGGGATGGTGCCGCGAGGAGTTCGAACTGGCCGGCCAGGACTTCCACAACCGCGGCAAGCGGCTGAACGAGATGATGGAGGCGCTGCGGGCGCTGTGGCGCGGCGGGTGGCAGGAGTTCCACGGCACCTACTACGACTTCGATCCGCTGCAGATCTCGCCCGTCCCGCCGTCGCCGATTCCGATCTACGTCGGCGGCGACTCCGAGCCTGCCCTGCGCCGTGCCGCGACGCTCGCCGACGGCTGGATCGGCAACGCCTACACCCCCGAGGACGCCGACGCCGTCCTCGACCGGCTGCACGGCCACCTGAAAGCGGCCGGTCGCACCACCGACGGCTTCGAGACGGTCATGGCGCTCTACGCCGAGCCCACCCCGCCGGTGCTGCGCCACTTCGAGGACCGCGGGGTCACGGCGCTGATGTGCGCGCCGTGGATGGTCGCGCAGACCAGCGAGGGCCACTTCGCCTCTCCCGTCCGCGAGAAGATCGACGCGATGGAGGCGTTCGCGGAGAAGGTGATCGCCCGCGCTTAGCTGAATTCGCGGCGCGCTGGGCGTCGGTACGGGGACAGCCAGCCCTCGACCGCGTCATCGGGCTGGCGGGGCGCCAGCCGGCCCGGTGACGAAGTCGCCCACCATCCCCAGCAGGTGGCGGGCGGCGGCAGCCAACGGTCGCCGGCTCGAGGTCGCGACCGACAAGGTCCACAGCAGGTCCGGTCCCGGCACGTCGATGGCCCGCAGCCGCGGGTCGTCGGGAACGGCGAAATCCGGCAGTAGCGCCACGCCGAGCCCGTGGCGCACGAAATCGGCTCCGGTGGCGATGTCGACGGCTTCCAGCGTCACCTGCCGCTCGACCCCACGGCTCAGGAAGGCGCGGTCGGTGAGGACGCGATTGCCGTAGCCCCGCGGGAAGTCGACGAACGGCTCGTTGGCCAGCTGCTCGAGCTCCACCCACCGCTCGCCCGCGAGCCGGTGATCGGCGCGCGTGACCAGGACGAGGCGGGCGGAGACGAGATCGCGCACCGTCAGCGCGCCGGGCTGCGGCCCGGGCAGGGAGACGAACGCGACGTCCAGGCTGCCGTCGAGCAGCGCCCGTGCGAGCCCCGCCGACCCGCTCGGGGCAGCTCGTACCTGCAAGGTCACGCCCGGGTGCAGCTCGTGGAACCGGCCCAGCAGCGCCGGCACATCGACGAGCCCGATCGAGATCATCGTTCCGATACGCAGCGTCCCGCGCAGGCCTCCGTGGACCTCGTGAACCGCGTCGTACGCGGCCTGCGCGGCCCCCAGCGTCGCCCGGGCCTGGGGGAGCAGCGCAGCCCCGGCGTCGGTGAGCCGCAGCCGCTTGGACGTGCGTTCCAGCAGGACGGCACCGACGTCGGCTTCGAGCGATTTGACGGCCGCTGATACGGCGGACTGCACCACGTGCAAGTGCTCCTGGTCGCTTCGGCGGTCGCGCTGCTTGCGGTGCCCGAGACCGTGGACGGGCCGGAGCCTCGGCCGCGCTACCGTCCACAGCGCATCTCGGTCGAGGCCCGCCACGGCGCTCGCTACGCCGCGATCACCGCTGCAGGATTCGCCGCGTTCGCCGTCTTCGGCCTGTTCACGTCGCTGGCCCCGAGTTTCATCGGCGGGACGCTCGGCCATCCCGCGCGCATTCTCGCCGGCGTGGTCGTCTTGCTGGTGTTCGGTGCCGCGGCGCTCACCCAGAGCGTGCTGGCCACGGCATCCCCGGCGCGCCAGGTGGCGATCGGATTGGTGACCATGGCGGTCAGCCTCCCACTGCTCGCCGTCTCGGTCTGGTTCCCCGATCTCGCGCTGTTCCTGATCGGCGGGACGATCGCCGGTGCCGGCGCCGGCGTGCTGTTTCGCGGGTGCGTGTCCACCGTCGCCGGTCTGGCCGCTGCCCGCCACCGCGGCGAGGCCCTCGCCGGGCTTTTCCTGATGGCTTACGCGGGCCTGACCGTTCCCGTCATCGGGCTCGGCATCGCCGTCCAGCACTTCCAGCCGCGCACCAGCCTGGTCGGTTTCGCCGCGCTGATCCTGGTCGTGATCGCCGCCGTGGCCGGCTGGCTCGCCCGCCTCGATCCGGGAAACTCGTGAGAGCGACGGCGGCGGTTGCGGCGCCGCGCGGACGGGGGACGCTGGGAGAGCTGTACGGCGCTCCCGTGCTCTAGGCGGGTCGCAGCTGCTGGCCGAGGAATTCCTTCACGCGCTCCAGTGCTGCACGGGTCGGGTGGCCCGCTTCATCGACGAGATCGACGGTGAGCACCGAATGCGCGCGCGCCTTGATGCCGTGCGCGTTGGCGGGGGAGGAGTCGATCTCGATCCCCTCGAAGGCGTCACCGAGCGTCTCGCGCAGGGCCTGGAAACGTTCGGGCGGGCAGGCCTTGTCGCCGGTGAACCGGAGGCCGAGAACGCACAGTCCACCCCGCGTGCGTTCCTTGACGGCCGACAGGTCGGCCGGGTCCAGGCCGAGGGCCCTTTTGCGCTTGCCGCCCAGGGGGAGGGGCAGCGACGGCTGGCTCAGCACCGGCGCGAGCACGGCCGGGTCGACCGCCATGGCCAGGGCGAAGCCCCCGGTGAAACACATGCCGATGGCACCGACCCCCGGGCCACCGCACTCAGCCAGGGCGCGGCCCGCCAGCGCACGTAACCAGTGGGCGATGGGGCTGGTGCGATCGGCCAGGACGGCGAACTCGCGGGCGACGCAGGCGCGCGCGAACGAGCGTCCGATCTCGCTGCCGGTCGCGTCCTTGCCCGGCCGGCCCAGGATCGAAGGCACGTAGACCGTGTAGCCGTCGTCCACCAGGCGCTGGGCGAACTCGATGACGCCGGGGTGGATCCCGGGAATCTCCGGGATGACGATCACTGCCGGTCCGCTGCCGGCCTTGAAGACCTGGCGCGTCAGGCCCCCGGAGGCGGGGTACTCGAACGCGAAATCCTCGAAACCGTCGAGCGTTACGTGATCAGGGTGTTCAGCCATGACGGCGATCTTCGCACCGCCGGGGCGGCCACGCTCAGCCGGTGAACGCCAGCGCGGGGTGCAGGGGCTCGGCGAAGACGGCATTTGCCTGCGCGGGGGTGAGCACCCGGGTCGCGACCAGCCGGTCGAGCACGTGCCGCTGGCGGGAACGGGCGAGCGTCAGATGGGCGGTCGGGTCATACGCGGTGGGGGCGTTGACCAGGCCGGCGAGCAGGCTCGCCTGCCCCCAGGAAAGCTGGTCGGGAGCTACCCCGAAGTAGACCCGCGACGCCTTCTCGACCCCCCACGCCCCATGGCCGAAATAAGCGGCGTCGAGATACATGGAGAGGATCTCGCGCTTGGAGTACCTGTGATCCAGCTTGACCGCGAGCATTGCCTCCTGGGTCGTGGGCCAGACACCGGTGTGGTGGCCCGAATAGAGCAGCTTGGCGAGCTGGGCGTCAATCGTCGCCCCCTCGAGGCTGCCCCTCGTGACGAACGTGTAGAGGCCGCGCACCATGCTCTGCGGATCGAGCCCGTGGTGGGAGTAGAAGCGGCTGTCTTCGGTGGCGATGAGTGCTTCGCTCACCCGTTGCGGCGGTACCCCGGCGTCGCTGATCCCGTCGTGGCTGGCCACGATGGCTGCCGTGCGGGCCTGGGCGTCGGACACGCCGGGCGTGAGATTCCAGAGCGTCACGAAGGCCAGCACCGCAACGAGCGCGAGCGCGAGGCAGCTGAGCAGGATCCGTTTGAGCCACCGATGCCGCCGCCAGTACAGCCGCCCCCGACCGGGCCGGGGTGCCGCGACGACCGGCAGGCCGGGCTGCGTCGGCTGCTCAGTGAGGGCTTCGTGGATGGGCACCTGGGACTCTTCTGCCGGAGACGGGTCCTTCGAGGAGAGCACGCGCAGCTGTGAATTCGGCCGGAACCGGGACCGGACTACTTGAACCGGAAGTGCACGAAGACCCGGCCGAAATTGTCTGAGTCCTTCTCGACCCGGTGATATAGCGCCTTGATCTCTTTCTGGTCGAGGAAGCGCAGCACGTGCTTTTTCAGCTGGCCGGAGCCCTTGCCCGGAATGATCTCGACAGTGCGGACCTTCTTGGCGACGGCCTCGTCGATGACCGCCCGAAGTGCCCGGTCGATATCGCTGCCGCGGTTGTAGATGTCGTGCAGGTCCAGCTTGAGTTTCACGACCGTGTCAACTGCCCGTCGTCGCCGGCCCGTCCCTGCCTCAGGCGGTCGGGTTGTCCTCGTCGATGATGTGCACGGCGGCTTCCTCCGGGGAGGCCGCTCCGCCGTCGAAGCCCACGTCGAAACCGACCAGGTCGGCCTCGTCGTCCGCGCCGAGCCCGGCATCCTCGGCGACCAGCCGGCCGGCCCTGCGGGCCGTGCCTTCGTCACGGGTGGACGCTTCCCGGTAGGGGTCGATGTCGGGCTCCTCCTCGGCGAGGAGCTGGTCGAGGCTCTCACCGGCGCGTTCCTCGGCGAGCGTGGTGCCGAAGCCCTCCCCGGCTGAGTAGCGGTCGCCGGCGTCGATCCCCATGTCGAGCGGGTCGGTGCCGACGTCGTCCTCGAGGGTGTCGGAAGAGTCCAGCACACCGTCGTCTTCGAGTTGGGCGTCGAAGGAATCGGACTGTGACTGATCTGCTGCCATGCCGGGCAGTCTGCCATTGCTGGCATACCCGTGTTCCGCGCAAGCGGTGACAGCGGATGACCCCGCGAGGACGACACGATCACGCTGAACGCCCTGCGCGTCCTGGCGGGATTCGGGACCAAAGTCCGCGCAGCGCGGGGGCACGTTAGCTGGCGCGGGGCAGCGTTCAGGGCCATCGGTGCTGGTCCTACGCACTCTTGGCCCCCGCGGACCCTTCGTCGAGGGTCCCGAATGGGCGGGTAGCAGGTCCCGTGAAGGGGGACGTTTGCCTCCGGCCGCCCGGCCGGCGGCGCCAATAGCGTGTAATTCCGGGACATTCGATGGCGACTCGTGGACGGGAGCAGACGGGTATGACCGGACCGCTCCGTGATGTGACGCCACTGCCTGACCTCGTGCACCGGCGCCTCGGAGCGGCTCCCGTGCAAGCCCGCCGGCCCGTCTACGTCGATCTGCTGCCGCCCTGCAACGCCGGCTGCCCGGCCGGCGAGAACATCCAGGCGTGGCTGGCGCTGGCCATGGACGGCCGGCACGAGCAGGCCTGGCGCGAGCTCACCGCAGGACAATCCGCTGCCGGCGATCCACGGCCGGGTCTGCTACCACCCCTGCGAGAGCGTCTGCAACCGCGCGAACCTCGACAGCGCCGTCTCCATCCATTCGGTCGAGCGCTTCCTCGGCGATCTGGCGATCGAGAGCGGCTGGGCCTTCGACGTCCCGCAGGCGCGCAGCGGTCGGCGGGTGCTGGTCATCGGCGCTGGTCCGAGCGGGCTGTCGGCCGCCTACCACCTCGCGCGGCTCGGGCACGAGGTCGAGATCCGCGACGCCGGCGGCGAGCCCGGCGGCATGATGCGCTACGGCATCCCCGCGTACCGGATGCCGCGCGACGTGCTCGACGCCGAGATCGCCCGCATCGCCGCCATGGGCGTGCGGATGGTCTGCGACCATCGGGTGGACGATCTGGCCGCCGAGCGCCTTGACGGCGGCTTCGACGCGGTCTTCGTCGCGGTCGGCGCTCACCTGTCGAAGCGGGTCGACATCCCGGCGCGCGATGCGGGCCCGATCCTCGACGCGGTCGGCTTCCTGCGCGCCGTCGCGTCCGGCGAGGTACCGGAGATCGGCAGGCGGGTGGCGGTCTACGGCGGCGGCAATACGGCGATGGACGCGGCGCGGGTCGCGCGCCGGCTGGGCGCCGAGGAGACGGTCATCGTCTACCGCCGCACGCGCGCGCAGATGCCGGCTCACGAGGAGGAGGCGGCGGACGCCGAGACGCGAGGGGGTGCGTATCAACTGGCTGCGCACGATCACCGCGTTCGACGGCCCGCAGCTGCAGGTGGAGACCATGGAGCTCGACGAGTCGGGCTACCCGCAACCGACCGGACAGTTCGAGACGCTGGCGGCCGACACGGTCATCCTGGCGCTCGGCCAGGAAAGCGACACCGCGTTCCTGCAGGCGCTGGCCGGGGTCGAGTTCGCGCCGACGGCGTCGTGAAGGTGTCGACGTCGATGATGACCGGCTGCCCGGGCGTGTTCGCCGGCGGCGACATGGTGCCGAGCGAGCGCACGGTCACGGTCGGCGTCGGGCACGGCAAGAAGGCGGCCCGTCACATCGACGCCTGGCTGCGCGGGCAAGCCGTGGTCGCCAAGCCCAAGCACCCGGTAGCCGACGTTCGACAAGCTGCACCTCTGGTACTTCGGCGATGCGGACGCACGCCAGCAGCCCGAGCTCACGCCGCAGCAGCGGGTCCAGGGTTTCGACGAGGTGGTCGGCGGGCTGTCGGCCGCGGCCGCGACGTACGAGGCAGGCCGCTGCCTGTCGTGCGGCAACTGCTTCGAGTGCGACGGCTGCCTCGGCGCCTGCCCCGAGGACGCCGTCATCAAGCTCGGCGAGGGGCATCGCTACCGCTTCGACTACGACCGGTGCACCGGCTGCGGCGCGTGCTACGACCAGTGCCCGGTGCACGCCATCGAGATGCGGCCGCAGGAGCGAGCTGATGACACGCGCAACGGTCGACGGCAACGAGGCGGCGGCATCCGTCGCCTACCGGCTGAACGAGGTCTGCTGCATCTATCCGATCACCCCGTCGTCGCCGATGGCCGAACTCGCCGACGAGTGGTCGAGCCAGGGGCGGCCCAACGTGTGGGGCACCGTGCCTTCCGTCGTGGAGATGCAGAGCGAGGGCGGCGCGGCCGGCGCGTTGCACGGCGTCGCTGCAGAGCGGCGCGCTGGCGACGACGTTCACCGCTTCGCAGGGCCTGCTGCTGATGATCCCGAACATGTACAAGATCGCCGGCGAGCTGACCTCGGCGGTCATCCACGTCGCCGCCCGTTCGCTCGCCGCGCAGGGGCTGTCGATCTTCGGTGACCACTCCGACGTGATGGCCGTGCGCCAGACCGGTTTCGCGCTGCTGGCCTCGGCATCGGTGCAGGAGGCGCACGACCTCGCGCTCGTCGCGCAGGCCGCCACCCTGCGCACCCGGGTGCCGTTCGTGCACTTCTTCGACGGCTTCCGCACCTCCCACGAGCTGAACACGATCGAGCTGCTGTCCGACGACGACCTGCGCGCGCTGGTGCCCGAGGAGCTGGTCCGCGCGCACCGCGGGCGCGCGCTCTCACCCGAGCGGCCCGTTCATCCGGGGCACGGCGCAGAACCCGGACATCTACTTCCAGGCCCGCGAGACGGTCAACCCGTTCTATGCGCAGAACGCCGAGGTCGTTGCAGGACGTGATGGCCCGGCTGGGCGAGCGCACCGGCCGCAGGCTGAGCATCGTCGACTACAGCGGTCACCCCGAGGCCGAACGGGTGCTCGTCGTCATGGGCTCGGGTGCGCAGACCGTCGCTGCGACGGTGGACGCACCTCGTCGGCGCGCGGCGAGCGCGTCGGGGTCGTGCAGGTGCGGCTCTACCGGCCGTTCCCGGCACCCGGGCCTTGCTGGACGCCCTGCCCGCCGTCCGTGCGCAGCATCGCCGTGCTGGACCGGACCAAGGAGCCCGGCTCGATCGGCGAGCCGCTCTACCTCGACGTCGTCGCCGCGCTTGACCGAGGCCGTACGCCGACGGCGAGCGGGCCGATGCCGCGGGTCATGCGGCGGGCGCTACGGCCTGTCCTCGAAGGAGTTCACGCCCGGCGATGGTCGCCGGGGTGTTCGCCGAGCTTTCGCCGCGATCGGCCGCGGCGCCGGTTCACCATCGGCATCAACGACGACGTCTCCGGCACCAGCCTGACCTACGACCCCGCGCTCGACATCGAGGCGCCGGACACCGTGCGCGCGGTGTTCTTCGGCCTCGGCTCGGACGGCACCGTCGGCGCGAACAAGAACACCATCAAGATCCTCGGCGCCGAGGCGGACCTGCACGCCCAGGGCTACTTCGTCTACGACTCGAAGAAGTCCGGCTCGCAGACGGTCTCGCACCTGCGCTTCGGGCCCCGACCCGATCCGTGCCGCCGTACCTGGTCGGCCAGGCCAGCTTCGTCGGCTGCCACCAGTTCGGCCTGCTCGATCAGGTCGACGTGCTCGGCCGCGCCGCCCGGGGCGCCACGCTGCTGCTCAACTGCCGCTACTCGCCGGACGAGGTGTGGGACGCGCTGTCCCGGCCGGTGCAGGAGCAGATCCTCGCCAAGAGACATCGAGGTCTACACGATCGACGCCGGCCGCCTGGCGCGCGAGGCCGGGCTGGCCGGCCGGACCAACACCGTGCTGCAGACCTGCTTCTTCGCCATCTCCGGCGTGCTGGCGCCCGAGCGAGGCGATCGCCCGGATCAAGGAGTCGATCGCCAAGACCTACAGCCGGCGCGGCGCTGAGGTCGTGGCTCGTAACCAGGCCGCCGTCGACCGCACACTCGCGGCCCTGCACCGGGTCGAGGTGCCCGACCAGGTGACGGCGACCCGCGAGCTACCGCTGATCGTGCCGGCGCACGCGCCGGAGTTCGTGCGCACGGTCACCGCCGAGATGATGGCCGGCCGCGGCGACGCGCTGGCGGTCAGCGCGCTGCCGGTCGACGGCACGTTACCCGAGCGGGACGAGCCGCGTACGAGAAGCGCAACATCTCCGAACTCGTCGCCCTGTGGGACGCGGACAACTGCATCCAGTGCGGCAATTGCAGCTTCGTCTGCCCGCACAGCGTCATCCGTTCCAAGTACTACGACGGCACGAATCTCGCCGACGCCCCCGTCAGGGTTTCGGTCGGCGCCGCTCGATGCCGTTGGCCTTCCGGGCACCCGCTACACCCTGCAGGTCTACGTCGAGGACTGCACCGGCTGCGGCCTGTGCGTCGAGGCCTGCCCGGTCGTCGTCCCGGCCGGATCGCCTGCCGCGCCCGCCCCGCAGGCGAAGGCCATCAACCTCGCGGCGCGCGAACCGGTGGTCGACGCCGAGCGGGAGAACATCGCGCTTCTTCGAGACGCTGCCGTCGGCCGACCGCTCGCGGGTGGACTTCGGCACGGTGCGCGGAACCCAGTTCCTGGAACCGCTGTTCGAGTTCTCCGGCGCCTGCGCCGGATGCGGTGAGACCCCGTACCTGAAGCTGCTTTCGCAGCTCTTCGGCGACCGGCTGATGGTGGCCAACGCGACGGGATGCTCGTCGATCTACGGCGGCAACCTTCCGACCACGCCGTGGACGACCAACGCCGAGGGGCGCGGCCCGGCCTGGTCGAACTCGCTGTTCGAGGACAACGCCGAGTTCGGCCTGGGCTTCCGGCTCGCGGCCGACCGGCACGTCGACCTCGCCCGGCACCGGCTCAGCGAGCTGCGCGACGTCCTGGGCGCCGAGCTCGTCGACGAGATCCTCAACGCCCCGCAGGTGCGCGAGTCGGAGCTGCGGGCCCAGCGCGATCGGGTCGCCGAGCTCACGCGCCGGCTCGAAGGCGTGGACGGCCCGGCGGCGGCCGACCTGCGCAGCGTCGTCGACCAGCTGGTGCGGCGCAGCGTGTGGATCGTCGGCGGCGACGGCTGGGCGTACGACATCGGCTCCGGCGGACTGGACCACGTGCTCGCCAGCGGGCGCAACGTCAACGTGCTCGTCCTCGACACCGAGGTCTACTCCAACACCGGCGGGCAGTCCTCGAAGTCGACCCCGCTCGGCGCCGTCGCCAAGTTCGCCGCTGGCGGCAAGACCGTCCCGAAGAAGGACCTGGCCCTGCAGGCGATCGCGTACGGCAACGTGTACGTCGCGCGGGTGGCGATGGGCGCGGATCCGCAGCAGACCCTGCAGGCCTTCCGCGAGGCGGAGGCCTACGACGGCCCGTCGCTGATCATCGCCTACAGCCACTGCATCGCCCACGGCATCGAGATGAGCTCCGGGCTCGATCAGCAGTACCGCGCGGTGGCGAGCGGTCACTGGCCGCTGGTGCGTTACGACCCGGTGGTACGCATGGCGGGCGACAATCCGTTCCTGCTCGACTCGCCGCGCCCGCGGATCCCGCTGGCGGACTACCGGTATCGGGAGCTGCGTTATCGCACGCTGGCCAACACCGACCCGGTGGAGTCCGAGCGGCTCCTGGAACTGGCCGAGCAGGAGGTCGGGCAGCGCTGGGACCTCTACGAGGAGATGGCATCGCGCGGGGCGCCGGACTTCCCCGAGGATTCCAGGAAGGCGCCCTGATGGACCTCACGACGGGATACCTGGGCCTCGAGCTACGCAACCCGATCGTGGCGTCGGCGTCGCCGCTTTCGCACAGCGTCGACGGCGTGCGTCGGCTCGCTGACGCGGGAGTCGGCGCCGTCGTGCTCTTCTCGCTGTTCGAGGAGCAGCTGCTGCGCGAGGCGGAACGCGACGCCCGGCTGGCCGACGCGGGCTCCGACAGCTTCGGCGAGTCGCTGTCCTACTTCCCGGCGGCGGTCGAGGAGGACCCCGGGCCTCGCCGTTACCTGAGCTTGCTGGAGCGGGCCGTGCGCGCCGTCGACGTCCCGGTCATCGCCAGCCTGAACGGTGTCACGCCCGGCGGCTGGGCGGGATACGCCCGGGCGATGCAGGACGCGGGCGCGAGCGCGATCGAGCTGAACATCTACTACCTGCCGGGCGATCCGCAGATCTCCGGTCGCGAGGTCGAAGGCCGTTACCTCGATGTGCTGCAGGTGGTGAAGGGCTCGGTCGGGGTGCCGGTGGCGGTCAAGCTCAGCCCGTACTTCAGCTCGACGGGGGAGATGGCCCGCCGCCTCGATGATGCCGGAGCGGATGGCCTGGTGCTCTTCAACCG
This sequence comes from uncultured Actinomycetota bacterium, assembly GCA_963765845.1. Taxonomy (GTDB): domain Bacteria; phylum Actinomycetota; class Actinomycetes; order Frankiales; family Frankiaceae; genus DATAZK01. The sequence continues at coordinate 66,667 of CAVXYJ010000005.1, forward strand.
GTTCGTGCAGGCCGACATCGACTGCGAGAAACTCGCGATGGTCGCGAACGTGACCCTGTCCAGCCCAGCGGAATCTCGGCTGCCGCGCACCTGGATCTCCTTGCTTCACGGGCGAATCCGGGCCTCGCTGGCCGCCACGACCGGCGTGGAGGACGCGGGCGACGTCGTGAAGTACCTGCTCGCCGGAGCTGATGTGGTGATGACCGCGTCCGCCTTGCTTCGGCACGGACCCGAGCATGCCGGGGTCCTGCTCGACGGCGTGTCGGAATGGATGCGGCGCAAGGGCTTCGGCTCGGTCGCCGACTTCCGGGGAAGGCTCGCGGCGCCGGCTGACACCGACCGGACGAGCAGCGAACGTACCGGCTACGTCAGCGCCATGACACACGCGAACTCGAGCGCCTACGGCCCCTGGTAGTCCTGCTGCGGCGGCCCGGTCCCGAAGAGGTGATCGAGGATCTCCTCGAGCAGGCCGGCCGTGCGCTCGCGGATGATGTCGTCGGCATTCTCCAGGTAGTCATCGGCGACGATGACGAGCGGGATGTCCGGCAGGCCGTGGATGCGCGCGAGCGTGCGCGCAGCGGACTCGAACGGGGCGGTCACGAACGTGACGGTGGGGACTCCCAGCTCCTCGAGCCGGACCGAGTCGAGCAAACTGCCCGACGTGCAGGAGCCTCATTTGGCCAGGCCGTTGATGACCCCCTCGTACTCGAGGAACTGCGCCAGCATGTCGGGCTCCGCCGGTCGCGAGAGCACCGGCTTGATCTCCCGCCTGACATCGAGCGGTCCGAGCCGTTCGCGCAGGGAGGCTTCCAGCACCCGGGTGTAGCCCGGAAAGTGCGGTCCGGTCAGGTGCTCGCCCTCATTGCTGAGGAAGCCGATGCGTCGCACCCCGGCCGCCCCGCCCCGCCGCGGCGCCAGGCGGCGTTCGACGTGCAGTTCCTGCCCCCGCGGATCGATCAGGTGCATCAGGATGCCTCCTCGGTGTCAGCGGGTGCGGGCAGGGCACGGGTAACGGCGAAGCCTCCGAGGTTGCCCCAGGACGGGAAGACGGCGGCCGACGGGATGCTGTCGGCGCCCGTCACGATCAGGTGGATGTCGCCGGGTGACCTCGTCACCGGAACCCGGGTCTCGGGGTCGCTCTGGTCGACCCAGTCGGGCCACCACTCGTAGCGCGCTGCAGCGCCGGTGGCCGGGGTGCCGTCGACGTTCAGCCGGATGTCGCCGAGGCGCCGGCGCGCCGTCTCCCAGAGCAGGGCCTGGATGAGCTCACGGGTCCAGCCCTGCTGCGCGAGCGTGCGCGCCATCGACGGGGTGAACGCGACCAGCATCTCGCCCATGGTGTGGGTGTTGTTGTTGCCCCGGGTGCTCATCTGCTCGGCGACGGTGGACAGCCACTGCTCGCCGATACGCGGGTTGCCGGTGGTCGTGAACCCCCACGGGTTGGTGATCTGGGGCGCCTCGCAGGCGAACACCGTGACGGCGCCGTGCGGGGCGGGCACCCCTCGCGCCTCGTGCAGCGCCGGCCAGGGTGACGCGGGGCTCTCGGCGACGCAGTAGCTCAGCCGCCCGGGATGGCCGAAGATTTCCTGCACCGGTTCGCGCGGACGGCCGCCGCCGACGTTCCAGATGACCAGCTTCACTGCACGTCCGATCGTGACGTTCGCTCGCACCCCGCCGCCGCTCATCACCGACTCGGCGGTCGCCATCCCGAGGCGCTGCACCGCCGTCCCCGAGACGATGACCAGGGGCCAGCAGGGGTGGGTCGTCGCGACCACCCCGGCCATGTTGAAGCGGGGTTCCTGCATGGCCTCCAGCGCCGCGAGGACGGCCGGCAGGTGCTCGGGCAGGCATCCCGCCATCGCGGCGTTCGCGGCCACATCGAGGACCGTGGCGGTGCGCCCGCTCGGGGGCATGACGCCGACGACGTCATCGCCCGCCCGGCCGCTGCCGGCGACCAGCGCCGCCACGACCTCGCGGCTGGGCGGGAACGTCGGAAGTCCATCGGTGAGGCCGAGCCGGTAGCTCAGCTCGGGCCAGTCGGCGGGGTCGATCTCCGCGGGAAACGCCGGCGGTGCCGCGCCCGCGCTCATCGTGCGATCACACCTTTTGTTATCAGCGAACCGGGGGCGGACGCCAGCCAACCCTTTGGGCCTGGGCCGCCGCGGCCAGCTGGGAGCGCACGCCGAGCTTGGTGAGCACCCCCCGGATCTGGGTACGCACGGTTGCCTCGCTCACGAACCAGGCTGACGCGATGGCCTCGCAGCCCTGACCGTCCATGAGCGCGTTCAGTACCTGCGATTCGCGCACCGTCAGCGTCTCGAACGGAGCCATCTCGTGACGCTGCCGGGCCCGCCAGGCCCGCAATTCGGTGAGCTGCGCGTGCCGTTCTGCCTCGCTGATGACCGGGCGGCCGGCGGCGATGTCGAGCACGGCGTCGACGAGCCGCTCATAGGGCGTGCTCTTGGGCAGGACGCCGACCGCGCCCTGCTCCAGGCAGCTGGCGAGGCGGGGACGATCGCAGCTCCCGCTCACCACCACGACGCGTCCGCCGCGCTCGCTCAGCGGCCTCACCAGCCCGAGACCGTCACCGACGGTGCCGCCGAGATCCAGATCGAGCAGCACGATCCCCGCTGCGGCCTGTTCGAAGGCCGCGAGTACGCCTGCAGGCGAGTCAAGCGCGGCGACGGAGACGGCGAAGCCTTCCGCCGTCAGGGCGAACGCGAGGCTCTGGGCGAGCAGCTCATGGTCCTCGACGATGAGGACGCCGCCCTGCGGGCCACGGTCATCATTTCTGGTGGTGACCAGCCCGGTGCGGGCTGGTTCGCTGAAGCTCATGTGCGGTGTCGTCCCTCCTCTGCGGGTAGTGGTGGCCGTGTCACCTGCACTCCTCGGCAGTGTGTTGGCACGGGCCTTGGACAGCGGCGGTATTGAGTTCATCGACATCGACACGGTGGCGAAAAGTCCTGAAACTGCAGGCGAAGTCCTAGTTTTCGATGTCGCCCTGGTCACGAGCGGGCGCGAAGGCGAGGTCGTCGCCGATCTGGTGCTCCGGCTGCCCGGCGACGGGCCGGACGGCCGGCCGGTAGCCGCGGGCGCGGCCGTCGACGTCAGGGATCTCGACGATCTCCGGATCGCCCTCGACCGCCGCGGCGCGGGCCGCGGGCAGCTCGAGGACGAAGCAGGCACCACCGGCCGCACCTGAGCGCAGCAGCAAAGCCCCGTGCTGTTCGGCCATCAGCCGGCGGCTGACGAACAGGCCCAGGCCGGTCCCTTCCACGCCGCGGGAGGTACTGCCGCGCACGCCGCGTTCGAAGACGGCGGCGCGCTCACGCTCGGGGATGCCTGGTCCGCTGTCCTCGATCTGCAGCCGTACCCGCCCACCCTGCCGGGTGGCGTGAATGGTGATGACGCTGCCGGGGGCGTACCGGCGCGCGTTCACCAGCAGGTTCTGCACTACCGCAGCGGTGTCGACCGAGCGGCCGTGCACCGCGAGGTCGCCGACGTGCAGCAGGATCTCGCTGCCGAGGCTGGATTCGGTGGCCACCAGCGGCGCGAGCAACGCCTCGAGCCCGAAATCCTGCAGCGGGTTGCTGCTTGCCGGATCGATCAGACCTTCGAGTCGCTCGAGCTCCGCGGTCAGGGCAGCTTCGAGGGTGGCCGTCGTCCGCTCGTCGAGACGCTCGGCGTAGCGATGCAAAGTGCCGTTGGCGCAACGGATTGCGGCGAGCGCTGAACGAACGTCGTGCAGCTGCTCCTGCCGGCGGTCGCGCTCACCGGCGATCTGATCCTCGCTCGCCCGCAGGTCCACCGAGAGCCGCAGCAGGCTGCGGTCCTGATGGCGCAACACGTCCAGCAGGCCCTTGCCCGAGCCGGCCAGGGCAACCCCTGCTCCGATGAGCATCAGGATGCCGGCGGGAAACATCCACGTTTGCGGGTCGAACATGCTCGCGATCCGGAGCCCGGCCTGAGCGCCGATCGCCAGCATGGCGCAGCCCGGCCAGGCGGCGACCCGGCCATGCCGGGCGAGTCTCGCGGACCACGAGCCCACCGCGATCCAGGAGAGGGCAACGGCGGCCTGGACCGCGACGTAGAGCACCGCGCGTCCTGCGGACCCGGCCGCGGCCCATGCCAGCAGCAGCAGGCAGTAGCAAGCGAGCGACAGGCTTGCGGCCTGGCTGAGCAGCCGCCGAGGGTTCAGCCGGGCAACGATCTGCGTGCTCGCTACCGTCCGGGCCGCCAGCAGCAACGCGCCGAGCGAGATGGCGGCTCTGGCCAGCGGCGCAGCGTGGTCAACCTGGCCGCCGTCCGGCAGCAGGACGCTGACCAGCGGCAGCGGCGCTGACAGCAGCCCGAACAGCAGGAAACACCCGCCGATATAAGCGGAGCGGGCGTATCCGAGCAGGCGCCAGGCGACCAGGCACAGCAGGCCTGTGCAGGCGAACAGGCAGCAGGCGAGTACCTGCGTACCCGTGTACAGCTCGGATGGCAGGCTGCGATCGCCCAGGTAAGCCGCGATCAGGGGCAATCCCAGCGCACCCGCGGCGACGGCGTTGCCGGCGAGGAGCAGCTGCGGAACGCGGTACGGATCGCACAGATTCGGAGAGCGGCGTCTTCGGTCTATCCCTTGATACGCCGAACTACGACGATCTCCCCCGAGCACAAACTGACTGTAGGCATCTCGATCGGGGTAAACATAGCGTTTCTGACAAGTTGCCCAAATTGGAAATTGCGCTACCGCCGATGCGGTGAATTGGGCCCGGCCGAGCGGGTGATTCTTACCTACTTGCCGGCGACGGCGACAGCAGCGGTTGCCCCCGCTGCACGGCGCGCCCGCGACCGCTTGGACTCCCGATCCAGCTCCGTGCACGGGTCCGCGGCGGTCACGAAGAACGGCCCGGGCTCTTCGGCGGGGAACCACAGGTCCCACAGCAGCAGGAGCGCGATGAACGTGGTCACCACCGAAGCGACCCCGAGTGGGTGTTGCAGGTAGACGACGACATAACCGGCCAGTGGAATGCCGCCGAGCACGGCGCCTCGTACCTGGCTGGGCCGGATATCCCAGACGTCGGCGGTGCGGTTGGCGTCGCCCTTGGTGTGGATGAGCCCGGTATTCGTGATGTCGGTGATCCGGTGCGTCACGACATCGGTGGTGTAGGAGGAATGGCGGAAGGTGATGACCTCACCCGGGTGGTAGTTGCCCTTGGCGGGCCCGTCGATGACCAGCGAGCCGGGCCTGTACGTCGGCGACATCGAACCGGTGTGGACGACGTACGCCCGGTAGCCGCTCTGCCACAGCCACACACCGGCGCCGACCGTCGCTACCAGCGTTGCAAGCATCAGTGCCAAGACGATTCGGCGCGCGACTCGCACAGCGATGCCTTTCCTCGAAGTTCTTCGCGGACGACGTCAGGGACGGGCAGCCCCCCCCGGCTGCCCGCCCCTGACGGATTGCTCAGGGAGCCGGGTTGAACTGGTTGTCCGGGCGGATACCGTGCTGGGTCGCGACGATCTTGTAGTGCGCGACCGGCGCGAGAGCGGCACCCTGCGGCCCGGTCAGCAACGGCGTGAAGCCGAACGTGATGCTGGCGGAGGCCGACTGCCCGTAGGTCAGCCCACTGCTGAGCAGGATGGCGTCGGCGGGTCCGCAGAAGGGCACGGAGTGGTCGGACGGGCTGGTGACCTGGGTGTTGCTGCCGCCGTGACCGTTGGCGTCGATGTGGCAGCTCGGGCCCAAGTGAGGAGCGGCCGCTCCCTCGCGCGAGAGGTTGTAGGAGGTGAAGCTGCCGGCCGGGGCGCTGACCGCGAGGTGACCGTAGCGGCCGAGACCGCCGCCGGCCGCGTCATCCGGGCTGCCGGTGAAGGCCTCCGAAGGGTTGCCGCCGACGTTGCTGCCGCCGGTGGTCGGGAAGACCAGCCAGATGTCCTCCGAGCCGGTGCCGAGCGCCTGGTACTTGATCTTCTGGGTCTGGTAGTCGCCGGGCAGCAGGTTCGTGAAGTTCAGCTGGCCGTCAGCCGGGGTGATGCTGGCCTTGACCGTGCCGGTCGAGGCGTTGACCCGGCCGGTGTGGCTGTCGGTGAAGTAGGCGCCGGTGCTGGTGGCGGCGAAGCCGACCAGCGCCGCGGACGCGCCCAGCGCCCCGACGAAGCCCGCGACGCGGACCGCCCGTGATTTCCTCATGAAGTACCCCCGAAGTGGACGCCCGCACCTGTCGGCGGGTCGTGATCACATGGTCGCGAGCGCGGTCGCTGCTGGCATCGTCGAAATTGATGACTCTGCGGGCGGGCGATGAGAAGTCACGCGCTCGTGGGAGCTCTAGCTGCCGGAGAAGGCGAGCTCGGCCAGATAGGCGCTGGCGATCGCGTAGGCGATGGCGGCCGAGCACAGGGGATCGAACTCGGGTCGGGCGTGCCCGACGAGCTCGACCAGCTCGACCAGCTGGTGGTGCACGAGGGCGCTCACGCGTAGCCATCGGGTGAACGGCGAGGCATCGCTCGCCCCGTCCCTTGCGGACAGCAGCTGCTCGCGCAGTGCCAGCAGTCGTGGTTCGCGGGCGGCCATCTCGTGGAACGCCTGATCCGGCGGTAGCTCGCGGAGCCGCTCCAGCAGGTCGAACCGGGCGCACGCGCAGGGTCCTTCCGGCGCGACGGGCGCCCCGCTCGCGACAGCGTCCAGCAGCCGGACGGCCCTGTTATGCCAGCGAACTTCCCGGTGCTCGCCGTTGACCTTGAAGAGCTGGGCGGCTTGGGCGAGCGGCCGCTGGCGGCCGTGAGCGAGCCGGCGGAGCGCGTCGGCCGCTGCCTCGTCCTCGCGCCCGGCTCGGGCGAGCGACTCCGCGTGCTCCGCTATCCGCGCGGCGCGTTCGGTGAGGACGGCGAACGAGGGCGACCCAGGCGCGCCGGGGGAATGCTCGCGTTGCGCCCGCACATGGGCCTACTTCAGTCCGATGGTGCGAAGCGACGCCATCTCTGACGCCGGACGTGCCCACGCGGTCGGCGCGACGGTGAGCATGAGGACGGCGAGCATGAGGACGGCGAGTGCCCGCATGCTGAATGCTGGCACGGACATCCTCCTTGGGCTGCACCGAGCAGCACGAGTCCCCTTCTGTATCGGGTGGTCGGAGGCGTCACTCAATCATGGCGGGACGAACGACCGGCGCTTGGCAGCCGCCATCCCGGGTTCGCGCGACTTTCGGCCCCTCACCGGCTGCTCTCCTGTTTCGAAACGGTGTTGCGATAGGGCAGAATGCCGTTGTCGGCGCGGCAGCGCCGGCCGAGTTCCTGCCCGGAGGTTCGCTGTGTCACAGCCCGAGCGCACACCGGTCGTCGTCGGGGTCATGTATCCGACGGACTGGGAGACGCGTTCACCCGAGTTGCTCGAAGCCGACCTTTCGGCGCTGGCCGCGATCGATCCCCGGATCGAGGTGCTGCAGGCGCGCTACCTCGAGACGTCCGAGTTGCGCGGGCGCCGCGGCGCCGACCCGACGCTGGACCTGCGCGATGAAGCACCGGCTCTCACCGTGGAGCAGCGGGAGGCCTTCTCCCGGGTCGAGGTCGTGGTGGCGATGGACCTGCCCTTCGACGTCGGTCAGCTCGCTCCCCGGCTGCGATGGGTGCAGGGCATGGGCGCCGGGGTCAGCCAGCTGGCCTCGGCCGGGCTTGCCGACGCGGGAATCAGGCTGACGACGGCCGCGGGGGTCAACGCCGTGTCGATCAGCGAGTTCGTCATCGCCCGGCTGCTGGCGATGTGGAAGCGGCTGCCGGAGATCGACGCGCTGGCGTCAGAGCATCAGTGGCAGCCCACGTACGGTCGCGAGGTAGCCGGCCTCACGTTGGGTATCGCCGGGCTCGGAGCCATCGGACGGGAGGTGGCCCGCCGTGGCCGGGCCATGGGGATGACCGTCCTTGCCCAGCGGCGCTCGGCCCGCCCCGGGGACGTCGACCCTGATGTCGACGAGCTTTTCGGCCCCGGGCAGCTGCCCGAGGTGGTGCGGCGCAGTGACGCCGTAGTGGCGGCGCTGCCCGAAACCGCCGACACTGTCGACCTTTTCGACGCGAAGCTCTTCGCCGGGATGCGTCCCGGCGCGCTGTTTGTCAACGTGGGCCGGGGCAGTGCCGTCGTCGAGCCGGCGCTGATCGAGGCATTGACGTCCGGTCAGCTCGCGGGCGCCGCAATCGACGTCGCGCGCACCGAACCGTTGCCGCCGGACTCGCCGCTGTGGGCGGCACCGAACCTGCTCATCTCGCCGCACAGCGCGACCGCACCGGAGAAGTTCTGGGCGAACCTGCACGAGCTCTTCCGTGACAACCTGAGCCGATATCTGCGCGGCGAGCCGTTGCGCAACGAGGTCGACGCGCGTGTCGGTGGTTGACGGCCCCGCAGCGGGGCCCGCGGGCGGCGGGCCAGCCGTCGCGCGCGCCGTCGCCCGCTCGCTTTCCGGTCGGGTAGCTGCCGCTACCCAGGAGGTCGAGCAACTGGTCGAGGCGACGTACCGGATCGTCTCACGTGAGGGAGCGGTCGACCCGCGGGTGCGCGACATCCTGCTCGAAGCCGGCCTCTCGACGCAGGTGTTCTATCGCCATTTCAAGTCCAAGGACGACCTGCTGCTCGTCCTGCTCGACGACGGGCGCCGCCGCCTCGCCGACTACCTGACGCATCGCATCGCCAAGGCTCGCACCCCATCAGCGCGGCTTCGCGCGTGGATCGACGGCATGCTGGCGCAGGCGGCCGACCCGCAGGCGGCGGCGCGTACCCGGCCGTTCCTGACCGGGCTGCCAAGGTTGCGTGAAGCCTTTCCCCGCGAGCACGCCGAGTCCGAGGCCGTGCTGGTGGGTCTGCTCGCGGCGGTCATCGAAGCCGGGGTGGCCGTCGGCGCCATGGCAAGCGTCGAGCCGACCCGTGACGCGCAGGCGATCTACGCGATGACGCTGGGTGCGATGGAGGCGCACCTGTTTGCCCGCACCGCACCGACCCGCGCCGAGAGCGCCCACCTGGTCGGATTCGCGCTGCGAGCGCTCAGTCCTTGAGCTCGACGATGATCTCGTAGAACGGGACCTTGCCGACGTTGTGGGCACGCTCGCGGCCACCCTTGCCGGCGAACAGGACGAGCCCGTTCGCGACCTCGCCTTCGACGTAGCTCTCGCCGCCCCAGGGGCCCCCGGAGTCCGGCTCGAACTCGCCGGCGACCTTGTCGCCCTCGATCTGGATCATGACGTAGTCGTGCTTGTGCTCGTGAAGGGCCTCACGCTGCCCGGGGGCCAGGCGCAGCTCCCATACGCGCACGCGCTCGTTCTCGAACAGCAGCTTCGAGCCGACGCGCTCGACTCCCTGCGGTACGTCCAACCCGGCAACGACCGGTGTTGTGGTCACGGTTCCTCCTTGGTGACGGGGGTGACAGCGGTGACAGGGGCGACGGAATCCTGGTTCTTCACCAGAGCTTCGACGAGCAACCGGCGCTGCAGCTGACCGGTGGCCGGGGTGCGGGGTAGTTGCGTGACCACGCGTAGCGCGCGCGGGTGCTTGAACGCGGCGAGCTTTCCGGTGCACCGCTCACGTGCCGCTGAGAGGGTCGGCGGCTCGGCGCGCATGTCGGGAACGACCACGGCGCAGACGATTTCGCCCCAGGTGGCATCCGGCAGGCCGACGATCGCCACTTCGGCCGCGCCCGGCAGGCCCTCGAGGACGGCCTCCACCTCGCTCGGTACGACCGATTCGCCGCCGGTCCGGATGACGTCGTGTGCGCGGCCGACGATGCTCAGGTAGCCCTCGTCATCGACCTGCGCCAGGTCGCCGGTGCGATACCAGCCGTCCTGCAGCGCGGCGTTCGTGGCGTCCGGATCGCCGAAGTAGCCGTCGAAGAGCAGCGGACCGCGTACGCACAACTCGCCGGTGTCCGGATCGAGCCGGACTTGCGTCGCCTGACTGGGCAGGCCGCAGCTGCCAGGCTTGGCGAAGACGTCAGTTCCCGTCAGCGACGCGACGTTGCCGGCTTCGGTAGAGCCGTAGAACACGCGGATGAACGCGTCGGGACAGGCTCCCGCGATGGCGGCGAGCAGCTCCGGGGGAGTGGCCGAAGTGCCGGTGTCGGCCAGCCGCAGCGTCGTCAATTGCTCGCCCTTCTCGGCGAGCGTGTCGATGACGCGTTGCCATACGGCCGGCAGCGCGTTCAGCCGCGTGGCGTCATGCCGGCGCACTGCCTCGCAAATGGTGGGCCCATCCGGTCGGGGCACGTAGACGACAGCGTCTCGGGCCTGCCACTGCTGCAACGAGATGGTCCACGCGCCCATGTGAAACAGCGGGAAGATGCACACCATCGGGCCCCGCGGCTCCTCTTGCGAACCGGGATGGCTGCGCAAGTAATTCACGCGGTGAGAGAGGATGACCCCCTTCGGCCGGCCGGTGCTGCCCGAGGTGAAGAACAGCACGTGGGGGTCGCGCTCGTCGGGGACGTCCTCGACGGGGCTGTCCGGTTGCGTGCTGGCTTCCTTGGCGAGCTGCCCGAGGGTCGCCCACGGCAGGTTCAGCTCGGCGGCCAGATCGCCTGCAGCATCGGCATGTTCGTCGTCCACGATGAGGATCGTGGGATCAGCCACCCGTGCGATGGCGGCCGCTTCCACCCCGCCGAGCACCCCGGGCAGCGGGCAGTAAACCGCGCCGATGCGTGCCAGCCCCGCGAAAACCGGCACCACGTCGAGCGTGGTCGAGGTCCAGCACAGCGCCCGCGCCCCGGGTCGCAGGCCGCGGGCCAGCAGGGCGCGGGCTACCCCGTCGGCCTGCTGATCGATCTCCCCGAACGTCAGGCTCTGCTCGCCCAGGACCGCAGCGGTACGGTGCGGGACCGCCCGCGCGGCGTTGCGAAACACCGTTCCGATCGTCAGGCCCGACACGTCACGACGCCTCGACATCCTTGAGCACACCCATGGCATGCACCGCTTGATGCTTGTCAGCGAGATACTCCGGGGCTTCGGTCGTGTCGATGAACCACCCCGTGGGGCACATGGTCAGGATCTCGACGAAAGAAAAGCCCAGCCGCTGCTGCTGAACCTGCAACGCCCGCTGGATCATCTTCTTCGTGCGATTGACATTGACGTGGCTGTTGACCGCCCCGCGGGCCACGTAGGCGACCCCCTCCAGCCCGGCCAGCAGGTTGCTCATCAGGATCGGGTAGCCGTGGGCTTCGGCGTCGCGCCCGTCCAGCGTGTTCTTGGTGCGCTGGCCGAGCACGGTGGTCGCGGTCATGTGGCCGCCGGTCTCGCCGAAGACCCCGTTGTTGAGCATGAAGCAGGTGACCTGCTCGCCGCGGGCCGCCGCGTGCACGACCTCCTGCAGGCCCTCGTTGACCATGTCGCCGTCACCCTGGACCGTGAACACGAGAAGGTCGGGCCGGCTGCGCTTGACGCCCGTGGCAAGCGATGGCGCCCGGCCGTGCAGGGCCTGCAACACCTCGCAGTCCAGGTTGTTGGAAAACGCCGTGTAGCAACCGATTCCGAAGACCGCGACCGCCTGCGCGATCGCGTCGGCTTCGGCTACCGCCTCGACGATCGACCGCATCGCGACGGGTTCGCCGCAGCCGGGGCACAGGTGATGGGCACCGATCTCGATCAGGTCGGGCGTGAAGTCGTGGATGAGTCGCGAGGCGCGATCCGGCGGCTCCGCGGTCGGCAGGATCGGCAGCATCCGCCGGGGCGTCGGGCTGGCGTCTGTCGTCATGCCGCGCCCCGCTCGCTCGATGCCGCGACCACCTTCGCGATGCGGTCGGCCAGCAATCCCACCTCGAGGTCGGGGGCGATGCCGAAACCGGAACCGTCCATCGACAAGCCCCCGATGAACGTGACGGGAGCGCGGCCGAGCACGGCCAGCCGGACGTCGTCCACCATCTGCCCCTGATTGTTCTCGTAGACCGCGACTGCCCGGCAACCCTGCGCGGCGGCCGCAATCGCCGCGCTGGGAAAGGGAACCAGCGTGATCGGGCGAGCGAATCCCACGCGCTCACCCGACTCGCGCAGCTTGCGTACGGCGTCACGGATGAAGCGAGCCGGCGTACCGAAGGCGACGACGACCACGTCCGCATCGTCGCACCAGAGGGTCTCAATCCGCGGCGGCTCGCCGGCCAGCATCTGCTCGGTGGCGGCAACGCCGGCGGCGTAGTGCTCGGACAGGTTGTAGCCGACGCCTTCGCGCTGCTTCGTGCTCCCGAGCGAGGAGACCAGCTTGGCCTTGCCGGTGCCGCCACTGGCGCCGGTGAGCGCCCACTGCGGCCGGGGCGGCAGCTCGCGTATCGGCGGAAGGTCCACGGATTGGTAGGTGTGAGCCAGGAAGTAGTCGCCGAACAGCAGCACGGGATTGCGCCAGCGCAGCGTCATGTCCACCGCATCGGCCGCGAGCGCCACCGCCTCCGTGACGTCAGCGGGAGCGAGCACCAGGTGCCGGTAATCGCCGTGCCCGCCGCCGCGGGTGGACTGCCAGTAATCACCCTGGGCACGGGCCATGTTGATGACGACCAACGGCAGCCGGGCCAGCGTGATCTCCGAGAGCGACTCCTGCATGAGCGAGAGTCCCTGCCCGGTCGATCCCGTGGCGGCGATGGTGCCAGTGGCCGCCGCGCCCCAGGCCATGCCGACCGCTTCCAGCTCGCTCTCGGCGTTCATGCACACGCCGCCGACGGCCGGTAACCGGCGTGCCATGTGCTCCAGCACCTCGGTGAACGGGGTCATCGGGTAGCCGGCGAAGAACCGGCAGCCGGCCGCCACCAGCGCGCCCGCGATCGCCTCCGAGCCTTCCATCAGCTCCACGTCATGCCTCCAGCTCGGTTGCCGGTGCCGCTTCGAGCTCGACGGGCTCGTCGTAGCGATAGACCTGGAAGACGAAATCCGGGCAGATGGCGGTGCACGCCTGGCAGGCGATGCATCCGGCGAAGAGCTCCGGATAGCGATAGCCACGGCTGTTGGTGGCGCTCTCGGTCATCACCAGCACCTGGGGCGGGCACGCGTCGATACAGAGCTCGCAGCCTTTGCAGGCCTCGACGTCGATGACGAGGGTGCCGCGGGTGAGTACCCGCTGCGCGGTCATGACCGGGCCTGAACGGGAGTGGGCCAGGCTTCTTCCAGGATCCCGTAGCCGGCCGCGGCCTCGGCTCCGGCTCGCAGCGCGCGCGCGTTGGCGGCGACATGCTGGCGGCGATAGCTGGGCAATGCCTCGGGCAAGGTCTCCACCAGCTGCTCGATCTCCAGGATCCGGGTGACGGCCGCGAACGCACCGAGCGCCACCATGGTCGCCGCTGCGGGGGAGCCGAGCTCGATCGCAAGCTCGGAGGCGGGGATTGCTGCCGTGCGCACCCCGGCGGCCGCCGGTGCCAGTAGCTGCGGGGTGACGACGCTCGTGTTGAGCACGAGCAGGCCGTCCGGGCGCAGCCGGGCCAGGGTCGCCGGGGCGAACTCGTGATGCATGACGAGCGCCGACCACGCCGATCCCACCATGGGCGGCGCCTGCACCGGTTCCAGCCCGATGATCAGGGTGGCGTCGGTGTTGCCACCGCGCATCATGCCGCCGTAGCTGCCGAAAAGCTGAGCGTAGCGACCGTATCGGGTGGCGGTCTTCGCGATCAGTTGCGCGGCGAGCTGGACTCCCTGACCGCCGATCCCCGTCATGAGCAGCTCTCGCTCCACGCGGGTTCCCCTCAAGATCGAATCAATGTTTCAGGATCGGCAAAACATTGTTCTAGCACGTTGCCGGCGCCGGGTCCAGCCAGCTGGTCCGGGCTGCACCGTGTCCCAGACCCGTGTCCCAGACCCGTGTCCCAGACCCGTGCCAGACCCGTGCCAGACCCGTGCCCATCGGACGCGGCTCGGGTCGGCTGGGCGAATCCGGCGGAATCGCCGTCCACTACTGACTGATATGTCTTCTGACGGTCAGTGATGCTTGGGATCGCCGTGGGCGACGAGCACCGGACATTTCGCGTGCTCCGTGCACGCGGTGCTGACCGAGCCGAGCAGCAGCCCGGCGAACCCACCGTGTCCCCGGCTTCCCACGATCAGCAAGTCGGCGCCTTCGCTGGCTTCCAGCAGGACATAGCTCGCTCGGCCCTCACAGACGGTGCATTTCAATCCGGGCGGACGCGCGTCGCCGAAGACCTCGTCGACAGCGCTCTCGAGCGCCTTCGCGGCATCGAGATCGGGGCGCCAGTCGCTGGGCAGCGCGATGCCCCACCCATAGCTCGACGGGTATTCCCAGGAGATGACGGCCTCGATCTCGCCGTCGAAGACCGCAAGCAGGCGCGCGGCCCAGCGTAACGCCGACTTCGACGACTCCGAACCGTCAACGCCTACGACGATCCGGTGTGGACCCAGCGCGGATTCTGTAGCCATACCTCTACGTTCCATCGCTTCCCGGGGTGCGCGAAATGGACAACCTTCCCGCCGCGAACTGACCTTGGTCCTGCCTGCGTTGCGTAAGGGACAGCCGCAGTTAGGCTGCGTGAACCCCGTCCCCACCAGTGAGGTGTCGCGAAGGATGCCCGGTTCCGGCCTGGACAGGGTCAGGCGCCTGCACGTCCTGTCGGCGGTGGTCCCGCTCTCGCGCCGGCAGCTGCCGGCCGAGCTGCTTGCCGGGCTCACCCTGGCCGCGCTCGGGATACCGGAGGTGCTGGGCTACGCCAGCATCGCCCGCATGCCGGTGGTGACCGGGCTGTACACGATGCTGCTGCCGATGGCGGTGTTCGCCGTTCTCGGCTCTTCCCGCCATCTCGTGGTCGCCGCCGATTCGGCGACGGCTGCCATTGTCGCTGCCGGCGTGGCCGGCATCGCGGCCCCCGGGACGCCTCGTTACGTGCAGCTGGTGGCTCTCGCCGCGCTGATGGCCGGCGTGCTGCTGCTCGTCGCGAGGCTGGTACGGCTGGGATTTCTGGCGAACTTCCTCTCGCGGACCGTGCTCATCGGCTTCCTGACGGGAGTCGGCATCTCCGTCGCCATCGGGGAGTTGCCGGCGCTGCTCGGGATTCGCGTCACGGCCACGCAGACTCTCACCAAACTCAGTTCGACGGTTCGTCACCTCGGGAGTACCTCGGCGGCGACGCTGGCCGTATCAGCCGCCGCCGTCGCGACCGTGCTGCTGAGCCGGCGCCTTGCCCGGCGCGTGCCGGGCGCGCTGATCGCCGTCGTCGCCTCGATCGTGCTCAGCCAGGCGCTGCATTTCGACCGCCACGGCATCCGGGTGCTCGGCCATGTCCCGAGCGGTTTCCCGGCCTTTGCCACGCCCGCTTGGGGGATTCACGACATCGGGGCGCTCTTCGCGACGGCCGGCTCGCTCTTTCTGGTGATCATGGCCCAGAGCGCAGCCACCTCCCGCTCCTACGCGACCCGCTACGACGAGCGGCTCGACGACGACCAGGACCTGCTCGGGCTCGCCGGAGCCAATGTCGTTGCCGCGTTCGGCGGGACGTTCGTGGTGAACGGCAGCCCGACCAAGACCGAGATGGTCGACGGTTCGGGAGGGCGTACCCAGCTCTCCCAGCTGACCACCTGCGTGGTGGTGCTCGTCGTGCTCCTCGCGCTCACCAGCCCGCTCGGGCACCTGCCGCTGGCAGCGCTGGCCGCCGTCGTCTTCCTGATCGGGATCGATCTGGTCGACGTCGCCGGGATGCGCAGGCTACTGGCCGTTCGCGCCGGGGAGTTCGCGCTCGCGGTGCTCACGGCGCTGGCCGTCATTGCGCTCGGTGTCGAGCAGGGCCTGGCCGCGGCCGTCATCGCCTCGATCGTGGTGCACCTGCGCCACAGCTACAACCCGACCACCTCGGTGCTGGTCCGCCAGCCCCGAGGACATTGGCAGAACGCCCCGGTCACCCCCGACCAGCGCAGCGCGGGCGGGCTCGTCGTCTACCGTTTTCCGTCGAATCCCTACTACGCGAATGCCCACCGGCTGGCCGAGGACCTGCGCGCCCTCAAGAGCTCGGCGGTGCCGCTCGAGTGGCTTTGCCTGGACTGCGCGGGGATCGCCGACATCGACTTCACCGCCGCCGAGACGCTGCGGAGCGCTTTGCCCGCGTCCGCGCGATTCGTGGTCTCCTCGGTCTGGCCGACCGTGCGCGTGCAGCTGATTCGTTACCGGCTGCTCGTCGACCCGGAGGCCGACATCTACCCGACGCCCGGTGCCGTACTCGAGGCCTATGAGGCCCGGCAGTAGCGTGCGGGCGTGGATCCGCCGGCGGCACGCGAGCGCTTCGCCGCTGCGCGGGTAGCCCGGCTTGCCACTGCCGATCCGGAGGGTCGTCCGCACCTCGTCCCCGTCGTCTTCGCCGTCTCGGGCGAAACGGTCTACAGCGCCGTCGACGCGAAACCCAAGCGCAGCATGGCGCTACGGCGATTGGCGAACGTCAGGGCCAACCCTGCCGTGTGCCTGTTGGTCGACCACTACGACGACGACTGGACAGCCCTGTGGTGGGTGCGGGCCGACGGCCGGGGCCGAGTGCTCGATCCCGCCGCAGGGGAGGCCCGGCGGGCGGTCGAGCTACTTGCCGGGCGTTACCCGCAACACCGCCTGCAGCCGCCCCGAGGGCCGGTGCTCGCGGTGGACGTCCAGCGGTGGTCGGGCTGGACCGGCGGGCCGGTGGCCGGCTAATCCAGCCGGGGCTCGTCGTCGGACTCATCGAGCGCGACCCCGATCTGACGGGCGGCTCGATGGTCGAGCTCATAGTCGTCGAGCAGCCCCTGCTCGTCGCCTTCCTCAGCTTCGATGTCATGCAAGGACGCGACCCCGTCCTGCTCGGGACAGCGGAGGCCGAACAGATCCATCACGGGCTCCGGGGGTTCGAGGATCGGAATCTCAGCCATGACTTGATTCTCATCCGGATTCCTTTGCCGGCCAGGGACTTTGGTGCCGGAGGAGAGTGTCTTGCGTCACGCCTTCCGCGCCGAATCTTCAGGTGCAATCGCGGCGCGTGCCGTCCAAGCAGCGCATCCTCGGGCAGCTCCAGCCATCCGGTCGAAGCCGGGCAAGGCGGATGGGCTAGCCTCCCGGCCCATGGAGCAGGCCACCGACAGACCAGCCAGGCCGCTAAGGACCGTACTGTTCGTGGCCGGCGACGACCGCGATGAGGTGAATGCGGCGCTGCAGTCCGGGGCTGACGCGGTGGTGATCGACCTTGAGGAGCCTCGGACGCCCTGTACCGAGCAAGTACGGGCGCAGGCGCGACGCCTCACCCGCGAGACGGTCGACGCCACCGTTCCCGGGCCAGGAGTCCCGCTGGTCTTCGCCCGTATTCAGCCGCCCTCGACCGGCCAGTCGCTGAAGGATCTGCGGGCCGTCATGGGGCCGTCACTCGCCGGCATCCTGCTTCCCAAGGTCCAGGACCCGGCTGACATCCATGGGGCCGACGCGCTGCTGACGAGCATGGAAGGCGACCTGGGACTGCCGCTCGGTTCCACGGTCATCTATCCGATTCTCGAGACGTCGCAGGCGATCCGGCAGGCGTACGAGATCGCCATGGCCTCGGCGCGCGTGCGTTACATGGGCGGGGCCATCTCACGCTTTGGCGACATTCATCAAGCCGTCGGCTTCCGCTGGAGCGCCGAGGGCACCGAGACGCTCTTCCTGCGCTCCAAGGTGCTCATGGACGCGCGCGCCGCCGGGATCCGCTACCCGATCAGCGGGATGTGGGGCGGCGCGGTGGACGACACCGACGGCCTGCGCCGCTGGGCCACGCATCTGCGCGACCTCGGCTACTACGGGATGATGATCGGCAACCCGGCTCACGTCGGCCTGGTGCACGAGGCGTTCAGCCCGACAGCCGAGGAGCTGGCGTACTGGTCAGACCTCGACCGGCTGGCGGCCGAGGCCGAGGCGCGGGGGACGGGTTCGGTCGTCTACGGTGACGCCAACCAGGGCGAGGGCCACGTCGTGCATGTCGCCCACGTCGGATCTGCCCGCAAGAACCTCGAATGGGCTCGCGCGCTCGGGGTGGTTTAGCTGATGAGGCGAAAGGTGGGGCGCAGCGGGGTATGGCCGGTACGAGGTGGTGACGATCAGCTTTCCATGGCCCGTCGCCAGCGGCGACTTCAGGGACACCGACATCACCGGTGGCCAGCAGCACGCCGTGCTGGTCGAATATCTGGCGGGCCTCGCGTACGGCCCTGACGGGAGCCCCGAATGACACACCCGCTGACGGCAGCGCAGATTCGCCGCGAGCTCGGTCACCCGATCGTCGACGCCGATGGCCACTTCATGGAAATCGGCCCGATGGTGAACGACGAGATCGTGTCCTACCTCGAGCAGTCCGCCGGGCCGGCGCTGCGCGAGAGGTTCCTTACCAGCGCGTCGCAGATGCTCGACACTGCCGTCTTCCCGGCCGATCGCACGACTGCGGACATCCGCCGGGCGTGGCGGGCGATGCCGTCGTGGTGGGGCAACCCGGTGTCCGACAGCTACGACCGCGCCACCGCGCACGTACCGCGGCTGATGTACGAGCGGCTCGACGAGTTCGGGATCGACTACATGCTGGCCTACCCGTCGTGGTCGCTCGGCATGCTCGACGCGCGTGACGACGAGCTGCGCGCTCCCGTGCTGCGCGCGCTGAACCGTTACACCTCGCGGCTCTTCACGCCTTACGCCGACCGGCTCTCGTCAGCCGCGCTGATCCCGATGAACACCCCTGAAGAGGCCATCGGGGAGCTGCGCTACGCGGTCGAGGAGCTGGGGTTCAGGTCGGTCGTCATTGCCGGGCATGCGATCCGCAAGCTCACCGACGACCCGCGCGATCAGGCGTACCGGCTCGACACGTTCGGCCTCGACAGCACCTATGACTACGACCCTTTCTGGGCGGCCTGCGTTGAGCTGGGCGTCACCCCCGTCACCCACAGCAGCCTGCAGTCGCACCGCAGCACCCGCTCGATCACCAACTACTCGTTCAACCACATCGGCGGCCTTGCCGTCAGCCACTACGAGCTCGCCAAATCTCTTGTCATGGGAGGGGTATTCGCCCGCTTCCCCACCCTGCGGTTCGGGTTTCTCGAGGGCGGGGTCGCCTGGGCGGTGAGCCTGCTGGCCGACCTGATCGGACACTGGGACAAGCGCAACGCGCAGGCCATCACCAGCCTTGACCCCGCGATCCTCGACGTCGATGCCCTGCTGCGCAGTATGGACGAGTACGGCGACGATGCGGTCCGCAGCAATCTCGAGCGGCTGCGGGAGCACTTCTCGCGCGCCCCGGGCCGGCCGGAGCAGCTCGACGATTTCGCCGCCGCGAACGTGCGCTCGGTGGCCGACATCATCGACGTGTTCAGCGACCGCATGTACTTCGGCTGTGAGGCGGACGACCCGCTCGTCGGCTGGGCTACCCGCACGACCATCAAGCACCGGCCCGCACGGCTGCGTCCGATCCTCGGCACCGACATCTCGCACTGGGATGCCCCCGTGATGAACGAGGTTCTGGTCGAGGCGTTCGAGTTGGTAACCGAA
Source organism: uncultured Actinomycetota bacterium (assembly GCA_963765845.1). GTDB lineage: Bacteria > Actinomycetota > Actinomycetes > Frankiales > Frankiaceae > DATAZK01. Next base: position 86,111 of record CAVXYJ010000005.1, read on the forward strand.
AACGTGGTGAACGCCGACGATTTCCGCGCGTTCACGTTCGAGAATCCGGTGTCGCTGCACACCGCGGCGAACAGGGATTTCTTCCGCGGCACGGTGTGCGAGCAGGCGGTGGCGGCGCTCTGAGGCGCCGGGCGCCTTACCGGGCCGGCGGCAGCTGATGGGCAATTTTCGCGCTCAGCGATGAGTTCGACGAGGCCGCGGCGTCTACCGGCAAATGGGGGGTAGGCCCTGTCGCGCAAGCTGTGGGACTCTGGGCGCGTACCCCGCATGCCGGTGATGGCGATCGATGAGAGGCGTAGCTGAATGAGCCTGGCCGTTACCCAAAGGTCCGCGGCGGAGATCGAGCAATACCGCACCGAGCTGCGGGGATACTGCTACCGGATGCTGGGTTCGGTGTTCGACGCCGACGATGCCGTCCAGGAAGCCCTGGTGAAGGCCTGGCAGAACCTCGACAGTTTCGAGGGCCGGTCGTCACTGCGCTCGTGGCTGTACCGCATCGCGACCAACGTCTGCCTCGATACGCTGCGCGGCCGTGCGCGCCGGGCCCTGCCGATGGACCTGTCCAGCCCGGTCCCGTCCTCGACCTCGCCGGGCGATCCGCTGCCGGAAGCGACGTGGATCGAGCCGGTGCCCGACGGCGACGTCATGGCGCTGGACGGGGACCCCGCGCAGCGGGCGGTATTCCAGGACACCGTCCGGCTCGCGTTCATCGCCGCGCTGCAGGCGCTGCCCCCGCGCCAGCGCGCCGTGCTGATCCTGCGCGAGGTGCTCTGCTGGCAGGCGTCCGAGGTGGCCGAACTGCTCGACACCAGCGTCGCCTCCGTCAACAGCGCGCTGCAGCGGGCACGGGCGACCCTCAGCGCGACGGATCGTTCCGACACCGACCGGGCCGAGCCGCTGTCGGCTGCCGACAGCGAGTTGCTGGCCCGCTACGTGAAGGCGTTCGAGGCCTACGACATCCCCGCGCTCGTCGCCCTGCTGCACGAGGACGCGAGCATCTCGATGCCGCCGCTGGCGCTGTGGCTGAAGGGCCGCGAGGACCTGGCCGGCTGGTATCTCGGGTTCGGGATCGAATGTAAGGGCTCGCGGCTGGTGGCGACCGCGGCCAACGGGCTGCCCGCATTCGGCCAGTACCGGGTCAATCCGCAGGGCGGCTGGTCGCCCTGGTCACTTCAGGTGCTGGAGATTTCAGGCGGGCAGGTCGTCCACGTCCACCACTTCCTGGACACCACGCTCTTTGCCCGGTTCGGGTTGCCCGCCGCGCTGTAGTTCGACGGTGACGACGCTGGCCAGGCCGGTGAGCGTCAGCAGCCCCTCCAGGTCGCCGCTGGTGCAGGTCACGCGTACGGCGGCGCGGCAGCGCCCCGCGATCAGCGCGATGCGCGCGAGGACGTCGAGGACGCTCAGATCCGCCAGGCCGTCCACGCGGCACACGACACACACCGGATCGTGCTCGAGCAGCGCGGCTTCCAGCCGCTCGCACAGCCGGTGCGCGCGGCCAGTGCTGACCGGCCCGCGCACCTTCACCACGACCAATCCGGCCGCCTGGCGGGAACTCATCGTTCACATGACGCTCTGGCCAGCGCGAACTCATCGCTGCCCGCTGCTTCACGCTCGCACCATCCTGCCGCACCCGATCAAGCAGTGGCTCATTGCCGGTGCAGCGGAACCGACCACGTGAGCTGGGTGCCGCCGGGGCCCGGTTCGACGGGCGAAACGATCGTGAACGAGCCGCCGAGCTGCTCGGCCCGCGAGCGCATGTTGCCAAGGCCGCTGATATGCGACGGGTCGCCGATGCCGGAGCCGTCGTCGGTGACCGTGATGACCAGGTTGCTCTCGTCGGCCGCCGACAGCGTGGCCGACAGGCTCGTGGCGTGCGCGTGTCGGGCGGCGTTGGCGAACGATTCGCGGACCACGGCCGTCACGTGCTCCACAACGTCCTTGTCGAGGAGCGAGTCGAGCGGGCCCTCGAACCGCAGATTGGGAACGAAGCCGAGGGCTCCGGTCGCGTCCCGGGCGATCTCGAGAACCCGGGCCTGCACCCCTGTCTCACGGTGGCGCTGCAAGGCGAAGATGGTCTGGCGGATCGCCTGGATGGTGTCGTCGAGCTGATCGGTGTATTGCGTGAGGCGCTGGCGGGTCTCGGGTTCGGCGGTACGCGAGGCGAGCCCGGTGAGCCCGAGGCCGGCAGCAAAGAGTCGTTGGATCACGTGGTCGTGCAGATCCCGAGCAATGCGATCGCGGTCTTCCAGCAGGAGCAAGCGGCGTCGCACGTCCTGGGCATGCGCGAGTTTGAGGGCGACGCTCGCATAGTCGGCGAACCCCTCGATCATGTCCTGCTCGTCGGTGTCGAACGTCGAGGCGCCCCGAAGACGTCCTAGCGCGAGGACGCCCGGCATCCCTTCCCCGGTATCCGGCAGCCGGACGAGTAACGCGGGACCGTCAGGAACGCCCGGTGACAGGAAGGCCTGCTCCGTGGCCCGAGCGTCCGCGACCACCAGATCGCGCCCGTCGCGAAGCGCCTTGCCGGCCAACGACCTGTCGATCGGGACGACCCGGCCCAGCAAGTCTGCGGCGCCCGCGCCGTCTGCAGCGGCGACGAGGAGATCGTCGGTGCCGGTGACTTGCAGCAGCAGCCCGGCGAAGTCGGCGTCGCCGACTTCCCGCGCCCGCTTGGTGATCATGGGTAGCGGGTCGGAATCGCCGGCGAGCAGTTCCCGCGAGATCTCCGCTGCGGCGGTCTGCCACCGCTGGCGGCGCTGCTCCAATTCGTAAAGGCGGGCGTTGTCGATGGCGACGCCGGCGGCGGCGGCCAGCGCGGTCAGCAGCTCCTCGTCCTCGGCGGTGAACGCGTCCTGTTGAATCTTTTCGGTGAGGTAGAGGTTGCCGAAGACCTGGTCGCCGACGCGGATGGGAACCCCGAGGAAGCTCTTCATCGGCGGGTGGTGGGTGGGGTAGCCGATCGCCTGGGGATGCTCGCTGACCGCGGCCAGGCGCAGCGGGCGCGGGTCGTTGATCAGGTGCCCGAGGATGCCCTTGCCGCGCGGATGCGCCCCGATGGCTGTGATCGTCTTGGGATCGAGACCCACGGTGATGAACTCTGAGAGCTCGCGGTCGGGACCGATCACGCCCAGCGCGCCGTAGCGGGCGCCGACCAGATCGCAGGCCGACTGCACGACCCGGTGCAGCAGCACGGGCAGGCTCAGGTCGGACGCGATGGCGCGGGTGGCGGCGAGCAACCCGCGCAGCCGCCCCTGGGTGTTCAGTACGTCCTGGGCGCGCTCGACGAGCTGCACGAGAAGGTCGTCGAGCTCCAGGCGGGCGATCTGCGGAAACGTGACCTCGGTCGCGCCTGCTCCGGCGGGCGTCGGCTCGTCGCTCGGCGGCACGCCACCCTCACGCTCCCGCGCCGCAGAACTCCCGATCACGTCTGGCTCGCCCTCCGGTGGGGGATTCAAGCCGAAACCGGCCTCCGCTCCCTGGGTCACGTCCTTGTCCTTCCGCTTCGCGCACATCCCCCTCCTGTCTCGTGCCAGTGTCCACCAGAAAACTGCCGGCGGGGCTGTGCTCATCGCAGTCGCGTGATCAAGTCTGCGCGCGGCCAGGTGATTGCGCCACCCTCGGCTCGTCGTGGCCGGACGAATCGTGAGGAAACGACTGGACGAAACGACCGGGACCAAGGCCCCTACCAGCGCCTCCGGTGGACCCTGCCGTGGGGTACGCCGAGAGCTCAATGTGAAAGAGACCGCAAAACGGGCTCAGACGGGAGCTTTCATGCGAATAGTCGTCGGAGTCGACGGCTCGCCCGGCGCGCAGCGAGCGCTCGAGTGGGCGATCGCTGAGGGACGCGCCCGCGGCGCCGGGGTGGCCGCCATGCTGGCCTACGGCTATTACGGACGTCCGTTCGAGGTCCAGGCACGCACGACGGGTCGCGATCCCGAGGAACTGGAAGCGGCGGCCCGGGCGGTCCTGAAGCAGGCCGTCGCCAACCTCGCACCCGCCCCGGCTCCCGGCGCAGTGGTGGAGCTCGTCAGCGACGGCGAGCCGGTCGACGCGTTGCTCGACGAAGCAAGCAGCGACGACATGCTGGTCGTGGGCGCGCGTGGACTCGGGCCGGTTCGCCGTCTGCTACTGGGATCGGTCAGCTCTCATTGCACCCGCCATGCCTCGTGTCCCACGGTGATCGTCCGGGAGCGGGTCGACGGTGCGGATGGCGCGTCGCCCCCCCGCCCCGTGGTGGTCGGCATCGACGGTTCGCCCGAGTCGGTGACGGCCCTGCGCTGGTCTGCTGAACACGCTCGCTGCCACCGGCTGCCGCTCGAGGTGCTGCATGCGTGGTCGTTGGCCGATACCCAGCCCGACCGGGTGGATGACCTGTTTCACGTCACCGAGCAGCGTGATCACCACCGGCTGGAGATCGAGCGCCTGGTCGACGGGACGATCGATGCCGGACAGCGCCGGCATGTCACCCTGCGCTTCCTCGAGGGCAATCCGGTGGCCCTGCTGCTCGAGGCCGCCGAACGCGCGTCGCTCCTGGTGGTCGGCTCCCGTGGGCAGGGTGGGGTCGCCCGCTTGCTGCTGGGTTCCACCAGCGCGGCCTGCCTGCAGCACGCGCCATGCACCGTCGCCGTGGTGCCACAACCGCTCGGCGGGTCCTGATGGAAAAGACCGCAGGCGAGCAGCCGACCGCGACGACGCCCCCGGTCGTCCGCCGGGAACATGTCGTGGTGGGCGTCCAGGGCGATGACGCGTCCCTGGAGGCACTGCGGTGGGCGGCGCGGCACGTGAGGTTCACCGGCGGTGAGATCGAAGCGCTGATGGCGTGGGAGCTTCCGGAGCCCCCGCGCCACCTGCCTGGAGAACTGCTGGAAGCCACCCAAGGCGTGATCAGCGACCTGCGCTGGGCGCTGGAGACGATCGTTGACCGCAGCGAGGTCGCGGCCACCCCGGGCATCCGGGTCAGCACGACCATCGTGACGGCGCCCGCGAAGGTGGCCATGGCGGATGCCGTCGAGCGCGCCGACCTGCTGGTGCTCGGCTCGGTGCAGCACGCCGCAGCGCTCTCGGCACTGTCGGTGAGCCGCCAGATGGCCGCGTCCGCCTCGTGTCCCGTCGCGCTCGTGCCGGTTGTGGCGCCCGAGGAGGTGAAGCCTGCGGAGCAGGCCACCGCCGGGGGCGAGTTCCTGGTCGTGGGGATGGACGGGTCACCGCATTCGCTGGACGCCTTCCGGTGGGCTTGCGACGAAGCGGCCCGCCGCACCCTGCCGTTGCGCGTGGTGACGGTCAGCCCGCCCGCGGCCGCGCTGGACGCCGTGACCCGCACGGTCGCTGCGCGGCTGCAGGATGATCCACCGATCGCCATCACCCTCGTGACCCGGGCCGGTGACGCGGGTGAGGAGTTGATCGAGGAGTCCAGGGGTGCAGAGGCACTGATTCTGGGTCAGCACGGCAGCGGGACGATTCGTCGCCGGCTCCCGTCCTTGGGCAGCGTCAGCCGCTGGTGCGTTGCCCATCTGGCCAGCCCGGTGGTGGTCGTGCCGCGCGGTCCGACCCGCCGCGGGGTCAGCTCTCGACAGTGATCGTGTCCAGGTAGGGGCCGAGCTCCGCGGCGACGACCTTGTGTGCCGGATCCCAGGGTGGTTCCTCGTCGATCCGAGCGTTCCACCCGTGTCCCGCGATCAGATCAGCGGTCAGGTACAGGTGGCCCGCACCGGTTCGCAACGCAGCCCTGAGCACCGGGTAGAGCGGGCGGCTGGCCGGCGCGCAGCCGGCCAGATGGGCGATGCCGGCTGCGCAGGTATCGGCCTGCTGGGCGCCCAGCCCGCCGTGCTTGATCGCCGATTTGGTCGCGTCGCCGGCTGCGAAGATCCTCCCGCCCGCTCCCCGCACCCGGCAGAACTGGTCGATGTCGATGAATCGGTGGCGCGCGTCGCCGGGAATGCCCGGCACGTCCGGCCCGGTGAGGCGCTGCAGGGTCACGGTCCGCTGCGGGTGCAGCTCGATTCCTGAGGCGCCTACCAGCAGGTGCCGCTCACCCGGCATGGTGGGGCTCGCCCCGCAGTAGGTGCTGATGCCGGCAGCCTCCAGCAACTCGGCGACGCGGGCGCTCACCTCGCTGCCGAAGACCGCCAGCGGCGCGGGCGCGGGGGTCAGGAACGCGAGCTTCACCGCCTGCGACCGTTCGACCGCTCGCTGGGCGGTCAGGAAGGCGAGCTCGTAGAGCGGCAGCGGCCAGCTCGGCCCCTCCGGGACGACGAACGCCAGGTCGGTCACCCGTCCGTCATCGATCCCGTCGAGGATCTCCCGGTACATGCCGGCGCCATGGCGGCTGGAGAATGCGTCCATGAAGGGGCTGGTGGGACACAGCCGGCCCCCCAGAGCGAGCAGCAGGGCGTCATAGGGGAGCGCCTCGCCGGTGGACGTGTACGCCACTTGTGCGCTGCGGTCGACCCAGCCGAGCGAATCCTGCACCCAGTGTGCGCCCGCGTCGTCGGCGATGCGCTGCAAGGGAAAACGCCGCACCTGACCGATTCCGAAGGGTTCGACGACGGCGAGGGGACGGTAGTCCAGCTGACTTCGAGGACTGAGCAGGACGACGTCGATCTCTTCGCCGGCCAGCCGGCGAAGTCTCAGCAGACCCTCTACGCCGGCAATTCCAGCTCCGCAGATGACGACTCTGAAATGCTCCATCGCGACCCCCTGAGGGTGTCCTGCGGAACCTGCCGACCGTGCCCGGCCCGCGTCAGCGGGTCAGCCGAAGTGGGCGAGTGCCGCGGGTGGGCTGTCTTCCTGGTCGACGAACGGCCCGCGCTCGCAGGCCCACGACGCTGCTGCGGCGACCTGGACGTCTCGGACCTCGACCGTTTCGCCGTCGGCTACCTGGATCCCGGGGTTCATCCCCGGGCCGCCGGAACCGGAGGTACTGAACATGCCTCCAGCAAACACCTGCCCAATGGCCCTGAGCAGGGAAGAAGGTCCCCGGGGGAGGTGATTGCGGCCCGGTCCGACGGCCTTGCTTCACCAGGACGTTTGGCCCTTCCCTATCGCCCGGGGGGCTGATGAGGTCGAAAGGGTCGAAGGCAGGCGAAACCCGCGCCGGCGACCTGACCGCGACGGACGTCGAACGAGACTCGAAGGATCACGGATGAGCGCACGTATCGGCATCAACGGTTTCGGCCGGATCGGGCGTAGCTTCCTGCGCATCGCTGCCGAGCGTGGGCTCGAGGTAGTGGCGGTCAACGACCTCATGACTGCGGCCACCCTGGCGCATCTACTGGCCTTCGACTCCACGTACGGCCGCTTTGCCGGGCAGGTCGAGGCCGCCGAACAGGCTCTGATCGTGAACGGCACGTCAATCGCCGTCACCGCCGTGAGCGACCCGTCGACGCTCGACTGGGGGGCGTTCGGGGTCGACGTGGTGCTCGAATCGACCGGACGCTTCAGCAAGCGGGAGGACGCCGCTGCGCACCTGAAGGGCGGCGCGCGCAAGGTGATCGTCTCGGCGCCGGGCAAGAACGCCGACCTCACGGTCGTCATGGGCATCAACGACAGCGAGTACGACCCGGCGCTGCATGACGTCATCTCCAACGCCTCCTGCACCACCAATTGCGTGGCGCCGATGGCCAAGGTGCTGCACGACAACTTCGGGCTGGAGAAGGGCCTGATGACCACGATCCACGCCTACACCGGTGACCAGTCGCTGCTGGACGGGCCGCACAAGGATCTGCACCGGGCCCGCTCGGCGGCGGTCAACATCATCCCGACCTCGACGGGCGCCGCCCGCACTACCGGCGTCGTCATCAGGGAGCTCGACGGTCGCCTGGACGGCCTGGCGGTGCGCGTACCCGTACAGGATGGCTCGCTCACCGACCTGACGGTGGTGCTCTCCCGGGAGGTTACGGCTGACGAGCTCAACGCGGCGTTCAAGGAGGCCGCGACGACCGGACCGCTCTCGCGGGTGCTGCGCTACAACACCGCGCCGATCGTCTCCAGCGACATCATCGGCGACCCGTCGTCGTGCATTTTCGACGCCGGCCTCACCCTCGTTGACGGGCAGCTGGTGAAGGTCTTCGGCTGGTATGACAACGAGTTCGGCTACACCTCGCGGCTCGCGGATCTCGTTGAGCACGTGGGGGACAGGCTCTAAGGTTTGTTGTTATCGGGAATGACAGGGTTGTCGTCCGGAGAGGGAAGTCATGATGGGTGCCGGGCGTCCGCGTGCGGTCGCGCTCTTCCCGCTGTCGAAGCTGGCAGAAGCCGCGCAGGCCGGCGGCCCGATGCCCGACGAGCTGATCCGTCACGTCGTGACGGTGGCGGCGGTTGCCCCGTCGGTCTACAACACCCAGCCCTGGCGTTTCCGCACCGACGGTTACGTGATCGACCTGTTCGCCGATCGCGAGCGTCAACTGCATCACATGGATGCTCGGGGGAGCTTGCTCGGGCTCTCCTGCGGAGCTGCCCTGCACCACGCGAGGCTCGCTATCCGCGGGCTCGGCCGCGATGTGGAGGTGCGGCTCCTGCCCGACCCGGACGACCCGGACCATCTGGCACGGGTCATTCCGGGGCCGGCTGCCGCCCATGCGCCGACGCCCGAGGAATGGGCTCTGCTGCAGGCCGTCTGGGAACGCCGCTCCTATCGCGACACGTTCGTGGCGCGGCGGCTTTCGCGCAGCCTCGTCGTCGATCTGGAAGAAGCCGTCGCCTTCGAGGGATGTGGGCTGCGGGCGGTCGAACGTCCCGGGGAGCGTGAGGACATCGCCCGTCTGGTGGCCGCTGCCGACAGCCAGTTCGCCACCGACGAGCGGGCGCAAGAAGAGCTTGCGTGCTGGAGCCGGTGGGAGGACGGGCTGACACCCGGCGAACAGCTGGCGGACGGTATCCCGCGAGCGGCGGTGGCACGGGGTGCGATGGCGTCACAGGGCGTCTTCCGGCAGCGCGATTTCGACGTCGACGGCACCGTGGCGGCGACGAGCGCCCCGCCGGATCGGGATGGCGGGCAAGGGCCTGAGAATCCCGACGTCGTCGCGCTCTACACGTCGGGCGACACCCTGCAGGATTGGCTCACAGCAGGCTCCGCGCTGTCCGCGCTGCTGCTGACGGCGACGTGCGCCGGAGCCGCAGCGAGCTTGCTCAATCAACCCCTGGATCAGACCGTCGCCCGGGTGCGGGTGAACGAGGTGCTGCACGTGCCGGGTTTCGTGCAGGTGCTGCTGCGGCTGGGTTACCCGGGGTCTGACGCTCGCCCGTTCATCACGCCGCGCCGGCCGGTCGACGATGTCCTGAGCTGGATGTAGCTCCCGCCACCCCCGAAAGTCCCGGTAATCACGGGGCATTCGACTCGTGCGGGATGGGCTTCCCGTCGGCCACAGTGAGGAGAGCGTGGTTGTCAGGCCGTCATCAGCACGCTCTGGCAGGAGGTGCTGCCAGGGCGGATGCAGGCGTCGATCGTCTGGGGCTAAGGTCTGCGGCGAGGCAAGGTGAGGTGCGGCACCGGACGGGAGGTGGGCATGGCTTTGCAGTCGGTCCCCATTCCGATTCTGTCGCCTGAGCTGCTGCGGGACATCCTCGGCGACCGGCGTGTCCAACTGCTCGAGGATGAGGGCGAGACCGTACGCGACGCGCTCGGCACCCGCATGGTGCTGAACGTCAATTCCACCCGCGCCGGCGGCGGGGTCGCCGAGATGCTGCAAACGCTCCTGGGGTACGCGCGCGGCAGCGGGCTCGACGTCCGCTGGATGGTTCCCGAGGCGCCGCTGGAGTTCTTCATCTTCACCAAGCGCTTGCATCACATGCTCCACGGGGTCGACACCGGCATCTCGCTGGAAGGTGCCGATCGCGAGATGTACGACGAGGTCATGCGTCACCAGGTGGTGGAGCTGAAGGCGGCCGTGCGCCCTGGCGATGTGGTGATCCTGCACGACCCGCAAACGGCCGGCCTCGCCCTGCCGCTGATGGCAGCGGGAGCCCGGGTTGCCTGGCGTTGCCATGTCGGTTCAGCGACGGCGAACGGGGCTACCGAGCGCGCGTGGGAGTTCCTGCGGCGCTACCTGACGGGCGTGCCGATGGTCATCAGCCGCAGCGTGTATCTGCCCGGATGGGTCGATGGGCGCGTCTCGGTGGAGATCGCGCCCTCGATCGATCCGCTCTCGCCGAAGAACGTTGCACTGACGCCGGAGTTCTCGCGCGGCATCCTGCAGGCAGCCGGGTTGATAGCCGACGGCGGGCACGCGCCGGCGCTGACCTTCACCCGGCGAGACGGTTCTCCCGGACGGGTCGAACGCACGGCGGACATCCTGCAGTCCGGGCCTCCGCCTCCGCTCGATGCGAGGCTCATCGTCCAGGTATCGCGGTGGGATCCGCTGAAAGACATGGGCGGGCTGATGACCGCGTTCGCCGAGTACGTCATCCCCCGAACCGACTGTCATCTGCTGCTCGCCGGGCCCAATGTCACCTCCGTCACCGACGACCCCGAAGGGGCCGATGTGCTTCACGCGTGCATGGCGCAGTGGTCGGCACTCCCGCCGGCCGTACGCGCCCGGGTGCACCTGGCCTGCCTGCCGATGAAGGACCCGGATGAGAACGCGCTACTGGTGAACGCGCTGCAGCGGGAAGCCAGCGTCGTCGTGCAGAAGAGCATCGCGGAGGGCTTCGGGCTGACGGTTACCGAGGCCATGTGGAAGGGCTGCCCGGTCGTTGCCACCCGGGTCGGGGGCATCGAGTCGCAGATCGTGTCGGGCGAGACCGGGATCCTGGTGGACGATCCCCATGATCTGGCCGCCGTGGGAGAGGCCATCTGCTCGCTGCTGGAGGATCCTCAGGCCGCCGCGGAAATGGGCCAGCGGGGGCAGAAATCGGTCAGCGACCGTTTCCTTCCGGACCGCCATCTCGAGCAGTGGGCCGACCTGGTGCTGCGACTGCTTCGCACCGACCCCCACGCGGCGCCGCATGGTTGACACTGATCTCCCGCGCCGCCGGCGGCGAAGGACCTTGCCGGCGCAGCAATAGGGCAGGATCTCAAACAGTGGGGGCTCGGTGACGGCGCTCGAGGTGGAGCCCGCGCGGCCGCGCGTCGTGGTGCTGCGCGACGGCAGCCTGGGCGTCATCCGTGAACTGGTGGCCGATGACCGCGCCGCGCTGCTCGCGCTGCACGAGAGCCTCTCACCCCGCACCCTGTACCTGCGTTTCTTCAGCGCGTCCAAACTTTCCGCCGGCCGCTATGTCACGCGGCTGGTCCGCCCGGGCACTGGTGACCACGGGGCCGTGGTCATGCAGGTGCAGGGGCGCCTCGTCGGCGTGGCGGCCTACGAGTGCATCGAGGAGGACCTCACTCCCGTCGCAGCGGAAGACCTGGCGGAGGCGGCGTTTCTGGTGGCGGACGACCAGCACGGCCGGGGGATCGGCACGCTGCTGATGGAGCACCTCGCAGCCCTGGCCCGCAGCCGCGGCATCACCCGGTTCGTCGCCGAGACCCTTCCGGACAACGCCGCGATGCTCGACGTGTTCAAGGTGGCCGGCTATGCGGTGACGTTTCGTCGGTCGCTGGACACGGTTGAGGTCTCGATCGATCTCACGCCGGGGCCGAATGTGCTCTCCGCGCTCGATCAGCGCGAGCGTGCCGCGACGTGCGCCAACCTCATGCCCCTGCTGCGCCCGCGCTCGGTGGCGATCGCCGGCGCCAGTTCCCGGGCGCGCACGGTCGGCGGCGCCGTTCTGAACAACCTGCAGCTCGCCGGGTTCGGTGGGGCCATCTACCCGATCGTTTCCAGCGCCTCCTCCTCACGACCCCGCACGATTCGGGGACTGCGGGCGTTTGCCCGGCTGGCCGAGGTGCCCGGGCCGGTCGACCTCCTCGTCGTGGCCGAGCCTCCGCAGCAGACCCTCGCCGTCCTCGACGATTGCCTGGCGGCGCAGGTGAAGGCGATGGTCGTGCTCTCGCCGGGGTTCTCCGACATCGGTCCGGAGGGCGCCGCCCTCGAGGCACAGATGCTGACGAAAGCTCGCCAGGCGGGTATCCGCGTCGTCGGGCCCAACTGCCTGGGAGTGACGTCGACCGCGCCGGGCGTCAGCCTGGCCGCCACTTACGCGCCCCACTTGCCGATGCCCGGACGGGTCGGCGTCCTCACCCAGTCGGGCGGGCTGGGCATCGCGCTGCTCGAACACACCCGGCAGGCCGGCATCGGGCTCTCCAGCTTCGTTTCGGTCGGCAACAAGGCCGACGTCAGCGGAAACGATCTGCTGTCCTGGTGGGACGATGATCCCGCGACCGACATCGCCGTGCTCTATCTCGAATCCTTCGGAAACCCGCGCAAGTTCGCCCGGCTGGCCCGCCACGTCGCCGCGCACAAACCCGTCGTGGCCATCAAGGCCGGACGGACGGCGGTGGGGGCGAGGGCCGCGCGTTCGCGTACGGCAGCGGCGGCCGAACCCGCGCGCTCCGTGGCGGCGCTGTTTCGCCAGGCCGGCGTCATCAACGTCGATCACGTCGGCGAACTGGTAGACGTCGTGACCCTGCTCTCGACCCAGCCGCTGCCGGCCGGTCCGGGGATCGCCATCGTCGGCAATACCGGCGGCCCGGGGATCCTCGCCGCTGATGCGGCCGTGGAATTCGGGCTTGCCGTCCCGGTGCTGAGCGATGCCGTTCAGGCGCGGCTGCGCGAGGTGTTGCCGCCCGGAGCGGCGGTCACCAATCCGGTCGACACGCTGTCCGGCGCGACGGGGCAGCAGTTTGGCGAAGCCATCGCGGCGGTGCTCAGCGACCCTGGGGTGGACTCGCTGCTGGCCATCATCACGCCTACCCCGCTCACTGCACGCTCGCAGCTCGCGCAAGCGCTGTGTGCTGCGGCAGGCTCGACGACGAAGCCCGTCCTGGTGACCGAGATCGGCTCCGACTCCGTCAGCGGCCTGCTCCCCGGCTCACCCCAGGGTTCGCGCGGCATCCCGGCATACGCCTTTCCGGAGACGGCGATCCGCGCGGTGTCACGGGCGTGCGAGTACCGCGCCTTCCGCGATCGGCCGACGGGCACCGTGCCTGAATTCGCGGACATCCGGGAGGCCGATGCCGCGGCTGTCATCAGCGAGGCGCTGATGGAGGCACCGGACGGGGGCTGGCTCGACCCCCCGAGCGTCGAGAGCCTGCTCGACGCGTACGGGGTGCAGTGCCTGCCCAGCCGCCTGGTCACCACGGCCAGGGCGGCTGGTAAGGCAGCCCTCGAGATCGGAATGCCGGTCGCGCTGAAGGCGGTCGGTCCGCAACTCGTGCGTAAGAGCGACATCGGCGGCGTGCGGCTCGGGCTGCGGTCCGAAGGTTCCGTTCGCAAGGCCTACTCCGCCATGCAGCGCGCCGTGGGCAGCCGGATGTGGGGCGCGCTGATTCAACCCATGGCGCCGCCCGGGGTGGAGACGCTGATCGGGGTGACCGCCGACCCGTCCTTCGGTCCGCTGGTCACGTTCGGGCTCGGCGGACTGTGGGCGGATCTCATCGGCGACCAGGCGTTTCGGCTCGTTCCGCTGACCGATGTCGATGCGCAGGAACTCGTCACGGCGGTGCGCATGGCCCCCCTGCTCGACGGCTACCGGGGAAGTCAGGCCTGCGACGTCGAGGCGCTGACCCAGCTGCTGCTCCGCGTTGGCCAACTTGCCGACAATCACCCTGAACTGGTCGCTCTGACCCTGAACCCGGTAGTCGCCCTTCCGCGCGGGTTCGCGGTGCTGGACGCGAAGGCGCGGGTCGCGCCACGCGAAGCAGAAGGAGAGACGTATTCACGCCAACTGCGGTAGTGCGTGTAGTTTTTCCCCAGTTGCTTGCCGCTAGGGCGTGGGGCCTGGCGCGGTCGGCGCCCTTGCGGAGAGGATCGCCAAGCATGGCCGACGCGGTGACGGTCTTCCTGGTCGATGACCACGAAGTAGTCCGGCAGGGTCTGCGCACCCTGCTCGAGGACGCTGGATTGACGATCGTAGGCGAGGCGGCGACCGCTGGGGAGGCGGTGCCGCGCATCGTGGCGACTCGGCCTCAGGTGGCCGTTCTCGACGTACAGCTGCCCGACGGCACCGGTGTCGACGTGTGCCGGGAGGTGCGCTCGCGGACTCCGGGCACCGCCTGCCTGATGCTCACCAGCTACGACGACGACGAGGCGCTGTTCGCCGCCATCATGGCCGGGGCCGCGGGATACCTGCTCAAGCAGATCCGTGGCCTGCAGCTGGTCGATTCGGTCAAGCGGGCCGCCAGGGGCGAATCCCTGCTCGACCCGAAGGTCACCGCCCGCGTGCTCGAGCGGCTGCGCGCCGGTCCCAAGCAGGACCCGCGGCTGGCCTCGCTCACCGACCAGGAGCACCGCATCCTCGATCTGATCGCCGAAGGTCTCACCAACCGCCAGATCGGCAACCGGCTCGGGCTGGCCGAGAAGACGGTCAAGAACTATGTCTCGAGCCTGCTCGCCAAGATCGGGATGCGCAGCCGTACCCAGGCCGCCCTCTACGTCGCGGGCGGCAAAGCGCCCAGCTGATGACCTGGCTGCTGGCTAGCTGAGGACGTCGGTGAGGGGCCGTCGGGGGGTGGCGGGGGCGGCGGGTCCGTAGCCGATGCGTAGCACCATCTGGGGTTCGCCGATGAGGCGCAGCAGGGTGCGCAGTTGGGCGCGGGTGGTGGGCAGGTCGATGACCTGGCCGAGCATGGAGGCGCGCAGGCCTTGGGTGGTTGCTTGCAGCAGCAGGGCGGAGAGGGCCTGGCCGGCGTGGAGCCATTGGGTGGGGCTGTCGGCGTCGGTGCCGAGGATGAGCAGGGCGGGCCGTTCGTCGGGCGGCGGGCTGCTGGTGGTGGCCGGGGGCCGGCCGGGGTGGGGGTCGCCGGCGGTGAAGTCGCGGACGGGGACTTCGGTGTGGCGGATGCCGGGCTCGGGCAGGGCGCTGGTGGGGATGCCGTCGGGGGCGGGTTCGGTGCGTCGCCAGTTGTGCAGTTCGCGCTGGTAGTCGGGGTTGGACAGTTCGGCCTGGTCGGCGTGGTTGAGCAGGACGGCGAGGGTGATCTGGTCTTCGCGGGAGTCGAGGATGGCCAGCCAGGCGCCTTGGGTTTCGGCGGCGTGGCGTAGTGCGGTCAGGCTGGAGTGCTCGACATGGCGGTCGGCGAACGGTTCGCGTTGGGTGTGGCGTTCGTTGATCGCGGCGGCCAGCGCGACGTCACCGGCGCTGGCCGGCGGGCCGGCCGTGACCAGCACTGTCGCGATCGGCCCGGGCTGTGAGGCCTGCCCGGAGGTGGGGTCCTGGTCGGGTGCGAGCTGGACCTCGCTGGCGTAGCCGGCGGCCCGCAGCGCGACGGTCAGATGGTGCAGCACCGCCCCGCACGAGAGGTACAGCTGGCGGCGGGTGGGATCGAGTACCGGCAACTGCCGGGAGAAATCCGCGAAACACTCCACCCGGTCGGCGCCGATCCGAAACCGCCACGGCTGCGTGTTGTGCACCGACGGCGCCCGCGTCGCCAGCGCGACAGCCTCGGTCAGCGCCTCCCGCAGGTCCATCGTCACACCGTCTCGTGAGCGGCGTGGTGGCGGACGACGACGACCGGGCAGGCGGCGTGGCGCGTGCACTGCTCGCTTACCGAGCCCAGCAGAAGGCCGGCGAAGCCGCCGTGCCCGCGGCTGCCGACGACGAGCATCCGGGCGCCCCGGGACGCCTCGATCAGGACCGACGCGGCCGCACCGCCCTCCACCAGGGTCGAGACGGGAAAGCCGGGGTGGGTGCCGAGCACCTCCATCAGGATGGAATCCAGCGTCTGCTGCGCTTCCTGCATCGGGTCGAACTCTTCCGGGAGGGGCACCGAGACGACCATCGTCACCGGCCAATGCCAGGCGCTCACGGCCTTCAGCGGGGTACCGGTGATGCGGGCGTAGTCGGCTGCCCAGCGCAGCGCGTCCGTGGACGCGAGCGACCCGTCCACGCCGACCACAACGGCAGGGATCGCCGGATCGGGCGTGGGTGCTGACATCGTGTCCTCCTCAGGAGCGTCGAGTACCCAACGTAGCCCCGCAAGCCGCTCAGGTCGCCCGTCCGGGGCGGACTTAAGTCCTGCAAGCAGCGACGAAAGCCTGACATTTGCACTGCGGCCATCCGCGACAGTTGGTGCAGCGACGCGGGGTCGCGCTCTGCATGCCTAACGGAGGTCGGCTCGTGCACGCCCTTGACGTTGCGCGGTGGCAGTTCGGCATCACGACCGTCTACCACTTCCTGTTCGTGCCGTTGACAATCGGGCTCGTCGTTCGTGGTCGCCGGCTACCACACCGCCTGGTACCGGACGCGCAAGCCCGAGTACCTGCGCATCACCCGGTTCCTGGGGAAGCTGTTCCTGATCAACTTCGCCATCGGCGTCGTGACCGGAATCGTGCAGGAGTTCCAGTTCGGGATGAACTGGTCGGACTACTCGCGCTTCGTCGGCGACATCTTCGGCGCCCCGCTCGCGATGGAAGGCCTGCTCGCGTTCTTCCTCGAGTCGACGTTCCTCGGCCTGTGGATCTTCGGCTGGGACCGGCTGCCCAAGAAGTTGCACCTGGCCTCGATCTGGGCTACGGCGATCGGCACCCTGCTGTCGGCGTTCTTCATCCTGGCGGCGAACTCCTGGATGCAGCACCCGGTGGGCTTCACGATCGACGTCGCCAAGCACCGGGCGGAGCTCACCAGCATCTGGGCGGTTCTTGGCAATTCGACGCTCTGGGTGACGTTCCCGCACGTGATCTTCGGCGCCTTCGTGACCGCCGGGGTCTTCGTGCTCGCGATCAGCGCCTGGCAGCTCGCGCGCAAGCGGGAGACGGCGACTGTTTCGCCCGCTGGCGAAGGTGGGTCTCGTCCTGACGCTGGTGGCATCGATCGGCACCGCGGTCTCCGGCGACATCCAGGGCAAGATCATGACCACCCAGCAGCCGATGAAGATGGCGGCCGCCGAGGCGCTCTACAACTCCAGCAAGCCGGCCTCGTTCTCGCTGTTCACGATCGGAAGCCTCAACGGCAGCAAGGAAGTCTTCTCGATCCGCGTCCCGCGGCTGCTGTCCTTCCTGGCCACCGGCTCGTTCAGCGGGAAGGTCGACGGCATCAACCAGGTGCAGGCTCAGGAGGTTGCCAGGTTCGGCGCCGGTGACTACCGGCCAAACGTCGCCGATCACGTACTGGTCGTTCCGGCTCATGATCGGGTTCGGGCTGCTGGCGGCTCTCGTGGCCGTCGTCGGGCTCTGGCTGATGAGGCGTCGCCGGATCCCCACGTCGAAGTGGTTCTACCGGATAGCCGTCCTGTCCGTAGCGACCCCGTTCCTGGCCAACAGCATGGGCTGGATCTTCACCGAGATGGGCCGCCAGCCCTGGGTCGTCTACGGCGTGATGACGACGGCGGACGGGGTCTCGGGCACCGGGCTTGCGACGGCGCTGACCAGCCTCATCGTGTTCACCGTGCTCTACGGGGTGCTCGCGGTCGTGAACCTCAAGCTGATGCTGCGCTACATCAGGAAAGGCCCGGATCCGCTGCCGGACGACCATGACCAGATTTCTCCCGACGAGCCCGAGCCCGCGCTGGCTTTTTCCTACTAGGCGGAGGCTGACATGGCACCTGACAACCGTCTGGTTTCTTCTGATCGCCGTCCTCTGGGGCGGCTACTTCTTCCTCGAGGGATTCGACTTCGGGGTCGGCATCCTGCTGCCGGTTCTCGGTCGCCACCCGGACGACCGGATGGCGATGCTGCACTCCATCGGGCCGGTGTGGGACGGCAACGAGGTCTGGGTGCTCGATCGCGGGCGGCGCGACCTTCGCCGCCTTCCCGGAGTGGTATGCCACCCTGTTCTCCGGTTTCTACCTGGCGCTGCTGCTGATTCTGGTCGGGCTGATCCTGCGCGGGGTCGCGATCGAGTACCGCAGCAAGTCGCGAGCGATCCGGTCTGGCGGCAGCGGTGGGACATCGCCATCGTCGTCGGCAGCGCGTGCCGGCGCTGCTGTGGGGCGTGGCCTTCGCCAACATCGTCCACGGGGTGCCGATCAACGCCGCACGGCAATTCACCGGCAACCTGCTGACCCTGCTGCACCCGTACGCGCCTGCTCGGTGGGCTGGTCACGCTGAGCTGCTCTTCACGCTGCACGGCGCGCTGTTCCTGGCGCTCAAGACCGATGGCGACGTCGGGCCACGCGGCCCGCCAGTTCGCGGGAAAGATCGGGATCGTCGCGGTCGTGCTCGCCGCCGCATTCCTGATCTGGACGCAGGCCGACACCGGCAAGGCGGCCACCGACGTCACGGCGGTGCTCGCCGCGCTCGCCCTCGTCGGTGCGCTCTACGCCAACCTGGGGGGCCGTGAAGGCTGGGCGTTCGCCGCGACGGGGCTGGTGCTTCTGCTTGCAGTGGGGACGCTGTTCGGCAACCTGTGGCCCAACGTCATGCCGTCGTCGACCAACGCTGCGTTCAGCCTCACGGTGCGCAACGCCTCGTCCTCGCCGTACACCCTCGGCGTGATGAGCTGGGTCGCGCTCATGTTCACCCCGATCGTGCTGCTGTATGAGGGCTGGAGCTACTGGGTCTTCCGCAAGCGGGTCACCGGTCACGTGGTGACCAACGGGTCGGCGTGAGACCGCTCGATCCGCGCCTGGTGCGCCAAGCGGGTGCCGCCCGCGCGTTTGTTGTCGGCGCCGTCGCCTGCGGGGTCGTCATGACGGGCCTGGTGCTCGCCCAGGCCGGCCTGCTCGCCCACGTGATTGCCCATGCTTCCCAGGGCGTCCGGCCGCTCCGGTTCAGCCTGGTGGTGCTCGCTGTCGTGCTCGTCGCCCGGGCCGCCATCGCTTACGGCGGCGAGGCGTTGGCGCTGCGCGCGGCCGCGAAGACCAAGTCGCAGCTGCGGCGCAAGCTGCTGCGACACATCGTCGAGCTGGGCCCGCAGTGGCTCGGCCGGCGCAGCCATGGCGAGCTCGTCGCCCTGGCCGGACGCGGACTCGATGCGCTCGACCCCTACTTCGCGCGATACCTTCCGCAGCTGGTGCTTTCGGCGATCGTGCCCGTCGCGGTGCTCGCCCGCATCGCCGGTTCGGATCTGGCATCCGCCGTCACCATCGGCGTCACCCTCCCGCTGATCCCCCTCTTCATGGCACTGATCGGCTGGCACACCCAGGCCCGCACCGAACGCCAGTGGAAGCTGCTTAGCCGGCTGGCGGGTCATTTCCTCGACGTGGTCGAGGGTCTGCCGACCCTGAAGGTCTTCGGTCGGGCGAAGGCTCAGGCGGAAACCATCCGGCGGGTGACGCAGCAGCACCGGCAGGCGACCATGGCGACGCTGCGGATCACGTTCCTGTCCTCACTCGTCCTCGAACTCATCGCCACGCTCTCCACTGCCCTGGTTGCGGTGGAGGTCGGTTTGCGATTGCTGGCGGGCAATCTCGGCTACGAGTCGGCTCTGCTGGTCCTGCTGCTGACTCCGGAGGTCTACCTTCCGCTGCGCTCGGTCGGCGCCCAGTTCCACGCCGCCGCCGAAGGGGTGGCCGCCGCCGCTGACGTTCTGGACGTGCTGGACGAGGCCCTGCAGGGCCCGGCGCGCGCGGCCCCGGCGGGTGCGCCAAAGCGGGTCGATCTGCGCACTCAGGCCGTGCACTTCGAGGGGGTGACCGTCCACTATCTCGACCGGACCCGGCCCGCGCTCGACGGCCTCTGCGCGCGTGTGGAGCCGGGCGAGCACATCGCGGTCGTCGGCCCGAGCGGGGCCGGCAAGAGCACGCTGCTCTCGCTGCTGCTCGGCTTCACCCGGCCCAGCGAAGGGGCCGTGCGCATCGGCGAGGTCGACCTGACAGAGCTCGATCAGGAGGGGATGGCGAGCCTGCGCCGCCAGCTGGCGTGGGTGCCGCAGAATGCCCACCTTTTCGGCGGGAGCATCGCCGACAACGTTCGTCTCGGCGACCCGGAGGCCGGGCTGGCGGATATCACGCGCGCGGCCGAGCAGGCCGGGCTTTTGGCCTTGCTTGCCGCACTTCCCGAGGGGCTCGACAGCCCGGTGGGCGAGCGTGGGTCGCTGCTGTCCACCGGCCAGCGCCAGCGCGTCGCCATCGCCCGGGCGCTGCTGCGCGATCCCGCCCTGCTGCTGCTGGACGAGCCGGGTGCCCATCTCGACGCGGAGACCGCCGATGAGGTGATCGCCGGTATCGCCGGCTTCGGGCAACGGCGGACGCTGATCGTCGTCACCCACGACCCGGTATGGACGGCGGGCGCCGATCGGGTGCTGCGCCTGGAAAGCGGCCGGCTGGCCGGCTCGGGGCGCGCTCTGGCCGCAGCGGGCGCAGGAGCGGGCCGATGAGTACCGTGCTGGCTCCATCCAGCCACCCGGCCGCACCGCTACGCCGGATGCTCGCGCTGGCCCGCCCGCTACGCGCGACGCTCGTCGTGGCCGTGGTCGCCGGTGTCCTGGGTGTCGGCTGCGGGGTCGCACTGCTCGGCGTCTCCGGCTTCCTCATCGCCCGCGCGTCCGAGCACCCGAGCGAGGTGGCCCTCGCGGTCGCGGTGGTCGGCGTGCGGACGTTCGGTATCGGTCGCGGCATCTTCCGCTACGTGGAGCGCCTTGCCGGCCACGACGCCGCGTTCCGGGTGCTCGCCGACTTGCGGGTCGCCGTCTACGAACGGCTCGCCCGCATCGCCGGCTCGGGTTATCGCCAGCTGCGCAGCGGGGATCTGGTCTCGCGGCTGGTTTCTGACGTCGACGGCGTGCAGGAGGTGTTCGTCCGCGGGCTGACGCCTCCGCTGGTCGCGATCGGTGTGGGCGGCGGTGCGGTCATCGCCGCGTCGGCCATCTTCAGCCCGGCGGGCGCCGCGCTCGCTCTCGGGCTGCTGTGCGCCGGGGCGGCGGTGCCCTGGGTGACCGCGATGCTGGCGCAGCGTTCCGATGCCCGGCTGGCCGCCGCCCGCGGTGAGCTGACGGCTCGCGCCGGTGACGTGGTCGCGGGCGCTGCCGAACTCGTGGCCTACGGCGCCGATACGGCTGCCATCGCATCGTTCGATGCTGCCGATGAACGGCTCACCCGGCTGACCCGCCGGTCGGCTGTGGCCGCTGCCGTCAGCTCCGGTCTGAGCACCCTTGCGGTCGGGGCCACGGTATGGGGGATGTTGCTGCTGTCCGTGGCCGCCCAGCACGGCGGCCAGCTCAGCCGGGTCGCGCTCGCCGCGGTCGTGCTCACCGGGCTGGCGGCGTTCGAGGCGACCGGACCGCTCAGCGCGGCCGCGCAGCAGCTGGCCGCCGCGCGGGCCAGCGCCCGGCGCATCTTCGAGGTGATCGACCTTCCCGATCCGGTGACCGAACCGGCCGATCCGCTGCCCGTCCCCGCGGGGCCCGTGCACCTGAGGGTTCATGACGCCCGGCTGCGTTACGCGCCCGACGCTCCCTTCGCGCTGGACGGCGTGAGCCTGGATGTTCCGGCGGGCCACCACGTCGCGCTGCTGGGGCGATCCGGCGCCGGCAAGAGCACGCTCGTCACGGCGCTCACCAGAATGCGTGATCTGGACGGCGGGGACATCACGCTGAACGGCGTCTCGGTGGCGCGTTTCACGAGCGACGACGTGCGCCGCGTGGTCGGCGGCTGCCTGGCCGACCCGTACCTGTTCGACTCCACGATCCGCGAGAACATCCGCCTGGCCCGCCCGGATGCCTCACAGCAGGAGCTTGACGATGTCGCCGAGCGCGCTCGGCTGCTCGGCTGGATCCAGTCGCTCCCGCTGGGATGGGACACGCCGGTGGGCACCCACGGCTCGTCGGTGTCCGGCGGGCAGCGCCAGCGCATCGCCCTGGCGCGGGCCTTGCTGGCCGACCCCGCCGTCATGATCCTGGACGAGCCGACGGCCCACCTCGATCAGGCCACCGGCGACGCGCTCATGGACGATGTCCGCCGTGCCACGCGCGGGCGCACGCTGCTGCTGATCACGCATGATCGCCGCCACGCGACCGGCTTCGACGAGGTGCTCGTCCTGGAGAACGGCCGCCGCGTGTCGTCAGCAGCGCCTCTCGCTCAGAGGTAGGCGGCGTCAGAGGTAGGCGGCGGCTTCGAAGAAGTCGGTGAGGCCACCCGGGGTCAGTCGGCGTCCCGAGACGTAGCACGGGATGATCCGCATCCAGTGATCGTGCTCTCCGGGAGCCCAGGGCTTGGGTGCAACAGCCTTCGTGCGGTCGACCACGTCGGCGTCGTCGGCGGAGGTCACTTCCTCGGCCAGTCCCTTCACCAGGACGCTCCAGCCGGCGTGCGTCACCTCATCGATCTGGTCGACCTCGAACGTGATGTTCGCGTGCAAGGCGTACGAGTGCTTCGTGCCGTTGCCGGTGCGGATGACGATCACGTCGTGGTCGAGGGCGTAATTCACCGGCAAGACCAGGGGATAGTCCTCGGCGATGACCCCGAGCCGGCCGACCTGCCGGGTCGCCAGCAGAGCCATGCATTCATCGTGTGTGAGTTCCAGCAGCCTCGGTTCGTCGGGATGGTCATTCATCGTCGCTCCCTCGTTCACACGTGCTCACCACTGGTCGGTAGCGGCCGGATCGATGGGACCGGGCCGCAGCACCAGCCGCCGCTTGGCTCGAACTCGTTGCCCGGAAGGGTCAACGTGGATCGCGATGCGGCGTCCTCGACCCAGGCGATCCGCCTGACGTCGAGCCCGGCGAGCAGCCCGGGGCGGGTATCTCGATCCAGCTCGATCAATCCATGCTCCGCACCGGCGGCCGGCCCTTCAGCGTCGGACCCGGCCAGGCGCACGAGCTCGGACTGCTCCTTCACCCCTCCAGCATCCGCCGGCCGTCCGCCGGCTACGAGGGCCTTTGGCCCTGCCGATCACGACCCAGCTCCCGAATTCGGCGGCACGGTGCGGTTAGCATGACGGGCGTCGAGGGCCGTTGCGGTCTCGGGCATCATCTGCAGGAGGTGCGATGGCGACCGGGAGCGACAGCGAGCAATACGGTCGGATCCTGCGCCGGATCAGCACCCCGATGACGGGCGATGGGCACGAGGGCAAGACCGCGCTGCTGGTCGGTCACGACGTGCAGGCCGCGAGCCGGGCCGCCGTTCGCTTCACCGCCGATCTCGCCGCCCGCCTCGGTGCTTACCTGCACGTGGTGCACGTGGTGGACCTGGCGGATACCCCTATCGATGCCGACTCCGCGGAGTGGGACGAGGGCGCTCGCAAGGCCATGGACGCGCTGCACGAGGATGCCCGACGGCTCCTCGAAGGGTTCGACATCGGCTGGACGTATCACGCCTGTCACGGTGATCCGGCGGAGCTGCTCGCCCGGGTCGCCGACGAGCACGGGGTGCTGTTCGTCGCGGTTGGTGCCACGGGACGCAATCTGACGCGCCGGCTCATGGAAGGGGGTTCCGTCTCGCGCCGGCTCCTGCGCCGCCACAGCCTGCCCGTACTCGTCGTTCCCGAGCCGCTCCCCGAGACCCGCGATCCCCAGAGCTAGAACTCGAGTACCAGGCGACCTCGCGTGCCCCCTGCTTCCAGCCGGCGGTGTGCCTCACTCGCCTGCTGCGCCGGGTAGACCTCGGCGACCCGCAACGTCACCTGCCCGTCCTCGACCTGCTGGCGCAGCACGTCGAGCTTTTCCCACGCCTGCAGGTAATCGCGTACCCAGATGTCATGCACGGTGATGCCGCGTCCGGGATCACCCTGCTGCCCGCGCACCACCGCGATCGCGCCGCCGTCGCGCACGGCGCTGAATGTCCTCTCGCCGGTGATGGCGCCGTCGGCCAGAGCGTCGACTCCGTCCGGAAAGTGCTCGCGAACAAGGTCGGCGAAGCCCTGGCCGCGCTCCAGGACGAGGTCGGCTCCCAGCTGCTGCACCAGCGCGCGATCGGCTTCGCAAGCATCGGCGACGACGTACAGCCCATCGGCCTTGGCGAGCTGGACCACGTAGCCGCCATAGCAGCCGGCGGCGCCGGTAACGGCCAGCGTCTGGCCCGCCGAGAGCCCGAGCTTGTCGAGGCTGAGCCGCGCGGTGAGGGCGTTCATCGGCAGCGTGGACGCCTCGGCGTGACTGGTACCCGCTGGGGCAGCGACGACGGAGCGGGCAGGCAGCACCAGGGAGCTGGAGTAGCCGCCGTGCGTGCCCGACGGTTGCACGATGGCCATCACGCGATCGCCGACGGCCAGCTGCGTGACTCCCTCACCGATCTCGTCGACCACGCCGGCGGCGTCCATGCCCGGAACGTACGGCGGGGGTCCCACCTTGGCCTGCATCGCCGCGAGGGCTCCGTTGCGCTGATAGGTGTCGGTGGGGTTGACCGTCGCGGCATGTACCCGAAGGCGCACCTCACCGGCGCCGGCATGGACCTCCGGCAGCTCGATGATTTCCAGGGCTGCTGGCCCGCCGTGCTGAACGATTCCGACCGCGCGCATGGTGTCAGCAAATCACTGAACGGTGAACGCGCCGCACCCGCCCGCACCCGCCCGCACCCGGGGGAGGTTGGGCGGGATCATGCCGCGAGGGTGGCGTGCATCTCCCAGACCAGGATCTCCGCGGGCGCGTCGGCGGTGACCCGCTGGCCGCCCGAGGCGGTGAAGCGCACCGCGTCGCCGGCGGTGAGCGGCCCGGCGCCCTCGAGCGTCACCGCGCCGCGGGGCACGAACAGGTGCAGGTACGGGGCATGCGGGCAGTTCGACGCTCTGTCCCGGGCTCCAGCCGGGCGCCGTGCAGCGCCGCGTACCGGTTGCGGATGCGGATCGCGGCGGCGTCGTCGTGCTTGGGCATGCCGGAGGCGACCGGTACCAGCGCCGCCGCGCAGCAGCTCGCCGTCGATCTCGAGCTGCTCATAGCCGGGGGTCGAGCCGCCCTCGTCCGGGAACGACCCACATCTGCACGAAGTGGACGGGCTCGGTGTGGCTCGGCCCGCCGGAGAGGCGCCAGGAGTCGTTCTTCTCCGAGTGCAGGATGCCGGTGCCCGGCGCACATCCGCTGAGCCAGCCCGGGATAGATGACTCCGGAGTGTGCCGGTCGAGTCCTGGTGGACCAGCGAACCCGCAGCACCCAGGTGACGATCTCCATGTCGCGGTGCGGGTGCGTCTCGAAGCCGGTGCCCGGGCTCGACCAGGTCGTCGTTGTTGACCAGCAGCAGGCCGTGGTGGGTGTTGTCGGCGTCGTAGTGGCTGCCGAACGAGAACGAGTGCTTGGAGTCGAGCCACGAAATCTTCGTCTTCGGCGCGCTCGCCGGCGGGGCGGACGTCGATCCGTGGGGTCAGCAATGAGCTGGTCACGTCAGTGCCTCCAGCAGGTCAGGGTGCCGGCACTGCCCGCGCACTCGACGGGCGCGCGGGCACTGCCGGCGTGGACTCAAGCGTTCCTGATGGCGGAGATCTCGAACTCCAGGGTGATCTTGTCGCTCACGAGGACACCACCGGTCTCGAGAGCGGCGTTGAAGTTGACGCCGAAGTCCTTGCGGTTGATGGCCACGGAGCCCTCGAAGCCGACCCGCGAGTTGCCGAACGGGTCCTGAGCGGCGCCCTGGTACTCGAAGGGAATGGTCACGCTGCGCGTCGTGCCCTTGACCGTGAGGTCGCCGGTCAACTCGAAGTTCTCGTCGTCCACCTGGCGGGCACCCGTGGAGACGAACGTGATCTGGGGGAACTCGTCCATGGCGAAGAAGTCGCCACTGCGCAGGTGCTCGTCGCGCTGAGGCTGGCGGGTGTCGATGCTCTTGACCTGGATCGTCACGCGCGCGGAGGAGTTGGCGGGGTTGTCGCCGTCGAGAACGGCCGTGCCGTCGAAGTCGTTGAACGCGCCGCGCACCTTGGTCACCATGGCGTGGCGAGCGACGAATCCGATGCGGCTGTGAGCAGGGTCTAGCGTGTAGGTGCCAGTCAGGGCGGTGAGCTGGGTGGTAGCGGTGGTCATGGGTGATCCTCCAAGAGAGAAGTCCGGTCGATGACGTGTCATCTAGTAGCCTAGAACATACATGACGCATCATCCATTCCCCAGGGTGTGAGCTCTATGACGGACAGCTGGCTCAGCGCGTCCGAGCAGCGCGCCTGGCGCGCGTTCCTCGGCCTGCATCGCGAGCTCAATGCCCGGCTCAACCGCCAGTTACAGGCCGAGTCTCAGCTTTCGCTGTCGGACTACGAAGTCCTCGTCGTGCTCAGCGAGGCCGCGGAAGGCCGGCTGCGCCCGTTCGAGCTCTGCGACTTCCTGCAGTGGGAGCAGAGCCGGCTTTCCCATCACATCCGCCGGATGGAGAAGCGCGGGCTGGTGGCGAGGGAGGGCTGCACGGGCGACGGGCGGGGAGCCTTCGTCGTACTGAGTCCTATGGGCCGTGCCGCCATCGAAGCGGCCGCCCCGGCTCACGCTGCCGCGGTGCGCAGCCTGCTGTTCGACGCCATGAGCGAGGAGCAGGTGGCGGTGCTGGAAGAGGTCTTCACCCGGTCGCTGCGTGACATGGGCGCCGCGCGCTGCGAGACGGCTCGAGCCTCAGCCGAAGGGTCAGTCCAGGGATGAGTCGGTCTCCTCGACGACCAGATCGGTAGCAGCGTTGTGCACCGCCGGTACGTGACCGAGCCGGCCTGACTCGAAGTCCTGGAACGCCTGGGCGATTTCCGCCTTGGTATTCATGACGAACGGCCCCGCCCAGGCGACGGGTTCGCGGATCGGACGGCCGCCGAGCAGCAGCACTTCCATCGCCGGACTCCGGCTTTCCTGCTTGCTGTCGGCGGCCACGGTGATCGCGTCGCCGTTGCCGAAGACCGCCAGTTGGGCACGGTGCAGGGGACGCTGCTCGGCGCCCACCGTGCCGTGCCCGGCGAGGACGTACGCCAGCGCGTTGAACTGCGCCGGCCACGGCAGCGACAGCCGTGCCCCAGGGCTGATCGTGGCGTGGATCATGGTGATCGGCGTGTACGTGGAGCCTGGCCCTTGGTGACCGGCGAGGTCACCGGCGATCACCCGTACCAGCACGCCGCCGTCGTCTGCGGACAGCAGCAGCACCTGCTCCGGTGCGAGATCCTGGTAACGCGGCGCGACCCACTTCTGCGCCCTGGGCAGGTTCACCCACAGCTGCAGGCCGTGGAAGAGCCCACCCGACGCGACGACGTGCTCGGGCGGGGTCTCGATATGCAGGATGCCCTGCCCGGCGGTCATCCATTGGGTGCCGCCGTCGGTGATCAGGCCGCCGCCGCCCTGTGAATCGTTGTGCTGCAGCAGGCCGTCCATCATGTACGTGACCGTCTCGAAGCCGCGGTGCGGATGCCAGGACGTGCCCTTCGGCTCGCCGGGCCCGTAATCGACCTCGCCCATCTGGTCGAGGTGGATGAACGGATCCAGCTGTGCCAGGTCGACCCCGGCGAAGGCGCGGAACACCGGAAAGCCCTCACCTTCGAACCCCCGTGGGGCCGTCGTCACCGAGGCGACGCGTCGCTGGCGGGCGCCCGGTCCCGGGGCGGCGATCTCGGGAAGGACACTCACGTCGTCAACGGTGATCGCGGGCACGGTGCGCCTCATCTCTCCAAGGGCTGGCTGACGAGTATCGCTTGGCTCCAGCGTTGCCGGCGGCCCCGGCATTCCTTCGCGCTCGCCGATCAGATCCTCGGCGCGCCGATAACAAGCTGCCCTCCGCGGCCGGCATGAGGCAGAGTGAGAGCGTGGTCGCAGTCCAGGTGGTCCTCGCGGTCGATGGCAACTCGCTGGTCCACCGGGCCTACCACGCGGCCGCCGCGTCGGCGTCCAGCCTGAGCTCGGCGGCCCAACCGGTCTGGGCCGTACGCGGGCTGATCACGCAGATCGTCGCCGCGGTCGAGCGGGTCGACGCCGATGCCGTGGTCGTCGGCTTCGACGACCCGCTCGCGAGTGTCCGGCGCGAGCGCTGGCCGCAGTACAAGGTCCACCGGACCGAGAAGGCGCAGTGCCTGGTCGATCAGCTCGAGCTCGCCGCGGGCCGGCTGCGCGAGATGGGCGTCGCGGTCGTCGTGCCGCCCGGATTCGAGGCGGACGACGTGCTGGCGTCGGTCGCGGCGAAGGCCCGTACCTGTGATGCCCACACCGTGATCATGACGTCCGACCGTGACGCGTTCGCCCTCATCGACGACCACACGAGCGTGCTGCGGATCATCAACGGGGGCGTCGAGGCATCGCCGGTGCTCACCGCGGCACGGCTGCCGCTACTGCTCGGGATCAGCGGCTCGCAGTACCGCGACTACGCGGCGCTGCGCGGTGATGCGTCCGACAACCTGCCCGGCGTGCGCGGCATCGGCCCGAAGACGGCAGCCAAGCTGCTGGCCGCCATGGGTTCGGCGCAGGCCGCCTTCGACGATCTTGCCCAGGGAGGCGAGCGCGTTGTCGCTGCTGTCGGCGCGGCCGCCGCTCGCCGGCTCGGGGCACCGGAAGCCCGGCCCGCCTGGGAGCTGAACTGTGCCGTCATGGCGATGCACGCCGACGTTGCCCCGGAGCTGGACTTGGTGCCCGGCGCTCCCGGTGTACTGCCCCTGGCGGCTGAGCGGGTGCGCTCGGTCTACGCCTCGGTGGGGCTGATCTACAGCGCTCCCGCGGGTCTTCGCGTGCTGGCTGATGCCGACGAGGCGAGGGCGCCCGAGCCGCAGCCGCAGCCGCAGCCGGACGAGCCCACGCGCTGGTTTTCCCGGCCGCAGCGCCTACCGCGATTGCCGGCCCGCCCGGTCGAGCCGGCGATGCAGCAGCTCTCCCTCTTCGCATGACCGATCGCCGTCAGGCGACCTTCAATCAGAAAGTCGCCGTGGGTGTCGTGTTCGTCGCGGCGATGTTCATGAACATCATCGACATCACGATCGTGAACGTCGCGCTGCCGTCGATGGCCCGCGATCTGCACGCTCCGGGCACCTCCGTGAGCGCCGTGGCGGTGGCGTATCTGGTCGCTCTCGCCGTCGTGATCCCCGCGTCGGGCTGGCTCGGCGACCGCTTCGGCCACCGCCGGATCCTGCTGCTCGCCATCGTCGTCTTCACCGTCTCGTCGGCGCTGTGCGGGCTGGCCCAGAACTTGCTGCAGCTCGTGCTCTTCCGGATCCTGCAGGGCGTCGGCGGAGGGATGCTCACCCCTGTCGGCATGGCCTTGCTCTATCGCACCTTCCCGCCGGCCGAGCGCGTTCGAGCGGCCAGCATCCTGACGGTGCCCACCACGCTGGCTCCGGCGCTCGGGCCGGTGTTGGGGGGCGTCCTGGTCACCAACCTGTCCTGGCGGTGGGTCTTCCTGGTGAACCTGCCGATCGGCGCCGCGGCGCTGGTCTTCGGGCTGATCTTCCTGGCCGACCAGGAGTCCGACCCGGCCGGCAGCTTCGACCTCGCCGGCTTCGCTCTTTCCGGCGTGGGCTTTGCGGCGCTGATGTTCGGGGTGAGCGAGGGCGGCCAGCGGGGGTGGGGGCAGCCGGGCATCATCACCGCGCTGACCGTCGGCGCGGTGCTGCTCACCGTCTTGCTGCGCCAGCAGATGCGCGCTCGCGAACCCTTGCTGGCGCTGCGCCTGTTCGGTAACCGGCTGTTTCGCTCGACGACGGCCGTCGTTTTCGTCTCGACGGCGTCCTTCCTCGGGATCCTCTACACGGTCGCGCTGTTCTTCCAGGACGGGCTCGGTCTTTCCGCTCTCGCGTCAGGGCTCTTGACGTTTCCGGAGGCGTTCGGCGTCATGCTCGGAGCGCAAGTGGTCAGCCGGCTGCTCTACCAGCCGATCGGGCCCCGCCGGATCATGGTCGGCGGACTCGTGGCGCTCGGGGGCACGATGCTTCTGATGACCACGATTTCGAGCCGTTCCGAGCTCTGGCAGATGCGTGGCCTGATGTTCGTCCTGGGCTTTTGCATGGCACACGTCATGGTGCCGTCGCAGGCGGCCAGCATGGCCCAGATCGACCGGGCCAGCACCGGTCGCGCGTCCACGCTGTTCAACGCGGTGCGCCAGCTGGGCAGCGCACTCGGGATCGCGGTGCTGTCGACCGTGCTCTCGGCGGTCGGGTTCACGGTGACGCGCGTGCGAGGGGCGCCCGATCTTGCTGCTTATCACTGGGCCTTTGCCGTCGCCGCCGGGCTCGCGTTCGTCGGGGCGGTACTGGCGCTGAGCATCCAAGACGAGGACGCGGACTCGACCCGCACCTCGCGGGGCCCACGCGAGCAGCCGGCGGCCGCGGTCGTTGCCGCCTGATCCTCGCGGCTAGAGCTCCGGATGGCAGCTTCCGCTTCCTTCGTACGCGAGGCCCCGAAGATCACCGGCACCATAGCCGCTGAGATGACTGCTGCTCGGGTACATGATCTGATGCGGGTCGTTCACATGGCCGAGGCCGACGACGTGTCCGAGCTCGTGCTCGATCACCAGTTTCTCGGTGACGGACCCATGAGTGGTGGCCTGCAGGCTGACGAGCTGCGCCGTGTCGAGGTACACGACGCCGCTCACGTAGGCCCATCCGTGCCCGGCACTCGTCGAATACGCCGTCGACCCACCGAGGCCCGCGATGTCCCCCTTCAGTCTCGGTATCTCGCTCGGGCTCGTCCACGCGATGAGCACGGGTGCCCACCGGTTGCCGTAGCGGGCGGGCTGGTAGGCCGGCCGTGTCGGGCTCGGGGTCTCGGTCGTGGTGCCGTCCGCGATGAAGCGCAGCCCGGTTGCCTTGGACACCGCGGCGACGGCCTCGCGGATCGCCTCGTCCCCGCCCGCCGGGGTGTGCTGATCGCGGATGACGTAGTGGATCGGCCGGCAGGGGTCATACCTTGGCGGTCCGAGCTTGGTGTCGAGGAACGTGTAGCCGCCGGTGCCGGGGGGAGCGGATGGCACCGGAAGCAGTCGCGACGCGTGTTCGCCGACACCCGGCGTGGGGACACGGGAGGCGCTGGGCGTCAGGCCGGTGGTCGCATCGCGGTTCGCGCTGACATTGCCGAGGGCCTGCTGCTGGCTGCGGATGTGGCTCGCTGCGGCGGGCGTCTGGCGGCCGCCAGTTCCGCGTGCCAGCAGGACCACGCCCGTGACCGCGAGGGCAAAGACGATCAGGGTGACGAAGGCGCCCAGCCGGTGCTGCTGGCGGGCGGGCGGCCGCAGGGCGGCCTCGCGGTCGAGCCGGTCGAGGGCGGCCAGCCGCTTGGCCATGTGCCGGCGGCGACGTCGCGGGCCCAGCGTCATGGCATCGACGAAACGGCTCATGGGCGTCCGGGCAGTTCGCGCTGGGTCACCGTGGTCCACCGTCTCCTCACTTGTGTGGGAGGACGGTAACAGTCAGTGACTGTGTTTCGCGGGCTTTCGTCCGGATAGGTGACGCTGAGGGTCATTTCCCGTCACGGTTCATGGACGCCGGCTTGGGCACGGAATGTCGGACAGACCATGAGGCGACGGCGAGGTCCAGCAGCGTGCGGTCGCTGCCGGGGGCGCCGATCAGGCAGACCCCCAGCGGCAGGCCGTCGACCTCGGCGATCGGGAGGCTGAGGGCGGGCGTTCCGGAGATGCCCGCGATGCTGGTGAGCCGCAGCGTGGCCGGACGGATGGCGGCCAGCTCCTCGGGCGGGGCGGCGAGCGGGGTGGCATGGCCGGCGGCAGAGGGGATCAGCAGGACGGTCGGGGGGCCGGCGAGCAACTCCAGGAGGGCGGCGCGCAAGGTCTCCCGGCGCGCTGAAGCGGCCTGCCGATCCGCCGGGCTGACCGCCCCGCCTGCAGCGAAGCGCGCCTGGACCTCGATGGACAGCGCGCCCGGGTGGGCGGCGATCCAGCTGCTGTGCTCGGCATGGGCCTCGGCGGACTGCAGCGTGCGAAACGTCGCGAGCCAGCTGTCGAACCCCGCTCCCGGGAGGGGGACGGAGTCCAGCGCGAACCCGAGCCGTCGGGCCAAGCCGTCGGCGGCTGCCAGAAAGGCCGCCCAGACCTGCGGGCTCACGAACTGCTCGGCATCGGCGACGACGGCCATCCGCTGAGGCGATGGGGCGGTGTCCGCGGGAAGCAAGACGTCGCCCACCCGTCGTGCGGTGACGGCCTGCTTGGTGAGGAAACCGACGGTGTCGAAGCTGGGTGACAGGGGGATGACGCCGGACGTGCTGATGCTGCCGTGAGTCGGCCGCATCCCGACCAGGCCGCAGTACGACGCGGGAACCCGGATCGATCCGCCGGTGTCGGTTCCGAGTCCGACGGCCGCGAGCCCGCCCGCCACCGCCGCGGCGGACCCGCTCGAGGACCCGCCGGGTGCGCACGACGGCGCGGCGCTGTTGTGCGGGCTGCCGTAGTGCGCGTTGCGTCCTTCGAGGCTGTACGCGAACTCGTCGGTGTGGCTCTTGCCGATGCAGGTGGCGCCGGCCTCGACGAGGCGCAAGACGGCCGCCGCGGATCTTCTTGCTGGTTTCGCGTCGGCGAGCCAGGTGGGATTGCCGGCTCCGGTGCGATGCGCAGCCACGTCGAACAGATCCTTCGCGACGAAGGTCAGGTCCTGCAGTTGGCCGCCTCCGGCTCCAGGCAGCAGCGGCTGCGGCCCGACCCGCAGGGAGCGGAGCGCGGCGTCAGTAACCGCACTCATAGGGTCCAGGATAGGCGGGGCCGGTGAGGGGGCGGGATGGAACTCGACGAGGCTTTGACGACGACACGGGCGGTACGCAAGCGCCTCGATCTGAATCGGCCGGTGGAGCGCAGCGTCATCGAGGAGTGCCTCACGTTGGCACTGCAGGCTCCGAACGGCTCCAACCGGCAGTTGTGGCGCTGGATCCTCATCGATGACCCCGCAGTGCGGGCCGAGGTTGCCCACATCTACCGCGCGGGTCTTGACGGTTACGCAGCCTCCGGGGTGTCCGCCGACAAGCCGGTGGTGGCCGATCGCACGTCGCCCGACGTCATGCGGATGTCAGCTTCGGTGATGCACCTGCGCGACCATCTGGAGCAGGTCCCGGTGCTGGTGTTGCCGCTGCTGGCCGGCCGGGTCGATGGCGCCAGCGTCTTCTATCAGGCGAGCATGTGGGGCTCGGTCATCCCGGCCGTCTGGAGCTTCATGCTGGCGCTGCGCTCGCGGGGGATGGGCAGCGCCTGGACGACGATCCACCTGCATCAGGAGGCGCAGATGGCCGAGCTGCTCGGGATTCC
Source organism: uncultured Actinomycetota bacterium (assembly GCA_963765845.1). Taxonomy (GTDB): domain Bacteria; phylum Actinomycetota; class Actinomycetes; order Frankiales; family Frankiaceae; genus DATAZK01. The sequence goes on from CAVXYJ010000005.1 coordinate 119,130, forward strand.
CGATCAGTACACGCAGGTCGGGCTCTTCCCGGTGGCGTACACGATCGGCACCGACTTCGGCCCGGCCGGCGCCGGCCGCTGCGGGAGGTCGCGTCGTGGAACGGCTTTCACGGCGCGGAGGTCGGCGCCTGATGGCTGCCTATACCGACCGCGAGCAGGCGAACATCGACACCGTCACCGCGATGTTCGAGGCCGGACGCGAGCTGGACCGCGCCACGCTCTTCGCCGACGACGCCGTCTGGTGGAACGGACTGCCGCTGCTGCCGGGGATGGTGGGGGAGACCGAACACAAAGGAATCGCCGAGATCACGAAGATCCTGCGCGGCTCAGGGCAGCCGCACGGCCGCTCGGGCATCGATTCCTACGACCTCGCGACCAACCGGTTCACCGACGTGCTCGTGCTCGCCGACGGCGACTACGTGATGCGTCAGCACACCCAGCACTCCACGACTCTGGGCGGCCAGCCCTACCGCAACGTCTACTGCTTCGTCTTCCGGTTCAACGAGGACGGCAAGATCGCCTACCTCACCGAGCACTGGAACACCTGGTACGCGCACCAGGTGCTGTTCAACAACTTCGACGTCGAACCGGCCCATCCGCTCGGGGGGCTCTGATGGCCGTCGACGTCACCCGCCGCGGGCCGGTGACCCTGGTCTCGCTCTCGCGGCCCGAGGTGCGCAACGCGGTGGACGGTGAGCACGCGCAGGCGCTGCACGATGCTTTCGTGGGTTTCGACGCCGATGCCGACGCGTCGGTCGCGGTCCTGCACGGCGCGGGCGGCTCGTTCTGCGCGGGCGCTGATCTTTCCGCCGTTGCCGCGGGCGCGATGCCCGTGTGGCCGCCGGGGGAGGGGCGCGGGCCGATGGGACCCACCCGCCTGTCGCTGAGCAAGCCGGTGATCGCCGCGGTGGACGGTCATGCCGTCGCCGGCGGACTCGAGCTCGCCGCATGGTGCGATCTGCGCGTTGCCGATCCTGAGGCGGTGTTCGGCGTGTACTGCCGGCGCTGGGGGGTCCCGCTGATCGACGGCGGCACGGTGCGGCTGCCGCGGCTGATCGGCGAGTCACGCGCACTGGACCTCATCCTGACCGGACGCGGGGTCGGTGCCGCGGAGGCGCTCGCGATGGGGCTGGTGAACCGGGTCAGCGCGCCGGGCCAGGCGCTCGCGGAAGCGATGGTGCTGGCCGAACAAATAGCCGCCTTCCCCCAGACATGTCTGCGCGAGGACCGGCGGTCGGTGTATGGGCAGGCCGGTCTCGACACCACTGCCGCGATGGCCGCGGAGTGGGAGCACGGGATGCGCTCGCTGCCCGCGGACGGCCTGTCGGGCGCGGCCCGTTTCACCGCGGGCGAGGGCCGGCACGGGGGCTTCTCCGGCTGACCCTCAGGGCTTGCGCAGCCCGAGCTCTGCGACCAGCCGGCGCAGCTGGAAGTCGAAGTGCGCGGTGTAGTCGTGGATGACGTTGTGGAGATGGCCGAACAGCTCGAAGCTGACAGTGCCGATCAGCTCGACGTATCCCATCGCGACCCGGGCGAGCTGGTGGACGGTGAGGTCCGGCGCCGCTTGCGCCCCGAGTGTCGAGAGGTCCGCGCGCAGCGCCTTCGGCATCGCCAGCTCCGGTGCGGGGTCGTGCAACCGGCCGGCGACGGCGCAGTCGTTGACGATGCCCAGCAGCAGCAGCGGGATCCGTGCCGCCGGGTCGATGGTGTCGAGCGGCGCCTGGTAGCCCGGAACCGGGCTGCCGTAAATGAGGGCGAACTCCTGCGGGTGGATGAGCGCCCACTCGCGTACCGCCCGGGCGGTCGCGATCCAGCGGCCGGCACAATCAGCCCGCCGCACAGCGGATTCATCGAGCTCCGCGGCGGCTCCGACGGCGTCGTAGGCGTCCACGATCAGGGCCGTGAGCAGCTCGTCACGGCTGGGGAAGTAGCGGTAGACCGCCGAGGATGCCATGTTCAGCTCGCGCGCGACGGCACGTAACGAGAGCGCGGCCGCGCCGGAGTCCGCCAGGTGCTGGCGGGCGACGTTCTTGATCTCGCGGGTCAGCTCCGCGCGGACTCTGGCGCGTGCACTCTGCGAGGCGCTGGTGACCGTCATGGCACCCACAATGCTCTCGACTCGGAGCAATGGCAAGAACCGAGAGCAGTGCTCTTGACAGTGCCGGGATCGTCGGGGAGAGTTGGCGCCAGACCGAGAGCACCGCTCTCGTATAAGAGCAGGGGAGTGGCAGATGACCGAGACCCGTTACCTGAAGCCCGGTTGGTTCACCCGCAACGTCTTCAACCGCGCGGTACGGCGGTTGACCCGGATGGGAATCAGCGTCATGGGCTCGCGGGAACTGCGCGTGCGGGGCCGCACGAGCGGTCAGTGGCGCAGCAATCCCGTGAACCTGCTGACGATCGACGGCCAGCGCTATCTGGTCTCGCCCCGGGGGGTCACCCAGTGGGTGCGCAACCTTCGGGCGGCCGGCGCCGGGGAGCTTCGCGCCGGACGCCGGGTGCAGGCCTTCCGCGGCGAGGAACTGGCCGATGACGTCAAGGGGCCGATCATCCGGGAGTACTTGCACAAGTGGAAGTGGGAGGTCGGCGCATTCTTCGAGGGGATCGACGCCAATAGCTCTGACGCGGAACTGGCTGCCGTCGCGGACGGTTTCCCGGTCTTCCGGGTACTCGATCCGGCCTGACGCGCTAGCGGTTCTTGCCCTCCGTGAGCACGCCGTAGAGCATGATCGCCAGCAGCAGCGCCATCAGGGTGAAGAAGAAGATGTACTGACCGGCCATCGCAGATCGCCTCCTGACCCGCAGTCACAGTCCGACATCACGGAACCGCAGGTCGCGCACCACTCTACGCGCGCCGGACGAGGCCGGCTACCGGTGCGGGCGGCAGACGAGCGTGATCTCGGTCAGCAGTTCAGCGGGCGTGGGATCGGTCAGCAGCCGGGCGCCGACCCGATCGGCCACGGCCTGTAGGCGCTTGCTGGGGGAGGTGCGTGTCGTTGCCAGCAAGGGCAGCTCAGGCAGCGCCCGGGAGATGCCCTCGAGCTCCGCCGGGTCGGGCTCGGGCAGGACGGCGACGTCGGCGAGCCGGCTCCCGGTCTTCGGGACGACCACGAGGTGCACCGCGCCCGCCAGCTGACCGGCGAGCGTGGAGGCGCTCTGGCCGGCGGACGGATTCAGCCAGACGTCGATGAGCGGCCGCGTGCCACGCGCGTGGTGATGTTTCCCGCTGGACCAGGTGCACATGCGCCGCCCCTTCACTCACGCAGCGTCGCTGCTGCTGAGTCCAGGATCCGCCGCGGTGCTGTAGGCCCTCTGTGTGACGGCTGTGGTGTGTCCGTGAGGGCGTCGCGGACCTGCGGAGCGCGCTTTGCTGCGGCGCTGCCGGCTGCGGGGCGCGGGGAGGAGGGCGATACGTTCGGGAAACCTAGGCCAATCGGAGCTACTCGAATGACACTCTTGCAGGGCATACGCGTGCTTGACATGACCACGTTTCTCGCCGGCCCGCTCGCCACGCGCGCGCTCGCGGATCTCGGCGCCGATGTGCTGAAGGTCGAGCCGCCGGCGGGGGATCCGACCCGCGCCGGATGGACCGGGGGGCCCGACCCGTCGTTCTACTGGCGGGCGCTGCATGGGGGTCGCCGTTCTGTGGTGCTCGATCTCGCCCGCCCCCCGGACAAGGAGGAATTCCTGCGGCTCGCATCGGAGGCGGACGTCGTGCTGGAGAACATGCGCCCCGGCGTGACAGCCCGTTTCGGCGTCGACGGACCGTCGCTGCGCCAGCTCTTCCCCCGGCTGGTCACGTGTGCCATTACCGGCTTTGACGCGGGCGACGAGCTCGCCGGGATCTCGGCGACGGACGGTCCCGTGCAGGCCTGGACCGGTGCCGTGGAGCTGATGGAGTTCTGGAGCGGCGCGGCGATTCCCATGCCGGTGCAGGCGGGTGATGTGGCCGGCGGCGCCGTCGCCGCGCAGGGGGTGCTCGCGGCGCTGGTCGCCCGCTCGCGTACCGGCGTCGGCGCGCATGTGCAGGTCAGTCTGGCGAGCGCGCTTCGGCAGTGGATGGCGGTGACGGACCGGACGGGGACGCTGCGCTCCCCGGCGACGCTGGTGCTGACCGGGAGCGACGGCGTTCGCTTCCTCGTCCAGACGCCGATGCGTTTCGCCGCGAAACTGCTCGAGCTGCTCGAGCTGGACCCGGGCACCCCTCGAACGGAGATTGCCGACGCTGCGGCGCGAGCCACGTCCGGTGAGCCCGCCTCCGAATGGCTGAAACGGCTGTGGGCAGCGGGGATTCCGGCGGCGCCGGTGCGCCCGCTCGACAATGACGTGCCCCCACCGCCCTGGGTCATCGACGGTGATCCCCTGCTGCCCGCCGGTCCGCCGCCGGCGCTCGGTGCCAACAACGGTGAGGGCTGGCTGTGAAGGGCTGGTCGGTCGTCCGCCATGGCGCTCCTGCCGATGTTCTGGAATTCGGCGAGCTCCCGACCCCGGTGCCCGAGCCGGGCACGGTCACCCTGCGCGTCGCTGCCGCCGCCCTGAACCTGCCCGACGAGCGGCTGTGCCGAGGGACGTATCAAATGCGTCCCGAGGTGCCGTTCACGCCGGGGTTCGAGGCGTCGGGCCTCGTCGAGGCGGTGGGCGAGGGGGTCGATCCCGCGCTCGTCGGACGTCACGTCGTTGGGGTTGCCGGGCCGCCGCGCGGAGCGCTCGCCGAGGTCGCGCAGATCCGCAGCACCGGGCTCTACGCGATGCCTGACGACGTCGCGGATGCGGACGCGGCGGCGATGCTCATCGCGTTCACCACCGGGCACCTGGCGCTGCACCGGCGAGGCAAGTTGCGGGCCGGGGAGACGCTGCTCGTGCATGCGGGTGCCGGCGGCGTGGGTTCAGCGGCCATCCAGCTCGGCGTCCTCGCGGGGGCGCAGGTGATCGCCACGGCCGGGGGGCCGGCCAAGGTCGAGCTCTGCCGCCAGCTCGGCGCTCATGTCGCCATCGACTACCGCGACCTCGACATGCAGGGGCTGGTCGACGCCGTGAAGGCAGCGACCGGCGGCCGCGGGGTCGACGTCGTCTACGACTCGGTGGGAGGCGACGTGCTGCACGCCTCGCGGCGGGTGCTGGCCCGCGAAGGGCGCCTGCTGGTCGTCGGTTTCGCCAGCGGTGAGCTGGCCGACCTTCCCACCAATCACGCCCTGTATCGCAACTACGACGTGATCGGCGTCTACGCGGGGGGTTACAGCGGCGCCGAGGACGCGCGATACCGGCGCGAGATGTGGGAGGAGCTGCTCGGATACGCGAGGGACGGCCGGATCCGGCCGGTGATCGACCGCGTATTGCCGCTCGACGGTGACGTCCCGGGCGCGCTGACCGACCTCGCCGAGCGGCGCACTGTCGGCAAGATTGTGATCCAGGCCACTGATCCTGCCCGCGCGCTGTCAGCTAACCCATAGTCTCTGACGCCATGAGCCTGACGTTGAAGCGCGGCACCTCGTGGTGGGAGACCTACGCCCGGTGCGTGGCGGTGGCCCCTGAAGCCTTCGATTCCGACCGGCTGCGCAACCTGGTGCACGGCGAGTGGCGACGCGTGGGCACTCCCGGCGATCACGTGACGCCGGTCGACGGCACCCCGATTCCCGGGCCGCCGCGTATCGACTTCGATTCCGCGGTGGAGGCCGTGGCCGCCGCCTGCCAGGAACATCGCGACTGGGCGAAGGTGAGCCTGGACGAGCGCCAGCTGCGCGTGACGGAAGCGGTCGATGCGCTCACGGCGCACCGCGATCTGCTGGCCCTGCTGCTGGTCTGGGAGATCGGCAAGCCGTGGCGGCTGGCCTGTGCTGACGTCGACCGCGCCCTGGACGGCGTGCGCTGGTATGTCGGCGAGATCGAGCGGCAGCTGACCGATCGCGAAGGCCGGCTGCGTTCACCCTTGACCGGCCCGGTGTCCAACATCGCGAGCTGGAACTACCCGATGAGCGTGCAGGTGCACGCCGAGCTCGTGCAGATGCTGGCCGGCAACGCCGTCGTCGCCAAGACCCCGAGCCAGGGCGGGTTCCACTGCCTGACGCTCGCGCATGCCCTGATGCGCCGCTGCGGGCTCCCGGTCACCCTGGTCTCGGGACAGGGGGCATCGCTCGGCGAGGCGCTGATCCGCAGCGAGGGTCTCGGCGCGCTGGCTTTCGTCGGCGGCCGCTCGAACGGGCGCAAGGCCGCCGTCGCGCTGGCCGACACCGGCCGCCGTCACATGCTCGAGCAGGAGGGCCTGAACACCTGGGGCGTATGGGATTTCGGTGACTGGGACGAGCTGGCCGCGCACCTTCGCAAGGGCTTCGAGTACGCCAAGCAGCGCTGCACGGCCTACCCGCGCTACGTGGTGCAGCGCCGGCTCATGCCCGCCTTTCTGGAGATGTACCTGCCGGTCGTCAAGGCGGTCAAGTTCGGTCATCCGCTGGCGGTCGAGGGCGCCGATGACCCGATGCCCGAGCTGGACTACGGGCCGGTGATTCATGCGACCAAGGCCAGTGACCTGGCCGACGCGTACGACGAGGCCCTGCGGGGTCACGGCATCCCGATCTACCACGGCCGCCTTCACGACGGGTCGTTCCTCGACGGGCAGGACACCTCGGCCTACGTCGCGCCGGCGTGCGTCCTGCAACCGCCGGCGTCCTGGTCGCTGCACCATGCGGAGCCGTTCGGCCCGCTGGACTCGATCGTCGTCGTGGACACCGAGTCCGAACTGCTCGCCGCGATGAATGCGAGCAACGGCTCGCTGGTCGGCAGCATCGCGACCGACGACCCGGACTTCGGGGCGCGCGTCGCCGAGCAGACGATGGCGTTCAAGGTCGGCGTCAACAAGCCGCGCAGCCGGGGCGACCGCGAGGAGGTCTTCGGCGGGATGGGCGAGTCGTGGAAGGGTGCGTTCGTCGGCGGTGACTTGCTGGTGCAGGCGGTCACGATGGGCCCGGAGGGCCAGCAGGAGCGCCTGCACGGCAACTTCCCCGGCTACTCGAGCTACCCCGGCCGTTTCTAGGCGCGGCGCCCGGTCAGGGTTCGAGCACGACCTTGATGGCCCCCGCCGAGCGATCAGCGGCGACCGCGAAAGCCTTCGGGGCCTGATCGAGCGGGAAGCGGTGGGTGATCATCGCCGACGCGACTTCCGGCATGGCCGCGAGCAGCCGCGCCGACTCCTGCATGTCGGTGGTGCCTCCCTCGGCGCTGGTGCCCGGGCCGTGCATCGTCGCGCTCACCACCACCGCCTCCTTGGAGGCGAAGAACATCGGGAATTGCACGGGTTCCCACTGGCTCGAGACGATCACCAGGGTGCCGCCGGGGCGCAGCACCTCGAAGGAGCGCGCGATCGACCCCGAGGTGCCTGCCGCGTCGACCACGACGTCGTACTCGGCGTCGGCTTCGTCGCTCACCAGGCCCGCACCGATCGCGGCGGCTGCGGCCCGCTGAGCGTCGTGGCGGGCAGCCACGTCGACCCGGCAGTCAAAGAAGCGTGCCACCGAGACGGCGCCGAGCCCGATGCTCCCGGCGCCGACGACGGCGACCCGATCGCCGGCCGTCACCCCTGCCCGGCGTAGCGCGTGCACCGAGCATGCGATCGGTTCGACCAGGCAGGCATCGCGCTCGGCGAGCTCCTCCGGCAGCGGGATCACGTTGCGGGGATCGACCAGGATCCGGTCGGCCATCCCGCCCTCGGGCCCCACCCCGTAGATACGCGAGTTGCCGGTACGGCACTGCTGCGGTTCGTTCGCCAGGCAGCGGTCGCAGCTGCCGCACGGCACCAGCGGCCAGACCGTCACCGGGGTGCCGTCCTCGAGCCGGCCGCCGATCTCGTGCCCGAGGGTGAACGGCAGAGCGCCCCACTCGAGCATGTGCAGATCTGATCCGCAGATCCCGGACGAGACGACGTGCACCACCGTCATCCCGTCGCGGTCACCTTCGGACACCTCCTGCACCTCGATGCCTGCTGCGGTGTGGCGCACAGCCCTCATGGTCGCGTTCACCTCGTTCACATCACGGCTTTCTCCGCGCGCAGCGCGGCGATCTGGTCGGCCATGCCGAACTCGGTCAGGATCTCGTCGGTGTGCTGGCCGAGCCCGGGCGCGGGGCTGCCGAGCGCAGCGGGGGTAGCACTGAAGCGGGCCGGATGGCGGGGGAGCCGCACGCGTCCGGCAATCGGATGGTCGGACTCCTCGAACAGGCCGATCGCCACCGCATGCGGATCGCGGGTGAGCTCGTCCGCGGTGAGGATCATGGCGAACGGGACGCGTTCGGCCTCGAAGTTCGCGGTCGCCTGAGCGGTGGTCATGTTCGCGGCCATCGCATAACACATGTCCATGATCGGCTCCATCACATCGCGATGTTTGATCCGTTCGGCGATGGTGGCGACGCGCGGGTCGTCGTAGCCGGAGACCCCGAGACCGCGGCACATTCCCGCGAAGTCGTGGTCGGACGTGGGCGTGACGATGCCCCAGCCGTCGCTGAAGCGCATCGGGCGAAAACCCGCGACGAAGCTGGAATTCATCGAGTGGTCGGATTCCAGGAGCACCTCGTTGGCGGCGGCATCCGCCCACAGGAACGAGACGACCGCGTCGGTCATCGACAGTTCCACGTGCTGGCCACTGGCCTGAGGTCCGCCGCGTTCCCGCTTCAGCAACGCCGCGGCGATCGCCTGGCTGGCGAACAGGGCCGTGATCTTGTCAGCTGCCGTCTGGCGCAGGAAGACGGGCACCGCGTCGTACGGGTCGGCCTGGTTCATCGCCAGCCCGCCGTAGGCCTGGATGACCGTGTCGTACGCGCTGCGGTCGCGGTAGGGCCCGACGCTCCCGAAGCCGGAGAGCGACGCGTACACGACCCGGGGATTGAGGGCCTTCACATCCTCATAGCCGAGCCCGAGCCCGTCCATCACGCCAGGGCGGAAGTTCTGCACCACCACGTCGGATGCGGCGGCGAGCCGCTTGACGACGGCGACCCCCTCAGGCTTGCTCAGGTCGGCGACGATCGACCGCTTGCCGCGGTTGCACACCAGGTACAGCGAGCTCATGCCGTTGACCGCGACCCCGACCCAGCGGCCGATGTCTCCGATGCCCGGACGTTCCACCTTGATGACATCGGCGCCCTGGTCGGCCATCAGCGCCGCCGCGTACGGGCCGGTCAGCGCGATCGACAGGTCGAGCACCCGGATCCCGCTCATGGCGCCGTCGCCGTCCCCCGGCCTGCTGGTCATTCCACGAACTCCTTCTGGGTGCGGGGCCGTCCGAGTGGCCCGCTGTAGGCGAGCCCGTAGCCGGGCCGGGTGGTGAACTCCGGCACGGTGACGCTCGCCCGCGCCTCCAGCCACGAATCGATGAGCACATCTTCGGTGGCGTAGTCGAACGGGTCGGTCAGCACCATCTCTTCGGTGCCGCCCGGGAGCGGACGGTTCTCGGCGAGCCACAATGCCGTGCGCCGGGTCGCCTCCCGAGCGGGAACCGGATCGTGAAAACCGAGCTGATGGCGCAGCAGCGATACGTCGAGCACCCGGTGCGTCGGCAACGGCTGAGCGAGCAGCGGCCAGGCCGGCACGGCAAGGTCGTAGGGCATCGAGATCAGTTCCAGCTGCGCGCCCAGCGCCGCCGCGCAGAGCTCGATCATCTGCCGGACGGTGAGCACTTCCTCGTCGCCGATGTTGAAGACGGTGCCGGCGGAGCGTTCCGGGTGCTCGATCGCGAGCAGCAGGGCGGCGGCCGCGTTTTCGGTGTAGCCCTGGTGGTGCAGGGTCAGGCCCTCGTCAGCGATGATCATCCGGTCGCGGCCGTCGAGGATGCGGCGCACCGCGAGCCACTCCCGCGGCACCGGCTGGTGGGGGCCGTAGAGGTACGGGTAGCGAAAGTGCGCCGCGCGCGGGTGGGCCGCGAAGACCGCCTGTTCGGTGCGGACGATCCGGTAGCCCTTCGAGTCGATCTCGGGGTCGTCGACGAGCTCGGCGTCCTCCCGGCGCGGCACCGGCAGCCCCGCGGGCTCGTACTGCCAGGGATCGGTCCAGCCGCGGTACGCCGGCACCCCTCCGACCGAGACGAAGTGCCCGCAGCGCCCGGCGGTCAGCGCCGCGATCCGCCGCAGCCGCCCGTACATCGCGACGACGACGTCCCAGGTCGTGGCGTCGAGCGCGGCGGCCAGCGAGTCCTCGTCGTACGGGTCGGCGTGCAGGTGGGTGACGGCCGGGGGAGTCTGCGGATGCTCGTGCAGCCCGCGGTGCAGGATCGTCACCTGATGGCCCTGCGCGACGAGGCCCTTGACGATCGGCACCCCGGTCGGGCCGGTGCCGCCGATGACGAGAATCCTCACAGCTCGCGATTCCTCCTCAGCTCATCATCGAGCACTTTCGCTGACGCGCCGTTCTATCACCCTGCCGGTCCGGTGCCGTGCGCTAGCGGGCCAGCAGCTCGGTGATCCGGGTTCGGCAATCGTCCGGCACCTCGACGATCTTGGTCCGGCTGGCAGCGCCGCTGACCAGGCTGACCTCGCGCCGGGCGATCGCGAGGGCTCGGGACAGCGCCTTCAATGCTGCCTCGGTCGCGCGCCCGTCGACGGCCCGCTCGCTCACCTTGACCACCAGCGCGCCGTCGTGTGAGCCGCCCACGAGGGGGCGGCTCGAACCCGGGCGCACCCGCACCGAGATCCTCATCGGCTAGGGAACGACCGTCACGGGCCAGCGGGCGGCGCGCACCAGATGCAGGGCGAGGGATCCGACGAAGCGATGCCCCGCCTGGGTCGAGGCGCCCACGATGACGGCATCGGCGCGCAGCTCGTCGGCCAGCGTCACGATCTCGTTGAACGGCGTTCCCTCGCGCTCGTAGAACACGGTGTCGACGCCGAGGCGGTGGGACTGCTCCTCGATCGCCGCCTTCAGATCGTCGGCCGTCATGCGGTTGGCTTCGGCGACCGCAGGCACGGCCCCGGGCATCGAGCGCGCAAATCCCCCGACGCTGTGGACGAAAACGAGGGCGAGCCGGCAACCCTGCCGGCGCGCCAGCCCAGCGGCGTAGGCGCCGGCGCGCAGTGACGTCTCCGATCCGTCCAGCGCCGCGATGATCAGTGAGGGCCCATCGGTGCCCAGCTCGAACACCCTTTGAAGATAGGTCACCGGCCGTAGGAGACCGCTCTGGAGCGCGGTTCGCCCGCCGCCCGTACGGTCAGGCTGTGCACCGGAGCGCGCCCCGCGGTTCCAGCCGCCGTGACGGCGCTGCGGACGCGGTGGTGATCGGGGCCGGCCACAACGGCCTGGTCGCGGCGAACCTGCTTGCCGATGCGGGCTGGGAAGTCGTGGTCTGCGAGGCGACGGAGCAGGCAGGAGGAGCCGTGCGCTCCGCTGAGCTGACCGCCCCGGGCTACCTCTCCGACGTGTTCAGCTCGTTCTACCCGCTCGCGTCGGCTTCCCCCGTCCTGCAGGGGCTCGAGCTCGCGTCCTACGGCCTGCGCTGGAGCCACGCGCCAGCCGTACTGGCCCACGTCTTTCCCGACGACCGGTGCGCGGTGCTCTCCCGCGATCGTCAGCTCACCGCGCAGTCAGTGGCGGCCTTTCACGAGGCCGACGCGCAGGCGTGGCTGGCGCTGTGCGCGCAGTGGGACGGCGTCGAATCCCTGGTCCTCGACGCGCTGTTCCGGCCGTTCCCGCCGGCGGCGGCTGCTGCGCGGCTGGTGCGCCGGATCGGCCTCGGAGGGGCGCTGCGGCTCGCCCGGCTGGCGGCACTTCCGGTACGGCGCTTCGGTGAGGAGATGTTTCGCGGCGCAGGTGCGCCGATGCTCCTCGCGGGCAACGCCCTGCACGCGGATCTGTCGCCGGACGCGGCCGGTAGTGCCGTGTACGGGTGGCTGCTGACGATGCTGGGCCAGACGCACGGCTTCCCGGTGCCCCAAGGTGGTGCGGGGCGGCTCACCACCGCCCTCGTAGACCGCCTGCAGGCACGGGGAGGGCAGGTGAGGCTGGACGGCGCGGTGCGCCGGGTGCGGGTGTCGGGCGGCGCGGCGACGGGGGTGCAGCTGGCGTCGGGCGAGGTCGTGCCCGCGCGGCGAGCCGTGCTCGCCGACGTCGCGGCCCCGCACCTGTACGCGGATCTGGTCGGCGCGGCGCATCTCCCGGCGCGGTTGCTGGCGGATCTGGAGAACTTCCAGTGGGACACGGCGACGGTGAAGATCGACTGGGCGCTCTCGGCGCCGGTGCCCTGGACGGCTTCGGGCGCCCGCGCTGCCGGCACGGTGCACCTCGACGTTGACCTCGACGGCCTGTCGGACTACGCCCACGCTCTGTCCACCCAACGCGATCCCCGGCGCCCGTTCGTCCTCTTCGGCCAGCTGACCACCAGTGATCCGCAGCGCTCGCCGCCCGGTACGGAGTCGGCCTGGGCGTACACCCACCTGCCGCGAACAGCTGCCGGCGATCCGGAGCGGGTGGCCCGTCAGGTCGAGCGCGTCACCGCGACGGTGGAGCGGCACGCGCCCGGCTTCTCGCGTCTTGTCGTCGGCTCGAGCGTGCAGCCGCCGTCGGTGTTGCAGCAGCAGAATCCGGCACTCGTGGGAGGAGCGATCAACGGCGGCACCGCGCAACTTCACCAGCAGCTGGTGTTTCGGCCCGTTCCCGGTCTCGGCGGTGCGGCAACGACGATCGATCGGCTCTACCTCGCCGGCTCGTCAGCACATCCCGGTGGGGGCGTGCACGGCGGTCCGGGGGCGAACGCGGCGCGGGCTGCGCTCGCCCGGTCGGGGGTTTTGGGAGGCGTCCGGCGTTCGGTGACCGAGCAGCTGCTGCGCCGGATCTACGCCTGATCCCCCTGCGCACGGCGGCAACGGGATGGCCTCCGAGTACGGCCTCGCCGACATGTGGGGCTGGTGCGGCTCCTGCGGATCGCGCCGGTCAGCCGCGAGATCGCCGAAGTCGCGGTAGTAGGGCGTTTCGTACACCGCGTCCGGGTCCAACCGGTCCAGGAACGCATCGACATCGCCGGCTAAGACGCCTGCCATCAGGGGCCGTCGATGAGCAGGGCGAGGGCGGCCGCGAGACGGCGGCCATCAGCGGGCAGGTTGCCGGGCTGGCGGGCGCCGGCGAGTTCGTCGGGCGCGGTCTGGAGCTGGATGAGATGCGAGACGGCGAGGCCGCGCAGCGCATGAAAGACGAGCGTGACCGTCTCCTCGTCAGCCTTCGGTCCGATGGCGAGCCGGATGAGGCTGGTCAGCTGCGAGGACAGGCGCCGGTCGACGTCGACGAGCGCGGCGGCCGTCTCCGCCGACGTCTGCGGGTTGTGCGCCAGGTTCAGCACGATCTGCAGCGTGGCCAGGTAGCGCGGGCGGCCGTACTGGCGTGTGAGGAGTGCCCCTAATCGCTCGAGCCGCTGGGCTGTCGTGCCAGTGCCGATGTCGGCTGTCTGCAGCAGATGCTCGAATTCCCGGTCGGACACCTCCAGGGCGGCCAGCATCAGGCGTTCCCGGGTCCCGAAGTAGTACTGGATGGCGCCCCATGTCATGCCGGCGCGCCGGGCGATCTCGTTGCTGCTCGCCCGGTAGAAGCCGCGTTCGAGGATGCAGTCGAGCGCGGCGCAGGTGATGCGCTGGTGGGTGCTGTCCGGGGGCGCTGAAAGTGCTGGCGTCATGGGCTTTCAGATGCCGGGGGGCGTGGTCGGATCCCCGGGTGACCAGACCGCCACCGCACCTCGCGCGACGAAGTCGTCGATTTCCTCGGTGGTGTAGCCGTTCTCGCGCAGGATCTGCGCCGTGTGCTGGCCGACGATCGGGGTGGGCCGGTCGAGCACCAGCGGGGTGTCGGAGAGGTCGACGCCGAGGCCGTACTGCTCGAGCTGCCCGACGTGCGGGTGCTCCCAGCTGACCGTCCAGCGGCGGTCTTTCAGTTCATGGTCGTCGAAGACGTCGAGCGCGTAGGTGGTCGAGCTGATCTCACAGGGCACCCCTGCTGCGTCGAGGATCTCGAACCACTTCTCGGCCGGCGCCGTGCGCAGCGTCGTCTCGAGCATCGCCGCTCTTTCCGCGTCGCTTGCCGGCAGCAGGTTGGCATCGGGCAGGACGCTGTCGAGTGCCTGCCAGTGCCGGTCACCGGCGAGCGCGAGGCAGAGCCAGCCGTCGGCCGTCTCATACAGCCGGTAGCCGGCGCCGAGGCCGAGTTGGTCGCGGTCGAGGCGTGGACGCGCGGGCTCGGTGCCGTCGCCGCGCAGGTAGGTGTAGGACGTGTTCAACATCGCCGCATACGAGATCGAGGTGTCGACGAACTGCCCCTCACCCGTCCGGTCGCGGTGATAGAGGGCCTGCACCACGCCCAGCGCGGACAGGAAGCCGTTGCCGGTGTCGCCGAGGCTGGTGCGCGCCCAGATCGGCTTGCCCCCGTCGCTGACCCCGCCGTCCTCCCAGCTGATGCCGCCGAGGGCGGCGCCGGTCTGATCGTTGCCGGGCAGCAGGTCGCGCGGGCCGTGCTCGAAGCCCCGGGTGTGGCAGTAGATGATGCCCGGGTTCAGCTTCTTCAGCGACTCGTAGTCGACCCCGAGCCGGATCGCGGCGTCGTAGCGCATGTTGTGGTGGACGACGTCGCACTGCTCGACCAGCCGCTGCAGAATCCTCATGCCCTCGGGGGTCTTCAGGTTGACGGCCAGGCTGCGCTTGTTGCGGTTGGAGGTCAGCGCGATGTGGTTGAGCTGCCAGTAGACGTCGTGCAGCGCGTTCACCTTGATGACGTCGGCGCCGAGGTCGGCGAGCACCTGCGCGCCGAAGGGGCCGGCGATCGCGAGCCCGAGGTCGAGCACCTTGATCCCGGCGAGCGGCGCCTTGCCCTGGGCGCCGGACGGGGGCGGGCTCGCGGGCGTCGGGTACGTCGCCGCCTTCCGGGCCTCGCCGAGGACCTCGGCGGTGTCGGCACCGAGCTCGGGCGCCGGACCTCTTGGCGTGCCGTCGCTCGTCGTCAGCCGGTACGTGCTGCCGACCATCCGCAGCGGCCCCTCCTGCGGATCGGCCACCTCGGCGACGATCCCGTCGTCGCTCCAGAGCGGATCGGCCAGCGCCTCGGCGGGGGAGCGCACCGGCTGCATCGGAGCGCCGAATTCCGCGGCCACTGTCAGCCACTGGTCGCTGGGGAATTTCGCGAGCGCGTCGACCAGCTGCGGCCAGTAGTAGTAGACGACGACGAGGTTCTGCGGGCTCGTGCCGATCCGGTCGGGGTCGTCGCGGTGCGTGGCCCCCGGGTCGGGGACCTTCAGCTCATCGCCTTCGGACGCGGAGAGCAGGAAGCGCGGGTTGGCGACCCAGTTGTGCACCCAGCGCCCGTCCGCGCACTTCCAGATGCCGAAGATCGGAGCGCGGCCGTCGAAGATCCAGGTCTGGTAGAGCGCCGCCTCGGGATTGGTGACGCGCTGCCAGCCGCCGATCGTGACGGCCAGCACCCCTTGCAGCAGCGAGGTTTCCACCCACTGGCCGCGGCCGGTGTGCTCGCGGGCCCGCAGCGCCGCGTTGATGCCGACGCCGGCCAGGAAGCTGGCGCCCAGGCTCGGCCAGTACGACGCGGAGAACAGCGGCCCGTCGCGATCGGGACCTTCCTGCGCTCCTGGCGGCACCTCGTAGTCGATGACGGGGCGCCCCGCGAGCCGGTCGATCGCGCCGCCGGGAAAGCCGCGCTTCTCCCAATGCAGCCCGGTGCGGGCGGCGACGAGGGCGTCCCACGCCGGCCGTTGCTCATCGCGCGTGCCCCGGCCGTATCCCGTGATGGAGCAGTAGATCAGGCGCGGGTTGCGGGCGCTGAGGGTCGCGTAGTCGATGCCGAGTTCGGTGGTGACGCCGGGCCGGAAGCTCTCGATGAGGATGTCGGCGGTGCTCGCCAGGGCGAGCAGGGCCTCGCGCCCCTCGTCGGCGGCGAGGTCGATTTCCGCGCTGCGCTTGCCCCTGTTCCACACCCGCCACGACGGCTGGGCGCGTCCCGGGTCGCCGCCCGGCCGCTCGATCTTCGTGACGCGCGCGCCGTGGTCGGCCAGCAGCATCGCCGCCATCGGCCCGGCGATCCCGGTGCTCAGGTCAAGGACGGTCACCCCGTCCAGTACTCCGCTCATCTGTCTCCCGTCTCAGCAGCGGCCGAGCAGCAGGGCACTGCGGCCCGACGCCGACAGCACGTGGTCCATCGTCTGCAGCTGGTTGGCAGCCGTCCCGCGCAGCTGGCGGACGGCCTCGAGGATGCTGTTCAGCCCGTGGATGTAGGCCTCACCGAGCAGACCGCCGTGGGTGTTCACCGGCAGCTTTCCGTCCAGGCCGATGTTGCCCTCGGCGATGAAGTCGCGCGCCTCGCCGGGCCCGCAGAAGCCGAATGCCTCGAGCTGCATGAAGACGACCGGGCTGAAGTTCTCATACAGCATCGCGGCGTCGACGTCGTCGGGCGTGAGTCCCGAGTCCTGCCAGAGCTGTCGCGCGGTGAGGGCGAACTCGGGGCTGCTCGAGACGTCAGGGTGGTAGTAGTCGTAGATCATCGAGCCGCCCAGCACCTCACCCTGCGCGGCCGCCAGGATGCGCGCCCCGCCGTGGGGCAGATCGCGCGCGCGCTCCGGGCTGGTGACGACGATGGCCACCCCGCCGTCGCTTTCCTGGCAGCAGTCGAGCAGGCGCAGCACCGGCTCGACGATCCACCGCGAATTCTGGTGGTCCTCCAGGGTGATCGGCTGCTGGTAGAACCAGGCGTCGGGGTTCGTGGCCGCATGCCGGCGGGCGACCACGCTGTAGCTGCCGAGGTCCTCGTTCGTCACCCCGTACTTGTGCATGTAGTGCTGGAATGTCAGCGCGTACGCCTGCGCCGGGGTGCGCACTCCGAACGGGGCCGAGTAGTTCTCCGCCTTGGAGCGAAGGCCCGCCGCCGGCACGCCGAAGCGCCGGCCGGAACGCTCGTTGAACGCCCGGTAGACCAGCACTGCCTTGCTCATCCCACTGGCAACGGCCATGGCCGCGTGCATGACGGTGGCGCAGGCGCCGGCGCCGCCGTTGGTGGTACGCGAGAAGTACGTCAGCTCGCGGATCCCGAGGCTGTTCATGAGCTCGAGCTCGTCGTTGGAGTCGAGCGTGAAGGTCACCATGCCATCGATGTCCGCCGGGGTGAGGCCGGCATCGCCGATCGCGGCCAGCGCGGCCTCCGAAGCGAGCTGAAGCTCAGAACGTCCGGAATTCTTGGAGTATTCGGTGTGGCCGATGCCGGCGATGGCGGCCTTCGTGGAGACGGCGGGGTCCATCACACCTGCCCGCCGGTGCCGACTGCGAGCGGGCGGCCCTGGGGGAGGATGACCCCGCCGCCGACGTCATGCATGAAGATCTCGATACGTGCCTCGTTCACGGGATCGCCGGGCGAGAAGTCGTGCAGGTTGACGACGAGCCGCGCGCCCTCCGTCGTCTCGACGAGCGCGATGAGTTGCTCGTCTCCCACGGCGACCGGTGGGTGGCGCGGAATGATCCAGCTGAGCACCGTCGCCCGGCAGTCCGAAGGGAACGTCTCCCACTCCAGCGAGTGGCAGTGCCCGCACATCGGACGCGGTGGGTGGCGCATCGTCCGGCACTGCGAGCACCGCTGCAGCAGCAGCCGGCCCTCGGCGATCCCGTCCCAGTAGTGACGGTCGTCGGCGGTGGGTTGGGGTGCGAGGACGGGCTTCACCGGCGTAAGCATTGCGGTCACTATGCACGCCGTCAAGCCGCATCGTCAGCGGCGCCCGGCGGGTACCCATCACCCGCCGCGCGTGCTAGCTTGCTGAAGGCCTAGTGCTCGCTATGTTTCAGGAGACGTCGATGACCGCCACCCATCAAGAGCGCCTGATCTCGGCCGATTCGCATGTGAAGGTCACGCACGAGCAGATCAAGGCCAATCTCGAGGCGCGCTTCCACCAGGCGTATGACGACGCCGTCGCCGCGTTCACGGCGCGCATGGCCCGCGGTGCCGGAGCGGCCAATGCGGCGGGCGCGGCGATGAAGGCCGCCGATTCCAATTCCGCGTTCAACCAGCCCGGCTACGGGGACCCGGTCGCCCGGCTCGCCGACATGGACACCGACGGCGTGCACGCGGAGGTCCTCTACTGCGAGGTGAGCGCCTTCCGCTAATCCTGGCGACATGAAGGAGCGGGCAGAGCGAGCCGATCGTGGCGTTCAACGAGGCACTCGCGCGAGTTCGCCGCTCGCCGATCCCGACCCGGCTGATCGTCTCCTACCAGATGCCGATCCACGACATCGACCTCGCGGTCGCCGAGGTGCGCCGGGTGGTCGACCTCGGCGCCAAGTCGCTGCAGCTGCCGGTGTTCCCCCGGAGGTCGGCCTCGCCGACTACTTCCACGAGCGCTACGACCCGCTGTTCGCGACCATCCAGGAGACCGGGCTGCCGATCTGCTGCCACATCGGGCTCAACACGATGCTCGACGACCTGATGGCGCCGCGATCCCACGCCGGACAAGCGCGGTCATGGTGCCGATGACCGGGCTCGCCACCGGCGAGGCTCTCGGCATGTGGATCATGGGCGGCGTGTTCGAGCGTTTCCGCGAGCTGAAGGTCGTGTTCGTGGAGCCCGGTCTCGGCTGGATCGCCTGGTGGTTGTTCATCACCGACGACATGGTGACCCGCCAGGGCTACGAGCTCCCGGCCATCACCGAGCTGCCGAGCTTCTACTTCCACCGCAACGTGTATCGTGACGTTCATCGAGGAGACCGACGCCATCGCCGCAGCGCAGGTGCGCAACCGCATCGGGGTCGGGAACATCATGTGGTCGAGCGACTATCCCCACCCCGTCACCAGCTGGCCCAACTCGCGCCAGATCGTCGAGGAGCAGCTTCGGGGTGCTCTCCGCCGACGAGCGTGAGCTGATCGTCTCCGGCAACGCCGCCCGCGTCTGGAACCTGTAGCGCTTGGTTACGGGGTGGTGCGGCGCAGGGTGACGGCCGCGAGGGCGAGGGCGAGGGCGACGCAGCCGGCGATGACGATGGTGTCGCGGAGGTAGACGGTGCCGAGGTCGGTGTGCGTCGCGGCATGATTGAGGGCCTCGACCGCGTACGACAGCGGCATCACGTCCGACAGCCAGCGCAGGACGGTCGCCATCTGCTCGCGGGCACGGAAGAGCCCGCACAGGAACAGCTGCGGGAAGACGACTACCGGCAGGAACTGGATCGCCTGGAACTCGGTATGGGCGAACGCGCTGGAGAACAGCCCGAGCGCGACGCCGAGCAGCGCGTCCAGCGCGGTGACGAGCAGCAGCCCGGCAAAGCTGCCCTTCACGTCGAGCCCGAGCCCCGTCGAGACGGCGATGACGACCAGCACCTGCGCGATCGCCACCACGCCGAACGCGATGGCATAGCCCGTCAGCAGATCGAGCTTGTGCATCGGCGTCGTCAGCAGCCGTTCCAACGTGCCGAGCGTGCGTTCGCGCAGCGTGGTGATCGAGGTGACGAGGAACATCAACGTGAACGGGAAGATGGCGAGCAGCGCCGGCGCGAGGACGTTGAACTCGGCCCTGGAGTCGAAAACGTAGCGCAGCAGCACCATGAGCAGGGACGGGACGAGCAGCAGCAGTGCCACCGTGCGCGGGTCGTGCCGCAATTGGCGAAGGACGCGCGCGGCGGTGGCGAGCGTGGTCGACAGGTTCATGCGCGTGCCCCTGCCTTGCGCAGCAGGTGCAGGAAGGCGCTGTCCAGGTCGCTGGTCGCGGTGGCCGCCTTCAGCGCGGCCGGGGTCTCGTGGGCGAGGAGCCGGCCCTCGCGCATGAGCAGGAGCGTGTCGCAGCGCTCGGCCTCGTCCATCACGTGACTGGAGACGAGCAACGTCATCCCGGCGTTGGCGAGCCGGGAGAACAGGTCCCACAGCTGCTCGCGCAGCATCGGATCGAGCCCCACCGTCGGCTCATCGAGCACGAGCAGCCGGGGGGTGCCGAGCAGCGCGACAGCGAGGCTGACGCGCGAGCGCTCACCGCCCGACAGCTGCCCGGTCAGGCTGTCGCGGTGAGCCCCCAGGTCGACCTCGTCGATCACGCGAGCGACATCCGCCGGCGCGGCGCGCAGGGCGGCGGCGAAGTAGCGGATGTTCTCCACCACCGTCAGGTCGAGGTAGACCGATGCGCCTTGTGAGGCGTAGCCCACCTGGGTGCGCAGCGCCGGATCGCCCGCCGGCCGGCCGAGGACCTGAAGCGAGCCGCCGCGTATGCGTTGCACCCCGATGGTCGCGCGCATCAGCGTCGTCTTGCCGCAGCCACTCGGCCCTAGCAGGCCCGTCACCGCCGCCTCGGGGACCTCGAACGACAGGTCCGAGAGAACTGTCTTCTTGCCCCGGACGATGACGAGGTCACGGGCGATGAGGGCTGGCTCGTTCAACGGCGCGCTCCTGACATGATGTGCGATGTCATGACTGAGACGGGATCTTTTCGCTGGCATGAGGGCATCAGCCCGCAGGAGCGTCGCACACTGCTCGGGCTTTCGCAGGGACAGACGGTCTGGTTGACGGGCCTGTCGGGCTCGGGGAAGTCGTCGGTGGCGGTCGAGGTCGAGCGGGTGCTGCTCGAATCGGGCCGGCCGGCGCTCATCCTCGACGGCGACAACCTGCGTCACGGCCTGAACCGCGATCTGGGCCTGTCTGCCGAGGACCGCGCCGAGAACGTGCGCCGGGTCGGTGAGGTCGCCAAGCTCTTCGCCGGGGTCGGATGGGTCGTGCTGGTGCCGGTCATCAGCCCATACATCGCCGGCCGGGACGCCGTGCGCGCGAGCCACGAAGCGGGTGGGCTGAGGTTCGCCGAGGTCTACGTCGACACCCCGCTCGAGGTCTGCCAATCGCGTGATCCCAAGGGTCTGTACGCCAAAGCCGCCGCCGGCCAGCTGACCGGTATGACCGGGATCGACGCCCCGTACGAGGCGCCGGTGTGCCCGGATTTGCACCTCGACGGCTCCGCCGCCATGGACTCGCTGGTGGGGCAGGTGCTGATGCTGATCGACGAAGGGGGAAACTGAGCGGCGTGACGGTCACCTATCTCCCCGATCAGGCTCAGCTGCCGGACGAGTCCCCGGAAGCCATGTTCGACCTGCTGGACGCTCGCGGTCTCGGCGACGGATTGCCGGTCGTGGCCCCGACTCCGGCCCGCGTCGACGCCATGCTGGCGTACGCGACCGGTGACCCGGACGAGGTGCTCTTCACGCTCCAGCCGCGCTCGGGGGTGCTCACCCGGCGAATCGCCGCCATCAACGCGGTCCTTGCCGGTTGCCCGCCGGTGGCGTTCCCGGTGGTGCTGACCGCGCTGCGGGCGCTTGCCCAGCCGGAGATGAACCTGCGCGGGGTCAACGCCACCACGCACCTCGTGGCGCCGCTGATCCTGGTGCACGGCAATGCCGTCGCCGAGGGCGGATTCACCGGTGGCGTCGGCTGTTTCGGCCCCGGTAACAGGGCCAATGCGACGGTCGGCCGGGCGGTGCGGCTGACGATGCTGCACGTCGCCGGCGCCAAGCCCGGTTTCGGTGACGCGGCGACCCACGGCCAGCCGGCGAAATACACCTTCTGCGCGGCGGAGAACCTCGCCGAATCGCCGTGGGGGAGCTATGCGCGTAGCCGCGGGGTGACGGCTCCGAGCGCGGTGACGGTCCACTGCGGCGAGGGACCGCACAACGTCCATGACGCCGAGGCAGCCGGTGAGCCCGCGCTGATCCTGGACAAGATCGCCTCAGCCATGACCTCGCTCGGCATGAACAACGCGCCGATCAGCCAGGGGGAGTTCTTCATCATCCTGGGGCCGGAGCACGCGGCGAGCCTCGCGCAGCGGGCGATGTCACGCGAGGACGTCTCGGCCTACCTCTTCGACCGGGCGCGGATGCCGGCGTCCGTCTTCCGCCAGCATTTCGAGGAGCTCGCCTGGGCACGGTGGATGAAGACCGTGCCGGACGACCACCTGCTGCCGATGACGGGCGAGCCGGGCAACATCAAGGTCGTGGTGGCCGGCGGCCCGGGCAAGCACTCACTCGTCGTCCCCTCGTGGGGGATGACCCGCAGCGTCACCTTGCCTGTGGAGGGCTGATCGCATGACGACCGTCTACCTGCCCGACTCCGAGCCGCGCCCGGAGATTTCCAAGCTCGCGCCGTCGCCCGGCTCACTCGCGGGGCTGCGCGTCGGGGTACTCGACAACGGCAAGCCGAACGCCGGCTACGTCCTGGCGTACGCGGCGCAGCAGCTGGCCGCCGAGACCGGCGCCGAGGTCACGCTCGTCACCAAGAAGGGCCCGTACGGGATGTCGGCCAACGCGGCGATACCCATGTCACGGGACATCTTCGGCCGGCTGCTGGAGGAGACCGACATCGTCCTTACCGGGCTCGCCGACTGCGGCAGCTGCACCGCGTACTCGGTGTCGGACGCGATCGAGCTGGAGAAGGCGGGCAAGCCCGCCGTCGTGGTCACCACGACGCGCTTCGAGCCCATCGCCGTCACGCTGTCGGCCAGCTTCGGTCTGGCTGACATCCGCAAGCTGGTGCTGCCGCATCCGCTGGGCGGCACCGACGAGCCAACCCTGCGCGAATGGGTCGACGAGGCCACCGGACGCGTCGTCTCGTTGCTCACCACCGGCGCATGACGATCGCGATCGACCTCTCGGGCCAGGGCGCGCTCGTCACCGGGTCTGGTGCGGGAATCGGCCGCGAGATCGCGCGCTGGCTGGCCCGGGCAGGCGCCTCGGTCGTCGTCCATGATGTGCGACGCGAGAAGGCCGAACAGGTTGCCGGTGAGATCGAAGCCGAGGGCGGCCGGGCGCACGTCGTCATCGCCGACGCGCGTGATGACGATGCACTGGCTGCGATGGTGGAGGAATCGGCGCAGCTGCTCGGCCGGCTCGACGTGGCCGTCAACAACGTCGGCAATTACGCGAGCCAGAAGCCCGGCCCGTTCGTGACGCTCGACGGTGCCCACTGGCGTGATCTGGTCAACCAGAACCTCATCGTCACCGCACTTTCGGGAGCTGCGGAAGCGCGCGTCATGCTGCGCGGCGGCCGTCCCGGGCTGATCGTCAACATCACGTCCGGGGAGACCACTCGCCCGTCACCGCGCATGTCCGCGTACGGCGCGTCGAAAGCCGCCATCAATCACCTCACGCAGTCGATGGCCGTCGAGCTCGGCCCGAGCGGCATCAGGGTCGTGGCGCTCGCTCCCGGGACCACGCTCACCGAGACGATCGCGCCGGTCTTCGACGATGCCCACATGGCCGCGCTGGTCGCCGCGACCCCGTTGCAACGCATGACCGAGCACGACGAGCTGGCCCGGCTGGTGGTGTTCATGGCCAGCGATCTCGCCCGGTGCGTCACCGGTCAGGTCATCCTGGCCGACGCCGGTGCGTTCCTGTCCCGCAACCGCCCGCAGAACACCATGTGACGGCTAGCCCCAGCTGGCGGCCTGCGCCTTGACCAGGTTGACCAGATCGCCCTGGTCGATGTTGAAGTCGATCAGGTGCAGCCCCCATGTCGGCCCGAGCGTCTGGACCAGGGATACCCGCTTGCCGGCGACGCCCGGATGCGGCTCGTCGATCTGTAACCACGAGGCGCCGCCGGCGTTCATGCAGGTGCCGGTCACCTGACCCGGGTAGGCCACGAATCCGGTGGGGTACTTCGGGAGGCTGCCCCTGCTTTGGGCGGCGAGATGGGTCCCGAGCGTGGCGGTGGGCAGGTACGGGTGCAGCGGGGCGGTGCCGCCGCGCAGGGCTGCCGGGTTGACGCAGAGTACCTGCATGCCGGGCGGCGCCGTTCCGCCGCCGAGCCGTACTGCTCGGGTCGCGCGACCGAAGAGGCTGTTCGCCGGCGGCGCAGTGCTGAAGGAGCTGTACGCGATGACGCAGCCATGTTGGGTGTCGGCCCGGCACGCCGGGATGTTTTCCAGGTCGCCGCCGACGTCCTTGCCCTGCGGCACCAGCAGGTTGCCGCCGAGCGCGATGGCCGAAACGAGCTTTGCCCGCTCGGCGGGGGTGCGGTCGACTTCGGTCTTCAGCAGCGAGATGACCTGACCGGCGCCCTGCGAGTGGCCGAGCAGCACGACCCCGCGGCCGTCGTTGTAGTGGTCGAGGTAGTCGTGCCAGGCGGAGACGACGTCAGCGGTCGCCTGCGCCAGCACCGACGGGGGAATCGTCCGGCTGGCAATAGCCTGCGCGAGGCCGAAGAGCGTGATCTGGCGGTAGGCGGGGACGAGAGCTGGCACACCGATTGGAAGCGCGCGACCTGCGTTCGGGCCGTGGAGACGGAAGCCGGCTCGGGGCGAGCGGCGCCGCCACCGACTTCGCCTGCGACAGCGTCGGGTAGACGTAGAAGCAGTCGATCTTCGGGTCCCTGGCGGGGG
Organism: uncultured Actinomycetota bacterium; assembly: GCA_963765845.1. Lineage (GTDB taxonomy): Bacteria > Actinomycetota > Actinomycetes > Frankiales > Frankiaceae > DATAZK01. The sequence continues at coordinate 143,458 of CAVXYJ010000005.1, forward strand.
TGAACGGCTCCACGGTGCTCGTCCCGTCCGGCTGCACCACGGTCGCGTCCAGGCCGCCCAAGCACGGGTTGCCGGCGATACCCGGCCGGCACACCCAGACGGTCGGGTGCGTGACGGGCAGCGAGAAGCCGGTGCTCGCAGACGAGGGCGGCGTCGAGGCCTTCGGGGAGGGTGCCGCGCCAGGCTTGGCCGGGGGAACCGAGCATCCGACGAGCGCCAGCACCGTGATCGCGGCAGCGGCGAAGGTGGTCAGCTGCAGGCGTTGTCGGGCGCCCGCACGATCAAGGCCCGCCATCGCCTCACTACACCGGATAGCGGGTGGCCCCGCAAGGCCGTCGAAGCCGCCCGTGCCGACCTCGACGCGGCAGACCAGCCCTACGAGCACGGCGAGAAGGACGAGCAGGGTGAGCCGGATCTTTCCGCGGAAAGTTCCGGGCCGAACTTCGCCGTCCCTGACCGGGCGAGCAAGGGCGACGGGCTGCTGAGCCTTCGGCGCCCTCGACGCGTCGCGCGAACGCGCAGACCACCTGGCCGCGGGATCAGTGCCCGGGTTCGCTGTCGGCTGACCACCGCCGCGCTCACTGAACCGGGTGTTCATCCCACCAGGTTTGTGATTCATCTGCCCAGCGTCTGACAGGGAGCGGAAGGGGAACTGAGCGGGTGGCCAGCAAGAGCCGAGCAGGCGAGCAGCCAAGGCAAGTACGCCTAGCGGGAATGTTCCCGCCCGGTCGATCACGGGACCGCCGGGACGAACTGCGCGGTGGCCTCAGCGTCGGACCCGGGGTCGACACCGCGGAACTCGGCTCCTGGCAGTAATCGAACCTCTGGTACCACGGCGGCGGCCGGGTCGGCGAGCGCCCGGTCGAGTCGATCACGATCTACCCGCCGACGCGGGGGGTCCAGACGCAGGGCGACCCGTTCGAGCCGGTGAAGATCGGGATCCTGGTCGACATGGACATCGGTCAGCTGATCTCCGACTGGGTCGACGCCACGATCCTGGCCATCGAGGACGCGCTGAACGAGGGCGTCGTACGACCGTCCGGTGGAGATCATCGCCGTCGACGCGCGCGGCCTCCCCCGCGAGAACTACCTGAAGGTGCGCAAGGGCTACCTGGAGCTCGTCGAGCCGGGCTGCGTGGTCGTCGCGGGCCCGAGATCTCGGACAACGCGGTGAACCTGCATGGAGCTGGTCGACGAGACGGGCGTCGCCGTGATCGTCGTGGACCGGTGGCGGTGCGTTTCTTCGGCGAGTACTGCTTCACGGTCGCCAACGGCGACATTCCGACGGAGTCGACATGGGCGCGAACTGGTGCGCGGCAGAACGGGCTACCGCAAGGTCGGCTTCTTCTGGGAGCAGGGCTCGTCCGGGGACCGACTACGCCGGCTTCTTCCGCCGGTCGCCGCGCAGAACGGCGGGCGTCGAGATCGTGCGGGAGGTGTCGCTCGGCCCGAACCCGCGCGACTTCCAGGAGCACTGTCGCCGCGATGCGGGAGGCGGGCGCGGAGGCGATCGTCTACATGGGCTACGGCTACTCGACGTTCAACTTCGCCAAGGCGTTCAAGGCGCTCGACTGGGACCCGCCGCGCTTCATGGGCACCGCCTTCATGTTCTATTCGAACACCAACGCGTGGGCCGAGGGCCTCGAGGGCTGGCACGGGGTCGACCAGCTCGGCGAGGACGGCACCAACCCCAACTACGAGGCCATGCTCGAGCGCTTCGCGAAGCGCTTCGGCCGTACGTCGCAAGCAACGTCGTCGTCGCGCTGGCCTACGACACCGCCCGCGCCGCGCATCCACGGCATCGCGAACGCGTCGATCGCGATCCCCGAGGTCAAGCGGGCATCGAGACGATCAAGTGGATGCCGCGCACCAACGGCGGTCCCGGCGACCTATCTCACCTTCGCGCCCGTACGACCACCGCGGCTACAAGGGCGACTTCCTCACCATCCGCGAGCTACGCGGCGGCGAGCTGCATTTCCGCGGCTACTACCGTCCGCAGTGGCCTTCCAACACCGACTCGCCGTTGCTCGGCGACTGACCCGGAAGCGAGACGACCATGGGCAAGCTCGACGGCAAGGTGGCGTTCATCACCGGCGCGGCCCGCGGGCAGGGTCGCAGTCACGCGATCCGGCTGGCGCAGGAAGGCGCCGACATCATCGCGGTCGACATTTGCGAGACATTCGGCAGCATGAACTACCCGCTGGCCACCCCCGAGGACCTGGCGCAGACCGTCAAGGAGGTCGAGGCCGAAGGCCGGCAGATCATCGCGCGCAAGGGTGACGTGCGTATCAAGTCCGACCTGCAGGCCGTCCTCGATGAGGGCATCGCCGCTTTCGGGCGCCTCGACATCGTGGTCGCTAATGCGGGCGTCACGGCGATGAAAGACCCGACCCTGCTGCAGAGCTTTGTCGACGGGGTCGACGTCGACCTGGTCGGCGTGCTCCACACGGTCGGGGTCTGTCTGCCGCACCTGAAAGCCGGCGCCTCCGTCATCGTGACCGGCTCGACGGCCGGGATGATGAAGGGCCTCATGGACAACCCCGCGCTCGGCGGCGGCGGCTCCGGCTACGCCTGGTCCAAGCAGACGATCTTCCGCTACGTCGAGGTCTTCGCGCTCCAGCTGGCGCCGCACATGATCCGGCTGAACGGCATCCACCCGACGAACTGCGACACCACGCTGCTGCACAACGAGGACGTCTACAAGGCGTTCCGGCCCGACATCCCCCACCCGACCCGCGACGACGCGATGCTCGCCTTCCCGGCGATGCAGGCGATGCCGATCCCGTTCATCGACCCGATCGACATCAGCCACCTGGTGGCGTTCCTTGCCAGCGACGAGTCGCGCTACCTGACGGGCATGAACATCCGGGTCGACGCGGGCGCGATGCTCAAGGGCGAGTCGGTCGTCTAGCCCAGCTCGAAGGGCCCCTTGCCCATCTGGTCGCGCACGGTGACGACCGGGGGATTGGTCAGCGTGCGGCGCTGCCAGTTCGCCCCGTCGACCACGAGGGTGTGACCGGAGATGAAGCGCGCGTACGGAGAGGCGAGGAACGTCGCCGCCCAGCCGAGCTCGCGCAACCGCCCGACCCGCAGCGCCGGCTGGCACACGTCCTTGTCGTTGGTACGCGACAGGTTGCCCTTGATGTCGGCGGTCATGTCCTCGTGCGGGAACAGCCCGGGCACGAGCCCGTTCACCGCGATGCCGTACGGGCCCCACTCCACCGCGAGCGTCTCCACCATGTTCTTCACACCGGCCTTGGCAGCGGCGGAGTGAGCGAAGCCGGGTCCGCCGGTCCAGGCGTAGGACGCGCCGACGTTGACGATCGAGCCCGGCTCGCCGGCCGCGAGGTGGCGGCGGGCGAACTCGCGGGCGCAGAAGAACGTGCCGTTGAGCGTGATGTCGACGACGGTGCGCCAGGCATTCGGCGACATGTCTTCGGCGGGTACCGGGAAGTTCGCCGCCGCGTTGTTGATGAGCACGGACGGCAGCCCGAACGCCTCTTGCGCGGAGTCGAACGCGGCCGCGATCTGCTCCGGGTCGCGGATGTCGCAGCCGACCGTCAGCACCCTGCCGCCCAGCGCCTCGATGGCCGCCTGGCCGTCCGCCAGATGCTCGGGCTTGCGGCTGGCGATGACAATTGCCGCACCCAGCCGGCTGAACTCCTCGGCGATCGCTCGCCCGAGACCGGTTCCGGCGCCTGTGACGAACACCGTCTGGCCCGCGTACGTACCGGCGGGCAACGCGCTCGCGCCGAGGTCCGGGGGTTCGGGCAATCCTTGCGCCATGCGGAGCGCCTCCTAGCTGCTGAAGTCAGGGATGAGAGGTTGGGGGAATGGACGTTCGGCTGAGCCGCGAGCAGGAGCTGATCTCCGCCACTGCTGCCCGGCTCGGCGCCCAGCATGCCATCACCGGGATACGAGACCTTCCGCCTACCCCGGAGCGATCCGCGGGCGCCTGGGATGCGCTGGCTCGCGCGGGGCTGCTCGGCATCGGTGCGCAGGGTGAAAGCGGGGCTGATGGGGCGACCGTCGCTGCCGCGCTGGTCGGCGAGCGGCTGGCCGAAGCGCTCTGCCCGGCGCCCTACGCGGGGCAGGGCCTGCTTGCTCCCGCCCTGCTGGCTGCTAGCGGAGCGGCCGCCGACGTGCAGGCCCTTGCCGCCGGCGAGCTGCGTTACTGCGTGCTGCTGACGGCGGATCTGGCGCGCTTGGCCGGCCCCGACGAACCCGTCGTGGCGTTCGACGCCCTCGGTGCGACGCACGGGCTCACGGTCGACGCCGGGGGCGTGCTTCGCCGCCACCTCCTCCCGCCCGCCAGCGGGCAGGCCACGCTGGATCGCACCCGCATCGCCGTGGCCGGCACTGTCGGTGACCCGGGCGAGTTGCTCGGCGTGCACGCCCTCGACGGGCACGCGCGAGACCGGTTGACCGCGCTCGCCATGACCACGCTCGCCGCCGACCAGCTCGGGCTGTGCGAGAAGGCGCTTGCCATGGCCGTGAAGTACGCCGGCGAGCGTCAGCAGTTCGGCCGGGTGATCGGTGCCAATCAGGCCTTGGCGCATCTGCTCGCCGACGCGGCCGTGCTGGTGGAGGCGTGCCGCAGCTCGGTCTGGCACGCGGCGTGGGCGGTGGATGCGCTCGGCTCAGCCGGCGCGTGGGATGCGGCGACTCAGGCCAAAGCTTTCTGCGGTAGCGCTGCGCGCGAGGTCGTCGAGATCGCGCTGCAGGCCCACGGCGGCATAGCGATGACGTGGGAGCACCCGCTTCACCTGATCCTGCGCCGGGTGATGTTCGACGCCGAGACGTTCGGCGCCCCCCGCGTGCTGTATGCGGCCATCGCCGACCGGCGGCTGGCGGCTGGCGTCGCGGCCCCGGCTGCGGTGTCGAACGGTGCGCAGCCCGAGGGGCTCAGTTTCGCGGACTCCCCCCACGAGGCGGACTTCCGCCGCCGGGTACGGGACTGGTTGGGCGCGCACGCTCCCGGTGCCCTGCCGCCCGACGGCGATGAGCGCATGATGGCGATGCACCGGTGGCACCGCGCCCTGGCCGGCGCCGGATTCGTCGGCGTCTCCTTCGCGACCGAGTACGGCGGCCACGGCTACTCGTTGCTCCACGACGCGATCGTCAACGACGAGCTCGCCGCCGCAGGTGCTCCGCCCGGTCCCGCGTTCAACCACATCGCCAATGCCATCAGGCTTTTCGGCACCGAGGAGCACAAGCGCGAGCAGCTGCCCGGGCTGCTGGATTGCACCGTGCATTGGTGTCAGGGCTTCAGCGAGCCGGGCGCAGGATCGGATCTCGCGTCGCTGACCACCCGCGGCGTGCTGACCACCGCCGAGGACGGCAGCGACTGGTATCGCATCGACGGCCAGAAGCTCTGGACCAGCGAGGCGGTGTGGGCCGACTGGTGCCTGCTCCTGCTGCGCACCGAGCCCGCGGGGCGTGTACACCAGCAGCTGTCGATGCTGCTGGTGCCGATGACGACTCCCGGGATCGAGTGCCGGCCGGTCCGTACGGCCTACGATTCCAGCGAATTCGCCGAGGTCTTCTTCACCGGCGCGATGGTGCCCGCGGCCTATCGGCTGGGCGCGCCCGGCCAGGGCTGGGAGATCGCGATGGCTTTGCTGGGCTTCGAACGCGGGCCGGCCGACATGGGCTGGACCGCGCGCCTGCAACGGATGCTCACGCTCGCCGAAGCCCGCATCCGCGACGGCAGTGCCGCTGCGGATGCGGGCGTTCGGGAGCGGCTGGCCCGCGCGTGGGTGGAGCTGGAAGCGCTGCGGCTGCAGGTGTTACGCAGCACCTGCAGCCGGTTGGACGGAAGCGCTCCGGGACCGGAGGGCTCGCTCGACAAGCTGCTGATGACGCGTGCCGAGCAGCTGCTCAACCATGCCTTGCTCGACCTCGCCGGTCCCGCGGGGGTACTCGACGAGGGTGAGCTCTGGGCCAATTACCTCTGGTCGCGCGCCCAGGCCATCTTCGGTGGAACGCGCCAGATCCAGCGCGACATCGTCGCCCAGCGGGTGCTCGGCCTGCCGCGGCCAAAACCTGGTTCTGGTCGTTTTGGGCGCTGATAACGACCAGAACCTGGTTTTGGCCACCAGGTGGGGCGGCCTGACCTCGAATGCAGCGAGCTGGCGTCGCCGTCCGGAGGCGGGACGATCGGCGCCCCTAGCGGGAAGTGTTGCCGAGGTCGACGACGAACTGTGACCCGGTGCAGTAGCGCGACTCGTCGCCGGCCAGCCACGAGACCACGTTGGAGACCGCTTCGGGCTCGATGAAGTCGTAGGGCAGCGTGTTCATGTACGTCGGGCCGATCGTCAGCGCGACCGACGGCAGCAGTGACTGCAGCTTCGGGCCGGCGATCATGTCGGTCTGCACGCCCACCGGGTGCACGGTGTTCACGCGGATGTCGTACTCGCCGAGCTCCAGCGCAAAGGTGCGGGCGAGACCGACCAGGCCGTGCTTGGAGGCCGAGTAGTGGGCGACGAACGGCGCGCCCTTACGTCCGGCGCTGCTGCTGGTGATGATGATCGAGCCTCCGTTGCCGGCCGCGATCATCGCCGGCACGGCCGCCTTCAACGTGTAGAACACGCCGGTCAGGTTGACGTCGATGACGTCCTTCCACTCCTCGGGGGTCAGCTCCCACGCCCGCCCGGCTGACATCACACCCGCGTTGGCGGCGACGATGTCGAGCCGGCCGAACTGCGCGATGGCATCCTCCACCAGGCTTTGCAGCGCCGGCAGATCACGGACGTCAGCCTGGCGCGCGAGCACCTTGCGCCCGGTCTTGTCCTCCACCAGCCGGACTGTCTCCGCGAGGTCCTCGGGGGTGGACGGCTTGTAGTCGGTGGTCTCGAAACCTGCGCACAGATCGCACAGCACGAGATCGGCTCCGTCGGAGGCGAGCCGCAGCGCGTGGGAACGACCCTGGCCGCGGGCGGCTCCCGTGATCAGAGCGACGCGTCCAGAGAGATCACTCATTTGCTTCACCTCGGGCTAGAGGAGCGGGGGCTAGCTGACAGGGCGCCAACTTACCGTGCCCCCTTCCGTCGCCCTTGCTTGACCGGGGTAAGCATCTGGGATTGGTTGGCAGCTATGAGTCCGGCACTGGCCGCTGTGAATCCCATGCTCTCGACCAGCTGGACCTCAGGTGTGCCCTACGACGCGTTCGCCCAGCTGCGACGCGAGCCGGGTCCGGTCCAGCTGACCGGTCCGGGGGAGCGCGTCTACTGGTCGCTGGTGCGCCATGCCGACGTCGTCGCCGCCTCGCGTAACCCCGAGATCTTCTCCAACCAGCCCGACCCGTTCACCGTGCGGGGCAACGATCCCAATGCACCCAGCCTGCCACTGCTGATCAACCTGGATCCACCCGAGCACACCCGGCGGCGCCAGCTCGTGAACAAGGGCTTCACCCCGCGCCGCATCACGCGGCTCACCGACCGCATCCGCGAGATCGTCGACGAGCAGCTGCACCGCGTCTGTGCCATGGGGACCTTCGACTTCGTGACCGATCTGGCTGTCGAGCTGCCCCTGCAGGTCATTGCCGAGCTGCTCGGGATCCCGCCTTCCGACCGGGCCAAGGTCTTCTCCTGGACCGAGCAGATGATGAGCGGCGACGACGCCGAGTTCGCCAATAGCCAGGAAGAGATCGTGGCCGCGCTCGGCGCCATGTACGGCTACGCGGAGAACCTCTGCGGGCAGCGCCGCGAGGCTCCTGGCCCGGATCTGATGTCGGCCCTGGTGTCGGCCGAGCTCGACGGCGAGCAGCTCTCGCAGCTCGACCTGAACCTGTTCTTCCTGCTGCTGCACAACGCGGGCAGCGAGACCACGCGCAACCTGGTGACCGGCGGTGTCATCGCGCTGCTGCAGCACCCCGATCAGCTTGAGCTGCTACGGGACGAGCCCGCGAGAATCCCTGCGGCTGTTGAGGAATTGCTGCGCTGGGTGACCCCGGTGACCCACTTCGCCCGTACCGCCACCCAGGAGATCGAGGTGGCCGGGCAGCGGGTCGCGCCGGGGGAGCAGGTGCTGCTCTGGTACACCTCCGCCAACCGCGACGAAGCGGCCTTCGACGCGCCCGACCGCCTTGACGTCACCCGCGACCCCAACCCTCATGTCGCGTTCGGCTCGGGAGGTCCGCACTTCTGCCTCGGCGCCCACCTGGCCCGGCTGGAAGCGATCTGCCTTTTCGAGGCGCTGATCGATCAGCTGCCCAGGCTCGCCATCGACGGGCCGGTACAGCGGTTGCAGTCGCACTTCATCAACGGGGTGAAGCACCTGCCGCTGCGGTGGCTACCGGAGCAGTAGCGGGGTCAAGAGTTCCGCTGACAGCGGGCGCGAGAACAGATATCCCTGGGCGAAGTCGCAGCCGAGGTCGGCGAGCGTCCTGCGTTGTGATTCGGTCTCGACGCCTTCGGCGACAACCTTCAGGCCGAGGGTATGGGCAAGGTTGATGATTCCGGCCACCATGGCGTCGTCGTCGCGCGTCGTGCCGAGCATCTCGACGAACGTCCGGTCGATCTTCACCGAGGTCACCGGGAAGCGGCGCAGGTAGGACAGCGACGAGTAGCCGGTGCCGAAGTCGTCGATCGAGATGCCGACGCCGAGGCCGCGCAGCCGCCTGAGGGTCTGAGCGGCGAGCTCCGGGTCGTCCATCAGCGCGCTTTCGGTGATCTCCAGCGTGAGCGCAGCCGCGGGCAGGCTTCGGGCTACCAGCAGCTCGCTCACCCGATCGGCGACGTGCGGGTCGGCAAGCTGGCGCGGCGAGAGGTTCACCGACATGACCAGATCGGGGACGCCAGCGGTGTTGCGCCAGCTGGCGAGCTGCTGGGTGGCCTGGGTCAGCATGAGCCGTCCGAGGGGCGCGATGAGCCCGGTCTCCTCGGCGATCGGGATGAAAACCGTCGGCGGAACGGCTCCGCGCTTGGGATGTGTCCAGCGGGCGAGCGCCTCCACCCCAGCCGTCGTCATCCCGTCGAGCGCCACGATCGGCTGGTAGGCCGGGGAGAGCTCGCCCGCGTCCAGCCCGTGACGCAGGTCCTCCTCGAGCGCGAGCCGGTCGACCGCTCGGCGCCGGAAGCGCTCGTCGAAGGTCGCGAACCGGTTGCGGCCGTGCTGCTTGGCGTAGTACATCGCGACATCGGCGTCGCGCAGTACGTCCGTCGCGACGACGTTGCTGCGTCCGCGGACACCCTGCCCGGAGCCGGGCTCGGTCACCACCAGGCCGATGCTGCATGTGACGACGAGATCGCGGCGCGAGATGCGTACCGGCTCGCACAGCCGCGACAGCAGGTGGGCGGCGAGGGCCTGCATCTGTGTCACGGTGGCATCGGCGACGACGAGGACGAACTCGTCTCCGGCCAGCCGGCCAACGGTGCTGTGCGCCGGGGCTTCGTAGGCGAGCCGGCGGGCGATGGTGCGAAGGACAGCGTCGCCGGCATCATGGCCCAGCGAATCGTTGACCATCTTGAAACGGTCGAGGTCGATGAACAGCACGCCGACCGGCATGTCCGGGGCCTTCAACAGCTCGCTGATCGTTTCGATGACGAGGTTGCGGTTGGCCAGACCCGTGGCGTGGTCGTGACGTGCCTCGAAGCGCAGCAATTCAGCGGCGGCGTGCCGGTCGGTGACGTCGAGCAGGCACATGACGACCGGAAAGGGGCCGTTCCCGCTTGCCGTTGGCAGCGCTCGGAACGACACCGACAGGTAGGTGTGACCTCCGTCCCGATGCGGCAGGGAAGTGGTGAACGCCGGCCGGGCGGACCCCTCCTGACGGGTTTCCTCGAGGCCGATCATCGACGCGGTGAGCGGCCGGCCGTCCTCGTCCACCAACGTGACCGCGGAGCTGAACGGCAGGCCGACAAGATCCGGGTTGGCAAGCATCACCAAGGCCGCCGGATTCGCCGTCTCGACCCGGTCGTCCACGTCGATGATCACCAGGCCCTCGTCGAGTGTGGCCACTGCTGCCGAGTAGCGTGCGTCGGCCTGCTGGCGGATCTGCTCGGCCTTCCGGCGCTCGCTGACATCGGCGGAAATGAGAACGCTGCCGCTGACGGTGCCCGAGGAGTCCCTGATGTCGGCGATCGAGACGACGACGTTCACGGCGGAGCCGTCGCGGCGGCGATGGATCAGTTCGGCGTGCGTGCCGCGGGCAAGGGACTGCACCGTGCCGCCGGTCGTGTCGCTGCCGAGCAGGGCGTCGATCGGCCGCCCGAGGGCCTCCTTCGCTGTCCACCCGTACAGCGTGGCGGCTGCCGGGTTCCAGGCATTGATGCGGCCCTCGACGTCCAGCGCGATGATCGCATCGGAAACGTGCTGGATGAGGTTGGCCGAAAGGCGCAGGTTGCTCTCGGCCGCCTGCTGGGCGCTGAGATCTCGAAGGATGGCCTGGAAAGCGGGTCTGTCCGCCCAACGGGTGCGTACCGACGTGGACTCGACGAGCACGCGTGTGCCGTCCAAGCGCAGCAAGGTGGCTTCGGCCGGCTCGGAGTAGGTGTCGCTCTCGCGCATGCCAGCGATGCGCTCGAGCATCCCCGCTCGCGACTCGGGCGCGACGACGCTGAGGATGGGAAGCCCGACCAGGTCGTCCACCGACTGCGCGGCCGCGAGCGCTACCGCTGCCCGGTTCGCGAAGACGATCTCGCCGTCACAGTGCACGACGATCGCGTCGGGACTGAGCTCGACCAGCAGGCGATAGCGATCGCGCAGCTCCGACGCAGCAGCATCGACGTTCGCGTTGGTGATGTCGGTGACGGTGCCTGCGAGCACCGGAGCGGTGGTGCAGGAGCCGGCCGTCCACTGCGCGTGGACGGCGAACCGCCGGTCGGCCCGGCGCGGCGCGCGCAGCGTGTGCTCGAGAGCGACGATCTCGCCGGGGCTGTGGGGAGCGAGCAGGATCGGGGCGAGCACTTCGCGCAGCGTTCGGCGGACCTCTTCAGCGTCGGCGGTCGCCATCCCCAGCACCGCCCGCATCGGCTGCTGCCACCGCATCTGCTGGGAGGCAGGGTCCCACTCCCACGACGCGGTCTGCGGCGCTGGTACATCCTCGGCGTGTCGCTGGGCCGGGAGCGCGCCGGGTGGGGTCACGTCACCCACAGGCATCAGCACAGCTCACCCTTCGCCGTTCCTTCCCTTCCTCTGGTCTCGGCATGTTCTGCCCCCTAGTGAAACCTGCCTGCCCGGTGAATTCTGGAGGGCATTGACCGGCGGGAGGGCGGCGGCGGTCATCGGACCGGGCTGATTGCCAATTCCCAGCCGCTGGCATCCTCACGAGATCACGTCAAGATGGCGCTAGAGGCCGTTCCGGCTCCCGTGAGGAGATGCGATGCTCAGCCCGCTCGACGAGACGCTGCACCACCAGTTGGCCACCACGTTCGATCACGCGGGTACCAGCGACCCCCGGTTCTTCGACCGGTACTGGTTCGCGATCTACGACCCCGAGGGGTCGGAGCCGGCGATCAACACCGGTATGTGCACCTACCTCAACATGAACGTGCTGGACGGCTACGCGTCGATGATCGAGGACGGCAAGCAGCACAACGTCCGGGTGAGTGCCGCGCTGCGACCGGCGCTGTTCACCGCCGACCCCTTCCTGACGCAGTGCGGCCCGCTGAAGGTGTCGATCCTGGAGCCGTTCCGCCGGCTGCGGCTCGAGTTGGAACCCAACGAGAGCGGCCTCGCGTTCGACATGGAGTGGAAGGCCGAGATAGCGCCGCACGAGGAGATCCCGAGCTGGAGCCGCCTGCGCGGCCGGGTCAACCAGGACTACATGCGCTACAACCAGTCCGGCTCGGTGGACGGCTGGGTCGAGCGCGGTGGCAGGCGATCAGAGCTGAAGCACTGGTGGGGCGGCCGGGACCACAGCTTCGGCGTGCGGACCGACGTGGCGGGCGGCGAGCCGATCACCGGCGAGGACGACATGCGCTCCGCCCGCGGCGGCTTCCTGTGGACGTGGCTCACGTGGGGAGCGCCTGACATGGGCGGCCATATCCAGTTGCACGAGATCGAAGACGGGACGAAGACCCACGCCGAGGCGGGTATCCGCTGGGCCGATGGCAGCGCGGTGAAGGCGTCCGACGTCGATCTGGAGTTCGAGGTCTATCCCGGCACCCGGCGCTTCTCCCGCGGCACCTGGCTCGTGCACACCCCGGCCGGCACGTACCGGTTCGAGATGGTGCCGATCACCCGCTCGCTTTCGATGCTCGGACTCGGCTACTCGATGGGCTACGCCGACCGGCGCGGTTTCGGGGTCTGGCGCGGCCAGCAGCACCTCGAGCACGACGTGTACGACATCTCGCACGATGAGGACGTCGTGCTGCCGGACGGCACCGTCGAGCGTCCCTACCACCGGGACTGTGCGGTGCGGCTCGACATTCACACTCCGGACGGGAAGGTCATCCGCGGGGCCGGTCACGCCGCGCTGCTACCGACCGGATCGCTTCCGCGCCGAGGCATGAAGTGAGCCGTGTATGAGCGGGCCGCTCGCTCCGTCGCCGCTGGCGGACACCGCCGGGCTTGCCCGCTGGCTCGAACGCGCGCTCGGCGTGACCGAGCTGCAGATCGACGGCACCTCCGGGGCCGCGTTGAACGGGGCGTCGAACGACACGATGATGCTGCGCGCGTCGTGGCGCTCGGGAGCCGGCGCGCGATCAGAGCAGTCCGTGCAGTCCGGTGGCTTCGTGGTGCGACGGCCGCCGACCGGCTCAGGGCTGTATCACCACTACGACCTGGCCGGCCAGTACGCGACCATGATGGCGCTCGTCGACACGGTCGTGCCGGTGCCGCCGTTGGTCGGTTACGAGGCGGATCCGGCGCTGCTCGGCGCCCCGTTCTACGTCATGCGCGAGGTGGCCGGCGACGCCCCGCCCGACCTGCCGCCGTACACCGAGGTGGGATGGGTGCTCGGGTTGACACCGGCCGAACAAACCCGGATGTATGCCGCGTCCATCGCCATGCTGGCCCGGATCCATCGCCTTGACGTCGACCGCCTGGAGCTGGGGCATCTCGGCCCGGGCTCGGGCTGCGGCGGGTTCCACGAGCAGCTCATGAGCGCCCTGCGCTGGTATGAGTGGGCGGTTACGGGCCAGCCCAATCCGGTGCTGGACGCGACGCTGTCGTGGCTGATCGACCAGGAGCCGGCGCCCGGTCCGGAAGGGCTCAACTGGGGCGACGCCCGGGTCGGCAACATGCTCTACGTCGATCTCGAGCCCGTCTGCGTCCTGGACTGGGAGATGGCTGCGATCGGGCCGCCCGAGGTCGACCTCGGCTGGTGGCTGTTCCTGAACCGCTTCCACACGGCGGGTATGGAAAACCCAACGTTGCCGGGCTTCCCTGACGATGCGACGACCGTCGCCATGTGGGAGGACGCTGCCCGCCGCGAGGCGCGCGACATCAGCTACTACGACGTCTTCGCCGGCTTTCGCTTCGCCATCATCGTGCTGCGCGCGGCTCGCCGGATGGTCGAGGCGGGCCAGCTGTCACCCGACCAGAGCTACGAGCGGGTGAACGGCGCGACCCTGCTGCTCGCCGACATGCTCGGCCTTCCCGACCCGCGCTGAGGTTCCCGCCGCTTTCCCGCGGCCAAAACGTGGTTCTGGTCGTTATCCGGCCCTCCAAACGACCAAAACCAGGTTTTAGCCACGCGCCAGGGCGGTACGCACGGTCGCAACGACCCACTCGGGCCGCCGCGTGACGTCGAACCAGGTGAAGCGCAGCAGGCGCCAGCCGTCGAGCATGGCCGCGTTGGACTTGGAACGATCTCGGTACAACGCCGTCGGCTCGTCGTGGTACTCGCGGCCGTCCATCTCAACAGCCAGCCGAACGCTTGGCCAGGCCATGTCGAATCGTGCAAAGGCCGAGCCAAGGGCGTCGAACAGTTCGTACTGCAAGACCTCAGGCGTCAGCCCCGCGCGGACGAGCAAGAGCCGGCCGTAGGTCTCGAGTGGGGATTCCGAGCGGGCGTCAGAGAGCGCGACGGCCTGGAGTAGACGCCGTCGTCCGCGCACCGGACCAGGGGTCGGTGTCCAACCGCAGCGCGTGGCCGAATCCACCAGGCAGACCAGGTCATCGAGCCGGAGCGGCACCGACAAGTGGTAGACGGTCCGCCCCACGTTGGCCGTTGGCAAACCCTCGACCAGAAGGCGTTCGTCCTCGCGAAGCCCCGTGTGCAGGCGCAGGCCTCGACGAGTGTTGATGCTCTGCCCCGCCGGCAATATCAGCACCGGTTGTTCGGATTCGCGCCAGGCCGGCAGCCCCCACAACCGGTGCAGACGGGCGGCGGTCACCCCATGGGCCGCTGCTGAGGGACACGCCAGCAGCGCCGCTCGTACGCCTGCACGGAACGGATCAGCGACGTGCGGCGCGACGAAGACGCCCTGAAACGGGTGGCCCCAACCCGACTCGACCAGCGTGCGCAACTGCCGGCGGCTCAGTCCCGCCGCCATCGCCTGCGAGGCCGTCATCGCCCCCTCCTGCTGTTCGAGCAGCAGCTGCATGGCCGCGGGAATTGCGGGCGGTCTTCTCACTCCTGCCAGGGTGCCGGGCCAGCGGCTGGCCCGCCGAAGTTATCCACAGCCGTCGACGTGGGGCCAGAACCTGGTTTTGGTCGTTATCGGCCGTCATAGCGACCAGAACCAGGTTTTGGCCTGCGGGTGCGGGGTGCGGGTGTGGGTGCGGGCTGCGGGCGGGCTGCGGGCGGTGTGGCAGCCTGGCGGCATGGGGGACAGGCGGGGCATGCGGGGGTCGACGGCGGCGTTCCTGGCGATGGCGTTCGCCGACGTGACGCTTGCGGCGACGGGCCGAACGAGCCTGCGGCGGCTGACCAAACCGCTACTGATGCCGACCCTCCTGATCGGCCGCGATCGCTTCGCCCAGCGCGCGCTGGCCCTCGGCGGCGTGGGGGACGCGGCGCTGCTGGGCAGCAGCCCCGGCGCGTTCACCGCAGGCCTGGGCGCGTTCCTGGCCGGCCATGTCGCGTGGATCGAGGCGCTACGCAGGCGGCCCGGCTCAGGGTTGGTTGCTCGCCATCGGGTGGCGGCGCTGCCGTACGTCGCTGCGTGGGCGGGGCTGAATGCCTATCTCTGGCCGCACACCGGTCGCGATCGGTACCCCGTGCTCGCCTACAGCACCGCGCTCGCGGCGATGGCCGTCACCGCGCTCGACACCGGGCGGCCCGTGACCGCTGCCGGGGGAGCGCTGTTCCTGACCTCCGACACCTTGCTGGCCCTTCATCGGTTCGCCGGCCTCGAAGCGCCGCGCCACGAAGGCTGGGTGATGGCTACATACGTGGCCGCCCAGGGCTTGCTAGCAGCCTGAACCTGACGGTGGTTCCCGGGGCGGCTTGTGCGGCATGGTGCAAGTCGCTCTCGCGCGCGACCGCGATCACGGGATAGCCCCCGGTCGTCGGATGGTCGGCGAGCAGCAGGACCGGCAAGCCGTTGGGGGGCACCTGCAGCGAACCGGTCACCATGCCTTCCGGCGCCAGTTCTCCGGATCGGCGGCGTGGCAGTGGCGGTCCGGACAGGCGAAGGCCGACGCGGCTGCTGGCGGGGTCGACCGTCCAGGCCTGAGAACCCAGTAGTTGCAGGGCGTTTGGGGTGAACCAGTGATCGGATGGCCCGGGGTATACGGCGATGACCGGCGCGGTTGAAAGGTCCGGGAAGGCGACGCCGTCGGTCGCGGGGACGGGGCCGGCCGTCGCGTCGCCCACCGGGAGTTGCTGTCCCGCGGCCAGTGCCGGCGGTCCGAGGGCGCTGAGCAGATCCGTCGAGCGGCTGCCGAGCACCGGCCCGGTCGCGAACCCGCCGCGCACGGCGAGGTAGCTGCGCAAGCCGGTGCTCGCCTTGCCGACCTCCAGCGTCTGCCCGGCGCGTAGCAAGAACGACGCGTGATGGTCGGTGGGACGCCCGTCGACAAGCACGGTCGCCGGTGCACCCGTGACGGCGACGACGACTCCCGCTCGGCGCGGCCTGAGGATCGGTCCCTTGCCCGTGGTTTCCAGGACCGCGGCGCTCTCGTGATTGCCGACCAGACGGTTCGCCAGCCGGGCGGCGGGGCCGTCGAGGTAGCCGGACGGCGGCACTCCGAGGTGAGCAAGCCCAGGACGTCCCGCATCCTGGACGGTGGTCAGCAGTCCGCCGTCCACCACCTCGAGAATGGCTGTCATGGGGTCGGTCCCGGCAGCGGGACGAACCGCACGCGCGTCCCAGGGGAAATCAACGCCGGGGGCTCGCGGGACGGATCGAAGACGTCCGCGTCGGTTGAGCCGAGCAGGTGCCAGCCTCCCGGGCTCGGCCGGGGGTAGATCGCGCTGAACGCGTCCGCAATCGCGACCGAGCCGGGCGGGACCCGGGGCCGCGGGCTGCTGCGCCGGGGTAGGCGCAAGACCGGGTCGAGGCCGGACAGGTACGCGAAACCTGGGGCGAAGCCGGCGAACGCCGCCTGGTAGGTGACCTCGCTGTGGCGCCGTACGACCTCGGCCACGTCCAGCCCCGTCGCGGCCGCCACGTCGGGCAGGTCCGGGCCGTCGTAGCGCGTGGGGATCTCGACGGAGGCGCTCGAATCTGAAGCCGGCAGGGGAGGCCCGAGCTCCGGCAAAGTGGCCAGAAACCGCTGCAACGTCAGCGAATCTGCGGTGACGACGAGTACCGTTTCCGCGCCCGGGACCACGTCGGAAAGCGCGATCCCTCGACGCTCGGCCAGCTCCCGCACGGCAGCCGCGGTCCCGGCCGCCGCGGGTCCGCAATCGAGCACGGCGGCCCGCTCACCGACCGGGCGCGCGCTCGGAATGTTCACGTCACCGTCATGCGAAAGCCGCCACCTCGGTGCCTGACGCGACCAGCGCCTCGCGGGTCCGGCGGGCCAGCTCGAGCGCCGTCGGATTGTCGCCGTGCAGACACAGCGACGCGAGCTCGCCGGTGGCTGCGAGCCGTACCGCGTTCGCCGACACCTCGGCAGGATCGGACAGCACGCTGTCCGGCTCCGCGCGTGGTGCCAGGCGCCCGGCCGGCGTATAGCGCCGATCGGGGTAGCCCTCGGTGATCGTCGGTGCGCCGGCCTCGGCGGCGACCCGAAGCAGCACGGAGCCAGGCAGGCCGAGCAGCGGCAGCTTCGGGTCGTACACCCACGTTCCGGCCACCAGCGCCGAGGCATGCTCGTGGTCGTCAGCCGCCTGGTTGTACAGCGCCCCATGCGCTTTCACGTAGCTGACGCGGGTGCCGGCAGCGCGCGCCATGCCGTCCAGCCCGGCGATCTGAAACGTGATCTCATCACGCAACACGGCCGGATCGACGGCCAGATAGCGCCTCCCGAAGCCGGCCAGATCGCGGTAGCTGACGTGGGCACCGATCCGCACGCCGAGCTCCGCGGCCCGCGCGCAGACCCGCCGCATGGTCGACGGATCGCCGGCATGGAAGCCGCAGGCAACGTTGGCGCTGGTCACCAGTTCGAGCAGCGCGGCGTCGTCGGCCATCTGCCACGCGCCGAAGCTCTCGCCGAGGTCGGCGTTGAGGTCGATCGACGGCATGGCTCAGGCTAGAACATCAGGGCAGTCGGAACACTCAGAGCAGTCGGAACACTCAGAACACAATGCCTTTGGCGATGAGCGCGTCGATCTCCGATTCGCCGCGGCCGTGCTCGGCCAGGATTTCCCGGGTGTGCTCGGCGAGGCGCGGCGGGCGAAACCGCGGACCTGCGGGGGTGCCGTGGAAGTCCGCGGGTGTGGCGACCATGAGCACGCCGTCCTTTTCGTCCGGGACGGTGACAACCCCGCCGGCGGCGAAGAACTGGGGGTCGACGATGAGGTCGTTGACCGAGTTCACCGGCGACCAGATGAAGTCCGGGTCCACCTCGAAGATTTTCGCCCACTCCTCCAGCGGCTTTTGCGCGAAGAGCGTGTCGAGGGTCGAGATCAGTTCTTCGGCGTTGTCGCGACGCCCAGCGGCCGTGTCGAAGCGCGGATCGGTCAGCCACTCGGGATGCCCGACGGCGCGGGCCAGCGCAGGCCAGTGCCGCTCGGCCTCCAGACCCACGATCCAGAAGCGTCGCCCGTCGCCGGCCGTGTAGTTGTTCATCGCCGGGTTGCCCATGGTGCGCCGGTTGCCGATCTGGATGTTGTAGCCCCACATGAGGGCGACGTTCACGTCGAAGCCGATGGTGTACGCCCCCTGGCGCAGCAGCGAGGTCGACACCAGCTGTCCCTCGCCGGTGCGCTCGCGGTGGACCAGGGCCGCGCTGATCATCGCCGCTGCGGTCATGGCGACCGAGTGGTCGCCCATGCCGCCGCGCTGGAACGGCAGATCGCCGCCGGGCGGGGTCAGCGCGTGCGCGATCCCGGAGCGTGCCCAGTAGGCGGCGATGTCGTACGCGCGGCGGTTGGCGTCCTCGCCTTCGGTGCCGTATCCCGTGACGAGCCCGTACACCAGCCTCGGGTGACGCGCGCAGATCACTTCCGCGGCCAGCCCGACGCGCTGGAGGGCGTCCATCCGGATGTTGGTGAGAAAGACGTCGGCGCCGGCGACGAGATCCTGGGCCAGCGCGCGGCCGGCGTCGGAGCCGAGGTCGATGGCGATGCTGCGTTTGGAGCGGTTGTCGAGATCGAACGGCGGGTTGGTGTCGATGTCGCCGCCGAGCATCCCTCCGAACGAGCGGGCCGGATCGCCGGTCGGCGGCTCGATCTTGATGACGTCGGCGCCCCAGTCGGCGAGGATGCCGCCGGCCCCCGGCCCGGCCACCCACATCCCGAGCTCGACCACCTTGATGCCGGCGAGCGGTCCCACCGCCGTGCGTGGCCCAAGGGCTTCCTCGGTGGTGCTCATCCAGCGGTGCCCTTTCCCGGTGCCAGGGATGGAAATGTCAGCTGGAGGCTCGAGGGTCCGCGTATCTCGGCGGAGGGCCGCCGGCTCACCGCGGTGACGTTCCACTCGGGCATCACGCGCATGAGTTCTTCGAGCATGACGCGGCCCTCGAGTCGCGACAGCGCCGCGCCCAGGCAGAAGTGCATCCCGTGCCCGAGCGCGAGGTGACGGATGCCCGCCGGCGGCGGCCGTTCGATGTCGAACGTGGCAGGCTCGGGATAACGCTGCGGGTCGCGGTTGGCGGCGCCGTAGCGCAGCTGCACGCGGCTGCCCGCCGGGATCACGGCCTCGCCGACCGGTGCGTCGGCGGTCGTCACCCGGGCCAGCCCCTGCACCGGAGCGTCGTATCGGAAGACCTCCTCGATCGCCGCAGCCGCCAGCTCGGGTTGTTCGGCCAGCAACCAGCGCTGCTGCGGGAAGGCATCGAGCGCCAGCACCGCGTTGCCGATCAGGTTGGTCGTGGTCTCGGTGCCGGCGACGATGAGCGCGAACGCGAATCCCACCACTTCGGCGGTCGTCATCGGCCGCCCGCCGACCTGCGAGCCGAGCAGATCGGAAAGCAGGTCGTCCCGCGGCTCGCGTTGCCGGTCTGCGACGGCGGACCCGAAGTAGCCGGCGACCGCGAGCCCGGCCTCCTTGGCGCGCTCTACAGTGTCGGCATCCCGCGCGTCCTGATGTACCAGCGTGTCGGCCCACTCGCGGAACTGGGCCCGCTGCGCCGGCTCGACCCCGAGCAGATCACCCACCACGATGATCGGCAGCGGGATCGCCAGCTCTTCCATCAGCTCGCAGGAGCCGCGGCTGATGAACGCGTCCAGGTGCTCGCGGGCCAGCGCCCGCACCCTGGGCTCGAAGGCCGCGATCGCCCGCGGCGTGAAGCGTTTGCTGACCACCGCACGGAGCTGATCGTGCTCGGGGTTTTCGAGCGTGAAAATGTTTCGCGCCGGGTTGGCGCCGCTGTGCCCGATGTCGATGCCCTGCGCCGACGTGAAGAGCTGTGCGTCGCTCGCCGCCGCGAGCACGTCGGTCCAGCGCAGCAGGAACCAGCAGTCGAGCTCCGGGTTGTACGCCGGCCCGGACGGGCGCAGCCGGTCATACACCGGATACGGGTCGTCGATGACCGCCGGGTCGTAGGGGTCGAACGACACCTCTCAGCCGATGGCGATGGGGTTGACCGGGCTCCCGGTGCCGCCGGTCACCAGCATCGGAGCGACGACGAACAGCGCCGAGTAGCACTTGTCGGCAGCCATCGGCCCGAGCTGCAGGTGCTCGACGAGCGGGATGCCGAGCTTCACGAGCAGCTCGATGTGCACCGCCAGGAAGCGGTCGTCGTCGAACGGGATGCACTCGATCGCGGCGTTGTCGGCGCCGACCGCGGCAAGCTGGTTGTCTCGGATGAAGTCGACGCAGGAGAGCGAAAGACCCGGCTGCGCGAATGGTGCCGGCTCTCCCGCAGCGGTCAGCCTGTCGAACAGGTCGAGCCATCCGGTACGCACCAGGAGCGCATCGCCCGCCTGCACCGAAACGCCCTCCGCGGCCAGGCACGCCTCGATCTCGGCGCCGCTGATCCGGTAGCCCGGCTCCAGGCACTCGACGCCCATGTGGCCGGCGAGGTCGGCGAGCACGGCGTGCGCCGCGAAGCCGCCGGTCTTCTCGATACCGCAATGACCGGCGCCGCCCTGGGAGCTGAAGGAGTCCTTGGAGTAGCCGTTGTACATCTGGCCTTCGGAGTAGACGTGGCAGAGCGCGTCGACGTGGGTGCCGTTGTGGGCCGGGATCACGAGGGTGTCCTCGTTCGCGCCGAGCCCGCTCGGGGCGCCGAACGCCGCGAAATTGCTCTCATCGGTCTGGCTGGTCAGCGTGAGCCGCTGGGGGGCGCCGCGATAGTCGAACACCGGTACGCCGCTGCGCTGCACCGGCAGCCCGAGGTTGTAGACCTTGCCGGTGCGGCAGGCCTGCGTCGCGCGGAGCACGACCTCCGGGGTGAGCATGTTGAGCGCGCCGCGCTCGTCGTCGTCACCCCAGCGGCCCCAGTTGCCGGTACGCGTTGCTGCAGTTGTGCTCATGAGCGAAACCTTTCTAAGAACTTGGCGCGTCAGCGGTTGAGGGTGCCGAGGTCGACGGGGATCTGCGCACCGGTGAGGTAGCGCGCCTCGTCGCTGGCGAGGAAGGCGACGACTGCCGAGACAGCCTCGGGCTTCATCGACTGGTGGGGGAGCGTGTTCATGAACACCGGGCCGAGGGTGGTGGCCTTTGCCTGGATCATCTGGAAAAGCCCGTCGACGTTCATCATTTCGGTCTCGACGCCGGCCGGGTGGATGCTGTTGACACGGATGTCGTGTTCGCCGAGCTCGTTGGCCAGCCCCCGGGTGATGCCGACGACGCCGTGCTTGGCCGCGGTGTAGGCGAGCGTGAACGGCTGGCCCTTCATGCCGGCCGACGAGCTCGTGAGGATGATCGACCCGCCCTTCTTGGCCCGGATCATGTGCGGCACGGTCGCCCGGATCGTGTGGAAGACGCCGGTCAGGTTGATGGCGATGAGCTCGTCCCACGCCTCGCTGGACAGCTCCCAGGCATTGCCCCAGGAGAGGATGCCGGCGTTGGCCACGACGACGTTGATGCCGCCGAACTCGCTCACGGCCTGATCGGCGAGCGACTCGAGGGCGGCCAGGTCCCTCACGTCGACCTGGCGAGAGATGACGCGCTGGCCGGTCTTCTCCACCAGGCGGGCGGTCTCGGCGAGGTCGTCGGGCGTCGCGGGGGCGACGCCGTTGGTCTCGACGCGGCTGCAGATGTCGGAGATGACGACGTCGGCGCCCTCCTCGGCCAGGCGGACGGCATGCGACCGGCCCTGCCCCCGTGCAGCGCCGGTGATGAAGGCCACCCGGCCCGTTAAACGCCCCATGGAAGCTTCGCCCTTTCGATTCCCGATGCTGGCTGAACGCCCGGCGCGACCATTTCACGCCTGCGTGATGTGATGGCGCTGCCAGCGGCGGCAGCGTACCGCGCGGGACTTGCGTGGCTGAACGGCGCTGGAACTTGACGTGGCGTCAGGTCACTGCAACGGTGTTCGACGCTGAGACCGTGCGTTCGTATATGCGAACCGACTCCTGGAGCAGGTGAGCGTGAAACCCGACGTCCTGTACCCGCCGCGCTGGATGGCGGCGGCCCGTGCCACGCCGTGTTCACCCGTCGGGGCTGCCGCGACTGCGGCGACTGCCGGGGCCGCGGCGTGACGCGCACCGACGACACGCCGGTCCCGGACTTCCCGGGCCGGCTGCGCCTGGACGGCAAGGGCGTGGTCGTAGTCGGCGCCGGCGCGGGAATCGGCCGTCAGACAGCGCACGCGTTGTCGCAATGCGGCGCCCGCGTCATATGCGTCGATCTGGAGCAGGATCTGGCGGACGAGATCGCCGCGGAGACGGGCGGGATCGCCTGGGCGGGTGACGCCACTGACCGTTCCGAGATGGAACGGCTCGTGCGCGACTCGGTGGCCGCCCTGGGCCGGGTGGATGCGGTGGTGGACATCATCGGGATGTCGCACTACGGCGCGCTCATCGATATGGACGATGAGGAGTGGGACTGGCACTTCCGGATCGTCTTGCGCCACGCGCAGCTGATCACCCAGCTGTTCGGACGGCTCCTCGCCGAGTCCGGCGGCGGGTCGATGGCGTTCGTCGCCTCCGTTTCCGGGCTCACCGGCGCGCCGGAGCACGCGGCGTACGGGGCGGCCAAGGCGGGGCTGATGTCGCTGGTTCGCTCGGTCGCCGTCGAACTCGGGCCCTCCGGGGTGCGCACGAACGCGATCGCCCCGGGCGTCGTGTGGACCCCGCGGGTGTCGGCCTTCCTCGGCGAGGCGGGCAAGCAGCGCAACGCCGAGAACGCCCCGCTGCGCCGGGTTGCACAGACTTCCGACATCGCCGGGCCGTTGCTGTTCCTGGTCAGTGATCTGTCGGCCTACGTGAACGGCCAGACCCTGACCGTCGACGGCGGCGTGGGCGTGAAGTTCCCCTACCCCTTGCCGGAGCTCTGAGGTGCTGCTTGCCGACGCGTTGCGCGGCGCCGCATGGGCCGGGACCGGGGGAGCACCGTATCCCCGCTCGGATCCGGCCGACGACCGGCTTCCCGCAGACACGTGGGGCACCGCACAAATTCCGGTCGGCGTCCGGCTCGAACTGATCGGTGACGCGTCAGGTATCGAGATCGACTACACGTGCGTCACTGACGACCTCGGCTATCGGGGTGAGGGCGCCGGCACGCACTTCAGCGCCTGGCGCGGCGAGCGGGAGCTCTCGACCGCACCGGCGTCGCTCGGCGGGGGCACCGCGCGGTTGGATCTCGCCGGAGCGGCCGACGAGGTGGTGACGGTCTACCTCCCGGAGGGAATGAAGCCGACGCTCACCGCAGCGCGGGCCACCGGCGGCTCGCTGGAAGCCGCACCCCGCGGACCGCGCTGGCTCGCGTACGGCGACTCGCTCACCGAAGGCTGGATCGCGTCCGGTCCGGCCTACTGCTGGCCCGCGGTGGCAGCCCGGCGCCACGGGCTCGACGTCGTGAACCTCGGCTACGCCGGCTCCTGCCGCGGTGAGCTCGCCTCGGCGGAGCAGCTCGCCAAGCTGCCGGCAGACGTCATCTCGCTCGCGTACGGCACCAACTGCTGGACGCGTATCCCGCACAGCAGGGCACTGTTCGGCGCCAACCTGCGCGCATTCCTGTCCATCCTGCGCGAGGGGCATCCGGGGACGCCGATCGTCGTCTCCAGCCCGGTCGTGCGACCCGACGCCGAATCCACGCCCAACCGGCTCGGCGCCACCCTCGCCGATCTTCGCGCGGAGGTCGAGGAGTTCGCCGCGAATCCGGGCGACGGGGTGCCGGTCGATCTCGTGCCGGGTCTTGCGCTGCTGCGCGGTGACCAACTGCCTGACGGGGTCCATCCCGGAGACGAGGGGCACGCGATCATGGCCGAGGTCATCGGCGGAGCGGTGGCCCGCGCCGTTGCCGGTGCTGCAGGTGGCAGCGCTCGGTGAGTCGCGGCAATCCCAGTGTTGAGCGCGCGGCGAGCGTTCTTGCTTTGCTGAGCGCCGATCCCGAGCGCGACTTCACGCTCGCCGAGATCGTCCGCCAGACCGAGCTGTCGAAGGCGACGTGCCATGCGCTGCTCGCGTCGCTGACGTCCAACCGCTGGCTCCTGCGCTATCCCGCGGGGCCCAGCTATCGCCTCGGCCCCGGGCTCATCGCCCTGGGTGAGGCGGCCCGTCAGGGCTATCCCGAGCTGCCCTACGCTCAGGACAAGATGCGTGAGTTGGGCACGGAACTCGGGCTGGAGTGCATGGCCAGCGCCGTCGTCGGAGCCGAGATCGTCATCCTGGCCAAGAGCGGGGTTCTCGCCCCGCTCTCGGTGACGGCGGCCATCGGCCAGCGGGTCCCGCTGGTTCCCCCTCTCGCGACGGTCTTTTTCGCCTGGTCGCAGCAGGCGACGGTCGAGGCCGCTTTCCGCCCGTGGTCCGGGGTGGCCGGAAAGCTCCCCGACAGCTACCGCCGCGGGCTTCGCGCGGTGCACGATCGCGGCTACGCCATCGGGCTCGAGAACCCGGTACGCGAGCGGCTCGGACGCACGCTTGCCGCCCAACTCGCCCGCGGCCAGTTCGCCACCCCGGAAGCCGCCCGCCTCGTCGGCGATCTGACCGACGAGGACTATCAGCTGATAGAACTCGATCCCGACGCGAGCTACTGGCTGAGCTACCTGGCTGCACCCATCTTCGACGCCGCCGGGCGCGTGAGCCTTGCGCTGACGCTCGTGGGCTTTCCGAGTGCGCTGCCCGGTGCCGACGTGCATCGTCACGGCAAGCTGCTGCGTGCCGCGGCCGACGAGGTCACCGCGGCACTGCACGGCCGTTCGGCCGTCCCCGATGTTGGAGAGCTGGTATCTGAGGAGGCCGTTCGATGAGTCCCGCTGCTGGGTTCGCCGACGCGTTCGCGCTCGACGGGCAGGTTGCTGTCGTCACGGGTGCGGGCAGTGGGATCGGCGCCGCCTCCGCGCGGCTGCTCGCTCAGGCGGGAGCCACGGTCATGTGCGCCGACCGCAGCGCCGACGGTGCGAAGAGCACGGCCGATGCGATTGCTGCCGCCGGTGGGAACGCGACGCCCTGCGAGATCGACGTCTGCGACCGCGACGCCGTCTTCGAGCTCGCGGCCGAGGTCGCGGTGCAGCACGACCGGCTCGACATCTGGTGCAACATCGCCGGCGTCATCAACCAGGTGCTCGTCGCCGACATGACCGACGAGCAGTTCAATGCCGTTTTCGACGTGAACTTCCGCGGGGCGCTGTACGGCTGCCAGGCTGCCGTCGCGGCGATGACGCCGGCTGGCCGTGGATCAATTATCAACATGTCGTCGTCGGCCATCGACGTCCCGGCGGCGGGGATCGCGGCGTATGCCGTCAGCAAGTCAGCACTGGCGCAGCTGACGCACACGCTGGCCGTCGAGGTGGGGCCGGCCGGCATCAGGGTCAATGCGGTAGCACCCGGGTTCACGCTCACCGGCATGACCTCGCGACACTTCCTCAACGCGGACGGCACCGTCGATCCTGAGCGCCGTGACGCGGTGCTCGGGCCGATGGCCGCGCAGTCCCCGCTGGGCATTGTCGGCGATCCCGCGGACATCGCGCTGACCGTGCTCTACCTTGCCGGGAACGCGGCTCGTTTTGTCACAGGTCAGGTATTGCGCACAAACGGCGGCGTTGCTATGCCATGGTGACTCTTTGCGTGATCTGACTCCCAGTCAGATCGGCTGGCGCACAGACAAGCACGCACCACACCCCAGACCATCCCAGACCATCCCAGACCATCCCAGACCACACGTGAGCAGAGAGGCAGCCATGGAGTTCGGCATCTTCATCCAGGGCTACACGCCGGCGTTTCGCCGCGAAGGCAACCCCAACGCCGAGTACGAGTCGTTCGCCTATGACATCGCGGCGGTCGAAGCGGCCGACAAGGCGGGATTCAAGTACGTCTGGGCATCGGAGCACCACTTCCTGGACGAGTACTCCCACCTGTCGGCCAACGAGGCGCTCCTCGGGTACCTGGCCGCCACCACCGAGCGCATCCACCTGGGCTCGGGCATCTTCAATCCGTTGCCCCAGGTCAACCACCCGGCCAAGGTGGCCGAGAAGGTCGCGATGCTCGACCACCTGTCGAACGGGCGGTTCGAGTTCGGCACCGGCCGCGGCGCCGGCAGCCACGAGATCCTCGGATTCCTTCCAGGAATGAAGGATCTGTCGGGTACCCGCGAGATCTGGGAAGACGTCATCGGCGAGTTCCCGAAGATGTGGATGCAGGACACCTACGAGGGCTACGAGGGAAAGTTCTGGAGCCTGCCGCCGCGCAAGATCCTGCCCAAGCCGCGCCACAAGCCGCACCCGGCGATGTGGTACGCGGCGGGCAACCCGTCGTCGTATGAGATGGCTGCGCGTAAGGGGCTGGGGGTGCTCGGCTTCTCGGTGGGTGACTTCGCGAGCGCCGAGAAGGCAGTGGTCTCCTACAAGAAGGCCGTCGCGGGCGCTGAGCCGATCGGCGCCTTCGTCAACGACAACCTGATGTGCTGCCTGGCCGCCTATGTGGCCGAGGATCGCGACGAGGCCTACCGCTCCTACGTCGAGTCGCGTCCGAACTACCTGGTGTCGAACGTCTTCCGCTACCACGACACCTTCCCGCACCCTGAGCACGTGCCCACTTGGCCGGAGCGGATCCCCGAGCCGACGATGGACGACATCCCGTCCTACCTCGAGGCTGGAGCGTTGCTGCTCGGCAATCCCGACGATGCGCTGCAGCAGGCGAAGACCTGGGAGTCGATCGGGGTCGATCAACTGGTGTTCGGCGTCGGTCCGGCACCGATCGCGGAGACCATCCGCACCATCGAACTCCTCGGCAAGTACGTGATCCCCAAGATCGATACCGACCCGGAGCACCGCACGACGGCCTTCCGCCGCGCGGCTGCCGCCTCCTGACGGAAACGGATGATGACCTCTCCTAACCCGATTTCTGCGCCGGTGCTCGAAGCCTCGGCAATCGGCAAGAAGTTCGGCGGCGTCACCGCGCTCGACGACGTGTCCATCTCCGTGACGCGCGGCGAGATCTGCGGGCTCATCGGTCCGAACGGTGCGGGCAAGACCACGCTTTTCGATGTCATCTCCGGCGTTCAGCAGGCCAGCAGCGGGCAGGTGAAGTTCGACGGCACCGACGTCTCCCGGCGGACTGCCACCTGGCGCTCGCGCCATGGCCTTCGCCGCACCTTCCAAAAGCAGCAGCCCTTCAGCCACCTGACGGTCGAGGACAACCTGATGGTCGCCGTGGAATGGCGCGGAGGGGGAGGCGGGGTCGTCGCCGACCTGCTGCGCTCACCGTGGCGCAAGCGTGTCGAGGACCGGCGCCGCGGGCAGGTTCGCGAGGCGCTCGAGACCTTCGGTCTCTCCAAGCTAGCGCGCGAGCGGGCCGGCCGGCTCACCATCGGACAGATCCGATTGCTCGAGATGGCCAGGGCGACCGTCGACAAGCCGAAGGTCATGCTGCTGGACGAGCCCACGTCGGGCCTGGACGAGACCGAGATCGGCTACCTGGCGGCGGCTCTCGACAGCATTCGCGACGAGCAGTCGTGCGCGGTGCTGCTTGTCGAGCACGACATGAGCTTCGTGATGCGCGAGTGCAGCCGGGTCGTCGTGCTCAATCTCGGCCGCCGCATCGCGGAGGGCACGCCCAGCGAGGTGCGTCGCCATCCTGAAGTGACCGCCGCCTATCTGGGATCGAGCGCCGCATGAGCAAGATCTTGACGCTGGTGCTGTCGGGCATCGTGACCGGCGGCCTGTACGCGATCCTCTCGTCCGGTCTGGTGCTCACCTATCAGGTGGCGGGTGTCTTCAACTTCGCCCACGGCGCGACGGCCTTCATCTCTGCGCTGACCTTCTTCGAGTTGAACAGCTTCGCGCACTGGCCCATAGTCCCGGCAGCATTGGTGACGATCCTCGTCTTCGCCCCGCTGCTGGGCATGGCGCTCGATGTGATCATGCTGAGAAAGCTGGCCAGAGCGGGTATCACCGCCCAGATCGTGGCGACCATCGGGTTGACCATCGCCTTACCTGCTTTGGGCCTTTTCATCGTCGACGAGGCCAACCTGAAGACGACATCTCTCGTCACGACCCCGCCAGGGATCGGGCCGACCCCGTCGAAGGTCTGGCATCTGACCAGGCTGGTGCCGTTCAACTCCGACAAGCTGGCCATCCTCGCGGCGGCGGCGTTCACGGCTCTTCTGCTGTGGGTGCTGGTGCGCCGCACCCCGCTCGGGCTACAGATGCGGGCCTGTGTCGACCGCCGCGACCTGGCATCGTTGCGCGGCGTCAACCCGGGCCGCTCGTCGCTGATTGCCTCGACGCTGTCGACGACGCTCGCGGGCCTGGCGGGCGTCCTCGGTGCTCCGTTCCTGTCCCTGGACAGCCCCAACGCCTATACCGAGGCCATGCTGGTGTCGGCCGCGGCAGCAGTGTTCGCCCGGTTCACGAGCATCCCGTTGGCATTCGCCTTCGGCCTGGCGCTCGGCGTCGCGCAGAACCTCATCGCCGGCTACATCACCCCACACGTGGGTGTCACAGGCCTGTCCAGCGCGGCGCCGTACATCCTGATCTTCATCGGCCTGATGTTGCTGAACGCCTCCCGAGGCAGACGCGCGGGATCGGTGTCGGACGAGAAGACCCGTGGGTTCGACGTCAGCCGCCTGCCGGCCTGGCGCCGGATCTGGCCGTGGACCGCGGGGACGGTGGTTCTCGTGATCTTCATCCTCCAGACGAGTTCGGTCTGGCTGGACTTCACGATCTCCGGATTGTGCCTGGCGCCGGTCTTCGTGTCGTTCGTGGTCGTGACGGGCATCGGCGGGATGGTCAGCCTGGCGCAGGCGACGTTTGTGACCGCTGCCGGGCTGTCTGCCGGATTGCTCCTGGCGCCCAATCACCATTTCCTGTTCCACAGCAACTGGCCGTTCATCGCCGCGCTGATCTTCGGCGTGCTGATCGCCGCCGTCACGGGAGCGATCATCTCCCTGCCCTCGCTGCGATTGGGCGGGCTGCCCCTGGCCTTGTCGACCCTGGCGCTGGCCTTCATCGGCGACGTCATGGTCTTTCAGATCCAGACCCTCAGCAACCAGACGGCGGGTGGTTGGCTCTTCCCGCGCCCCACGTGGTTCGGGATCAGCTTCGACAGCTTGACCAAGTCCGGCAACCGGAACTTCGCCCTGCTGGTACTGGCGATCGTGCTCCTCGTGGTGTGGCTGGTCCACAATCTGGAGCGCTCGCCCTCGGGTCGCGCCATGCTGGCGGTCCGTTCCTCGCCTGTCGCGGCAGAGGCTTCCGGCGTCAACACCGCCCGGCAGAAGTTCGCCCTCTTCACCATCTCCTCGGCCATGGCCGGCCTGGGCGGGATTCTCTACGGTTCGTACAAGGGCGGAATCACCAACGGTGACCACACCGCAACCGAGGGCCTCATCTGGCTTGCGGTCGTCGTGGCGTTCGGCGTGCGCAAGCCCGGAGGCGCGGTCATGGCGGCGCTGGTGTACGGGATGGCGCCGCACTTCTTCGACCAATACATCACGCACTCCTCCTACCTGCCGACGATGCTCTTCGGGCTCGGTGGCATCGGGCTGGCGAAGAACCCCGAGGGCTGGCTCGCCGATACGGCGGAGGAGTTCCGCAAGCGCGGGCGCAACTTCATGGCCAAGCGCGCTGCGCCGGCGGCTGTCCCGGCCGAGGCCGCAGCAACGCCGGGGGAGGCTAGTGGCACGGAGCCGACCCCCGTCGTGCCCGCCAGCGGCCAGGAGGCGCCTTCGCTGACGAAGACCGGTGACGGCCTGCCCGCTCGAGCGCTGCTGCAGGTGCGCGGCCTGCGCGCGGGGTACGACGGGGTCGAGGTGCTGCACGGCATCGACTTCGACGTCCATGCCGGATCGATCGTCGCCGTCCTCGGGCCGAACGGCGCCGGCAAGACGACGCTGTGCTCGGTCATCACCGGGCTCGTTGCGACCGACTCCGGCACGGTGATCCTCGACGGGGTCGAGCTGCACGGGCGTCCCGCCCACAAGCGTTCGCGCGACGGATTGGTGCTGGCTCCCGAGTCTCGCGGAATTTTCGCCGGTCTCACCGTGGAGGAGAACCTGCGGCTGGTGCTCGACGCCGATCAGCGAGCCATCGTCTACAACCGCTTCCCGGTGCTCCGGGAGCGGCGCAAGCTCGCGGCGGGGGTGCTGTCCGGAGGCGAGCAGCAGATGCTGACGCTCGCGCCGTTGCTGGCCAAGCCGCCGCGCGTGCTTATCGCCGACGAGCCTTCGCTGGGCCTGGCGCCGCTCGTCATCGAGCAGGTGATGGAGATCCTCAAGGAGATCGCCGCCACCGGATGCGCGGTCCTGCTGGTGGAGGAGAAGCTGCACGGCATTGCTCATGTGGCCGAGCGCGTCATCGCGCTGGACCTCGGCAAGGTGGCGTGGAGCCGCGCCGCTTCGGAGGTGAGCGCCGCAGCTCTGGCGGCGACCTATCTCGGCGTTGACCGGGAACTGGCAGCCGAGGTGGAGGCTGCTGAAGCCGATGCCGCCTCGGTGCACGGCGCGTGAGCGCCATGGGGAAGCGGCGCGTGAGCGCCATGGGGAAGCCGCGCGGGAGCGCACACAGATGTGGACCAGCCGGATGGGCCGGCTGGCCGATAAGGGCGACGGAGCCCGACATGGAGGCACGATGAGAAACAGAAGGACGGCGTTGGTGGCGCTGGGCGCCTCCTTGGCGCTGGCGCTCGCGGCCTGTGGGAGCAGTTCCAAGGGATCGAGCACACCGAGCACGCCGAGTTCGGCTGCGCCGGCGTCCGGCAGCGGCGGCGGCAACGCCGACCCCGCTCAGGGCTTCACGAGCACGTCGATCACCATCGAGGGTGACGTCGACAAGACGAGTGCTTCCGGCCAGTCCGAGGCACTTGCCGAACTCGGCGCCAAGGCGCGTTTCGCCCGGGCCAACAAAGAGGGCGGCGTCAACGGCCGCATGATCAACTACCTCGGCTCGGCCGACAACAAGCTCGACCCGGCGCAGGACCTCCCGACGGTGAAGAAGATCGTCGAGCAGGACAAGGCCTTCGCCATCGTGCCGATGGTCAGCCCGGTGCTGGCCGCCGGCGGTACCTACCTGGTGAACAACAAGGTGCCGTTCTACGGCTGGGGCATCACCCCCGCGTTCTGCAACAACGATGTCGGCTTCGGCTACACCGGCTGCCTGGTTCCGCTGACGAAGAGCGATCAGGTCTCGACCGCGTCTGCCGGTCTGGTCGAGAAGCTGCTCGGCATTAAGGACGGCACGGGCAAGACTGTCGCACTCATCTCCGAGGACGACGTCGCCGGCCAGTTCGGCATCAAGGTCATCCAGGCCGCGTTCGTTGCCGACCACTGGAAGGTCACCTACTCCAAGTCGATCCTTCCCTCGACCAGCCCGACGACGGACTTCTCGCCGTACGCGCAGGCCATCCTCACCTCCAACGGCGGTAAGGCTCCTGACGTCATGTTCCACGTCACGACCGTGCCGAACGCCGAAGGTCTGACCAAGGCACTGACGAACTCGGGCTTCAAGGGCATCCAGATGAACGCCGTCACCTACGACCCCGCCTTCCTGACGGGTGCTGCGGGTACCGACCTGAACAAGGAGTACGTCTTCATCCAGTACAGCGCGTTCGAAGCGAACACGCCGGCAACCCAGCAGATGCTGAAGGATGTGCAGGCCGTGGACCCGAGCCAGAAGGCGCTCACGCAGGACATCGCGATCGGGTACTACTCGGCCGACATCTTCCTGCACCACCTGCAGAAGGCCGGCAAGACCCTGAGCCGCGCCAGCTTCCTGAAGGTGGCGAACGACGGTTCGACGTACAACGTCCCAGGTGGTATCGGACCGATCTCCTTCCCGAGGGACCACCAGAACGCCGTGCCCTGCGGCTCGCTGGTGCAGATCGACAGTGGCAAGTACGTGGAGAAGGTTCCGCTGACCTGCTTCAAGAACGTTCCCCTTTCCGTTCTTGGGTGACCGTTCGCAGTACTAGCTCCAACCAGCCGCCGGCCGGGACCTCCCGGCCGGCGGCTGCATTTCTGACACGAGCGGCAAGGAGCCGGTTCATGGATGACGTCGAGGCGATCAAGCAGTTGAAGGCGCGTTACTTCCGGTTGATGGACACCAAGGACTGGGACGGGATGTCCCAGGTGTTCGCGGCCGACGTGGAGATAGACATGACCGGTGAGGATGGCACCGTCCACCATGGGGTCGCCGAGTTCATGCCGTACCTGCGCACGAACATCGAGCCGGTGCGCACGGTCCACCACGGGCACATGCCGGAGATCACGCTGCATACCGAGACCACGGCGAGCGGCATCTGGTCGATGGAGGACAAGCTGTGGTGGCCCGAAGGCTCACCGCTGGTCCACCTGCATGGCTACGGCCACTACCACGAGACCTACGAGAAGGTTGACGGGCAGTGGCGGATCAAGACCCTGAAACTCACGCGGCTGCACCGCGAGATGGTGCTGGCCGAATCAGCCGGCTCAGCCGACTCAGCCGACTCAGCCGGCAAGGGCGCCAAGGGCGCGTAGCCGCTGCTGGCAGTCCCGCCAGGTCGTCTCGAGGATCTCGCGGACCGGCAGCACTTCGGTGATGCGTCCGGCTACCTGACCGCTCATGGCGTAGGCGGCGTTCATCTCCCCGCCGAAGTAGAGCTGCATCAGACCCTCGAGAGCCAGCGGCGGCGCGACGTCTTGGCGCTCGGCCCCGCTCGACAGTTCGGTGCGCAGCGTGCGCATGGCCGGCTTGGCGTAGCGGTTGACGACGACGGTGTCGGTCTCCGCGGCGGCCAGGACCGCCTGCTTCCAGTTCTCGTGGACCGGGGACTCGGCGGCGGTCAGCATGCGCGTGCCCATCTGCACGCCCTCGGCGCCGAGCGTGAACGCGGCGGCCATGGAGATCCCGTCGCTGATGCCGCCGGCCGCGACGATGGGGACGTCGACGGCAGCGGCAATGAGCGGTACCAGCACCATCGTCGAGGCGCCGTTCGGGTTCTTGAAGCCGCCGCCCTCGACGCCCTCGATCACCAGCCCGTCGACCCCGGCGGCGATCGCCTTCAGCGCTCCGCGCAGCGTCGGAACGACGTGGAATACCGTGATTCCAGCCTGCTTCAGGCCCGGGACCATGACGGCGGGGTCGCCCGCGGAGGTCGTCACGAAGCGGACCCCGTGCTCGACGACGAAGTCCACGATCGAGGGATCGCGCGTCATCAACTGGGCGATGTTCACGCCCCAGGGCTTGTCGGTGAGGTCGCGCATCTTCTTGATCTCGAGCTTGACTTCCTCCAGGCGGCCGGAGGAGGTCTCCACGATCCCCATGCCGCCGGCGTTGGAGACGGCCGAGGCGAGTTGGGCGCGCGCGATGTAGCCCATCGGCGCCTGGATGATGGGGATCTCGATGCCGAGCAGGTCGGCAACGCGGGTCTGCATGAAGGGTCAGCTCTCCGTCTCGGTCAGATCGCCCGACCAGAGGGTGTGGAAGGTGCCCGCCCGGTCGGTGCGGTGGTAGGTGTGGGCGCCGAAGTAGTCGCGCAGCCCCTGGATGAGCGCGGCCGGCAGCCGCTTGGCCCGCACGGCGTCGTAGTACGCGAGCGAGGACGAGAAAGCCGGGGTGGGCACGCCCGAGAGCGCCGCATCGGCGACCACCCGGCGCCACGACGGCACGGCCTGGCCGACCACGTCGGTGAAGTAGGCGTCTGCCAGCAGCAGCGGGAGGTTCGGGTCGCGCTCATACGCCTCGGTGATCCGGTTCAGGAAGCGGGCCCGGATGATGCAGCCCCCGCGCCAGATCCGTCGCCATCGCGCCGCGGTCGATGTCCCAGCCGAATTCCTCGCTGGCCGCGGCGATCTGGTCGAAACCTTGCGAGTACGCCACGACTTTCGAGGCGTAGAGCGCCTGCCGCACGTCGTCGATGAAGGCGTCGCGATCGCTCACCGCCGGCGCGGCTTCGCTTGCCGGCAGCACTCCCTGGGCGGCGCTTCGCTGCTTCGACGTGCGCCGGAAAGCGCGCCGGGCGAACGTCGCTTCGGCGATGCCGGTGATCGGGCACCCCGAGGTCGAGCGCGTTCTGCACCGTCCAGCGTCCGGTGCCCTTCTGCTCGGCCTGGTCGAGCACGATGTCGACGAACGCCTTGCCGGTGGCGGCGTCGACATGCCCGAGCACCTTCGCGGTGATCTCGATGAGGAAGGACTCCAGGTCGCCCGCGTTCCACTCCTGGAAGATCTTCGCGATCTCCTGCGCGCGACGCTCCGAGCCGCTGGCGCAGCAGGTCGTAGGCCTCGGCGATGAGCTGCATGTCGGCGTACTCGATGCCGTTGTGCACCATCTTCACGAAGTGGCCCGGCGCCGTCGGGGCCGACGTGCGCGCAGCACGGCGTCGCCGTCGACCTGCGCCGCGATCGACTCGAAGATCGGGCCCGAGCTTGCGGTACGCCTCCTGCGAGCCGCCCGGCATGATGCTCGGCCCGTTGAGCGCGCCCTCCTCGCCGCCCGAGACGCCGGCGCCGACGAAGTGCAGCTGCTGCTCCTTCAGGGCGGCCTCGCGCCGGCGGGTGTCGGTGAAGTGCGCGTTGCCGCAGTCGATGACGATGTCGCCGGGCTCGAGCAGCGGCACCAGCTCGTCGACGACCGCGTCGGTCGGGTCGCCGGCCTTGACCATGATGATGATCGCGCGCGGGCGGGCGAGCGAGGCGACGAAGTCCTCGATCGTCTCGCTGGGGACGAAGGTGCCCTCGCTCCCGTGCTCGTCGACGAGTGACTTGGTACGCGCGTAGGTGCGGTTGTGCAGCGCGACCTTGTGGCCGTGGTGGGCGAGGTTGCGCGCCAGGTTGCGGCCCATGACGGCGAGGCCGGTCACCCCGATGTCAGCGAGGGGCTGTTCAGGCATGCCTGGAGTCTTGCACCCCTCGGCGCCCCGGGCGAGCTAAGGCGTGGGCAGCCAGGAGACGTGGCCGGCCAGTTCGGCGTAGCCCACGAAAGCGACGCTGTCCATCAGCGTGTGGGCGATGACGAACGGCATCACGCGCTTCCACCGCAGGAAGAGCCACCCGAAGATCAGGCCCATCGCGAAGTTGGCCGCGAAGCCGCCGAAGCCCTGGTAGAGGTGATAGCTGCCGCGCACCGCAGCCGCGAGCACGATAGCGCGAGGCGCGTTCCATCCCAGCTGGCTGAGGCGTCGGATCAGGTAGCCGAGCACCAGCACTTCCTCGACCGTGCCGTTCTGCGCCGCTGACAGGATCAGCACCGGGATGCGCCACCAGACCTTCGGCAGGTCCTCGGGGACGACCGTGAGGTTCGCCCCCGAGGCGTGCACGATCAGGTAGAACGCGAGCCCGGCGCCCCCGACCGCGGCGGCCACCATCGCCCCGCGGGCGGCATCCCAGCGCGGTTGGCGGAAGTCGGCGCCGATGTCGTGCAAGCTCTCGTCGGAGCGCATCAGGAAGTGCGCCACCAGCAGCACCGGGACCAGCCCGAACGCGATGCCGGTGAGCTGCAGTGCCAGGTCGAGCCACGGACGGCCGGGTGCCAGCGAACCGTTCAGCAGGGCGGTCTGGGCGCGCAGCGCCTTGCCGTTGGTGAGGTCGGCGAGCAGGTGCAGCAGGGCATTGACGCCGGACGCGCCGAGCGAGAGCCCGAAGACCAGCCAGACCTCCTGCACCAGCCAGCGGCGCGGGATCGCAGGCACGTCGATCTCGCTGCTCGTCCGGATCGCCATGACCTGAGTATCCGGGTCGCTCGTCGGAGCAGCCTGAGTGCGGCAGCCAGTCGAGCTGGGCTGGGGACAAGTACATGTGCTGATGTCGAGCCCAGACGCGCGAGTGAATGGCATCACCTACGGCAGGGGTGCGAGCGTTCCTGCTTCACTTTCTTCCCACAGGGATGAGACAAGCCCAGCCGCCACTGGTGGTCTTGTGCAGCGGGCAGGTTGAAGGCGCGGGTCCGGGCGAGCGGTAGTCGCGGATCGGCTGGGACGCGCGGGCAACGTCAGCGCTGGCACCTGCGACTGGCACCCTGGTTCCGTTGCCCAGCGCCGACGTGTCGACCGCCTTCGTCTCGACACCAAAGTCCGTGCCGCGTCCACTCGCGTCGTACACGAGGGATATCTCGTCGCCCACGACTACTGCATTCGATCCCGGCGGAACCCGTGCCTCGTGATCGATGAAGTGGCCGGAGAAGAGAATCACCGTCACAGGAGCGCCTGCCGGCCTGCCGGTATCGCTGGCGTCCACCGCCGTGGCCGCTTTCTCTCGCGTCGTATGAAAGACGAGGGCGTTGTCAGGCCGGATTCCTGTACTCGCAGCCACGTATCGTGCCGCAGACACCACCAGATTCGCATCGGCAGGTGCTGCCGATGGCGCGGCGGCAGGCTGCACCCGTGCGTCGCTCGCTTTTGGACTGCTGGTTGAACACGCCACCACGCTCAAGAAGCCAGACAGCACCAAGATCGAGCGCAGCTTCATGCCCACCAGTCCGCCTCGCCTTCTCGCCAGCGGATGATCTCATGACGAACGCCCTGGTTACCGCGCGCACGTCGCAGCGGTGACTGGCGGTGCTGGGTGGATAGCGGGTGGCCTGGGGTCTTACATCCGCCGTGGGGTTTGTCCGGGCTTGCGTAGGAGTGGTCGGCGGTGGCCTTGGAGGGGTGGGCGTCCGTCGGGTGGCCAGAACCAGGGGGTGTGGTCGGGGTCGTGGCCGATGGTCATGTTCCAGCCGCCCTCATGCACTTTGTGGTGGTGCGCCAGGCAGAGCAGTTCGAGGTTGCCGGGGTTGGTTTCGCCGCGGTCTATCCAGTACTGGCGGTGGTGGGCTTCGGTGTAGGAGGGTGGCCGGTCACAGCCGGGCCAGGTGCAGCCGCCGTCGCGGGCGACGAGGAAGTGGCGTAGCCCGGCGCTGATGGTGCGGGTGCGGCGGCCGAAGTCCAACGTTTCGGAGTCGGCGCCGAACACGGCCGGGATGATCCCGCCGTCACACGCCATCCGGCGGGCAGCCGCCGCGGGCAGGCGCTGGCCTTCGGGGGTGCCGGCGGTACCGAGCCCGTCGAGCAGGGCCTGATGGGACAGGCCGACCATGACGGTGTGCCTTCCGCCACCTTCCCCGTGGCAGGTTTCGGCGTGGGCGGTGGCGTGGCGGGCCATGTGCACCAAAGCTTCGGCGCGGCGACTGCCGATGGATTCGGTGAGCAGATCACCGTCGGGGTCGGGTTTGCGCAGGAACTCGGCGATGGCTTTGGAGACGATCAGGCCGGCTTCGGCGTCCAGCCAGCCATCCAGCCGCCACCGGCCATCGAGGGTTTCGGACAGGTGGACATGCTGGCCGGCGTGTTTGCGGGCGGCCTGGTCGGCGGACTGCTCGGGGGCGGCGGCGGCGAGGAGTTCTTCGGCGACGACCCGCAGCTGCCGGGGTGTCAAAGGCGCCGCCTGCTGGGCGAGGAACGCCTCCAGGTCGGCGGCGAGATCCTGCTGCAGATCCTTCGTCGCCTGCACGATCACCCAAGCATGATCCAAACCGAGGTCGCCGGCGCCGAACGCTTTTCCGGTGACCGGCATCCGATCCGCCAGCGCCCGCCCGGCCTGCACCCGCTTGGACACCCAGCCATCAGACTCACCCGACAGGCCACGCACGAACGCCTGCGTCGACGCCGCCCCATCCATGGCGTAGGCACCGGACCGGTCGGCGCGTTCGATCGCCCGTACCAGGGCTAGCTCACCCTGCCGGACCGCACCGAGTAGCTCCGGCAGGATTTCGACGGCCAGTACACCGGAGGTGTTGGTGTCGATCGCGGCGGCGAGCTCGGCGAGCAGCGCATGAGCCTGCGCTGCTTTCACCCCGAACTCCGCTTCGACCATGTGTTCGAGTCTAGCATCGAACGGGCAGCTCAACCACCCTATTTCGCTTCCGATTCCAATGCCCAGTGCCCTCGGATGCCGGGCGTTCCGGCTGGCGTAGGCAGGCGCGCAGAGCTATGGCAGGGCCGCTGGGAGGGACTATTTCCCTCTGCGAAAGTCGCAGGGCGACGGTGTGCGAATGTGTCACCCGTGACGACTGACGGGCCGCTGCTGGCCGCCGACGAATGGTTCGTTCATCAGATCGTGGAGACCCAGGCGTACGTCGCCCAGGCAGACCGTTCCTGGACCGAGAAGGTGTGCGCGATGGCGGCAGCGCGGGACGGGTCGCTGCAGGTCGGCTTCGGGGTCGGGAAGTACACCAACCGCAACGTTTTCGACGGCTATGCCAGCGTCTCGCGCGGCAAGGAGCAGTGGACCGTGCGGGCGAGCCGGCGGCTCGCGGACGCCCCGGACGAACTCGGTGCCGGGCCACTCGCGTACGGGATCGTCGAACCGATGCGGCGCATCCGGTTCTCCTGCCTGCCCGTAGCGGGCGAGTCGTTGCCGGTGCCGATCGCTTTCGACTGGACGTTCACCTCGGTCGCGCCGCCGGTGCTGGAGGCGCGCGACCACACCCGGGCGCGCGGCGGCTTTCGGCTCGACACCGAACTGCTGCGCTACCACCAGTCGGGGCTCGCCGAGGGATGGGTCGAGGTCGACGGGGTCCGTACCGAAATCACCACCGCCGGCTGGTTCGGCACTCGCGACCACTCCTGGGGCGTGCGCCACGACGTCGGGCTCCCGGCGACCGACCTCGAACCCGCGCACGGCCTCGGCAGCGGGGTCGCCTTCCGCTTCTCGTGGTCGCCGATGGTGCTGCAACGCCCCGACGGCAGCTACTACGCGATGCACCACCAGTACCGGGAGACGAGCGCGTTCGGCTACCAGGAGCGCCGCTTCGAGGGCACGGTCGAGGAGCCTGACGGCGCTGTGCTGGCGATGGCGGCGCTGGAGCCGGTGCTGCGCTACGACACCCACAACCGCCGCATTCTCGGCGGAACGCTGCACTTCACGATGGCCGACGGTTCGGCCCGGCCGGTCACCGTGGACGCGCTCGGCGACACCGGCGTGCACCTCGGCCTCGGGCTCTACTTCGGTCTGGACGGCCATCACCACGGCGAGTGGCGCGGGGCGCTGCACGTCGACGGCGAACACATCCCGGACTGCACCGATCCGGCTGTGGCGCCGCGCATTCATCAGATTCGCGACGCCGTGATGCGGGTGAGCGACCCGGTCGGCGGCGGCACCGGCTGGTGCAACATGCAGACGATGATCGTCGGCGGCTGGCCGGAGCTCGGGCTGGCCGAGGAGACGTCCTTTGTCTAGTGGCGCAAGCCGGCAGTGTGGATGTGGCCGCTGTCCATCGGAGGGGGCGGTACAGTTCGCGATGCCCCGTCTGTTTCCGGGGTGACGCAGAGTGCAGCGAAGCCGGTGTGATCCCGGCGCTGTCCCGCAACGGTGATGCCCCTTCGGGGGACGAGCCCGGACGCCTGTCCTGCGTGAGACGACTGTCCTCGGAGGAAGGGCGGCGCGTCTCGGCGCTCCGGCGCCGCGGCGGGCGCGTTCCAGGCTCCCCGCCTGCTGAAGGAATCCTGTGCCTGCTACCCGTCCCGCACGCCGGCTTGCCGCGCTGCTGATCCCGTTCCTGCTCGCCGTAGGCCTGTCCGGGTGCGGCTCCTCGTCGTCCGGCGCATCGAAGGCCAGCGCATCGAAGGCCAGCGCATCCACCGCGGGGACGGCTTCCGCGGGCTTCCCGGTCACCGTCACCGTCGCCGGGGCCACGGTCCGGGTCACCCACCGGCCGACCAGGATCGTGTCCCTCTCGCCAACCTCGACCGAGATGCTCTACGCGATCGATGCCGGCAAGCAGGTCAAGGCCGTCGACGAGTATTCGACGTACCCGGCGCAGGCTCCCCGCACCAAGCTGTCCGGCACCCAGCCGAACGTCGAGTCGCTGATCGCCGAGCACCCGGACCTCGTCGTCGTCGACGCCAACCGGGGCGGACTGGTCAAGCGGCTGGCCGCGCTGTCGGTGCCCGTCCTGGTGCTGCCCGCCGCTGCCACCCTCGATGACGTCTACTCCGAGATCAGCGCGCTCGGCACCGCGACCGGTCATGCGGCGCAGGCCCGCCAGGAGAACGATCGCCTTCGCGGCCAGATCCAGCGCATCCTGGCCGCCGCGCCGCACGTGAAGACGTCCGCCTCCTACTACTACGAGCTGGACCCGACGTACTACACCGTCACCTCCACGACCTTCGTCGGTCACCTGTTCAAGCTGCTCGGGCTGCACAGCATCGCCGACGCCGCGTCCGGGGCATCGGCGAGCGGCGGATACCCGCAGCTGTCCGCGGAATTCATCCTCAAGGCGAACCCCGACTACGTCTTCCTCGCCGACAGCCTGTGTTGCAAGGCCACCGCAGCGTCCGTGGCTGCCCGTCCGGGCTGGTCAGCGATCACGGCCGTGGCGCAGCACCACGTCGTAGCGCTGAACGACGACATCGCCTCGCGCTGGGGGCCACGGATTGTCGACCTGCTGCAGACCGTCGCCGACGCGCTGGCCGCAAAGCCCGCGGGGAACTGAGCCATGCGCGCGCTGCCCCTGGGATTCGTCGCGCTCGCGGGCGCCGCGCTCGCCGCGATCTCCGTGGGGCCGGCCGCCATCCCCTTCCCGACCGTGCTGCAGATCGTGGCGGATCACCTGCCGCTGCTTCCGCACCGGCCGGTGCCCTCGCTCGACGCCGACATCCTGTGGCTGGTACGGCTGCCTCGGATCGTGCTCGCTGGGCTGGTCGGCGCGATGCTGGCCGGTGCCGGAGCGGCCTACCAGGGCGTCTTCCGCAATCCGCTGGCCGACCCGTACCTGCTCGGCATCGCCGCCGGGGCCGGCCTCGGCGCCACGATTGTGATCATCTCAGGCGGCGCCACCCAGGTGCTCCCGCCGGTCGCCTTCGTCGGCGGCGTCGCGGCGGTGGCGCTCACGTACGCCCTGGGCGCGTCCCGGCACGCCTCGGCGCCGGGCATCGCGGGCGGCACCGGGTCG
Organism: uncultured Actinomycetota bacterium; assembly: GCA_963765845.1. GTDB lineage: Bacteria > Actinomycetota > Actinomycetes > Frankiales > Frankiaceae > DATAZK01. The sequence goes on from CAVXYJ010000005.1 coordinate 184,349, forward strand.
ATCCTGCTCGCCGGGGTCGCCGTCGCCGCGCTGCTCACCGCAGTGCAGACGTACCTGCAGCAGCGTCACATCGACACCGTGCAGAACGTGTACTCGTGGATCCTCGGCCGGCTCACGCTGGCCTCCTGGTCGGACGTTGTCACGATCCTGCCGTACGTCGCGGTGGCCGCGCTGATCCTGCTCGCCCACTCCCGCCAGCTCGACGTGCTGCGCGTGGGAGAGGTGGAGGCCGCCAGCCTCGGTCTGGACACCGCGCGGCTGCGCCTGGTCGTGGTGGCCGCCGCGACGCTGGGCACCGCGGCAGCGGTCGCGGTCAGCGGCCTGATCGGCTTCGTCGGGATCATCGTGCCGCACGCCGTGCGGCTCACCGCCGGTGCCGGCTACCGGCTGCTGCTGCCGCTGTCGATGGTGCTCGGGGCGGCGTTCTTGATCTTGGCAGACCTGGCGGCGCGCACCGTGCAGGCGCCGGCCGAGGTGCCGCTCGGCGTGGTGACCGCGTGTATCGGGGCGCCGTTCTTTCTCTTTGTCCTGCGCTCCCGCCGGACTGCGGAGCAGCTGTCGTGATCACCGCCGAGGGGGTGAGCCTGACGCTGGGCGGCGCGCCGGTGCTGCGGGACGTGTCCGTGTCGGTCGGCACCGGGCGGTGGCTGGGGGTCGTCGGGCCGAACGGTGCCGGCAAGACCAGCCTGCTGCGCTGCCTCGCGCACCAGGTCCGCCATCACGGAAGCGTCCGGCTCGGCGGTCACGACGTCCGGGCCCTGTCGCGCCGGGAGCTTGCGCGGCTCGTGGCGTATGTCCCGCAACGACCCGTCTTCCCACCGGACATGACGGTGACCGAGTACGTGCTGCTCGGGCGGACACCGTACTTGGGGTACATGGCTTCTCCGCGGACCGCTGACCGCCGGTTGTGCACGCAACTGCTGGACCGGCTCCTGCTCGGCGGGCTGTCCGAGCGTCGGCTGGGCGGCCTGTCCGGAGGGGAACTGCAACGGCTGGTGCTCGCCCGGGCGCTGGCCCAGCAGGCCCCGATATTGCTGCTCGACGAGCCGACCAGCGCGCTGGATCTCGGCCGCCGGCTCGACGCCCTGGAGCTCGTCGACGACCTGCGCCGCGAGCGAGAGCTCACCGTGGTCAGTGCGGTCCACGACCTCACCCTCGCCGGACAGTTCTCGGACGTGATCGCGCTGATGGCCGCCGGCGGCATCGTCGCACTCGGCACGCCACCAGAGGTGCTCCGCGTCGACCGGCTCACCTCGGTTTTCGGCACCGGCGTTGATGTGCTCGTTGACGGGGGAGAGCTCATCATCGTCTCCCGCCGAGGCCGGGCCGATCCCGCGCCCGGCAACGGCACCGACGGGAAACGACCCCGAAATCGGCTCGATGCCAGCCTTTCTGCTGACGACGGCCCGGTCGTCACGTAGAGCGGCGTCACGTAGAGCGGCTATGCGGCGCGAGCAACGCCTCGGCAGCCACACGTTGCGCAGCTGCGCCACATCAGAGGCTGGCGCGCTCCGCGGCAGCAACGGCGTTGCGGAACAGCATCGCGACCGTCGTCGGGCCCACGCCTCCGACGCGGGGAGTGATCGCACCAGCGACCCGCTCGCAACTCTCGTCGACGTCGGGCAGCAGCCGCCGCCCCTCGTAACGCACGCCGCCGCCGATGACCACCGAGCCGGGTTTGACGTGCTCGGGCTGGATGATGCCTGGCACGCCGGCCGCGGCGATGAGGATGTCGGCCCGAACCGTGTAACGCGGCCAGTCGGGGACGCCGGTGTGCACGACCGTCACCGCCGCGTTGGCCGTCGGCCGCTTCTGGGCCAGCATGACCGCCAGCGGCCGGCCCAGGGTGGCACCCCGGCCCAGGATCACGACTTCCCGTCCCGAGACCTGGATCTGGTAGAACGCGAGCAGCGCCTCGATGCCGGCCGGCGTGCACGGTAGCGGCCCGGGCAGGCCGAGCGAGAGCCGTCCGACGTTCAACGGGTGCATCCCGTCGACGTCCTTGTCCGGGTTCATGGACGCGAGTGCTGCGTCGTAATCGAGATGGCCCGGGATCGGGTGCTGCACCAGCATGGCGTGCACGCCGGGATCGTTGTTGAACCGGGCGATGACCTCGAACAGATCGTCCTGGGTGGCTGACGACGGCAGGTGCTCGTGGGGGGAGTCGAAGCCGAGTTCGGCGGCCTGGCGTTGCTTGACCCGGATGTAGCCGGCGCTGGCGTCGTCGTCGCCGACGAGGATCGTCGCCAGGCTCGGGGTCACGCCGTGCTCGCGCAGCTTCGCGGCCCGGTCGGCCACGTCAGCCAGTACGGCCTCGGCGACGGGCTTGCCGGGCAGCAGGCGTGCGGTGGTCACGGGAGCGGAGTCGGCCATGACCGGCATTCTGCCGCAGCGACTTCGTGAGCGGGGCCGAGATCGGCGGCCCGTGCTGGGGCGGGCGGGCGTCTTTGCGGCCATTGCCGTGCCGATCGTGCCGGTGGCGATCGAACGCGCAGGCGTGGGCGTGCAAGTGGCGCGCGCTTAAGGACTAACGTTTCGGGCAGGACGATTCCGTCCGCCGAACCTCACGAGGGAGCACTGCCCGTGGCGAGTTACACACTGCCCGACCTGCCTTACGATTACGCGGCCCTCGAGCCGCACATCAGCGGCGAAATCATCGAGTTGCATCACGACAAGCACCACGCGGCCTACGTCAAGGGCGCGAACGACACGCTCGAGAAGCTGGCCGCTGCCCGCGAGAAGGGCGAGTTCGGGGCCATTGTCGGCCTCGAGAAGACACTCGCCTTTCACCTGTCCGGCCACACGCTGCACACGCTCTACTGGCAGAACCTGTCAGGCGACGGGGGCGGCAAGCCCGGCGGCGCCCTCGGCAGCGCCATCGACGCCGACTTCGGCAGCTTCGACGCGTTCAAGGCCCAGCTCACCCAGGCCACCGGCACCACGCAGGGTTCCGGCTGGGGCGTGCTGTCCTACGACAGCCTCGGCAAGCGCCTGACCGTCCAGCAGGTCTACGACCACCAGGGCAACGTCGGCATCGGCAACACCCCGTTGCTGGTGTTCGACGCCTGGGAGCACGCTTTCTACCTGCAGTACAAGAACGTCAAGCCGGACTACGTCGCGGCGCTGTGGAACATCGTCAACTGGGCCGACGTCGCGGCTCGGTACGACGCCATCACCAAGGCCGCCATCACGGTCTAGCTCCACGCATGTCACCCGGTCGCGGTGCGCGTCCTTCACGACGCGCACCGCGGTTCCGCCGCTGACGGTTACCGGACGTTCACGGCCACCAGTCCGGTGGTGGTCCCGACGTACGCGCGCCCGACATCGAGCGCAGGGGTCGCGAAGCGGGTGAGTGAGCCGACGGCCAGCGACGCGCGTACCCCTCCGGTGGTCGGGTCGAGGATGTAGAGCCGTCCCGTCGCACGCGAGGTGGCGAGCACCGCGTTGCCGTAGACGACGGGCGCACCTGGGATGCCGGTCGCCTGCCAGCCCAGCCGGATACTGCCGTTCGAGCCGATGTCGGCGCGCCGGACCCCGGCCCGGCACGGCAGGAAGACGGTCGAGCCCGATACGGCCGCCCCGCCGTACGCGTCGCATCCGCCCGCGCTGCTGACCTGACCGCCGATGCCGCCGAGGTGACTGAGGCGCAGCACGTAGACGACGCCGCGCTTGCCCGACTGGACCACGTAACCGTTGCTGGTGACCGCCGGGCCGGCGGAGCCGAGGTCGAGGTCGGCGGCGTTGTCGGCCGCCCACGTCGCCGGCGCGAAGCGGTCGAGGAGGGTCAGTCCGGCGCTCAGGTGGACAACCGAGTCGCTGCCGTCATACGCGCCGCCGGTCGCGGCGCCGTTGCCGTCGGCCACCAGAAGGCTGCCGTCGGGCAGGACGGTCGGGCCTGGCGGGGTCCACATCCCGGCTTCCCGGGTGGTCGGGATCGCGTACGAGGTCTGCGCGCCCTGCAGATCGGTGCTGGTGGAGACGACCGACCCGAAGTAGCTGCCGCAGTCACCGCCCAGGCCGCCGAACGGGACGATCACGCGCTTGCCGTCCAGCGCGAGGGCGCCGCGCTGCTGGTGCGCCGCCTCGTTCCCGCGCGGCGGGGCCACCAGGCGCTTGGTGAAGGTGCCCGTATTCGCGTTGATGGAAGCGAGCAGGTGCTGCACCGCACCGTTCACCAGCGTCTCGGCGACAGCGAAGACCCGGTTGGTGGCTGAGTCGTAGACGGGGGTGCCGGTGATGCCGAGCGGGTCGATGTTGCCGCAGGGTGCCCCGCGCGTCTTGAGATCGGACAGCCGTACCGGGTTGGCGATGTGGGCACGCCAGCGCAACGCGCCGGCGGCGGTGAACGCGTAGACCGAGCCGGCTTCGGTGGCGACGTAGATCGTGGCGTTGTTCACGATCGGTGAGGCGTAGACCGCGCCGTCGAGGGTTCGGGACCAGGCGGGGGTCAGCGTGCGGGCGCTGCTGGCGCTTGCGAGCAGGCCGGTGCGGCCGCCGTTGGCGTGGTAGGTCCGCCAGTTGCAGGCGGCGAGAACGGTGAGAGTGAGCAGGGCCAGGATGGCGGACGGGCGCCTGGCCGGGTGACGAGGCATTCGGGCAGTATGCGCCGTTCGGGCAGCTGATCGCTGACCTGATCGACAGCTGATTGACTCTGTGAATGAGCGGGTCACGGGTGACGGCGGCCGATGTCGACGCGGCGGCCGAGCGGCTGTCGGGCGTGGTGCTCGCGTCACCGCTGCAGCGCAACGCCCGGCTCTCGGCGGCCACCGGCGCCGAGGTCTACCTCAAGCGTGAGGACCTGCAATCGGTACGTAGCTACAAGGTGCGCGGCGCGTACAACCTGATGGCCCAGCTGCCCCCGGAGCAGCGCGCCGCCGGAGTGGTGTGCGCGAGCGCGGGCAACCACGCGCAGGGCGTGGCGCTCAGCTGCCAGCTGTTGGGCATCCACGGCACTGTCTTCCTGCCGCGAACCACGCCGCGGCAAAAGCGCGCCCGGATCGCCGAGCTCGGACGCGGGCAGCTGAGCATCGAGCTCGTCGGCGACACCTACGACGACGCGAGCCTGGAGGCGGTCGCGCACGCCACGGCGACGGAAGCGGTGCTGATCCCGGCGTTCGACGATCCCCGGACCATCGCCGGGCAGGGGACGGTCGTCTCCGAACTCACCGCGCAGCTCGGGGCGCTGCCGGAGGTGCTGGTGCTCCCGGTCGGCGGCGGGGGACTGCTGGCCGGCGCCGTCGCGTGGCTGTCCGGCCAGTCCGGTAGCGCCCGGCTGATCGGGGCCGAGCCGGCAGGCGCCCCGAGCATGACGGCGGCGCTCACCGCGGGCCATCCGGTCGCCCTCGAGCAGATCGACAGCTTCGTCGACGGCGCCGCGGTGCGGCGGGTAGGCGACCACACTTTCTCGACGGTTCGTGAGAGCGGCGTCGAGATGTGCAGCGTCGCCGAAGGGCGTATCTGCAGCGAGATGCTCGAGCTCTACCAGGTGGACGGGATCATCTCCGAGCCGGCCGGGGCGCTCGCGCCGGCGGCGCTGGACCAGCTCGGCGGGCTGGCGGGCGCCCGCGTCGTCTGCGTGCTGTCGGGCGGCAACAACGACGTCTCGCGCTACCCGGAAGTCGTCGAGCGCTCGCTGGTGTTCGAAGGGCTCAAGCACTACTTCCTGATCGGCTTCCCGCAGGAGCCCGGTGCGCTGCGGCGCTTCCTCGACCACGCGCTCGGCCCGGACGACGACATCACCCTGTTCGAGTACGTGAAGCGCTCCAACCGGGAGACCGGACCGGCGCTCGTCGGCATCGAACTCGCCCGGCGCACCGACCTCGACCCGCTGCTCACCCGGCTGGCCGAGCTGCCGCTCAGTGTCGAGCGGATCACGCCCGAGCAGGCGGCGTTCCGCTTCCTGGTGTAGGCCCCGGCGCCGCGTTTTGCTGATGTGCGAAGGTCCAGACGTGGACCCGCAGCGTGCAGCAGACATCATGGAGATCCAGCAACTGGCCATCGGCTACGTGGTCGGCATCGACCGGCGTGACGTCGACATGATCGCGGCGCTGTTCGTGCCGGACGTCGACTGCGGGCACTGGGGCACCGGCCCGGAGGCGTTCAAACGGATGTACCTGGAGAACGACAGCACGTTCGGCGTCAGCATCCATCAGGCGACCAACCACCTGGTCACCGTCGACAGTGACGACCGGGCGAGCGGGGTCTGCTACCTCACCGCCGAGCAGCAGCAGCACGACGGCTCCTGGGCCCGGCTGGCCGGCGCGTACGAGGACCGCTACGAGCGGGTTGCCGGGCGCTGGCTCTTCAAGGCGCGCAAGCTGCTCTTCTGGTACCGCGACGCCGCGGCCCCGACCGGCCGGCGTGACCCCACGTACCGCACGTTTGCGAAGTGGCCGACGCTTCCGGGCGCCTGGCCCACGTGGGAGAAGTTCTGGGCGGACGTCCGCGAGGCGTACGGACCCGAGCCGCGCGTCCATCCCGGCGTGAAGCGCTCGCAGGAGGCGGCCGGCTCATGACGGCCGCCACCCCCATGCGCTTCTCCCTCTCGCTGCCGGTGCTGCGTGATGAGAGCTCGCCCGACCCGTTCGGTGAGACGTACGCGCTGGCGCAGGAGGCGGAGCAGGCCGGCTTCGACACCGCGACCATCGGCCATCACCACTTCATGCCGGGCAATCTCAGCGATCCGCTGACGTTTCTGGCGACCGTCGCCGCGCGCACCAGCACGCTGCGCGTCGGCACCGGGATCTTCCAGCTGCCGGTGCACAACCCGATCCGGGTGGCCGAGCAGGTCGCGACCATCGACCAGCTGTCGGCCGGACGCATCTCGCTCGGCGTCGGGCTGGGCTGGTGGCCGCTGGAGTATCAGGTGCACGGCTCGGACTTCACGCGCCGCGGCGCGCGGCTCGAGGAGGCGCTCACGATCCTGAAGCTGGTGTGGGAGCACGAGAACACCGCCTTCGACGGGCAGTTCACCAGCTTCCCGGAGCTGACGGTCTACCCGCGCCCGGTGCAGCGTCCGCACCCGCCGCTCTGGGTCGCCGGAGTGGCTGATGCGGCCGTCGACCGGGCTGCCCGGCTCGGCGACGCCTGGCTGTGCGGGCCGGTGCAATCGCTGGCAAAGGCCCAGTCGTGCCTGCGGATCTACCGCGCCGCGTGCGAGCAGGCGGGGCGCCCGGGTGACTGGATCCTGCGGCGCTACGCGTGGCTCGGCAGCGACGGCCGCCAGGTCCGCGAACAGGTGCTGCCGGCCTACGTCGGCGGCCTCATGGAGCACTGGCGCGAGTCGGCCGAGGACGACACCGAGAAGGAACTCTTCGCGCGTATCGACGCGGGGGAGGCGGTGAGCCCCGAGGAGATCGCGGCCGACCGGCTGCTGTGGGGCGATCCCGACGACGTCATCGGCCAGGTCGAGCGCTACCGGGAAGCCACCGGTGCCACCCACGTGCACGCCGCGTTCGGCGCCGGGCTGCCGGCCCACAGCGGCCCCTCGACGCTGGGCGGCTTCGCCGAACTGCGTGACATGATCCGGCTGTTCGGGCGCGAGGTTGTCTCCGCCTTTCCTCAGGCCTGACGGGCACCGACGACGAAGGAGCGCGTGATGCGGGCGGAATTCACCCAGGTCGCCGAAAAGGTCAACAACTGGGGGCGTTGGGGCACCGACGACGAGCGGGGCACGCTGAACTTCGTCACGCCCGACGTGGTGAAGGCGGCCATGGGCTCGGTGCGCAGCGGACGCGCGTTCGCGCTGGCGATCCCGCTGTCGGCGGACGGGCCGCAGATCGGCATGATCCCCGGCCGCATCAACCCGCTGAAGACGATGCTCGCCATCAACGATCCGATGACCGGCAACATCGACGAGTTCTGCACGAGCGACGACTCGGTCGTGATGGGCCTGCAGGCCGGTACGCACTGGGATTCCCTCGCCCACGCCACGTACTCGAACCGGATCTACAACGGCGCGCCGATCAGCTCGCTGACCACCCGCGGCGCGGCGAAGTGTGGCATCGACAAGGTCGGTGCCCTGGTTTCGCGCGGGGTGCTGCTCGACGTCGCGCGGGCCAAGGGCGTCGAGAAGCTGGATCCGGGCTACGCGCTCACGCCGTCCGATCTCGCCGCCGCCGCCGAGCTGGGCCAGGTGACGGTGCGCTCGGGCGACATCGTGCTGGTGCGCACCGGGCAGATGCAGTTGCTGCACGCCGGCGACAAGATGGGCTACACGTTTCCCTCGCCCGGCTTCTCGATGCAGACCGCGCCGTGGCTGCACGCCCACGAGGTCGCCGCCGTCGCCAACGACACCATCGTCTTCGAGGTCTTTCCCGGCGAGTACGAGGACCTCCCGCTCCCGGTGCATTTGCTGCATCTGGTCGAGATGGGCCTGTGGCAAGGTCAGAACTGGGATCTCGAGACGCTCGCGGCTGACTGCGCCGGGGATGGCCAGTACGACTTCCTGCTGACCGCGACACCGGAGCCCTTCGTCGCCGGGCTCGGTGCTCCCGTGGCCCCGGTCGCGGTGAAGTAGTGACCGATCCCGTCGTCACCGATCACCCGGAGAGCGGGCGGTTCGAGATCACCGTGGATGGTGAGCTGGCCGGGTTCGCGAACTACGACCGGGTCGCGGAGAATCTTGGTTTCAGCCACACCGAGATCGACGATCGTTTCGAAGGCCAGGGCCTCGGATCGACGCTGATCCGGGCCGCGCTCGGGGCCGCCCGCGAGCGCGGCATGGGGGTGCTGCCACACTGCCTGTTTGTGAGAAGTTTTATCGAGCGTCATGGGCAGTTCCTCGACCTGGTGCCGGTGGCCCGGCGCCGCGAGTTCGGGCTCGAGCAGTGACCACCCACGAGGGTCCTCCCGGCTATCGCGAGCTGCTCGTCAAGCAGGAGATCCGGGACGCGCATTCGCGGTACTGCCGTGCCATGGATCGTCGTGACGAGGCGCTGGCAGCCTCGGTCTGGCACGAGGAAGGCACGGCCGATTACGGCGACATATTCCGGGGCACCGGCTCCGGTTTCGCGGCGTGGGTGACCGAGACGCACGGCAATTTCGCCCGGCACAGCCACCAGATCACCAACGTGCTCGTCGAAGTGGGCGCTTCGGGCGAGGAGGCGGTCAGCGAGGCGTACGTGACGGTCGCGCTCTGGACCGTCCCCGACACCATGGGTTCGGTCACGCAGGTGACCTCACGCGGCCGCTACCTCGACCGCTGGACCTGGCGCGACGGGCGCTGGGGCATCATCGAGCGCTTGTACATCGAGGACTTCACCACCGCGCAGCAGCTGTCCGCGGACGAGGTGAGCCCGGCGAGCCGGGTCAGCAGCCGTGACCCTGATGACCCGTCGTACGCGCTGTTCGCCGGCCTGCGCTGAACCGGAGGATTGATGCCCAGCCTTGAAGAGCTCCTCGACCCTGCATCGACGGTCGTGCTCACCGTCGAGATGCAGCGCGGGGTCATCGGCGATCAGGTGACCGCGTTCGGCGGGGGAGCGCTGGTGGAGGCGGTGCAGCAGGCCGGCACCATCGACGCGACCCAGCGGCTGCTGCGGGCCGCCCGCGCGGCGGGTGCACGCGTCGTGCATGCCACCATCAGCCTGCGCGCCGACCGCGCCGGGATCGCCCGCAACAACCGCATGATGGCCGCGATCCTGCGCCAGCCCGACCAGATGCTCGAGGGGACCCCGGCGACCGAGCTGATCCCCGAGCTCGAGTACAGCCCCGCCGACATCATCATGAACCGGGTGCACGGCCTGACCCCGTTCGGCGGCACCGAGCTCGACGCGGTGCTGCGCAACCTCGGCACGAAGACCCTCGTCCCTGTAGGGGTCTCGGTGAACGTGGCGATCATGGGGACGTGCCTGGCGGCGTGCGATCTCGGCTATCAGATCGTGCTGCCCACCGACGCGGTGGTCGGCGTCCCCGAGAGCTACGCGGCCGACGCCGTCACCAACACGCTGAGCTTCCTGTCGACGCTGTCGACCGTTGACGACATCGTCGCCGTCTGGTCCTGACATCCCCGCGAGCGCACGCGACATCGGAAAGCCGGTGGATTCGGACTCGGGCAGGATCCACTCATGAGTGCACTGCACATCCGGGGCACGGTGTTGCCTGAGGGCCGGCGCATGGATCTGTGGCTGGTGGACGGCCGGATCACCTACGAGCGTCCCGCCGGCCAGGTCGCCGCCGAAACGGTCGCCGAGGGCTGGATCGTGCCGGGCCTGGTTGACGCCCATTGCCACATCGGCCTGGATGCGGGCGGGGCCGTCGATCAGGCGACCCAGGAGCGGCAGGCGCTCGCCGAGCGCGCTGCCGGCGTGCTGCTCGCGCGTGACTGCGGGGTCCCGTCCGACACCCGATGGATCGACGAACGGGCCGACCTACCGAGAATCATCCGGGCCGGTCGCCACGTCGCGGTCCCGAAGCGCTACATCCGCAATTTCGGCGTCGAGGTGCAGCCCGACGTGCTGGTCGAAACGGTGGCGGAGCAGGCTGCCCGCGGCGACGGCTGGGTGAAGATCGTCGGCGACTGGATCGATCGCGAGGTCGGAGATCTGCAGCCCTGCTGGCCCACCGAGGTCCTGAAAAGTGCCGTCGCCGCCGCGCACCAGGCGGGGGCCCGGGTGACGACGCACGTCTTCGGTGAGGACGGTGTCGCGCAGGCCGCCGAGGTCGGGATGGACTGCATCGAGCACGCCACCGGGCTTTCCGGTGAGCTGGTCGGGGTGCTGGCAGAGCGGCAGATTGCTATCGTCCCGACCCTCATCAACATCGCCAATTTCCCCACGATTGCAGCCCAAGCCGACCGTTTCCCGGTGTACGCCGAGCACATGCGGCGGCTGCATCGCGGGGTGGAAGCGATGGTCGCAACGGCGCACGAGGCGGGCATCCCGATCTACGCCGGCACCGACGCCGGCGGCGCGCTCGAGCACGGCCGCATCGCCGACGAGGTCCAGGCGCTCATCGCCGCCGGCATGCCGGCGGCGGACGCGATCGGTGCGGCAAGCTGGCGCGCCCGGGAGTGGCTCGGCTACGGCGATCCGCTCGCCGAGGGCGCCCCCGCCGATCTCGTGGTCTTCGATGCCGATCCGCGCGACCAGCCATCCGTACTCGCCCACCCGAAGCGGGTCATCCTGCGCGGCGCCGTCGTCGCGTAACGGCAGGTGCAGGTGGGGAGGATCATCGCCGGACGGGACGATTTCGCGCATCGCATCGGACCAGGACTCCGATCTCCCCCCGGTTGGCGACGGCGCCTCCGAGCCTGCCGCACCGCCGGTTTCCTGAGTAACCTCAAGCTTTCGGGACCGTTCCAGTTCGAACGGCGTCCGAACTCGTTCAGCTTGCCCCAGGTCCGATCGGGTTGTGCGCGGTGAGGTCCGCTGGCGTGCCTTCCTTCAACTCGACGAAGATGACTTTGGTTTCGGTATCGCCGATGTTGTGGCCGGAATGCTGCTGGGCGGGCAACCAGCCCGTCACGCCAGCCCCCATCTCCACGTCACGGCTGACCCCATCTTTCGTGTTCAGGCGCCGCCGGAACGCTGTCAGGGTGTACATGACGCTGTCGGGATGCTCATGCGGCGTCGTCGATTCACCGGGTCTGTCGTGGTACTCGAGCACCCGTACCCGATCGTTCTCGAAGACGACCTTGTAGAGCTCGGGATTGGTGACAACGGGGTCGAGGCTCATCCGGGCTCCTGAGGATTCAGCTTGTCTGGGAGCCGCAGTCTGTCATCCCCGCGTGGTTGACGCCTCGTGCCCGGCTAGCGCGGGGTCACACGCGGAACTCGTTGCCTTCAGGGTCGGCGAGCGCCACGTGGCCCTCCTCCGGCGGACGCCTTTATTCGCGCGCCCCCACCGGCGTACCGTCCCCATATGGACGCGACCGCAGAGACCCCCACCTGGCGCGGCGTCAATCACCTCGCGCTGGTCACTCCTGACATGGACGCCACCGTGCGGTTCTGGCACGGTGTTCTCGGCGCTCGGCTCGTCGCCACGATCGGCACCCCGGGTTTTCGGCACTACTTCTTCGACGTCGGACCCGGCCAGACGATCGCGTTCTTCGAATACACCGATCAGCCGCTGGACTCCTACGCCAAGCCCGCCGGCGTTCCCTACGCGAAGGCGTCGCAGTTCGACCACCTGTCGTTGAACCTGCCTGACGAAGAAGCCCTGCTCCGGCTGCGTGACCGGCTCAAGAGCCACGACTGCGAGGTCACCGACGTCGTCGACCACGGTTTCATCCGGTCCATCTACTTCAGCGATCCACACGGCATGGCGCTCGAGGCGTCCTGGTGGACGCTGGATGCGACGGGCCGGCCGGCCGACTACGGAGATCGGCGCCTGTTTGCCGATGACAACCCGGTGCCGGCGGTGACGGAGTTGCGCGAGTCCGGCGCCCTCGGCCACACCGTCGCCACCCACCTCGTGCCTGGCATCGTCGAGGACAGCTACCGCCCCAGCGCCTGACGCCGTTGCAACGCACGATCCCGCAGCTGCTGGTCGACGCTGCTTCGCGGACGCCTGATCGCGTCTGGCTGCGCACCGACGAGGGGCAGCTGACCTTCAGCGAGAGCGCCGGCGAGGTCGGTGGCGCAGCCGCAAGGCTGGCCGAACGGGGGATCGGCCGCGGCGACCTCGTCATGCTCACGGCTCGCAATACGCCGCCCTACCTGCTGGCCTGGCTGGCGATCAGCGCGCTCGGCGCGATCGCCGTGTCGGTGAACCCGGCGAGCACCATGGCCGAACTCGCGGGGCTGATCGAGCAGACCGAGCCGCGACTGGTGATCACCGACAGCGAGCTGCGCAGCCACTTCGTGGCCGGCGGGGTGCCACTGCTCGACGTCGGCGAACTCGGCGGCGGCCGGGCCGCGGTGCCGACCGGTGAGGCGAGGGCGGACGACGTCGCGGTGCTCATCCCGACGTCAGGCACCACCGGGCGCTCCAAGCTCGTCATGCAGACCCACCGCGCATACACCATGGCGGGTGAGGGCTTCCCGTTCTGGATGGAGCTGGACGGCAGCGACCGGCTGATGGCCTCGCTGCCGCTGTTTCATGTGAACGCACCGGCGTACTCGGTGCTGGGTTCGCTCGCCTGCGGTGCCGGGCTCGTGCTGCTGCCGCGCTTTTCCGCGAGCGACTTCATCGACGCCGCCCGCCGTCACGAGGCGACGGAGTTCAATGCGATCGGAGCGATGCTCGAGATCCTGATGCGCCAGCCGGAGCGCGACGACGACGCCGACAACCCGCTGCGCCGCTGCTATACCGGGCCCGCTCCGGACCGCCGGCGGCACCTGGAGATCGAGGAGCGGTTCGGCTTGCAGATCGTCTGCGGCTACGGGATGTCGGAGAGCCCGTTCGGGCTGATCTGGCCGCATGGCAGCCGGCTCTACGGCACCCTCGGTACGGTCCGCCAGCATCCGACGCTGGGCGTCGTCAACGAGGCCAGGGTGGCCGGTGACAAGGAAAGTCCCGTCGCTGCAGGCGAAATCGGTGAGTTGCTGATGCGTAACCCGACCATCACCCCTGGCTACTGGGGAATGCCTGAGGAGACGGCGGCTGTCATCACCGAGGACGGTTGGCTGCACACCGGTGATCTGGTCACCTGCGACGAGGACGGCGTCTACACGTTCGTCTCGCGCAAGAAGGAGGTACTGCGCCGCCGCGGCGAGAACCTCTCACCCGCCGAGGTGGAGGAGGCCGTCGAGGCACACCCTGGCGTCGTTGAATGCGCCGTCGTCGGCGTTCCCTCCGACCTCTCGGAGGAGGAGATCAAGGCTTTCGTCGTCCTTCGGGAGGACGTCGATTTCCGCGTGTTGCGCGACTGGGCCGCCCGGCGACTGTCACCGTTCAAGGTGCCGCGATACTGGCAACGCCTCGACGCGCTTCCCCGCACCCCCACCCAACGGGTCGCCAAGCATCAGCTGGCGGCGGGGCACCCGGAGGGTGAGTTCGACGCTGAAAACCCAGAGGAAGGCTCCAGCAGTGGCTGATCCGCTCTACCCGACAGCGATCGGCCATTCCGACGCGGACTCGATCACGCTGCTCGGTCGCGACCTCGCCGGCGAGCTCATGGGGCAGATCAGCTTCGGCGAGCTGGCGTTCTGGCTCGTCGCCGGTCAGCGCCCGAAGCCCGGAGCGCTGCGCGTCTTCGAAGCGGTGCTCGTCGCGCTGGCCGACCACGGCCTCACCCCCTCGGCCATCGCGGCCCGGCTGACGCTGACCGGAGCGCCGGAGTCGATCCAGGGCGCGCTCGCCGCCGGGCTGCTCGGCGGCGGCTCGCGCTTCCTTGGCGTGACCGAGGATTGCGGCCGGTGGCTGGCGGAGGCGCTGGCCGGCGAGGAAGGCGCGCTACCGGCGGACGACGCCGGGTGGGACGAGGTCGCGGCGGGGGCTGTGCGCCGCCAGCATGCGGCGCGCAAGCTCCTGCCGGGGCTGGGTCACCCCGTGCACAAGGTCGCCGATCCGCGCACGCCGGTCATCTACCGGATCGCCGCCGAGAGTGGCACGCTCGGCCCGCACCTTCAGCTGTTCGCTGCAGTGGGCCGGGTGCACCCAGCGATCCTCGGTCGCACTCTCGTCCTGAATGGCGCGGGCGTGTGCGGCGCCGCCCTTGCCGATATCGGTTTCCCGGTCGACAGCCTGCGGGGGCTGGCCCTGCTGGCACGCACCGCTGGGCTGCTCGGCCACATCGCCGAGGAGCAACGCCAGCCGATCGGCGACGCGATCTACGCGAACGTCGATCGGGCAGTGGATTACCGTCCCGCGCCATGACCCAGCGGATTATGGCGGCAGTGGCCTGCGCCGCGGCGGTGCTCGTTTCCGCCTGCAGCAGTTCAGGACCCGGCAATGCTGCCCCCTCGTCCGCCGTGGCGGCGTCACCCCCGGCGTCACCCCCGGCGTCGGCCTCCCCGGCCGTGGTGGCAGCCCGGCCCTCGGCTGGTTGCCGGACGATGGGCGCGGCGGCGCGTCCCGGCCAGGTGACGCTGCCCTTCGCTGCCGCAGGCGAGAGCGGCAGCTATGTTCGCCACCTGCCGCCGAGCTACAACGGGCATCAGCCGCTTCCGCTCGTGCTGGATCTGCACGGCTACAGCGAACCGGCATCGGTCCACGTGCTGATCTCCGCGCTCGGGCGGTACGGCGACACGCATCGCTTCATCACGCTCACCCCGCAGACCGCCGGCCCGGTGCCGCTGTGGAACACCGACCTCAAGGGCAAGGACGTCGCCTTCCTCGGCGCGCTGCTCGACAAGGCCGAGCAGGCCCTCTGCGTCGATGAGGCGCGCATCTTCGTGACCGGCTACTCCAACGGCGCTTTCATGACCTCGGCGATGGCGTGCGCGTTCTCCTCACGTATCGCCGCGGTCGCACCCGTGGCGGGAATCCAGGAGATCAGCGGGTGCTCGTTCACCCGGCCGGTACCGGTCGTCGCCTTCCACGGCACGGCCGACCCGTTCCTTCCCTATACCGGTGGCCTGGGTAAGTCGGCTCTCAACCTGCCCGCTCCCGATGGTTCCGGCAAGAAAATCAGCCAACTCGGCACCGCTGTCAAGACGTCAGGACCCTCCATCCCGCAGGCCACGACGGCGTGGGCAAAGCGCAACGGTTGCCAGGTGAATCCCACTGACAAGGCGATCGCGAGCGACGTCACGCTCATCAGTTACGCGTGCCCTCCCGATGCCGCCGTACAGCTCTACCGCGTCACCGGTGGGGGACATGCCTGGCCCGGCAGCCCGGTCGATCGCAGCCTTTCCAAGGTCGTCGGGCGGGTCACGTTCTCCATCTCGGCGAACGACGTCATGTGGGCGTTCTTCCAGGCGCACCCGCTGCCCGCGTCCTGAAGGTCAGTCCACCCAGAGGTCCTCGAAGATGCCGCGGGCCTCGATCAGCTTGTCGATGTCGCTGTCGTCGTACCCGTACTCATGCATGATCTCGCGGGTGTGCTGGCCGCAGACCGGCGCCGGCCCCCGGACCCGGCTCGGCGTGCCGGAGAAGTTCATCGTCGTGCCGTAGTTGTCGAACCAGCCGAGCTTGGGATGCTGATGGCGCACGACCAGGCCCTTGGCGCGCATCTCGGGGTCGTCGAACACGTGGAGCGCGAACTCGTCGTCGCAGATCTCGCACGGAACGCCGGCGGCGTCCAGGGTCTCGAACGCGCCCTGTGCAGTGCGGTCACCGAACCACTGCTCCAACGCTGCCGCGTGGACAATCTCCTGCAGCGCCTGCCGATGCGCCTCGGTGACGGCGGCCAGGCAGATCCAGCCGTCGCTGGTCTCATACAGCCGGTAGTACGGGCTCAGCCCGAGTTGCATGGCGTCCAGGCGCGGCTTGGGCAGGCTCGTGCCGTCCGGCTTGACGGCAGTCATGGACGCCACCAGCAGCCCGGCGTTCAGGATCGACGTATCGACGCTCTGAGCCTGACCCGTGCGCTGGCGGTGATAGAGCGCCTGGATGACGCCGATGGCCGAAAGGAAGCCGTTCCCGGTGTCACCGAGCGACGTGAGGCTCCAGAACGGCGCTCCGCCGTCGTCGCATCCGCCGTCCTCGTACGTCACCCCGGCGAGCGAGCAGCCGGTCTGGTCGTTGCCCGGTGAGTCCGATCGCGGGCCGCGGTCGAAGCCGCGGGTGTGGCAGTAGATGAGGTCGGGGTTCACCGCGCGCAGCGAGTCCTCGTCACACGTCAATCGCCGCATGGCATCCCGGCGCATGTTCGAGTGCACGACGTCGGCCTTCGCGAGGAGCGTATGGAAGACGGCGAGCCCCTCGGGGGTCTTCAGGTCGATGCCGATGCTGCGCTTGTTGCGGTTGGCGCCGTAGGCGATGTGGGACGCGTGCCACCACGGGTCGCGCCAGGTATTGATCTTGATGACGTCGGCGCCGAGGTCGGCCAGCACCTGGGCGCCGAACGGTCCGGCGACAGCGAAACCCAGGTCCAGCACGGTGATTCCGGCCAGCGGGCCGACCATTTCCGGCGCGCCGGCGATGACAGGGGTCGAGACCGCCCGAGGCGCCTCGGCACGGATCTCCTCGGTGTGCGCCCCTACGGCAGGAACCGGCCGCTGGACCCGGCCCGGGGTGCGGCTGAGGCCGTACAGAATGCCCGCCTGGCGCAGCGAGCCGTACTCGGGATGCTCGACGTCGACCACAGCGCCTTCGGCCTCCAGGGCCGGGTCGTACAGCGCCTCCTCGGGCGTGCGTACCGGCTGCAAGGGCACACCCGCCTGGCGCGCCACCTCGACCCACTGATCGCTCGGGAAGCGCGCGAACGCCTCGGCCATCAGGGGGTGGTAGTACGCCAGGACCGCGATGTTCTCCGGGTCCTGCGGGATGCGGGCCGGGTCGTCGCGCACCCGGGCGACATCGCCGCGAAATTCGAGGGTGTCGCCGTCGGCGCTGGAAAGCACGAATGCGGGGTTGGGAACCCACTGCTGCACCCAGCGGCCGTCCGAGCAGCGGAACATGCCCTTGGTCGCGCGCTGGTCGTAGACCCACGAGCGCAGGCCGGTGGCGTCGGGATGTTCCATGCGCTGCCACTTGGCCGCGGTGCACGAAAAAGCCGCCTGCAGCAGGGAGGTTTCGACGTGCTGGCCGCGTCCGGTGAGCAGCCGGGCGTACAGCGCGGCGCTGATGGCAGTGGTGGCCATGAACGCCGTCGCCATGCTCAGCCACGGCGTGTAGGTGAAGATCGGTCCGCTGCGCGGCGAGCCTGGCGCCATCCCCTCCGGGATCTCCAGGTCCTGGAGATAGGGAGGCTCGCCGTGCATCCGCGGGATCGCGCCACCCAGATGGCCGCGCTGCTCGTGCAGGATGCCGAGCCGGGCGGCCACCAGCGCGTCGTAGCCCGGACGGTCGCGATGGCCGTCATGCGGTCCGTAGGCGGTGATCGAGCAGTGGATGAGCGCCGGGTTACGTGCCAGCAGCGTGCCCGCATCGATGCCGAGCCGGGCGGTGGTGCCCGGCGAAAAGCTCTCGAGGACGATGTCGGCCGTGTCGACGAGCGTCAGGAAGCACTCGCGGTCCGCCGCCGCCCGAAGGTCGAATTCGGCGCTGCGCCGCCCGCGCAGCCAGACGTCGTAGCCCGGATTGCCGCGGGAGGGATCCCCGCCCGGCGGCTCGACCTTGATGACGTCGGCGCCGTGATCAGCCAGCAGCATGCCCGCGATCGGCCCGGCGATCCCGGATGACAGGTCGAGCACGCGGACGCCTTCGAGCACGCTGGCCATGAATCGCTCCTATGGTCGGGTCAGGGTCGGGTGAGGATGGCGCCGGTCCGGCTGGCGGTGACCAGGACCGTGCGGGCGCCGGCGATCTGGTTGACGGCGGTGCCGCGCAACTGTCGCACGGCTTCCAGCACCAGGTTCAGGCCATGGATGTAGCCCTCGCCGATGAGGCCGCCGTTGGTGTTGCACGGCAGCGCTCCCTGCGGGCCGAGCGCACCGCTCGCCACGAAGTCCTTCGCCTCGCCGCGGCCGCAGAAGCCGAGCGCTTCCAACTGCATCAGCAGGATGGGGGAGAAAGCGTCGTAGATCATGGCGACGTCGATGTCCTCGCGACGAAAGCCCGAGCGGTCGAACAGCCGCCGGGCCAGCGCGACGGAACCGTCCATCACCGACAGGTCGGGACGGTAGTGGTCGGAGGCGATCTCGGCCTCGAAGAGCCCGGCTCCCGCCGCAGCACCGATCAGCACCGGCGGATGCGGCAGCGCCTCGGCCCGTTCGGGGCGGGTGATGACCAGCGCGACCGAGCCGTCCGTCTCCTGGCAGCAGTCCAGCAAGTGCATCGACGGCTCGGCGATCCAGCGCGAGGCCTGATGGTCCTCGAGCGTCATCGGGTGCCGGTAGCCCCACGCCGCCGGATTCTGCTCCGCGTAGGCCCGTAGCTGCACCACCGCGCGTCCGAAGTCGACGCTGCTCACGCCGTACTCATGCATGTATCGCGTCGCATTCAGAGCCATCCACGACGCGGGGGTCAGCACGCCGTGCGGCATCGCCCACTGCATCGACGTGGTGCCCGAGTGCGCGGACGTCGGACCCGGCGCCGTCTTGGCCCCACCGAAGCGCGTGGCTCCCGACCGCGCCCGGATCGCCCGGTACGCCACGACGACATCAGCTGCCCCGGAAGTGACCGCGCTCGCCGCATGCATGAGGGTGCCCATCGAGCCGCCGCCGCCATAGGGAATCCGCGAGGAGAAGCCGATCTCCGCCATCCCCACCGAACGCACCAGCTCGGTCTCCTCGACCGGGTCGATCGTGTAGCTGACAAGGCCGTCGACGTCCGCCGGCCTCAGGCCCGCGTCCTTCAAGGCGCCGACGATGGCCTCGCACGCCAGTTGCAGCTCGGTGCGCCCGGCGTGACGGGAGAACTCGGTGAAGCCGACACCGATGATTGCGGCGGCTGAACTCATGCGGTACTCATGCGGCGCGGAATACCGGTACGGCCATGCCGCCGGCCGTCGGGGCGAAGTCAGCCGTCAGCGCCATGCCGATTCGGATGTCGCCCGGCTCGACATCGGCGAGTTCGGAGAGCAGCCGGATGCCCTCGTCCAGATCTACGAGCGCGGCCAGCACGGGGTAATCGAACGCCGGGTGCTGCGGGTGGTGCAAGACGGCGTAGCTGTAGAGCGTGCCGCGGCCGGACAGGTGGACCAGCTCGATCGCCAGCGACTGGCAGTGTGGGCACATCGGCCGCGGCGGATGGCGCATGACCCCGCAATCACCGCAGCGCTGGGCGACGAGCTTGCCCTCGGCGGCCGCTTCCCAGTAGAACGCGTTGTCATCGGTGACGATCGGGGCCGGTCGGCGCACCCCGGGATCTGCTTGCACCGGCTAACCATAGTACCTAGTATGACTGCGGCGGAAGAGGCGCGATGAAAGGCAGCACGATGAGCCGCTTGATCTCAGCCGATTCGCACGTCGCGGTGAGCTTGGACAAGATCCGCGAGCGGGTTCCGCGCAGCCTGCATGAGGCATTCGATGACGCCATCGCCGAGCAGGCCCGCATCGACGAGCAGTTGCGCGGCGGCCGCAAGCTCTCGCTCGGTGACTTCGATCTGGACGCGTTCCGCGATCCGGGCTACCACGATCCGGTCGCCCGTCTGGCGGCCATGGACCGTGATGGCGTCGACGCCGAGGTGCTCTATTCCGAGGTGAGTGCCTTCCGGGCGTTCGGCTTGGTGAAGGGGGACTGGCGACCCATCAGCCGGGCCTTCACCGACTACCTCAGCGAGTTCGCCGCGCACGACCCGAAGCGCCTCGTGCTCTCCTACCAGGTCCCGATCATTGACGTGGACTACGCGGTCAGCGAGGTCGAGCGGCTGGCGGCGCTGGGAGCCCGGTCGGTGCATCTGCCGAACTGGCCGAGCGAATTCGGCCTTCCGGACTACCACGACGAGCGCTACCACCCGCTCTGGGGCGTGCTGTCGGAGACCGGCATCTCGATCAGCCACCACCTCGGCAATCGCGCCTCGCTCTATGACGTCTTCCAGCGTGATCCCACCCCGCAGGCCGGCATCTTCACCTCGCTCCCGTCGCTCGCGCTGGCCGAGGTCGTCGCCTGGTGGATCCTCACCGGCACCCTCGAACGCTTCCCGAAGCTGAAGATCGTTTTCGTCGAGCCCAGCCTGTACTGGATCCCGGGCTTTCTCGCCGGGCTTGACCGTAAGGCCGGCCGCGGCTACCACTTCCCGGGCGTGCGGCTCGCGCCCAGCGAGTACTTCCACCGCAACATGGCGTGCACGTTCATGGACGACGAGGTCGGCCTGCGCCAGCGCCACCTCGTCGGCATCGAGAACATCCTGTGGTCCACGGACTTCCCGCATCCGGCGACGACCTGGCCGAATTCCCGGGAGATCGTCGAGCGGCAGTTCGCCGGGATCCCCGACGCCGAACGCGACCTCATCACCTGCGACAACTCCGCCCGCATCTACGGCCTTTGATGCCCGTGCGACGCACCCAGACGACGGCCGCGGGGCTGGCGGCCACCGTCGTCGAGGCCGACGCGCCTGGCGGGCGAGGCAACGGGAGGGTGCTCTACTGCCTGCCTGGCGGCGGGATGTCGCGGCGCTACTTCGACCTCGACGCCCCCGGCTACAGCATGGCCGAGCACCTGGCGGCGCAAGGATTCGTGGTCGTCGCGCTCGACCATCCCGGTGTCGGGGACAGCCCGCCGCCGCAGGATCCGTGGACGCTCACCCCCGACGTCGTCGCCGACGCCGATGCCGCTGCGGTCTTCGAACTGGACCGCCGCCTCGGCGGAATCCCCATCGGCGTCGGCCATTCCATGGGCGGCATGCTGACGGTCACCGTCCAGGCGCGCCAGCGCCCGTTCGCCGGGCTGGGTCTGCTCGGCTACGCCCACAGCGACCACTACGAGCTCACCGCCCTCGCGGGCTACCTGTCCGACGAGGAACGCGCCATCGTCGGCGATCAGGATGCGATCGTCGCCCGCCTCGTCGACCTGGCGAAGGCCCGCTTCGGTATCCCGCGTCCCAAGGGCAGCACGGCACGTTCGGACTTCCTGCTCGCCGGGATGCCCGTCCCCGAGCAAGCCCTTGCGGCGCTGGACCGGTGCGCGTCGCACATGCTGGCGGTCTGCGGGCTGGGATCGATGCTCAAATGCACGGCGCCCGCCGTGAAGCTCATCGACGTCCCGGTCTTCGTCGGCTACGGCGAACGCGACATCACCGGCAACGCGCGGGCGACCGGCGACGCCCTCGCCAGCTGTCCCGACATCTCCCTGTTCGAGCTGGCCGGCTCGGGTCACAACCACAACGTCGCGCCCAACCGCACCGATCTTTGGGACCGGCTGGGGCTCTGGGCCAGCACGGTCGTGCGCGCTAGCTGATCTCGATTCCCCGCCGCCCCGCCTCGGCCGCGATTGCGGCTGCGACTCCCTGGATGAGCAGCCGGCGCGGCACCGTGTCATCGGCCGTGTCGGCGATGTGGGCCGAGATGATGCCGCCCTGCAGGTAGCCCCGCAGCGTGAGGAAGGCGTAGCGGACGAGGTCCGTCTCCCGCGCAGCCTCGCCGAGGGCACCCTCGAACAGTGGCTGCCAGGCCCGGGTGAGTTCCGCACCGTGCGCGGCGACGGCACGCCGGGCCTGCGCTGAGGTCTTGGGATTGTGGCTCAGATCGAGGATGATCTGCAGCTGGACCAGATGCTCGGGGGTGCCGTAGTGCGCCGCGAGCACGTCGAACACCCGGGTGAGCCGCTCCTGCAGGGTCTGTCCGGTCACGTCGGCGCTGGCCAGGTGCGCTTCCATCGTTGCCCACCGGTCGTTCAGCACCGCGAGCAGCAGGCCCTCCCGGGTGCCGAACTGGTGCTGGATGACGCCCCAGGTGACCCCGGCGCGCCGGGCGATCTCGTTCGAGCTGGCCTGGTAGTAGCCCAGCTGCAGGATGCATTCGCTCGCCGCGTCCAGGACGCGCTTGGCCGTGAGCTCGCCGTCGGTGCGGCGGCGCCTACCGGTGGTGTCACTGGGCTCGAGCATCGTCGCCGAGCGTACTGACGCGCCGCCCCGCGCCTCGCCGCGCCGCTTGGCCAAAACCACGTTCTGGTCGCTAAACGGGGCTGATAACGACCAGAACCAGGTTTTGGCCGGCGCCGGCTTGCCGTCGGCCTTAGTCGAACAGGACGACGCCCCGGATGTTCTTGCCGTCCCGCATGTCCTGGTAGCCCTGGTTCAGCTCGTCCAGCGAGTACGTGCGCGTGACCATGCCATCGAGGTCGAGCTGCCCGCCCCGATACAGCCGGGCGAGCTGCGGGATGTCGTAGCGCGGGTTGGCCGAACCGAAGATGGAGCCGATGAGCTGCTTCTCCCAGAGCGTCAGCTCAAAGAAGTTGGCGGTCACCTCCATCTCCGTCCACGGGTGGATGTTGGTGATGACGACCTTGCCGCGCTTGGCGGCCAGGCTGAGCAGCCCCGCGACCTCGGAGCCGTGGCCGACGCTCGTCGTCGAGATCACCTGGTTGCACATCCGGCCGGCGGTAGCGTCACGGATGAGCTCGACGGCCTCGGCGACGCTGGCCGCGGTGTGGGTGGCGCCGAACGCCTTGGCGCTGTCGCGCTTGAAGGCGACCGGGTCGATCGCGAAGATCTTCTCTGCGCCGGCCAGCCGCGCGCCCTGCACGGCGCTGGAGCCGAGGCCCCCGACCCCCACCACCGCCACGGCGTCGCCCGGGCCGACTTCACCCGCGTAGACGGCTGAGCCCCAGCCTGTGGTGACCCCGCACCCGAGCAGGCAGGCCTTCTCGAGCGGGATGTCCGAATCGATCTTCACCGCCGAGGCGACGTTCACCACGGTGTGCTCGGCGAACGTGCCGAGCAGGCACATGGTGTGGATGTCCTGGCCGTTCAGGTGGTGACGAGCGGTGCCGTCGGAGATCTGGAAACCGCCGAGGTAGGCGCCCAGGTCGCACAGGTTCTGCTGGCCGGCCGCGCACGACGGGCAGCGCCCGCAGCTCGGCAGGAAGCTGAACACCACGCTGTCGCCCACCGCGAGCTCGCTGACGCCGGGGCCGATCGCCTCGACCCGGCCGGCGCCCTCGTGACCGCCGATGATCGGTAAGCCAGTGGGCATGTCTCCGGTGACCGCGTGCTCGTCGGAGTGGCACAGGCCGGTGGCTACCAGCTTGACGAGAACCTCGCCGGCCTGGGGGGGATCGAGGTCGATCGTCTCGATCTTCCAGGGGGCGTTGTGCTCGTGGAGGACGGCGGCGCGAGTCTTCATGCGGGATCCCTAGGTACAACGGCTGAACGGCCGGGGCGCGGTCAGGCTACCCGGGGGTCAGGCGAGGCCGACGGCAGGTGTGGGCAGAATCGGCGCGTCGAGCATGTCCAGGAAGCCGGTGCAGGCCATCCGGACGCCGTTCTCTATCTTGCGAAACGCGCCTTCGGGGGAGTCCCGGCCGGCCCGCCACGTAATGATCGCGTTCAGCCAGACCGAACCGATGACGAAGCTGACGGTCTCGAACAGCTCCTGATCCGGTTCCGGGCCGAGGAACAGCCGCAGCACCCGGTCGGTGCGGACGGACATGGCGTGCATCGCCTCGCTGGCATACGGATCGCGTGAGCCGGCCACATACACCATCAGGTCGGCGTAGCTCGGGTAGCGCTGGAAGCCGCGCATGCCGCGGTGCATGAAGTCGACCACCCGATTGACCCGCTGGTCGTCGCCGAGGTAGCGGGCAGGCTCGGCGAGAATCCGGTCGGTGAGCCGGGCGTGCCATTCGACCAGTGCCGACGCCAGGAGATGCTCCTTGGACGCGAAGTAGCGATATGTCGTGCCGAGTGCGACGCCGGAGCGCTCCGCCACCAGCTTCATCTGCACGTTGTCGATGCCGCGCTCGAGAGCCAGGTCCATGACGGCGTCCAGCAGAGCCGCCCGCCGCTGCAGCTGACGGTCGGTCATGCTCTCGACCGCCTGGGGAGCAGCCACCTCACGAGCCATACCCGAAGCGTAGCCAGACTCGGCCGCACGGCACACTGCCGTGCGTGGCCTTCTTTACGATGCGGTTCGACCTGCGCAACCCCGACTTCGCGGGCGTCTCGATAGCCGAGCGCTACGCGGCAGCCCTCGAGATGACCGAGTTCGCCGATCGCCACGGCTTTCTCATGGTCATCCTCTCCGAGCACCACGGCTCGCCCGACGGCTACCTGCCGAGTGCGTTGCCGTTCGCGGCGGCCGTCGCCGCCCGCACCAAGAACCTGCGCATCCTGGTAGCGGCCCTGGTGGCGTCCTTCCACGATCCGTTGAAGGTCGCCGAGGACGCGGCGGTGATCGATGCGATCTCCGGAGGCCGGCTCGACCTCGTCGTCACCAACGGGTATGTGCAGCACGAGTTCGAGATGTTCGGGACGCCGCTGCGAGACCGCGTCGCCCACACCACCGAGCTGCTGCAGACCCTCCAGGCCGCGTTCACCGGCGAGCCGTTCGAGTACCGCGGACGCACCGTGCAGGTGACCCCGGCGCCCTTCACCCCGGGAGGCCCGCCGCTGCAGCTCGGCGGCAGCTCCGAGCTCGCCGCTCGCCGGGCGGCCCGCCTGGGCACCGGCTTCATGCCGTCCGGGGAGGAGATCTGGGAGCACTACCGGGCCGCGGTCATCGAGTTCGGACGCGACGACCCCGGTCCCTACCTCGGCGGCGACACGAGCTTTTTCCACGTCACCGAGGACGTCGACCGCGGCTGGGAGCTGATCGGCCCCCACGCGTTGCACGAGGCCAACTCCTACGGGAAGTGGATGGTCGAGGCCGGGATCGGCGCCGAGGGTGGCTACACCCCGTTCGAGGACATCGAGCAGCTGCGCGCGACCGGCCAGTACCGGGTCATCACCCCGCAGCAGCTGATCGATGAGCTGCAGGCCGGCGGCCCGTTGGCCAGCGCGACCCTGCACCCGATGATGGGCGGGATCCCGCCGGCGGTGGCCTGGGAGAGCCTGCGCCTCATCGAGAGCGTCGTGATTCCTGCCGTCACGTAAGAACGAGAACGGCATACTCGTTTTCAGACCTGTTCGCCCGCCGCAAACAATCGAGGTGGCCATGAGCGCAGAGCTGCGCGGTTTCGATGCTGACAACCACTACTACGAGGCTCTTGACGCCTTCACCCGCCATATCGAGCCGGCGTTCGCCAAGCGGTGCATGCAGTGGGTCACGATCGACGGCAAGACCCGCCTGCTCGTCGGCGGCAAGCTCAACCGTTTCCTGGCCAACCCGACGTTCGACCGGCTCTCGGCGCCGGGCAGCCTGGAGGACTACTTCCGGGGCAAGAACGAGTCGGGAGCGAGCGTGGTGGAGCTGTTCGGCGACCTCGAGCCGATCCGGCCGGAGTACCGCGACCGCGACGCGCGCCTGCGCGTGATGGACGAGCAGCGCCTCGACGGCGCGTTCTTCTTCCCGACCCTCGGCGTCGGGATGGAACAGTCGCTGAAGAACGACCTGCCCGCTGCCGCGGCGGCATTCCGGGCGTTCAACCGCTGGGTGGACGAGGACTGGGGATTCCACTACCAGGAGCGCATCTTCGCCGCCGCGTACCTGTCGCTCATCGACCCGGCCAACGCTGTCGCCGAGCTGCAGTGGGCGGCTTCGCGCGGCGCTCGCGTCGCCGTCATGCAGGCCGGTCCCGTGAAGACCGAGCTGGGCTACCGCTCGCCGGCCGATCCCATGTTCGAGCCGTTCTGGTCGGCGCTGGAGGAGTCGGGCATCACACTCGCCTACCACTCGGGGGACACCGCCTACAGCGAGATCTTGCCGATGTGGGGTGAGGACGCGCAGCTCAACGCCCACGGCAGCACGGTCATGCGGGCGCTGATCTCAGCCGTCCCGATCGCCGACACGCTGGCCGCGCTGATCGCCGGGGGCGTCTTCACCCGTCACCCGGGCCTGCGCGTGGCGACCATCGAGAGTGGCTCGCAGTGGGTCGCCCAGCTGTTCAAGACGATGGGCAAGCACGCCGGCCAGGCTCCTGGGCACTACCCGGAGCACCCGCACGACGTCTTCCGCCGTCACGTCTGGGTGGCACCGTTCTACGAGGACGACCTGGCCGGCCTGAAGGACCTGATCGGTGTCGACCGGATCATGCTGGGCTCGGACTGGCCGCACACCGAGGGTCTTTCCGAACCGCTGGCGTTCGTCAAGGATCTCGAGCGCGATGGCTACACCGAGGCCGAGCAGCAGGTCGTGCTCCGTGACAATGCGGCGGGCTTGGTCCTGCCGGCCTGAGACGCGGACCGGAGGTATATACATTATGGCCTTCGGTAGCCGCAGCGAAGGAGCGGGCGTCGCATGCTCGAGTTCAACCCGTATGACTATGAGACCTTTTGCGATCCCTATCCCACCTATCGCCGGCTTCGCGACGAGCAGCCGGTCTACCACAACGAGTCGCTGAAGTTCTGGGCGCTGGCACGCTTTACCGACGTGCTGGCCGCCCACAACGACTGGGAGCGCTTCTCCAGCGCGGGCGGGGTCACCATCGAAGGGACGGAGAAGGACAGCCCGTTCCTCATCGTGAAGGACCCGCCGGAGCACCGCTGGCACCGCAAGATCATCGGCAAGGTCTTCACGCCTCGCCGGATCATGGAGCTGGAGCCCTACATCCGCTTGCGCTGCGGCGAGCTGCTGGACGGCTTCCGCGGCCAGGACGAGTTCGACGTCGCCGAAGCGTTCGCGGTGCAGCTGCCGCTCGATGTCATCAGCGAACTGCTGAACATCCCCCGCGAGCTGCGCAACGACATTCATGTCCAGAGCGACCGGGTTTCCCAGCGCGGCGACGAGGTCGATCTCGATGAGGTGATCGGGGGTAGCGCGAGCCTTTTCGAGCTCTACCTCGGGCTGATCCAGGAGCGGCGGAACAAGCCGATTGACGACATCATCAACATCCTGCTCGAGACCGAGGTCATCGACGACGAGGACGGCGCCACGCGGCGCATGTCCGACGAGGAGGCCGCCTTCCGCTTCCTCGAGCTCGGTTTCGCCGGGCACGAGACCGTCGCGAAGGGCATCCCCAACGGCTGCATCGCCTTGACGAACTTCCCGGACGAGAAGGCCCGGCTGGCCGCCGATCCCTCCCTGTCGGCCGCCGCTGCCGAGGAGATCCTGCGCTTCGATCCGCCGTCACAGCTGCAGGGGCGCACCACGACTACCGACGTGACCCTGCACGGCGTCACGATCCCCGCCGGCGAGCGGGTCATGCTGATCACCGGCTCGGCGACGCGGGACGAGCGCGCCTACGCCGACCCCGACCGATTCGACCTGCGCCGGGAGGCGGATCCGTCGACGATGTTCTTCGGCTACGGCATTCACCGCTGCCTCGGCGCCCACCTCGCCCGGCTGGAAATCCGCATCGCTTTCGAAGAGATCCTTGCTCGCTGGCCGAACTTCGCGGTCGAGGAGTCGCGCGCGATCCGCCATGTGACCAGCAACGTCCGAGGTGTCCAGGGACTGCCGCTGCTGACGGCGGGAGCGGCCTGATGGCCCGTGCCCCTCGCGCCGCATCGGCCGTGACCACGCTGCCGGTCGCGGATGTCGATTCCTCCAGCCGCGGCCGTCGGCGCAGCAGCGGCGACCTCGTCGCCGAGCACATTCGCCGGCTGATCTTCGAAGGCGTGCTCAAGCAGGGCGACCACCTGCGCCAGGACGAGATCGCCGCCGAACTCGGGGTCAGCCGCATCCCGGTGCGGGAGGCTGTCATCGCCCTGGACCGCGAAGGCTGGCTGATGATCGAGCCGCACCGCGGGGCGTTCGTGCACGGGCTGGACGAGGCCGCCGTCCATGATCATTACGACGTCTTCGGGCTCATCTTCGGGCTGACAGCGCAACGCGCCACCGAACGGGCCGGCGACGAGGCCGTCGCCGGGCTGGTGGCGGCCCATCGGCGGTTGAAGGCGGCGACCGATCCCGAGTCGTTCCGGGTCGCGAACAACGACTACCTGCGCCAGCTGTTCGCGATGGCTGCCTCGCCGCGGCTCGCCTCGCTCTCGCGGCTGCTGGGCAACATCGTCCCGGGCAATTTCTTCGACGCGGTTCCGGGCTCGATGGCACATCAGAAGCGCGGAATGACCGCCATCACGAAGGCGGTGCGGGCCCGCGACGGGGGCCTGGCCGAGCGTGAATGCCGGGCGATGATGGCGCGCCAGGGCGATGCCGTCGTCGCCCTGCTCGCTGCCCGCGATCTCGTGCGGCCCTCAGCATGACGACCACACCTGCCGCGTCCCCGGCGGCGATCACTGACGAAGCGGTCGCGATCCTGCGCTCGCGCATCGGCATTCCCGAGCCGCATCCTCAGCCGCCGCACTATCGCCGGCCGGGCATCGACGCGTTCCGCAACATGGCCGAGGCGTACGGCGACGACAACCCGCTCTGGTGCGAGCCCGACTACGCCACGAAGACGCGCTGGGAGGGGCCGCTCGCGCCGCCGCTGCTCGTCGGCGGCGACACGCTGATCGGCGAGGACGAGGTCACGCGGGTGCCAGCAGAGCACCGCGCGCTCATGAAGGGCGATCCGCTGCGCGGCGTGCACGCGTTCTACTCGGCGAGCGCCCGCGAATGGTGGGCGCCGCTGCGTCCCGACCAGCGGATCTGGCGCCGCAACGCGCTCGTCGGCGTGCTCGACAAGGCCAGCGAGTTCGCCGAGCGCGCCGTCCACGAGTGGACCGGCCAGGTGTTCCGCGACGACGACGGGACCCTGCTCTCCGGCCAGTACCGGCTGATGGTCCGCACCGAGCGCGGCAAAGGCCCGCGAGCGCGGCAAGTACGACGCCAGGTCGAGCCGCGAGCCTACACCGACGAGGAGATCGACGGAGATCGAGGCGCAGTACGCGGCGAAGCGACCGCGCGGCGGCCGAGCCGCGGTGGTGGGAGGACGTCAGCGAGGGCGACGCCGTCGGGCCGATGGTGAAGGGCCCGCTCACCGTGACCGACATGATCTGCTGGCACGTCGGCATGGGCATGGGGCTGTACGGCGTCAAGCCGCTGCGCCTCGGCGCCGCGAGCGCGCCGCGCATCCCGCGCTTCTTCCACCGCGACGACTAGAACATGCCCGACGTGATGCAGCGGGTGCACTGGGACCCCGAGTTCGCCCAGCGCGCCGGG
Organism: uncultured Actinomycetota bacterium; assembly: GCA_963765845.1. GTDB lineage: Bacteria > Actinomycetota > Actinomycetes > Frankiales > Frankiaceae > DATAZK01. The sequence continues at coordinate 213,919 of CAVXYJ010000005.1, forward strand.
CAATCCCACCACCTATCGACTACGGCCGGATGCGCGAGACCTGGCTGATCCACGCTGTGCACGGACTGGATGGGTGACGACGCCTGGCTGTGGAAGCTCGACTGCGAGTTCCGGGCGTTCAACTACGTGGGCGACACGCAGTGGACTCGGGGCGAGGTCACCCGCGCGGTACCTGGCCGAGGGCGACCGGCCGGCGGTCGACCTCGAGATGCGGGCCGTCAACCAGCGCGGCGTCGTGACCACGCCCGGGCCATGCCACGGTCCTGCTCCCGAGCCGGGAGCACGGGCCGGTGCGCCTGCCCGACCCGCCCGGCGGCGCGGCACCGATCTGCAGCGGCGCGCTCGACGCCATCAGCGAAAGGTTTCGCGACAGTGAGCGCGATGCAGCGCGTACGATCCGGTCCCCGGGCTCGACATGGGGCTCGACGAGGGCGGTGCTGCGGCTGCACCCTGGCCCGCCCGGAGAAGCGCAACGCGATCGACGACACCATGATGACGCGGGCTGATCGACGCGGTCGACGCGCGGGACGCGACGAGGCGGTGCGGGTCATCGTGCTCGCCGGCGAGGGGGAGCACTTCTGCTGCGGCGCCGACATCGTCGCCCGGAACGCCCCGGGCGGCGGAAAGCGGCCGCGCGTCGGCAGCATCCAGCGCCGGCTGCCGTCGCAGGCCCACCGGCTGATTCCGCTGCTGGCCACCGTCCAGACCCCGGTGGTGTGCGCGGTTCAGGGCTGGGCGGCAGGCATCGGGCTCGCCATGGCGCTGGCGGCGGACTTCACCATCGCCGCCGCCGACGCGCGGTTCTGGGCGCCGTTCTGCGAGCGCGGCTTCACGCCCGACAGCGGGGCGACGTGGATGCTGCCGCGCCGGGTCGGCGAGGTGCGGGCGCGCCAGATGGTCCTGCTCGGTCGGGTCGTTGAGCGGGCGCGAGGCGGCCGACTGGCGGCTCATCGACCAGGCGGTGCGAGCGGCCGAACTCGACGCGGCAGCCGGCGAGCGTCATCGACCGGCTCGCGAAGGCGGCGACCGTCGCGGTCGGGCTCGCCAAGTGGCTGATCGCCACCGGGCGCACGGCGTCGCTGGACGAGGCCTTGCGCAACGAGGCGTTCGCGATGGAGCTGTCGTCGCGCAGCGAGGACTTCCGTGAGGGCATGGCGGCCTTCGCCGGCAAGCGACCGGCCCGATTCGAGGGACGGTGAGCGGGTCGCGGCTGGCGGTCACCGCCGAGACCCCCCGCGACGAGCTCGTCGCTGCCGTGCGGGCGTGGATCGCGCAGTACGTGCCGGCAGCGTGGCGGGAAGCGGCGGCGGGCGGGACCCGGGCGATTCGCGCGGTGCGTTCGCGTGCCGATTACGAGGCCTGGTATCCGGTATTCGGCTGCTCCGGCCTAGTCGCCCCGACCTGGCCGGTCGCGTACGAGGGACTCGACCTCCCGGGCGCGTCAGCACGGCTGATCGAGGCCGAGCTACGGCCGTACAACCTGGGCCGGCTCAACCCGCTCGGCATTCACAACGCCGCGCCCGCGCTCTTCGCGTACGGCACGGAGGATCAGCGGCTGCGCTTCCTTCCACCGATCGTGCGCGCCGAGGAGATCTGGTGCCAGCTGTTCAGCGAGCCGGGCGCGGGCTCCGACCTCGCCTCGCTGGCGACGCGGGCGGTTCTGGACGGCGACGAGTGGGTCGTCACCGGCCAAAAGGTCTGGACCACATGGGGTTTTGCGGCGGACTACGCGGTCCTGCTCGCGCGCACCGACCCCGATGTGCCCAAGCGAAACGGCCTCACGTACTTCCTGATCGACCTTCACCAGCCCGGCGTCGACATCCGGCCGCTGCGCCACATCACCGGTGAGGTCGACTTCTGCGAGGTCTTCCTCGACGGCGCGCGCATCCCCGACACGCAGCGCGTCGGCGGCGTCAACGACGGCTGGCGGGTGGCGGGGGCCACGCTGTCCGGTGAGCGCCAGATGGTCTCCGGCTCGGGCTCGGGCGGGGTCGACCGCATCGGCGGCGGGGGCGTCGCGAGCCTCATGGCGCTGGCCCGCCGGGTCAGCGCGTCCGGGCGTCCCGGCGGCTGGGACGATCCGGTCGTGCGCCAGGAGCTGATGATGCTCTACTGCGAGGACGCCATCCGCGGCTGGACGAACTTGCGCGTGCGAGCGTCGTTACGCGCCGGGCGGGCGCCGGGCGCGGAGAGCTCGGTGGGCAAGGTGGCGTCGGGGTCGCTGAACCAGCGCACCCAGATGCTGGCGACCGATCTACTTGGCGCGTACGCGACCGGCTGGGTGGCCGACCGCGAGGCCGGCTATCCCGACGCGCTGCCCTACGAGGTGCGCGGCATGCTGCGCAGCCGGGCGAACACCATCGAAGGCGGCACCACCGAGGTCAACAAGAACATTCTCGCCGAGCGCGTGCTCGGCCTGCCTCGCGAGCCTGACCCCTGGCACGGCAGGCCCTGGCGCGAAGTTCCCCGCAGCTGATGGCGCTTTCCACGTCGTTTCGGACGGTGCAGGTGTCACGCTCGGGGCCGGTGGGATGGCTGGTGTTCAACCGTCCTGACGCGGCCAACGCCATGGACGCGACGATGCTGGCCGAGCTGGAGACGGCGTGGCTCGAACTCGACGCCGATCCGGCCGTGCGGGTCATCGTCAACACCGGTGAGGGGCGCGCGTTTCAGACCGGGCTGGACGTGGTGCAGCTCGCTCGCCAGCCCGACGCGCTGCGGGAGCAGTCCCGCCGCACCAAGCGCGCCGAGCTTCGGCTGACCGCCTGGCACAACGGGGTCAGCAAGCCCGTCATCGCCGCCGTGAACGGGGTCTGCGCCGGGGGTGGGCTGCACTTCATCGCCGACGCCGACATCGTCATCGCCTCCTCGAACGCGAGCTTTCTCGACCCGCACGTCTCGATCGGCCAGGTGAGTGCGTACGAGACGATCGGGCTGGCGCGCAAGATCGCGTTCGAGCCGGTGCTGCGGATGGCGCTGATCGGACGTCACGAGCGGTTGTCGGCGCAGCGGGCGTACGAGATCGGGATGCTTTCTGAGGTGGTCGATCCGCCGGAGGGGCTGCGCGAGCGGGCCCAGGCGCTCGCCGAGAGCATCGCCGATCACGAGCCGGCCGAGCTGGCACGGCGCAAACGAGCGCTCTGGGACGCGCTCGAGCTGGGGCTGACCGCCTCTTACCGGAAGGCGGCTGCGGGTGGCTAGGAGAGGGATGGACGCACGATGAGCGACGGTTACGGGACGTACGAGACGCTGAAGCTGGAACGCCAGGGCGGCGTCGGATGGCTCATCAACAACCGCCCCGAGGCGTTGAACGCGATGAACGCGCTGATGCGCGATGAGTTCGCCGAGGCCTGGATCGAGCTCGACCGCGATCCGCAGGTGCGCGTCATCGTGCACACCGGCGAGGGGCGGGCGTTCCAGACCGGGGTCGACGTCGCGGAGCTCGCGAGCGACGGGCTCGGGATGGAGCGCTACCGGGAGTCGGCGTCGACCTTTGATCTGCACTTCACCTCCTGGCATCAGCGGGTCGCCAAGCCGGTCATCACGGCCGTGAACGGCCTGTGTGCGGGCGGGGCTTTCCACTGGGTGGCGGATGCCGACATCGTCATCGCCGCCTCCGACGCCCAGTTCTTCGACCCGCATGTGTCGGTCGGGCAGGTGGTCGCCATGGAGGCGATCGGCCTGATGCGCAAGATGCCGTTCGAGGCCGTGATGCGGATGGCGCTAGTCGGTCGTCACGAGCGGATGTCGGCGGCTCGGGCGTATCAGCTCGGCATGATCTCGCAGGTGATCGACCCGCCGGAGCGTTTGCGCGAGGAAGCGCAAATCCTCGCGGAGAAGATCGCGCGCAACTCGCCGGCCGCCATGCTGGCGTCCAAGCGGGCGCTCTGGGGGGCCCTGGAGATGGGGCTCACCGACGCCTGCCGCGAGGGGGCAGGCGATCTGGTCTCGATGTGGGGTCATCCGGATCAGGAGGAGGGGCCGCAGGCGTTCGCGGCCAAGCGGGAAGCCGAGTGGTTGCCGCTCGATGCGCAGAAGGCCGCCGGCACCGGACCGGGTCCACGCTGATGGCCGGCCTGCTCGGCCTGCTCGAGGAGCGTCCCGGTGACGGCGAGACGATCGCCGTCTACTCCGGGGAGCGCGAGGTCTCGCGGGCGGCCTTGCGCGCTTCGGCGATGGAGCTCGCGGCCACGCTGACGGCAGCGGGCGTGCGGCCGGGACAGCCCGTCGCGGTCATGCTGGAGAACGGGCCCGAGGTCGTCGCGGCCATGTTCGGCGCCTGGTACGCGGGCGCGGTCTACGTGCCGATCAACCCGCGGGTCACGCCCACCGAGCTCGCGCATTACCTCTCGGCGACGCGGCCGGCGGTGCTCATCGCCCGGCAGGCACCGGCTGATGTGAGCGTTCCCGTGGTGCTCGCGGGCGAGCTGTCCTGGACCCCGCCGTCGGCTCCGGCGCTCGACGTCCCGGCCCACGAGGGCGACATCGCTTTGGTGCAGTGGACGTCCGGCACGACCGGCCGCCCGAGGCCGGTCCTGCTGCGCCACAGCGGTTTTCTGAAGCTGCTCGAGCCGGTGCTGAAGAAGCTGCTCGGCGCCGGCAGCGACACGGTCGCCGCGCGCAAGGCCCCGATGCCCAACCTGATCCCGACGTCGATGGCGCTGTCGGCCGGGATCTACAACGTGCTCTTCGCGTTCCGGGTCGGCGCTGCCGCGATCATGATGGAGCGCTTCGATCCGGTGGTGTTCGCCGGGCTCGTCGACCGTTTCCAGTTGCGTTCGACCGTGCTGCCGCCGGCCGCCATGACGATGCTGTGCGACACCCCCGAGGTGACGACGCTCGTCCCGCTGAAGTACGTCCGCAGCATCAGCGCCCCGCTCTCGCCGCTGCAGGCGCGGCGCTTTCGCGACAAGTTCGGGGTGACGGTCCTGAACTGCTATGGCCAGACCGAGATCGGCGGTGAGATCGTCGGCTGGAATGCCGCCGATGCCCGCGCGTACGGCGAGTCGAAGCTGGGTTCGATCGGCCGGCCGCACGAGGGTGTCGACGTGCGAATCGAGGAGACGTCGGGGGAGTTGCACGTCCGTACCCCCGCGACGTCAGCCGGCTACGCCGACGGTGGGCCGCTCGCAGACCGGGTACTGCCCGACGGCTGGTTTCGCACCGGCGACGTCGCCCGCCTCGATCCGGAGGGCTTCCTCTGGATCGAGGGCCGCGTCTCCGACATGATCAACCGGGGCGGGCTGAAGGTCTTCCCCGGCGAGGTCGAGGAGGTCCTGCGGCTCGACCCGGCGGTGGCGGACGTCGCGGTCGTCGCGGCGCCGGACGAACGTCTCGGCGAGGTGCCGTGGGCGTTCGTGGTGCCATCCGATCCCGCGGCTCAGCTGGACGGCGAGGCTCTCGCCGCCGCCGCCCGTGAACGGCTGGCGCCGTTCAAGATTCCGGCGCGCTTCGTCGCCGTGGCCGAGCTGCCGCGTAACGAGGCCGGCAAGGTGCTGCACCGCGACCTGCTCGCCCTCGCCGACTGGGGGCTCAGCCGCTCGCCATCGCGCGCAGCTCGAACTTGAGCACCTTGCCGCTCGCGTTCAGCGGTAGCGCATCGACGACGCGAACCGCGCGCGGCACCTTGTAGTTGGCCATGTGCTCGCGGCACCAGGACACGAAGGCATCGGGATCCAGCCACGTGGCCGGGCGCGGCACGACGAACGCCATCCCCACCTCGCCCATGCGCTCGTCGGGCACGCCCACGACGGCGACCTGCGCGACGTCGGGATGGTCCAGCATCACGTTCTCGATCTCCGACCGGGTAGGCGTTGAAGCCGCCGACGATGAACATGTCCTTGATGCGGTCGGTGATGGTCACGTTGTCGGCCTCGTCGACGTACCCCACGTCGCCGGTGTGCAGCCAGCCGTCGGCGTCGATGGTCGCGGCGGTCGCGGCCGGGTTGTCGAAGTATCCGATCATCACCTGGTAGCCGCGCACCAGCGATCTCGCCCGGCTCGCCCGGTCGGAAGCTGTTCGCCGCGGCGTCGACGATCTTCATCTCGACGCCCGGGATGGCGCGCCCGCATGTCGTGCGCGATGATCTCGGGATCGTCGTCGTGCCGGCACATGCGTCGCGGTGCCGGTGGTTTCGGTGAGCCCGTAGCCGGTGACGACCGAGGCGAACCTGAGCTGCTTCGCATGCGGTCGACCAGCTCGACCGGCACGGCCGCGGCACCGGTGACCGCGAGGCGCAGCGAACTGGAGTCGTAGTCCGTCGAGGTCGGCGTTGAGGATGGTCTGGAAGATGGCGGGCGGTCCGGGAAGCATGGTGACGTGCTCCTCTGGCATGGCGCGCATGACCGACGGCGCGTCGAACACCGGATGCGGGACGATGATCGTGCCGGTCAAGCAGCACGCCAGCACACCCGACTTGAGCCCCGCGGTGTGGAAGAGCGGGTACGCGATGAGGTAGCGGTCGCCGCGCGCAGCCCGACGACGTCGGACCAGGCCGTGTACGTCCGCACGCTGGCGCCGTGGCGGAGCATCGCACCCTTGGGCGTTCCCGTGGTGCCCGAGGTGAAGATGATGTCCGACAGGTCATCCGGGTGAGCGCCGTCCGACCGTCGACCTCCACCTCGAGCGGGCGTCGCCTGATCGGCGCGGGCCAGGAAGGCGGCGAAGCCCGTCGCGCCGGCACGATCCGGCCCGGCGAGCATGATGATTTCCTCGAGCGACGTCGCACCGCTTGTTCCTCAGCTCGGCGACGTAGTCGGTGCCGAGGAAGTCGGTGACGGTGAACAGGAATCGCGCCGCGGACGTGTTGAGCACGTGTGCGGCCTCGGCCGCCTTGAAGCGGCTGTTGATCGGCACGAGCACGCCACCCGCCGATAGATCCCGAACGCGGCGATGATCCAGCGCGCGCTGTTCGGCGCCCAGATCGCGGCCCGGTCACCGGGCTGCAGCCCCGACGGCGACGAACGCGCGCGCTGCTTCGTCGATGCGTTCGGCGAGCTGGCTGAACGAGAAGCGGATGTCGCCGTCGACGAGGGCCTCGTCGTCGGGCCACAGCCGGGCGGCCCGCTCGACGGCGGCCGGAATCGTCGGCGGGACCTCTGCCGGGAAATCGCCGGGAAATCTGCCGGGGACTCGGGCGGGAACTCGCTGTGCACCAGGGACTCCTCTCGCACATGCCGCCTGCGTCGGCCGCGAGCAATGGTAGACAATATGTAGAACTTGATCGTTTTCCGCTCACACTGCGTTCGCGAAGGTAGGTTAGCGGATGGGACTGCTCGACGGCAAGGTCGCCATCGTCACGGGAGCCGGGCACGGCATCGGCCGCGGCCACGCGATGGAGCTGGCGCGGCAGGGCGCCAAGGTGGTGGTGAACGACCTCGGCGGTTCGGTACGGGGTGAGGGCGCCGGGCGCGCGGCCGACGACACCGTCGCGCTGATCGAGAAGGCCAGTGGGGTGGCCGTCAGCGAATTTCGCCGACGTTTCCGACCACCAGCAGGGCGGCGAGCTCGTCCAGCAGGCGGTCGACACGTTCGGCCAGCTCGACATCGTCATCAACAACGCCGGCATCGTGCGTGACGCGGCGATCTGGAACATGCCGGAGGGCGATTTCGACGCCGTGATGGGCGTTCACGTGAAGGGCACCTGGAACGTCTCTCACCACGCCGCGAAGTACTGGCGCGCGCAGGCCAAGGCCGGCAAGACCTTCACCGGCCGCATCATCAACACCACGTCCGGCGCGGGCCTTGGTGGGAACTTCGGCCAGTCCAGCTACGCCACCGCGAAGGCCGCCATCGTCGGCCTGACGCTCACGCTCGCCCTCGAGCTCTACAAGATCGGGCGTCACCGTCAACGCGATCGGCCCGGCTGGTCTTACCCGCATCACCGCGTCGATCCCCGGTGCGGGCGACGCTTTCGAGCCGGACGTGCTCGGGGGCGACGAGTGCCACCCGATGGACCCGGCAGGCAGCTCCCCGCTGGCCGCCTGGCTCGCCAGCGACGACGCCCAGTACGTCACCGGCCAGGTCATCCGCTGCCTCGATGACCGGATCATCTGGATGAAGGGCTGGACCGAGCGCAAGACGGTCCACTCCGGCGAGAAGCGCTGGGTGGCCGAGGAACTGCCGTCGATCATGGCTCAGGAGATCTTCGAGACGCGCCACCCCGGGCTGCGCTTCAGCGCCAGCTGATCGCTTCACCCGTGGCTACCGTCTGGTCGCTGGTGGCCGACCGCGCGGCAGCGACCCCGGACCTGGAGATGCTCGCCGACGAGCACGGCAGGTCGCTGACGTTCCAGCAGTTTCACGACGCTGCCGAACGCGCGGCGGCAGGCCTGCTGGATTTGGGGATCGGCCCGGGAACGCGGGTGGTCTGGCAGCTGACGACGCGGATCGAGACGCTTGTCCTCACGGCGGCGCTGTGCCGGCTCGGCGCCGTGCAGATCCCGGTGTTGCCGATCTACCGCGGGCGGGAGATCGGGTTCGTCCTCGCCCAGACCGGGGCGGCTCACCTGCTGGTGGCGCCGCGTTGGCGCGACATCGACCTGGTCGAGGTGGCGACGGCGGCGGCGAAGGAGACCGGCGCTGCGGTGACGGTCATCGACGGCGACCTGCCGGACGGTGACCCGGCGAGTCTCGGACCGCCGCCGGAGCGCGACGACGAGGTGCGGTGGATCTTCTACACCTCAGGAACGACGGCCGAACCCAAGGGCGCCATGCACACCGATGTATCGGCGAGCGCCGGCGGCGCGGCGATGGCGAGCGGGCTGGTCATCACCCCAGACGACCGCATCGCCATGGTCTTTCCCATCGCGCATATCGGCGGCTGCGCCGTCTGGTTCACCTGCAGCCTGCTGTGCGGCGCCACGCTGGTCTTCACCGAGTACGTCGAACCCGAGTCGGTGTGCGAGTTGCTGCGTACCCACCGCGTCACCATCGCCGGTACCGGCCCGGCGCACCACGCGATGTACATCGCCGCCCAGCGGGCCCATCCGGAGGCGTCCTACTTCCCGGACGTACGCGTCTACACCAGCGGGGGAGCAGCCAAGCCGCCCAGCCACTTCGCCTTGATCGCCCGCGAACTCGGGCGCCCGGTGCACTCCTCCTATGGCATGACCGAGGCGCCGATCCTCACCTGCACTCGCCCCGACGATCCTGACGACGTGCTCGCCGGTTCCGAAGGACGAGCGAATGACGGCGTCGAGTTGCGCATTGTCGACGGTGAGGTGCGCGTCAAGGGCCCGCAGGTCATGCGCGGCTACCTGGACTGCACCTTGGATGCCGACGCGTTCGATGCCGCGGGCTTCCTGCGCAGCGGCGATCTCGGCAGGCTTGATGCCGCCGGCAACCTCACCATCACCGGCCGCATCAAGGACGTGATCATCCGCAAGGGCGAGACGTTCAGCGCCCGCGAGGTGGAGGATCGGATGATCACCGCTCCCGGGGTCGCTGACGTCGCCGTCATCGGGCTGCCCCATCCGGTGCTCGGCGAGCAGGCCTGCGCCTGCGTTGTCGCCGCCGACCCGTCCGATCCGCCGACGCTGGAAGGGTTGATCGCGCATCTGGCCGAGCAGGGGCTGATGCGCCAGAAGTGGCCCGAACGCCTGCAATTGCTGGATTCCTTGCCCCGCAATCTCGCCGGCAAGGTCATCAAGGCAGACCTGCGCGCGCTGGTCGACTGACACCTTCCCGGGGCCCCGCGCCTCCGGCAGACAATCCGGTTCCCTGCCGATGGCGGCCCCTTTTCTCACGGGCAAACGATCCGGTGCATGCACGCCAGGAGGCACCGGATCGTTTGCCCGACTGAAAACGCACTGGTCCTCCGCCGGCACCGGATCGTTTGCCCGACTGAAAACGCACTGGTCCTCCGCCGGCACCGGATCGTTTGCGGCCGGGTGACTGGCTTACGCAGTGCAGCCCCAGGCGACCAGCGGGCCGGCGGCGGCGATAAGCCGCTGCGTGGGCGAGTAGTCGATGGGGACTTCGAGGATGGTGACGCCCGGGGCGGCCAGGGCGGCGGCGGCGCGCTCGCGGTGATCCGCCGCGTCGGCAATGTCACCGGACGATCCCCACACCTCGACGACGAACGACAGCCCTTGCTGGCGGGCACGCTCGATCAGTGCCGATGCGGCAGGGCTCAGCGACTCGTCGACCACCGCCAGGGCCATGCCGCCGCTCGAGGCGATGAGAAAGGCGCGGGCCACGGCCGCCCCGGCGCGCGCGGACGCGGGGATCGCCACGCTGCCCAGCCGGGTCGTCGGCACCGTACGGCCGATCCACCAACCGGCCAGGCCCGGCTCGGCGCACACGATCCCTTCAGCGCCGAGCACGCTCGCGACGTCGGAGGCGGCCCTCGCGGGGTTCAGCGGCGCGCCTTCGAGCGCATAGAGGGGCTGGGCGATGTCCCAGAGGACCTGGAACAGCTCCGGTTGAGGCGGGGTCTGCGGCGGCGCTCCCCAGCTCGGACGTACCCGGCCGGCGGCCTCCAGCAGCCCGCTTGGTGGCACGCTGCGCCACCCCGGAGCCGTCTGCTCGATCCCCGCCCCGCGCAGCAGCGCGGGAGGGCACTCGTCGGTGTCGACGCCGACGACGAGCACCGCGGCGTCAGGACGGGCGCCGGCCAGCGCGAGGTCGCGTTCCTGCAGGCATCCGGTACCGAGGTGATACGGGCTGTCCCAGCGGAAGATCCCCTTCGCTGTGAAGGTGTTGAGCACGCCGAGCCCGGTACGTTCGGCGAACGTGGCCAGGTCTGCCGCGTAGCCCTCGCGCACGACGGCGCCTCCGGCGAGCACGAAATCAGCGACGAAGGACTCGCCCGGCGCCAGCGGCTGGACGGGCAGCGAAGCCCCGCCCGGACCATCGATCGCCGCGGCAGCTTCCGCGAGCAGCGCCTGGACTTCGCTACCAGAAGGTTGCATCGACCCATCCCATCCTCGCGTCAACGGTGGCGCTAGCATCACCTAGAACGTGGTTATAACTAAGGAGGACGGTTTGCAGCTGTCGGACTCGGCCGAAGAGGCCGCGTTCCGCGCGGAAGCTCGGGCCTGGCTATCAGCTCACGCGCCGGCGTTCGAGGCGCAGGGCCGGGCTGTAGCGGCTCACGGACTGGCGGCGGAATCGCCCGAGGCGTACGGGATCATCGAGCGCGAGAGCCACGACGCCGCCCGCGCCTGGCAGGGGGAGCTGTACCGCGGCGGCTGGGCCGGCATCTCCTGGCCGACGAAGTTCGGTGGCCGCGGCGGCACGCCCATCCAGACGGCGATCTTCGCCGAGGAGCAGGCCCGCTTCGCCGTGTCGAACGGGCCGTTGATGGTCTCGATCAACATGGTCGGCCCGACCCTGATGGCCCACGGCACCGAGCAGCAGCAGGCCGATCACCTCGAGAAGATCATCAGCGGTCAGGAAATCTGGTGCCAGCTCTACAGCGAGCCGGGCGCCGGCTCCGACCTCGCGTCGCTGCGCACCCGTGCCGTCCGTGACGGCGACGAGTGGGTCGTGAACGGGCAGAAGGTCTGGAACTCCAGCGCCCGCGCGGCCGATTGGGCGATCTTGCTCGCCCGAACCGATCCTGACGTACCCAAGCACCGCGGCATCACGTACTTCATCGTCGACATGCGCACCCCGGGCATCGACGTGCGCCCGCTGCGCCAGGCGAGCGGCGCGTACCACTTCAACGAGGTCTTCCTCGACGAGGTGCGTATCCCGCACGCGAACGTGCTCGGCGAGGTCGGTGACGGATGGAACGTCGCCCGCACCACCCTGGCGAACGAGCGGGCAATGATCGGCGGCGGAGGCAGCCGCGGCCAGATCCCGGCGCTCATCGAACTTGCCCGCAAGAATGGCCGTAGCGACGATCCCGTGATCCGGCAGGGTCTTGCCGATGTGATCACCCGGGAAGCGGTCCTGCGCTACCTCGGGCTACGTGCCCGCACGGCGCTGTCCAAGGGAGTGCCGCCAGGGCCGGAAGCCTCGGTGATGAAACTGCTCGTCGGCCAGTACATGACGGCCGCCGCGGACCTGGGCCTGCAGATCGAGGGTGCGGCCGGCATGCTCGCCGGCAAGGACGCGCCGTCCAACGGCGAGTGGCAGTTCGCCCGCAACAGCGTCTGGACCGTCAAGATCGGCGGCGGCACCGACGAGATCCAGCGCAACGTGCTCGCCGAGCGCATTCTCGGCCTTCCCCGCGAGCAGCAGGTCGACCGCGACACGCCTTTCCGTGACCTGCTCGGTCGCGGCTGATACCAGGAGCTCTCCATGGCGATGCCCACGAACGTCCCGATCATCGACACCATGATCGGCTTCCCGATGCGTGATGTCGCCGAGACGTACGCCTTCATCACGCGTCAGACCAAGGACGCCGAGTCCAAGAACGAGTTCTCCTTCCCGGCGCAGTACATGTTCAAGGACGTGCCGCACGAGTACCACGGCACCGAGGACCCCATCTCGGTCACGCTCGAACAGATGGACAAGTACAACATCGAGCTCGGCATGATCGGCGTCGGCGAGGAGGGCGGCGACGGCGAGCGCGCGCTGCGCCAGCATCCCGACCGCTTCATCCCGAGCCTCGGCGTCGATCCCAACCAGGGTGTCGATGCGCTGCGGGCGATGGTCAAGAACTACGAGAAGTACGGGATCCGCTCGGTCACGATGTTTCCCGCGGGCACCTTCCCGCAGGTCGCCATCAACGACAAGAAGGCCTATCCGATCTACGCGAAGGCCTGCGAGCTCGACATCCCGGTGTTCTGCTGCGCCGGCGTGCCCGGGCCGCGGCTGAAGTTCGCCCCGCAGAAGGTCGAGCTGATCGACGAGGTCATGTACGACTTTCCGGAGCTCACCTTCGTCACCCGCCACGGGTGCCAGCCCTGGACCGAGCTTGCTGTGAAGCTGATGCTGAAGTGGCCGGGCCTGCACTACTCGACGAGCGCGTTCGCCCCCAAGCACTACGACGAGAAGATCATCGACTACGCGAACAGCCGCGGCGCCGACAAGATCATCTACGCCGGCTACTACCCGATGGGCCTGTCGATGGAGCGCATCATGACCGACATGCCGAAGGTGGGATTCAAGGACGAGGTATGGCCGAAGTTCCTGCGCGGCAACGCCGCCCGCGTCCTGAAGCTGGACAAGGGGTGACGGCGCCGGTCACCCTGACCTGGAAAGGTGCTGACGCTGTTGCTCCCGAGGTGCGTGAGCGACTCATGGGTCCCGGCGCGCCCTTCGAGATCGTCGTGGAGGACGTGCTCGGGGCACCCGCCGAGGTGTTCGCCCAGCGCCCCCGCAACCTGCGTGAGGTGATCGAGCGGGCCGGCCTCGACCATGGCGACAAGGTCTTCCTGGTCTCGCCCGAGGGTGAGGAGATCACCTACGCCGACGCGGTGGCCCGCATCGCCCGCGTGGCCGACACGCTGGCCCGCGAGTACGGGGTCAGCAAGGGCGACCGGGTCGGTCTGGCGTCGGCCAACACTGTCGAGTACATCCTGTGCTACTGGGCGACGCTCGCGCTCGGGGCGATCCTGTCCAACTTCAACGGCTGGTGGACCACTCCGGAGCTGGCGCACGGCATCGAGCTCACCGAGCCCGTTGTCGTACTGGCCGACGCGAGGCGCCTGGAACTATTGGAGAAATTGCCGGCGCCCGAGCAGCTCGACTCCTGGCCGCCGCTCGTGCCGATGGAGACTGCGGCCGCCGCGGGGCTCACGCCGGACGGGCCCGATGTTGCCATGCCGACGACGCCCGATCGACGAGGACGACCCGGCCATCATCCTGTTCACCAGCGGGACGACCGGGCGTTCCAAGGGCGCTGTCAACACCCATCGCAACTGGATCCACTTCGCGCTCTGCAACACCGCCGCGGGCGCCGTCGGCATGGCGGCCGCAGGCGTCTCACCTGACATGGCGGCGAAAGCCCCGCAACCGTCGGGGATCTTCGCGGCACCGATCTTCCACATCTCGGGCAGCGGGCCGCTGACCAACGCGCCGGCCAGCGGGATGAAGCTGGTGCTGCCGCCTCCGGGGCGCTGGGACGAGACCGTCACGCTCGAACTCGTGCAGAAACACCGCGTCACGATGCTCAGCGGGGTTCCGACCCAGTTCTGGCGCATCCTGCAGCACCCCGAGATCGAGTCCTACGACCTGTCCAGCGTGCAGACGATCGGTGGCGGCGGGGCGGTGTTCCCGCCCGAGCTCGCCCGGCTGATGTGGGCCACGCTGCCGCACGTCGTCGCCGGTCAGGGATACGGCATGACCGAAACCGTCGGCATGGGTACCCGGCTCGGTGGGCCCGCGTTCAAGGCGCGGCCCGAGACCGTCGGCACCGGGCAGGTGACGATGCGAGGTTCAGGTCCGCGATCTGGAAGGCAACGTGCTGCCCGCCGGCGAGATCGGCGAGGTGTACATCTGGGGCGCCGGGGTCTTTCGTGGCTACTGGAACAACCCGGAGGCGACCGCCGCCGTCCTCGACGAGCAGCGCTGGTACAAGACCGGCGATTTCGGCCGCACCGACGGGGAGTTCCTCACCCTGGAGAGCCGGATGCGCGATCTCATCATTCGCGGCGGCGAGAACATCTACCCGATCGAGATCGAGAACCGGCTGGTCGAGCATCCGGAGATCGCCGACGTTGCCGTCATCGGCGTCGACCACCAGACGCTCGGCCAGGAAGTGAAGGCTTTCGTCGTGCCGGCTCCGGGCTGCAATCCGTCGGTCGAGGACATCCGCCGCTTCGTCGGCGAGGCGCTGGCGGCCTTCAAAGTGCCGACCTATGTGGAGTTTCGCGAGTCCTTGCCCTACAACGCGACCGGCAAGCTGCTCAAGCGCGAGCTCGAGGAAGAGGACCGCGCCATTACCTAGACCCCGATCCGCTGAGCGAGCAGCTCGCGGTGGTAGGTCGGGTCGCCGAAGAACAGCTGGCGAGCTCTTGGCGCGCTTGAAGTACAGGTGGGCCGGGTGCTCCCAGGTGAAGCCGATTCCGCCGTGGATCTGGATGTTTTCGGCGGCGCAGTGGACGTACGCGTCCGAGCAGTACGCCTTTGCCAGGCTCGCGACGGCGGGCAGCTCGTCGTTGCGCTCCGAGCCGGCCCACAGCCCGTAGTACGCGGCCGACTTGGCCGACTCGACCTCGACCAGCATGTCGGCGCACTTGTGCTTGATGGCCTGGAACGAGCCGATGGGACGGCCGAACTGCACGCGCACCTTCGCGTAGTCGACCGACATCTCCAGCACCCGCTGGGCACCGCCGACCTGCTCGGCCGCCAACGCGACCGCGGCCAGGTCGAGCACCTGCGACAGCACCGGCCAGGCCGCGCCCTCGGTGCCGACCAGGCGAGCAGGGGTGGCGTCGAAGGTCAGCCGGGCCTGCTTGCGGGTCTGATCCATGGTCGCGAGCGGGGTGCGCACCAGACCGGAGGCGTCCCCGTCGACGGCGAAGATGCTGATGCCTGACGGGGTACGCGCCGCCACCAGAACCAGGTCGGCGAGGTGACCGTCGAGGACGAACATCTTGGTGCCGGTGAGGCTCCACGCGTCACCGCTCTGCGCGGCGGTCAGCTTGACGCCTGACTCGTCCCAGCGCCCGTCCTCCTCGC
Organism: uncultured Actinomycetota bacterium; assembly: GCA_963765845.1. Lineage (GTDB taxonomy): Bacteria > Actinomycetota > Actinomycetes > Frankiales > Frankiaceae > DATAZK01. Next base: position 229,496 of record CAVXYJ010000005.1, read on the forward strand.
ACAGCGCGAGAGTCGCGATGCTCGCGCCGCTCGCGAGGCCGGGCAGGTACTGCTCCTTCGCGGCGTCGTCTCCGGCCAGCAGCAGCGTGTTGGCAGCGAGGACACAGGTGGCGAAGTACGGGGCACACAGCAGCGCCCGGCCCATCTCCTCGATCACCACGCCGAGCTCGAGGAACGTGAAGCCCGAGCCGCCGTACTCCTCCGGGATGGCCAGGCCTTGCAGGCCGAGCTGCTCACCCATCTGCTGCCAGAGCTTGGGCTCGTAGCCTTCGGTGGTGTCCATCAGCCGGCGAACCTCGCTCTCCGGCGACTTGTCTTCCAGGAAGCTGCGCACCGTACGGCGCAGCTCCTCCTGCTCGTCGCTGAAAGCAAAGTCCATGGACGCCATCCTAGAGCCGCGCCGGGGGAAGCGATGACCCGGCTCGTGCGCATCTGCGCGCGTGCGGTCGAGCTGCCGCCGCGCACGTCGGCTGACGTCCTGCGGCTGGCCGGCAGCTTGCGTGAACCTGTCGTGCTGACGGGCGGATGGGCAGCCGGCGACATCACGCTGGCCGCTGATCCGACGCGCGTGCTCGAGGCTGCCGGCGACCCCTTCGCCGTGCTCGACCAGCTTCCCGCGCTGGCGGGCCCGGCGCCCGCGGGCGCGATCGGCGGCGGCTGGTTCGGATGGTTCGGCTTCGAGGCCGAGACGCACGCGCTGGCGTTCTACCCGAACGTGCTGCGCTATGAGAACGGGCAGTGGTGGGATGAGGCGTTGCTCGGCCTGCTCGACGACGCCGACATCGAGCAGCGTCGTCACGCCCTGGTCGACGCGTTACGCGCACCTGTGCCGCAACCGAGTCCGTACGTGCTCGGACCGGTGTCACCGAGCCGCGGGCTGGCCGGGCACGCCGCCGCCGTGGAGCGGTGCATCCAGCACATCCGGGCCGGTGAGATCTACCAGGCCAACATCTGCCTGACGCTGCAGGCGTCCTTCGCCGGCCGGGCGGCCGAGCTCGCCGCCGATCTGCTGCCCGGCCTCGAGCCCCGCTACGGAGCCTTCGTCGCCGTCGGACGCACGAGGGTCGCGAGTGCCTCGCCGGAGCTGTTCCTGCGCCGGCGAGGGAGGCGCGTGCTCTCGCAGCCGATCAAAGGCACGCGTCCGCGCAGCGGAGCCGAAGCCGGCGCGGAGGCCGATCGGCTCGCCGGATCGCACAAGGACCGCGCCGAGAACGTGATGATCGTCGACCTGATGCGCAACGACCTCTCACGCGTCGCGCAGGTCGGCACGGTCGTGGTGAGCGGATTGCTCGACGTGGTGGAGGCGCCGGGGGTCTGGCATCTGGTCAGCGGTGTCGAGGCGCAGCTGCGAGAGGGGGTCACCGACGGCGATCTGCTGCGCGCCGCCTTCCCGCCGGGGTCGGTGAGCGGGGCGCCCAAGGCACGAGCAATGGAGGCCATCGCCGAACTCGAGGACGGGCCGCGCGGGGTCTACACCGGCGCTATCGGCTACGTGAGCCCGGCGGCAGGCGCCGAGTTCAGCGTCGCCATCCGTACCGTCCAGATCGAGGACGGCGGCCTGCGGCTGGGCGTCGGCGGGGGCATCACGGTCGACTCCACTCCCGCGCAGGAATGGTGGGAATGCTTCGACAAGGCCTGGCCGCTGCTGAGCGCGATAGGCGGGCGCGTCGCCGATCCGGCCGCCGTGCGGCCCGCGCCTGATACGCGCCTGACCAGTGGCGTCTTCGACACCTGCCTCGTGCACCGCGGCGAACCGGTCGAGCGCGCTGAACATCTGGCGCGGCTGGAGCGCTCGCTGTACGAGCTCTACCAGGCGCCGGTGCCGGCCGATGCCGCCGAGGTGCTCACGCGTGGACATCGCACGACGGCAGCCTGGGAGCGCCAGCGGGTCGAGGTGTCGCAGGCCGGGCAGGTGCGGGTCACCTGCAGCGCGGTCCCCGCGCCGGTGGCCGTCCACGAGCAGGAGGGTGCTGACGCCGTCGTGGTCGCCGCCGCCACCGGCTTCGGTCCCCACAAGTGGTGCGATCGCGAGCAGCAGTCACGCCTGGAGCAGGCCCATCCCGGTCTCGTCGTCATCCTTTCCGACCACGGGGGGCTGCTGGAATCCACGCGGGCCAACGTGATCGGCGTCGTCGGCGGGCGGCTGGTCACCCCGCCGCTGGACGGCCGGATCCTGCCCGGAGTCACCCGCACGACCCTGCAGGAAATTGCCCGCGACATGGGGGTTGCGATCCATCTCGGGCCGCTCGAACCGGCTGCTGCCGAGGCGCTGGCGACGGTGAGCTCGGTGGCCGGGATGCGCTGGATCCGCCGCTGCGATACCCCCAACGGCCTGCTGCACTGGGAGAAACCAGGCGCGCTGCTCGAGGCGATGTCGCGCAGCCTCGTCCTGCGCTGGCAGTCCGGGGCTACGGTCCGAGGGTGAACAACAAGGTCTACACGCATGAGTTCATCGACATACGAGGCGCCATGCGTCCGCAGTACATGCACCACATGACGGCGAACTGGAGCCCCATCGCGCAGGAAGAGCGCCACCAGTTGTGCTTCGGCGTCTGGGGGGTCGTCGGTACCACGGACCGCTGGCCCCGCGTCATCAACATGTGGGAGGAGGACGGCTTTCCCGGTCTCGCCAACGGCCTCGGCCACGAGACCGGTCGTCCGAACATGCAGGACGCCAAGCTGGAGAGGTGGTGGAACGAGGCGGCCGGCTACCGCAAGGGCGGCTTCGACCGGGTGATGATCCCGGCGCCCTGGACCCGCACCATCGAGGAGCTGACCGCTGAGGGCGTACGCGGTGAGGTCTACGCCCACGAGATGGTGACGGTGGCGCCCGGCACGGCAGCGGGCTTCCTGGAGCTCGTACGTGCGCAGATGCTTCCCGCCTATGCCGGCGCCGGATTCGAGCTCGTCAGCGCCATGCGGACGTCGATGATCGACGAGTCCGAATGCATCCTGATCTGGGCGATTCCGAACTGGGACGCGTGGGCTCGCTTCGAGCTCGCCATCAACGACCCGGATGCCAAGGGCCCGCTTCGCGACTGGCAGGAGACGCTGTACACGCGCAGCTCCGGCTTCCGGCGCTTCCTGATGCTGGACGCACCGCTCTCACCGCTGCGCATCGGCCGCCAGCCTGCCCGCTCCGACCGGGTCGACGCCTGGGACGAGGGGTGAGCCTTCCGCTCGAGGGGCTACTCGTCGTCGGGATCGAGCAAGCCGTGGCCGCGCCGCTGGCGACCCGTCAGCTGGCCGATATGGGCGCCCGCGTCGTGAAGATCGAGAATCCGCGCGGCGGCGACTTCGCGCGCGATTACGACGACGCGGTCAACGGCATCGCCGCCCACTTCGTCTGGTGCAACCGTGGCAAGCAATCGCTCACGCTCGACCTGCGCAGCGCGGCCGGCGCGGAGATCATGGAGCTGCTGCTGGCGCAGGCCGACGTGCTCGTCCAGAACCTCGCGCCCGGTGCCGCCGAGCGGCGCGGGTTGGCCGCGGCCCAGGCCGTCGCCCGCCATCCCCGGCTCATCGCCGTCGACATCTCCGGCTACGGCAGCGGTGGCCCGCTGGCGCAGCGCCGCGCGTACGACCTGCTTGTGCAGTCCGAATCCGGCTCGTGCTCGATCACGGGACGTCCGGGCGCCCCCGCGAAGCCCGGAGTGCCATTGGCCGACATCGGCGGCGCGATGTACGCGTTCTCCAGCGTCCTGGCCGCGTTGTACGAGCGCGAGCGCACCGGTGTGGGGGCGGCGATCTCGATCTCGCTGTTCGACGCGGCCACCGAGTGGATGGGCTACCCGCTGCACTTCACGATGGGCACCGGCATCGAGCAGGAACCGCAGGGGGTCGGCTCACCCGCGGTGGCTCCCTACGGTTCGTACGTCACCAGCGACGGTGAGCCGATGGTGCTCGGAACCACGAACGACGCCGAATGGCAGCGCCTGGCGACGGTGGCGCTCGAACGCGCGGACCTGGCCGCCGATCCGGCGTACGCCAGCAACGCCCAGCGCGTGGCCCGCCGCGGCGAACTCGACCCGGCGATCGCCGAGTGGGTCGCCGCCCGTACCTACGCTGTGGTGCAGGCCAAACTCGACGAGGCCGGCATCGGTCACGCCCGGCTGAACGGGGTCCAGGATCTGATCGATCATCCGCAGCTCGCCGAACGTCAGCGCTGGACGCGGATCGCCTCGCCGGTGGGGGAGGTCGACGCCGTGCTGCCGCCGCCGATATCGCCGCAGTGGACGTTCAACCTGGGGGGAGTTCCGGCGCTGGGGGAGCATACGGATGCCGTACTCGCCGGGCTCGGCCTGGACAATGAACGGATCGCCCGACTGCACGCGGACGGTGTGGTGTGAAGAGCAGCGGAGAGCCGTACTACCGGCGCATCACGTTGCGCCCCAGCACGCTTGACGATGGTGCGGGCCGGATAGAAGCCCACATGCAGGACCATGTCCATCACATGAAGGTGGTCCTGACCCACGCCGAAGGACGCGTGATCTCAGCCACCCCTCAGGGCGTTCGCCTCCCGTGGGACATGTGCCCGTTCGGCATCGCAGGGGTCACCCGTATCGCCGGCATGACCGTCGCGCAGGCTCGGGAAGGGCTCGGCTGGCCCGGTGGCCGCACCGCGAACTGCGTGCACATGGTCGACCTGGCCCGGATCGCGCTTGCCCACGTCGAGGACACCGGACCGTCCGCCTACGCGATCACCGTGACGCCGGCGTTTGCCCCGGTGCGCGATGCCCGGATCGAACTCGACGGCCGGCTGGTGCTGGAGTGGACGCTCGACGGCGACCTGCTGATCGGCGATGAACCCTTCAACGGTCACACGCTGCGTGCCGCCGACTTCGTGGGCTGGCGTGCGGCGCTGGCCCCCGAACTGCGCGAACCCGCGACGATCCTGCGCAGGGCCTGCCACATCGCACCCAGCCGCGACATCGACCTCGATCGCATGCGGGTGGCCGCCGAGAGCATCAATGCCGACTCGTCCTGCTACACGCTGCAGCCCGACGTGATTCATCGCGCCCGTCGCCAGCGGGGGACGTTTCGCGTCGAGCTCACCGAAGCCGACCAGCCGCCGACCGGCGCCGGCGGCTAGGTTGCTGGCGCGGCGAAGGCGCTGTCGCCCAGTGGTCGCTACTCGATCGTCAGCGGCCGCTTCTCGACCGCGACGACGCGGACCTCCCGGCGCTTGATGCGCCACGTTCCTTCGGCCTTCGCGTACTCGTCGATGTAGCGGATGTTCAGCACCCGGTCGCGGCGCTCGCCTTCGGGGCCCTCGATGTGATGCGCCACGCAGCCGACCAGGCCGCGAGCGGTGTCGCCGTCGATCTCGGCGTTCACGTTGGCGATCACGTGCATGGTGGACCAGTAGCGCGAAAGCGACGACATGGCCGCCGCGATCTCGGTGCGACCACGGCGGACGGCGGTGGGATCGGCGCCCGGGTTGAGCGCCACGATGAGCTCCGCGTCCTCGGTGAAGAGCCCGGCGATGCGCTCGGGGTCACCCGCGTCGCAGAAGCACGCGTAGCTCTCGACCAGGTTGCGCAGGACCGCGCGGTCGAGCAATTCCTGGAGGGCGGCGGGGGAGGGGCCGGAGGCCGCATCGGTGTGCGGGGGGATGCTGGACACGACACGTTCATACCGGAGCGGTGGGGGCCCGCCGGATGGCAGGAGGTTCGGTGCGCGTTCTCGTCACCGGCGCGACCGGGTTCGTGGGCTCCCACGCCGTCGCGGCGCTGCATGCGGACGGTCACGAGCTGACCCTGCTGGCCCGCTCTCCCGAGCGGGCGCGCCGGGTGCTCACGGCGCGCGGGGTCGATCCGGACTCGTGCGCGATCGTGCCCGGCGACATGCTCGACGCCGGTGCGGTGCGGGCGGCTGTGGAAGGGTGCGACGCGGTGGTGCACGCGGCAGCCGTGGTCGGGATCGATGGCGCCAAGGCGGCACAGGCGCAGGCGACCAACGAGCGCGGCGCACGTCACGTGCTCGGCGCGGCCGTCCTGGCCGGGCTCGACCCCATCGTCTATCTCTCCAGCGTGAGCGCGCTGTTTCACCCGGGCGGGCCGGCACTGCTCACCGCCGATACCCCGGTAGCTGCGGCGACCAGCCCGTACGCGGCGTCGAAGGCAGCCTGTGAGCGTTACGCGCGTGAACTCCAGGACGGCGGCGCGCCCGTCGTTTGCGTCTACCCCGGAGGCATCCTCGGCCCGGACGATCCCGGCCGGTCCGAGGCGATGCGCGGGGCCGTCATCTGGCGCCGGCTCGCGATGGTGCGGCTCGACAGTGGGTTCCTGCTCGTCGACGTCCGCGACATCGCCGCCGTCATCGCCGCGACGCTGGCGCCGGGACGGGGTCCGCGCCGCTATCTCGCCGGGCACCACTACGTTCCCTGGAACGAGCTGTGCGATCTGGTCGCCGACGTGACCGGCAGGCCCGTCCGCCGGCTTCCCATCCCCGGTCCGGTACTGCGCGGCCTCGGTCGCGCCGGCGACGTGGTGGGCAAGGTCGTCGCGTTCGGTTTCCCGCTCAGCCGCGAGGCGATGGAGGCCGCCTCTCTGCTGCCGCCGATGGACGATCAAGCCACCATCGACGAGCTGGGTGTCGGATTCCGGCCCGCGCGGGAGACGCTGCGCGACGCCTATCGCTGGCTGTATGAGAGCGGGCGCATCCCGGCGCGGTTGGTCCCCGCGCTTGCGGTGCCCTGAACCGTGAGCCGAAAAGGCGTCTCTCGCCCCGGTAAGGCACTGATCGGCGGTATCGGGGTAGTGAGCGCCGACTGCCCGCTGCGTACGCTCGGCGATGTGCCGCCCGCGCCGGATAACCAGTTGCGCCGCAGGGTTCCGCGCACCGATGCGGTGCTGGCGGAACCGGCCCTGGCGGCCGCAGCGCAGCACTTGGGCCGGGAGACGGTCAAGGCAGCGGTGCGCCAGGCCCAGGAGCTGGTGCGCGCGGGGAAATTGGAGCCGGAGGTGGCAGCCGTCGTGCGGGAGGCGCTGGGAGCACTTCCGCCCTCCGCCACGAGCCTGCGCGAGGTGCTCAACGCCACCGGGGTCGTGCTGCACACCAACCTGGGCGGGCGCCGCTGTCGCCGGCCGCGGTAGATGCCTTGGTCGCGCGCCGGTACGGTCGACATCGAGTTCGAGCTCGCGACCGGGACCCGGGCGCGGCGCGGCCGGGGCGACGCTCGACGCGCTCGCTCGGGCACTGCCAGACGCCGGCGCAGGATGGCGCGTGGTGAACAACGGCGCGGCGGCGTTGCTGCTGGCGGTGTGCGCCTGGCCGGCCGGCCGGGAGATCATCGTCAGCCGCGGCGAGCTGGTCGAGATCGGCGACGGGCTTCCGGCTGCCCGATCTGCTGGTCGCGACGGGCGCGCGGCTGCGCGAGGTCGGCACCACGAACCGCACGTGCCTGCGCGGACTATCGCCGACGCGATCGGTCCCGAGACGGGCTGCATCCTGAAGGTGCACCCGTCGAACTTCCGGATCACGGGGATTCACCGCGGACGTGAGCGTCGGCGGCGCTCGCCGGGCTGGGGCCCGCGGTCGTCGTGGACGTCGGCGAGCGGGCTGCTGGAGCCCGACCCGCTGCTGCCCGACGAGCCGGACCTCGCCACCGCGCTGCGCCGGGGCCGCCCTCGTCACCGCGAGCGGCGACAAGCTGCTGGGCGGTCCGCAGGCCGGCTCATCGCCGGCCGGACCGAGCTGGTGCAGCGCTGCCGGCGGGCACCGCTCGCCCGTGCGTTACGGGTCGACAAGCTCACGCTCGCCGCGCTCGAAGCGACGCTGCGCACGCCGGGACGCCCACCTGGCAGGCGTTGCACGCCACGGCAGGGCAGCTGCAGGCGCGCGTGCTCAAGCTGGCCGCCGACGCGGGCGGCGGTGAGACCGGTGCAAAGCGTGGGCGCGGTCGGCGGGGGCGGCGCGCCCGGGTCGTCGAACTGCCCGGCTGGGCGCTCGCGCTTCCCGAACGGTGCGCCGAGCCCTGCGTGCCGGGAGCCGCCGGTGACCGCTCGCGTGCATGGCGGCCGCTGTCTCTCGACCCGCGCGCGGTGCCCCCCGCGCGTGACGGGGATCTGGCCACTGCCGTCCGCGCCGCCCTGGCCTGCGGCCCTGATGCACGTGATCGCCACCGCCGGCCACGTCGATCACGGCAAGTCGACGCTGGTGCGCGCGCTGACCGGCATGGAGCCCGACCGTCTGGAGGAAGAGCGCCGGCGGGGGCTCACCATCGAGCTCGGCTACGCGTGGACGACCCTTGATCCGGGCGGCGAACCGGTGGCTTTCGTCGACGTTCCGGGCCACCAGCGGTTCCTGCGCACCATGCTCGCCGGCGTCGGGCCGGTCCCCGCAGCCCTGCTCGTTGTCGCGGCCGACGGCGGCTGGGAAGCGCAGACCGCCGAGCACGTCGCGGCTCTCGATGCGCTCGGCGTGCAGCACGGGCTCGTCGCGGTGACACGCAGCGACCTCGCCGATCCCGAACCGGTCCGCACGGACGTGCTCGATCGGCTGCGCGCGACCTCGCTCGGCGCCGGCCCGGTCGAGGCCATCGCCGTTTCCGGTCGAACGGGGGCAGGCCTGCCCGAGCTGCGTGCGGCGCTGCGCCGGCTCACCGACCGGCTTGCGGAGCCCGTGACCACCGGACGCGTCCGGCTCTGGGTCGACCGGGCCTTCACGATCGGGGGAGCCGGCACGGTCGTCACGGCCACGCTCGGGGCCGGCACGATCCGGCTCGGCGATGAGCTCGAACTCGCCGGGAGCCATGGATCGCGTCGCGTGCACGTTCGCGGATTGCAGGCCCTGGGCGGTCCTGAGCGCGAGATCTCGGCGGTCGCGCGGGTGGCGCTGAACCTGCGCGGAACGAGCCTGTCGGAAGTGGCGAGAGGCGATGCGCTGCTCACCCCCGAGGCGGATCTGCTCACCCGGGTCGCGGACGTGGCCGGCGCCGAAGGGGCCGACCTTTCCGCGGTTGCGGTCGAGCTGGTCGTTCACCTCGGTGCGGCGAGCGTGCCGGTTCGCGTCCGCCCGCTCGGCGGCCGGTTCGCGCGACTGACGCTGGAATGGCCGCTGCCGCTGCGCCGCGGCGACCGTGCCCTCCTTCGCGATCCCGGACGCCAGAGCATCGTCGCGGCGGTCACTGTCGCTGATATCGACCCGCCGTCACTGGAGCGGCGGGGCGCTGCCAACGTCCGGGCCGGCGAGCTCGCGCAAGGCCTCGATGCCGTGGCAGAGGTCGCCCGCCGCGGCACCGCCCCGCGCCGCCTGCTCGATCAGCTCGGTGTACTCGCCGCCGCCGAGCCGCTCCCGGCCGGGATACGCGAGGTGAGCGGGCTGCTGGTCACCGACGCCACCTGGCAGGATTGGACTCATCGGCTTCGCGAGGCCGTGGAAGCGGCCGGCGCTGCCGATCCCCTCGCCGGGGGCCTGCCCGCCGCCGCGGCCACCGAGCAGCTTCGCCTCGCCGATGCGCGCCTGATCGAGCCGCTCGCGGCCGCAGCGGGCCTTCGGCTGCAGAACGGGCGGATCGCTGCGACTGCTGCACCGGTCCTTCCCCCCGCGGCGCAGGCGGCGTACGAGGTGATCGCCCGCCGGCTGCAGGACGACCCCTTCGACGCGCCGGACGCCAACGATCTCGCCGCGGCAGGTATGACGGTTCAGATCCTTGCGGCGGCGGTCCGGCACGGGCTGCTGCTGCGCCTGACCGGCCCCTCGGGCCCCGTCGTGCTGCTGCCGGACGCCCCCGACCACGCCGTGCGGCGCCTTGCGCAGTTGCCCGCGCCGTTCACCGTGAGCGATGCCCGCGGCGCCCTCGGGACGACGCGGCGGGTCGCCGTTCCACTCCTGGAGCACCTGGACGCCACCCGCCGCACCCGGCGGATCGACGCTGCCGGCCGCATCGTGCTCTAAGCACCCCTAGTAGCTATCGATCGCCAGGGCGGCGATGCGCTCGCGGTGCTCGGTGGCCGAGCCGTACGCGTACTCCTGGCGCTTGGCACGCTTGAAGAAGAAGTGCGCGTCGTGCTCCCACGTGTACCCGATGCCGCCGTGGAACTGGATCATCGCGGCCGTGACGTCGCGCGCAGCATCGCTGGCCTTGGCCTTGGCGACGGAAACGGCGAGCTGCGCGTCCTCGCGCCCGGCGTCGAGCGCGTAGGCGGCATACAGCACCGCATGCTCGGCCATGGTGACGGCGATATGCAGATCCGCGAGCGTGTGCTTGAGGATCTGAAAGGAGCCGACCGCCTTTCCGAACTGCACGCGCTCCTTGTCGTACGCGACGGTACGGGTGAGGGCCTCCCGGGCGATCCCGGCGAGATCCGCTGCGGTCAGCACGGTCGCTCGGGCGAGCACCGGATCGATGGCGGCTGGGTCCAGCTCGATGCCGGCGCCGGTCACCTCGACCCGGGCCAGCCGGGTGGTCCGGTCGAGCACCGCGACGGGCGTCACCGCGTACGCCTGCGGCTCCAGCAGCGTGAGCGTGCCGTCCTGCACCGCCACGAGCGCATCGGCCACCGCGGCGTACTCGACCGGCAGCGAAAGGTCGGGTGCGAACGCCAGCTTGACGTCCCCGGCGGCGATCCGCTCGAGCCACGCGCCGGCCTCTGGCGACCCTGTCCCGCCCAGCCGCAGCGCCTCCGCGGCGACGACGGTCGCCAGCCACGGGCCAGGGACCACGCCGGCGCCCAGGCACCTGCTGAGCACGGCCGCGTCGAGCACGCCGAGGCCGAGGCCGTCGGCGTCCTCGGGAACCATCACGGCCAGCCAGCCGTGCTCGCCGAACGCCTGCCACAACGCGTCAGGGATGCCGTCGCCCGCAGGATCGTCGTACACCTGCCGGACGGCAGAGGTGGGGAAGCGGTCGGCGAGGTACTCGCGTACCGAATCCTGCAGCGCGCGCTGCTCGTCACTGAGAGCGAAGAACACCCAAACGCCTTTCTCGCGAGCCGGCGACTAGCGGGGAAGGCCGAGCACGTGCTCGGCCACGATGTTGCGCTGCACCTGCGATGAGCCGCCCCAGATGGTTTCCGAGCGCGACCACAGGAACAGTTCGGTGAGCGGGTCGAGCTCGCAGGTCGCCAGGCCCGGCACCTGCTGGCCCGCGTATCCCATGACGTCCATGTAGATCTCGCCGAGGTCCTGATGGGTTTCCGACCACTGCAGCTTGGTCATCGACGACTCGAAGCCGAGCTGCTCTCCCCGCTCGACCTTGGTCAGGATGTGCCAGGAGTGCAGCCGCAGCGTCTCCAGATTGACCAGCGCGTCGGCCAGGCGCTGGCGCAGTGCCGGGTCCTTGCTGCGCCCCGTCTCGCGGGCAACCTTGGCGATCATTTCCCACTCGGCGCGAAAGCGGGTGTACTGCCCGATCGCCGATGAGCCGCGCTCGAACGACAGCAGCAGCATCGCGACGTTCCAGCCGGAGCCGACCTCGCCGAGCACGGCCTGCTTGGGCACCTTCACGTCGGTGAGGAAGACCTCGCCGAACTCCTCGTCTCCGGTCATCTGCTTCAGCGGCCGGGCGTCGATCCCGTCGGCGTGCATGTCGATCAGCAGCATCGACAGGCCGCGGTGACGCCGGGACTCGGGATCGGTGCGCACGAGCGCGAACATCCGGTCGGCGTGCAGGGCGTTCGTGGTCCAGACCTTCTGCCCGTTGACGAGCCAGTGGTCGCCCTCGTCGGTGGCGCGTGTGGTGAGGCTCGCAAGGTCAGATCCCGCGCCCGGCTCGGAGAAGCCCTGACACCAGATGACCTCGTTGTGCAGCATCGGCTTGATGATCTCGCGCTTCTGCGCGTCGGAACCGATGGCCATCACCGTGGGGCCGAGGAAGGTCAGGCCGAGCGTGTTGACCGTGACCGGGGCGTCAGCCCGGGCCATTTCCTCGTCGTAGATGGCCTTCTGGGTGGGGGTGCCGCCGCGGCCGCCGTACTCCTTCGGCCAGTTGATACCGGCGAATCCCTCGCGGGCTTTGTTCGCCTCCCATTCGCGGCGCAGCTCGAACGATTCTGCTGGCGAGCGCTGCATCCAGAAGTGCGTGGTGCGCCATTCGGAGGGGAGGTTGGCCTCGAGCCAGGCGCGGAATTCGGTACGGAAGGCGGCGTCGACGGCGCTGTCGCTGAGGTCCACGCGGTGCATCGTATGCAGGGAGTATGCGGCAAAGCTACTCGCCGGTAATGACCGCCTCGTACAGCGCCACGGTCTGCTCGGCGATGGCCCGCCAGCTGAATTCGGCCGCGGCCCTCGCGCGTCCCGCCCGGCCCATCTCCGCAGCAAGACCGGGGTCGTCCAGCAGCCGGTTGACCGCGTCGGCGAGGGCTCTGGGCTCCGACGGCGCCACCAGCAGCCCGGTGCGGCCGTCGGCCACGACCTCGGGAATGCCGCCGACGGCGCTGGCCACCACGGGCGCCTGGCACGCCATCGCCTCGAGGTTGACGATGCCGAGCGGCTCGTAGACCGACGGGCAGACGAACACCGAGGCATGGCTGAGGACCTGGATGACCGAATGGCGCGGCAGCATCTGCGGGATCCAGTGGATGCCCGTGCGGGTCGTTCGCAGGCTCGCGAGCAGCGCGTCGACCTCCGCCCCGAGTTCTGGCGTCTCCGCCGGGCCGGCCAGCAGCACGAGCTGGGCCTCGGGGCGAAACTCCGCAGCCGCCCGCAGCAGTACTGACAGACCCTTCTGGCGGGTGACCCGGCCGAGGAAGACGACGTAGGGCCGGTCACGATCGATGCCGAGCGCGTCGATGACGCCGGTGTCCGGGTCCGGCCGGTACGCGCTGGTGTCCACCCCGTTGTAGACCACGCTTATCCGATCGGCGTCGATCGCCGGGTACGCCTCGCGCAAGTCGGCCTGCATGCCGCGGGAAACGGCGATGACGCGGTGCGCTCCTTCCAGGCCGACGCGCTCGCTCCAGGACGAGAGGGCGTAGCCACCGCCGAGCTGCTCGGCCTTCCAGGGCCGTAACGGCTCCAGCGAGTGTGTCGTGGCGATGTGCGGCACGCCGTGCAGCAGACCGGCAAGGTGCCCGGCGAGATTGGCGTACCAGGTGTGCGAATGCACGATGTCGACCCCACCGACGGCCGCGGCGATCGCGAGGTCAACTCCCAGCACGCCGACCGCGGCGTTCGCCTCAGCGAGCTCGGCAAGCGGCGGATGGCCGTGGATCAGCGGCAGCCCGGGCGCACGTACTCCCGCCGGCGCCCGCGTGCCGAAGCAATGGACGTCGACCTCGATCAGCCGGGCCAGTTCGGCGGCCAGGTGCTCGACGTGTACCCCCGCGCCGCCGTAGACGTCAGGCGGGTACTCGCGGGTCAGCAGCGCGACACGCATGCCCGCACCCTATGGGCTGGGCGGCGGACCTGGTGCTCGGCCTATGCTGCGCACCGTGAAGGCCCCTAGCGTGCTCGGCATCGTCCTGGCCGGCGGTGAGGGCAAGCGGCTGTCGCCGCTGACGGCCGACCGCGCAAAGCCGGCGGTACCTTTCGGCGGCATCTACCGCCTGGTGGACTTCGTGCTCTCGAACCTGGTGAACGGGGGCTACCGCCAGCTGGCCGTGCTGACGCAGTACAAGAGCCACAGTCTGGACCGCCACATCACCACGACCTGGCGGATGTCGACCCTGCTGGGCAATTACGTCACCTCCGTGCCGGCCCAGCAGCGGCTCGGTCCCCGCTGGTTCTCCGGCTCGGCCGACGCGATCTTCCAGTCGCTGAACCTCATCTACGACGCGGATCCCGATTACGTCGTGGTCTTCGGGGCCGACCACGTGTACCGGATGGATCCCCGTCAGATGGTCGAGCAGCACATCCAGCACGGGGCCGGCGTCACCGTCGCCGGCATCCGCATCCCGCGCTCCGAAGCGGGCGCGTTCGGCGTCATCTCCACCGCGGCCGACGGCCGTACGATCGACCGCTTCCTGGAGAAGCCGACCGACCCGCCCGGGCTCCCGGACGCGCCGGATCAGGTCTACGCGTCCATGGGCAACTACGTCTTCACCACCAGCGTCCTGCTGGACGCGCTGCGTCGTGACTCCCAGTCCGAGGACTCCCGCCACGACATGGGCGGCGATATCGTGCCGATGCTGACGGCCCAGCACCAGGCCGAGGTCTACGACTTCCGCGACAACGACGTGCCCGGGGTCGAGGAGCGCGAGCGGGGCTACTGGCGGGACGTGGGAACGCTGGACGCCTACTACGACGCCCACCAGGACCTGATCTCGGTGACGCCGACATTCAGCCTCTACAACCGCGACTGGCCGATCCTCACCAACCCCGGGATCCTGCCGCCCGCGAAGGTCGTCAACGGCGGCTCGGTGCCCGACTCGCTCATCAGCCCCGGCGTCATCGTCAGCGGCTCGCAGGTACACGGTTCGGTGCTCTCACCGGGTGTGCGGGTCCACGACGGGTCCTGGGTGGAGAGCAGCGTCCTGGCACACGGCGTGGCCATCGGCCGGGGAGCTGTGGTGCGCCGGGCGATTCTGGACAAGAACGTGGTCATCGGGCCCGGACAGCGGGTCGGCGTCGACCGCGAGCATGATCTCGCGCGCGGGGCGACCGTGTCGGCGGCCGGAATCACCGTGTACGGCAAGGGCATCCGGATCGAGTAGACGGGAGCGCGCGTGGAAGTGCTCACGAGCCGGTTACTGATCACGCCTGCCGATCCGGCGGCGAGCCGGCGGTTCTACGGCGAGGTGCTCGGCCTGGCCGTGGCGCGCGAGTTCGGACCGCCGGAACACCCGGGGATCGTCTACTTCGCCGGCGGCGGCTTCCTGGAGCTTTCCGGGCAGGCGCCGCCGGGCGTTCCCGCGCCGCAGCTACGGCTGTGGCTCCAGGTGCGCGACGCCGCCGCCGAGTACGCGCGGCTGCAGGCGCTGATCCGCACGGGGGAGTTGGCGGAGTCGGTGCTGGTGCGTGAGCCCATGCTCGAACCCTGGGGGCTGGTCGAGATGTGGCTGCGGGATCCGGACGGGATGGCCGTCGCCCTCGTGCAGGTGCCGGCCGAGCACCCGCTGCGCCGGGATCCACGCGACTGAGCCGCTGGCCTCATGACGGGCGGCCGGGCGGCTATCCCAGCGAGGAACGTTCGAGCACCTTCAGCCCGCTGGTGACGAGCGGCGGTACGGACGATGCCGCCGTGTCGAAGCCTTCCCCGATCATCCCGCCGGCCTGGTGGCGTGCTGCGACTCCGGTGGCGATGACCGCCAGCTTGAAGTAACCGAAAGCGACGTACCAGGGCAGGGCCGAAAGGTCTCTCCCGGAGACCTTGGCGTAGCGCTGGAAGACCTCGTCGCGGGTGGGGAATCCGGGTTGCAGGGTCACGCTGCTGGTGAGGTGATTCGTCGGAGCATGCCGATCACCCCAGTAGACGCCGAGGAGCCCGACGTCGGCGAGCGGATCACCGAGGGTCGACAGCTCCCAGTCCAGGACGGCGATCACCCGGCCCGGGTCCTGCGGATCGAGCATGGTGTTGTCCAGCCGGAAATCCCCGTGTACCAGCGTGGTCTCGCGCTGCTCGGGCAGCTGCGCCGAGAGCTGCGCCGCGAGCGTGTCCAGTTCGCCGAGCGGAGCATCATCGGTGGCGACGGCTGACTTCGTCGCCTCCCACTGACCCGCCCAGCGTCGGATCTGGCGCGCCAGGTACCCGTCGGGTCGGCCGTAGCCCTCGAGAGGCCCGTCGACGGGCACCCGATGGATCGCCACGAGGGTCGCAACGAGCGCATCGGTGATGGCCGAACGTTCCGCCGGCGAATCGGCGTAGCCCGGGGGAAGGTCACCGCGCACGATGAGCCCGTTCACCCGTTCCATCACGTAGAAGGGCGCTCCGACCACGGAGGTGTCCGTGCAGAGGTGGTAGGTCGCCGGGACAGGTACATCGGTGCCGGCCAGCGCCGAGAGCACCCGATGTTCGCGGACCATGTCGTGGGCCGTCGGCAGCACGGCGGCAAGGGGCGGGCGGCGCAGCACGACGTCGCCGGCAGCACTGGAGACGACGTAGGTGAGGTTGCTCTTGCCGCCCGAGACCAGTTCGACCCGGCATTCGGCCCACGCATCGTCGCCCAGCACACGGGCGAGATACGGCCCGACAACGTTCGGCGGGGCCCCGCGGCGGGGATCCTCGTCGCTCTCGCTGCGCTCGCTCATTCGAAAAGGCCCTTCGGTAGTTGGCCGGTGAAGCCATCGGCGCGGGGGCCGGGGACTCCGCGGAAGGCGTACGGCTCGGATTCGCGGCCGGGCTGGATCGGCCAGATCGCCCCGGCCGGACCGTCGAACGCCTCGAGCACGACCGCGGCCACCTCGTCCGCGGTCAGCAGCGGGAAATTCGCTTCCCGGAACTTGTGCAGGTCGCGGGCGATGATGGCGGTGTCGGCGAACCCGGGGGCGATGGCGGCCACGGTAATGCCTTGCTCCGCAAGGGAAATCGCCGCCGAGCGCACCAGCCCGACGACCGCGTGTTTGGTCAGCCCGTAGATCGGGGTGGGAGGGGTAGGGACGAGCCCGGCGAGGCTCGCCGTCGCGACGATGGAGCCGCCGCCCGCGCGTCGCAGCGCCGGCACGGCTGCCTGCAGGCCGAAGAACACCCCATCGACGTTGACGGCCACCATGCGCCGGTAGGTCTCGATCGGGATCCGCTCGACCGGCCCTTCCAGCAAACCGATGCCGGCATTGAGCATGACCAGGTCGAGCCGCCCGAACGAGCCCTCGGCCGCCTCGACGGCGGCTATCGACGCGGCCGGGTCGCTCACGTCGGTGGTGACGAAGATGGCGCCGAGTTCCTTGGCCAGCCGCGGGCCGTTGTCGGTATCGAGGTCGGCGATGACCACCCGGTCGCCCCGCGCCGCGCAGGCCCGGGCGACGGCTGCGCCGATCCCGCCGGCGGCTCCCGTGATCAGCGCTACGCGAGCGGCGCTCACGACGCCACCGGCTGCGCGTCGAGCAGGGCGGCGGCGAGCTCCGCTCGCTGGGCGCGGCTGGTCCCTTCGAAGGAGTTGATCCACTGCGCCCGCTTGTAGTAGCGATGCAGGACGTGCTCGTAGGTGAAGCCGATGCCGCCGTGCACCTGAATCGCCTTCTCGCAGGCCAGCACGGCGGCCTCGCCGGCAGCCGATTTCGCGGCGGCGCAGGCCATGTCGGCGCTCTCGTCGTCGGCTGACACGGCCCAGGCGGCCCACGTCGCGAGCGAGCGCGCCAGGCTGAGAGCGGTGAAGATGTCGGCGATCTGGTGGCTCACCGCCTGATAGGTGCCGATGATGCGGCCGAACTGCTGGCGCGCTTTCGCATGCGCCGCCGCGAGATCGAGGGCGGCCTGGGCCACGCCGACGGCTTCCGACGCGAGCGCCGCGAAGGCCCGCCGTCGCATGAGGGGCAGCAGATCCAGGTCGCCGACGCGCTCGGCCGGCGTGGAACTCAGCGTGAGATCAGCCAGCGGGCGCAGCCGGTCGACCGTGGACAGTGGCCGGACCTCGGCGGCCGACACGTCGACCGCGTACAGCCCGTCGGCTGCGACGACGACCACCCGTTCGGCCAGCGCGAGATCGGGGACCAGCCGCTTCACCCCGGTCAGCCGGCCGGCGGCGTCGGCCGTCGTGGCCCAGCTCTTCGATGTCAGCAGGGGCGAGGCGTCCTCCGCCCACGCCAGGGTGACGGGCTGCTCGCCGGCGAGCGCGGGGCGGGCGAACGCCACCGTGGGCAGGTAAGGCACTGGTAGCAGCGCCCGCCCCGCCTCTTCGAAGAGCACCGCCTCATCGAGGAAATCCTCGAGATCGAGCCAGCCGAGCTCGCCGAGCGAGGCCCAGATCTGCCCGGCCCCGGCGCCGGCCCGGGCCGAGGGGTGGGTCTCGGCGAGCGCGACGACGCGCTCGGGCGGCACCCTGTCGGCCAGGAACTCGCGCGCGGCCGCGCGCAGCATCTCCTGCTCGGCGGAGAAGGCGAAGTCCACGTGAAATCCTTTGCGTTCGTGCGGGAAACCGGCGGCCGGTCAGCGAGACTTCGGGAGTCCGACGATGCGTTCGGCGATGATGTTGCGCAAGATCTCCGACGTTCCCGCCTCGATCGTGTTACCGCGGCTGCGTAGCTGCTCGTACTGCCAGTAGCCGTCCCAGACGCCGCCCGCCCCGTCGAGCTGGGAAGCCAGCCCCTCGATGGAGAGCGCGAGCTTGGTGATGCGCTGGTTGGCCTCGCTCCAGTGCAGCTTGGCCACCGATCCCTCCGGGCCCGGCACTCCCGTCTTCATCAGCGAGGTCAGCGACGAGTAGTTCGTGTAGCGCAGCGCCTGCAGGTCGATCCACGATTGCGCGACCGCGTCGCGGATCACCGGATCGTCGGCTGCTCGCGAACCATCCGGATTCTTCTGCTGCGCCAGCGCGATCAGCTTGTCGACGGCGACCTCGAGTCGCGCCGTGAGGGCGAAGCCGAGGGTGCCGCGCTCGTGCAGCAGGGTGGTCATGGCGACCTTCCAGCCGTCGCCCGGATTGCCGAGGATGCTGGCGCGCGGCACCCGGACGTCGGAGAAGAAGATCTCGTTGAACTCCGGGTCGCCGGTGATCTGGCGCAGCGGGCGCACCTCGACCCCCGGTGCCGACATGTCGACCAGCAGGTAGGACAGCCCGGCGTGTTTGGGTGCCTCCCGGTCGGTGCGGACGACGAGGATGCACCAGTTGGCGATGTGCGCCCAGGACGACCAGACCTTCTGCCCGTTCACCACCCACTCGTCGCCGTCGAGTTCGGCGTAGGTACGCGCGCCGCCGAGGTCCGAACCGCTGCCCGGCTCGCTGAACCCCTGGCACCACACCTCGTCGCCGCGCAGCAGCGGCTTCAGGTAGCGCGCCTTCTGCTCGTGCGTGCCCCAGGCGATGATCGTCGGGCCGGCCATGCCCAGCCCGATGCCGCCGAGGTGGGGTGGGGCGCCGGCGCGGGCGCTCTCCTCGAGGAAGATCCCCTGGAACGTGTGGCCGAGCCCGCGGCCGCCGTACTCCGTCGGCCAGGTGATGCCGACGTACCCGGCGTCGTAGAGCCGCCCGCTCCACTCGCGCAGGAAGTCCTCGTCGTAGTTGCCGACGTGCGGTGGACGCTCGGCCCAGTCACCCGGCAGGTTGTCACGCAGCCACGTGCGCAACTGCGCACGGAACGCGGCTTCTTCGGGAGTGTCACGGAAGTCCACGGATGCCGACCGTACTCGTCCCGCAAGAAGGCGGGCGTACGTTGCCGGGCATGGACTTCGCTCTCAGCTCCCAGGCGCAGGACTATCTCGGGCGCCTCCAGGCCTTCATGGACGACTCGATCTACCCTGCCGAGCCGGTGTACGAGCAGTGGCTGCGCTCGCAGCCCCACGGCAGCCACGCGTTCCCGCCGGTGCTCGAGGAACTGAAGGCGGAGGCCCGGCGCCGCGGGCTCTGGAACCTCTTCCTGCCGGGCCAGGACCATCCGCTCACCGTGCTGGACTACGCCTCGCTGGCCGAGCTCACCGGCCGCAGCGTCGAGCTGGCGCCCGAAGCGATCAACTGCGCGGCCCCGGACACCGGCAACATGGAGGTGCTGCACCTGTTCGGCACGCCCGAGCAGAAGGAGCGCTGGCTGGCGCCGCTGCTCGACGGGGCGATCCGCTCGGCGTTCGCCATGACCGAGCCCGACGTGGCCAGCTCCGACGCCACGAACATCCGCACCAGCATCGTTCACGACGACGCCGCGAACGAGTGGGTCATCAACGGGCGCAAGTGGTGGACGTCCGGGGCGGGCGGCGAGCGCTGCAAGATCCTCATCGTCATGGGCAAGACCGACCCCACCGCGGCGACCTACCGCCAGCAGTCCATGGTCCTGGTGCCGATGGACACGCCCGGGGTCAGCATCGTCGGCGACCTCGAGGTCTTCGGCTACCTCGACCGGGAGAGCCACAGCGAGGTCGTGTTCGACAACGTGCGGGTGCCGTCGTCGAACATCATCGCGAGCCCGGGCGACGGCTTCATGATCGCGCAGGCACGGCTCGGCCCGGGGCGGATCCACCACTGCATGCGCGCTCTCGGGATGGCCGAGCGCGCCCTCGACCTGATGATCGCGAGGGCCGGCTCGCGGGTGGCGTTCGGCGGCCCGCTCTCCGATCAGGGGGTCGTGCAGGCCCAGATCGCCGAGTCACGCTTGGAGATCGAGCAGGCGCGGCTGCTGGTGCTCAAGGCCGCCTGGATGATCGACAACGTGGGGGCCAAGGGCGCGCGTACGGAGATCTCGGCCATCAAGGTGGCGGCGCCGCGGGCGGCGCTCAGCGTGCTCGACCGGGCGATCCAGATCCACGGCGGGGGCGGGGTCAGCCAGCACTTCCCGCTCGCGTCCATGTGGGCGCACGCACGCACGCTGCGCCTCGCGGACGGTCCGGACGAGGTGCATCTGCGCACGATCGCGCGCCGCGAGCTCGGGCGGGTGCTGGGACGTCACTGACGCTGCGGATCGCGCTCTAAGCGAGCCGCGGATCGCAGGCCCACCGGCCGCGCACTCGGGGGTGGGGCACGGCCGGTGGGGGCTCTGGCGGACGGCCCGCAAAGGTGTCTCACACACAGTGAAACACCGCAACCCCGAAAAACTCCACTAACGCGCCCTGAGGCGCCGCCCGCTCGTTGGTCAGGCGGTGAGGCACGCCTGCAGCGAGGCCAGCTGGGCGGTGCTGAGGCCGTTCGCGAGCAGCCAGCCCCCCGCGCCTCCGTCGCGACTGTCAAGAGTCGCGAGGACATCGGTCATGGTCTGCGGGTCGGCGGACATGTCCTTGTTGGACAGCGAGCCGGTGTAGTTCGCATACGTCGGCATCCGGCGCAGTCGCCCGCCCACGCGCTCGAGCCGCTCGTTGGTGAGCGCGAAATCGGCGACAATGGCGTCCCGCTCGACGCCCACCGCATCCAGCACGAGCGCCGCCAGTACGCCGGTGCGGTCTTTGCCGGCTGCGCAGTGAAAGAGCGCCGGAGGCCCGTCCGGGTCGGCCATCAGCTGCACCGCGGCCACGACCCGATCGCTCGCGTACTTCAGGTAGCCGAGGTAGTGATCGACCCGATCCTGCTCGCGCCGCTCGGCCACGATGACCTGGTGTCGCCGGTCGTCGGACGGCATCAGCAGCTCGTCGGGCATGAAGGGGAGGTTGGCGTAGCGGATCGGTTCGTTGGCGAGGGGGCCGCGCCCCTCGGCTTGCGCCTCCACCGGCGTCCGCAGATCGATGACCGTCTTCAGCCCGAGCTTGCGGAAAAGCTCCACGTCATCGGGGGTGAGCTCCTGCAGGGTGTCGCCCCGGAAGAACACGCCGCTGCGGGTGACACCGCCTGCTGCCAGCGGCAGGCCGCCGAGGTCGCGGATGTTCTCGGCGCCCGTCATGGGCAGCCAGCGGGTGTCACTCATGCTTGCGACATTAGGGGACGCGCCCCACGTCCCGTTGACGGGCAGGCAACCAGCAGGGAACGAGAGGGTCGAGACCCCCGGTGGTAACCTTTAGCGAGGCTAACGATCTCCTCTCGGGTCGGGTCCCGCCGGGAGAGCGTCGGCCGGATTTGAAAGGATCGGACAGCGGCCGGATCGGCGCGCGTGACGAGGAGGTCGACGGATGGCTGTGGACAAAGTGGACAGTGCGGGCAGCCGGGGCGAGCTGAAGGTCGGCGAGCGCACGTACGCGATTCACCGCCTCGCAGCGGTGCCCGGTGCGCAGGCGCTGCCGTTCAGCCTCAAGGTCCTCTTGGAGAACCTGCTACGCACCGAGGACGGCGCCAACATCACCGAGGAGCACATTCGCGCGCTCGCGGGCTGGGATCCTGCGGCCACCCCGAGCCAGGAGATCCAGTTCACCCCGGCCCGGGTGATCATGCAGGACTTCACCGGGGTGCCGTGCATCGTCGATCTGGCGGCCATGCGCGAGGCGATGCGCGATCTCGGCGGCGACCCGTCGAAGATCAATCCGCTGGCGCCGGCCGAGCTCGTCATCGACCACAGCGTCATCGCCGACTTCTTCGGCGCCGCGGACTCCTTCAGCCGCAACGTCGAACTCGAGTACCAGCGCAACCGGGAGCGCTACCAGTTCCTGCGGTGGGGCCAGGGCGCGTTCGACAACTTCGCGGTCGTACCACCGGGCACCGGCATCGTCCATCAGGTCAACATCGAGCACCTGGCGCGCGTGGTCTTCGTCGACGACGCCGGCACGGCCTACCCCGACACGCTCGTCGGCACCGACAGCCACACCACGATGGTCAACGGGCTGGGCGTGCTCGGCTGGGGCGTCGGCGGCATCGAGGCCGAGGCCGCCATGCTCGGCCAGCCGGTCAGCATGCTGATCCCCCGGGTCGTCGGCTTCAAGCTGACGGGCGAGAGCCCCGCCGGCACGACGGCCACCGACCTGGTGCTGACCGTCACCGAGATGCTGCGGCGCCAGGGTGTCGTCGGCTCGTTCGTCGAGTTCTACGGCGAGGGCGTCGCAGCCGTCCCGCTCGCCAACCGCGCCACCATCGGCAACATGAGCCCCGAGTACGGCTCCACCTGCGCCATCTTCCCGATCGACGACGAGACCCTGTCCTACCTGCGCTTCACCGGCCGCTCCGCGGAGCAGGTCGCCCTCGTCGAGGCGTACGCGAAGGAGCAGGGCCTCTGGCACGACCCGAGCCGCGAGGCGCGCTACTCCGAGACCCTCGAGCTCGACCTTTCCACCATCGAGCCGTCGCTCGCCGGCCCCAAGCGGCCGCAGGACCGGGTGCCACTGGCCTCGGCGAAGTCCAACTTCCGCACGGTGCTGCGCAACTACGCCGGTACGGCCGTCGAGTCCGGCAACGCCGGCGGGGCCGTCGACCGCGCGAGCAACCCGGTCGACGTCACGATGGAGAACGGCACGAGCTTTCAGCTCGACCACGGAGCCGTCGTCATCGCGGCGATCACCTCCTGCACCAACACCTCCAACCCGCAGGTCATGGTCGGTGCCGCGCTGCTGGCGAAGAAGGCCGTCGAGCGCGGGCTCTCGCGTAAGCCATGGGTGAAGACCACGCTCGCCCCGGGCAGCAAGGTCGTTGTCGACTACTACGATCGCAGCGGCCTCACCCCGTACCTGGACAAGCTCGGCTTCAACCTCGTCGGCTACGGATGCACCACCTGCATCGGCAACTCGGGGCCGCTTCAGCCGGAAATTTCCGCCGGGGTCGCCGACGGCGATCTCGCCGTGGTTTCCGTGCTTTCCGGCAACCGCAACTTCGAGGGCCGCATCAACCCGGACGTCAAGATGAACTACCTCGCCTCGCCGCCGCTGGTCGTCGCGTACGCCCTTGCCGGGACCATGGATCTCGACATCACGAAGGACCCGCTGGGCGTGGGATCCGACGGGGAGCCGGTGTATCTGGCCGACCTGTGGCCGTCGGAGAAGGAGATCGCCGACGTCATCGGTGACGCGATCCAGTCCGACATGTTCTCCCGCGACTACGCCGACGTCTTCGCCGGAGACGAGCGCTGGCAGGGCCTTCCGCTCGGCGACTCGGGCCCGGAGGCGTTCTCCTGGGACGAGGGGTCGACCTACGTCCGCAAGCCCCCGTACTTCGAGGGCATGCAGCGCGAGCCGGTGCCGCCGTCAGACATCGAGGGCGCCCGGGTGCTCGCGATGCTCGGCGACAGCGTGACCACCGACCACATCAGCCCGGCCGGCTCGATCAAGCGGGATTCTCCGGCCGGCAAGTACCTGTCCGACAACGGTGTCGACGCGAGGGACTTCAACTCCTACGGCTCGCGGCGCGGCAACCATGAGGTGATGATCCGCGGCACGTTCGCCAACATCCGGCTGCGCAACCAGCTGGCTCCCGGCACCGAGGGCGGCGTCACGCGCCACCTGCCGGACGGCGAGCAGACGTCGATCTACGACGCGGCCCAGCGGTACGCGTCGGACGGCGTGCCGCTGGTGGTGCTGGCGGGCAAGGAGTACGGCTCCGGGTCCTCGCGTGACTGGGCGGCGAAGGGCACCGCGTTGCTCGGCGTGCGGGCCGTGATCGCCGAGTCCTACGAGCGCATCCACCGTTCGAACCTGATCGGGATGGGGGTGCTGCCGCTGCAGTACCCGCCGGGGGAGTCGCGCGAGTCGCTGGGCCTGACCGGCGAGGAGGAGTTCACCATCCGCGGGCTCTCCGGCGTCTCCGATGAGACTCCGACCATCGAGGTGCAGGCCGGCGACCAGCGGTTCGACGCCGTGGTGCGCATCGATACTCCCGGCGAAGCCGAGTACTTCCGGCACGGCGGGATCCTGCCGTACGTGCTGCGCTCGCTGCTCGAGCGGTGACCGATTCCGGCGCACTCCTTGAGGTAGCCCTGCAGATCGCCCGCGAGGCGGGCACGTTGCTCGCCGACGGGCGCGCGCACGTCTCGGTGGCAGCGACGAAGTCCTCGCCGACGGACGTCGTCACGGCGATGGACCGGGCGTCCGAGTCGCTCATCGTCGCGCGGCTGGGCGAGCTGCGCCCCGGCGACGGTCTGCTGGCCGAGGAGGGTTCGGCACGCGCGTCCGACACCGGCATTGAATGGGTCGTCGATCCGCTCGACGGCACCGTGAATTACCTCTACGGCGTGCCGTTCTGGTGCGTTTCTATCGCTGCCCGGCTGACGGCGGGCCCGCCCGACCAGTCGCTCGTCGGGGTCGTGCATGCACCGATGCTCGCCATGACGTGGGTCGGCTCGCAGGGGGAGGGCTCCTGGCGGGAAGGCCGGCGCTTGGAGTGTTCGAGGGCGACGACGCTGGAGCAGGCCCTCGTCGGCACCGGCTTCGGTTATGACGCCGCCCGCCGTGGCCGGCAGGCCGAGGTGGCCCGGCGGGTACTGCCGCGCGTGCGTGACATCCGCCGCTTCGGCTCCGCCGCCGTCGACCTGTGCCTGGCGGCCGAAGGCATTCTCGATGCGTACTTCGAGCAGGGCCTGAAGCCCTGGGACGGAGCCGCCGGCTACCTCATCGCGCGCGAGGCCGGCCTGACCGTCGCCGGCCTGGACGGCCGGCCGCCGGGGGAGCAGCTCACCATCGCCGCGCCGCCGGCCCTGTTCGGCCCGCTGAGCGCGATGCTGGCCGAGGAGCCACGCGCCGACCGCGACTGACCTCCTGGACACCAATAATTTCGGGAAACGCACGCTTTTCGGCTCCGAAGCGTGCGTTTCCCGAAATTTCTGGTCAGTCGATACGGCGCAGGTCCTTGGCGTACCAGCTCGCGTTGTGGACGTACGCGTCTCGTCCCTTGCTGATCATCGCGGGCCTGACGGAGTCGTGCTTGAGGGTGGCGGGCACCCCCAGCGCCTGGGCGCCGGTCGGCACCTGCATCCCGCCCGGCACCACGGCTCCGGCTCCCACTACCGCGCCGGTGCGCACGATCGCCCGGTGCAGGACGACCGATCCGCTGCCGACCAGCGAGAAATCCTCCACCGTGCAGCCCTCGAGATGGACGAGATGGCCGATGACGCAATCGTTGCCGACGGTCGTCGGGAACGGCGGGGTGGTGTGAATGACCGTGCCGTCCTGGATCGACGTGCGCGCCCCGATCCGGATGTCGCCGTGGTCGCCGCGCAGCACGGCGGAGGGCCAGATGCTCGATTCGGGGCCGATGGTGACGCTGCCGATCACCACCGCCAGGGGATGCACGTAGGCGGTGGGATCGATGTCGGGTTCACGGTCGCCGAGGGCGTAGAGGGCCACGCGCCCATCCTGCCCAATCACCGGCCCACGAGCGGGGTGGGCTAACGGCCGTGCTGCGCCTTCAGCGCCCGCAGCAGCACCGCCGTGGCGGCTGCCGGCCGCCGGAACGACGTGAGCGGCACCGGCAGGGCGAAGCGTTGCCGGGTGATCGACTTGGCCCGGGCGAACTCGCGGAGGCCGTCCGCGCCGTGGATGCGCCCGAAGCCGGATTCGCCGACGCCGCCGAACGGAAGCTCCGGCACGCTGGCGAACGCGATCACCGAGTTCACCGAGGTCATTCCGGTACGCATCCGCTGGGCCAACTCCATGGCCCGCGCCTTGCCGAAGACGGCTCCGGCGAGCCCGTAGCCGGTCGCGTTCGCCTGCTCCACGGCCTCGTCGCCGTCGCGCACCTTGGTGACGGTCAGCGTCGGCCCGAACGTCTCCTCCGTCATCGCGGCCGCAGCTGAAGGCACGTCGACGAGCACTACCGGCTCCACGTACGGCGGCCGGATGCTGCCGCGCCCGCCGACGACGGCTCGGGCTCCGGCGTCGAGCGCCTCGTTCACGTGCCGCTCGATGATCGTCAGCTGGCCGGGCATGGTGATCGGCCCGTAGGACGTGCCGGCCTCGACCTCACGGGCCCGGGTGGTCAGCTCGCGTACGAACGCCTCGTAGTTGCGCTCGGTGACATAGACCCGTTCGATGCCGATGCAGGTCTGGCCGGCGTTGCTCATGGCGCCCCACAGCGCGGCGTCGGCGGCGGCGCTCACATCGGCGTCGTCGTCGACGATCAGCGCGTCCTTGCCGCCGCACTCCATCAGCACCGGCGTGAGGTTCTCGGCGCAGGCGGCCATCACCTTGCGGCCGGTCGCCGAGCTCCCCGTGAAGGCGAGCTTGTCGATGCGGGCCCGGCACAGCGCCGCGCCGGTCTCGCCCAGCCCGGTGATCACCTGGAAGACGGGGGGACCGGTGACGGCCTCGGCGAAGGTCTCCGCCAGCCAGGCTCCGATGCCCGGGGTGTACTCGCTCGGCTTGAACACCACGGCGTTGCCGGCGGCGAGGGCGTACCCGATCGAGCCCATCGGGGTGAAGACGGGGTAGTTCCACGGCCCGATGACACCGACGACGCCGAGCGGCGGGTACTCGAGCGTGGCTGCCTGGTTGGCCGCCAGCAGCCCCGAACTGACCTTGCGTACCCCGAGCACCTTCGGTGCGGCCTTCGCGGCCCAGGCGAGGTGGTCGATGGCGAGCATGATCTCGAGCACCGCATCGCCCTTGGGCTTGCCGTTCTCGCGCGTCATCAGCTCGGCGAGTTCCCCTGCGCGGCGGGCCAGCAGCCGCCGCCAGGCAGCCAGGCGCGTGCGTCGGCCGTCGAATCCGAGCTCGGCCCACCACTGCGCGGCCTCCCGTGCCCGGCCCACGGCAGCGTCGACGGCGGCCTGGTCCTGGATCGGGTAGCTCGCCAGCAGCTCGCCCGTGGCGGGGCTGCGCGACTCGAAGCTTGCGCCGCTGCCCGGCGCCGTGCCAACCGCTGGTTCGGCGGCGACAGCCATGCGATCTCCTGACTTAGAGGGAAGGCCGGTGGATGGTCCAGTCGAACGCCCGCTGCAACTGCCCGGCCAGGGCGAGCAAGGTGCGCTCCCGGCCCGGCAGGGCGATGAGTTGCACGGCGAGGGGGAGCCCGTCACCGGTGAATCCGGCGGGCACGGACGCGGCGGGAAAGCCGGCGATGTTCCAGGGGGTGGTGTAAGCGCTGCGCTGCGACGACCGCAACGCCGTCGCGAAGGGCCGGGAGAGCTTGTAGTTGCTCGCCGGATCCGCCGGGGTGGGTAGCGCGGGAGTCAGCAACACGTCGGCGTCGCCGAACGTCTGCTCGGTGATCAGCGCTGCCCACTGCTCGCCCCGGCGGCGAGCGCGCCGCACCGCCTCCAGGGAGACGTGCCGGCCGAGCCAGGCGGGAACCCGGGTCGCGGCCGACAGCAGCTGAGGATCCACCAGCCGCACGGCACTGTCGCGCGCGCTGCGCAGGTAGCGCGGGATGAACGCCGGCGCCAGAAATCCGTACTCGGGGCTCGCCTCGCTGACGGTGTGGCCAAGGGCGGCCAGCCGCTGCGCCGTCTGGGTGAGGACCTCGGCGCAGGGGGCAGCGAGTCGGACGGGAAACGCGGACGCGTCGCTGACCGCGATGCGCAGCGGCTCGTCCGGGGCGGAGGTGGCCGCCGCCGCGTACCCACTCGTGGCGCACACCGCGTCGAACAGCAATCCGGTGTCGGCGACGCTACGGGTGAGCAAGCCCAGCGCCGAGAGCCCGTGCCATCCCGAACGTTCGGGGCCCTCTGGCAGCAGTCCGGGCGTGGGCTTGAGCCCGAACAGCCCGCAGGACGCCGCCGGGATGCGGATAGAGCCGCCGCCGTCGCTGGCGGTGGCGGCCGGGATCAGGCCGGCGGCCACGGCGGCTGCTGAACCACTGGACGAGCCACCCGCGCTGCGGCTGGTGTCCCAGGGGTTGCGGGCCGGGCCATACGGGTGAAGGGCCAGTTCGGGCATGGTCGTGACGCCGAGGATCAGGCACCCGGCGGTGCGCAGCGCATTCACCACGTCAGCGTCACGGGAAGCCGGCGTCTCGGCCGAGCGAGTGCCCTGACGGCTGGCGATCCCCCCGACGGCCATGCTGTTCTTGACGGCGACGGGAATGCCGAGCAGCGCCCGCTCGTCGCCTTCGGCCCGGGCCCGGTCGGCTGCCGCGGCTTCCTCGAGGACGGCAGCACCGCGGATCTCGACGAAGGCGTGTAGCTGCGGTTCGAGCCGCTCGATCCGCGCCAGCAGCTCGGTGACCAGGGCGACGCTCGTCAGCGAACCGCTGCCGAGCCGCTCGGCCAGGCCCGCTACCCCTGCGTAGCTGATCGCATCGACGGCGTTGCCGTGGGCAGCCATGGCTCAGGCGGGGGTGGGGTGAGCGGTGTTGGACTTCTTGGCCGCCGCGTCCTTCTTGCCCTTCTTCGCGGGCTTGATCAGGCCGGGGGGCAGCTCGCCCCGGGCCCGGAGCCAGGCAGCGGCCGCGGTGCGCTCGACCAGCAGGCGGACGAGCCCGACGACCACGCCGGACAGCGCCGCCCACAGGATCGCCTGGCGCAGCGGAACCTGCGGAGAGCTGGGGTTCTCCGGCGGCGCTTCGCCGACTCCCGCTTGGTAGACGCGTTTGGCGGCCTTGCGGGTCGCCGTCGCCGCCGCGGCCGCGGAGGCGCCGCCCATGAGCTTCCAGCCGAGCTTGTCCACCGGGTTAGCCATGCTGTGCCTCCTTCACGCCGCTCGGGCCGGGGGCTCTGTCGGCTGCAGTAGGAAGGTACCCACCGCCGCCCGCTCACGCACCCACCCGCCAAGCGGGCCAATGTCGTGCTCGGGCCGTCCACGCCGGATTTCGTGCCCGCGGGTGAGTAGCGTTTGCGGCCATGAGCCTGCAGGTGCGCCTCACGCGTCTGGACGCGCAGTTGCCGCTGCCGTCGTATGCGCACCCGGGTGATGCGGGCGCTGATCTGGTGACGGCCGTCGACGTCGAGCTCGCGCCGGGAGAGCGGGCGGTGCTGCCCACAGGTATCGCCATCGCGTTGCCGGCGGGCTACGCCGCGTTCGTTCATCCCCGCAGCGGGCTCGCGGCCCGCCACGGCGTCTTCGTGGTGAACTCGCCGGGAACCATCGACAGCGGCTACCGGGGTGAGATCCAGGTCGTCCTGCTCAACGGTGATCCCCGCGAGACGTTGCGGCTCCGGCGCGGAGATCGCATCGCTCAGCTGGTCATCCAAGCGGTCGAGACGGCGATATTCACCGAGGTGGACGCGCTGCCGGAAAGCGTGAGAGCGACCGGCGGCTTTGGTTCCACGGGTGGGTTCGGCGAGGTCAAGGGAGAAAACGGTGTTCCGGCGTAAGGGCAAGGGCGATCCGGCAGGCGACGCGTCGGCCGTCTCCGAGGAGTCGTCGAGCGAGCTGACGGACCAGCCGGCAGACGTGCCGGATGAGGTGACCGAAGCCGCGCCGCACGCGGGCATCGACCTCGAGGGCGGCCCTTATGACGCGGACGATGCCCCGGCGGACGAGATTCCCCGCATCGACCTGGGCTCGCTGCGGGTGCCGATGGTCGATGGGCTCGAACTGCGGCTCGACGTCGACCAGGAGACGGGGGAGCCGGCTCAGCTGGTGCTGGCCGACGGCGAGAGCATGCTTCAGCTGGCCGGGTTCGCGGCGCCGCGCAACAGCGGTATCTGGGACCTGGTCCGCGCAGAGATTGCCGAATCGCTGATCGCGGCCGGCGGAAAGGCCGAGGAGGTCGGCGGGCGTCTGGGAACCGAGCTTTCGGCGTCCATCCCGACCGGAGAGCCCGGAGCGCTGGCACCCGCCAGGTTCATCGGTGTCGACCATCCACGTTGGTTCCTGCGGGGCCTGTTGTCGGGCCCGGCTGCGGTGGATCGGGAGGCTGCGGGGCGGCTCGAGTTCGCGTTTCGCGCCACGGTCGTCGTGCGCGGCAAGGACGCCATGCCCATCCGCGATCCGCTGCCGCTGAAGCTGCCCGCGGAGGCGCTGCAGGCGGCTCAGGAGGCGCAGGCGGCTCAGGACGGCGAGGGGGCCCCGACCCTGGAGCAGCTCGAGCAGGGTCCGACGATCACCGAAACCCGTTAGCGCTCGGCCAGTGGTCCCGTTCACGTGACCCGGAAGGGTCATGGACAGCGCGTGACATGAGGGCACACTGAAGAGAGCGCGAGCGTTACGTTTACCGCGCGTGAGAACGAATGTCCGGGAGGAGGTGCGGCGGTGTCACAAGAGGGATGGTTGCGCCGGCGTCTTCACCGGCTGACCGCTGATGAGAGCGAGCTCGAGGCCCAGGAGCTGCAGCGTCAGGTCGAGGTGGTCGGCGCCGAGAAGGTGTCGGACTGCCGCGAGCGTGACAGCGTCTGCATTGCCGGGACGATCCGTTCGGTGACCCTGAAGTCGCTGGCCGGGGCGCCGAGCCTGGAAGCCGACGTCTACGACGGGACAGGCAGCGTGGTGGCCGTCTTCCTCGGCCGGCGGCGCATCCCCGGCATCGAGGCGGGGCGTTCCATCGTCCTGCATGGGCGGCTCACGTCGCAAGATCACCGGCAGACCATCTTCAACCCCCGCTACGAGCTGATCTGCGAGGGAGCGGAGTCGGCATGATGGGCGGTCCGGCGGACGGCGGGGACGCCGCCGTCGAGGCCGCTGCAGCCCCCGACCCGGATCACGCGGGTCGGGCCGTCTCACATGCCGTGAGCTCCACGCTGATTTCCGACGCGATCGGTGGGCCGCGCGGAATGCTCGACACCGGCATCCCTGCCGTGATCTTCGTCATCGTGAACGCCGCCAGCTCCCTGACGCCGGCCATCTTTGCCGCGCTGGGATTCGGCGTGCTGCTGGTGGCGCTGCGGCTGGCTCGCAAACAGCCGATCCAGCAGGCGCTGGCCGGATTCGTCGGCATCGGCATCGCGGCGTTCGTCGCTTCGCGCACCCACAGCGCCAAGGGATTCTTCCTGCCGGGAATCCTCTACCAGGCCGCGCTGTCCGTCGCCGCCGTCGTTTCGCTCGTCATCCGCCGTCCCCTGATCGGCTATGTCATGGCGGCCATCGACCCGCGATACGCACGTTGGAGATCCACGCCCAAGCTGCTGCGGGCGATGAGCTGGGGCACCGTGATCTGGGGCTCGGTCTTCTTGTTCCGCGCGGTTGTCCAGGGACTGCTGTACCTCGCCGACCGCCCGGGCTGGCTCGCCGCCGTGCAACTCGCGCAGGGTTGGCCGCTGTTCGCCGCAGCGCTCACCGCCACGTATGCGCTGGCCCGCCGGGCCGGCACCGCCCCGGACGTGCCGCAGCCAGCGATCGCGCCGGTGCCAGCGATCGCGCCGGTGCCAGCGACCGCGCCGGAGCCCGAGAGCTCCGATCAGCTGACGTCCTGAGAGCATCGGGTCGTGGCCTCACCGTTCGTCGAACTCGACGTCGAGGGGATCGCGGTCACGGTGACCAACCCCGACAAGGTCTACTTCAGCGCCCGCGGCGAGACCAAGCTGCACCTCGTCGAGTACGTGATGGCGGTGTCCGATGGTCTCGTGCGGGCGCTGCGGGAGCGCCCTTGCGTCCTCAAGCGACATCCGGACGGGTCCGATGCGGCGCCGATCTACCAGAAGCGGGTGCCGGCCAAGCGTCCCGACTGGATCGAGACGGCGCGGGTCGACTTCCCGAGCGGGCGCCACGCCGACGAACTGTGCGTGACCAACCCCGCGGCCGCCGTCTGGGCGACCAACCTCGGGACGCTGGATTTTCACCCCTGGCCGTCGCGGCGTGCCGCCACCGAATTCCCCGATGAGCTACGCATCGACCTCGACCCGCAGCCCGGCACCGGCTGGTCGCACGTGGTAGAGACCGCCCTCGAGGTGAATGCGGTCCTCTGCGAGCTCGGCCTCGTCGGATGGCCCAAGACCAGTGGCAGCAAAGGAATCCACATCTACCTCCGGGTGCCTCCTGAGCACGGTTTCACCGCTGCCCGGCGTGCTGCGCTGGCGCTGGGCCGGGCCGTCGAGCAGCGCCGTCCCGATCTGGTGACCACGGCATGGTGGAAGCAAGAGCGGGGCGAGCGGGTCTTCGTCGACTACAACCGCATGGCGCGCGACCAGACGATCGCCTCGGCCTACAGCGTGCGCGCCCGGCCCACCGCCACCGTTTCGGCGCCGCTGACCTGGGACGAGGTCCCCGACGCCGAGATCGAGGACTTCACCATCGCCACGATGCCCGCGCGCTTCGCGCGGCTCGGTGACGTGCATGCCGCCATCGACGAGCCGGCGACCGTCGGCTCGCTCGAGCCGCTACTCGAACTCGCCGACCGTGACGAACGCGACCGCGGGCTGGCCGATGCCCCGTATCCACCGCAGTTCCCGAAGATGCCGGGGGAGCCCAAGCGGGTGCAACCGTCACGAGCCGCCGTTCCGTCGGCGCGCCCTAGCCGCTCCTAGCCACGGATCTCATCAACAGGCGGCAAACTCCGAAGGAACAACGCCTAGCGTGGGGAAGGCTCATCCGCTGTGAACTACGACCTGTTCAAGTCGATCAACAACCTGTCGGGCAACAGCACGGTCGACGCAATCATGAAGGTCAGTGCCAAGTACGCCATCTATCTGGTGTTCCTGGCGCTGGCGGTGATTTGCGCGCTGCGCTTGCGGGAACACCTCGTCCGTCCGGTCGTCGCCACCATTGCCGCCCTGCTGGTCACCTTCCTGCTCGGGCTCGCGGAAGCAGCGATCTACTCGGAGCGGCGGCCCTTCCAGTCGCACCGCGTGCACCAACTGATCGCTCATGCCGGTGGCCAGTCGTTTCCCAGCGACCACGCCACCGCCGCGTTCGGCGTCGCACTCGCGATAGGAGTGTTTCTGTCCTGGCGCTGGGGCGTCCTACTGTTCGTGGTGGCCGTCCTGATCGGGTTCGCCAGGGTCTACGACGGCATCCACTACCCCCTCGACATCGCCGGCGGTCTCGTCGCGGCCATCCTCGGCGTTGCGATCGTCGCGCTGATCAACAGCAACATCCGGCGCCCGGCTGACCAGCACGGCGGGCAGGCTGCGGACGTCGCCAACATCTGAGACCGGTCATGCGAACGCCCCTTCCCAGGAGCCGACGGGGTGGGAAGGGGCGTTCGGGTGCGGCGCTGGCGGGCCATGCGGGGCCAGCGATACCGTTTGCGCGTGCATGCGGATGTGGCCCCCTTCACCGTGGCCGCCGTGTTGATCGTGCTGCTTCCGGGCCCTGACACCCTCGTGGTGGTGCGCAACATCCTGTTCGGCGGGCGTCGGCAGGGAGCGCTGACCGCCTTCGGCAACATCTGCGGGCTGGCGCTGTGGGTCTGCGTCGCCACGTTCGGCTTGGCCGCGGCGTTGCGCGCCAGCCAGGTGGGGTACGACGTGCTTCGCCTCGCGGGCGCCACCTATCTGGTGTGGCTGGGGATCGCGGCGCTGCGCTCCCGGGCGGCCGGCCTGGATGTCACGCCTGGGCGCCGCGGGCTGCTGGGCGACGGATTTACCGCCGGTTTCCTGACGAATCTGCTCAACCCCAAGGTCGGAGTCTTCTTCGTCACGTTCCTTCCCGGCTTCATCCCGCACCATCACGCGATCGCCGGTGCGTCGCTGCTGCTCGGCAGCATCTTCCTGGTCCTCACGGCGTGCTACTGGATCGTGCTGCTGGCCCTGGCCGGAAAGGTCACGGCCTGGATGAACAGGCCGGCGGTGCGTCGGTGGTTGAACATGCTCACGGGGATGGTTCTCGTCGGTTTCGGCCTGCGGCTCGCCACGGAGTCCTGACCGGGAGTCCTGACATCGCGGGCCTCGCGGCTGCTGGGCGCAAACGAAGGGGCGTCCCTTCCCACATCGGGGGCTGCGGGAAGGGACGCTGGCACAAACATTCCGCGGCAGTGCAGGCTTGTCGTCCCCCGAAGGGGTGCACATTTGGCCGCCGTGTGGGAGGTCTGGGGCTCTCTGTTTCAGGCTGGTTGCTGCGGGTGGGTGACGCGGGCGATGACTTCGCGGATCGCGGTCTTGGTGGCCGCGGTCACGTACTCGCAGCGCCGATGGTCGTTGCGGGCGCCGGGGGCGGCGGCAGAGGCATGCACGGCAAGCCCGAGAACGTCAGCGGCCCGGTCGGCGAGCAGCAGGTGCCCGAGCACCGACGGGTGCACCCGGTCGGGACACAGGAATCGGCCGGCCAGGTCGCTGCCATCGAGGATTTCTCCTCCCACATCCGCCGTCGCCGCATGGATGACTCCATCTGCCAGAGCGATTTTCGTCGCACGCTCACGCGGCGAGCCCGGAAAGCGTCGGAATGACCGCGGGAATGTCTGCACCAGGACCCGATCACATGTGGCGTTCATGGCTTCGAGAATGTTGCGCAGGTTGGCTTCGTAGCGTGCCGCATTCCAATCGAACAAGATGTCATTGGCGCCTACGGTCAGCGCGCCCACGGCATACCGGTGGCCGACCAGGTGCGGGAGTTGGTCGAGCACCTGCCAGGAACGGGCGCCGCGCGCCGAATGCCGCACCAGCGCCCAGCCTGCGACGTGGGCCAGCCAGAAGCCCCACGACCGCTCTGCGGTGATGATGCTGTCGCCAACACATACCAGACCCTCGTCAGCCACGATCCAAGCGTAATGACGAGGGCGGATCGTGGCGGCTGCCGTTTCCTGGTCGGAAATACCGCCGCGGGCTGATAGAGCCCGTTAAATGGAGACAAACCTGCCTGACGGGGGAGAACTTTGCGAGTCCTGCTGCCGCTGTACGTGGTGCCTGTGCTGCTGATCCTGATCGGCGGCACGGTGGCGGTGCTTCGGTACCCGCCGGGCGCTGCGCCGCAGCCTGTGAGGGCGGATCGGCGCCCCGGCTTCGTCGCGCGGGTGCAGAGCGTCTTCGGGCGCGTATCGGGCTGCATCCTGGCGCTGGCGGCCGGTACTGGCCTGATCATCGCGACCTGCTGGCCGGTCGGCTACGGTGCGCGCAACTTCAATGCCCAGGACCACAAGGTTTACCACTGGGTGCTGGTGCGCTCCCACACGCACTGGCTGCATTCGGCGATGGGCACCTTGACCAAGATGAGCAACAACCGGGAGACCCAGGTCGTCGCGGGCGCCTTCATGGTCCTGCTGACCCTGTGGTGGTTCCGGTACCGACGAGGGCTCGCGGTGCTGGCGCCGGCGGTGCTCCTCATCACCGCGTACGAGATCGAGCATCAGCTCCAGCACACCCTCAAACTGCTGGCGGCGCGCACCGGGCCGGTTCCGCCCGACCTGGGCGCCTTCCCTTCCGGTGGTGTGGCCCGCCTCATCTCCATCTACGGCCTGATCTTCTATCTGGTGCTGCGCCGGCTGGACAAGACGCGCACCAAGTGGGCCGTCGCGGCCTGGACGATCCTCGCGGCGGCGACCTACACCGAGGCCTACTCCCGGCTGTATCTCGGCAAGCACTGGCTCAGCGACATCTTCGGCGGTCTCGTGTTCGGCGTCATCCTGCTCTTCGTGCTGATCGCCGCAACCCAGCTGCTGGACCGGCCTGACCGCGACCCCGAAGCCGCGGAGGTCTCGCCCGATGCGGCGATCGCCGGCTCCGGGACGGTGCAGCCGCGCGACGAGGCGCCGGCCGGCAGAATCATCCCGACCAGCTGACACCTTCGCGGATGACGTGGGCCGGCTGTCCGACTACCAGCGCGCCAGCCGGCACGTCCTTGGTCACCACCGCTCGCGCTGCCACGACGGCGCCGTCGCCGATGGTGACCCCCTTCAAGACCAGGGCTCCCGCGCCGATCCAGACGTGGTTGCCGATCGTGACGGGGACGGTGTCAGGACGGTCCTCGAACGTGTGGGCGTCGGTGTCCATGATGTTGACGTCCCAGGCGATCGCGCAGCGCTCGCCGATCGTGACCCGCTCGCGACAGGTGATCTCGGTTCGTCGGTTGAGGTAGGTGTGATCGCCGATCTCGACCCGGGCCCCGCTGCCGCGCAGGTAGAAGCCGACGCCGAAGAAAATCCGACAGTGCCGGCCCAGCGTCACCCGGGCGTCGGAGACTCCGTTACTGCGAACCACGCGAGGAAAGGCGTCGACACGGCAGCCGAGCGGCACCGTGAACCCGCGGCGCATTCCGAGGAACACCCCTCGGGTGACCCCCAGGTATCGGTTTCTCATTGCCAGCACACTGCCACCGACCGGCCGCAGCGCCCTGATGCCACTCGGAGCCTGCCCCGCCGGAACGCCAGTGCCCCGCCAGGCCGCGTGGTGCGGCCGGGCGGGGCACTCGGATCCAGACGTACCGGTCGAGCGAGCTCCTTAATGCACGATCCCATTGGCGAAGGCCGAGAGGTCACGGCTTGAGGAGAGCACCCAGTGGCAGCCCAGCGACGGGCCCTGCGGACCGACGTTGAAGTAGAACATGCCCTTGAGCGTCCCGGAGTTGGCTCGAGCCCAGGCGCCGGCGTTACGCAGCCACTGCGCACGACGCGGACCCTGCTGGCTGCCGTACTCGCCGAGGACCAGCCCCTTGCCATGACTCTTGGCCCAGTGCAGTACGGGCGCGGTCAGCGTGGAGAGTTCGGTCCAGACGCCGCGGCCCGAGCCGCAGTTGTACCAGTTGTACGGGTCAGCGCCGACCAGGTCGACGTACGCGCCACCCGGGTACCACTTCGCCGCGTAGCGCCTGTCGGACGGCTTGACCTGGAACGCGTAGGACGTCATCTGCCAGACGAACTGGACGTTCCGGGCGCCGGTGCTGCGAATCACTCTGACGACCTTGCGGAAGGCCGCGATGAATTGGGTGTTGGTGCCGCGGC
This sequence comes from uncultured Actinomycetota bacterium, assembly GCA_963765845.1. Classification (GTDB taxonomy): domain Bacteria; phylum Actinomycetota; class Actinomycetes; order Frankiales; family Frankiaceae; genus DATAZK01. The sequence continues at coordinate 266,482 of CAVXYJ010000005.1, forward strand.
TGCGACTGGCGTGCGCCTCGGGCTCATGGCTGAATGCCAGCCAGATCGGAGTTCCCCGGCTCTTGAGGGTTTTCCCCCAGCGGACCAGGTTGTTGTACGTGGTCGAACCCGGCTTTGCCGCCGCCACCGTGGCCCAATTCGAGTTCGGCATGAGGTTAATCATCCGCGTGTTGGGCGGCTTGGCGTTGAGGTGGGCATACCGGTTTTCGGGGAGCGCAACTCCAGAAGCCTTCGAAAGGGTGGATACGTTGCCGACCGCACCGAATACGACGGGTGCTCCTGCATTTACCGGAAAGCACGAGGTGACTAATCCGATAAATATGGAAAACGTCAATGGCAATAACCATCTGACGCGGGTCGCTTTGCCGCCAGGCTTTCGCCGACTGGTGTCGCCGGGTGATTTCCCCAGCAGATCCACTCGACTTTGGGCATACAACATAGGGGTACTCCTCCTCGTACCGCCGGCCAGGTTAGCTGACGGGTTCGGGCTGAGAAGGCTGCCCTACGGCGCCGGTGGTTTACGGCGCCGATTCACCCCACGAGATTGGGTCCCCCGGCCCGGGTGCGCTGAGAACGCACCCGGTTTGGCGTTCCGCCGTGCACCCTTTTGGGTAGCGATGGCGACGGTGACCGGAGCGTACCGGAAACGATGCGAGAGTCAGGGCATCCGGTCCGAATCTTTGTCATGGCTCTCATGCTGTTACGTAGCGGATTGGCGTCCTTGCCAATGCCCTGGAAAGGCTCGCGACACCTCGCATGAACACAGCGTCACACTCGCTGCGGTCGCACAACATTACATATCGACAATCGCCTGCTTGAGTGACGCTGTCGAGGTGGCCCATTGTGCTAATGATTACAGGGCGTGAGGAAAACTTGTTTACATAGTCAAGGTATCTTGCGAACCGGCCCCACTGGGGGCGTCACGCGGCGTGGCCGCCTGCGCCGCCGCGCCGCGCTTCGTGTGGCATAGGACACTCGCCGGCCGGGCCCTGCGAGCCGTGGGTGGTTTCGGGCGGTTCCCTGTCAAAATAGGAGACGGGTGTCGGCAAGCTGTCACCCGGCGGACTTCCTTGGTCACCCCACGTCACGTATCCCTGGTGCAGGGCGTTTAACAGGTGGCGAGGTGAGCAGCGCTGAAGATTCTCCTCGAATGACGTACGTGAAGAGGACTGATGGCGCAGAGTGGCGAAGGTAAACCCAGAGTGGTGATCGAGGTTCTGGACGCAGCGGCAACGCCCGGTAGGCAAGGCGCGGCCGAAGCGCCGCTGAGGTCAGAGGTGGTGGAGCCGATGAGGGCAGCGTCCCTGTCCTTCGGGGTTCCGTCCCCGGTCCGAAGCGCATTCATGGCAGCAGGTCGTGCGGGGAGGTGCCCTGGCAATGGACTCCGCTGACGCGTACCCGGTGGGGATGCCGTCCTCCGAAGCCCCCATTCGTCGTGGCCAATCCGGAGGCGGCCGCCGGAGCGCCACCCTCACCGCGCCGAATGTGCCGTCGCAGAGCCGCCTGATGGCTCCCGACCTCGTGACCAGCGTCGTCGTCGACGCCATCGATGCCCCGCTGAAGGCCCCGCGGCGCCGCGGACGGTTCATGGAGATCGCGGCGCTCGGGCTTACCGATACCGTTGTCCTGGCTCTTGCTGCCCTGCTCGGCGGTGCGCTCGTCCAGGCGGCTTCCACCCGCGACTTCGGGATCGCCGAGACCGCGCTCACCGTGGCTGCCAGCCTGCTCGGGCTTGTCCTGCACGGAGGCTATCGGTCTGAGCGCGGGAGGCTTTCCCGCGTCGGGGTGCGCAGCTGGCGCGCCGCGCTCTACGGCTACCCGACCGCTGTTGTCGTCCTCGCGCTGGTGTCCGGCTCGCGTCTCGGTGTGGGAACTGCCGCGCTCGCCGCACTACCTGGCGCCCTGTTCATCCCGCCCGGGCGGCGGGTGGCGCGCTTGCTGCCGATGTCTCGCCGGGCGCAGACCTCCCGGATCCTCATCGTCGGCTCGGGAAAGGTCGCCCGCCGGGTCGCCAGTCGGCTGAGCCGGTTCGACGGGCTTCAGGTGGTCGGCATGGTCGACAGCGATCCGCCGCCGGGGGAGAAGGTGCTAGGTGGCCTGTCCGACCTCGTCAAGCTCGTGGACGAGTACCGGGTGGACCAGGTCCTGGTGACGTTCTCGCGTACCCCTGGGCACGACACCCTGGAGATCTTGCGCAAGCTGAACCACCAGGTGTCGGTCTCGGTCGTGCCCCGCATGTTCGAGATGCTCTCGTGGCGCTCCTCGCTCGAGGAGATCGACGGAATCCCGCTGTTGCATGTCGCGCCGGCGTCGCTGTCGACGTCGGCCCGGATGATGAAGCGGGCCCTGGACATCGTGGTAGCCGGGCTCGCGCTGATCATCCTTTCGCCGGTCGTACTGGTGACGGCCATCGCTATCCGGCTCGACTCGGCGGGACCGATCTTCTTCCGGCAGCAGCGCTGGGGTCGCCGCGGCGAGCCGTTCGGGATCATCAAGTTCCGCACCATGGAAGTCGGTGCCGAGAGTGCCCGCAAAGATCTGGCGAGCGACAGCGTAGGCCCGCTGTTCAAGCTGCGCAGCGACCCGCGGGTCACCCGGGTGGGGTCCTGCCTGCGGCGTACCAGTCTGGATGAGATCCCGCAGTTGTTCAACGTGCTGCGCGGCCAGATGTCGCTGGTCGGCCCCCGCCCGTTCGTCCCGGACGAGGCGGCGCAGATCGTCGGTTCGGCGGCGCGGCGCTATGACGTTCCGCCGGGGATGACCGGACTCTGGCAGATCAGCGGTCGGAGCGATCTGAATTACGACGACCTTCGTCACCTGGACACCGTCTATGTGGCTTCGTGGTCGCTCTGGTGGGATCTACGGATCCTGCTTCAGACCCCCGGAGCAGTTCTTCGACGGAAGGGTGCCTTCTAGGCACCCGCGGCGCCCGCCCCGAACGGACGAGCGGGCGGTCCCGGATCAGGGCTGCCGAATTGCGCTCGCGGAACCGCCCTTTGATAATCGCCCTGAATGCCGCGGATGCGGTTCGCCGGGCGTTTTGCGGAGCGGCATTTGGTCGGGTCCGGTTGGGCCTTTTGGCACTCCTGGCCTGGTGCGCGGTTCCGCCGGATGGGTGAGTTGAGGGACCGATCCTAAGGACCGGTTTCGCCCCGACCCGATGACAGCTCCATGACTTCAAGCCGAAACCTGGACCTACGTGAAGGCGGCCCGGTCGCCTCCTCGGGTACTGCGTTAGGCGTTTCCCGCGCCTCGCGAACCGCACGGCGACGGGCATTCATCGGCTTGGCCGCTGCGGCGTCCGTCCTCACGGCCGGATGTTCGCCGCTGGTGACCACCGGCGGTGGCCACTCAGCCCCCGCCGTCAAGAAGCTCCCGGCGTCAGGACACCTGACCTACCTCCCGGTGGCCGACTCCTTCGTCTACGCCAGCGCCCCGAGCCGCAACATGGGTGCTGACCCGCGGCTGATCGCCAGCTCCATCCCGGACCAGGGCAAGGCTGCGTTCCTGAAGTTCGCGGTGAGCGGCATCCCCGCCGGCCGGTACGTCACCGCGCATCTCGTGCTGCACCGCACAGAGCACCATCTGCCCTCGACGGTGACGGTCTCGACGGCGTCGTCGAAGTGGGCGGAGATGGCGATCACGGGTGCCAACGCGCCCGCGATCGGCTCCACGGTCGCCAGCGTGCATCCGCAGTACGTTCCCACGGCGCTGAGCGTCGACGTGTCCTCCGTGGTCAAGGGCAACCAGACCATCACCTTCGCGATCACCGACCCGGTGGCCGATACCGTGGCCGCGTTCTACGCGCGCCAGGGCGGGGCCAACGCGCCGTCGCTGGTCGTCGACTACACAGCCACGAAGCCGGCGACGAAGCCGGCGCAGCCGGTCGTGAAGTTCACGCCGACGCCCGCTCCCACACCGACCACACCTACCCCGACGACCACGCCTACCCCGACAGCCACGCCTACCCCGACGACCACGCCTACCCCGACGACCACGCCTACCCCGACGACCACGCCTACCCCGACGCCGACTTCCGCGCCCAGCACGACGCCGAGCGAGAACTGCACGGTCTCGTCGCTGCTGGTGCCGTCCTGCGGAGTGTGGTGGGGAGCCGGCGCGACGCCGCTGAACGGCGAGTCCTACACCCAGGCGCTGACCAACTTTGAAGCGACGCAAGGCCGCCCGTCCGATCTGCTGCACTTCTACCACACCGGTACGCAGCTGTTCCCGAGCGCGTCGGACATCGCGATGTCCCACGCAGAGGGCAAGAACCAGCTGCTGATGGAAAACTGGAAGCCTGAGCTCGGCCGCACCTGGGCGCAGGTCGCCGCCGGCGTCCCCGCGGTCGACGCCGCGATCGACAACGAGGCCGCCTACATCAAGTCCCACTACACCGAGAAGTTCTTCCTCTCGATCCACCACGAGCCGGAGAACGAGGTCATCGCCACCCCCGGATCCGGTTACACCGCAGCGGATTATGCCGCCATGTACCGCCACGTCGTGCTGCGGCTGAAGGCTGACGGAGTCACCAACGCCGTGTTCGTCATGGACTACATGGGGTACTCGAAGTGGTGCGAGCAGTCCTGGTTCACCGCCCTCTACCCCGGTGACGACGTCGTCGACTGGATCGCCTACGACCCGTACTCGACCGCCTCCGGCACCTTCGCCACCATGGCCGACGGCAAGGACGGCACCAAGTGGGCCGGCTTCTACCACTGGGCCACCACCGTCCACCCGAGCAAGCCGCTGATGCTCGCCGAGTGGGGCGTCACCGAGACCAGCGACCCCAACGCCAAGGCCAACTTCTTCAAGAACATGCCCAACCTTGAGAAGAGCTACCCGGCCATCAAGGCACTGATCTACTGGAACGCGAGCGGCTACCCGACGCGGATCGACTCGTCGCCGCAGAGCCTCGCCGCCTACAAGGCGCTCGCTCAGAACCCGCTCTACAACACGCCTCTCCCGTAACCGGGCGGAAGGTTTCGCTGGAGCCCTACCCCTCGAGGGGTAGGGCTCCGGCACGTTCGGGTTCCCGCACCAGCTCAGATCATCACGACCCGGCGCCAAGGCACCCGCTTGTTCAGGACTCTCCTCAGCCGCGCGAGTGACCCAACTGGGAGGCGATCTCGCGAAGCGCCGGCTCCAGCTGCGAGATCCCGTCCACGCGGTAGTTGCAGCTGCCGGCGGTCTGGTCCCAGATGGTGACGGCCCGGATCCGGGGCAGCTCGCGCAGTCCCGCTGGGATCGATCGAAAGAACGCCACGGTTGCCTGGGGGTCGTTCGGGTCGTACGCGCTGCCCGTTTCGCTGATCATGTAGGGCTTTTTCAGGCTGATCCCCGCGCGGGCACCGGTCGTGTCGAGCCATTGGTAGAAGGGCCGGGCGATCTCGGCGAAGGTCTGCGGGGGAGAGCTTCCGACATCGCCGGTCTGGCAGCCGCGCGAGTCATACGGGTCCCAGGAGATCCAGTCCACCGCGTCGTTGCCGGGATAGAGCTGCTGCGCCGTCGGGAAGTTGGGCGGATAGCCCGTGACGACCCAGGTCCAGATCGCCTGGGTGGCACCGGCGGCTCGAAACACCTTTCGCACGTGTCGCCAGGCGGCGACGAATTGCGCCGGAGTGCCGCGCGCGGCGAGCTTTGCCTTGCCGTCGGCTTCGTGGTCGAACGTGATGAAAAAGGGTTTGTGGAGACTGGCGAGTCCTTTCGCTGAGCTCGTCAGGGTCGCGTCGTAATCGCCCGCGGCGACAGCCGACCAGCGCACGGCCGGGTGGTCCGGCAGGCCGAACTGCCGGGATTCGAGATTGATGTGCAGTGTCTGGCCATTGGCGACGATCCGGCGCTCGTCCGCGGTCGGCAGATTGCCGGAATCGATGGCGTTGAAGAAGTACACGATGTCGAAGCGCCGGCCGATCGCGCTCTCCAGCGAGCCCACCGACCCGTTCTGGAAGGAGGTACCCCAGAGCACCTGACACGTCGGGCCGCGGCGCAGATTCGAGCAGTCGCCGGCCTGCTGGAGTGCTGACGGGGCCGGCGATGAGGGGGACGGCGCCTTGGCACTTCCGCCGCAGCCGGCGAGAACGCCGGCCACGGCGCCGGCGGCCGCCCACCGAGCCCAGCGCCGATCCCGTCGCAGCGGGCGAGCGGGTCCGGTCACACCGGGACTCAAACGCCTGCTAGCCGATCGAACATGTCGAGCACCTCGGGCGTGCGTTCACTGTCGACCTTTCGGGCGAACAAGTCGGTGCCCGCTACCGCATTTTCGACATCACCGACGGCAAGCAATGCCGGATGACGCTGGCCTTTCGTCCACGGAATATAGCGGCGCCGGTCATCTTCGATACGCAAATGTTGCGCGTTATTCATCAGTAACGTTGGCAAGAATCCCTCATCCGGAATCGAGCATCGGTTGAAATAACGCTCGACATGCGGGAGCCGGAGCTGCTGTTCCAATACATGGTGGACGGCCGCCGAGCCCAGATTTACCCACTGGTCACCCACGTACAACGACAGCTCCTGGCCGTCGAACGGGTGCCGTCTCGGAAATGGCACCGAGCGGTGGGTGCCGGGAAGGCGAAGCTTGTGAAGGTAACGGCGCCGGGTGAGCTGCTGCCAGGGATGCACGTCGTTGCCGGGGCGCGGATCGACCCTGAAATGGCGCAGATAGGCATCTTTGTCCGACTGTGCCAGGTCGTCCTCGATGCTCTGCATTGCCCGGGTGGGATAGTCCTGCCCCGAGATCACCAGCACCCATGAGAGTTCGGGGATGTGGGTCACCGCGAAGCGCAGGCCGTTGACGACCGTCAGGGCCAGCGTCATGCGACCCCACTCGGCATGCTGCGGAGAAGGCATCTGCAAAATCGCGTCGGAAGGAGGAAGGTCCAATGGCGGACCGGTGGGATCGTGATGGATTACCACTGCGGTATTCGAACCCGCTGTGAGCCGGCTGACCAAGCGATGCACCAGCGGCGGGTCGCGGTGAGAAAGTACGAGGACAACCACTGGGCCAGCCGTCACGGAGCAGCGTCCTTTCTCCCGGGGCGCCGATGCTACGCACGTTCACCTCCGTGGGTGTCGGCGTTCACGTTTATGGAAAAACTGCCACGGCCCTCTCATATGCGGGTGAAACTGTCTGCAGGACCAGCCGCAGGCGGAGAGTGTTCTTGAAAGCAGCGTTTCAGCCATCAGCATCCCGAGAGTGCCGGATGGCCGTCTCGGCGGTCGACCGGCGTGGGCGCCCCATCGCAGCGCCGGCAGGCGCGTCGTTCGGGTGAATCAACCAACAAATGTCCGCGACGCGGGTTGTGCTCGTACCATGACAGAGGGCTACTGGGCGATCTTCTGGAGCCTCGGGTTGCGAGAGCCGAGCGGGTGTCAGGTTGCGCCAGCAGCCTGCCGGCCACCGGCATCAGGCCTGCTGAGAAGGCAGCTCATCGGTCGCCCCTGGTCTCCTGTCTGTTCTGCGGCGAGCAGCTAAGGGGCCGGGCACAATGGCCGATGGAAGAGACAACTCTGCGCGTGCAAGGGGTGGCTACATGGAAAGCGTTCCGCACTCTTCTGGGCTGGCGGCCGCCAGCGCGCGCAGCGCATCAGAACCAGACCCGACGTCGCTGTCGGACTACGGCACCGCGCTTGCGCGTCGCTGGTGGCTGGTGCTGCTCGGATTGCTCGTCGGCGCTGCGGCTGCTGTGGGTTACCTGAACATCGTCCACAAGAGTTACACGTCGACGGCGGCCGTTCAGGTCACCGACACGGGCGTGAGCGATTCCGCGGTCCCGGTCGGGTCCCGCACCACGACGCCCAACGTGGACATGGACACCGAGGCGCAGATTGTCACCTCGAACACGGTGGCGAGCCTCGCCGCCAAGGGCCTGAACACGAGCCTCACGCCGACCCAGCTGGCCGCCCGGGTGAAGGTCACCGTGCCCCCGAACTCGTCGGTGCTGTCCATCTCCTTCCGCGCCGGCAACGCGCTTGACGCTCGCGCGGGTGCCCAGGTGTTCGCCAACAGCTACCTCGCCAACCGCGCCAGCATCGCCGAGGCTCTCGTCAAGTCCCAGCTGACAGCCCTGCAGGACCAGCTGCCGGCACTCAACAAGCAACTGCAGGACCTCACCGGCCAGGTCGCCACCCTCCCGGCGAACTCCCCGCAGCGGGAATACGCCCTCGCGCAGCAGAGCGTGGTGAGCGGGCAGATCACCACCATCTACGCCGCGATCAACCCGCTCCTGCAGCAGCGGGTCACCGCGGGACGGCTGCTCAGCCCCGCGAACCTGCCGACGGCCGCCAGCTCACCGAAGCGTTCGGTCGTGCTGCTCAGCGGCCTGCTCGGTGGCCTGCTGCTCGGTGCCCTCCTCGCCCTGGTCGCGGTTCGCCGTGACCGCCGGGTGCACACCACGGACGAGATCACTCACCGCATCGGGCTCCCGGTGCTCGCCGAGCTGTCCGGCCCGGTCGTGAAGAGCCTGGGTCAGCTGAACGCCGAGTTCGGTGGCGCCATGCCGGTACGTGAGCTGCGTGACCGGCTCGTGGCCGCAGGAGTGGCCCGCTCGGTCCTTGTCGTCCCGCTTTCCGCCAGTGCCGGTGGTTCGCTGGTGGCCGTCAACCTGGCCGCTTCGCTGTCGGCCGACGGTTCCACGTGCGCGCTGGTCTGCGCGTCTCCTGACTCGGTGTCGCCGCTGCGCCTGCGCATCCCTGCGGCGCCCGGGCTCAGCGACGCGCTGGCCTTCGGGTTCACCGATGTCCGGGCCACCCTGACCCATCTGAACGACCAGCGCCTCGGGGTGCTGCCCCCCGGTCGCCAGCCCCGGGCGCTGCTCGACCGGCTGCACGGTAACTCGATGCTCGACCTGGTGCGCGACCTGCGCAAGCACTATGACCACGTCGTCGTGGAGGCCCCGACCTGGTCCGCGACCCGCAGCGCGCTCGTGCTCGGCCGCGTCGCCGACGCCGTCATCCTCGTGGCAGAGACCCGGCTGTCCACCCGTGACGAGGTGCTCGAAGCCGCGCAGATGCTGGCCGACAGCGGCGCGGCGGTGCTCGGCGTCGTCCTGGTCCCGCGGCTTCGCGGCACCGGGTTGTCCAGTGACGCCGCCCGGGCCGGCCAGCGCGCGGCCAAGCCCGCGGCGGCTACGGACGCCGATGGGGGCACCGTGATCGTCGGGTCGGCCGGATCGGCCGGATCGGCCGGATCGTCTCCGAACGTCCGGTGAGCGTGCGCGCCACGACCGTTGGCGCAGCACTCGCGATGCTGGGTTGTCTCACCGCGGGCTGCGCCAGCGGGAGTTCAGCTTCCATCAGCAATCCGCCTCCCAGCTCCTTGGCCCCGTCGGCGAGCGCCTCGGCGGTGACCCCGAGCCCCACGGCGTCCCCGGCGGCCCCGGTGGCGTCCCTGCCGCTGACCGGGCTCGGCACCAACAGCAAGGCCGCCGCCGCCGCGCGTGTCATGGCGGCGGCGCTGTCGGCCAGCTACGGGCAGCCCCAGCCCACCGGAGTGAAGCTGGCCGAGACCGTCTTCGTCGAGTACAGCGACACCGTGCGCATGCTCGCGCTCTACCAATCGGTCTCCGCGCCGGCGATCGGGCCGATCGCGCAGACCCGCCCGGTCGACGGTCCCATCCTCGGGCTCTTGCACCCGGGGTTTGCCAACGCCGGCGGCCCACTCGGTTTCGTGACCCAGCTCGACCAGTCCGCGGTGACTGATCTGAGCGACGCGCGTGACCCGTCCGCCTACACCACGACGGCAGCGGGCCTGACGACGTCCACCGACGCGCTGCGCCGGAGCACCGCCACCACCCCCGCGCCGCCCCCGCTGTTCACGTTCGGAAGCCCGACGGGTGCGCTGGACAAGGCGGCACGCCCGGCCCACACCGTGACGGTCTCGGTCGCCGGGTTTCCTGCCGTGACGTGGAACTACGACGCCAAGAGTGGCCGCTGGCACACCACCGACCAGGTGATGTCCGCCGGCAGTCCGGTGTCGCTGATCTTCCAGCAGGTGTCGTACAAGGGCGTTCAGCTGCACCATCCGGGCGGCGCGATCGTCCCCAGTGCCCGGGTTTACGGCAGTGGGGTGGCGACCGTCCTTTCCGGGCCAAGCGCGATTACGGGAGTGTGGACCAAGCCCGGCGATGTAGCCGTGACGGTCTATGCCGACTCCCACGGTGTGCCACTGAGATTCCGGCCTGGGGTCACCTGGGTGCTGCTCATTCCGAGTGGAACGCGGGTGACGTACTCATGACGTCTCTCTACGCCTCTTCGCGCGCCCTGACGACGCCCCGGCCGGTTGTCCCGGCTACCCCGCCGGTCAGCCGGCTGCGGCTTTGGCTGCGAGACCCGGCCTGGCCGCTCAAAGCGGTCCTGCTGGGCTTTCCCGTCTTCTGGGTGCTCGGGCTCGGCGAGTTCAGCTGGCCGATCATGGGGGCGCCGATGGCCTACAAGCTGTGGCGGCTGCGGCGGCCCCTGAAGGTTCCGCCGTACTTCGGGCTCTGGCTCGCGCTGCTGCTCTGGGTTCTGGCCGGCGGCTTGCTCATCGGCCAGCACTTGGCCGGAACCCTCATCGGCAGCGGCGGTTTCACCGGCTGGGGGCTGCGGATCGTCGACATGGCGGCGGTCACCATCCTGCTGCTCTACGTCGGCAACCTCACCGAGGAGGAGCTGCCCACTCGCAAGGTCATCCGGTGGCTGGGCTTCCTGTTCGGGGTGACGGTCCTGGGCGGCCTGCTCGGGGTGCTGATCGGCAACGTCGCGTTCTCCTCGCCCTTCGAGCTGATCCTGCCGCACAGCGTGCGGTCGAACTACTACGTCCAGCAGCTGGTGCATCCCGGCTTCGCCCAGGTGCAGGACGTGCTCGGGCACACCTCGCCGCGTCCCAAGGCCCCCTTCGCGTATACGAACAGCTGGGGAAACAACCTGTCGCTGCTGCTGATCTGGTTCGTCGTCGGCTGGTGGGCGTACGGCTCGCGGCGCAGCAAGATCTTCGTGCTGGTGGTCGGCTGCATCGCGGCCGTGCCGATCATCTACTCGCTCAACCGTGGGGTGTGGATCGGCCTCGGGCTGAGCCTGATCTTCCTGACTTTCAAGCTGGCGGCGCGAGGACGGTTCGGCCTGCTCGCCGCGGCCATGGCGCTCGTTGCCGTCGGCGCGGTGATCTTCGCTTTCACGCCGCTGAATTCGATCGTCAGCCAGCGGCTGCAGCACGGGCAGAGCAACTCCATCCGCTCCAGCCTCGACAGGCAGGCCTTCGACGCTGCCCTCAAGTCGCCCATCGTGGGCTGGGGAACCACCCGCTCCGCGCTCGGTAGCCCGGCCTCGATCGCGGTGGGTAAGACGCCCTCGTGCCCGACCTGCGGCAACGCGCCGATCGGCAGCACGGGCGAGATCTGGGCGGTGCTGATCGCGAACGGCTTCGTCGGGGCGGTCTTGTTCGTCGCCTTCCTGGTCCTGGTCGCCTTTCACTATCGAGCGGACAGATCGCCGGAAGGGGTAGCCGCGCGGCTCGTGCTGTATCTGGCGCCCTTCTATGCGCTCTTCTACGCGGAACTGCCCACTGCCCTCAGCCTGACCTTCGTGTCGTTGGGCTTGCTGTGGCGTTCGAATGCGCCTGCCCCGAAGCGATTCGTGGGGGTCAGGGCTTGAACGACCTCCGAGTAGACGTCGAGAACTACATCGAGCAGGTCGTCTCGCTGCTCTGGCCGGGCTCGGTAGCCGCGGACGCTCCTCGCGTCGGGGCCGGGGGGATGCTCGCCCTGCCGAGCGTGCACCGGGCGCGCCTGCTGGTGCCTGCGGCCAATCCCAAGGTGGCGGCGAGCGCGGTGCGGCGCTACAGCGTTCACGGTGACGCCCGGGCGCGGATCTCGACCATGCTGCTGGCTGCCGGACTGCGCAGCGGTGTGGTGCAGCCGGTGATCCGGCGGCGTTCCTGGTTGCCTGGCGGGACCGCGGAGCCGGGCACCATCACGGCACATCTGCGCACGATCGTGTCGGACGATTGCGAGGTGGCCGTCTACGTCGGACTTCCCCGTGGTAACCGCAAGCCGGTGCTGCTGGTGTGCGAGCCCGACGGTGCGCTGTGCGCGGTTGCCAAACTCGGCGTCTCGGCCCTCTCCAGCCGGCTCATTCGCAACGAGGCTGCGGCACTTTCCCGGCTCGCGGCCACGCCGCCAGATCACGTCACGGCCCCGCGCGTGCTGTTCTCGGGGGAGTGGGCCGGCGCTGCACTGCTCGTGCAGTCGGCGTTGCCGGAGTTCGGCCCGGCGCCTTCCGACTCGGCCCAGCGCCGCGAAGTGGCAGCAGTCGAGATCAGCCGCATCGGCGGGCTGGAGGTGCAGCGGGTCGCGACGAGCCCGGTGCTCGATCTGCTCGATCAGCGGGTGGCAGCGTTGCCCGATGGCATCGAGCGTGAGCTGGCCGGGCGTACCCTCGCGCGGCTGCGCCTGGCGGTCCCCGACGTGGAGTTCCCGGTGGGGAGCTGGCATGGCGACTGGACGCCGTGGAACCTCGCCCCGGCCGCGTCAGACGGCGTGCTGGTGTGGGACTGGGAACGTTTCAGTTCCGGCGTGCCGGCGGGATACGACGCGCTGCACTACAGCGGACAGGCCCGGGCCACCTCGCTCGGAGGGCCGGCTCAAAGCCTTGCCGTCACCCGCGCCGAGCTCGGCTCGCTGCTCGGGCCGTTCGGTGTCGCCGCCGAGGCCCGGCAGCCGGTCTTCGCGCTCTACCTGGTCGAGCTGCTGGTCCGCTACACCGAAGACAGCCAGGCGCGGATGGCTCACGGACGGCGGTGGGTCGATGCGCTGGCCGGGTGCCTGGAGGGGCTCCTGGCAGACATCGGGATCCCTTCACCGCAGCAGAGGAAGGCGTCGTGACCGCCGAACGCACCCCCCGGATCCTGATGGAGCGAGCGGTGAAGTTCGCCTCGCGTGAGGTGGGGAGGGTCAGCGCCCCGTGGAGGATGACGCCCTCCCTGATCATCGCCGGCGCCCAGCGGTGCGGGACGACCTCCATGTACAAGGACCTGACCCAGCACCCGGCAATACTGCCCGCCGTCCTGCACAAGGGAATTCACTACTTCGACACCGGCTACGCCCACAACCGCAGCTGGTATGTCGCGCATTTCCCGCTGCGGTCGACGGCCGCCCGGATCAAGAAGACCATCGGGATCGCGCCGATCACCGGTGAGTCGAGCCCGTATTACCTCTACCACCCTCTGTCGGCGAGTCGCATCGCCGCGGACCTTCCGGATGCCCGGCTGCTGGTGCTGGTGCGCGATCCGGTCGAGCGCGCCTATTCCGCGCATACGCATGAGACGGCCCGGCGCTATGAGACCGAGCCGTTCGAGCGTGCCCTGGAGCTCGAGCCGGAACGGATTGCCGGTGAAGCGGAGCGCCTGATCGCCGACCCGAGCTACTACAGCTTCGAGCATCAGCACCACAGCTACCTCGCACGCGGGCGTTACGCCGAGCAGCTTGAGCGGCTGGCAGCTGCCGTGGGCCGGGAGCGTATCCACGTCGTGGACTCGGGCCGGTTCTTCGCCGAACCCGAGGAGGTCTATGACGACATCATCGCGTTCTTGCAGCTGCCCGCGTGGCGCCGTCCCACCTTCGCCCAGCACAACTCGCGTCCCCGCACGGACATGGCGCCGCAGCTGCGCCAGCAGCTGCAGGAGTACTTCCGTCCCTACGACGAGAAGCTGACCGACTGGCTCGGCCAACCGCCGAGCTGGCTGGCCGCACAGCGTCCCTGTTGACGTGATGCTGAAGCGACGTTGACGTGATACTGCCGTGGCGATGAGTCAGCCGAGAGTTGCGGGCCGCCCGCTTCCGCCGCCGGGCAGTGACCCCGCGTCGACCGGGCCGGGCAGCACTGATCTGGCGGCGGTCGGGCGCGGAAGCCGGTTGGGCCTGTTCGGTGCCGGGTTCTCCGCCGTCGCGAACCTCGCGCTCGCGCTGGTCGTGACCCGGGGCTTCGGCCGCCACGACGCCGGCCTGTTCTTCTCGGCGACGGCGGCGTTCCTCGTGCTGGAAATGCTCAGCCGGCTCGGCACCGATACGGCGGGGGTCTACTTCATCGCGCGGCTTCGCGCCCTCGGCGACTCACACCTCATCGCCGCTCACCTGCGGGTGGCGCTCAAGCCCGTGCTGGCGGTTTCCGTCGTCTGCGCGGCGGTGCTGGCCATCTTTGCCGGCTGGCTCAGCCGCGTGCTGCTGGGTGGCAGCTCGCCGGTGAATCTGCAGGTCATGGCCGCCTGCCTGCCTTTCGCGGTGCTCTACGACATCCGCCTGGCCGCTACCCGAGGGTTCGGCACGGTCGTTGCGTCGACGTTGCTGGAAAAGCTCATTCGCCCGGCCCTGCAGCTGGTTTTCCTGTCGATCGTCGCCGTTACCGGACAGGCGAGAGCGCTTGCCATCGCCTGGGCGGTGCCCTACGTGCTGGTGCTGCCGGTCGCGGTGACCGTGCTGTATCGGCTGGTGAAGAGGGAGAACGTCAAGCAGCAGCACGGGGCTGGGCGCCGCATCGCCGCTACCTTCTGGCGTTTTGCTGCCCCGCGCAGCGTGACCGGCCTCGCGCAGGCGCTGCTGCAGCGGCTCGACATCGTGATCGTCGCGGCCATTCTCGGGCCCTCGTCGGCGGCCGTGTACGCGGCCGCGACCCGCTTCCTGGTGCTGGGGCAGCTGGGCAACCAAGCCATCTCCGCGCCGGTCGAGCCCCGGCTGTCAGGCCTGCTGGCGCGCCGTGACATCGGCGGGGCGCAGGACGTCTATCGGCTGTCGACGGCCTGGCTGATCAGCGTGAACTGGCCATTTTTTCTGGTGACGGCCGTCTACGCGCCGACGGTCATGGAGGCGTTCGGGCAGGGGTACCGCAGCGGCTGGACGGTCGCCATGCTGCTGTGCTTGTGCATGCTTGCGGCCACCGGTGTCGGCCTCGTCGATGTGGTGCTGGTCTTCGCAGGTCGCACCACCTGGAACCTGTTCAACACGCTCACCGCGCTGGCTGTGAATATCGCGGTCGATGTGGTGCTGCTTCCGCACATCGGCATCATCGGCGCGGCCGTGGGCTGGGGTGCGGCGATCCTGATAACGAATCTGCTTCCGCTAGCCCAGATCCATCACATGCTCGGCCTGCACCCCTTCGGTAAGCGGGTGGCCACGGCTGCGGCGATCGCGCTCGTCGCCTTCGCGCTCCTTCCGGGCGCCGTACGGCTCCTGCTGGGCGGCGGTTTCGTCTCGCTCGCCGTGGCCGGAATGCTCGGGTTGGGTGTGTACGCCGCGCTGCTGCATCGCTTCCGCGGCGTGCTGCAGCTCGACCTGTTGCTCGGCCGCTTCATGAAGCGCTCATCTGGCGCGCCTTCGATGCAGGCGGCGGCCCGGAGTGTCCCGGCGTCGGCATCGGCTGGTGACGGCAAGCTCCGTCGCCGCACGGGTGGTCGCCGGTGCTCGAAGTGACGGCAGACTCGCCACAAGTGCTGTATCTCGGCGGTTTCGGACGCTCCGGATCGACCTTGCTGGAACGCTCGGTCGGCGAGCTGGCCGATGCCTGCGCGGTCGGCGAACTCGTTCACCTCTGGGAGCGGGGCCTCGGCAACAACGAGTTGTGCAGCTGCGGCCGGCCGTTTCGCGAATGTCCGTTCTGGAGCGAGGTGGGTCAGGTCGCGTTCGGTGGATGGGAGGGCTTTGACGGCGGCCGGGCGTTGCGGCTGAAGCTCGCCGTCGACCGCAACCGCAACCTGCCCAAGCTCCTGCTGCCCTGGCGCTTCGGGACCTTCCGCCGCCAGCTGCGCGAATATGTCGCGCTTTATGACGCCATCTACCAGGCCGTGGCCCAGATATCGGGAGCGCGCCTCATCGTCGATTCGAGCAAGCACGCGTCGCTGGCGATCTGCCTGCGCCGGGCGAGCCGGAGCCGGATCCGTATCGCCCACGTCGTGCGTGACAGCCCTGCGGTCGTCTACAGCTGGTCGAAGGTGGTGGCGCGGCCCGAGGCGACCGGTGAGACCATGGCCCGCTACACCCCCTGGCGCGCAGCGATGTGGTGGAACGCGTACAACCTGATGTTCGCGCTGATCGGGATGACCGGAATCGCGCTTCGCCGGGTGCGTTACGAGGATTTCATGCACGCCCCGCTGGCCACGGTTCGCGGCCTCGCGACGTGGGCGGGCTCGACGTCTGATCCCGCTGACTACCTGAGCGACGACGTCATCCGGCTGTCGGCCGGGCACACCGTCGCGGGCAACCCGATGCGCTTCAGCAGCGGCGAGATCGCCATCCGCCGCGATCAGCAGTGGGCCTCGGCGATGAGCCCCGGCCTGCAGCGGCGCGTGCGTTGGTGGACCTTTCCCTTTCGCTGGCGTTACGGGTACACCAAGCGCGGCGAATCCCGCCCGGGGGCGATGGCGAGCACGGCCGCAAAGGACCCGCCGCGCGCCGACATTGCGGGCAGGGCGGACCCGCGCGACCTATAGTCACACGATCACCGACGTGTCTTTTCCCCGCCCGCTATTGGTCAAGGAACTCCCGCCAGCGACCGATGGGGGTAAAGGCCTATGACCGGAGGAGCCCGGGTGACCGTCGAGGAGACCGCGCCTGTCACGCTCGGGACACGAACCGGAGCGGCGCGCCCGGCGGTGAGCGTCGTGGTCGCGACGCGCAACCGGCCCCACCTGCTGGCCGCAGCGATCGGATCGATCGCGGCCCAGAGCTACGACGGCGTCATCGAGACCGTGATCGTCTTCGACCAGTGCGAGCCGTCACACGTGCAGGAGAGCGACGACCCTCACCGGCCGGTGCGCATCACCCGTACCACCGATCGTGTCGGCTCGGCGGCGGCGCGAAACACCGGAGTCGCTGTCGCCGGCGGCGAACTGCTTGCCTTTCTCGATGACGACGACGAGTGGGAGCCGGCCAAGATCGAACGCCAGGTCCGGGAGCTCGAGAGTACCGGGGCCGACGTGTGCGTCACCGGCATCACCATCGCTCGCGATGACCGCCGCGTCGTTCGGGTCCCGACGGCGGCCGAGCTGACGGTCGATTCGCTCGTGGCCCATCGCGTCGTCGCTGCCCATCCCTCCAGTCTCCTGGTCCGGCGCGAGAGCTTCCTCGGCCCGATCGGCGACGTCGACGAGCAGATTCCGGGCAGCTACGGCGAGGACTACGACTGGCTGCTGCGGGCTGCGCGGCTGGGCCCGATCGCCGTCGTCGAGGAACCGCTGGTGCTCGTGCACTGGGGCAAGCAGTCCTACTTCGCCGACCGGTGGCAGACGATCATCGACGCGAACGACTACCTGCTGGCCAAGCATCCCGAGTTCGCCGCATCGCCGGTCGGGCTGGCGCGGTTGCACGGGCGCAAGGCCATCGCGCTGTCAGCGCTGGGTAAGCACCGTGAGGCACGGGTGTGGGCGCGTAAGGCCCTTCGCCTCAATCCGCGTGACCGGCGGGCGTACCTGGCGTTCCTGCTGTCCACGGGTGTCATCAAGGTCGATGTCGTCATGCGGCTCGCCAATCGGGCGGGGCGAGGGCTATGACCGAGCTGAAGGCGGCCCTTCCCGGCCTGGGCGCGCTTGTGGGTGAAGCGGGCAGCGGCGCCGACAGGGTGATGCTCGTGGGTTCGGGTGGCGGACATCTTGCCCAGCTGCTCGCCCTCAAGCCCTGGTGGCGTGACCTTTCGCGCAGCTGGGTGTGCTTCGACGGTCCTGACGCGCGTGACCAGCTATCCGGCGAGCGCGTGGCCTGGGCATACAGCCCCACGACGCGCAACCTGGTCAACCTGCTGCGCAACTTCTTCCTGGCCATCAAGGTGGTTCGCCGGGAGTCGCCGGACGCGGTGATCTCGACCGGCGCCGGGGTTGCGGTGCCGTTCTTTCTTGTCGCCCGGCTGATGGGGATCCCGACGATTTTCGTCGAGGTGATCGACCGGGTGAGCAGCCGCACGCTCACCGGACGGCTGTGCCGGCCGATGTCGACAGCGTTCTGTGTGCAGTGGCAGGAGCAGGTCGAGTTGTATTCGGGTTCGGTGGTCGTGGGGCCGCTATTGTGAATTCATTCGACTACTCTCAGTCAGCTTTGGGCTTGTATTGGACGTGTGTGGGTGGCCCGGGGCTTCCCCCAGATTTCGCTCCGGAGGTCAGATGACAACCTCGGCACACCGGGCGCCGCCGGTGGTGGTGCCGCAGTATTCCGGTAAGCAAGCCGATTCTGCCCACGCCCCGGTGACCCATCCCCTCGTCGTCGTCTCGGTCGGCACCGACCACCATCCGTTCAACCGGCTCGTGCAATGGGTCGATGGCTGGGCGTCCGCGCACCCCGACATCGAGGTCGTCATCCAGCACGGGGAGGCATCCCGCCCGGTGCATGCCGACGGCGTGGACTACTTGACTCACCACGAGTTGGTCGCGCTCATCAGCCGCGCCATTGTCGTCGTCAGCCATGGGGGCCCGGCCACCATCGCCGAGGCCTGGCGTGCCGGGCTGATCCCGATCGTCGCGCCTCGCGGGCACCGGTTGGGGGAACACGTCGACAACCATCAGCAGGCGTTCGCGGCCGTGCTCGCCGCCCGCGAGCAGGTCATCCAGGTCACCACCGAGGCGGAGCTGGTCGGGGCTCTCGATCACGCGCTCGCTGAGCCGGAGTGGCTGCACCGCCAATCCGCTCTGGGCGTCGACGTTGATGTCTCGATCAGCAACTTGGCGGCGGTCGTCACCGCCGTCACCGGAAAGGGTGGCCGGCGGGCTCAAGCGCGCAGGCGCAAGGCGTTTCGCCGGCTCGTGAAGTGATGGCCGGCTGAGCTCAGGCCGTTCCCCCGGCGGCAGGGGCATCGTCCGCCGCTGCGCCCACGAGTGACAGGTCCTCGATGCCGAGGCGGGCGACCGCGCGCATCTTGTTGACGCGTCCAGCGCGGCGACCTTGTAGGTCTCGGCCAGCGTCGGGTAGTTGAAGACCGCGTCGACGAGGTAGTCGACCGTGCCGCCGCAGCCCATCACCGCCTGGCCGATGTGGATCAGCTCGGTCGCGCCGGTGCCGAAGACGTGCACGCCGAGCAGCGTGCCGGTCTCCGGGCGAGACCAGCAGCTTGAGCATGCCGTAGGAGTCGCCGACGATCTGGCCGCGGGCGAGCTCGCGGTAGCGGGAGATGCCCACCTCGTAGGGGATCGCGGCACTCGGTGAGCTCGCTCCTCGGTGCGCCCGACGAAGCTGATCTCGGGGATCGTGTAGATGCCGATCGGCTGCAGCACGTTCGCAGCGCGGCGGCCGGCTCGCCGAAGGCGTGCGTAGCGCGGCCAGCCGGCCCTGCTCCATCGACGTGGCGGCGAGCGCCGGGAAGCCGATCACGTCGCCGACGGCGTAGATGTGGTCGACCGCGGTGCGGTAGGACTCGTCGACCGCGATCCGGCCGCGCTCGTCGGCCGCCAGGCCGGCCGCTGTCGAGCTGCAGGCCTCGGTCGCGCCCTGCCGGCCGGCCGAGTACATGACGGTGTCGGCGGGGATCCGCTTGCCGCTGCGCCAGGGTGGTGACGGTCGCCGTCGTCGTGCGTCTCGACGCGCGGCGACGCGTCTCGCCGAACCGGAACGTCACGGCCAGGTCGCGCAGGTGGAACTTGAGCGCCTCGACGACCTCCGCGTCGCAGAAGTCGAGCATGCCGGTCGCGCTGCTCGACGACCGTGACCTGGGTGCCGAGCGCGGCGAACATCGAGGCGTACTCGATGCCGATCACCCCGGCGCCGACGACGACCATCGATGCGCGGGACGTCGCTCGAGGTGCAGGATGCCGTCGGAGTCGACGATGCGGCGCTCGTCGAAGGCGACTCCGTCGGCCGGGCGGGCCGGGTGCCCGTCGCGATGACGATTCCTCGGCGCGAGCTTGAGCTCCGCGTCCTGAGTCCCTCGGTCACCGCCACCGTGTGCGGGTCGAGGAAGCGGGCGGTCCCCTGGTATCAGCGCACGCGGTTGCGGAGAGCTGGTTGCGTACGATGTCGGTCTCCCGGCCGATGACGTGGTGGGTGCGGGCGGTGAGGTCGGCGACGGTGATGTCGTCCTTGACCCGGTAGCTCTGGCCGTAGATCTCGCGCTGGTTGGTCCCGGTGAGGTAGAGCACCGCCTCGCGCAGCGTCTTGGACGGGATCGTGCCGGTGTTGACGCAGACGCCGCCGACCATGTCCTTGCGCTCGACGACCGCGACCCGCTGGCCCAGCTTCGCGGCGGCGATCGCGGCCCTCTGGCCACCGGGGC
>CAVXYJ010000006.1:0-232810 GCA_963765845.1 uncultured Actinomycetota bacterium
AGCGGACGCATCTCGCGATGCCGAGGGGCCCACGGCGGTTGGCGCGTGGGCTAGCTGGCGTCCGCAAGGTAGGCCGCGAGGATGTAGACGGCGTGCCGGTCGAGGTTGCGGCGGGCCCGGTCGTAGCGGGTGGTGGTCCGCGGGTCGGCATGGCGGGCGGCGATCTGCACGTCTCGCAGCGCGACGCCCGCGTCGAGCAACGTGGTGACGAAAGCGTGGCGGAGGACGTGCGGATGCACCCGCTGTGCGATGCCCGCGGCCTTCGCGGTGCGGCGCACGACGCGGGCGGCGGCGTGGCGGTCCATGCGGGCTCCGGTGCGGGTCCGCAGGATGGGGCCGGTGACCCGGTCGCCAGCGGCGGCATCGAAGGCTCGTGCAACGGCGGGCGGTAGCGGCATCAGGGTGCGGGTGCCGCCTTTGCCGCGCACGAGGACGACGCGATGCCCGTGCTCGAAGCCGAGGTCCTCCAGGCTCACGGCGCAGGCTTCGCTGACCCGTAGACCGAGCAGGCCGAGCAGCACGATCACCGCGTGCGGGGTGGGGCCGGCTCGGCGGGAGTGGACCAGCATCGCCTCGAACTGCAGGTGCGTCAGCCCCAGCGTGGGTGATTCGGTTGGTCGGCGGGGCCGGCGGACGTACTCGGCGGGGCTGGCCGCCAGCATCCCGTCGATCACCAGCGTGCGGTAGAAGCCGCAAACCGTCGACAGCCGGCGTGCCACTGTCGCTGGCGCGTAGCGGCGGGTCTCCTGCATCCAGCGCACGTACAGTTCAATCATCGGCCTGCTCGCCGTCAGCGGGTCTACCCCCATCACGGCACACCAGTCCATGAAGGCCCGCAGATCCAGCTCATACGCCCGTCGCGTGGCTCCGGTGAACCGGGCCAGGTAGCTCGCGGCCGCCAGCCGCAGCGGAACCACCCCGACCGGCAGCACGGTCGTCGACAACGGCTCAGGTGTGAAAACGGACTGCTCGTTCACGATGACCTCCGTGCCATTCCAGGACGGCGATCGAATGATCGCCACCGGCACGATCAGCGCAGCGACGCCAGGGCGCAACCGCCGCTAGTGGTACCTCGTGGATCGGCTCCGCCGCCTCGGTGTCAGTGGATTGGCGGGAGGGCGTCGTAGCCCACGGAGGCGAGCCAGGAACGGGCTCGTCCGACCCGGCACTCAGCGCTGAATGCCTGCCAGCGGCCGATCAACTCAGGGTGACGGTCGAGTTCGCGGCGGAATCGGGAAAACGCGCCGCGACCGTCGATCGCGTCGGTGAGCCGGTCGGCCACGACCCGGTCATCGAGGGTTCCGATGAAGTCGGCCATGTCACGCCAACCCTCCCGCGACCCAACGTTCGGCACCCCCAGCCAACGATCCGGGTCACGGTCCGGCCTCGGCGCGTCCTGCTCATCGCCGCCCCAGTCCTCCACGACCGCCTCCGGCCAGCACGCACCGGTAGTCAGGTCTAGCAGCCCGCCGAAACCGTGCTCGAGCCCGCCTTCCAGCAGATCGGCCAACTCGTCCAGCCCCGCCGGCACCGCCCGCCGGCCGGTCGGGGGTCCCCCGGTCAGCGCCGTCAACTGCTCGGCCAACTCGGCATCGCCCTCCCAGCCCCGGTCAGCCAGCCGCCCGATCAGGTCCTGCGCCAACCCAGTGGCACCAGCAGTCCCGACCATCAGCGCCACCACGACGCCGTCCCCGGCCTGCTGGAGCAGCACCCCGGGATCACGACCGGTAAGCACCCGAACGACCTCAGCGCCATCCCCGCGATAGCAAGCCGCACTCAGCAACCGCAGGTCCCGTTCAACATCAAGGAAATCCACGGACCAAGCCTCACCCCGAACGGGGCTGCCCTCAACCCCCGAAGTCATCACCCGCATGACCCCGCCGACTCGCGAGATGCGTCCGCTATCGGCACATAGCGTGCTTGATTGCAAACCCGGTACGGGATGGTCGCTACCGTTGGCCGGGTGACGGTCTGGGACGAGCTGCGAGTCGAGCTGCTGCGCCTAGAGCGCGAAGATCCCTCGCCACTGCTGAGCTATCCCAACCCCCGCGGCAACGAAGATCGCCCGCCGCCATACGGCGTGATGTTGGAACCATCGGCGGTCGCAGTCGCTGAGGCTCTTCACGAGCGATTCGGCGACCAGCTGCGGCTTCGGGTCGGTGCGCTGCCGTTCCCGCCCGCTCCAGACACGTCGATCTTCGCGGTTGAGCCGGACCGCTCAGAAGCTGCGGCGCTGCCGAATGGCCTGACCGTCCAGCTCTCAGCGCCATTGACGGTGCGGAGCGGAGAAGACGCACGCGTCAGCCTGCTGGTGTCCAACGTCACCGGTGAGGAGTTGGTCGTGAATACCAACGGGCGGCTTCTGGCCCGCATCGTGAACCCATCGACGGGAGCGCATGTTGGCGGGTCAGCCGGGTTCTCCAGGATGCCGTTAGTGCCGTTCAGGGTGTCGGACGACAGTAGCTCGGAGATTCCGCTCTTGGTGGGTACGGCAAGTTTCGTCCAGGACCTTGGCTACGCCGTACCGCCCGGCGAGTGGGCTCTCACCGTGGATCTTTCACTCGGCGATGGTCGGAAAGTGCGAACCCCAGCAATGGCGTTCCTGATCATCAGCTAGCCGCCGTTCCGGCCGAATGCGAGCCTGCGCAAGCGCCCGAGACTGCCGACCCTCGCCCGTCAGAAGCGCCCTTATGGCATCACTTCTGCGCTTTACGTCGAGGCGCTCGCCAGCTTGCGTGCGACGAGCCAGGCGAACTCCACCGTGCGACCGTCAGACTCGATCTCGGGCACGATCGACCACTGGTCGATCACCAGCGATGCCTCCTCAATCGTCTGGCGCGCCAGCTTCGGAGCGATCCCTCCGAAGAACATCGGCACTCCAAGCCAGGATTCGCTGCGCGCATCGCCCGCATGGGTGGGGAGGCTCGTCAGAAGCCAGCCGTTCGGCCGGAGCCAGGTAGCGATAGACCTCAGCAGGGGAGCGTGATCGGCCTGAGGAACGTGCCCGAAAGCGTAGAAGGAAGTCACCGCATCCACGCTGTCGGAGCGCAGGACGAGGCTGGTCATGTCCGCCTGGACCAGGGCCGCGCTCGGCGCCGCACTTCTGGCCAGGCGTAACTGCACATGCGATGCGTCGACTCCGACTACACGATGATGGTCAGCTAGCAGCCGCGTCGCTGGTTCTCCAGCGCCGCAGCCGAGTTCGAGGACGAGACTTCCCGGAGAGAGCTTGTCCAGCAGCCAAGCAACCCAGTGCATTCTGATCGGGTTCTCACGACTGGCGTCACGGTAGCGAGCGCCGATCTGGGCGTACCCGTCCCGCACAACCTGGAAGGCGTCCATCGACGCAAACTAACGGTCTCGGACATCCAAGCTTCCAGGGGCACGAATACTGCCCACTCCGATACGCGCGAGAGTGGCACTTCTGCGCGCTCTGAATCACGCCCGCCAGGCTCGGCCCATACTGCATCAGACGGTCGCGATTCGCGACCGGCGCAACGATTCGGGTCAGTCAGGCGTCACAATGGGCATGAGAGCTCGGTCGGCTTTGGTTGTGTGCCTAGTCCTGGCCGGCGCGGTTGCCTGCAGCGGAACTCCGAAGGCCGCATCAGCGCCGACCGGGCGGCCTACGACAACCTCGAATCCATCCGCCGCGTCCGTGTCAGCAGTCGTGAGTTTCCGCCAAGGGACCCTCGACGGCAGCGGCCTGCATGGCATGCGCGACGCTCGGCTGCTGCCAGGCAGACGACTGGCCGTGGTCACATACGGCAGTAGCTGTCCAGATCGTCCGATGTCCGTGTCGGGCTCCGGTCGGATCGTGACCGTTGTTTATCGAGCTGCTATGGCGAGCGCCTGTCTCGACTACAGACTGGCGTACACGGCGGTGTTTCGATTGCCCGGCACAATTGCAACCGGCCTCCCGCTGAGTGTGACCGTGCGGCTTCCGGGTGCGGCTCCGTACACGGTCGCAGCACGGTAGGAACTGAATCCTGCCGCTCGGCCCAGTGCCGGGAGCGCCGACTCTCCAGGCGTCCGCGAAGGGCACTTCTGGTGCAAAGCATTCGCCGCGCCGCCGCGCAGCGAGATGGTGTGAACTCTGGGCTGTGCGCGACCATGCTGCCATGGCTGCATCTGTCCCGAAGGTGACCATCGAACTGTGGCGCGCCGACGCGATCGTTCTATTCGACTGGCTCATGTCGGCGGATCTTGATCGCGTGCCTATCCGTCATCCTGCGGAGAAGCAGGCTCTGGCGGACCTGCTGACTCGGCTGGAACAGGAGACCGACATCCTTCCGGTGACGCAGGAGCAGATCGACGCAGCTCGTGATGAGGTCGCTCGCGATATGGGCTGGTGACCCGACCGGCGGATGACCGCGCAAGTGCGTGGCGAAATCCAGGTGCGCGCAGAATGCCGGTTGCAGCGCGTCGTGAAGCACCCGCTAGTGGCTTCTGCGCGCAACCTTTTCGCCCCCATGCACATGGAACGGCGCGGTCAGGTGAGTCGGCTGAGGTCTATTTCGAGTGGTAGAACTTCCCAGTCGTAGTGCCAATCTCGACTGGCCTGATCGAACGTGTATGCACCGCTGTCCCATGCACGGAGCCAGATAGCGACCATGTCGGCGAGGGAAGCTGCCTTGGGTGTCTTCACCTCCTCGTGGTGCCAGTCCAAGACCCTGACCGGGGTTTCGACACCGAACTTAGGAGAGCAGTCGACGGCGATGATCTGCGGGGACGTTCCGTAACAGATCGGGAACCATTCCCGCTGCCAGTCATCGACGATGAAGCTGGGGTCGAGCTTCGCGAAAGCAGCGCGTCGCACGTTGTAGAAGTTGGCTGCTTCGGACAGGCTGCAGTAACGGACGGAGGGTCCGGGCTGGGCCGCGTATTGAGGGACCTCCGCAGCAACTCCGTTGTGCCACCCGAACCAGGTGCGCAACTCCTCCGGCACATGGAGTCCAAGTGCCGACATCTGCTCGTTGATCACTTCGTCGCTCAAGCCGGGTTGCAGGTGCTGGAGTATGGGAATGCCACGCTCGACCCAGACCGAGCGTAGGCGTTCCAACTGGGCTATGAGCGCGACGGTCATAGCCTGAACATCGACAGCCGTCGCTGCCGCGATAAGGATCGCCATAACCGATTCCCCAATCCGCCCGGTAGTGCCGGCTCTCAAGCGATCAGGTACGCCCGAGAGCGGCACTTCTGTGCGCTATCGTGAATCTCCGCCAGACGCGCCAAACCTGCTATGAGGACTGACATGAGCGCGACGCCGCCCAGCGACTATTTGCGCTCTCCAATCGGCGTGGCCGTGTCGCCCGATGGCACGCCCTGGACGTGCCCCGAGTGTTCTGCTGGGGTGCGCCACGATCACGCTGATAACTGCCCCGGTGAAGCGTGCCTTTGCGGTATCAACGCTCACGGGAAGGCCGTCATCACCCTTGACGGCGGGGTACGGCAGATGCCGCAGTTCGCGAGGACGCGCCGCACGATCACAGGACGAGTGACGGTCGAGATCGACGATGATGACCCCAACGGGGGTGGTGTCCGTGAACCCCGCCGGCCACAGCCGAGTCCACCCCCGATGACCGCAGCCGTAGACCCCAACGAGAGCCAGCGCTCGTAACGCAGACTTCGGCGCCCTCGATCCGCTGAGAACCACCCGAGAGTGCCGGTTACATCGCGCGGCCGAAGCGCGCGCCTCGCGTGCAGTGGCTCGTCGACTGTTCTGCCAGGGTCGGCCCCACACGCAATCCGATGTACCCGGGGAGGTGGGGATTATTTTGGGGATACACGCAATCCGATGTAGCGGCGCGGTTCTTACATCGGATTGCGTGTACGCCCGAAAAGGCGGTCGACGGCCTGAGCACATCGGATTGCGTGTACAGACAGAGCGCGCCCGCGGGGCGGTTGCCCCGCATCACCGATGCGCGGGGTAGCGCGCAGATTGCCGGCTCTCGCTTGGTTCGTGGCGGCCGGGCACTTATGCGCGTTCAAGTCGAATCCCGAACGGTCTCACTCTTCGCACGATGTACGACACGTAGCGGTCGGGACCCGGGTCGATGATCCGGTGCGGTGCCGACTGCAGAGTTTCTTGCCGACCGTCAACACCTGCTCCTGCCCGTTCCCATGAACCTCGGCTGCCGATCCGACTCGGGCGACGCCGACCTTTTGGCCGTCCAGCCAGACCCCTGTCACTCCCATGTTCCATCGGGTGCTGCTGGCCGGCAGGACGACTCGAACCGTCACCTGACCAAGCCCTCGCTTGCCACTCGATCAGTTGGACACGCCTGCCGCCTGTCACTTCCGCCTGTTGCGGGTGGGCCGACCGTCGTCCCCGTAGACGCCATGCATGTGACGTCGCCACGCGGTGACGATCTGCGGTGCGAAAATCCCCACCAGCAGCACCGGCACCCCCACAACGGCGAGGGCGATCATGGGATCAACCCACCCGTGGATAGCTCCCCGCTCCACCATGACAATGGCCGCGCCGAGAACGCCAAGGAAGGCGTAGAGCCTGAGCTGCTTTTCGCGCGGCAGGTTGCGACCGTCCCAAGCTCTTGCGCGGCTCCAGCGCGAACTCATACGCCGATCACGTCGTGCTCTTACCCGGCTGGTGACAGCTCAGTCCGCTCAGCAGAAATCGCACCGCCCCAAGTGCTGCTATCTGAACCCTCAGACCCCAGCCGCCCGATCCAAACCCGCGCAGAATGCCGGCTATCGAGCGCGCGGCATGGGCACATGTACGGAAGCGCGATGCGCAGCAGGCCGGACTGGCAGGGTTACCAACGGTTCAGGACGGATTGTCGGAGAACCCGATCAGCAGCTTCCCTTTCGGGTCGACGATGTTCAACATGTCGCCCAGCTCGGAGGAAATCGCGGTCGGCCGATTGCACGGCTGGTTGGCGATGCACGCCGCACCACCGTGACCGATGATCTCTACGTCCTCGCAGCGCACCAACCACTCGGGTCGCTTGTCGTAGTTGTAGCCGGTGAACAGGCCGAACGTCACGACGGTTCGGCGTGCGCCGCTGCACAGCGACCCCGGTAGCTTGGCGGCCGTTGCAGCCCACGCACCGCGAACGTCCAAGGGGGCTTGACCGGACGCCGGTGGGTCGAGGCTGAACTGGCCGCGCTGCAGGCTCAGATGCTTGGTAGCTACGACGACGTCCGGAGTCGTGTTCGGCTCCTCGCCGGCCACCGTCGTGATCGCTGAGCGGAGCGTCGGGTCGCTCTGGACGCCCTCGAAGACCGCGGCGATACGGCCGTTGCGGTCCACGAGATAGGTGGCCGGCGGCCTGCTACGCAACCAGGCGCTCCCGAGCTCGCCCGTGTCGTCGGAAACCACCGGCAGCGTGATGTGTTTGCTCGAAACGTACGACGCCGCGTTGACCTTCGCGTCTCGCGTGGACACCGCGATGAAGGCGACTCCGTCGGATTGCTGAGTCTTCGGCACGCTGGCGAAGCCTTCCGCGACTTCGTTGAGGATCGGCATTTGCACGCGGCACGGAGCACACCAGGAGCCGAAGAACGACACGACCACGACGGCACCGCGATCCTTCGCCAGATCCACGGGCTTGCCGGTCAGCGTCGTCCCGGTCAGGTTCTGCGCTGGGCGGCGGTCGGCGATGGGGATGACCACGCCGGTGGGTGCGGCGGTCGGCGTTGGACGGACGGTCACGGTGGCGACGCTGTGGTTGGCGCTTCCGACGTTCACCCACGTGAGAACGCCTGCGGTGATGGCGAGTAGGGCGGCAAGGGCCATGAGCCCGCGCCGCCGACGTCGGCGCGAATGCGCCGTCGCCATGGCCCGCGCGGCGAGGCCGGGCGAAGGTCGTAGATCGGATATGGCGTCGCGAAGTGCGCGTGGCATTGCGTCGGACATTAGGACTCCACCACTTCCTGGAAGTACGCGGCGAGTACGGGATCGAGGCGCAGCTTGGCCAACCCGCGGTGCGCGTGCGTCTTGACCGAGCCGACACTGAAGCCCAGCGCACGTGCGGTCTCCGCCTCCGTGAACTCCTCGAAGTAGCGCAGGGCGATGACAGCACGTTGCCGCAGGGGGAGCCGGCGTATGGCTGCCAGCAATTCGATACGCAGCTGCCGGTCCGCCGCAGGCAGTGGGTCGATGCGGTCGGGCGCGTCGGCGGTCAGCGACTCTGCGGAAGGTCGATGCCATAGGCGGAAGCGGCCGGCGCCGCGAACGAGGGCCGTGCGAGCGTACGCCTCGGGGGAGTCCGGCACCTGGCCCAACGCCCACCGGCGATAGACCGTTGCGAACACGGATTGCAGGAGGTCCTCGCCGAGATGGACGTCACCGGTGAGCAACACGGCGGTACGCAAGAGGCTAGCTCCCGACTGGCGGACGAAGTCGACGAACGCGTCGGACGGGTCGCTCACGGCACCCGCCCGCAGATCCCCACGCTCGTTAGACGCATCCCCACGGCGAAACGTTGACACAGCGACGCAAACTTCCAAACGCAAGACCTGAGGTCATCCTTCGCACGGCGAGCGGGCGCGGGTAGAAAAGCCATACGGCAGCAGCGAGACTCCGTGCTGTTTCGATGACCTGGCCCTCTGACCTACCGCGAGCCGCGCGCCCGACATCACCGGCAGCAGCCATCCGCGTAAGCGCGCAGATTGCCGGATCTCGATCGGACGGAAGCGCGGGAACGGCACTAAGCTAAGCGCGTCGGGCGTCGCCGCGAGACCCGCGATCGTCAGCAAGGCAATCCTGATCTACACCGGCGCGGGAGTAGTCCGGTTGTGTGTCTTGCTTACGACGGAATGCGCCTGGTCAGAATGGGTGCATGAGTCACGGTGCGCGCAAGGCACTGAGCTTCTTGGCCGCGGCCGTCATCGCCTTGCTCGCCGTCGGCACGCTAGTGATCTTCAACCCGGATGCCAGTGCCGGCAATCCGCAGCTGCCGACCGACCCTTTCGCATCACCGTCTCCCGCGTTAGTGTCCAGCTTCCCGTCAACCGATCCGCGGCCCACCCAATCACCAGGTGCGCATCATGCATCTGAGGCCACGACCTGTGGCAGCTCTGGGCTGCGTGCTACCAACGGCAAACAGACATGGCCGCTGCTCAGCTGTGCTGGACTCGCGAACGTCAATCCGCTGCCGTTGGTGCGGCTGCGCCCCGGCGACGGCGTGACGATCGTCAACGAGGTCGGCCCGACGCACATTGCGCTACATGGCGGCGGTGTCGTCGCGATCGACGGCCTCCACCTGGCTGCGCGGCACGCAGGCAGCACGCTCGTGACGGTGAGCGGCTGGCCGTGGTGCGGCGTGCTGCAAGGTCCGCCGCCAAAGGAGTGCCCGCTCATGCGAATCATGGTCTCCTGACCGCCAGGCCGCCAACACAGCGAAGCGACCGACCTCAAGCAGCCTGCTGCCTTACTGCTGCTGGTCGCCGCACACAGTGGAGGCACCCGCTATTGCCGGTCACGGCGCTTTCTTCGCTGTCGCTGAAAAGGTCCGGGGCCTCACGGGGACGTGATCTTGAGGTTGTTCGCGATGATCTGGAGTTCGGCGTCGGTGGCGCCGGCGCTCCCTGTCAGCAGCACGGTGCAATTCTGGTCACGCCAGCTCATGGCGACGGCGATGGTTCCTAGCCCGGCGTACTCCTGTGCCCGGTAGCGTCCGCGCACCGTGAGTGTTGAGGTAGGCCGACCGACGGGGTAGCCGGTGATGAAGCCGCGGGCGTCAGCGGCGTCGGGAAGAATGAAGATGTCGACGGCAGGCTGATTGCCGTGGGCGCTGTATTGGACGTCGACGCCGACCGTTTTGGTGCTGTCTTCGGTTGCCCAAGTGCGCTGGTCTCGCACGAGTAGTCCGTCGAGGACGGAGGGGTTGAAGGTGGCGTTGGGCAGGGGCGTGGGGATCTGCTCAGGGGCTGCCGGGTCGATGGGGATGGACTGCGCCATCGTGATCAATTCGGGGAAGGGGACGCCTTGGACGCCGTGGTCGGTGATGCCACGGTCGCAGGTGATCAGGTAGTGGACGGTGCCTTCGTGCCATTCGATGACCTCGGTGCCGTAGCCGTTGTTGGCCAGCGAGACGTGGGCGGGTCTGTCGTGGATCACCTGGGGGATGCCATCGGGGATGGGCACGAACGGGTAGATCCAGGTGGACGTAGCACACGGCGGCAGGCTGCGGATGACCCTGCCGTTGTGCTTGAGTACCGGTGCCTGTTTACCGCAGTGGGTCGCCGCGTTGTCGAAGATGGTCAAGGTGATCTGCACATCGCGATGCTGATAGTTGTGGACTGCCAGGTTGGCAGCACCAGCGATGTTGTAAGCCGCCTGGAACACCGCGCCGCCGTAGATCGTCGCTGGATCGTTGGCCGTCGAGGCGAGCGTCACGCCCGGCGGGAGATAGTGCGGGAGTCGGTCGGCGTAGGCAAGGGCGCGGGCAGAGGGTGTGGGCGTCACGGCCGGGGTGATCGTGTCGGCACCGGTCTGACCACGGGTCAGGGCGACTGCAGCCGTCACCCCGCCGGCGATAAACACAATGGCGGTCGTGAGCACCGCTACGAGCTTGCGGGTACGGCGGCGCCGGCCATCGCGATACATCCGTTCAAACGCACCTGCCGGCGCAGGCAGTGACTTCAGTGGTGGTAAGCCGTCAACGCTCATCGGAAGTCTCCAGCAGCAGGGGCGCCAGCGCGGCACGCGCTTCGGACAGGGCGCGCTTGACCGATCCAACGGGCCGGTGCAGCACACGCGCTGCCTCCGCTACCGGCAGATCGGCGTAGTAGTGGAGCAGCACCGGCAGCCGCAGCCGTTCCGGTAGACGTTCGACGATGTCGCGTACCGACACGTCCGGCGCCGGCCAGACCTGGGGTTGCTGCTGCTCAAGCAGGCTCAGCAGTGCCCGGTCGTGCGCCTGTGCTCGCCACCGATCACGAATCAGATTGGCGGCCACCGCATACAAGAACGGCCTCGGGGAGCGCACCGACGACAGTCGGGCGAAGAGCCGGGTGAACGCCTCCGCTGCCACATCATGGCCGGCTTCCTCATCACCAAGGGCCGCAGCGGCCCACCCGGCCAGCGGCGCGTAGAGCATGTCGAACAGGTCGGCAGCCTGCGAAACGCGCGATCCCTCGCCCATGCCCACATGATGGAGACGGAGAAGGGCGACCTGAGGTTCGCCGTAAGCCCAACTTTCTTGCGAACGCACGCGCCTCATCCTGCCTACCCGAAAGCGCGCAGTGCCGGTTATCGCGCGCCTCACGAGGCTCCGCGGGTTGCAGCGCAAGTTACCGACCACGCTGCTGACAACGCACTCATCTGCCGCGTTGCGCGCGTCGTCCGCGACCGACCATCCCATCGGCTTCAAGTCGCGGTAGTGCTGGCCGTTGACCAGCGCCGACCCGGCGGACGGGCGGCCCAGCCCGAGCAGCAATCGCATCGTCGTGGACTTGCCGGAACCGTTCGGGCCGAGAAAGCCGGTCACCGTTCCGGGCCGCACGGTGAAGCTCAGGTCATCGACGGCCAGCTTCGCGCCGTAGCGCTTGCTCAAGCCGAATGCCTCGATCATGGACGGTCCTCCCCTTCGGCGCCGCGGAGGGATCACGGCGTAGCAGAACCGTAGGAATCGGCGGCCGCTACGCGCGTCGGCCGCAGGATGGAAATCGGCGTATATCTCAGGACTGACGGCATGCCTGTGCGGCTACGCTGCCCGGCATGGACGTACCGGACGGTCCTGCACCGCTGCCGCTGCAGCCCGGGCCGGTGTCCAACGGGGAATTCGTCCCCGCGCCAGCGTCGGAGACCGACGCGTGGATAGCGCGCGAGACGCTGAAACAGGCTGAAACCATTGCCAACCGGCTCGGGATGGACCGCCGAAGATTTCTGCAGTCGGCGGGCGGGGTCGCCGCGCTACTGACCACCTTTGAACGTCGCAGCGTGCTCCAAAGCAGCCAAATCGGCGGGCCGGCCGATCACCCGGTCGTCGTCACCGGGCGGATCTTTCGTGACGCCGTCACCGAGTGATCTCCCAGCCTGCGAGCACGCTTTGAGCGGCAGCGAGTTCATCTTCGACGTGCATACCCACCACGTGATGCCGGACCGCCCCGTGGCAGCCACGCGGGCCGCTGTCACGCCGCCAGACACTGGGCTGGCTGGCCAGTTCGGCGACCCCGTGGACCCCTGCCTGAAGCGTCAGGCGGGCGGGCTCATCTGCTTCATGATCGTCTCGAGGTCGAAGTAGTCGCGCCAGAGAGCGATCTTGCCGTCGCGCAGCTCGAAGACGCCGGCGACCGGAAGCTCCATCCACGTGCCGCCGATGTTGAAGCGGTCGGTGCGCTCGTTCATCACGACGTTGCCGGACTCGACCTCGCGGTGCACGACCCACTCCGAGCCCTCGGCGTTGGCCAGCAGCATGTCGAGCGTCCCGCGCACCGCGTCCTTGCCGTTCACCGGCGGCAGCGGCATGTTCTGGTACTCGATGTCGTCGGTGAGGTAGCCGAGGGCGGCGTCGTAATCGCGGTCAGCGGCCGCTTTCATGAACGCGTTGACGGTGTCGAGCGCTGACATCTGGGCTCCTCAGGGGTGCTGGCTGCTGACCGAGACGACCTCGCCCGTCATGTACGACGAGTAGTCGCTCGCCAGGAAGACGATGACGTTGGCAATCTCCCACACTTCAGCCGCGCGCCCGAAGGCCTCCTTGCCGGCGAGCTCGGCGAGGAACTCCTCGCTGCTCACCTTGGCCAGGAACGGGTGCATCGCCAGGCTCGGCGCGACGGCGTTGACCCGCACGCCGGACGAGGCCGCTTCGATGGCCACGCACCGCGTCAGCGCCATGACACCGGCCTTCGCCGCGGCATAGTGCGCCTGCCCGGCCTGGGCCCGCCAGCCGACGACGGAAGCGTTGTTGACGATGACCCCGCTACCCGCCGGCATCATCCGGCGCAGCGCCGCCCGGGTGGCACGCATGGTGCCGTTCAACGTGATGTCGAGCACGTTCGTCCACTGCTCGTCGGTCATGTCGACGAGCGCGACCTCGCCGCCGAGGCCCGCGTTGTTGACCAGCACGTCGAGCCGGCCGTGCCGGGAGTAGACCGCGCCGAACAGCGCCTGCACCTGCTCCTCGCTGCGGACGTCACACGGCACCGCGAGCGGCTTCTCGCCCATGATCTCGGTGAGCTGCTCGGCGGCCTCGCCGAGGCGGCGCTCGTGGTAGTCCGAGACGACGACGGTGGCGCCTTCCTCGGCGGCCCGCTTGGCGGTGGCGAAGCCGATGCCGGTGCCGGCCGCGGCCGTCACGAGCACGATCCGGCCCTCGAGCAGGTTGTGCGCCGACGGGTAAGCGGGAGCTGAGCTAGGCACCGGTGGGCTCCTTGGGCAGGCCGAGCGAGCGCTCGGCGATGATGTTGCGCTGGATCTCGCTCGACCCGGCGTAGATCGTGTCGGACCGGCTGAACAGGAAGAGTGACTGTTCGGGACGCAACTCGTACGGGGGCGCCTCGACGACCGTCGCGCTCATCCCGAGGACGTCCATGGCGAGCTCGCCGAGCTCCTGGTGCCAGGTGGACCAGTACAGCTTGCCGATGGACGCCGTCCTTTCGAAGTCACGCCCGGACGTCGAGAGCGTTCTGAGCGCGTTGAGCCGCATGATCTCGACGCCGATCCAGGCCCGGGAAAGCCGGTCACGGATGTCGGGGTGCTCGGCGGCGCCGTTGCGCTGGGCCAGCTCGATGATCCGCTCGAGCTCGCGGCGAAAGCCCACCTGCTGGCCGAGGGTCATCGACCCGCGCTCGAAGCCGAGCGTCGCCATGCCGATCTTCCAGCCGTCGCCTTCCGAGCCGACCAGGTTGGTGACCGACGAGCGGGCGCCGTCGAAGAAGACCTCGTTGAACTCCGACGTGCCGGTCGCCTGGATGATCGGGCGCAGCTCGATGCCCGGCTCGCGCATCGGGATCAGCAGGTACGACAGGCCGCGGTGCCGCTTGGAGCCTGCCTCAGTGCGGACGATCGCGAAGCCCCAGTCGGCCCAGTGCGCGAGCGAGGTCCAGACCTTCTGCCCGCTGACGACGTAATCGTCGCCGTCGCGTACCGCCCGGGTCGCGACGTTGGCCAGGTCGGAGCCGGCATTCGGTTCGGAGTAGAGCTGGCACCAGAGCTCTTCGCCGCGCTGGATCGGGGGAAGCAGCCGGGCGCGTTGCTCATCGGTGCCGAAGGCCATCAGGGTCGGCCCGACCATGCCCTCGCCGATCAGCCCGACCCGCACCGGCGCGTCAGAACGCGCGTACTCCTCGTGAAAGATCACCTGATGGCGAAGGTCGAGCCCGCGTCCGCCGTGCTCGACGGGCCAGCCCAGGCAGGTCCAACCCGCGGCAGCGAGGTGACGCTCCCACTCGGCCCTGATCTCGAACGCCTCGTGCTCGCGGCCGGGCCCCCCGAGCCCGCGGGCATCGGCGAACGGGCCGGTCAGGTTGGCCTCGAGCCACTCGCGCACCTCAGCGCGGAAGGCATGCTCCTTCGCGCTCTCGCGCAGATCCATAGCGATGAACGTACCTGGGGTCGCTGCTTTGACTCGCGGCGTGTCCACTCCTACGCTGGCAACCAAGCAAGTGCTTGGTTCCCGGGAAGCTCAACAGAGGACAGGTCATGACCGAAGCCGTCATTGTCGCCGCCACGCGCAGCCCGATCGGCCGCGCGCAGAAGGGAACGATGACGCAGCTGCGGCCGGACGATCTCGCCGCCGCGATGGTGCGGGCCGCCTGCGCGCAGGTCCCGGAGCTCGAGCCGACCGCGTTCGACGACCTCATCCTCGGCTGCGCGCAGCCGGCCGGTGAGCAGGGCTACAACCTCGCTCGCGTGGTAGGGCTGCTGGCCGATCTGCCCACGGTGCCGGGCCTGACCATCAACCGGTACTGCTCATCCTCGCTGGCCGCCATCCGGATCGCGGCGCATGCGATCAAGGCCGGGGAGGGCGACGCGTTCATCGCCGCCGGCGTCGAGTGCGTGAGCCGCTTCGGGATCGGACGTGCCGACGGGGCCCCGGGGTCGCACAACCCGCTCTTCGGGGAGGCCGAAGCGCGGACCGAAAGCCGGCTGCTCGGCGACGGCGGCACCTGGGCGCCCATTGCCGGACTGCCCGACATCTACGTCGCCATGGGGCAGACCGCGGAGAACGTCGCCGAGCTCGAGAACGTCTCCCGCGAGGACATGGACGCGTTCGCAGCGCTTTCGCAGCAGCGCGCCGGCGCCTCGCAGGAGAACGGATTCTGGGCCCGCGAGATCACCCCGGTCACGCTCCCCGACGGCACCGTCATCGACCGCGACGACTGCCCCCGCCCGAGCACCACGGCCGACAAGCTCGCCGACCTCAAGCCGGTCTTCCGCCCCGACGGCAAGGTGACCGCCGGCAACGCGTGCCCGCTGAACGACGGCGCCGCGGCAGTCATCGTCATGAGCGACAGCCGCGCCCGCGAGCTCGGTATCACCCCGCTCGCCCGCATCATCTCCTCGGGCGTCTCGGCGCTCGACCCGGAGATCATGGGCCTCGGCCCGATCGACGCGAGCCGGCAGGCGCTGGCCCGCGCGGGCATGACGATCGGCGACATCGACCTCGTGGAGATCAACGAGGCGTTCGCGGCTCAGGTGCTCCCGTCAGCCCGCCAGCTCGGCATCTCGCAGGACAAGCTCAACGTGCACGGCGGCGCGATCGCCGTCGGCCACCCTTTCGGCATGACCGGCGCCCGCATCATGACCACGCTGCTGAACGGGCTCGCCACCACGGACGGCACCATCGGGCTCGAGACGATGTGCGTCGGCGGCGGCCAGGGCATGGCGATGATCGTGGAGCGCCTCCGCTAGAGGAACTCTCAGCGCCCGCCGATCTGGGATCGCGGGGTTATGGGCCACCCAAAACCCCGCGTTCTCAGTACGGCGGCCCGTCAGGGGGTACGGGCGGTCGCGCTGTCGTCGATGACGGCGGCGGCGACCAGGGCGCGGTGGTGGTACGCGTCACCCCAGGACGGGACGAGCCACCAGACGCGCTTGAGCCAGTACTGCAGGTCGAGCTCGTCGGTGTAGCCAATGGCGCCGTGCACCTGGATCGCAGTGCGGGCGGCCTGCTCGCCGGCCTGCGCCGCGTTGACCTTCGCAGCTGAGACGTCACGCGAGGCGGTGGTCCTGCCTTCGGCGAGCGAGTACGCGGCGCGGTAGACGAGCGGGCGGGCGAACTCGACGGCCAGCATCAGGTCGGCCAGCTGGTGCTTGAGCGCCTGGAACGAGCCGATCTCGCGTCCGAACTGCTTGCGGGTCTTGGCGTAGGCGACCGCCGCGTCGAGCAGGTGCTGCGCGGCCCCGACGAGCTGGGCGGCGGACGCGAGCACCGCGCGGTCGCGCAGGGCCGCGACCGCTTCACCGTCGAGGAACTCGCCGGCAGGCGCGGGAAGGGAGAACAGCGGCCGGCTCGGATCAACCGTGGGCTGGCGGCTCAGCTCGCCCTTGGCGCCGGTCACCCGGGCCTGCTCGCCCTCGACGAGGATCAGCACATCGGCGACGTCAGCGTCCGGCAGGTAGCCGCCGACTTCCCCAGCCACGGCGGCGACCGCTCCATCGGCGATCCCGGGCCTGTCTTCGAGCAACGGCGCGCAGATGAACGCCGTCTCGGCGACGGGACCCGCGACGGCGGCGTGCCCGAGCTCCTCGAGAACGAGCACGGAGTCGAGCTCGGTCAGCCCCAGACCGCCGCGCTCCTCCGGCACCAGCAAGCCGAAGACACCGGCCTCCGCGAGCGCCTTCCAGACCGGCCCGCGCCGCCCCGCCGGCTCGCTCCCACTCGCCCGCACGGCAGGGGTCAGCTCCGACGCCAGGATCTCGCGTACCGCTCCGGCCAGCTCGCGCTGATCGGCAGTGAACCCGAAGCGCATCACGCCCCCTGGGTAGCCGCGAGCACGCGCTCGGCGACGACGTTGCGCTGGATCTCGTTGGTGCCCGCGTAGATCGGCCCGGCGAGCGCGAAGAGGAAGTCGGCGAGCCAGCTGCCCGCCCTCGGCGTCTGGCGCATCGGCCCGAGCTCGCCGCGCGGGCCGAGCAGCCGCAGCGCGGTCTGCGTGCATGCGCATATCGATCTCCGACCAAAAGAGCTTGTTCAGGCTCGATTCGGCGCCTAGCGGCTCCCCGGCCGAGCATCCGCGTCGACCGTGCTGAAGGTGTAGAGCGCGGTAGGCCTCGGCATCGATCCAGGCCTGCGGCGACGTCGGCACGCACGGTCGGGTCGGCGCGGCGTCGCCGGTCGTCGCGGCACAGCGCGACCAGCCGGTCGGCGGTGGCCAGAAACCGGCCGGGGCTGCGCAGCGTGAGCCCGCGCTCGGAGCTGGCGGTCGACATGGCGACCTTCCAGCCCTGCGCCGGGCGCTCGCCGAGCACGTCCTGATCGGGGACGAAGACGTCGTCGAAGAAGATCTCGGCGAACCCGGCCTCGCCGTCGAGCTGCGCGGATCGGGCGCACCGTGACGCCCTCGGCGCGTCAGCGGGACGAGGAAGTAGGTGAGCCCGCGGTGCCGCTGCGCTTCCGGGTCGGTGCGGAACAGTCCGAAGCACCAGTCGGCGAACACCGCGCGGGTGCTCCAGGTCTTCTGCCCGTTCAGGACGCCAGCCGCCGTCGACCTCGTGCGCGCGGTGCTGCGGATCGCCGCCAAGTCGCAGCCGGCGCTCGGGCTCCGACCAGGCCTGCGCCCAGATGTCGTCACCGCGCGCCATGCGCGGCAGGAACCGCTCCTTCTGCTCCTGGCGTGCCGAACTCGAACAGCGTCGGCGCGAGCAGGAAGATGCCGTTCTGGCTGACCCGGCGCGGCGCGCCGGCGCGGTAGTACTCCTCCTCGAAGATCAGCCACTCGACAGGGAGGCGGCCCGGCCGCCGTACTCCTCGGGCCAGGAGACGACCGCCCAGCCCCCGGCGTACAACTCGTGCTCCCAGCCGCGGTGCGCCTCGAAACCTTCTTGCGTGTCGAGCGAGGGCAATGGGCTGGCCGGCACGTGCGCTTCGAGCCACGCACGGGCGGCGGCTCGAAAGCTCTCTTCCTGCGGGGTGAGCGTCAGATCCACGGGTCAGGACAGCCGCTCGATGATCGTCACGTTGGCGACCCCGCCGCCCTCGCACATCGTCTGCAGGCCGTAGCGGCCGCCGGTGCGCTCGAGCTCGCTGAGCATCGTGGTCATGAGGCGCACGCCCGTCGCGCCGAGCGGGTGGCCGAGGGCGATCGCGCCGCCATTGACGTTGACCTTGGCCAGGTCGGCGCCGGTCTCCTTCTGCCAGGCGAGGACGACGCTGGCGAACGCCTCGTTGATCTCCACCAGGTCGATGTCGTCCATGGTGAGGCCGGTCTTGGCGAGCGCGTACGCCGTCGCCGGGATCGGCGCCGTGAGCATGAAGACCGGGCTGTCGCCGCGTACCGACATGTGGTGGATCCGGGCTCGCGGCTTGAGGCCGTGCTGCTTCACCGCGTCCTCGGAAGCGATGAGCATGCCGCTGGCCGCATCCGAGATCTGGCTGCTGACGGCGGCGGTGAGGCGGCCGCCCTCGACGAGGGTCTTCAGCGAAGCCATCTTCTCCAGCGTGGTGCCGCGGCGCGGGCCCTCGTCCGTGGTGATCTTCTCGCCGGCGAGGTTGACGTAAGGGCTGATCTCGCGCGCGAAACGGCCCTCGTCAATCGCGGCGAGCGCGCGCTCATGGCTGGCGAGCGCGAATGCCTCCATGTCCTCGCGGGAGACGTCCCACTTCTCGGCGATCATCTCGGCACCGCGGAACTGCGAGATCTCCTGATCGCCGTAGCGCTCGCGCCAGCCGACGGACCCGGAGAACGGATCGGTGAAGCCGAGCGGCTCGGCCGCCGTCATCGCGCTGGCGATCGGGATCATGCTCATGTTCTGCACGCCGCCCGCGATGATCAGGTCACTCGTCCCCGACATCACCGCCTGGGCCGCGAAGTGCACCGCCTGCTGCGACGAGCCGCACTGCCGGTCGATGGTGACCCCGGGAATGGCCTCAGGCATGCCTGCCGCGAGCCAGCAGGTGCGGGCGATGTTGCCGGCCTGCGGCCCGATCGCGTCGACACATCCGAAGATGACGTCTTCGACGGCGAGCGGATCGAGGTCGGAACGCTCGATCAGCCCGCGGAGCACGTGGGCGCCGAGGTCAGCAGGGTGGGCGGTGGACAGTCCCCCACCGCGCTTGCCGACCGGCGTACGGATCGCGTCGACGATGTAGGCCTCACGAGCAGCCATGAACTGCACCTCCCGGCTGATTCTGCCAGCGGATGTGGCGCGTTCGAGGTTACCCGAGCGAGCGCTTGGTTCGCTGGGCGGTGGCTCCTGCTGGAACCGCTGCCCGGGGGGTACGCATTCCATCCAGCATGAGCGCCAGGTACTGCTCGGCAAGCTGGCTGGACGACAGCCGACCGCCGGGCCGGTACCAGCGCACCGCCACCCAGATCGCGTCACGGATGTAGCGGTGGGCCAGCTTCGCGTCAAGATCGGCGCGCAGCTCCCCGCTCGAGATCCCCTCACGGATGACCTTCATCCAGATCCGGCCGACGGCCTGCTCGGACTTGGCCAGGTAGCTGAACCGCGGGAAGTTCAGCAGGTACTCGCGCTCGTTCTGAAAGACGGTGATGGCGGCGCGATGACGGTCGAACGAGCTGAAGGCGGCCTGCACGAGCCGGCTCAAAACGTCGATGCTGCCGCCGCCCTCGGAGACGATCGCCCGGTATTGCGCCAGCAACTCATCGAGGTAGCTGGAGAGCAGCTCATCGATGATCGACTCCTTGGAGTCGAAGTGGTGATACAGGCTTCCCGACAGCACCCCGGCGGCTTCGGCGATCTCGCGCACGGTGGTGGCCCGGTAGCCCCGCTCAGCGAAGAGCTCGGCCGCCAGCGCCACCAGTGCCGCGCGCCGCTCAGACGGTGGCGAGGTCACCCACGCGAGTATGCCGCCCAAGCGCTTGCTTGGCACGCCCCTGCACCGGGGCGATCCAGGGTCAGCGACTCACGATCACCGACGACGCGTTGCCGAACAGGCCCTGGTTGGCGGTGATCCCGAGCGCGGCGCCTTCGACCTGGCGGTCACCCGCTTGCCCGCGCAGCTGCCACACCAGCTCGCATACCTGCGCGATCGCCTGCGCCGGGATCGCCTCGCCGAAGCACGACAGCCCTCCGGAGGGGTTGACCGGCACCCGCCCGCCGAGAGCGGTGGCTCCCGTCCGGAGCAGCTTCTCCGCCTCGCCGGTCGCGCACAGGCCGATGTTCTCGTACCAGTCGAGTTCCAGCGCGCTGGACAGGTCGTAGACCTCGGCGACGTCGACGTCCTGCGGGCTCACCCCGGCCTGCTCGTACGCCCGCAGCGCGATGGAGTCCCGAAAGCTCGGGCCCGTAGCGTCGCCGGCGTCCGTGGCGAAGTTGGGCATCTCGATGACGGGATTGGGGAACGTCGGGGTCACGGTCGAGACCGCGTCGATGCCGACGAGTGGGGTACCGGAATCGCCGAGCCCGTGGGCCCGGGCGTACTCGACGCTCGTGAGCACGAGGGCGGCGGCACCGTCGGAGGTGGCACAAATGTTCAGCAGCCGCAGCGGATCGCTCACCATCGGCGACGCGAGCACGTCCTCGACCGTGACCTCGGCGCGGTAGCGGGCATACGGGTTCTTCGCGCCGTGCCGGGCGTTCTTGACCTTGACCTGGGCGAAGTCCTCCTCGGTGGCGCCGAACAGCTCCATCCGGCGGCGCGCGTAGAGCGCGAAGTAGACCGGGTTCGAGGCGCCGATCAGCCGGAAGCGCAGCCAGTCCGGGTCGTCCTTGCGCTCTCCGCCCACGGGCGCGAAGAAGCCTTTGGGCGTCGTGTCGGCACCGACGACGAGCGCAACCTCGCACAGTCCGGCCAGGATCTGCGCGCGTGCGCTGGCGATCGCCGCCGCGCCGCTGGCGCAGGCCGCGTACGAGCTCGACACGCTCGCCCCGGTCCATCCCAGCGCCTGGGCGAAGGTGGCACCGGAGACGAAACCCGGGTAACCGTTGCGAATCGTGTCGGCGCCGGCGACGAATTGCACGTCGCTCCAGGCGATCCCGGCATCGGCCAGCGCGGCCCGAGCGGCGACCACGCCGTACTCGACGAAGTTGCGCCCCCACTTGCCCCACGGGTGCATGCCCGCGCCCATGACGGCGACCCGGCGGTCGGTGCTCATGCCGCCACCTCTCCATCCATCGTCTCGGAGTCCACCGGGCTCCACTTCCACACGATCTGCTCGACCTTGCTGCCGTCCTCAGCGGTCTCGGTCAGCAGCGTGTCGACCACGAGCTCCACCTCCATGCCGATGCGCAGGTCGTCGACGCTCACGCCGGGCACCACCTGGCCGAGGACGACGATCTTCTCGGCCTCCAACTCGACCGCGACGATCGCGAAGGGCTCGAACGGATCGCTCGGCGCCACGTACGGCGGCGGCGGCTT
Organism: uncultured Actinomycetota bacterium; assembly: GCA_963765845.1. Lineage (GTDB taxonomy): Bacteria > Actinomycetota > Actinomycetes > Frankiales > Frankiaceae > DATAZK01. Next base: position 21,456 of record CAVXYJ010000006.1, read on the forward strand.
GTAGCGCGCGTCGGTATAGCTCCACACCCGGCCTCGGCTCGAGAGCGGAACCTCGTCGAACTCGCTGCCGGTGCATGCCGGGTTGGGGCAGAACATCGTCGCCTTCGGGAAGGACAACGTGGCGCAGGACGTGCAGCGGCTCCCGAGCAGCGCCGGCACCCCGCCGGGTCCTTCGCTGGTGAACCAGCCCTCCACCGCGGGCACCTGAGCATTGGTCATGGCAGAACTGTAACGAGTGGCAACGCCGGCTGTGGAAAGCTGGCCTTCGTGGATGACACGCTGCGCCGCGCTGCCGAGAACGCCAAGGGCTTCATGCCCAGCGACGAGGGGACGGCCCTGTTCGAGGCTGCCGTCGAGGCGGTGAAGCGCTTCCCCGACGGGGTGCTGGGCGAGGTCGGCACGTACTGCGGCAAGTCGACGCTCTATCTGGCCGCCGCGGTGCGGGAGGCCGGCGGCGGCACGGTCGTCACGGTCGACCATCACATCGGCTCCGAGGAGAACCAGCCGGGCTGGGAGTGGCACGACCCGACGCTGGTGGATCCGCACGCCCGCCGGCTCGACACGTTGCCGCAGCTGCGCCGCAACCTCTACGACGCCGGCGTGGAGGACGTCGTCGTTCCCATCGTGGGCCGCTCGCAGCTGGTCGGAGCGTGCTGGTCGACCCCACTGGCGTTCCTCTTCCTGGATGGTGGCCACACCGAGGAGCAGGCCCAGGCCGACTACGACGCCTGGGTCCATCACGTGCGCCCCGGCGGCTTGCTGGTGATCCACGACGTCTTCCCCGATCCCGCCGACGGCGGGCAGGCGCCGTTCCACGCCTGGGAGCGTGCTGTGGCCGAAGGGTTCGTGCCCTGGGCGCAGACCGGATCGCTGAGGGTCGTGGCGCGCCCCGAGGTGAACAGCTGACGGCGCGTCAGCTATCGTCCGGCGCCGTGGTCACTGACGCGCGTGCGCTGGATCTGACGGGCAAGGTCGGGGTGGTGACCGGTGCCGCACAAGGCATCGGTAAATCCATCGCGCAGTCGTTCGCCGCGTGCGGTGTGCAGCTCGCGCTGTGCGACCGGCTCGGCGACGGGCTCGAGCAGACCGGGAAAGAGCTTCGCGACGAGTTCGGCGCCGACGCACTGCTCAGCGTGATGGACGTGCGGGACCCGGTAGCCGTCGAGGCCTTCTGCGCTGGCGTCAAAGCGCGTTTCGGGCGCGTCGACATCCTCGTGAACAACGCCGGCGGCGGCTTCTACGCGGCGGTCATGGACGTCTCCCCCGGTGGCCAGACCGCGCTGGTGAACGAGAACTTCACCCAGGTCACGCACTTCGTCCGCGGCTGCGTTCCGCTCATGACCAACGGCGGGTCGATCATCAACATCACCAGCGTGGAAGTGACGCGCGCCGCCCCGGGCTTCGGCATTTACGGGGCGATGAAGGCTGCCGTCGAGCACCTGTCGCGCACGCTCGCCCTCGAACTCGTCTCGCGCGGCATCCGCGTCAACACCATCGCGCCCGACGCCATCCCGACCCCCGGCGACGAGGGCCTCGGGGAACAGGCCATGCAGGGCGGGCGCGAGAAGTACGCACCCAAGGTGCCCATGGGCTGGGGGAACGAGGACGACTGCGCCGGGCCCGCCCTCTTCCTGGCCAGCGACCTCTCGCGCTACGTCACGGGCACCACGGTGCATGTCGACGGCGGCAGCTCGGCAGCGTCGGGCTGGCTGCGGCGCCCCGACGGCACGTACGAGGCCTGAAAACACTGAGGAGCCGGTCATGAGCGGTCACGTGAGCCTGGAGATCGACGGCAAGATCGCCACGATCACCAATCACAACCCCGACAAGCACAACGCGTTCGACGACGACATGGACGCGGAGCTGTTCGCCGCGCTCGCCGAGCTACGCCAGCGTCCTGACGTTCGCGTCGTGATCTGGCAGGGCGAGGGCAAGTCGTTCTCCTCCGGCCGTGACGTCGCGTCGATCGGCACCAACGTCAAGCCCGTCTCCCATCACGAACTGATGCGCGGCGGGCATCGCGGCATCCAGCAGCTCTGGGAGATGGACCAGCCGGTCATCGTCGCGTGCAAGGGCTGGGTGATGGGCGGGTCGTTCCAGCGCGCGCTGCTGTGCGACATCCGGGTTGCCGCCGAAGGAACCCGCTTCCGGCTCCCCGAGCTCACCCATGGCGTCATCCCGGACACCGGCGGGATGGGCGTGCTCTACGAGATGTGCGGCCCGGGCGTCGTCAGCGATCTCGTCCTCACCGGACGGGTGATGCAGGCGCAGGAGGCGCTCGGTCACGGCATCGTCAGCCGGATCGTCGAGCCCGACGCGCTGGAGTCGACCGTGCGCGAGATGGCCGAGGGGATCGCCGCGGCACCCGCCGTCACGGTCAAGATGGCCCGCGAGGTCATCCGCCACCTCTCCCTGCCGCAGCTGCGCACCTCGATGCACGACGAGCTGATCTACCAGACGTTCATCAACCGCAGCGACGACTTCGCCGAGCTGCGCGCCGCCCGCGCCGAGGGCCGGCCGCCGGAGTTCACGGGAAGCTGAGCGCGCACGATCCGGTGCGCCAAAGCAGCGGATCGTGTGCGTGAGCTGAAGACGCGTCTCCCCCGGATGGCAGCGGATTGTGTGCTCAACCGCTGGTCAACCGACGGCGTAGCCCGGGATCGTGATGTCGTCGCCGGGCGCGTCGAGGGTGACGAGCACGTCGCCGAGCCGAGCCAGCGTGCGTGAGGCACCACCGACGTAGAGCTCGATCGACTTCCCCCACAGGAAGTAGCGGTGGATCGGATACGTCGTATCGGCCCCGAGCCCGCCGTGCAGGTGCTGGGTGATGTGGACGCAATGCTGTCCGGCTTCCGCAGCCCACCACGCGGCGGTCAGGACGTACGCGCTCGCCTCCGCCGGCGTCGTACCCAAGGTGTCTGCCGCGTCCAGCCGCCAGGCGGCCTGCAGCACTGCGGCCCGGATCCCGGCGTTGTCGACGTACGCGTCAGCCGCCTTCAGCGCAACCCCCTGAAACGTCGACAGCGGCTTGTCGAACTGCAGGCGCTCGGAGGTGTACTTCGCCGTCTGGTGCAGCGCCGCATCGGTGATGCCCGCGGAGGTGGCGGCCAGCGCCACCATCAGCCGCGCCTCCCACCACTCGGCCGCACCGCTGCCGACCTGCTGGACCGGCGCGTGGTCGAGGATCAGCTCGCCGTGGATCTCCCGGGTGGTCGCGATGGCGGGCAGCACCGTCACGCCGGGGCCGGCCGGGTCGAGCAGGTACAGCTCGCCGCGCACCGGCACCACGATCGCTCCCGCCACGTGGGCGTACGGCACCCCGGCGACCTCACCGGTGAGCGTCCCGTTCTCGACGCGCAACCCCGCGGCGGCGACCGGCGTGACCCCCGTGAGGACGACCTCGCCCGCGGCCGCGCCTTCGGCGAGGTGCTGCTGCGCCGCATCGCCGTGAGCAGCGATCGCCATCGCCGCCGTCGTGGTCCACGCCAGCGGGATCGGCGCCACGACCTTGCCGTGCTGCTCGCACACCAGGGCCAGTTCGACCAACCCGAGCCCGGCTCCCCCAACGGACTCCGGCAAGGCGATGCCGATCAGCCCGGCGCCGGCTAGCTCTCGCCACAGGTCGCGATCGAAGCGCTCGGTCGAGCTCTCGACCGCCTCGACCCGCTCGGGGGTCGACTTGTCGCCGAAGATGTCGCCCGCCAGCGTGCGCAGCGACTCCTGGTCGTCGGTCAGCGAAAAGTCCATGAGTAGCAGTCCCTTTTGACGTTAACGGGCGCGGCGCGCCATGCGCAGCCCGGCAGCGGCGACGATCTCGCGCTGCACTTCGTTGACCCCGCCGCCGAACGTGTTGATCTGCGCAGCGCGGGCAGCACGCTCGACATCTCCGGAAAGGGCCGCGCCCGGGGAGCCCGCACGCAGCCAGCCGCCGGCACCCAGAATTCCGAGCAGCAGCCGATACACCTCGACGTGCGTCTCAGTGCCGTAGAACTTCACCGCGGACGAGTCGGCCGGATTGAGGTTGTCCGCCGCGATGTCGGCGGTCATCCGCCAGTTCATCAGCTTCATCACGTCCATCCTGGCGTAGGCCCGCGCGAGGTCGGCGCGCACCCAGGGCACGTCGGCGACGACCGCGCCGGGCTCGTCGGAACCCGGCAGCGGGGTGGCGAGCGCCCACTTGCGCACCTCACCCCAGAGCTGCCAGCAGCGCCCACCGAGCGCCGAGAGCCCGACCCGCTCGTGGTTCAGCTGGGTGGTGATCATCGACCAGCCGCCGCCGCGCTCGCCGACCAGGTTGTCCTTGGGCACCCGCACGTCCTGGTAGTACGTCGCGGTCGTCATCACGTCGCCGACGGTGTGCAGCGGGGTCCAGCGGAAACCGGCCGACGAGGTCGGCACCAGGATGATCGAAATCCCCTTGTGCTTGGGCAGATCGGGGTCGGTACGGCAGGCAAGCCAGATGTAGTCGGCCTGGTTGGCACCGGAGGTGAAGACCTTGTTGCCGTTGATGACCCACTCGTCGCCATCGAGCACGGCCGACGTGCGCAGCGACGCGAGGTCGGTGCCCGATCCCGGTTCGGTGTAGCCGACGGCGAAGTTCAGCTCACCGTTGAGCATCCCGGGCAGGTACTTGGCCTTCTGCTCGGGCGTTCCGAAGCGCATCAGTGACGGGCCCATGGTGGTCACGGTGACGAACGGGAACGGCGCCCCGGAACGCTGGACCTCGTCGAACATGATGTACTGATCCATCGCCGAACGGCCCTGGCCGCCGTACTCCTTGGGCCAGCCGAGCCCGAGCCAGCCATCCTGACCCATCTTGCGAACCAGCACGCGGAACAGCTCGCTGCCCTCGCCGGCAACGCCGAGTTTCTCCCTCACCTCCGGGGTGAGCATCTCGGCGAAGTAGGCACGCAGCTCTGCCCGCAGGGCGCGCTGCTCGGGCGTGTAATCCAGGAACACGCTTGCGAAACTAGCGCAGCCGCCCGTTCAGTCGCGAGGCAGCCCGAGCAGCCGCTCGGCGATGACGTTGCGAAGCACCTGGCTGCTGCCGCCGGCGATGGTCAGCGCCCGGGTCGACAGCGCGAAGCGGGCGGCGTCGTTCGAGGCCGGGTCGGACATGTCGGCCCCCGCAGATCCGAGCGCTTCCAGGCCGAGCTCGCGGGCGTCCTGCACCTGGTACATGCCGACCAGCTTGCGAACGCTGGACGACGGCCCCGGGTCCAGGCCACCGAGCTGGCGCAGGGTGATCTGCAGGCCGAGCGCCGCGGCCGCCTGCAGCCCTCCGACCAGCGCGCCGATCCGGTCGTCGAGCACCGGCTCAGGCGTCGAGGAGACGAGCAGGTCGTCGAGCCCGCCACCGATGTCGGAGTTCGACGACATCGCGACGCGCTCGTTGGCCAGGGTCGTGCGCGCGAGCCTCCAGCCGCCGTCGACGGGTCCGACCACGCAGTCGTCGGGAACGAAGACGTCATCGATGAACACCTCGTTGAAGAGGGCGTCACCGGTGATCTCCCGCAGCGGGCGGACGTCGATCCCCTTGGACTTCATGTCGACGAGGAAGTACGTGATCCCCTTGTGGTGAGGGGCATCCGGGTTGCTGCGGGCGAGGCAGATGCCCCAGTCGGCCTGGCGGGCGAGCGAGGTCCAGACCTTCTGGCCCGACAGCGACCAGCCGCCGTCGGTCTTGGTCGCCTTGGTACGCAGCGACGCGAGGTCGGAGCCGGCGCCCGGCTCGGAGAACAGCTGGCACCAGGCGATCTCGCCGAGCAGCGTCGGGCGCACGAAGCGCTCGCGCTGCTCGTCGTTGCCGTGCTCCATGATCGTCGGGACGGCCCAGTTGCCGATGACGAGGTCGGGCGGCCGCACGCCGGCGTCGGCGAGCTCCTCCGCGATCGCGAGCTGCTCGACCGGGGTCGCGGACAGTCCGTACGGCTTGGGCCAGTGCGGCGCGATGAGCCCGGCATCCGCGAGCGCGGCCCGGCGGGCCTGCGGCTCGTCCGGCAGCGACGCCAGCACCTCCCGAACCTGGCGGCGCAGCGGGTCGGCCTCGGCGCCGAGCTCGATCGGGCGATGGCGGCGCAGTCCGGTCCGGCCGATGGCCGTCACCCGAGCGTTCCAGAAGGCCGTGCCGCCGCACAGCGCGCGCATCGCCATCGCCCGGCGCAGCGAGAGGTGCGCGTCATGCTCCCAGGTGAACCCGATACCGCCGTGGATCTGGATGCAGTCCTTGGCATTCACGACCGCGTCCTGCAGCGCGACCGCCCCGGCCGTCGCGGCCGCCAGCTCGAGCTGCCGGCGGTCGTCCGCGGACGCCTCACCGTCCAGGACGGCGGTGGCGGCCATGGCCACGTCCCACGCGGCAGCGGCCGCGAGCTCGCTGCGCGCGAGCATGTCCGCGCACAGGTGCTTGATCGACTGGAAGCTGCCGATCGGGCGGCCGAACTGCTCGCGCACCTTCGCGTATGCCGTCGCCGTCTCCTGTGCCCAGCGTGCGATGCCGGCAGCTTCTGCCGCCGCCACAGTGACGTGGAGATCGCGCACCAATCCCGCGTCAAGGCCGGACAGGACGTGCCCGGCCGGGACGATGGCAGCCTCGAGAGTGACGCGAGCCAGCGGGCGGGTCACGTCGAGCCCGTCGACCGGATCGACTCTCACCCCGCCGCCGACGTCGACGATGGCCCAGATCTGCTTGCCGCCGTGGGCGGCAGGCACCAGCAGCCAGTTGGCCCCGGGCAGGCCGGAGACCAGCCCCGCCTCTCCCGACAGTTCCAGCCCCTCGGGGCCGTCGACCGCCGTCACGTCGGCTTCGAGGGCGACGGCACCGGTCGCCTCGCCCTCGGCCAGCAGGGTCAGCAGCGCATCGATCGGCTTCGTGGCGGCTGCATCGGCAGCCGCGCGGCGCGCGACGGTGAGCGCGAGGCCAGCGACAGCGCTGGCGACAAAGTGCCCATGCGCCATGTGACGGCCGAGCTCCTCGACCGCCACCGCGAGCTCGACGACGGTGGCACCCGAGCCGCCGACCTCCTCGGGCAGCGCGAGACCGGTAAGCCCCAGCTCGACAGCTCCCGGCCACCACGGCGGCCGCGAGGTCGTCCGGGTGAGCGCCGGAACGTCGATCTGCTCGCGCGACAGGTGGCGCAGCGTGGCCCGCTCCGCCCATCGGGAGACGGATTCTGCGAGTGCTACCTGCTCTTCGGTGACCGCCAGTGCCATGGCGGCGACTCTAACCGCGCTACCTAGAGCCGCTCGAGGATGGTGCCGGTCGCCATGGCCCCACCGCAGCACATCGTGACGAGCGCGGTGGTCGTGTCGCGTGCGCTCGAGCTCGTGCAGCGCGGTCGTCAGCAGCCGGGCGCCGGTGGAGCCCACCGGGTGGCCGAGCGCGATCGCGCCGCCGTTGACGTTGACCCGGTCGAAGTCCGGCTTGATGACCGAATCCCAGGAGAGCACCACCGACGCGAAGGCCTCGTTGATCTCGATGACATCCATGTCGGAGATCGCCATCTTGGAACGCTCGAGCAGGCGCCGGGTGGCATCGATCGGGCCGTCGAGGTGGTAGTACGGGTCGGCGCCGACGAGCGCCTGCGTGATGATCCGGGCCCGCGGCGCAGGCCGAGCGCCGACGCGCTCTCCTGCGACATCACCAGGATCGCGGCCGCGCCGTCGGACATCTGCGAGCTGTTGCCAGCAGTGTGGCGGCCTTCGGGCAGCACCGAGCGCAGCTTGCCGAGGCCCTCGAGCGTGGTCTCGCGCAGCCCCTCGTCGCGGGTGACCGTGCGGGTCTCGCCCGTAGGCTGGCCGTCCTCACCGAGGATCGGCGCGACCATCGGGGAGAATCTCGCGGTCGAAGCGGCCCTCGTCCCAGGCCTGGCGCGCCAGCTGCTGCGACCGCACGCCGAGCTCGTCGAGCTGCTGGCGGGTGAAGCCGCGCAGGTCGGCGATGCGCTCGGCGCTGGTGAACTGGTCGCCGGTGTCGATCGACCAGTCGTCGGGGCGTCCGGACTTGCCGCCCGACGCTTCGCCGAAGGACACCCGGCTCATCGACTCCACGCCGCAAGCGACGCCCACGTCGATGACGTCATTGGCGATCAGCGACGGCGATGAGGTGGGTCGCCTGCTGCGAGGAACCGCACTGGGCGTCGATCGTCGTCCCGCCGGTCTGGTACGGCAACCCCGCGTAGAGCCAGGAGTAGCGAGCCAGATGGTTGGCCTGCTCGCCGCCCTGGGTGACGGCCCCGCCGATGACCTGCTCCACCAGCATGGGATCGATGCCCGCGCGCTCGATGACGCCGCGCTGCACGGCAGCGAGCAAGGCCATCGGCTTGACACCGGCGAACGCGCCCTTGCGCTTACCGATCGGGGTACGGACCGCCTCGACGATGACCGGATTTCCCACGGTTCCTCCTGCTGATTGATGCTGCCGCGCGAAGAGATCTCCCGGCGACGCTTCGACGGTACCGAGTGGGCTAGTCCAGGAAGATCGGCGGCCCCGTTGTTGATCCCGGCCGCCCGGAAATAGGCGCTCTCCCCCGCGATGCGGACGCCGGTGAGCACGACGACCCTGGTGTCGTTGTCGACCGAGATCTCGCGCAGCGCGTCACGCAGCGGCACCATGACGTCGAAGGCCATCGCGTTCATCCGCTCGGGCCGGTTCAGCGTGACGAGCGTGATCCCGGCCTCGGCCGGTCGATCAGGACGAATTCCGGGTCACTCACTTGGCCAGTGCCCCCAGGTCGACCGGCAGCGAGATCCCGGTGACGTACCTGGACAGGTCCGACGCGAGCCAGAGCACCGCTTCGGTGATGTCGTCCTTCTCCACCCACGGCCGCGACATCAGGTTCATGCCCTGAAAGCCGGACGCGACATCCTCGGCCGTCGGCGTCTCCAGATCGGGCCGGAAGAGGCGGCGGATGGCCTGGTTGTTGATCATGTCGGTGTTGACGTTGCCCGGGTGGATCGCGTTGACCCGCACTCCCGCAGGGGCGAATTCCTGCGCCCCCGTGCGCATCAGCCCGACGACCGCATGCTTGGCCGCGGTGTACGCCGGGACCCCGCCGTAGCTGCGCAACCCCATGATCGAGCTGATCAGGATGATCGACCCGCCGCGCTTGCGCGCGACCATCGCCTTCGCCCCGGCCTGCATGGTCAGGAACACGCCGGTGAGGTTGATGTCGATCGTCTCGCGAAAGACCTCGGGAGCGGTGTCGAGCAGCCCTCCCTGGCTGCGGCTGATGCCGGCATTGGCGACGACGATGTCCGCCGCACCGCCATCGGCACCCAGTTCCTCCGCGCCGTCGGCGACGGCGGCCGCGAGCCCGGCGGCGTCTCGCACGTCGCAGATCCGGGTGAAGGCGCGCCCGCCCGCTTCCTCGATGAGCCGGGCGGTCTCGTCAAGGTCGGCGGGACCGGGAAGCTCGTAGTCGGCACTCGCGATCGGTGCACACGCGTCGACCGCGATGATGCTCGCGCCTTCCTTCGCGAAGCGAACAGCGTGGTTGCGGCCCATCCCGCGGGCCGCACCAGTGACAAATGCGACTCGGCCGTCCAGCAGCCCCATTGCAGCCTCCTCGTGACGCCCGGACTGGCGTAGCGTGACGTCGTGTGGGAACAACCTAGCGACTGCTCGGCTGCTAGCCTGACGCGCCGTCAGAAAGGGCCTGCTCCAGACATGCGAATATCACTCGGGTTGCCCACTCACCGCGTCGATCTCGGCTCCGAGTTCGTCAGCGCGGCCGCGATCACCGAGCTGGCCCGGGCGGCCGAGGACGGCGGGTTCGACGCGGTCTACGTCACCGAGCATCCCTTTCCCGACGCGCGCTGGCTCGAGACCGGCGGTCACCACGCGTTGGACCCGTTCGTCGCGCTCTCGTTCGCGGCCGCGGTCACCGAGCGGCTCCGGCTGCAGACCAACCTTGTCGTGCTCGCCTATCGCAACCCGTTCCTCGCCGCCAAGTCGATCGCCTCGCTCGACGTGCTGTCGGGAGGCCGCACGATCATCGGCATCGGCGCGGGATACCTCGAGGGCGAGTTCCGCGCCCTCGGGGTCGACCCGGCGCAGCGCAACGAGCTGACCGACGAGGCGATCCGCGCGATGACGGCGGCCTGGGCCGGCGAGGAGATCCGCTACGAGGGTGCAGGCTTCACCGCGGCAGGCAACGTCATGCTTCCCCGGCCCGCGCAGACCCCGCGCCCGCCGCTGTGGATCGGTGGCAACAGCCGGCGGGCCATGCGCCGCGTCGCCGAACTGGCCGACGGCTGGATCCCGATGCCGACCACCGGCATGTCCGAGAGCGCCGTCTCCTCACGGTTGAAGACAGCCTCGATCGCCAGCACCAGGGTGCTGGCGGATCGGATTGCCGAGCTGCGCCAGATGTTCGCCGATGCCGGACGGGTCGGCGTGCCAACCGTCGCGTTCACCCCGCCCAGCCTGCTGATGACCCGCAGCACGGCCCCGTCCCGACGGCGCAACTCCTCGACGAGGCAGGGCAGCTGGCGGCTGCAGGGGTCTCGCAGCTCACTCATCAGCTTCCCGAGCAGGACCCGACGCGATCTGCTGGCCGCGATGGACCGATTCGCCGCCGAGGTCATCCCGCAGCTGCCCTGAGCGCGCGAAAGGGCCGCCGGGAGCTTCCCCGGGCGGCCCTTTCGGTCGATCGGCTTACGGGCCCGCTTGCCGAAGCCCGGATCAGTCGCGGTTGCGCGCCTCGAAGATGAACCGGGCGAGCCAGAAACGCAGGAACTGAGCCATCGAGTAGCGCAGGAAGATCGCCGCGCCGGCGACCGAGACAGTGACGCCGATGATGGCGATGGTGACGGCGTCGTTCTGGGTCAGCCGGCTCGTGGTGCCGTGGGAGACCGCGTACCCGATGATGCTCAGGATGATTCCGGCGGCCATGAGGACCAGGCCACCCCGCATGAACAACTTGTCGTGCCCCGCGTTGGGGTCGTTGATCTTCAGGCCCTTGACCTCTTGCTTGAAGCTCTCCGTCCGGCTCCCGGCGGGGGCCGCGGTGGTTTCGGTCTGCGTGGTCATTCAGTCACCTCTGGCGTTGAGTGGGCATCGGCAAGCGGATCTTCGGACGTGGACGGGTGCGGGGCAGCTTCCCCGCCGAGATAGACGTCGGACAGGTCGGCCTCGACCTCTTTCGGCGTCCCGGTGAGGACGACGCGTCCGTTCACCATGACGGCCGCGGTGTCGGCGACGTCGAGCACGGCGGCCGCGAACTGCTCCACGACGAGGATCGTGACACCGTCGGCGGAGATGGCGCGAACAGCCTCATAGAGCTGGTCGACGATCAGCGGGGCCAGGCCCATCGACAGCTCGTCGAGCAGCAGCAAGCTGGGGTCGCTGGCGATCGCCCGGGCGACGGCCAGCATCTGCTGCTCACCGCCGGACATCGTCCCGGCCAGCTGGGTGCGCCGCTCGGAAAGCGCGGGGGAAGTAGGAGAACGCGCGCTCCTCGACCGCCTGCGGCCGAGCCCCCGGTAGGTCATCATCTGAAGGTTTTCCTTCACCGTCAGGTTCGGGAACACGCCCCGGCCCTCGGGGATCGTGCACAGGCCGGCGCGGGCCAGCGACACCGGGTCTGCGCCGTTGACCCGGCGCCCGGCCAGCAGCACAGCGCCCTCGGTGGGGGCGTGCAGCCCCGCGACGACGCGCAGCATTGTCGACTTGCCCGCTCCGTTCGGCCCGAGAACGGCCACCACGCCGCCGGCGGGAACCGTGAGGTCGACACCGTGAAGCACCTCGATGTCGCCGTAACCGGCACGGACCCCGCGCAGTTCGAGCAGCGGCTCCGGGGTGATTACTGCCAAGTCGCCATAACCTCTCTCCGCCGTGGCCCGCTGATTCGGGGTTGTAAACGCCATCCCCTGCCGCAGCTGGGCTCACGCCGCCACCTCCTTGGCCGTACCCAGGTATGCGGCTTGAACCTTGGGATCGGCGCGAACGGTCGCGGGGTCGCCCTCGGCCATCAGCTGGCCGAAGTCAAGCACGAAGATGTTGGAACAGACCTGCATGACCAGTTCCATGTCGTGCTCGACGAGCAGGATCGCCATCCCCTCTGCAGCCAGCGAGCGCAGCAGGGCGGCGAAGGTCTTGGTCTCCTCCTCGTCCTGGCCCGACGCGGGCTCGTCCAGCAGCAGAAGCCGGGGACGGATCGCGAGCGCCCGGGCCAGTTCCACGAGGCGGCCCTGACCGGTGGGGAGCGAATCGGCCCGGACGTCGGCAACGTCGCTGAGGCCGACTCGGGCGAGCAGCTCGTCGGCTGTCGGCGGCGGCCCGTCCAGGGTGGCTGCGCGCCGCCCCCACTGCTTGCGCAAGCCGCCCGCCACGTGGACGTTCTTCCGCACGGTCAGCTGCCCGAAAAGCTCGAGCCGCTGGAACGTGCGCGCCATCCCCAACCGGGCCCGCTTGTAGGGAAGCAGGCCCCCGATGTCCTTGCCGTCGAGGACAACCTTGCCTCGGGTGGGGTCCTGCTGGCCCGTGATGACGTTGAACATTGTCGTCTTGCCGGCACCGTTCGGGCCGATCAATCCCGTGATCCGGCCGGCGTCGGCAGCCAGGCTCACCGCGGAGAGAGCGGTGTGGCCGCCGAAGCGAACGGTGACGTCCTGGACCTCAAGCAGGGACATTCGTGACCTCCGGGAGATGCAGCGTCTGGTCGAGCACCAGGACATCCTCGGCGCCAACCGGGGAGTCCAGGCCGAGCCACTCCAGAGGCACCGAAGTGCCGTCGCTCGACACGGTCTTCGGACCGGCATCCTTGGACGCTCTACGCGCGTCGAGCGCCTCTGCGATTCCGGGCAGTGCGAGCAGGATGACGATTCCGCCGACGACGAGCATCCAGCCGCTCACCGCGTTCTGCGTTCGCAGCAGATAGAGCAGCCCGCAAAGACCGACGCCCCCTCCGATGAGCGCCGGATACTTCGTCGTGAGAGCGAACCTCGGACGCAGATCGGCAGCTATGAAGCCGTTCGGGTTGTTGCCGAGGCCGATGGCACCGAATCCGGTCAGGACCGAGGAGGCCTGCGTGAGCCTGATGTGGAACCAGGTGCCGCTGAAGATGTTCGTCGTGATCGGCATACCCAGGAAGACCCCCGCGAAGAATGCGCTCCCGATGGAGCTCACCCCACCGATGACGACCACCAGCAAGATGCCGAGCCCGTTGAAGAACTGGAACGTGTCCGGGGTCGCCGTCTGCAAGGCGGCGCCGTAGATACCGCCGCCGAAGCCGGCCATGGCCGCCGACAGGGTGAAGACAGCCAGCGTGGTCATGCGCGGGTTCATACCCAGCGTCTCGCACGCCGCCGGGCTCTCCTTCAGGGCGAGCAGGCGCTGACCGAACTGGCTGCGCCGGATCGCGACCACCACCAGCGCCATGATCGCGAACATGATCGCCCCGAAGACGAAGTACGACTTCGACGTTTTCACCGACAGGCCGCCGATGCTGAACGGGTTGAACGACAGCGACCCGGACTCGAACAGGTCGAACTTCTTATGACCGAACGAGGTGAACGCGGGCAACTGGAACACCCAGTTGTCGAGGGTCACGGCGAAAGCCGCGGTCAGCAGCGCCAGGTAGATCCCTGATAGTCGCAGTGCGGGCAACGAGATGATCGCCCCCGCGACGGCCGCCACCAGGGCAGCCAGTATCAATGAGGCGGGCGCACCATTCGCACCGGCATGAGCAACGACCACCGCCCCGATGCCGGCGAACGACAGTTGACACAGGGATATTCGCCCGGCGTAGCCGACGAGCGGTATCAGGGACAGCGCGATGATCCCGATGCCCACATCTTCGTCGAGGCGAACAGGTCACCTGGAGAGATGATCGGGGTGGCAGCAAGAGCCATCACCACAATGATCCCGACGAAGATCAGGCTGCCGCGCCACGTGGGCGTCGGACTGATCTCGCGCGTTCGATGGGTGGACGCGCCGCGCAGCTTGGTCTGCTTCAACAACAGGACGGCCAGCAGCAGCACGACCACCGGGGTGATCGCTCCCAGGCCGCTCACATACTGCTGACCGGTCTTGATCTTCGGCAGGTAGCCGACCACGAGGTCGTTCGCGAGACCCAGGATCAACGCTCCGACGAACGTCATGGGGAGGCTGCGCAGCCGCCCGATCATCGAGGCGGCATAGGCGTTGACGATCAGCAGCGTCAAGGGCAACGCCGAGAGGTTCAGCTTGGGGGCGACCAGGATCCCGGCGAGGGCGGCGAGCTGGGTCCCGATGATCCACGATGCCTGCGACGTCCGGTTGGGGCGCGCCCCGTTCATCACGGCCAGGGAGCGGTCATCCACCGTCGCCCGCATCGCGACACCGAGGCGGGTGCGATACAGCAGGACGCGCAGACCGATGGCGACGAGGGCGGCGAGCAGGAGCACGGTGACGTCGTTGTAGGGAATGTCGATGTTGGCGATCGTGAACTTGTTGCCGAACAGCTCGTGCGTCGCGCGGAAGGTCGTCGGGTCCCAAATCGTCTGGATGATTCCCACAGTGGCCACCAGCACGGCAACCGTGACGACGAGCTTGGTCGCGTCGGACGCGCCTTCCAGGCGCCGCATGATGACGCGCTCGGTGAACAGCGCCAGAGCCGGGGCCAGGACGCCCAGGGTGACCAGGATCGCGACCGGTGCCGGCCAGTTCCAATGGAAGCGCATCTGCCAGTAGGCGAATGCCCCGAACGCACCTGTCGCACCGTGCGCAAAGTTGAAGACGCCGGTGGTGACGTAGGTAAGAGTCAGGCCGCTCGCGGTGATCGCGTAGATACCTGCAGTGGTGAGTCCACTGATGGCGTAGATGAGAAACTCATGCATCCGCGGAGGGCCTCTTTCGTCCGGCCAAAACTGTTGGTGGGATCGCGCGCGAGCTCAGCGTCGGGACCGAGCCACCGGTCGCGGCCGGGGAACCCGACCGACAGGGTGGCGCAGATCACTCCCGCCATTTGCGCTATGAAACCTGTTCCAGTCACGCGCTGCAACCGGATCCTTCATTTCACAGGGAGTTGGGAAGCAACTTCTCATACTTGGCAGAGAGTGACATCTGGCGGATGCCGCCCCCCTCCCTGACGGTTTGTCAGAAACCCCTGAGTCACCGTCAGGTATACAGCGAAGCAGCACTCTATTCACCGACCGTTCACTGGCGCAGACCGACCCTCCCCGCACCCGAAGGACCCGCTATGACGACCGACCCCGCGGCGCCGACTGCCCCTCCGTCGACCGAACAATCGCGCGTGCCCGCCACTGTGCGAGCCATCGGCGGCGACCCCGCTGACCGGCCCAAGACCTCCTCGCGCGACTACCGGCAGTTGCATGCAGACCTCACCCGTTGGCTGACCGGGATCCTGCCGGACGGCGCAGAGCCCGTGCTCGGACAGCTCGACGTACCCAGCGGCAACGGCATGTCGAGCGAGACACTCCTGTTCGAGGCGAGCTGGAACGACGTCGCCGGTGGCGGGGCCCGCACGACCGAGTCGCTGGTGGCCCGCGTGGCTCCCGACCCGGCGGCCGCTCCGGTCTTCGAGGCCTACTACCTCGATCGCCAGTTCCGCGTGATCCAGGAAGTACGAGATCTCACGTCCGTGCCCGTTCCCAACCTGCGCTGGCTCGAGACCGACAGCTCCTTCCTCGGCGAACAGTTCTTCGTGATGGACCGGATCGACGGCGTCGTGCCCACCGACCTACCGCCCTACGCACTAACCGGCTGGGTCGCGGAGGGCACCCCCGAGCAACGCCAGCGCCTGCAGGAGACGTCGGTGAAGGTGCTCAGCGACCTGCACGCGATCCCGGACGCCGCGGAGCGGTTCGCGTTCCTGCAGCCACACCGCACCGATCCGAGCAGCCTTCGCCAGCACGTGATCGACACCCGCCGGTACTACGACTGGACCTCGTCGGACGGGATGCGGTCGCCGCTGATCGAGCGCTCCTTCGAGTGGCTCGAGGCGCACTGGCCCCGGCACGAGGGCCCCACCGTGCTGTCGTGGGGTGACTCGCGGATCGGCAACATGATGTATCGCGATTTCGCGCCTGTGGCCGTGCTCGACTGGGAGATGGCGGCTGTCGCGCCGCCCGAGGTCGACCTCGCCTGGATGGCGTTCATGCACTTCTTCTTCGAGAGCATGCTCGGCAAGCACGGGATGTCAGGCCTGCCGGATCTGCTCAATCCTGCCGACATCGCGTCCACATACGCCGAGCTCTCCGGCTACGAGCCACGCAACCTCGACTGGTACCTGACCTACAACGCGGTTCGCTACGCCATCGTGATGTTCCGGATCGGACGCCGGCAGTTGCTGTTCGGCGAGATGGAGATGCCCGACGACCTCGACGACATGACCGGGATCCGGGAGGAGCTCGAGGCGCTGCTGGCGGGCCGGTCGCCGCTGACGATCGGGTCCTGAGCAAGCGCTTGGTCGCAGTTCGCGGGGGCGGCCGAGGGGCAGCTAGGGTGCAGGTCATGGTAGGAGGATGAGCAAACAGCTGAAGCTCGGTCTCTCGCTCGGCTATTGGGGAGCGGGCAAGCCCGACCACGCCGCGGCCGTGGCCGAGGCGGAGCGCCTCGGGTTCGACTCGATCTGGACCGCCGAGTCGTGGGGCTCCGACGCGCTGACCCCCTTGGCCTGGCTCGGGGCCAGCACCTCGCGCATCCGCCTCGGCACCGCCCTGATGCAACTGTCGGCCCGCACCCCGACGGCGGCGGCGATGGCTGCGCTGACCATGGACCTGCTGTCGGACGGGCGCTTCGTGATGGGCCTCGGGGTCTCCGGCCCCCAGGTGGTGGAGGGCTGGTACGGCGAGCCGTTCGCCCAGCCGCTCGCCCGCACCCGGGAGTACGTCAAGATCGTCCGCGATGTCATGGCCCGCAAGGAACCGGTGACCAATGCGGGCCCGCACTACCCGCTGCCGCTTCCGGGGGGCACCGGTCTGGGTAAGCCGCTCAAGCCGATCACCCATCCGCTGCGCGAGGATCTGCCGATCATCCTCGGCGCCGAGGGCCCCAAGAACATCGCGCTCGCCGCCGAGATCGCCGACGGCTGGCTGCCGATCTTCTACGCGCCCAAGCACGAATCGATGTACCGCGACTCGTTGAACGAGGGCTTCGCCCGGCCCGGGGCGCGCCGTACGGCGGACGATTTCGAGGTGCTCGCAGGCGCGCCGGTCATCGTCACCGACGACATCGAGGCTGCGGCCGACCTGATCCGCCCGGGGATCGCTCTCTACATCGGTGGCATGGGAGCCAAGGAGGTCAACTTCCATGCCCGGGTCTATGAGCGGATGGGCTACGAGGCCGAGGTCGCCAAGATCCAGGATCTCTACCTGGCGGGCCACAAGGCTGAGGCGATCGCCGCCGTACCCACCCGGCTGATCGAGGAGACCGCTCTGATCGGGCCGATGGCCAAGCTCCGCGACGATCTGGCGGCCTGGCAGGAGTCGTTCGTCACCTGCCTGCTGCTGCCACCCGACATCGCGACCATGCGCACCATGACTGAACTCTTGAGCTGACTGACGACAAAAGGAGAAGCGATGGCAACGGGTGGATTCATCGACTACACCGGCAAGAACGTGCTGGTCACCGGGGGTTCGTCAGGGGTCGGTGCAGCTCTGGTCGACTTGCTCGCGAGCCTCGGCGCCGCCGTCACGGTGCTTGACCGCCAAGAGCCGCCTGCCGAGATCCAGTCCTCGGTGAGCGCGTTCATCAAGGCCGACCTGTCCGACCCGGCATCAGTGGACGCCGCGATCGAGCAGGCTCCCGCACGGCTCGACGTTCTGGTCAACAACGCCGGAGTCGCCGACACCTTCCCGCCGCGCGTCGTCATCGCCGTCAACTACCTCGCGCTGCGCCGGCTGTCGGAGAAGCTGATCGACCGCATGCCCCCCGGCAGCGCCATCGTCAACACCGCGTCGATGGCCGGACAGGGCTGGCCGGCGCACCTCACCGAGATCAACGAGCTGATCGCGATCGGCGACTGGGAGAAGTCGCTGGAGTGGGTCGATGCGCACCAGCCCACCCTCTTCCCCCAGGCGTACGGATTCTCCAAGGAGATCAACCAGATCTGGACTCGGCGCTCGTCCCACGCGACGATCGCCCGGGGTGTGCGCACCGTCAGCGTCTGCCCGGGCATCATCGACACCCCGCTGCTGACCGACTTTCGCGCCACGATGGGCGAGCAGGTCATCGACTGGACAGTCGCGCAGTCGACCGGTGTGCTGTGCACCCCGCGCGAGGTCGCCAACGTCATCGCCTTCCTCGGCAGCAGCGCCGCGTCGCTCATCAACGGCGAGAACGTCTACGCCGACTTCGGTTTCTCCGCAGCGATGGCGACCGGTCAGGTCGACTTCAGCGGGATGGCCTGATCCGGTGGTGCGGCTCGTCGAAACCAAGATCGAATTCCCTTACAAGCGCAGTCTGGGACCGGTCATCGGCGCGTTCAGCGCCGCGCTGGCCGAGCACCGCATCACGGGCGTGCGCACCGGTGCCGGTCGGGTGTTGTGCCCACCGCTGGAGTACGACCCCGATACCGGTGAGGGCAATGACCCGGCGCTGATCGAGGTCGGCCCGGCCGGGACGGTCACCTCGTGGACCTGGGTGCCCGAGCCGCTGCCGAATCACCCGCTCGACCGGCCGTTCGCGTTCGCCATGATCAAGCTCGACGGCGCCGACACGGAGATGTTCCACGCCGTCGACGCCGGCAGCGAGGAGGCCATCACGCGCGGCACGCGGGTGCTGCCGCAGTGGCGTGCGGAACCGCGCGGCCGCATCGACGACCTGGCGTACTTCGTGCCCGAGTCCGCCGCCCCGGCCGCCGCGTCCGGGCCCGTGCCGGCGAAAGTAGCCGAGCCCGTGAAGACCATGGAACATTGGGTTTCGCTGACCTACAACGAGGCCGTCGCCCCCGCCGCCGAGCGCTTCGCCAGCGGACTCCTCGAAGGAAAGATCACCGGCCAGCAGTGTCCCGTGTGCGGGCGCACCTACATCCCGCCGCGCGACAGCTGCACCGTCGACGGCGTACCGGTCAGCGCGGACCACGACGTGGTGCTCCCCGACCGCGGGGTCATCACCAACTACACGGTCGTGCTGCCGGTGCAGTACCCCGGGCAGCGCGAGACCGAGCCGTTCGCCCGGGTCTCGGTGCTGCTCGACGGCGAGGAGGGCTTGTTGAACCTGCAGTCGGTGATCGGCATCCCCGCCGCCGAGGTGCATCCCGGCATTCGTGTGAAGGCCGTCTGGGTGCCCGAAGGTGAGCGCGATGTCGCCGAGCTCGGCACCCGCAGCTGGGGTTCGGTCGACGGCTGCATCGCCGGCTGGGAGCCCACCGGCGAACCGGACGACACCACCGTCGACATCGGGCGGGTGAGCTGACATGGCGGCACGTGGCGCACCCCGAATTGCCGTCGTCGGGTACGCGCAGACCCCGATGGTCCGCCTCAGCGAGGAGGCGGAGGTCAAGCTGGTCCAGGACGTCGTGATCGCCGCTTTGAAGAACGCCGGGGTCGGGCGCCACGAGGTCGGCTTCACCTGCTCGGGCAGCTGCGACTACCTGTCCGGCGGCACCTTCACCTTCGTCGCCAACCTCGACGCCGTCGGCGCGTGGCCGCCGATCCACGAGTCCCACGTCGAGATGGACGGGGCGTGGGCGCTCTACGAGGCGTGGGTGCGCCTCCAGCACGGTGACATCGACACCGCTCTCGTCTTCGGCTCGGGCAAGTCGTCGACCGGCGACCTGACGCGATCATGCCGTTGCAGATCGACCCGTACTACCTGGCAACCCTGGGCCGGATCCGATCACGCTGGCCGCGCTGCAGGCCCGCGCCGTGCTCGACGCGCGGCGACGCCACCGAGCGCGACTTTGCCGAAGTGGCGGCGCGCAGCCGCACCGCGCCGCGAGCAACCCCTACGCCCAGGTGACGGGGATCGCCGGCGCTGACGCGCTGCTTGCGCAGCGCGTACGTCCGCGATCCGCTGCGCGGCCACGACTCCCACCGATCACCGACGGGGCCGTCGCCGTGGTGCTCGCCGCCGAGCGAGCAAGCCCGGCAGCTGCGGCCGCCGGCGGGTTCACGCCCGCGTGGATCCGCGGCATCGACCACCGCATCGAACCGCACTATCCCGGGCGTCCGCGACCTCGACGACCTCGACCGTCCACCGCGCAAGCGGCCGAGCACGCCGGGCTCGCGGACGGGCCGGTCGAGGTGGCCGAGCTGCACGCGCAGTTCACCCACCAGGAGCTGATCCTCGCGCCGGCGCTCGGGCTGGATGACGGCGCCGAGATCAACCCGTCCGGCGGGGCGCTGTGCCGCCAACCCGATCATGGCGACCGGGCTGGTGCGCATCGCCGAGGCCGCCGAGCAGGTCGCGGAGAACGGGCGCCGGCGCGTCGCTTGCCCACGCCACGCAGGGTCCGCTGCCTGCAGCAGAACCTCGTCTGCGTCCTGGAGGGGCCCGTCCGGAGCGATGACCGCATGAGCGCTGAGCCGACCGCGATCGTCGGGATCGGCCAGACCAAGCACAAGACGCGCCGCGAGGACGTGTCGATGGCCGGCCTGCGTCCGCGAGGCTGCGCAGCGGGCGCTCGACGACGCCGACATGACGTGGAAGGACATCGACGCGGTCGTCATCGGCAAGGCGCCCGACACGTTCGAGGGCGTCATGATGCCGGAGCTGTACCTCGCCGACGCGCTCGGCGCCGCCGGCAAGCCGATGATGCGGGTGCACACCGCGGGGTCGGTCGGCGGCTCGACCGCCATCGTCGCGGCGCACCTCGTCGCAGGCCGGCATCCACCAGCGGGTGCTGGCCGTCGCCTTCGAGAAGCAGTCCGAGGGCAACGCGCAGTGGGGCCTCGGCGGCGGCCAGAGCGGCGTCGTGGGCGCGGGCGGCTACTTCGCGCCGCTGATCCGCGCGTACATCGCAGCGCAGCGGCGCGCCCGAGCACATCGGGTGGAAGGTCGCGGTCAAGGACCGGCTCAACGCGCTGAAGAACCCGTACGCCCACCTGCAGCTGCCCGACATCTCGATCGAGAAGGTGCGGGAGTCGCCGATGCTGTGGGATCCGCTGCGCTTCCTCGAGTCCTGCCCGTCCTCGGACGGCGCGATGGCGGTCGTCTTCACCGACGAGGCGGGCGGCAAGGCGGCCGCGCAGGCGGGACGCCAGCCGGCCTGGATCCTGGCGACCGCGATGCGCAGCGAGCCGACGCAGTTCCCGCGGCCGCGACCAGGTGCAACCCGCAGGCGGGCGGTGCAGTGTGCCGCCGACGTCTACGCGCGGCGCCGGGATCACCGACCCGCGCGAGCCAGATCGACTCGCCGAGCTCTACGTGCCGTTCAGCTGGTACGAGCCGATGTGGCTGGAGAAGCCACGGCTTCGCACCGACGGCGAGGGCTGGAAGATGACCGACGGCGGGCGACGACCGAGCTCGACGGCGACTTCCCGGTCAACCCGTCGGGCGGCGTGCTCTCGTCGAACCCGATCGGCGCGTCCGGGCATGATCCGCTTCGCCGAGGCCGCGCTGCAGGTGCGGGGCATGGCCGGCGAGCACCAGGTCGATGACGGCACGTCGCGCTGGGCCAGGCCTACGGCGGCGGCGCCCAGTACTTCGCGATGTGGGTCGTCGCCGACGCGCTGGACGCCGTCAGCCGGTCCTGAGCCGGGTCAGGGCGTGAGGTCGGGCAGGTTCATGCTGAGGTTGGCCGCCTCGATGCCGCCGTCGACGTCGAGCACCTTGCCGGTGACGTACGCGGCCGCGTCCGACGCCAGGTAGAGCGCGGCAGCGGCGATCTCCTCGGGGACGCCGATGCGGGCGAGCGGCGTCTTGGACTCGAGTTCGGCCTTCAACTCCGGGCTGCCGCTCACGATCTCCAGCGCCGACGTGGCGATCGAGCCCGGCGAGATGGCGTTGACCCGGATGCGCGGGGCGAGGTCGGCCGCCAGCAGGTGGGTCATGTGGATCAGCGCGGCCTTGGCGGTGCCGTAGGCGACGTACCCGCGGTCGCGCACCCGCCCCATCGTCGAGGTGATGTTGATGACCGCCGCGCCGGGCGAGCGCAGCAGCAGCGGAGTCGCCTGCTGCGTCAGGGAAAAGGCGGTGGTGACGTTGAACATGAACGCCTCGTTGAACATTTTCGGCGTGGTGTCGAGGAACGGGGTCGGCATAGTGCCGCCGACGTTGTTCACGACGATGTCGAGGCGCCCGAATTCCTGCTCGGCCGCGGCGACCAGCCTTTCCGCAGCCCCCGCCTCAGCAGAGTTCATGCACAGTGCGACGGCTCGCCGGCCGGTCGCCTCGACCGCCTTCGACACCTCATCGAGCTGGGATTGGGTACGCGCGCAGATCACCACATCGGCACCGGCTTCGGCGAACCCGAGAGCGATGGCCGCCCCGAGTCCGCGCCCGGCTCCGGTGACGATGGCCACGCGGTCGGTCAGTGAGAAGGCATCGAGGATCACATCGCCCATCCTGCCGTGCCGCCTCACGGGACCGGGCGGCAGGGGCACGGAAAGCTATGCCCTGGCCCGCATACGATCCGGTGCTCGCTGGAGCCGAGAGTTCTTTCTGCCGGGCAGACGATCGGATGCTTTTCGCTGCTTCGGGGCCGCGCGACTGCCAGCCAGGTGCACCGAAAGCAAGCGATCGTCTGCTTGAGCAGCAACAGGCCAGCCTCGGCAGAGCAGCGTTTTGGCTGCGCGACCGCGGCGCTTAAGCGGAGCCG
Source organism: uncultured Actinomycetota bacterium (assembly GCA_963765845.1). Taxonomy (GTDB): domain Bacteria; phylum Actinomycetota; class Actinomycetes; order Frankiales; family Frankiaceae; genus DATAZK01. Next base: position 44,162 of record CAVXYJ010000006.1, read on the forward strand.
AGCCCACCGGTGGGGGGCGGTGCGGAGAACGCGTCGAGCCCGTCGAGCTGGTGGCCCATACGCTCACGCTTGGTCTTCAGGTAGCGCAGGTTCTCGGCGGTGACCGTCGGGGCCAGCGGCACGCGCTCGCTGATCCGCAAGCCGAAGCCCTCGAGCCCGGTGTACTTGGCCGGGTTGTTGGTCATCAGGCGCATCGGGCCGACGCCGAGGTCCGCGAGGATCTGCGCGCCGATGCCGTACTCGCGGTCATCGACGGGCAGCCCGAGCGCGAGGTTCGCATCGACCGTGTCGTGGCCCAAGTCCTGCAGGCCGTACGCACGCAGCTTGTGGGCGATGCCGATGCCGCGCCCCTCCTGGCCGCGCAGGTAGACGCAGACGCCGCGGCCGTCACGCGCGATGCGCGTCCATCGCCTGGGCGAGCTGGGTGCCGCAATCGCAGCGGCGGGAACCGAAGACGTCGCCGGTGAGGCACTCGCTGTGCACGCGGACCAGCACGGGCTCCGTCGCCGGTGGGATCGCCCGCGACGAACGCCAGGTGCTGCTCCCCGTCGAGGACCGACTCGTAGCGCGACCGCTTCGAACGCCCCCCACTCGGTCGGGATGGTGGCCGAGCTGACCCGCTTGACCAGCCGCTCGGTGCGGTGCCGGTAGCGGACGATGTCGTCGATCGAGATCAGCAGCAGGCCGTGCTCGCGCGCAGAACTCGACCAGGTCGGGGACCCGGGCCATCGTGCCGTCAGCCTTGACGACCTCGCAGAGCACGCCGGCGGGGCGAAGGCCGGCCAGCCGGGCCAGGTCGACCGCGGCCTCGGTATGACCGGCTCGCTTGAGCACGCCGCCGCGCCGGGCGCGCAGCGGGAAGATGTGACCCGGGCGGCGCAGATCGCCCGGCACCGTGGCGGGGTCGATCAGAGTCTTGACGGTGCAGCGCGCGATCGGCGGCCGAGATCCCGGTCGTGGTGCCGAAGGCGTCGACCGACACCGTGAACGAGGTGCCCTGCGAGTCGGAGTTGTCGTCCGGCGGGACCATGAGCGGCAACGCGAGATCGTCGAGCCGGCCACCTTCCAGCGCCACGCAGACCAGGCCGCCGCACCGGACGATGAAGGCCATCTGCTCGGGGGTGACGAGTTCGGCCGCCATGATGACGTCGCCCTCGTTCTCCCGGGCGGCGTCGTCAACGACGACTACCGGCTCGCCGCGGGCAATTGCCGCCAGCGCATCCTCGACCGCTGCGAACGGCGAACGTGCCGCCCCGGCGGCAGCCGCAACGGGTTCGGTGCGCCCGGCCTTGCCGCTCATTCGGATTCGCCTCGACCCGTAAAAACTAGAACGCGTTTCACACCAGGAGCGTAACCCGACCGGGCGTGCGCTGCCACCCCGGGGTTCTGAGATGCACCTGACAACTTCGTCCAGGGTACGGCGCGGCTCCCACCCACGTGGGAATCGCCGTATGAATAAGGCCTCGATGGCAAGACTTCGATCCGAAAGGACCCGGCCGATGGCCTCCACTGAGCACGTCGTGATCGTCGGCGGAGGGCTGGCCGGCTGGCGCGCCGCCGAGGAACTGCGCGCCGCGGGCTTCGACGGCCGCCTGACGTTGCTGTCCGACGAGCAGCACCCTCCCTACGACCGTCCTCCGCTGTCGAAACGGCTGCTCAAGGCCGACGTGGAGGCCAGCCCGATCCACCTGGCCCGCGAGGGCAGCGACGAGGCGACGCTCAACCTCGATCTGCAGCGGGGCGTGCGGGCCGTAGGGCTCCGACCGGGCGTCGTGCTGACCGACTGCAGCGGGCAATCAGGTGAGGTGAGCTACGACGCGCTCGTCGTCGCGACCGGCGTGCGGGCGCGCGAGCTGCCCGCGCTCTCCGGGCACCCCCGGGTGCACCTGCTGCGCACCTTCGACGACGTGCTGGACCTGCGGCAGGCGCTCGACACGGCCACGAGCTTGCTGGTCGTCGGCGCCGGATTCATCGGCGCGGAGGTGGCGACGGCCGCCCATGACCGCGGGATCGCTGTGACCGTCATCGAGGCCCTCGACGTGCCCTACCAGCGCACGCTCGGCGAGCTGCTCGGCGGCATCGTCGGCCGGATGGCCCACCGCTACGGGGTGGGGCTGCGGACCGGCACCGGGGTCGCCGAGCTGATCGACAGCACGGACAGCGTCCACGTCCGGCTGTCGGACGGCACCACGATCGAGGCGGACATCGCCGTGGTCGGCGTGGGCACCGAGGTCAACGTCGAGTGGTTGCTGCACCCGGCCACGCCCGGCGGTGCCGGCTGGGAGACCGGGGTCACCTGCGACGGCGCCGGGCGCGCCCTCGGTCTGGATCCGTCGTTCGGCCGGATCTACGCCCTGGGTGACGTGGCTGCCTGGCACGACCAGCCGCACGACCGCCACCTGCGCTTCGAGCACTGGACCACCGCCGTCGACCAGGCGCCGGTGCTGGCCCGCGCCCTGGTGCGCGACCTGGCCGGCGAGCCTGGCGAGCCCACCTCGCCGCTGCTGCCGTACTTCTGGTCCGACCAGTTCGGACGCAAGGTTCAGCTGCTCGGACGTCCGGGGCTGGCCGACTGCGTGGAACTGCTCCACGGCGAGGAGCCGGCCGACCTTGATGAGCCTGCCCCGCGCAAGCTGCTGGCCGGCTACTTCGCCGGCGACCGGCTGGTCGCCATCGCCGCCATCAGCGCCCCCGCGCTGCTCGGGCGCTACCGGCCGCTGCTCGCCGAGGGCGCCTCACGCGTGCGCGTACGCGCGCTGGCCGCCGAGATCGGCTGACGGTCAGGCCTCCTGCTGGCGACCGTAGATGACGCCGAGGAAGCGTCCGATCGCCGCGGCTGTGGCGGCAGCCCGTACCGAGCCGAACAGGTCGAAGGCATGCTGGGCGAGCGGAAGTTCCGCGTAGGCCACCGTCTCCTTCGACATCTCGCGCAGCCGCTGCACGAACAGGCGTCCCTGCTCCACCGGCACGAGCGAATCGTTCGTGCCGTGCAGGACGAACATCGGCGGCGCGTCAGGGCCGATCTGCTCGATCGGGGAAGCGGCATGGAAAGGCGCTGGATCGTCCTTCAGCGTGCCCTTGACCACCATGCGCTCGAGCATCCGCGGCAGCCCGGAGTGACCGGTCCCACCCTCGTCGACCCAGTCGTACACGCCGTACAGGGGGACCGCGGCCTTCACCGACGTGTCGACATGCTCGAAGCCTGGCTGGTAGGCCGGGTCGTTCGGGGTGAGGGCCGCCAGCGAGGAGAGGTGTCCACCGGCCGATCCGCCCGTGATGCACAGGAAATCGGGGTCGCCGCCGTGCTCGGCGATGTTGGCGCGGATCCACGCAATCGCCCGCTTCACGTCGATCAGGAAGTCGGGCCAGGTCGCCTTCGGGGCGAGCCGATAGCTCATCGCGACGCAGATCCAGCCACGCTCGGCGAGGTGACTCATCAGCGGGTACGCCTGCACCTGCTTGTTGCCGGTGACCCACCCGCCGCCCGGAACCTGCAGCAGCACGGGCGCTTTCGCCGAGCGGGGAAGGTCCCTGTGGCGCCAGACGTCAAGCAGGTTGTAGCGGCCGTGCGGGCCGTAGGCGACGTCGGTGTCCTGCGCGAAATGCTTGCGGATCAGCATCGAGCGCACCGCGCCGGGCGGCTTGGTGTGCCCCGCAGGCTCCGCGGGCCAGGCCGGGCGCCGGATCTCGTGCCGGTAGTCCGGCCCGAGCCCGTCGACGAGGGCCAACTCCAACTCTCCCTCGACGCGATCAGCCGCGCGGCGCACCCCGAGCAGCCCGGCGACGCTGGCCGCGGTGAGCGCAAGCCCGGCGACCCCGCGGCGGCTGCGCACATCGCGCGGGCGGGCCAGCGCGGCGGCCGTCGCGACCTGGAACATCGCCGCCTGCAACGGCAGCTCCGACACCGGCCAGGTGCTGAAGAAGACCAGCGGCGAGAGCGGGCCGCGGCGCGAGACCGGGTGGTAGACGTCCAGCGTGGTGAACGCTTCCAGCGCACCGGTGCGCAGCAACCAGTCGCCGGGCCGGCGGCTCATGATCCGGCCTCTGCGCGCAGCACGCCCGCCCGCTTGCTCAGCGCGTACGAGCGCCGGGCCTGGCGGATCGGATTGCGGTCCAGCCCGTTGGTGAGGTGACAGAAACTCAGCCCCGTGTGCGGGTCGGCCCACGCGATCTGGCCGCCGACCCCGGAGTGGCCGAACGCCCGGGGCGAGGTCGTCGGCCCGAAGTCGTGACGGCGCTCGCCCCTGCCGTCGTCACCCTTGAGGACCAGCCCGCGGCTGCGGTTGGCAGGGTCACCGGTCATCGGGTCGATGAAGTGGTTGCGGGCAACAGTGGTGACATCGGCGAGCATCGCCGGATCCCACAGTCGTGCCGGGTCGTGCAGCAGCGCCTGGTAGAAGAGCGCCACGTCAGCGGCCGTGGAGATCGCGCCTCCCCCGGGAACGCCGGCGCGGCGCCCGTTGTCGGTGTTGAACTCCAGCAGCGCCAGCTCATCGTCGGCGCCCGCCAGCTCGCGGATCCCGAGCGTGCGCTCCAATTCGTCCCGGTCGGGCGGCTCCCCAGAATTGACAACCGCTTGCACGTCCCAGGCATCCTCCGGTTCGACCCCCAGGGCAAGGGCCTTGAGTCCTAGCGGCGCGAGGACGCGATCGCGTACGGCCGCACGGAAGTCGCGGCCGGTCGCCCGCTCGATGAGCTCGGCAAGGACCCAGTGCCCCGACGTCGGGTGGTAGGCGAACGCGCTACCGGGGGGCCAGTCGAGGCGCCAGTCGGCGAAGCGGCGCAGCCGGCCCTCACGGTCGTTCCACCAGCGGGGCGCCATGGGTGCCTGCGGGAAGCCGCCGGTGTGCAGCAGGACGTGCTCGAGGGTCACCGCGTCCTTGCCGTTGGCCGCGAACTCGGGGATGTCGGCCGCGATCGGACGCTCCAGCGCGAGCGCACCCTCGGTCAGCAGCATCCAGATGACCGACGCCACCACCGGCTTCGTCGCCGAGAAGATGACGTACCGGCTGCCCGCGGCGGCGCCGTAGGTCTCCTCGAGCACCACCTGCCCCTGGTAGGCCACGGCGATCTGGCACGACGGCACGGCGCCGGAATCCACGCTCTGTCGAGCACGCCGCCGAAGCTCTTGAGCGGCCTGCGGATCGAGCGCCCTGTCCGTCATCCCGCCCACCCTACGAGCGGATCAGCCGCTTGCTGCGCGTCGAGCAGCAGCAACATGCCCGCAACCGCTGCGGGCCCGTCAGCTGTAGCGGGCGCGCAGCTCGTGCTTGAGGATCTTGAGCGTGGCGTTGCGCGGCATGGCGCCGATGATCTCGAGCTGCTCGGGGATCTTCTGGGTCATCAGGCCGTGCTCGCGCAGGTAGGTCGACATCTCCTGGAAGGTGATCGACGGCCGGTCCGGGACGCCTTCGACGACGGCACACACGCGCTCGCCGCGTTCGGGATCAGGCAGGCCGATCACGGCGACGTTGGCGACCAGCGGATGCTCGTAGAGCAGGTCCTCGATCTCCTTGGCGGAGATGTTCTCGCCCTTGCGGATGATGACGTCCTTCAGCCGGCCGGTGAGCGTCACATGGCCGTCGGGCCGCTGCACGCCGAGATCGCCGGTGCGGAAGTAGCCCTGCTCGTCGAAGGCCACCGCGTTCAGTTCGGGATCGGTGTAGCCGTGGAAGACCGCCGGGCCACCGACGCGCACCTCGCCCTCGGTGCCGGGCGGCGTGTCCTCCCCGTTGCCTGCGACGATGCGCAGCCTGGTGCCGCGAACCGGAGCGCCCTCGGTGTAGGCGAGCTGATCGTCGGTGTCGTGGGGAGAGTTCTGGGTGATCATCGGAACCTCGGTCATGCCGTACCCGTGCGCGACGACCACGCCCATCTCGCGCTTGACCTCGAAGAAGATCTCCGGCGGCTTGGGAGCGCCGCCGCCGCTGAGGACCCGCAGGGTGGGCACCAGCGCACCGGGCTCTCCAGCAGCCACCTTTGCGCGGTGCAGCGACAGGAACGTCGAGTAGAAGGCGGTGCTGCCGCCTGCCATCGTGGCGCCGACCCGGTTCAGCAGGCCCACCACGGTCTTCGGATCGAATGCCTCGATCAGGATCGCCGGGAACCCCTGGGTGAGCATCGTGACGAGGTAGTCGGGGCCGCCGATGTGCGCGAACGGGAAGGCGATCGAGCCGACGTCGGACGGCGACATCTCCAGCGCTACCGCCATCCCGATCCCGCCGGCGAGCAGCGTGCCGTCGCTGTGGCGTACGCCCTTGGGATCGCTGGTGGTGCCGGACGTGTAGTAGATCCAGCGGACATCGTCGGCCGAGGTCGGCGCCGGCGGCAACCCGGCCGGATCGGCGTCGGGAAGCTCGTCGTAGGCGACGAGGATGCGCGGCTTGGACGCCATGCCGGCAGTGATCCGCTCGGCCATCGCCAGGTAGTCGAAGCCGCGCCAGGTGCCGGGCACGACCACGAGGTCGGCACCGGTCTGGCGCACCGCGAAGCCGACCTCGCGCTCGCGGTAGATGTGGATGATCGGGTTCTGCACGGCCCCCAGGCGAGCGAGGGCCATCGACAGGACCACCGTCTCCATCCGGGTGGGCAGCTGCCAGGTGACGGGAGTGCCGGGACCCACCCCGAGCCCCATGAGCCCGGCGGCGACCCGCTCGGCCTTCGCGGCGAACTCGCCGAACGTCAGCGTGCGCTCGGTTTCGTCGAACAGCATCGGTACATCAGGTGTCGCCTCCGCGCGCCGGCGGACCAGCTCCCAGAGGGTCGAGACGTCATACAGCGGCGAATGGTGCGGCCCGGTGGCCAAGACAGCTCCCAGCGGTCGGTGGTGTGCAAGGTGGTGTGCAAGGTGGTGAGAGACCTATGACGTCGGCGTGGCGCGGGTGCGGCGCTGACCGGTCCCCTGCCGAGGATTGTCCTTCGCCGCCTTTCCCGGCTCGGCAGCGGCCTTCAGCAGCGCGATCGCTGCGGTGAAGCTCTCGGGGATCTGCTCGACATCGTGCACGGAGTCGCGGCAGGCGATGACGCCGATGTCGATGCTCCCCTGATAGCTGATCACCGTGATGTTCAGCCCGGTGCCTTCGAAGACGGGACCGTGCGGGTAGAACGCCTCCAACCTGGCGCCATGCATGTACAACGGCGCCGGCGGGCCCGGGACGTTGGAGATGATCACGTTGTAGACCGGCCGGTGCATGTTCGCGAGGTTCCAGCTGGAGTAGAGCCGGGCAGCGAGATTCAGCAGGCGGCGCGGGGCGAACTCGGCCAGCTCCATGATGGTTTCCGCACCCAGGGCCCGGTGCAGGTCCTTCGCGCCCCGGGTGTCGTCCTGTACGAGGCGCAGCGCCATTACCGGATCGGCTTCTGTGGTGGGCAGCCGTACGAACATCGCCGAGACCTTGTTGCCACTCACGCGCTCGGATTCGTGCACCGAGACGGGCAGGGTGGCGATCAGTGGACGATCGGGCACCCCGCCGTGACCACGCAGCCAGTCCCGCAGGGCGAGCCCGCAGGCGGTCAGCACCACGTCGTTCACCGTGCAGCCGTAGGCGTTCTTGATGATCTTGAGATCGGCGAGTGCGGCGCGCCCGTACGCGACGCTGCGCTGCCCGCAGATCGAGCCGTTGAACGGGGTGTGAGGTGCCGTGAACGGCAGCGCCGGCGCCGGGCCCTCCGGCGGGCGGAGCAGGGTGCCGCGGGCCAGCCCCAGAGCCCCTCGCGCAGCGCCGACACCGGCCCGTACGAGGATGGCCGGGCGCAGGAACGCGCCGGGAAGGGCCTCGGCCAGCAGGCGCGCCGGCGAGGGCAGCAGCGGCGGCGCCCAGATCTGCGCCGGCTGCGCTGGGCGGGGCTCGGGCGACAGGTCGAACAGCCGGGAGATCAGATCGGCACCCGTGACGCCATCCATCAAGCTGTGGTGGGTCTTGGCGACGAGAGCGATGTGGTCGCCCTCCAGTCCCTCCACCACCCACGTCTCCCACAGCGGACGCTCCCGGTCGAGCGATCGCCCGGCGACGCCGGCGACGAACTCGGCCAGCTCGGCGCGACCCCCCGGCGACGGCAGGCCCGCGCGGTGGATGTGGGCGTCGAGGTCGAAGTCGGGATCATCGACCCAGAGTGGCAACGCGAGCCCGAAGGGCACGTGCACGAGACGGCGGCGGTAGGCCGGGATCTCATCGAGCCGATCGGCGAAATGCTGGCGGATCTGGGCGTAGGAGTAGCCGCCCGGCATACCCGCCGGATCCACCACGAGGACAGCCACCACGCTGTTGTGCATGCGCTTGGTCTCCATGTCGACGAACAGCGCGTCGACCGCGCTCAATCGCTGCATGGGCTCCCCTCCGCCGGGCTGCCTCGCCGTCGGACCATCTAACCCTTCACGCCTCGGCGGGAATCAGGCCCAGCTCACGTCCGACGTCTGCGGCGTGGACCGTCTTGCCGTTGCGCACCCCGGCGCCCCCGTCCGACAGGAGCCACACGAGCACCTTGCCGACGAGCTCCGGCGGGTTGCCGCGCTCGGCGATCCACGCGAGATGGGGCTGCAACGTGACGCGCTCGGTCGCGATGAAGCCCGGCTGCAGGTTGTAGGCACGGATGCCGGCATCGCCGAGTTCGGCGGCAATCACCCCGGCTGCCCGGTGCAGCCCACCCTTGGAGACGGCGTAGCCGAGCGCCCAACCACCGTCGCCGAGCGGCCCGGGGGGCGAGACCATGCCCGCCATCGACGTGATGTTGATGATCGTGCCCCCGCCGCGAGCAACCATCGCGCGAAGCGCCCGCTGCGTGATGGCCAGCTGCGCGGTGAGGTTGCCGGTGATGCGCTTGTCGAGGTCGCTCATCGAGACGTCGAGGAAACGCTGATCGTTGCCCGATCCCACGTAGATCGCATTGTTCACGAGTACGTCGAGGTAACCGAACTCGCCCAGAACGGCCTCCACCGCGGGAACCAGGCTTTCACGGTCGAGCAGGTCCAGCGGCACCGCGAAGGCCCGGGATCCGAGCGCCTCGATCTCGGCGGTGGTCGTCGCGAGGCTCCCGGGCAGCCCCTCCACGGAACTGCCCTCGGTGACGGTTCGCGCGGTGACGGCGACGTCGTATCCGGCGGCCGCCAAGGCGAGCGCGCACGCCCGTCCGATCCCCCGGCTCGCGCCGGTCACCATGGCCGTCGGACGCTCGGCGACCCCGTTCGATCCGGTGGTCACTCGGGCAGCACCGGCGCCCAGCTCGAACCGTTGATGTGCGAGCCACCATCGACGAAGAGTGTGTTTCCGGTCAGGTAACGTGCGCCCTCGCTACCGAGGAATACGGCGACAGGTGCGATGTCGTTCTCGGGGTCACCGAGGCGCCCCATCGGGTTGGCGGCATCGCCCGAGGCCTCGATCTCGGGATGTTCCTGCACGACGCGCAGGTAGGCGGCGCTCTTGGCCGCCGGGCAGATCATGTTGATGCAGATGCCGGTCGGCGCCCATTCGCGAGCAGCCGTCCTGGACAGGGCGCGCAACGCTTCCTTGGCCGAGTTGTACTCGGCTGAGCCGATGTGCGCGTTGACCCCATTGAGCGAGCACAGGTTGATGACCCGGCCGTAGCCCTGCGCCTTCATGACCGGAAAGGCGGTCTTCATCGCCCACCACGGGCCCCAGTAGCCGACCGTGAAGCCGTACTGCAGCAGCTCGTCGGCCTTGTTCTCGACCCGGCTGAGCTCGCCGCCGCTCCAGGCGTTGTTGACCAGGATGTCGATCGTCCCGAACGTCTCGACGGTGTGCTTGACCGCCGCCTCGACCTGCTCCTTCACCCCGACGTCGCAGAGCACGAAGCTCGCCTCGCCGCCGGTTTCGGCCGATAGGTCGGCGGCCGTCTTGATGCCCAGCGGCTCGTTGAATTCGGCGATGACGACCTTGGCGCCGGCCTTCAGATAGGCCGCGGCGATCCCGCGTCCGATGCCCTCACCGCCGCCGGTGATCATGGCCACGCGACCGTCGAGTTGTCCCATGCTGCTAGCCCTCCTGCCCGAGAAGGAGCGCGCTGGTGGGCACTCCGGTTCCGCCGGTGACGAGCACGTTGCTGACGCCCTCGACCTGATTCACCGACGTCCCGCGGATCTGCCGCACGCCCTCCGCGATGCCGTTCATCCCGTGCAGGTACGCCTCGCCGAGCTGGCCGCCGTGGGTGTTGATCGGCAGCCGGCCACCGAGCTCGATGGCGCCGTTCGCGATGAAGTCCTTCGCCTCGCCGCGCTTGCAGAAGCCGAACTCCTCCAGCTGCGGCAGCACGAACGGGGTGAAGTGGTCGTAGATGATAGCCGTCTGGATGTCGTCCGGTCCGAGGCCCGAGCTCTCCCAGACCTGCCGCGCGCAGATGCCCATCTCCGGCAGGCCGGTCAGGCTCTCGCGGCCGTAGGAGCGCATCATCTGCTGCTCGCCGGCGATCGCCTGCGCAGCGCCGGTGATGACGGCCGGCTTGCCGGGAAGGTCGCGGGCCCGCTCGAGCGTGGTGACGAGCAGCGCCTGGCCGCCGTCGGTCTCCTGGCAGCAGTCGAGCAGGTGCAGCGGCTCGACGATCCAGCGGCTCGCCTGGTGATCGGCGAGGGTGATCGGCTGGCCGTAGAAGTGCGCTGCCGGGTTGGTCGCGGCGTGCTTGCGGTCAGCCACGGAGACGAGGCCGAAGTCCTCGCTCGTCACCCCGTACTCGTGCATGATCCGCGTCGCGAACATCGCCACCCACGATGCGGGGGTGAGCAACCCGTACGGCGAGGTCCAGGCGAACTGCGCCTCCTCGGCGGTAGCGCCGGCCGGGCGGTCCTGCACGCCCGCGCCGAAGCGGCGGCCCGACCGCTCGTTGAACGCCCGGTAACAGAGCACGTAATCGGCGACGCCCTCGTTCACCGCCATCGCGGCCAGCTCGACCGTGCCGCAGGGGGCGCCGCCGCCGAAGTGCACGCGGCTGAAATGGCGCAGCTCCTCGATCCCGAGACCGCGCATGATCTCGTTCTCGGGATTGGTCTCCATGGTGTAGGTGACGAGCCCGTCGACCCGGCTCGTCGGCAGCCCGGCGTCCTCGCACGCCGCGGTGCAGGCCTCGATCGCCAGCTGCAGCTCGCTGCGCCCGGAGTTCTTGGAGAACTCGGTGGCGCCGATCCCGACGATCGCGGTGTTGCCGGCGTACTTGTGGCGGGTCACTTGGCAGCCTTCTTTGCGGTTCGGTTGGCGTAGTCGGATCCACCAGGGAGCAAGAGCTCGATCGTCCCGGAGACGTGATCGCCCAGGCTGTTTCGGGCCCGCACGCGTACCACCACACGGCCGCTGGCGGCGTCGGCCTCGATCACCTCGCCGGTGAAGGTCAGCGGGTCGTACGGATAGGCCGGAGCGCCGAGCCTGACGCGAGTGGCCGTGACGAGCTGCTCGGGTCCGGCCCAGTCGCCGACGTAGCGCGCCATCAGGCCGACCGAGGTGTTGATGTTCAGGAAGATGTCGGCCGAGCCGCGCGCGTGGGCGAGGTCGCGATCGTGGTGGACGTCCTGGAAGTCGCGGGTCGCGAGCGCACCACTCACCACCTGCGTGGGCGGGATGTCCTTGACCCACGGCGGCAGCTTCTCCCCGACGCTGACGCTGCCGGCGGTGCGCGTCGTCTCCCGGCGCTTCGGTGCCGCGGGGCGGAACTGCGGGATGGTGATGGGACCCCGCGAGTCGGTGGCGCCCTCAACGAGAGCCGGGTGCGAGTCGAGCCAGGTCACCTCGAGCGGCATGCCGATCTCGAGCGCGTCGCGGTCGACCCCGACGATGTTCGACACCAGCCGTGGGCCTTCCTCGAGCTCGACCAGCCCGACGATCACCGGGTACCTGAATCCGGGAGCCTGCGGGTAGTGCGGCAGCGCGTAGGAGTAGAGCCGCCCGCGTCCGGAGACGACCTCGTACTCCAGGTCCCACCTTCCCGTCGTCGGGTTGCGCTTGGGGCCGGGCGGGTGAAAGAGCTCGCCCGTCGCGGGGTCGCGCTGCATGCGCAACTCATGCTGGCGGCAGCCCTCCCAAAAGAACTCGTTGTCACGGTTGATGCCCGGCCGCGGACGCAGGTGCGGCGCGGGATCGACCGCCTTGCTCGCTCCTGCCGGTGCCTGGCGTCCGGTACCGGGCTTGAACTTCAGGATCCGGAAGAGGACGTCACCGACGTGCTCGCCCTCGGCGGTCGTGAAGCGGTGGCGGGTGGTCACGAAGTGGCCAACGCCGAGCCCGGTCGCCTTCTCTTCCGAGACATCCTCGAGCACCTGGACGTTCTGCAGCATGTCGCCGGGGCGCAGGTAACGGACGATCTCCAGGTCGGAGTTGACCGCGACCACCGACGTGAACCCGCGCGATTCGAGCGCGTTGATGGTCTGGGCGCGCGGGTCGTCGGTGGAGCGGGTCTGTTTCAGCCCGGCCCGGTCCCAGATGTCGAGCGTGACAGGAGGCGCGACGATGCCGCCATGCACCGAGGCCGCCGCGGCGACCGGATCGGTGTAGACCGGATTGTCGTCGCCCATCGCGTCGCACCAGTCGGCGATCGCCGGAGCGTTCACCGGATGGCGGGCGACCTGCGGGTCACCGGCGGCACCGATGCGGGAGCGGACCTCGGCGAGGAAAGCCACGTCGGGCCCGGCATCCGGCGCGGCGGCTGGGGCTTCAGAAGGTGCGGTACTCACGCGTTCCCCTCATCGTTGCGGATCGTTTACGGGTGACGGGGATGGTCCCGGTTGGACGGAGAGCCGGGCCACGAGTTCAGTGAGCGCTTCCGCCATGTCGCGGCGACGCTGGGGTTGCAGATCGCGCAGCGCCTCAGCGAGCTGGCCGGCCATGAAGGTGCGCATCCGCTGGTGAGCGTCGATCCCGCCCTTCGTGACGCTGTAGCACGCCACCCGCCCGTCGGCGGGGTCGCTGGCGCGCTCGACGTAACCGTCGGACTCCAGCTGCTGCAGCGCGCGGCTGGCGGTCGGCTGCGAGAGATCCATGCGTGAGGCCAGCTTCGACACCGACACCGGGCCGAGCTCTCGGGTCGCGTCCAGGAACCGAAGGTTCGTCCGCGAGATGGCGACCCCGCTCCCACGCACCCGGTCATCGTGCACCCGCGCCGACGAGGTCAGCCGCACCAGGTCCCCCAGCGCCAGCTCGATGCGCTCCAGGTCGGTGGCGCCGGCGGCACGGCGGCGCCGGCGCGAACTACCGGCTAGCGTCACACGCCCGACCCTAGAGTTATTTCCATACGTCATGCAAGTTTGTGCGGTCCACCCCGCGCCGTCGAATTGTCGATGGAAGTGTTTCGGCCGGCGGCGTTTCTTCGCGACTCGCCGTGTTTCGAGAGTCCAGCGGTCGTTCCCGTAGCAGATTCGACGGTCGCCTTCGCGTAAGTCAGTGGCGCTGCGAGGGGTGGACGAGGCGTCAGTTACCTTTGTCCCCGCCTGCCGGTGCCGCCGTTTGTGAGGAGCGAGTAGATGGTCTCTCCCGAGCACCCGATCACCAGCCTCGAAGGCGGGGTCGCCATCATCACCGGGGCGGGTCAGGGGCTAGGACGCGTCGAGGCGCTGGCCCTCGCCGCGGGCGGGGCCAAGGTCGTCCTCAACGACATGAGCGACAAGGTCGAAGCGGTGGCTGAGGAGATCCGCGCGGCCGGTGGTGAGGCGACGGTCTCGCGCGGAGACGTCGGCGACTGGAACTACTCCGGTTCGCTGATCGACACCGCGGTGAAGACGTATGGCTCGCTGTCGATCCTGGTCAACAACGCCGGCTTCACCCGCGACAAGATGATCTTCTCGATGACCGAGGACGCGTTCGACGACGTGGTCCGGGTGCACCTCAAAGGCCATATGGGCACCTGCCGCGCGGCAACGGCGTACTGGCGGGAGGCGTCGAAGGCCGCGGGCGGCCCGGTGTGGGCGAGCGTTATCAACACCGCGTCGGAGTCGTTCCTGTTCGGCGCACCCGGGCAGCCGAACTACTCGGCGGCCAAGGCCGGCATCGTCGCGATCACGCTCTCGATCGCGCAGAGCTGCGCCAAGTACGGGGTGCGCGCCAACGCGCTGGCTCCCCGCGCGCGCACGGCCATGACCGAGCCGATCTTCGGCCCGGCCCCGGCCGACCCCGAGGGCGGGATGGACCCGATCAGCGTCGACCACATCGCTCCGGTCGTCGCCTGGCTCGCCTCCCCCGCCGCGAGCCACGTGACGGGCCAGGTCCTGCTCACCTACGGCGGCAAGGTCGCGATCATCGCCGCGCCGTCGGTCGAGGCGACCTTCGCGAGCGGAGGCATCACCTGGACCCCGGACGAGCTGGCCGTCACGGTGGGCGCCGAGCTTGAACACGGCGAGCACCCCGGCTTCGGCGTTCCGGTCACGCTCAAGATCTGACGAGAACCGGAGCCGCTCACCATGCACATCTCGATGACCCTTCCCACCATGCTTGCGCACGGCCGCAGCGAGCTGCTGGCGTGGTGCGCCGCCGTGGACGATGGCCCCTGGGAGAGCCTGGCCGTCCCGGAGCGGGTGACCTACACCAGCCACGCACTCGTACCGCAACTCGCGGCTGCCGCGGCGCTCACCGAGCGGGTACGGCTGTGGACCACGATCGTGATCCTGCCGGCGCATTCGCCGGTGCAGGTCGCCAAGGACATGGCGAGCGTCGACCAGATCGCGTCCGGCCGGCTGACGGTCGGGGTCGGGGTCGGCGGACGTGAGGCGGACTATCAGGCCATCGGCGCGCCCTTCACCCGTCGCTGGCAACGGATGGACGACGGGGTCGCGGCGATGCGCCGCATCTGGGCCGGCGAGCCGCCGTTCGAGGGTGCTGATCCGGTCGGCCCGCCGCCGGTGCAGCCCGGTGGGCCACCGCTCGTCGCCGGTGTCATGGGTCCGAAAGCGCTGGCCCGAGCCGCCCGCTGGGCATCGGGCGTGGACGACGGCACGACCGTCACGAACGTCAACCACGAGGCGTTCGCCGGCAACATCGAGCGCATCCGGGCAGCTTGGAAGGACGCCGGACGCGACGAGCGGCCGCACGTCTCCGCGAGCCTCTGGTACGCCCTCGGTGTGGGCGCGGCCGAACGCCTGCACGACTACGCCTTCACGTACCTGAAGATCTTCGGGCCGGAGATCGCCGGGATGATGGCCGGCGCGTGCACCGCCTCGACACCCGCGGCGTTGCGCGAGGCCATGGCCGCCGCTGAAGCCGCCGGGTGCGACGAGATGTTCCTGGTGCCCACCACCACCGACGTCACCGAACTCGACCGCACCCGCGACGCCCTCGGTATATGAGCGCTCCTGCGGTCACCGTCGAACGCGACGTCCCGGGCGTCGCAACGGTCATCCTCGATCGTCCCGACGTGCTGAACGTCTTCTCCGGCGGTATGGGCGCGCAGCTGTCCGCCGCCTATACCGAGTGCGACGCCGACCCCGAGGTCAAGGTGATCGTCCTGACCGGCCGGGGACGAGCGTTCTGCGCCGGCGCCGACATGGCTCCGGAAAGCGCCTCCTTCGGTACGCCCGGGGCGGGCTTCTCGTCGCAACCGCTGGAGACCCCGGCCTGGGCTTTGAGCACACCCGTGATCGCCGCCATCCAAGGGCACGCGATCGGCATCGGCTTCACGATCGCCCTGCAGGCCGACATCCGCATCGTCGCCGAGGACGCGAAGCTGGCGATCCCGCAGGCCCGGCGCGGGATGATCGGCGACGCCGGGTCGCACTGGACGGTGCGCCGGTTCGCCTCTCAGGCGGTGGCCGCCGATCTGCTGCTGACCGGCCGGACGTTCCGCGGCACCGAAGCCGTGACGCTCGGGCTGGCTTCTCGCGCGCTACCGGCCGAGCAGGTGCTCGCCGCTGCGATGGAGATCGCGTCCGACATGGCACGCGCGGCGTCGCCCGCCTCGCTCGCGCTGTCCAAGCGGCTGCTGTGGGCCGACCTCGGGCTCGATGAGGTCATCCGGCGCGAGAGCGGCTACCACCGGCTGCTGATGGGCACCCCGGACGCCGCCGAGGGCCCGCGCGCCTGGCTCGAGCGCCGCGACCCGCAGTGGACACTGCGGGCCGCGGACGTGCTCGAAGGGGCGGCAGCCGTCGACAAGGCGATCGACGAGGGCGCCGGCTAGAGCGCGCCCTCAGCTCGCGAGCTTGCGGTGGTCCCAGGAGACCGTCTTCTCGACGTGCAGCTTCACCACGACCCGCTTGCGCAGCATGATCTCGACGAACGGCTTCATTTCCTCGGTGTACGGCGCGTTGTAACGCTCAAAGACGCTGACCCCGAGTTCCCAGATGCGGTCGGGCTCCTCGACGATCTCGGCGGTGCCGACCAGCTCGACCCCGCGCAGCTGGTCGTAGGTCTCGCCGGTCTCGACCATGACGGTCATGCGCGGGTCGCGCCGCAGGTTGGCGACCTTCTGCGACTTCGCCTTGGTCTCGATGGCCACGGCGCCCTCGAGGAAGCCGTACCACATGGCCACCAGGTGGATGCGGCCGTCCTTGTCGAGGGTCGCCATCGACATGCTGTTGCGCTCGGAAAGGAAGGCGTCGATCTCCTCCTGCGACATCTTGATCTTGTCGCGCTGGTTGACGCCTCCGCCAAAGGCCGGGCTGCCGGAAGCGGGCGCTGCAGGACTCGTCACGTCATCTCCACCTTGCTTGCATCGGGTACCTCGTTTGTACGCGACCCGACCGCAGTCTCCGCGGCCGGGACCAGCACGCAGCGGGTGCCGCTGTAGATCGTCGGCATGCACTTGTTGCAGTGCACGCACAGCGCCTCGGTACGTTGCCCCGCCTGCATCGCGTTGAGCAGATCAGGCTCACGCAGCAAGGCTCGACCCATCTGCATGAACTCGAAGCCCTCGTCGAGCGCCCGCTGCATGGTGTCGATCCGGTTGATCCCGCCGAGCAGCACCAGCGGCATCGTCAGCCGATCCCGAAACTGGCGGGCGAAGGGCAGGAAGAACGCTTCCTCGAAGGGATAGCTCGGGAAGAGCTTCTTCGCCACCAGCCGCAGGCCCAGGCCGACAACCTTGGGCTGCGAGTCGACCATCTCCTGCAGCGGCACATCGCCGCGGAAGAAGTACATGCCGTTCAGCAGCGAGCTGCCGCCGGTGAGGACCATCGCGTCGAGGGCGCCGTCGGCCTGCAGCAGCTCGGCGATCGGCAGGCTCTCGTCGAGCCAGAGCCCACCCGGCACGCCGTCGCTCATGTTGAATTTCGCGGTGATCGCGAGCCGGTCGCCGACCGCCTCCCGCACGGCCATGGCCACCTCACGCGGAAAGCGCGAGCGTCCCTCCACGTCGCCGCCGTAGCGGTCGGTTCGCTTGTTCAGGTTCGGCGAGAAGAACGAGCTGAGCAGGTAGTTGTGGCCCAGATGCAGCTCGATCGCGTCGAAGCCGGCGTCGATCGCGGTGCGTGCGGCCCGCACGTAATCGGCCTTGACCGCGGCGAGGTCGTCGAGGGTCGCTCCCTTGATGCGCCCACCGGCCGTCTTGCTGAAGCGGGTCGACGGGGCGAGCGAGGGCGTCCGGTTCGAGCGCACGTTGGCCACCAACCCGGCGTGGCCGAGCTGCGCCGAGGCTGCGGCACCCTCGGCGTGGATCGCGTCGGTCAGCCGGCGCAGGCCGGGGACGCTGTCGGGCTCCATCACCAGGCAGTTACGCATCACTCGCCCGCCGGGCGAGACCGCGCAGTACGCCACCGTGCTCATGGCGACCCCGCCGGCTGCCACGCGTTGATGAAACGCGATCAGCTCGTCGCTGACCGCCCCGCGGGGCGTGTAGCCCTCGAACGTCGCCGCCTTGATGACGCGATTGCGCAAGGTGAGCGGGCCGAGCCGAGCCGGGCTGAACGGACCGCCGCTCGTCGCACCTGATGACATGTCAGACCTCCGGGCGAGGACGTTACCGGCGTGCGGCAGACTGGACGCGTGCTGCGAGCCGTGCTCTTCGACTTCGGAGGGGTATTCACCCTTTCGCCCTTCCCCGTCATCGCCGACGCGGCACCGGAGCTCGGGCTGACCCCGGAAGCGGCCATCGAACTCTGCTTCGGGGTTTACGACCGGGACGGCGACCACCCGTGGCATCGCCTCGAACGCGGCGAGATCACCCTGGAACAGGCGCGCGGCGCGCTCAGCGCGCTCGCGAAGGAGCAGCAGATCGAGGTCGACATCCTGGCGCTCTTCGGGCGGATGGGAAGGACCGACCCCGACCGCGAGACGATGGTGGAAGGGGCGCGCCAGATTCGCCGGCGCGGCCTGCGCACCGCCCTGGTCACCAATAACGTCGCCGAATTCGGCGACGGCTGGCGGCGCATGGTGCCCGTCGACGAGCTGTTCGAAGTCGTCATCGACTCCTCCGCCGTGGGCATCCGCAAGCCCGACCCGCGGATCTTCCAGCTCGCGCTCGACGCGCTCGCCGTCCCGGCACACGAGGCGGTCTTCGTCGACGACCACCCTGGCAACATCGCCGCTGCCGAGGCCCTGGGCATGGTCGGGATCCTGGTGGGACCCGACCGGCCGCAAGCGCTCGTCGCCCTCAACGAGGCGCTGGCGGCCTCAGCCGCCTGATCCTGATGGAGCCCGGCAGGATCAGGTGATGTCGAGGCTGAGCATCGTGATGGCGTTGCCGCGCACGATCTTGTAGACCTGCTCGGCCGACAGCCCCTCCATCATCTCCTCGGCGATCTTCTTGGTGTGCGGCCAGGTCGAGTCGGTGTGCGGGTAGTCGGTCTCGAACGTGACGTTGTCGACCCCGATCGGTCTCGAGCGAGTCGAGCCCGTGCTTGTCGCGGAAGAAGCAGCCGTAGACCTGGCGCTTGAAGTACGACGACGGCGGGTCGGGAACGATGTCCTGCACGCCGGCCCAGGCGCGGTGCTCGAGCCAGACGTCGTCGGCCCGCTCGAGGGCGTACGGCAGCCAGCCGATCTGACCTTCGGAATAGGCGATCTTCAGCTTCGGGAACTGCACCAGCTTGCCCGAGAACAGCCAGTCGGCCAGCGAGGCCATCGCGTTGTTGAACGACAGCGTGGCCGCTACCGCAACCGGGGCGTCACCGGACGTCGCCGGCATCCGCGACGACGAACCGATGTGCATGCAGACGGTGGTCGCCGGTCTCCTCGCAGGCTTGGAACAGCGGGTCCCAGTAGCCCGAGTGAATGCTCGGCAGGCCCAGGTGCGGCGGGATCTCGGAGAAGCAGACCGCGTGGCAGCCACGGGCCGCGTTGCGGCGCACCTCAGCGGCAGCCAGCTGCACATCCCACAGCGGGATGATGATCAGTGGGATCAGCGCGCCGCCCGAATCGCCGCACCACTCCTCGACCATCCAGTCGTTGTAGGCGTAGACGCACGCCTCAGCCAGCTCCTTGTCCTTCGCCTCGGCGAACGTCTGCCCGCAGAAACGGGGGAAACTCGGGAACGACAACGAGCCGCTCACCCAGTTCATCTCGTTGTCTTCAATGCGCGCCTTCGGGTCATAGCAACCCGGACGCATCTCGTCGTACGTGATCGGCGACATCGTCATGTCCTCGCGGGCAAAACCCACCGCCGCGACATGCCTCTTGTGGATGTAGACCAGATCCTCGTACACCCAGCAGTCAGCCTTCGGACCATTCTCGTCGAACGACTGGCGGTACGCACCGCCGCCGATGTGGGCCATCTCGCCGATGCCCCGCCGCTCGACACGCGGGCCCCGGTCACGGAACTTCGCCGGCAACCACGTGCTCCACACGTGCGGCGGCTCCACCACATGGTCATCCACGCTGATGATCTTCGGAAGCTCGCCGAAAGAGTGGGTGCCCTCCCGGACCGGCTCCTCATTCAGGACCGCCATGGCGAAAGCCCTCCCCTATCCCATATCCACTACAGCGCAGCAAAACGCAGTCCACACACAAATCCAGCGGGCCGCTGCACCTGACGCCCCGTCAGGTCTGGGGCCAAGGTTATCCCTCTCGCTTGCAGAAGGCATCCCCGCGCCCCTTTTCAGAGGTCCAACACCCGCGCGATATAACGTCCCCTGGCCCGTAGGCGGGCGCGGTCCGCTCCCGCGGCCAGCCAAAGGAGACGCATGAAACCCCAGATGTCGGCCTACCGCTTGCTCGAGTGGGAGCACCAACCCCAGATGGCGACGGTGGACATTCCGAGCCCTGGTCCCGGCCAGGTCCTGGTGCGCGTGGCCGGAAACGGGCTGTGCCATTCCGACATCGGGATGGCCCAGATGCCCGCGTCCGTGGGCGAGCTGGTCGGCTGGTCGATGCCGTTCACCCTCGGCCACGAGATCGGCGGCTACGTCGAGGAGGCCGGCGACGGGGCCGTCGATACCTACGGCCGTCCCATCGCCGTCGGTGCGGCCGTCGCGCTCGTGTCGCCGTCCTCGTGCGGGCAGTGCCGGTTCTGCCGGCGCGGGCTCGACAGCGCCTGCCCCAACGGGCTGGCCGGGCGTGGCTACGGGCGTGATGGCGGCCTGGCCCCGTACGTCGTGGCTGACGCGGCACGGTCCGTGCTGCCGCTCACCTCACTGGACCCCATCGCCGCGGCGCCGCTGACCGACGCCGGCTCGACGTCCTACCACGCCGTGCGGCGGGCCCTTCACCTGCTCGAACCGGGCTCGACGGCCGTCGTCCTCGGCGCCGGCGGCCTCGGCTCCTTCGCGATCCAATTCCTGCGCGCGCTGTCGCCGGCCAAGGTGGTGGCGGTCGACCAGCACCAGGCCCGGCTGGATTACGCCCGCGAGCTCGGTGCCACGGAGACGTTCACCGGCGTCGACGGCGAGACGTCCGGGCGAGTCCGCGAGCTGACCGCCGGGGAGGGCGCTGAGCTGGTGCTCGACTTCGTCGGCATCGACTCGAGCATCGCGGCGGGCCTCGCATCGGTGCGCTCGGGCGGCGCATTCGCGCTGGTCGGCGCGGCCGGCGGGACGTTCAAGGGCGCGTGGATGGGCGGCCTGCCGAAGGACGCCGACATCTTCACGTTTCAGGGTTCCTGCATCTCCGACGCCCAGGCCGTGATCTCTCTCGCGGAGGACGGGCTGATCCGCAGCGACGTCGACGTCTTCCCACTCGAGCAGGTCGCCGAGGCGTACGAGGCACTCGACACCGGTCAGCTGCGCGGCCGCGCCGTCGTCACGCCGACGTGAGTACGGCCCCTGAGGTTGAGGTATCCGCCAACGAGTTCGAAGCAGTCTGACTGACCGTGCTCCCGAGCGCCCTGTAACGGCATTCACTTCTGCGCGCTCCGGCGGACGGCGGGAACGCCCATCTCGCGGTCGGTTACTCGTGCTCGAATGGCGACAGTGGCATTGCCTGCGAGTTCCGCGCCGCGGGCGACCGACACGCAGCCGAGTCACGATCAATGATTGGGCGAAGTATGGTCGCGACGCATCCCACTCTGAGGACGGATCATGGCGCCTAACCAGCAACAGTCTGAAGCGTGGAACGGGGGCGAGTCGGTTCACTACGTTGACCACGCCGACCGCTACGACCGACAGCTGGCACCGTTCACGGAGGCGCTGCTCGACCAGGTCCGGCTGAGCTCGCGTCGCTCGCTGCTTGACGTGGGCTGCGGATGCGGCGCCCTTGCGCTCGCAGCAGCCGGCATCGTCGACTCGTCGGTCGGCGTCGACATCTCGGTGCCACTGGTGGAGGTCGCATCCGAGCGGGCGCGTGCAGCGCGACTGGACAATGTCGAGTTCATCGTCGCCGACGCCCAGACCTACTCCTTCGCCCCAGGCACGTTCGACCTGGTGGTCAGCCAGTTCGGGCTGATGTTCTTCGACGACCCGGTGGGAGCCTTCGCGAACCTGCGACGCTCGCTTCTTCCCCAGGGCCGGCTTGCCTTCGTCAGCTGGCAGGGCCTGCCCGCGAACGAATGGCTCACTGTCATCGCCAACGAGGTGGCGAACCGTGCCGGTATCCCCGAGTTCGGCGGCCTTTCACGCGGTCCGGGGATGTTCGCCCTCAAGGACCAGGACGAGACCACACGGCTCCTGGAAGCGACAGGGTTCACCAAGGTGAACTTCGAGCCGCTCGCACCGACCATCGTCCTCGGTGGAGGGGGCACTGTCGACGAGACGTTGGACTTCCTGCTGGGGATGGGTATGGCCCGAGGGCTCGTCGGCCTCGCGGGGGCGGACGCTCACGACGAGGTGGTCGAGGCCGTTCGCTTGTCCCTCACCGAGCGCTACGAGCCCGGCGTCGGGGTGCGATTCGGTGCAGGCGCATGGATGGTGACGGCGCAGGCAGTCTGACGTCGCCGACGGATGGGTCGGAGCTCTTCGCCAGAGCACAGCTATCCGTCGTTGCAACGTCGGTGCGCCAGCGGAACTCGGCTGGGAACGCTGGAGGAGTTCCTACGCCGGCTGCTGGGCCAGCCCGCTAACTCCTAGCTGCGTGAGCGGCCCAGGTCGGCCAGCCGAAGGGCAGGGTGCCGGTGCCGGTGTCGGACTCGGGCCAGTTGGCGGGCAGCAGATCGTTCGGACGCTGGTCGTAGTCGGCGCCGTAGAAGAGCTGATGGTCGCGGCTGACGAACAGCCACGTCCCCTCGCGGCGGGCATAGCGGTCGAAGTAGCAGATGGCCTGGCGGATCCAGCGCTCGCCGTGCTGGATCTGGGCGATCGTGTAGACGCTCCCCGCGCTCGGTCGGGACGCTCCGGGTCGAGATCGATCACATGAGTCCCCGCGTGCAACACGCTGACCTCGAGCCGGTCGAGGGCTGCGCCGAAGTACGCCTCGCGCAGCGCCTCGCGACCCGTGAGCCCGCCGCCGACGCGTACGTCCTCGACATAGAGCAGCCCGAGCGTCTCCCGATCCTTCGTGGCCATCGCCGCCGCGTAACGCACGGCAAGGTCGCGGATCTGGGCATACGCGTCCAGCCGCTCGAGCCGTTCCTCACGTGTGGCAGTCATGGGCGGGCCAGCACGTCGGACGCGTACGGCCGCTGCAGGTCCCGCGACTCGAGGTACCAGGTGCCGTCGATGCGCACGTAGCGGTCGGCGTAGCGCACGCCCGATGACCATCCACTTGTCGCCGACCTCGGCTTCGGATCGGCCGACGACGTCCCCGCGCGCGACGTCGGCGCTCTCGAACGTCACGACCGGGCTCGCCGTCAGGTGAAACGTGCGCCCCTTCGGCATCCGTTCGAGCAGGGTCGCCATCAGCGCCTCACGGACATCGGGGGCGTAGAGGCCGGCGATCGTGTCGAGGTCGCGGGCGTCGTACGCCATCGCGAACCGGGCCACCAGTTGCCTGATCTGCTCGGCAGATTCGAGCCGGTCCAAGGGGTCGAGATCGTCGCTCACGACCGTCACGCTAGCCTCGCCGAATGGCGTCATCAGCAGACCTCTCAGATCATTCCGTCCTCATCACCGGCGGCGGCACCGGCATCGGACGGGCCTGTGCCGCGCGGCTCGTGGAGGACGGCGCGCACGTCACCATCTGCGGGCGCACCGAGTCGAGCCTGCAAGACGCGGTAAAGCGCATCGGCGGCGGCGCGCGCTACATCGTCGCCGATGTCACCGAGGAGGAGTCGGTCGCCCAGGCGGTCGCGTTCGCCTCGCAGCCCACCGGCGGCCTGTCGGGCTGCATCGCCAATGCGGGAGGCGGTGGCGGGCTCGCACCCACCAGCAAGCAGGACACCGCCGAGTTCATCCGCGTCCTGCATCTGAACGCGCTCGGCACCTTCCTGTGCCTGAAGCACACGCTGCCCAAGCTCGTCGAATCCGGCCACGGCTCGTTCGTCGGGATGTCGTCCATCGCCGGCCGGCTGGTCCACCCGTTCTTCGGCGCGTACGGGCCGGGCAAGGCGGCGATCGAGCAGCTGGTACGGGTCGCGGCCGACGAGTACGGGCACCTCAACGTGCGGGCCAATGCCATCCGCCCCGGCTTCATCGCCACCGAGATCATGGAACACATCCCGCGCGACGGTCGAGGTCTACGACAGCTACGTCCAGAACACGCCGCTTCCGCGCCTCGGGGAGCCCGAGGACGTCGCCCAGCTCGCGCGCTTCCTGATCGGCCCCGAGTCCTCCTGGATCACCGGCCAGGTCATCGACGTCGACGGCGGCCACAGCCTGCGCCGCGGGCCGGACTTCGGGCCATTCGGGTGCCCGTAACGCGGTCCGCTCTGGAGCCGGCTGGGAATGCGACCCGGAGCGCGAAGGGTGGCATTCAATCTGACGACGTGTCAGGTCTGCCAGGTACTGCTCAGATCGGGGCGGCCTGGGAGGACTCATGCACGACCTCATCGTCCGTGGCGGCACCCTCGTGGACGGCACCGGCGCGCCGCCGCGCACGGCCGACGTCGCCGTCGACGACGGGCGGATCACCGAGGTCGGGACCTGGGCGGAGCCGCCGGCCGCGGCGCACGATCGACGCCGAAGGCCTGCTGGTGACGCCCGGCTTCGTCGACATCCACACCCACTACGACGGGCAGGTCACCTGGGACCCGCTGCTCACCCCGTCGTCCTGGCACGGCGTGACCACCGTCGTGATGGGCAACTGCGGGGTCGGCTTCGCGCCGGTGCGGCCCGAGCCGCGAGGACTGGCTGATCCAGCTGATGGAGGGCGTCGAGGACATCCCCGGCACCGCGCTCGCCGAGGGCATCACCTGGGGCTGGGAGACCTTCCCCGAGTACCTCGACGCCTCGACGCGATGCCGCGCTCGCTCGACGTCGCCACGCAGGTGCCGCACGGCGCGGTGCGCGCCTACGTCATGGGCGAGCGGGGCGCGCGCAACGAGCCCGCCACCCCCGAGGACATCGCCGCGATGGCGCGACGTCGTGCGGGCGGCATCCAGGCCGGCGCGCTCGGCTTCTCGACCTCGCGCACCATCGCTGCACACCGCGGTCGACGGCGAGCCCGTGCCCGGCACGTTCGCCGCCGAGGACGAGCTGTTCGGCATCGGCCGCGTGCTCGGCGAGCTCGGCACCGGCATCATCGAGCTGGCCCCGGCCGGCGTCATGGGCGAGGACCTGCTCGCGCCGGCCAGCGAGGTGGCGTGGATGCGCAAGCTGTCGGCCGAGACCGGCCGGCCCGATCAGCTTCGGGCTCTCGCAGCACAACCTCGATCCCGAGGCGTGGCGCGACACGCTGCGGCTGGTCGACGAGGCGAACGCCGACGGCGCCGACCTGCGCCCGCAGGTCAGCGGCGCCCGCTCAACCTGCTGATCGGCTGGCAGACGCTTCCACCCGTTCGCCAGCCGGCCGACCTACCGCAAGCTGGCCGACCTGCCGCTCGAGGAGCGCATCGCGCAGCTGCGCAAGCCGGAGATCCGCGAGGCGATCCTGTCCGAGCCCCCGCAGGACGCCGCCGCTCATGAAGGTCATCGGCGGCAGCCTGGACAAGATCTTCCCGATGGGCGAGCCGCCGAACTACGAGCCCGACGCCGAGCGACAGCGTGGCGGCTATCGCCGCCCGGGCCAACCGGCCGGACGAGGAGGTCCTCTACGACCTGATGCTGGCTCACGACGGCCGCGAGCTGCTGATGTACGCGCTGCTCGGCTTCTCCTACGGCAACCTCGACGCGGTCCGCGAGATGCTGGTGCACCCCTCGACCGCGCTCGGGCTGTCCGACGGCGGCGCGCACTGCGGCGCCATCTGCGACGCGAGCATGCCGACCTTCATGCTCACCCACTGGGCGCGCGACCGGGCGTACGACCGGCTGCCGCTGGAGCTGGTCGTGCGCAAGACCAGCCTGCGACACCGCCAAGCTCTACGGCCTCGGCGACCGCGGGGTCGTCACGCCCGGCTACAAGGCCGACCTCAACGTGCTCGACTTCGACGCGCCTGGCGTTGCAGCTACCGAAGGTCGCCTACGACCTGCCCGGCGGCGCCCGGCGGCTCGTGCAGTCGGCCACCGGTTACGTCGCCACCGTGGTTTCCGGGGATGTGACGCTCTCGGCCGGCGAGGACACCGGCGCCCGTCCCGGCAAGCTCGTGAGGGGGTCCCGATGACCACGTTCGCCAGCGGCTCGCGTACCCAATCACTCGAGGCCGCCCGCGAAGCCGCGCGGGCACTGCGGGCCCGTGACGACGCGGATGCGATCGGCCCGGTTCCCGAGGAACCGTGGAAGATCCCCGCCGACCGCTACTACTCACCCTCCTTCGCCCAGGCGGAGATCGAGCAGATGTGGCCGAAGGTCTGGCAGCTCGCCGCGACCACCGATCATCTCGCCGAACCGGGCGACTACTTCGAGTACCGCGTGGGCCCGTACTCGGTCCTGATCGTGCACGGCGACGACGGCGTGCTCCGGGCGTTCCAGAATGCCTGCCGCCACCGGGGAAATTCGCTCTGCGTCGGCAGCGGCTCCGGCCTGCGCGAGCTCAAGTGCGGCTACCACGGCTGGACCTGGGACCTCGAAGGAATCCTGCGCCGGGTCCCGGCCCGCAAGGGATTCGGCTCGCTGCATCTGTCGGACTACCCGCTACTGCCGGCGAAGGTCGACACGTGGGAGAACTTCGTCTTCATCAACATGGATCCCGAGGCGATCTCGCTCGTCGAGTGGCTCGAGGAGATGCCCGGCGACATCGCGTGGTGCGGGCTGTCCGACTTCCACTGCACAGCGACGGTCACCATCGCCGTCGACGCCAACTGGAAGACGATCGCCGACGGGTTCAGCGAGACCTACCACGTCCAGGGTCTGCACCCGGAACTGCTGCGCTGCGTCGATGACATCCATGCGCCGCAGCAGATCTGGGGCCACGTCGGCAAGTCGCACCAGCCCTACGGCGTCGCGAGCCCGCGCTTCAACGGCTCGCTGTCCGACCAGGAGGTCTGGGACTCCTACATCGAGAGCCAAGGCGGCCGGATGGGGGTCACCGAGAAGGCCCCGCTGCCGCCGCTCGGCCCGGGTGAGACGGTGCAGGACGCCATCGCCGCACAGACCCGCACGTTCTACGCCGAGAAGGGCGTCGACCTCAGCGCGTACACCACCGACGAGATCACCCGGCTGCACCAGTACAACGTCTTCCCGAACATGTCGACGCTGGCCGCTGCCGACCAGCTGACCGCGCTCATGGGACGCCCGGGGCCGACGCCCGACACCGGCCAGCTCGTCATGTTCGCGATGACGCGGATGCCGCCGGGCACGCCGCGTACCCACCCCATCGACGTCGCCATGACGGCCGAGCAGGCGACCCTCGGGCTGGTGCTCGACCAGGACCTCACCGTGCTCGACCGGATCCAGCGCGGGCTGCACGCGCCGGGCTTCACGCACCTGACGCTGTCCAACGAGGAGCGGCGAATCATCAACACCCACCGCAATCTCGAGCGCTACCTGGACCTGCCGGAATCGGAGCGCATGACCGGCGGCTGACCCCGAAGATCAACGCACCCATGATCTTGAAATAACCATGATCATCCGGCCTAGACCATGATCATGGGTGCGTTGATCATGGTCAGCTGGCAGTGATGCGCACCGGCATGTGCTTGATGCCGTTGATGAAATTCGAGCGCAGCCGGTTGACCGGGCCCGTCAGCTCGACCTTGTCGACCTTGCGCGCCAGCGACTCGAGCATCAGCTCGATCTCCAGCTTGGCGAGGTGACGACCGAGGCAGAAGTGCGGGCCGCCGCCGCCGAAGCCGATGTGCGGGTTGGGATCGCGGCCGATGTCGAAAGTCGCCGGGTTCTCGAAGACGCGCTCGTCACGGTTGGCCGACGGGTAGTACATGACGATCTTGTCGCCCTTCTTCAGCTCGACACCACCGAGGACCGTGTCCTCCATGACGGTGCGGCGAAAGTCCATCACCGGGCTGACCCAGCGGACGATCTCGTCGGCGGCGGTGCTCTTGAGCCCGGCGGGATCGGCCTTGAGGCGCTCCCACTGCTCCGGGTTCTCGATGAACGCCTGCATCCCGCCGGAGATCGCGTTACGCGTCGTCTCGTTGCCGGCGACCATCAGCAGCACGAAGAACAGGTCGAACTCGAACTCGTCGAGCACGTTGCCCTGCTCGTCGGGCGCGATGAGCTTGGTGATGATGTCGTCGGCCGGGCACTCGCGTCGAGCAGTCGCGAGCTCGTTGGCGTAGGCGTAGACCTCCATGGCCGCAGCGGCGCCGGCCTCCTCGCTGACAACGACCTCAGGATCGTCCCCGACAGCATGAGGTTGGACCACTCGAAAAGCTTGTGCCGATCCTCGAACGGCACGCCGATCAGCTCGGCGATGACGACGAGCGGGAGCTCGGCCGCGACCATCGTCACGAAGTCGCCCTCGCCCGCCGCGATCGCCTTGTCGACGATCTCGTCGCAGACGCTCGCGATCTTCCCCTCGAGCTTGCCGATCGTGCGCGGCGTGAAACCGCGGTTGACCAGGCTGCGCTGGCGGGTGTGGTCCGGCGGATCCATGTTGACCAGCATCAGCTGCTGCTGCGCCTTCTGGTCCTCGGGCATCTCGAACAGGAAGCACGTCTCCTCGTGGGAGGAGAAGATCTCGGGGTTACGCGAGATCGTCACGCAATCCTCATGGCGGGTGACGGCCCAGTAGCCTGCGGCCTTCTGCGGATCCGCGTGGTGATACACCGGCGCCTCGGCGCGCAGGATCGTGAACTGGTCGTGCGGGACTCCCGGGACGAAGACGTCCGGGTCGTAGATGTCGATGTTCAAGGCCGTGGTCACGGGTCCTCCAGGGTTCGCGAGCATTGGGAACGTCGGCTGCGGGGTTAGCTGGGGCAACGACCCGACACGCCATCAGAAACGGGCGTGAGTTCACGATAGAACACGTTCTTGTCCAGGAGCAGCTCCCGGGCACTCCCTGCAGCTCCCGGGGGCGGCCAAAACGTGGTTCTGGTCGTTATGAGCTCCGGATAGCGACCAGAACGTGGTTTTGGCCGCGGGATTGGGGGCTACCGCGGTTTGGGCTGCTCAGGTCATCGTCTCCCCGGCGTTGACCATGATCGTCTGACCGGTGACGCCCTTGGCCCGGCCGCTCGCGAAGAAGCCGATGACCTCGGCGACGTCGCCGTCGGTGGCGAAGAAGTCCATCGCCATCGGGGCGGTCAGGTGGGCGATGACGGCTTCGGGCGTGGACTTCTGCTGCTCGGCCGTCATGTTCACGAAGAACTCCACCGGCGGCCCCCACATCCATCCGGGCGCCACCGTGTTCACCCGGACCCCGAACGCTCCCGCCTCGATCGCGAGATGCCGGCTCGCGCCGAGCAGCGCGCCCTTCGATGCCGCGTAAGCAATCTGCATGGCCTCAGGCGGAGGCTTGAACATGGTCTGGGACCCCACGAAGACGATGGCGCCGCGCGCAGCCTTCAGGTGCGGCAGCGCCTCCCGGGTGAGGCCGAGCGTGGCAAACAGGTTGGTCTGTATGGCCTGTTCGAAGTCGCTGTCCGGGGTGGTCTCGAGGCCGCCGAACGTCGACTCGAAGGCCGCATTGTTCACGAGCGCGTCGATGCCGCCGAAGGCGTCGACCGCGGCGGCGATCAGGGCCGTACGGTCGTCGGCCGAACCGATGTCGGTACGCCGGTAGATCACCTTCGCACCGGCCGCCTCGACGTCAGCAGCCACGGCCGCCAGCTTGTCCTCGCTGCGCGCGGCGAGGACGACGTTGGCCCCCTCGCGAGCCGCCACCAGGGCCGTCTCGCGTCCGAGCCCGGGGCCGACGCCGGAGATGATGACGGTCTTGCCTTCGAGCATGCGCTCGCTCATACGGGTGCCTGGCTCTTTCTCTCGCGGTGGAAGCGGCGGATTGCCGGATGGCTCCAGTTGTCGTGGTCCTCGCCCCAGGCCGTGACGCCGTCGAAGCTCCACTCGAACAGGCAATTCATCGTGAACATGTTGGGATTGATGAAGAACGACAGCCCGTTGTGGCCGATCCCGTGCGCGGTCAGGGTGCGGCCCTTCTCGTCGACGCCTTCGATGAGAACGTGGGTCGGGAAGCCTTCGGCATTGCGCTCGACTACCGTGCGCTCGGCGCTGGCGAGCTTGGCCCAGACGCCATCGCGATTGAGGTAGCCGTGGATGCTTTTCATCCCCTCGCCCCAGTCCATCGTGATGGTGTGGAAGCCGTCGCGGTCGGACGCGGTCGCGTAGCTGTATCCGCCGTGCGGGCACGGGCCACCGGTCAGGCCCGGGCCGAACTGGGTACGCGGTCCCCAGGAACGGTCACGGAAGCCGAACGAGTCGACCTTCATCTGCTCGCCGCGGATGACGAGCGTCCCCTCATACCGGCCGGGCTGATCGAGGTGACTGTGGCCAAGGTAGTGCGGCTCGGCGACGGCGGTGAAGGTCAGCTCGGCATGGATCTCGTTGCCGTCGTCGGGATCGTCGTAGCCGATCTCCCATTTGTGCTGTGGTTCCAGGCACTTGTAGTGAATACCGTTGCCGATGGTGATGTCGGAGAGCGGCTGCTGCGGGATCGCCAGATGCCAGAAGTTCTTGGAATACAGGCAGGTTTCCGGACGCGAGCCGCTCGGATCCCAGAAGTACGCGCCCGCCGCCATCGCGCCGAGATTGCCCCGGAAGAACGGGTAGAGCTGACCGGAGATCTTGCGTTCGGGAACCGTGAAGGTGAACCAGCACGTCTCCGACCACTCGGGGGTGTCCGAGGTGGGTTGGTGGAACTCGTCGTCGGGATGCATGCCCTCCCGCGGGCCGGGCAGAGCCACCGCTCTACCGGAGCTCGTCGACGTAGGTGTTGGTGCCCGGGATGGTCGGCTGGAACGGCGCGATGAGCTCCACCTTGCCGACGCCGGACTTCTCGGCCTGCTCGATCGCGCCGGAGAAACCCGCCTCCCACGAGTCACGCGGGTCGCCCTCGGTGAACCACAGCACCGTGACGCGCCGGCCGAGGCCCTCGACCTGCTTGACGTAGCTCATCCGGTCCTCCGGCAGCGGGATCGGGGTGAACAGCGTGCCCAACCCGACCCCGGCGCCGAAGACCACCGGTGCCCGCTGGCTCTTGACGTAGTCGACGACGGCGTCGGTGGTGGATCCTTCCGGCGCGTCGATGACCTCG
The DNA here is from genome assembly GCA_963765845.1 of uncultured Actinomycetota bacterium. GTDB lineage: Bacteria > Actinomycetota > Actinomycetes > Frankiales > Frankiaceae > DATAZK01. Next base: position 75,086 of record CAVXYJ010000006.1, read on the forward strand.
AGCACGAGTCCCTGGAACGGGTAGTCGAAGGCGTGGATGTCGCGCGGCCCCTCGTCGCTCTTGTAGACCGGGCCGAGGTAGCGCTGGAAAGCCGTGAAGATGTGGTCGCGATCGAGGTAGACGCGGCCGTCGGCGAGCAGCCGCTGGTTGGTGGCGACGCTCCACCGCAGGTGATCGTCGTAGCGCCCGTCGGTGATCCAGTACGTCGAGATGTACTTGCCCAGCTCGACCGGGTTCGCGATCGACGAATCCTTCGGGATGCGCAGCGCCTGCAGGTCACGCGGCGCGACCCAACGCCGACCGCCGAACATCCACGGCATCGCCATGGCGCCGGCGTAGAAGTGATCGTCCTCGTACCACCGGTTGTAGGCATGTTCGTGACCGACATGGGGCTCGACCATCGTGATCAGGGCCGAGCCCACCTTCACCTCGTACGCGCCCTCGCCCGGCAGCAACGAGTACTGACTTACCTCTGCCACGATGACTCCCCTGTCCCCTGCTCGATGCTCGTTCGGGCGCGCGCCTGAGATCTCAGACGCGCGAGAAATCCGGCTCGCGCTTCTGCGCGAAGGCGGTCATGGCCTCGACATTCGCCGGGGCGCCGAGCAGCTCGGCGAACGCGGCGTTCTCGCGCGTACGAGCTGCGGCGATCGCCTCGATCAGCGGCGCCATCATCACCTGCTTGGTCGCGATCAGCGAGCTGACCGGAGCCGCCGCGAGCACGCGCGCATGGCCCATGGCGACGTCCATCAGTTCGTCGGGTGCGCAGAGCTTGCGGGCGATGCCCAGCTCGACGCATTCGGCGGCCGGGACCCACTCGGCCGACATCAGCACCCACGCGGCTGCTTGCCGTCCGATCAGGATCGGCAGCAGGACGCTACTCGCCGCCTCCGGTGCGACACCGAGACGCGTGAACGGGTAACGCAATCGGGCTTCGGTCGACATGACGACGTAGTCGGCGAAGCCGAGGATGGTGGCGCCGATGCCGACGCCGAGCCCGTTCACCGCGCAGATGAACGGCTTGCGGAAGGCGGTCAGCTGATCGATGAGCCCCGGGAAGCCGTGCTTGCCGTTCGTGAAGCCCGCGGGGTCGGCGACCCGAGCAGCCATCTCACGTACATCCGTGCCGGCGCAGAAGGAGGTGCCACCTCCGGTGAAGACGACGACGGCGACGCCGGAATCGGCGTCAGCGGCGATGAGGGCCTCGGTCATCGCGTCGTAGTGCACTTCGTTGAAGGCGTTCTTGGCCTCCGGCCGGTCGAGCGTGATGACGCGGACGCGTCCCTCGTCCTCGATACGGATCACGCGGTGAGCCCTTCTGCGACGGCGCCGTCGACGATCCGCCAGTGGATCGGCTCCTCGGAGTCGGGCGGCTGCTCGTCGTAGGTCAGGATGCCGCGCTCGCGCAACGCATGCAGATGGGCGAGCGCCTCGCCGACGGCGGCGCGGCGCATGAAGCCGTCGATGCTGTCCCAGGAGCGCGACCAGCTCATGTTGGAGGCGACCGCGAACGCCGTGTCCTGGCCCCCGCGGATGGCGGCGACCACCTCGGAGAAACGCTGCCGGTGATGGGCCTTCAGCGCGTCGACGCGTGCCGTCAACCCGACGAAACGGTGCTCGTGCGCCGGCAGCACCAACTCGACGTCCTCGGCCGAGACCTTGTCGAGCGAAGCCAGGAAGTCGCCGAGCGGGTTGGCCCCCGACTGCGGGTGATAGGAGATGTTCGGCGTGATGCGCGGCAGGACGTGGTCACCGGTGAGCATGAGGCGCTGCTCGGCCAGGTAGAAGCACAGGTGGCCGGGCGAGTGACCCGGGGTGTGAATGGCGCGCAGATTCCAGCCCGGAACGTCGGGACGGTCACCATCCTCGATCAACACATCAGGCAGCGTCGGCTGGACGAACCCACGCACCGGCATGGACGCGGCGCCGATGCCGACGAGTTCGTCATCGGACGCTCCAGCGCGGGTGAGTGAGGCGCTCACCATCTTCAGCAGCTCGTCCGGATCGATGTAACGCGACTGGATGAGCCGGGCGTCGGCGGGGTGCAGCGAGATCCAGGCGCCCGATGCCTCACGGATGCGGCCGGCGAGCCCGTAGTGATCGGGGTGGATGTGGGTGACCATGACGCCGCGCACGTCCGACATGGCGAAGCCGGCCTGCCGCAACCCTTCGGTCAGCGCGTCGAACGCCTCGTCGGTGTTCCAGCCGGCATCGATGAGGTAGGCCCCGCGCTCGGTGGCGAAGACGTACACCAGCACGTAACGCAACGAGTTCATCGGGATGGGGACAGGCACCACCCACAAGCCCGGACGGATCTGCTCGACCGGCGGAAGGGGCGCGAGCACGGGACTGGGATCTGAAGCCACGCTTCGGATCGTGCCACCTGGCTCAGGCAACGACACCGTCGGCCCGCAGCGCATCGATCTCGGCGGCGCGCAGCCCCAGCTCGGCGGAGAGCACCTCGTCGGTGTGTTCACCGAGCCACGGCACGCGCGTCTCCGGACCTTCGGCGACACCGGAAAGCTTCACCGGATTGCCCGGGATCAGCACCGGCTGCTCGATGTCGTCGCTGCGCGGCATCTCCACCAGCATGTGCCGGGCGGCGAGGTGAGGATCGACGACGACCTCCTCATCGACGAAGCACGGCCCGGCCGCGATGCCGGCGGGCCCGAGCGCGTCGCACGCCTCTATCCGGGTGAGCCCGCTGGCCCAGCCTTCGATCGCGGGTCGCAGCACGCCGTCGAGGTGCTCGAGCCAGCCCGCCCGCGTGGCAAAGCGCGGATCGTCGATCCACTCCGGATGACCGATGAGCGTGACCAGCTTGGCGAACTGCGCCTCGCGCCCGACCTGCATGACGAACCAGCCATCGCCTGCGCGAAAGCCGTGGTTGATCAGCTGCGGCGGGGTGCCACTTTTCAGGCCCAGCGACCAGTAGTTCGTCACGATGTCGGTGAGCGCGACCACGACGTCGAACATGGCGATGTCGACGTACTGGCCACGCCCGTCGCGCTCGCGCTGGCGCAGCGCGGAGAGGATCCCGATGGTGGCGTAAAGGGCCGCCCCGATGTCGCCAAGGGCGCCGACCGGGGAGACCAGCGGAGGCCTGTCACCCTCGCGCTTGAGCTCGTAGATGCCGCTCATCGCCTCGACGATGGGAGCGAACGCCGGCCAGCTCCCGTACGGCGTGGGCGTGGTGTTTCCAAAGCCCGAGATCGAGACGTAGATGCAGGCCGGGTGTACTTCGGCGATGTCCTCGTAGGCCAGCCCGAGGCGGCCGAGCGAGCCGGCCTTCGAGTTCTCGGCGATGACGTCGAAGTGCGGGGCCATGTCGAGCACCAGCTGGCGGCCGCGCGGGTTGCGCAGGTCGATGCTGATGCTGCGCTTGTTCAGGTTGTTGCGCAGGAACGTGGCACCGATCTGCCGGCCACCCGGATCGGTCATGGCGGGGGTCGAGCCGCGGCCCAGATCGCCGGTGGGCGGCTCGACCTTGACGACGTCAGCCCCGAGCCGGGCGAGCAGCTGCGTGGCGTACGGCAGCGCCTGCATCTGCTCGAGCGCCAGGATACGGACGCCGTCCAGTGGCTTGCCCCGGCCGGCGGCGGCAGCGTTAGCGATCTCTCCGAGGAGCACTCCGCCACCATAACGAGGCGGTGCGGGCCGCCTGACGGGGCGTCAGCGGATTGAAGCAGCCGTTCTCACATCACAACGCTCCGGCGGGCTTAGCATCGGGCGATGAGCTCGCGCGCCCCCCTGTCTCGGCGCCGACCGGACGAGCGCCGCGCAACGCCGCGGCTAGCCGCGCTGCGGGGCGTGGCGAGCTTCCCAGGTAGCGCGCAGCCCGTCGCGCCAGCCCACCCGGCACGGCCCGGTGAAGGCGCGGCGTCGTGAAACGTCGGCGATCGAGCCGCGCAGCGTGCCCGGAGTCGATACGACCTCCAGCGTCACCGGGAGACCGGACAACTCGCCCAGGTAGGCGGTCCATTCTTGTACGGAGACCGCCTCGTCGCCCGCCCAGTTGACGATCGTCGCGGGCACTGTCGCGGCAGCGAGCAGTGCTTCGGTCTGGGTGTTGATGTCGTCCTGGTGGATCGGGCTGTACGGGCACGGATCCCAGCGCGTCGTCACCGGCTGACCTGCGGCGATCGCGTCCGCGTGGTAAGCCGGGAGCCCACCGTTCGGGCCGTAGGAGGCGTTCATCCGGGCGATGATGACCGGCAGGTCGAACAGCCGCGCGCACGTGCGCGCCACCGCCTCCTGACCGATCTTGGACATCGAGTACGGCGGCGAGAGGCTGGAGTTCACGTCACCGAGCGGGTCGGTCTCGTGGAACACCTGCAGCGGGTCTTCGACCGGCTTGTAGACCGAGTGCGTCGACATGACGAGCGCAGCCTTGGCGCTGCGGCAGTGCGACAGGAGCAGCCCGGTGGCTTCGGCGTTGGCGCGGATCGCCGCGTCGTAGTCGTAGCCCGGCGACTGGTCGGCGGCGAGGTGCAGCACGTACTCGAAGTCGGTCGGAAGTGCGGAGAGGTCACCGGTGGCGAGGTCGGCGGTGACCGCGCGGACGCCGGCCGCCTCGACGCGCTCGCGGCTGCCTTCGACGGTGAAGCGCGCGACGCCCCAGACCTCGTTGTCGCGCGCCAGGTACTCGGCGAGCGGGAACGCGATCTGCCCCGCCGGCCCGGTGACCAGAATCTTCGCGCCTGACAGCATCGCTCAACCTCCCGGACGGCCGGCGCTCAGTCCGCCGTCGACATAGCTGACCTGCCCGCTGACGTAGCTCGGCTGCGGGCTGCCCTGGAACGCGGCCACGGGGCTGACCTGAAACCCGTCACGGGCCAGCCGGAAGCAGATCGCGCGCCCGAGCCCCTGACCGGCACCGATCACGACGGCGACGCCCGCGGTCGGGCGCGCGGCGCTGGGGGTGGTCATGTGGTGCTCACGACTGCGGGACGCTACCCCGCCGGGTTACGCGGGTGGATACCCGGCTGCCGTTGCCGTGATGTCGCCGGGCGGATGTGACATGCCGGGAAGATGAGTACGGGAGACGCTTTTCGGCTCCTCGCAGGGACATCGGCCGGCCTGGCACTGGTCGTCGCGTCGTCAGCCTGCTCGTCGCCGGGTTCACCGCCGCCCAGCTGATCTCGATGGCAATCTCACGCCGTACCGCCCGCAAGCCGGCCTTGCGGGCAGGGGTCCTGGTCGTCGACTTCGGAGGCCCGGCGATCAGCGGCGCGGCAACCTTGCGCGTAGCGGCGGCCTTGCTTCCGCCGGGCCTGCTCGAGCGCTTCGACCTGGTCAGCTTCGATCCCCGGGGCAGCGGTCAGAGCCGACCGCTGCGGTGCGCGCCCGGAGAGGCAGGCGCCGCCAACGCGGCGGGAGCCAGCGCCGTGAGCGGCCTCGCCCAGCAACGGCCAACCGACGCATCGGGTGGTGATCATCGGCGCCGGCTCCGGCGGACTGTGCTGGCGGCGTGACGGGGCCGCTACCGATACCGCCGGGTTCGTGGGGTTTATGTGCGCCGTGGTGTTTGTCCGGGCTTGCGTAGGAGTGGTCGGCGGTGGCCTTGGATGGGTGGTCGTCCGTCGGGTGGCCAGAACCAGGGGGTGTGGTCGGGGTCGTGGCCGATGGTCATGTTCCAGCCGCCCTCATGCACTTTGTGATGGTGGTGGACGCAGAGCAGTTCGAGGTTGCCGGGGTTGGTTTCGCCGCGGTCTATCCAGTACTGGCGGTGGTGGGCTTCGGTGTAGGAGGGTGGCCGGTCACAGCCGGGCCAGGTGCATCCGCCGTCGCGGGCGGTAAGGAAGTGGCGTAGCCCGGCGCTGATGGTGCGGGTGCGGCGGCCGAAGTCCAACGTTTCGGAGTCGGAGCCGAACACTGCGGGGATGATCCCGCCGTCGCACGCCATCCGGCGGGCCGCCGCCGCGGGCAGGCGCTGGCCTTCGGGGGTGCCGGCGGTACCGAGTCCGTCGAGCAGGGCCTGATGGGACAGGCCGACGATGACGGTGTGCCTTCCGCCGCCTTCGCCGTTGCAGGTTTCGGCGTGGGCGGTGGCGTGGCGGGCCATGTGCACCAAAGCTTCGGCGCGGCGACTGCCGATGGATTCGGTGAGCAGATCACCCTCGGGATCGGGTTTGCGCAGGAACTCGGCGATGGCTTTGGAGACGATCAGGCCGGCTTCGGCGTCCAGCCAGCCATCCAGCCGCCACCGGCCGTCGAGGGTTTCGGACAGGTGGACATGCTGGGCGGCGTGTTTGCGGGCCGCCTGGTCGGCGGACTGCTCGGGCGCGGCGGCGGCGAGGAGTTCTTCGGCGACGACCCGCAGCTGGCGTGGTGTCAAAGGCGGCGCCTGCTGGGCGAGGAACGCCTCGAGGTCGGCGGCGAGATCGTGCTGCAGATCCTTCGTCGCCTGCACGATCACCCAAGCATGATCCAAACCGAGGTCGCCGGCCTCGAACGCTTTTCCGGTGACGGGCATCCGGTCGGCCAGCGCCCGCCCGGCCTGCACCCGCTTCGATACCCACCCGTCGGACTCACCCGACAGCTGCCGGACGAACGCCTGCGTCGACGCCGCCCCATCCATGGCGTAGGCACCGGACCGGTCGGCCCGTTCGATCGCTCGTACAGGGCTAGCTCACCTTGACGTACCGCACCGAGTAGCTCCGGCAGGATTTCGACGGCCAGCACACCCGAGGTGTTGGTGTCGATGGCGGCGGCGAGCTCGGCGAGCAGCGCATGGGCCTGCGCTGCTTTCACCCCGAACCCGTCTTCGACCATGTGTTCGAGTCTAGCATCGAACGGGCAGCTCAACCACCCTATTGACGACCCTGTTCACAACCGCAAGCAACGCACCGCAAGGCCGGGCACGGACGCCTTCTATCCCCTGCATGCGACGCCGCGCACCCGCCCTACCGCGGACTGCGGCCGCGATAAATCGCGGGCGTCGTGACGCTTACTGGATCGAGTAGCCGCCGTCGATGGTGAGCGCGTGCCCGAGGACGAAGGACGACTCAGCCGAGCACAGCCACAGCGCGGCCGCAGCGATCTCCTCCGGCTCGGCGATGCGCCCGATCGGATGCATGTCGACGACCTGCTGCTCAAGCGCCGGATCGTCGCCCATCCAGTCGTTGACCATGCGCGAGCGGGCGGTTCCCGGGCAGATGGCGTTCACCCGCACGCCGGTGGTCGCGAGCTCGAGGGCGGCCGTACGGGTGAGGCCGATGACCCCGTGCTTACTGGAGACGTAGTCGGCCATGCCGGGGAAGCCGATGAGGCCGGCTCCGGACGAGGTGTTCACGATCGCGCCTCCGGGGCCCTGCGCGACGATGTGCGGGATCTCGTACTTCATGCACAGGAAGACGCCGGTCAGCATGACGGCGATGCCGCGCTGCCAGACCGCCTCGTCCATCTCGGCGATGGTCGCGCCGGCGCCGACGATGCCGGCGTTGTTGTGCGCGTAGTCCAGCCGCCCGTATTCGCTCAGCGCGGTGTTCACCATCGCCTGGACTGACGCCGAATCGGCGACGTCGGTCTCGGCGAAGCAGGCTCGCCCGCCCGCGTCAACAATCAGCCCCGCGGTCTCGGCACCGCCACGCGCATCGATGTCGGCCACCACGACCGAGGCGCCCTCGCGGGCGAATCCGAGAGCCGACGCGCGTCCGATACCGGAAGCCGCGCCGGTGACGATGGCGACCTTGCCTGCGAAGCGACTCACGAGTCAGAGGCTAAACGCGGCGCGCCGCGACCCGTGCAGCGGTAGGCCACCTCACATCCGTCGCCCAGCCGAACCTCTCGCAGAGCCGGATGAAGCCGGCCGCGATGTCGAGCTGATGGCGGTCGACCCCATGACGCGCGCAGGTCGGATCGGCGTGGTGCAGGTTGTGCCAGCTATCGCCCATCGACAGCAGCGCGAGCGGCCAGAGGTTGGTCGCACGGTCGGCGCGGCGCAGCTTGAACGGGCGGCTGCCGTAGAGGTGGCAGAGCGAGTTGACGCTCCAGGTCACGTGATGAAGCAGGAAGACCCGCACCAGCCCGCCCCACAGCAGCGCGGTCAGCGCCCCGGTCGCCGTTCCCGTGACCAGGTAGCCGGCGAGCGTCGGCAAGCCCAGCGAAAACAGGCACAGCAGCGGGAAAGCCCGATCGATCGCCGCCATCATCGGCTCGGCTTTGAGGTCGGGCGCGTACTGGTCGACAGAGGTCGAATCGGCCCGGAAGAGCCAACCCATGTGCGCGTGGATGACCCCGCGAATCCGCCCGAAGACGCCGCCGCCGTACTCGTAGGGCGAGTGCGGATCACCAGGCTGATCGGAGAAGGCATGGTGGCGGCGATGCGCAGCGATCCAGCTGATGACCCCGCCCTCGAACGCCATGCTGCCGGCGATCGCCAAGGCGGCCCGCAGCACCGGCTTGGCGGTGAAGCTGCGATGGGTGAGCAGGCGATGGAAGCCTGCGGTGATGCCCATCGCGGTGATCAGGTAGAAGCCGATCAGCAGGCTGAGATTGACGACCGTGACCCCGCTGCCGAGAAGCGCCGTGCACACGACGACCACTCCGGCGACGGGAAGGCCCACGACGAGCACGGTCACGATCAGCGGCAGCACGCCGAGCCGTCCACGCTCACCGGTGTCGAACGGAGCACTGTCGTAGGCGGGCGGAACGGCAACGACGGCAGGCGACACGAATTCTCCGGTGGTCGACGGGGATGAGCAGCTCGAACGGCGACGGGCCGGAACCGGCCGGATCTAACGCGCCACAGCGTACGTGCTGACGGTATGGATCAGCTGTGAATGACCCGCGCCTGCGGCCGGCGAGATCGGTCGGGTAAGACAAGGGACGTGAAACTGCGAACCCTCGGCCGGACCGGCGTCAAGGTCAGCCCGCTCTGCCTCGGCGCGATGATGTTCGGCGAATGGGGCAATCCCGATCACGACGATTCGGTGCGCATCATCCACCGCGCGCTCGACGCCGGGATCAACTTCATCGACACCGCCGACGTGTACTCCGCGGGCGAGTCGGAAGAGATCGTCGCCAAGGCCCTGCGCGGCCGGCGCGACAGCGTGGTGCTCGCGACGAAAGCCGTCTCCCCGATGGGACGCGAGCCCAACCACTCGGGAGCGTCACGCCGGTGGATCACGATGGAGGTCGAGAACAGCCTGCGCCGGCTTGGCACCGACTGGATCGACCTCTACCAGATGCACCGGCCGGATCCGACGACCGACATCGATGAGACCCTCGGCGCGCTGACCGACCTGGTATCCGCCGGCAAGATCCGCTATCTCGGCAGCTCTACCTACCCGGCGTCGGACATCGTCGAGGCGCAGTGGGTGTCGCAGCGGCGCCGGCGCGAACGGTTCATCTGCGAACAGCCGCCGTACTCGATCCTGGTGCGCGCGATCGAGACCGAGATCCTGCCCACCTGCCAGAAGTACGGCATGGGCGTCATCCCCTGGAGCCCGCTCGCCGGCGGCTGGCTGACCGGCCTGTTCCGCAAGGGTCAGGACGTGCCCAAGACCAATCGCACGACCAGGGCTCCGAGCCGCTACGACCTGTCCAACCCGCAAGTTCAGCTCCGGCTCGAGGCGGTCGAGCAGCTGGCCTTGCTCGCCGAGGAAGCGGGCATGTCGCTCATCACGATGTCGCTGGCGTTCCTGCTGGCACATCCGGCCGTCACGGCACCGATCATCGGGCCCCGCACCATGCAGCAACTCGAGGATCAGCTCGAGGCCGCGGAGGTGACCCTTTCGTGGGACGTGCTCGACCGGATCGACGCGATCGTCCCGCCGGGCACGACGGTCAGCCGCGACGACGCCGGCTGGACCCCTCCGGCGCTGAAGGACCCGAGCCTGCGACGGCGCGTCAGAACTTCCGGCACGACGCCGGACTGACGGTTGGTCCTGACGTCCGTCAGGCGAACTCGTTGACGTTCACCTTCGCCCTCGGGCGAGGGACGAACCGCGGCACCTGGCGCTGGTAGGTGGCGTAGTCCGGGTACTTCTTCAGCTGGATACCCTCGCTCACGCGCGAGCTGCCCTGGAACAGCCCGAGCAGCAGCAGGGCGCCGATGGCCGTCCAGTTGAGGTGATGGGTGGCCGTCACCGCGAAGAGCAGGAAGACGATCCAGATCGACTGCTCCGCCAGGTAGTTCGGGTGGCGGCTGTGCGCCCACACCCCGTCGTGGATGAAGCCGGCGGCGTAGCGACCCGTAAGCGGCTCACCCTCCTTGCGCAACCGCTTCTTCTCGTTCTGGAATTTCCACTGCAGCTGGTCGGAGTAGGTCTCGAAGGCGACCAGCGCGATGAAGACCACCGCGAGCAGCACGTCCCATGCGCCGAGGCTGCGGCTGGTGCCCTGCACGGTGACGATCGGAAGGGTGAACCAGAGCAGCAGCACGTTCTGGTAGAAGCAGATGAACAGCAGGTTGAACGCGGTCCAGCCGGCTCGGGTATTCAGCACCGGCCACTGGCGTAGATGCGCCCACCGGTAGTCCTCGGCGCCACTCCAGAAGCGCCATGAATAGCCGCCCTGGCGGGAGAAGTTGTAGGTGAGGCGAACGCCCCACACTGTGGCCAGGATCGCCATCAGCACCATGCGCGCCGGCCAGTGGCTACGCGCGGCGACGATCCAGATGTAGACGACCGGGATGATGCTCCAGAGCTTGTCGACCTGGCTGACATTGCCGGTCACCTCGCCGACCACGAAGCACAGGGCGGCGACCACCAGCATCAGCCAGACGTTGCCGGCGACCAGCGACCATTGCGCGTGAGTCATCGCGTTCTCCGGACCCTCTCGTTCTCCATCCTGGGGAGATGGACACGAAGGGCACCATAGTGCGCCCGGGCCCGCCCACGTAGCACGTTGCGCAACCAACGCCCGGCACCGCGCGTCTGTCAGGGTCATGAGGAACCTCCCGGTCGTCCTTGCGAGCTGCGCGTTGCTCGCCGGATGCGCCTCGGCCACAGCGGGCGCATCCGGTCCTGGCCCGGCCACCGCGAGTCCGTCATCCACGCAGCCGGCTCTTGCCGTCGCGCCGACCGGCAAGGAGTTCGCCACAGCAGCGCCAGGACAGCTGCTGATCGGGCTGTCGGGTCCCGCGCCGCGCGCCCAGGGCCCTTGCCCGGCCTCCGCGGTGACCTCGAGCGCCCATACCCGGAAGGCGGCCGACGGGGTCCTGGGCGTGGTCACGCTGACAGGCCGGGCCTGCAGTCTTCACGTCAATCCTGGAGGCATCCAGCTGCTGGATGCCGCAGATCGGCGGGTGCCCGTCCAGAGGCCGCCGCGCAGCCCGGTCAATCCCGCGTTCTCCCTCCGCCCCGACATCTCGGAGGGCAACGGATCAGTGCGGGTCGGCTTTGCCTGGACGGGCTCGTTCTGCGGCCGCGGCCCGGTGACGGTGCAGATTCCGGCGCTTCCGGCGGCGGTGCGGGTCGTGGTGCACGGTCCGGTCCCGGCGTGCGTGCCGGGAAGACCCGGCTACCTCATTCCGGGCGTGGTCGCCGGACCCGGCGCGGCGGTCGAGCCGGCGCCCGCGGCATGGGCATCGCTACGCGCTCGGCTGGTGATCCCGGCGACCGTGCCGGAGGGGCCGATCCCGATGAAGGTCGTGCTCACCAACATCGGGACGGCGGACGTCTCGCTGTCGGCCCCGTGCCCGTCCTACCTCGCCAGCCTCACCTATCCGACGGTCGCCGGTCGCGGGTTCGGGGGCGGCGGTACTGCGCTGGTCGCCCACTTCGGTGACCTGTGCACGCATCCGCTGGTCGTGCACCCCGGGCAGCCGCTGACGGTGGCCGTTCCCGCAATCCACTACACGCCCGAAGGTCCCTGGCAGGTCGGCGCGACGCTGTCCGCGCGCTGGGCGATCGCCGGCGTGCCGACGGCGACGAGCAACGCCGTCATCCGCTGATCGCGAGGTCCCGCCGGACGCGTCGATCAGGGTGGTCGGGTGACGCGCACCAGCCACCCGTAACGGCCTGCGCCATCGGGGCTGGGCCGCCCGCCAGATAACAGTAACGTCAACCGTTGACCGCCAGGACATCAGCAGCGTGCATCAACGGACAGGAGCAGACGTGACCACGTTGGACGGCAAAGTCGCCATCGTCACCGGAGCAGGCCGCGGCATCGGACGCGAGGAGGCGCTGGCCCTCGCCGCCGAGGGAGCCCGGGTCGTCGTCAACGATCTCGGTGGCGACCGGCGCGGCGTGGGCAACGACGCGACCCCGGCCCAGGAGACCGCGCAGCTCATCCAGGACGGGGGCGGCGAAGCCGTCGTGAACGGTGACGACGTCTCCTCCTGGGAGGGCGCCGAGCGGCTGGTGAAGCAGGCCATCGAAACGTTCGGCGGGCTCGACGTGCTGGTGAACAACGCAGGAATCCTGCGCGACGCGATGAGCTTCAACACCACCGAGGACGACTGGGACGCCGTCATCCGCGTGCACCTGAAGGGACACTTCGCGCCGACGAAGTTCGCCTCCGCCTACTGGCGCGAGCAGAGCAAGGCCGGCAACCCCGTCTCGGCAGCCATCATCAACACCAGCAGCGACAGCGGGCTGTTCAGCAACGCGGGCCAGTCCGCGTACGACGCCGCCAAGGCCGGTATCGCCTCGCTCACCCTGTGCCTGGCGCGCGAGCTCGAGCGCTACGGAGTGCGGGTCAACGCCATCGCGCCCCGGGCACGCACGCGGCTGACCGCGACCGTGGGCCTGACCGATGTACCCGACGAGGGGACCTTCGACATCATGTCGCCCGCGAACGTCGCTCCCGTCGTGGCGTGGCTCGCCGGGCCCGGGGCTGCAGGCGTCAACGGTCAGGTGTTCGCCGTCGGCGGCGGCACGGTCGTCTGGCTCTCCGGCTGGCACCAGACCGGCATCCTGCAGCGCGACACCGGCTGGACCGTCGATGACCTGGCGGCCGCCCAGGGGACCCTGTTCGCCGGAGGGAGCAGCGCGACGCCGGCCCACGTCATCCCCGGGTTGGACATGGGCCCGCGCTAGGCGGCATCGGATATCTGCAAGCGCAGCCGTCGGGGCTGGGCCCGGGTCAGCTGCCGGTCGTCTTGTTCACCGACGCCTCGAAGATCTGCGTGATCGAGGCATCCAGCACGGCGTTGAACTGGGCGTCGGTCTGCTCGTCGGACAGGCCCTCGAGCAGCGCGCGCGAGAAGCTCGCGATCATGCTCGGGTCGGCGGCCAGCAGGCGGCACGCCTCGTCGCGGCTGTAGCCGCCGGACAGGGCGAGCACCCCAAGCACCCGCGGGTCGGCGGCGAGCCCGGAGTACAGGCCCGGCCGGCTGGGGATGGTCAGCTTCAGCATGATCGCCGCGTCGTCCGGCAGCGCGTCGATGTGCCGCTCGAGCGCCTCCAGCAGCAGCATCTCGGCCTCTTTCTTGTGCGGGCTCTTGATGCTCACCTCGGGCTCGAGGATGGGCACCAGACCCGCCGCGGAGATGCTCGCGCCGACCTGGAACTGCTGATCGACGATCGCGGCCACTCCATGCTTATCGGCGTCCTTGATGACCGAGCGCATCTTGGTGCCGAAGATCCGGTGACCTTTCGCCCGATCGAGCAGCTCGTCGAGGCCGGCGATCGGCTTCATCACCTGCACGCCCGACTGCTCGTCGGCCAGCCCCTTGTCGACCTTCAGGAACGGAACGACCCGCTTGTGCTCCCAGAGGTACTGCGCCGTCGGGATGCCCTGGATCTCGCGCTCCATCGTCTGCTCGAAGAGGATGGAGCCGATAATGCGAGAGCCGGTGAATGCCGGGCTGGTGATGACCCGGGTACGCATGGCGTGCACCAGATCGAACATCTCGGCGTCAGAGCTGTACCGGCTCGCCGGTACGCCGTAATGGGCCAGGGCCGTTGGCGTGCTGCCACCGCTCTGGTCGAGGGCGGCGAAGAAGCCGTTGCCCGTGCTGACGATCTCTCGCTGCGTCGTGTCCACGCCGACATTCTGACAGCCCGGCCGAGGCTGACGCTACTTTCCGAGGTCGGTCAGCACCGCCCGGCCGAGGTACCGACTGGCTGCGAGCTCGTCGAAAATTGCGCCGAGCTCCGACATCGCTCCTACCCGTGACACGTGGCTCGTGACGCGTCCGGCTGATGCCAGGTCGACGAGCTCGCGCATGTCCTGCACCGTCCCGACGGCTGAGTAGATGATCGTCGGGTCCTTCCTGAACAGCTCGAACGGGTTGAACTCGAGGTTGCCTTCGCTCGCGGCGGGAAGGCCGACGGCAACGAACAGGCCGCGGGAGCCGAGCAGGTCGAATCCCAGCCGAAAGCCGGCCATCTTCGCCGAGAAGATCAGGCTCGCGTCGACGCCTCCGAACTCGCGATGCACGAGGTCGACAGCGCCCGTCGCGTCGCCGGCGTCCAGGACCAGGTCGGCCCCGAGCGACGTCACGAAATCCAGCCGCTCCTGGCCGACGTCGACGCCGACCACCTGATAGCCAAAAGTCTTGGCGAGCTGGACCGCGTAGTGCCCGAGGCCGCCCGCCGCTCCGATGACGGCTACCGGACGGCCGGGCAGAACGCGATGGTCGAGCAGCTTCTTCACCGCTCCGTACGCCGTCAGCCCTCCGCAGGCCAAGGGCGCTTCGTGGTCGCCGAGGGTGTCGGGAATCGTCACCAGCGAGCGTGCCCACACGCAGAAGTACTCGGCGAAGGTGCCGATGATGCCCTTGGCTTCCTTGCAGTGGCGGGGCTGCCCCTGAAGGCAGAATCGACAGGCACCGCACCAGTAACCGCCGCCGGTGCCACCGAGTCCGAGGATCACGCGATCGCCGACCTGGGCGAAGCGATCGGCACCCGGCCCGAGCGCTTCCACGATGCCGATGGCCTCGTGCCCGAGGCTGAGCAGCGGCGGCAGCCCCATCCACTCGCCGCGCGCCAGATGAAGGTCGGAGTGGCACACCCCGGCAGCGGTGATGCGGACCAGGGCGTCGCCCTCACCCGGCACCGGCATGGGGACGTCGCGAATATGCAGGGCGCCCTCTTCAACCCGCGCTGCCTTCATGCTCACATCCGCTCTCGTCGCCGGCGCCTTCACGAGCTAGCCCGTGGGACGGCGAGCACATTAGCTGGCTGTGGGACGTTGCCGCGCACTGGGGAACGGCTAGCAGCGACCGGTCATGCGGATTCGGCGGCGAGACGGCCTTCCCGGCCGTCGGCCGCCCGCGCTCGAGGCAGGGCCGGAACGAGGACAACCGGACATTGGGCCTGCCTGAGGCAGCGAGTCGCCGTGCTTCCGATGAAGCGGAGGTGAGGATGGCGGTGCTGGGGCCGCGCGCCCAGCACGAGCAGTTCCGCCGCCGCTGATTGCTCGATGAGCACGCGATCCGCGGCGCCTTCTTCCGCGACCAGGCTCACGGATACGCCCGCAGGGACACGCTTGGCTCCCCCGTCGAGAATGCGAAGTGCGCGCCTGCGGGCGGAACGCCGTTGTGCAGGCGTACGGAGCGGGCCGGCCACGCTCGGCACTGCCGGAATCTGGTAGGCGTGCACCAGAACCACCTGGGCTCCGTCCCGGACCGCCCGGTCCGCCGCCCAACTCGCAGCGGCATAGCTTGCCTCGGATCCATCGATCCCCGCGACAAAGACGGGAGACGAAGCCGGCTGGGCATTGGACGCGAGGGCGCGATCGGTGCTGTCGTTCATCGCAACCTCCAGGTAACGAACGAGGCCAGCCCCCTCCGTGACACGTCAAGCTTGGTTTCGTACGCGCCGCAGGGGCAGAGGCGAAGGTCCTGCTACCCGAGTGTTCTATATGATAACTTCTTCAACTGTTGTATTCGAGAAGACCTGGAGCACGGCGAACGGGGGCTCAGGTTCGTGTCGACGCCGCTGTACCAGTTGAAGGCCGAGTTCTTCAAGACGCTTGGCCATCCGGCCCGTGTCCGGATCCTCGAACTGCTCGCCGAAGGTGATCGGGCGGTGAGTGAGATGCTGCCGATCGTCGGTGTGGAAGCGTCCAACCTCTCCCAGCAGCTCGGCCGTGCTGCGCCGGGCCGGCGTCGTGGTCGCGCGCAAGCAGGGCAACGCCGTGATCTACTCGATGGCCTCCGCCGACATGGCTGAGTTGATGGCCATCGCCCGCAAGGTCTTGACCGGGCTGCTCACCGACCAGGCGGACCTGCTGCGGGATCTGCAGGCCGATGGCCCCGAGGATGCGCGGGTCCGCTGATGGTCGACTACCGGTCCCGGAGCGCACGATGGGGTGGTTGAGCAAGGTTCGTCGCGTGGGCAGGGTGGCCGAGCCGGCCGGACCCCCACCACCACCGCCGCAGACGTCCCCGCCGTCGACGGGTGTGCGCGGCTCACTTCAGCTCCGGCACGTCGACGCCGGCTCGTGCAACGGGTGCGAGTTCGAGATCGGTGCGGCGTTCTCGCCCGTGTACGACGCCGAACGGTTCGGCGTCCGGCTGGTCGCCTCCCCGCGGCATGCCGACGGGCTGCTCGTGACGGGCGTCGTCACGCTGAACATGGCTGCAGCCGCTGCAGAACACGCTGCACGCCGTCCCTGAGCCCCGGATGGTGATCGCCGTCGGGGACTGCGCCTGTAACGGCGGCGTGTTCGGTGAGGCTACGGGGTCGTCGGCCCGGTCGGCGACGTCGTCGGTGTTGACCTCGAGGTACCCGGCTGCCCGCCCACCCCGACCGAGATCGTCGTCTGCGATGCGTTCGGTGACCGGCTCGATGAGCACGGCCCAGCTTGCGGCACGACCGGAAGCGATGCCGCAACACCCGATCGAACAGCGCGAAAGCCGAACACCGGCGGCACTCTGGCGTGGCGCCACGGCCGTGGTCGGCGTGCTCGGAGTCGGCGCCGGCGGGATCGGACTGTTCGGATCGGCCCGGTCTGTGCGGATCGGCTGGCTGCTGCCGCTCGCCGGGGTCCGGCTCGATCTGGCGCCGCTGGGCGGCTTCTTCGCCGCCCTGACCGGTGCCGTAGCTGTCCTCGCCGGCGTGTACACCGTCGGGTACGGCGGCTCGTACGGCTGGCCCGCTTTCCCCTGGTAGTGCTGCCGCTGTTCGTGACCGCGATGATCCTGGTGCCGCTGGCCGGTTCGGTATCGACGTTCCTGCTGGCATGGGAGTTGATGGCAGCTGCCTCGCTGGTGCTGGTGCTGTCCGAGCATCACCGCGATGAGGTGCGAGCTGCGGGGACGTACTACGCGGTCATGACCCAGCTGGGTTTCGCCGCGATCCTGCTCGCGCTGGTCGTCCTCTCCGCCGCCGGCGGCGCCGACGGCTTCGCCGCTCTGCACGCCAGCCGAGCCGCGTCTCTCCCGGGACCCGCGACGCGGTGTTCGTGCTGACGCTGGCGGGTTCGGCTCGAAGGCCGGCCTGCTGCCCCTGCATGCCTGGCTGCCGCGCGCACACCCGGAGGCCCCCAGCCCGGTCTCTGCGCTGCTGAGCGCGGCGATGGTGAACATGGGCATCTACGGGATCATCCGCGTCGACCTGCAACTGCTCGGCCCCGGCCCGCGCTGGTGGGGCCTGACGCTAATGATCGTCGGCGCGGTCTCGGCGTTGTACGGCGTGCTGCAGGCCTCGGTCGCAACAGACCTCAAGCGGCTGCTGGCCTACTCCACGACCGAGAACATGGGGATCGTGGCGCTCGGCTCTCGGGGCCGCGACGCTGCTGTCAGCCAGCCGAAGCGGCGGCGGTCGCCGCGGATCGCGATGGCCGCGGCACTGCTGCACCTGGTCGCCCACGCCGCCTTCAAGACGCTCGGCTTTCTGGCTGCCGGCTCGGTGCTGGCCGCGCACCGGGCTGCGCGACCTGGATCGGCCTCGGCGGGCTGGCGCGCCGGATGCCGGTCACCACGGCGGCGTTCGGCGTCGCCGCGCTCGGGGCGTCCGGGCTGCCGCTGGGAGCCGGGTTCGTCAGCGAGTGGCTGCTGGTGCAGAGCCTGATCCACGCTCCACTGCCGGCGAGAACGCTGCTGGCGTTGGCCATGCCGCTCGCCGTCGGCGCGGTCGCACTCACCACCGGGCTGGGCGTCGCCGCCATGGTGAAGGCCTTCGGCGTGGGCTTCCTCGCCCGCCCACGATCGGAGGCCGCCGAGCAGGCCCGCGAGGCGCCGGCGAGCATGCGCGCGGCGATGGTCGTCGGCGCGCTCGCGTGCGTCGTGCTTGCGGTGGCTCCGGTGTGGCTCGGCGGCCGTTGCGGCGGGTACTGCTGGCTGCGCCTGCCGGGCACCGCGCGGGGCTTCCCCAGCTGGACGCCACTGCTGCGGCTGCCCGGCATGCCCGGGTCGATCTCCCCGGGCTTGCTGGCCGTCGCCCGTCGCTGCCGTCCTGGTCGGCGATGGGCGCTCGGGCACTGGGGTGCGCGCCGCGGCGGCCCGGCCCGCCGCGGTGCCGCTGTGGGCCTGCGGCGCAGACGGACTCACCCCGCGGATGCAGTACACCGCAACCTCGTTCGCCGAGCCGCTGCAACGGGTCTTCGACGACGTGCTGCGCCCGGACACCGACATCCAGATCAGCCACTCACGCCGAGTCCCGATACCTGGTCGAGAAGGTCACCTACCGAGCCGGCTGCGCGACGCGGTCGAAGAGCGCGCTGTACACGCCGGTGCTGCGGGCGGTCAGGCCGGCGCCGACGTGGTGCGCCGGGCGCACACCGGCAGCGTTCACGCGTATCTCGGCTACGGCGCCGTGGGCGTGCTAGCCGTCTTGCTTGCTGGCGCGGTGAGCACCGTGACAGTCGCGTCGGTCAGCACCGTCGTCCTGCAGGTGCTGGGAGTGCGTCGGGCAGCCCCGCTGGTGGTGGGACTGATGCGGCAGGTGCGGGCTCGGCTGGAGGGCCGGGCCGGTGCCGGCGTCGGCCAGCCGTGGCGTGATCTGCGCAAGCAACTGCGCAAGCAGCGAATCGCCCGCACGGGACCACCGTCGTGTTCGCTGCCGCGCCGGTCGTCGTCGTCGCCAGCACGCTGCTGCTGGCGGCGATCGTGCCACTGGTCGGCTTCGGATCGCCGCTGGATTCCACCGCGGATCTGTTCGCCGTCGTCGGCTTGCTGTTCGTCGGAACGGTCGCCCTGACGCTGGCAGGACTGGACACCGGAACCGCCTTCGGAGGGATGGGCGCGAGCCGCGAGATCACGATCGCCGCCCTGGTCGAGCCGACCATCCTGCTGGCGGTCTTCGCCTTGTCCATCCCCGGGCGGTCTTCCAACCTCGCCGCGATCGTCGCGTCGACGGTGCACCATCCGGGTCGCTCCGTGTCACCAGCGAGCCTGCTGGCGTTGGTCGCCCTGGTCATCGTGATCATCGCCGAAACCGGCCGGCTGCCGGTCGACAACCCGGCGACCCATCTCGAGCTGACGATGGTGCACGAGGCGATGGTGCTCGAGAACGCCGGCCCGGGGCTGGCCCTCGTCGAGTGGGGCGCCGGGATGCGCCTGACCGTGCTGCTGGGGTTACTGGCAAACCTGTTCCTGCCTTGGGGCATCGCCGGCCCACACGCAGGAGTGGCGGGCGTGGTGCTCGGACTCGGCGCTATCGCGCTCAAGGTCGCCGTGCTTTCGGGCCTGCTCGCCGCAGGTGAAGTCTTCATCGCCAAGCTGCGGCTGTTTCGGGTTCCGGAGCTGCTGGCCGGCTCGTTCCTGCTGGCCCTGCTCGCGGTCACCGCGTCGTCCTTCTTCCGCGCAGCCACAGGTTGAGGGCCGCGATGACCGATACCGGCTACGCCAGCCTGCTCGACCTCGCGGCCGGCGCTTTCCTGCTCTCCGCCGTGCTCATGGTGTGGCGACGCGAGCTGCCCGCGATGCTGCGCCTGCTGGCCGTGCAAGGCGCGGCGTTGGCGGCGCTGCCGCTGATCCGGGCGTTTCACGACGGAGATGCTGCGCTGGCCGTGGTCGGCGTCGCGATCCTCGTCCTTCGCGTAGCTGTCTTGCCACTCCTACTGTTCCGGGCGATCGGACCGCAGGACACCGATCGGCGCGAAGAGTCAGCCCGTACGTGAACACGACCGCGTCGCTGCTCTCGGTCGCAGCGCTCACGATCGTGGCCTTCGCGGTCACCCGGCCGCTGGTCGCATCTCGACGCGTCGGCCGGCACGCAAGCGGTGCCGGCCGCATTCGCCGTCGTGCTCATCGCGTTGTTTGTGATGATCAGCAGGCGCCGCGCGCTGTCGCAGGCCATCGGCTTCCTGATGATCGACAACGGCATCGCCGCAACGGCGTTCCTCATCACGGCAGGTGTGCCGCTGATCGTGGAACTGGGTGCCTCGCTGGACGTGCTGTTCGCGGTGCTGGTGCTCGGAGTGCTCACCGGCCGGATGCGCCGCGCGTTCGGGGACACCGATCTCGACCAGCTGCGAGAGCTGCGCGACTGATGAACCTGTTCATGCTCCTGGCGATCCTGGCGCCGGCCGCCGCCTCGGTCATCAACGCCGTGGCGGGTTGGCGGCGCACGTGCGCGATGGCGACCATCCTGAGCGCCGCCGCGGTGCTGGTCTCCGCCGTCGTGTTAGCAACCAGCGCGAGCGCGACCCCGCGATACGGCCTGGGGCACCTTCTTCGCGTTGATGCCCTGTCGGTCACGATGCTGTTGGTCATCGGCACGGTCGGCACTTTGGCGACGTGGGCCGGCATGGGCTACGTCGACGCCGAGCTCGCACATCACCACACCACCCCGCGTCGGGCGCAGCTGTACGGAGTGCTGGTCCCCGCCTTCCTCGCGACCATGACGCTCGCGGTGCTGGCCAACAACCTCGGAATGATGTGGGTGGCGGTGGAGGCCACGACGATCATTACGGCTTTCCTCGTCGGGCACCACCGAGACCGGGCTGCCTTGGAAGCCACCTGGAAGTACGTGGTCATCTGCTCGGTGGGCATCGCGATCGCTTTCCTCGGCACGGTGCTGCTGTACTTCGCGGCGCGTCACGCGGGCGCCAGCAGCAGCAGGGCCCTTGACCTTGATGTGCTGATGTCGCACGCCCACCAGCTGGACCCCGCGGTGACCCGGCTAGCCGCGGGTCTGCTGCTGATCGGCTATGGCGCCAAAGCCGGGCTGGTGCCCTTCCACACGTGGCTGGCCGACGCCCACAGCCAGGCCCCGGCGCCGGTCTCGGCGCTCATGAGCGGCGTGCTGCTGTCCGTGGCGTTCGCGGTCCTGCTGCGCCTCAAGACCGTCCTCGACATTGCCTTGGGCGCCGGGTTCCTGCGCGCCGGCCTGCTCATCGTCGGGCTGCTGACCGTCGCCGTCGCCGCCGCCTTGCTCGTCGGCCAACGCGATTTCAAGCGCATGCTCGCGTACTCCTCCATGGAAAACATGGGTCTGATCGCCATCGCCGCAGCGGCCGGGACGAAGCTGGCCATCGCGGCACTGCTGCTGCACGTTCTCGCCCACGGCATCGGGAAAGCGTGCTGTTCCTGGCGGCAGGGCAATTGCAGGTGGCGCACCAATCCACCGCGATCAGCGACGTGCGCGGGGTGCTGGCGCGCTCACCGCTGCTGGCGACCTCGCTGGCCGTCGGCTTCGTCGCGCTGCTCGGGTTGCCGCCCTTCGCCATGTTCGCCAGCGAACTCGCCATCGCGCGCGGATCCGCCCAAGCAGACATCGCATGGGCGCTGGCGGTCGCCCTGCTGCTCATCGTCGTCGCGTTCGGGGCACTGGCGCGCAATGCCGGCGCGATGCTGCTCGGCCGCGCACCCGCCGGTGCGCCGGCATCGCGCGTTGCCGCCAGGTCACGACGGCACTGCTGTGCGGCAGTCGCCGCCTCGGTGCTCTGGGGCGTCACCGCCGGGCCCCTCACCACCTGTTCCACCGCGCCGCTGCGGCGTCTCGGAGCCGTCCGATGACTGCCGCCGCCCGGCACGAGATCCACCAGGTCAGCAGCGACGACTCGGCTGGACGGGTCGCCCGCCCTGCTCGCCGAGCGGATTCCGGCTGGCGCTCGTCGCCGGCGCACGACGACGGCCCCACCCTGCGGGTCGTCTACCTGTTTCTCGCCGCCCGGCTCCGACCGCCGGCGTCGAACTGCACTCACGGTGCCCGCGGGCGGCCCGCACGTGCCGACGCTGGCCGCGCTGTCCTTCCCCGCCGGCCGGTTCGAACGCGAGATGCACGACCTGTTCGGCGTCATCCCGGTCGGACACCCGCTGCCGCGCCGGCTGGTGCGCCACGCGCACTGGCCCGCCGGCTGGTACCCGATGCGGGCGACGCCGGACCGCCGCCGCCGTTCACCGCCGGCGACGGCCGTTCCCTTTCGTCACCGTCGAGGGCCCGGGCGTCTACGAGATCCCGGTCGGGCCGGTGCACGCCGGGCTGATCGAACCCGGCCACTTCCGGTTCTCCGTCGTCGGCGAGACCATCCTCAAGCTCAAGGCCCGGCTGTGGTTCGTCCACCGCGGCGTCGAGAAGCTCTTCGAGGGCGGCACCGCGACCGACGCGCGTGCAGCTCGCCGAACGGATCAGCGGCGACACCTCCGTCGGCCACGCGCTCGCCTACAGCCCTGGCCGTCGAGGACGCGCTCGGCATCGTTGTCCCGCCGGACGGTGCAGCGGCTGCGGGCGCTGCTGCGTCGAACTGGAGCGGCTCTACAACCACGTCGCCGACCTCGGCGCGCTGGCCAACGACGTCGGTTTCGCGCTCGCCAACGCCCACGCCTGCGGATCCGCGAGCAACTGCTGCGGATCAACGCGACCGTCACCGGCCATCGGCTGCTGCGCGGCGCCGATCCAGCCCGGCGGGCCGGGTGCGCGCGCTTCCCGACCGCGGCGACTGCTCGCGATCGCTGCCGACGTCGCCGAGCTCGCTGAGCTGACCCTCGGCAACTCCGTCGTCCGGGACCGTTTCGCCGGCACCGCCGTGCTGTCCAGCGACAGGCGCGCGATCTCGGCTGCCTGGGCTACGTCGCCCGGGCCAGCGGGCTGCCGACCGACGCCCGCTGCGACCACCCGACGTCGAGCTGCCGGTCACCGCCGGCCGGCGCGCGCCGGCGGAGACGTGCTGGCCCGCTACATCGTCCGACGCGACGAATTCGCCGCCTCGGCCGAGTCTCGCTTGCAACTCATCGCCGCAGGTCGAACCGCGGCCGTCGGCCGGAGAGCGCCGACCTGCCAGCGGCCATGACGTCGCGCCAGGCAGCGGCGCTGCGCAGCGGCGTCGGCATCGTCGAAGGCTGGCGCGGCACCATCGTGCATCGCGTCGAGATCGACGCCGACGGGCAGCTCACCCGGGTCAAGATCGTCGACCCGTCGTGGTTCAACTGGCCGGCGCTGCCCGTCGCGCTGGCCGGACACGATCGTTCCGGACTTCCCGCTGGCCAACAAGAGCTTCAACCTGTCCTACGCCGGCAACGACCTTTAACGAAGGCGCTTCACGGGGCCAACCCGGTCAGAGCCCACGTCGGCCTCCCTCGATCGGCGGGTCGAAGCCCCCGGCGGGCACCGGCCTTGCGACGCAATTCTCTAGATATATAACCTCCCAGCGTGACGACCCCAGCCGTAGCCGCGTCGACCCCGGCGCAGCGCCGATGCCGTCGTGGCAACGGGGCGCACGCGAGTGCCGGTGCGCCCGGCCTGGCCCGGAATCGATGAGTTCCGCGGTGACCTGCTGCGCGGGCGGCCCGCAGCCGCCTGAGGTTCTTCGTGTGCAGCGCCGAACTCTCGGCGGCCGGTACCCGGATCAGCGCCCTACGGTGCCCGCGTCGACCTTGAGTTGCACTCCGGTGACGTACTTGGAGTCGTCGCTCGCGAGGTAGGCGACCGTCGCCGAAATGTCCTCGGGTTCGACGAATTCGACGGGCAGCGAGTTCATGAAGACGGGCCCGACCGTCTCGGCGCGCTCGTTGATCAGTTCCACCAGGCCGGGCGCATCGCCCATGTCGGTGCGCACACCGCAGGGGTGGACGCTGTTGGCGCGGATGCCGTACTCGCCGTACTCGATGGCGATCGCGTTCACGATCCCGACGACGCCGTGCTTGGCCGCCGTGTACGACAGCGTGAACGGCTGGCCCTTCAGCCCCGCCGACGAGCTGGTCACGATGATCGAGCCGCCGGTGCCCTGTTTGAGCAGATGCGGCAGGGTCGCCTCGATGGTGTTGAAGACGCCCGTGAGGTTCACGTCGATGACGTCCTGCCACTGGGTCTGGGTCAGCTCGTGGGTCTTGGCCCAGTTCAGGATGGCGGCGTTCGCCACGACCACGTCGATGTGACCGAGCTCGCGTGCACCGCGGTCGGCCAGCGCGCGCAGGCCGGCCTGGTCCCGCACGTCGACCTGCTCGGCAACGACCCGCCGCCCGGTGGCCTCGACGTCCTTGACCGTTTGCTCCAGATCGGCGGGCGTCGCCGGCCTGATCATGCTGGTGCCGACCGGGCCGCAGATGTCAGACAGGATGACGTCGGCGCCTTCGCTGGCAAGGCGCATGGCATGAGAGCGACCCTGGCCGCGGGCGGCGCCGGTGATGAAAGCGACCTTGCCGTCGAGACGTCCCATGGCACTTCTCCTTCTGCGGTTATGGTGCCGCCCGCCCGAGCGAGGAGCCCGGGCGGGCGGCGGGGTGTTCTCAGTGTGCTACTGGTAGCTCTTGACCGCGACGACGTTCTTCGGGTCGCAGTTGTAGACGCCGTTGTTCGGGTTGGTGACCTTCTTGTCGTAGACCCACCCGGCTGTGGTCAGCCGGATGTCGAGCCAGCACTGGGCGATCTGCGGATGGATCGGGTCGAGGTTGAGCGGCGCGTACAGGCCGCCGCCGGTCCACGCCGTCTCCGCCGCGGCCTTCTTAAGGACGCAGGCTGACGTCAGGTTGGACCCGCACGCCGTGGCTTCCTTGGCCCACAACGCCCAGGCGCTCATCGAGGACGCCGTGAAGTCCGTGTAGCGCGGGTTGGCGACGGCGGCGTTCAGGATGTTCTTCACCTGGGTCAGCACCGGGTACTGGGGCCCGGCCAGCTCGAAGGGCAGGTGCGCGAACCCGACGTAGGTGTTCGGGAACGTGCCCAGCGCCTGCGCGGCCTTGACGGTCGCCTGCAGGTAGAACTGCACGCTGAACAAGACGAACTGCGGCGAGTAACCGATGTTCTTCATGGCCTGGTAGATGGGCGTGATGTTCTGGCCGTTGATGACGGAGTAGCCGACGGTGTTGGAGCCCTTGAGCTGCTCCACGTAAGGCCGGTAGTTGTCAACGAGCGGTGGCTGCTCCTGCACCACCGTGACCTTGACGTTGTTCTTCTGCAATGACTCCTGCATCCGCTTGCCCTGTGGGATCAGCGAGGACAGCGTGCTGGAACCGATGCCGACGCCGTTCTTGGCGGCCGGGTAGGCGTCGACGAGCAGCCGCAGCGGGCCGTACGGGTACTGGTTCGGGTTGGACGGGTTGACCGAAACCTGCATCGGAGCCGTCGCGGCCTCCGGAGAAACGGTGTAGGCGTAGATGTCACCGAGCTTGCAGCCGACGCGCGGCTTGACCCCGGCCGAGTCGAACGCGTTGCCGTTACCGACGAGCATGAAGTCCTTCTGGCAGGCGTTCGTGAACGCCTGACCGACGTTGAAGAGCTTCGCGTCCCACTTGTCGACGATGATCTTGCGGCCGTTGATGCCGCCCGCCGCGTTACACCACTTGCTGAACGCGTCGGCGGTGTCGAAGAACTCCTGCTCCAAACCTGGGGCCGCGGCCGCACCCGGGTCCGCCGTCGTGCCAATGCGGATGGTCGAGTTGGTGACACCGCGCTCCGTAGCGCCTGTGGCGTTACCCGGGCCGCAGATGCCCTTGAGGTCACCGAAGTCGCCCTTGCCGGCCGAAGCCGAGGCGGACGCCGACGCCGACGCGGTGCTGCTGCTCGACGGGCTGGACCCGCCGCCTCCTGACGACGACCGGCCGCAGGCGGCCACCAGCCCGAGGGAGGTGACCGCGATCAAGACGATCGCGCTACTGGCGCGGCGAGTATGCCGAAACTGCATCTGGGCTCCATAGGCGTAAGGGTCACTGCGATCTGACGTGCGGAGAGCCCCGCGGGCGCAACTCCGCTAGCTCGCGCGGAAACGTAACACGCGTCACATCGGGGGGGGGAGAAAGGGGTGGTGGGCGATCAGTTTGCGCTGAAGGGCTTGGGGCCGGCATGCGGGAAGCGAGCGTTGGTCCCGCCATCCACGATCAGGTTCTGGCCCGTCATGAACAGGGCGAGATCGGACAGCAGGAAGACGAGGGGGCCGGCGATTTCCTCCGGTCGTCCCCAGCGCGCGAGGAGCGTTTCCTCAGCGACGATCTCATCGATGTCCCGAACGCCGCGGCCATCGAACCCGGCGACCACCCGCGGCGTAGCAATGACGTCCGGTGCCACGGAGTTCACCCTGATGCCGTGGGGCCCCCACTCGTTCGCCATCGAACGCGCCAGGTTGGTGGCGCCCGCCTTGGCAGCGCCGTAGGCCGCGTGATTCGGCGCTCCGTAGATGCCGCTGATCGACGTGACGATGGCCATCGCGCCACGTACGCCATCGTCAATCATGTGGCGCGCGGCGGCCCGGCCGACGAGCAGGTGCTGGGTGAGGTTGATCCGCAGATCGCCTTCCCAGGTAGCCAGGTCCACCGTCATCAGATCGGCCCACGCCGCGAGCCCCACGATGTTGGCAACGGCGTGCAGGCCTCCGAGCGACGCGTACGCCTCATCGACGACGCGCTGCGCTCCTGCCGGATCGGTGACATCACCAGAAATCGCGACGCCTTCGACCTCCTTGGCCACCTCGGCGGCGCGATCGGCATCAAGGTCGGCGACGGCGACCCTGGCCCCCACCGAGGCGAGCAAGTTTGCCGTGGCTCGGCCGATCCCGGAGCCCCCGCCAACGACGAGCGCCGGCTTCCCGTCCAGTCCGAATACATCACTCATGACGTCAACGACCCGCTTCCTGGCCAGGTTTGAAGGGACTTTGAAGGAAATTTGAAGGAATTCAGTCCCGATCTGATGGCGACACGGAAGCTTAGACCGCCGCCGTTTCCCGTCCAGCGGGCTGACGATCACGGCACCGCTGACGGCGAGCCTGAGTAGAGATGGGAGGTGGCGGATCGCCGGGCCGTCCCTACAGCGGATCGGAGCCCCAACGATTCCAAAATCGGCGTGCCTTAGTATGACGCGCACCACGCCCCGTGCCCTGGCGGTGTGCCCCTCTTCACCTCCCATCCACTGAACGAAAGCGCAGGATGCGCAGTGAGACTTGGCCTGGCCCAAAGAAGCACTCGGCTGCTCGCGGTGGCTCTCGCCGCCACCACATTTGCGGCGCTGGCCGCCTGCGGACGCTCGTCGTCCAGCGGCGGCGCGACCAGTCCAGCGAGCAGTGCGCCGGCCACATCCGCGTCGGCGAGTGCGGCTGCCGGACCCGGCGACTTCGGGACCCTGAAGGCGATCTGCGGGCCGGGTCACCCGACGGGCGGTAGCGGGCGCGGCATCACCGCCACCTCCATCAACGTCGGGACGATGGCCGACCCCGGGTCGTCCGTGGCGCCAGGCCTCGGGGAGGAGTTCTTCCAGGTCGGCCAAGCGTTCGTGAAGTGGTGCAACGCCGCAGGCGGCATCAACGGGCGCAAGCTCGTGCTCACGACGTACGACGCCAAGCTGTTCAACGTCGCCCAGCAGATGATTCAGGCGTGCCAGAAGGAGTTCATGCTCGTCGGCAACGGCAACGGGCTCGACGCGCCGGGCGTGACGCCGCGGTTGAAATGCAAGCTCGGTGAGATCCCGTCCTACTCGGTCTCGCCGCCGGCGGTGGCCGCCGGCCTGCAGGTCCAGGCGACACCCAACCCCGCCAACGAGTTCCAGATCGGCCCGTTCCGGTTACTCGCCCTGAAGTATCCGCAGAGCCTGAAGTCCGGCATTGCGGTCGGGAGCAGCAACACCTCGTCACTGCGCGCGCAGGGGCTACGCACCCGTGACGCCGTCAAGGACATCGGCTTCAAGGTCGCCGACTACTCCGAGCGCCCGCCGCTGGTGGCGAACTTTCGGCCGTACATGGAGGAGATCAAGACCTCCGGCGCCGGCGGGTACATGAACGCCACCAGCAACGCCGGCACCATCGCGCCGGAGCTGAGCGCCATCAAGGACGTCGGGCTGAATCTGACCTGGATGCTGCTCGGAAACGCCTACTACGAGCCGGCGACGATCGCGGCGGTGAAGAGCGTCGGGCTAACCCAGCCGACCTACCAGTACTTCAGCCACCTGCCGTTCGAGATGAACGACAACCCGCTCGTCAAGCAGATCAAGAGCATCATGAGCGCCGGTACGGCCAAACCGATGTACACGGACTTCACGGCGCTCGCTTTCAACGCATGGACGCTCTGGGCGAAGTCCGCCACGGCTTGCGGTAACGACCTCACCCAGGCCTGCGTCCTGCAGAAGGCGGGCACGGAGAAGGCGTGGACCGCCGGTGGCCTGTTCCCCCCGCGTAACACCGACCCGGCGAACCCGCACCAGACGACCTGCTACGTGATGATGGACGTCACGCCGAACGGCTTCGTCTACGACAAGGGCGTGACCCGGCCGAACAACGGCATCTACAACTGCGACCCGAAGAACGTCGTGAAGTTGACGAACACCTACCAGTGAGCTAGCGAGCGCTAGCCTTGCTACGCGTGGAAGTCCACCACGACGCGACCGACGGTGCCGCGATCTTCCATGCGTAGCAGGGCTTGCGGCAACTTGGTGTAGCCATACGTCTCGCTGACCAAGGGCCGGATCTGCCCGGCCCGCAGCATCCCGACCAGACGCTCGTGAACCTGCAGCCCGACGGAGTACGGCGTCATGTTGGTGCCGTAGCCGATGGGCGGGCTTTCGCCGTAGGCAAGCATCACGCCGACCAGCGAGAACCCTCCGAAGCACAGCTTGCGGCCGTTCACCATCGGCACCTCTTCGGCCTCGATGCCGCTGGCGAACCCGACGACGAGGTGGCGGCCACCGCGGCGCAGGACCTGCAGCGACTCCATCATGACCTCGCCTCCGACGCCATCGAAGACGACATCGACCCCCTGGCCGTCGGTGGCCTCGATGACGGCGGCTGAGAAACCGTTCCGGTAGTTGATGGCGACGTCGGCACCTTGCGCGCGGGCGAAGTCCAGCTTCTGCTCAGAGCCCGCCGTCGCGATGACGCGAGCACCCGCGGCCTTCGCCAGCTGCACCGCCGCCGAGCCGACACCGCCGGCCGCCGCGTGGATGAGCACTGTCTCACCGGCTTGCAGCTTGCCGCGCTCGTGCAGCCCGAGGTAGGCCAGATGGAAGGGGAAGTAGAAGGCAGCCGCACTCGTGTCGTCGAGTTCCTCGGGCACGTCGAAGGCGGAATCCGCCCGGCCGACGACGTACTCGGCGTGGGCACCGAATGCACCGGTGGCGATACCCATGATGCGCCGGCCGACGAGATGCTCGGCGCCCGCTCCGGCCGCTACGACGTGCCCCACCAGCTCCATGCCCAGCGTGTAGGGAATCGGTGGATTGATCGTGAGGTAGCGGCCGCGGCAACCGTCGACCTCGTTGTAATTCAGGACGGTTTTCGAGGTCCGGGCGAGGAATTCTCCAGGGCCCGGAGCCGGCATCGCCACCGTGTTGAGCTCGAGCGCTTCGACCGGCGAGCCGTAGCGCACGACCTGCCAGGCCTGCATGGTGTCGGGGAGGGGCGTCTGCGGAGCGGTCATGATGTGTCTCCTGCTCGAAACGTCGTTGCCAGCGGCAAACCGGGATCCTGCCACTGGCGTTCGAGCCGTCCGCGGCCGGCCCATCGCGGTGGGATTGCGGTCGCGGCTACGCTCCGTCGGGTGTCCCCTGCCCCGCTCGAATCAGACCTCGATGTCGAGGCGCTACGCCAGAAGTACCGCCAGGAGCGCGACCGCCGGCTCCGCTCCGACGGCATCAGCCAGTACGTCGAGACGGCCGGACCCTACGCGCGGTTCGCCGAGGATCCCTGGGCCGATCCGGACTTCACCCGCGACCCGCTGATCGACGAGGTCGACGTCGCCATCATCGGCGGCGGCTTCGGCGGCCTGCTGGCGGGCGCACGGCTGCGCGAGCCGGCGTCGAGGACATTCGCCTGATCGAGAAGGGCGGCGACTTCGGCGGCACCTGGTACTGGAACCGCTATCCGGGCATCGCCTGCGACATCGAGTCCTATGTCTATCTGCCGCTGCTCGAGGAGGTCGGCTACATCCCGGTCGAGAAGTACTCGCACGGGCCGGAGATCTTCGCGCACTGCCGTCGCATCGCCGAACGCTTCGACCTCTACCGCGATGCCTGCTTCCAGACCCGAAGTGACCGAGGTGCGCTGGGACGAAGCGACTCGCGCTGGGTCGATCCGCACCAACCGCGGCGATGCGCATGCGGGCGCGTTTCGTCGTGCCTGGCGAACGGCTCCGCTGCAGCCGGCCCAAGCTGCCGGGCATCCCCGGCATCGACGACTTCCAGCGGCCACGCCTTCCACACCAGCCGCTGGGACTACGAGTACACCGGCGGCGACTCGAACGGCGGGCTGCACAAGCCTGCCGGACAAGCGCGTCGGGCATCATCGGCACCGGCGCGACCGCGGTGCAGTGCGTCCCGCATCTGGGCGAAGTGGGCCGAGCAGCTCTACGTCTTCCAGCGCACGCCTTCGTCGATCGACGTGCGCGGCAACCGGCCGACCGATCCGGACTGGGCGAGCGCCTCGAGCCCGGCTGGCAGCAGCGACCGGCATGGACAACTTCCAGATCTTCACCGCCGGCGGGTTCGCCGAGGAAGACCTGGTCGAACGACGGCTGGACCGACGATCATCCGCAAGCTCATCGGCCAGTGCTGGTCAAGCGACGCCGACGGCCATGACGCCCGAGGAGCTCGCGGCAGCGCTTGAGACTCGCCGACTTCGAGAAGATGGAGCAGATCCGCGCGCGCGTGGACGCGATCGTCGAGGACCCGGCGACCGCCGAGGCGCTGAAGCCCTGAGTACCGCCAGTTCTGCAAGCGACCCTGCTTCCACGACGAGTACCTGCGCCACCTTCAACCGGCCCAACGTCACCCTCGTCGACACGCACGGCCAGGGCGTCGAGCGCATCACCGAGCACGGCGTGGTGGTCGACGGCACGGAGTACGAGCTCGACTGCCT
This sequence comes from uncultured Actinomycetota bacterium, assembly GCA_963765845.1. Lineage (GTDB taxonomy): Bacteria > Actinomycetota > Actinomycetes > Frankiales > Frankiaceae > DATAZK01. The sequence continues at coordinate 106,136 of CAVXYJ010000006.1, forward strand.
GATCTATCGCGACCGGCTTCGAGGTCGGCACCGACTACACCCGGCGCGCCGGCTTCGAGCTCATCGGCCGCGACGGGCTGACCCTCGACCGAGAAGTGGGCCGAGGGCGTGCGCACCTTGCACGGCCTGCACGTGCACGGCTTCCCCAACTGCTTCGTGATGGGCATCGCCCAGGCTGGCTTCACGGTGAACTTCGTCTACATGTTCGACGAGCAGGCCCAGCACGCCGCGCTAGGTCATTGCCCAAGCGCTGGAAGGTGGCGTCACGCAGTTCGAAGCCGAGGAGGCGGCCGAGCAGGGATGGGTCGACACCATCCTGGCTCGCAGCGCGACGAACGTCGACACCGCCAACAGCTGCACACCGGGCTACTACAACAACGAAGGCCATCCCGACGCGCGTGCGAGGCAAGGCGGCTTCTTCTTCGGCACCCCCACCGAATATGAGGAATTGCTCGCCGATTGGCGGGAAACGCCCGACGCACCTGGGCTCAGACGGACCTTCGGCTAAGCCAGACCTAGCCGACGCTCACCCACACCGGCGGCTCGTAGCAGCGGATCTGGGCGAGCGGCACCCAGCGCGGCTCGTCCAGCAGCCCGAGCGAGATCCCGGGCCGGGCCAGAACCCGGATCGCCTCTTCAAGCTCGACCCGCGCCAGGTTGGCACCCAGGCAGAAGTGGATGCCGGCGCCGAACGTTGTCGACTTCACGTCCTCGCGCTGCACGTCGAAGTGGTCGGCGTCGGCGTAACGCCGCGGGTCACGGCAGGCTGCGGTCAGGCACAGGACCACCGGCTCACCTTCGCCGATCACCAGCCCGGCGAACGCGATCTCCTCGCTGGCCAGCCGCGCGGTGCCGAACGTGATCGGCTCGTAGCGCAGGACTTCCTCGGCGGCACCAGGAATCAGCCCGTGATCAGCGGCGACCGCGGCCAGCTGATCGGGATGGCGGGCGAACAGCACCGCCATGGCCGCCAGAGCACCCCGCGTCGTGTCGTGCCCGGCGAACATCAGGTTCTCGGTGAGCGCCACCATCTCATCCGTGCTCAGCCGGTCGCCGGCTTCCTCGACCTGGATGAGCGCTGACAGGAGGTCCTCTCCCGGCGAACGCCGCCGCTGCGCGACCAGCCCCTTCACATACGCGTCGAGCTGAGCGAGCGCGTCCTCGATCTCCTGATGGATGAGCGGATCACGTATCGCGCTGAATGCCAGCCCGAGCTTGTTGGTCCACTGGCCGAACATCGCGCGGTCGGCCTCGGGAATGTCGAGCAGATCCGAGATCACGGCCAGCGGCAGCCGATGCCCCAAGTCACCCTGCGCGTCGAAACGGCCCTCCGCGAGCCCCGGCGCCAGGATCGTGCGGACATGCTCGGCAATCTGCGGCCGCAGCCGCTCGACCGAGCGCGGGGTGAACGCTCGGCTCACGAGCTTGCGCAGCCTGGTGTGCTCGGGCGGATTCTTGCTGAACATGACCGAGTTCCACCACTCCCACAGCGGTCCGCTGCGCAGGCCGTTGAGCGCCATCAGATCCGCCGCGAGGAAACGGGGGTCGCGCAGGCACGCCTCGACCTCTGCATCGCGCAACACGTGGATCGCGCCCTCACCCGACACCCCGAATGGCGCAGCTTCCCGCGCCTCCCGCAGCGGGCCGTGGATGTCCTGCCAGATCTCGGGCGCATTCAGGTGCAGCACCGGGAGGCTCTCCCGCGCGTACGCCACAGCGCTAACGCCCGTCAGCGGCGCCTCGATGCCGCTGGATCAGCACGGGGCAGCTCGCGTGGGCCGCGCAATGCTCGCTGACGGAGCCCAGCAACAGCCCGGCGAAGCCGCCGTGGCCACGGCTTCCGACTACCAGGAGGGACGCCGCCTTTGATTCTTCGATGAGCACCGAACCCGGAGGACCTTCGATCACCTCCGTCGAGATCGGCACTGAGGTGTCGCTGCCGATCACGTCACGGATCGTGTCGTTGAGGATCTGCACAGCGTCGTCAGCGGGGTTGTAATCCTCCGGCAGCCCTGCCATCGGAAAGCCGAAGCCGGTGGGCATGTGCCACGCGATGACCACCTTGAGCGGGAGCTTGCTGATCTTGGCATAGTCAGCTGCCCAGCGCAGGGCGTCGTGGGAGGCGTCTGAACCGTCGATCCCGACGACGACGGGACCAGCCGAAGGAGAGGGCATGCTGACCACTCTGCTCGACGGGAAGCCGATCGGTCACACGGGGGTCAAACTTCGTCAGTTCAAGCGCGCAACCGTTAGCCGTCACTCGCGTCAGCGATGACTGACACTGCTGGCATGCGTCGACCCGTTCAGGTGCGGTATCGCCAGGCAGCGTGAGCGGCGCGGCGGCTGATCTGGGCGCGCCGCTGCTCGGGGCTGACCGGTCCGCTGACGTCTGAGACGGGCAATACCTGCGCGCGCACGGAGGGCGTCGCGGCGGCGTTCCACCAGCGGACGGTGGCGAGCACGCTGTCGCGGCCCTCGGTGTCCAGCCAGTTGGCCGCCCCCGTATCGCGAGCGGCGATGACGATTCTCACCGTCGCGTCCCGCTCCCGCTCGGCCATGCGATGGTTCGTGCTCGTGCTCCGATACGCGAAGTCGAGCGCCTCATACCAGGGACGGTTGTAGAGCTGGACGTCCCAGAGTGGTGCCGCCTCGGCGTCGAGTTCGACCACGAGTGCCTCGTCCGCAGCCAGCGCGACGCCGGCATGCGCGTAGGCGATCGCCTGCACGCCGCCCGCCGCTCCAGCCGGCTGGGTAAAGGAGTTCGCCGCCTGGCCGTTGAGCATTCGCTCCTGATATCCCGACCAGAACGCGAAAGAGTGCTCGATCTCGCGGGCCGCGTCGGCGAGCATCGCGCTCACCCGCTCCGAGGTACGAGCCGGCTTCGGCCCGCCCGGGTCATCGACACGTTCCAGGACGAAGGTGGCGGGTTCGCCGGGCTGCCAATCGAAGTAGTAGTCGCGGATGTGCACGAACGCGGTGTCGGGCGGCAGATCGACCCAGGAACCGTGCGATTCCCCGGCGCGCAGGAGCAGGTCGATCCGGTCACCCGGTCCAAGTCCGAGCGACGACGCGGAAATCTCGCGAGCGATCCCGGCTCCCCCGCTTTGCGCCGTACCCGCCTTCATTTGCAGGACGAACTCCTCGCAGGTGCCCATGCTGCCGACGAGCCGGTACGTGCCCGATCCGTCGATCGCCGCCCTGCGGGCCACCTGGTCGGCGTTCGGTCCGCCCCACTGGTACACCGGGTCGCTGCTGCGAAACAGCGCCGGACGCGCCGGATCGGTATGCCCGATCGCGTACGTCAGCCAGCAGGCGACCTGATTCGCCAGATGGTGCACGCCCTCTGCGGCGGCAGCAGCCGTCGGCGCCTCGTTGTGGACCTGCTCGCCGAGCACCGCGATCCGCCGGCAGAAGTCGGCCCAGGCCGCCGCAGTGATCTCCTCCCGTGCGCTCATGAGGCGGTGCTGCGAACCAGCCGTCCCGGCGCCGCGCCCGTGTGCCGGCCATGCTCGAAAGTCACCTCACCGGCCACCAGGGTCGCGACGTAACCCTTCCCCTGACCGACGAGGCGGGAGCCCCCACCGGGCAGGTCTGTGCGCATGGCGGGATAGGTGGAACCGACGGCCGCCAGGTCGATCAGGTTGAGATCAGCTCGCTTGCCAGCGGCGAGCACGCCCCGGTCGGAGAACCCGAGCAGCGCCGCAGTGTCGGCGCACTGCTGCTTGATGACGACCTCGACCGGCAGCCGCTCATCGGCGGCGACGTCACGCGCCCAGTAGCTCAGCAGGAAGGTCGGATAGTCGAAGTCGGCAATCATCGTGCAATGGGCGCCGCCGTCGGAGAGACCCGGCACGGTGCGTTCGTGCAGGAGCATCTCGTGAACGGCGTGAAGGTCGCCCTCGACATAGTTCGAGACCGGCACGTAAACGAAGTTCGCCGGCCGCCAGCACGTCGTAGGCAAGCTCGTTGACGCTTACTCCGCAGGCCTGCGCCCGGGCTGCGAGCGTCGACTCCAGGGAAAGGTCGTAGCGCCCGGGGTTTTCCAGTTCGAAGGCCACCCGCATGCGCGTCAGGACGTTCGCGTCGCCGGCCGCGTCCAGCTCGGACAGAATGCGTGACCGGGTGGCCGGATCCGCCAGCCGCGCCGGCAGACCGTCGAGCCCCTGGCGGGCCAGCTCCTGGATACGCCGGTGCGGCCGCGAGCGGATTCACCCTGCCACGTAAGGACATCAGCAGACCGGTCGGCCTCGGCGCCACCTGAGCCCACATGTCCAGACCGTCGGCCGCGGCCTTGCTCAGCCCGTCGAGCACTCGCCGGTAGTTGTCGGCCGGCTGGCCGGGCCGCTGCAGGAGCGCTGCCGAGAGCGGTCGCCCGCTGACCTCGCACATCCGCCGCATGAGCGCGAGCTCCGCATCGATGTCCCAGTTCTCGACGTTCAGCTCGAAGACGCCCTTGCCGGTGCGCCCGATCGCCTCCGCGATGCCCAAGAGCTCGGCCTCACCCGCTGAGTACGAGGGCGTGATGCGCCCGTCGGAGGCGCGATGGTTCTTCGAACGTGAGGTGCTGAAGCCCACCGCCCCGGCCTCGATCGCTTGCGCCGCAACGCGACCCATGAGCGCGATCTCGTCCGCCGTGGGCTGCTCTTCGTGATCGATGCCGCGCTCCCCCATCGCGAAGACCCGCAGCGGCGCATGCGGCACCTGGGCGGCAATGTCGATGACGTGAGACGCGGCGTCCAGCGCGTCCAGGTACTGCGGGAAGGATTCCCACTCCCAGCCGAGACCCTGCTCGAGTACGGCCGCCGGGATGTCCTCCACCCCTTCCATGAGGGCGATGGTCCACGCCTGCTGATCACGACGCACCGGCGCGAACCCGACGCCGCAATTGCCCATGACGACGGTGGTCACGCCATGCGCCGCCGACGTCTCGAGCACCGGGTCCCACAACGCCTGACCGTCGTAGTGGCTATGGATGTCCACCCACCCCGGCGTCACCAGCAGCCCGTCGGCATCCAGCTCCCGGCGCCCGGCTCCCACATCGCGTCCCACCTCGACGATGCGGCCGTCCTGCACGGCGACGTCCGCCACCTTCGGCGCACCCCCGGTCCCGTCGACGACCGTTCCGGCGCGAATCACCAGGTCGTGCATCAGGTTCCCCCCTCATGCCCGGAGCTTCTCCACCGCCGCCTCGACGCTAGTCCCCGTGAAAAACGTGGGGTTCATGGAGGTCCAGAGCTTGACCGGGTTGAGGAAGACGAAGTGCGCGAAGTCTTCCTCGGTGATCTGGCCGTGCTCGACCAGTTCATACGCTTCGGGCAGGACCTCGCGCATGTCGCGCACGTCCCAGTGGCCCACGTCGGAGGCGAAGATTGCCGGTAGCGTCACCCCGCCCGGGTTCAGGCTCCGGGAGAACGCCAGCACGTTCATGGGATCGTCGGCCTCGCAGCCGAAGAAGTAGCGCTCGCTGAAGACGTCGATGATTTCCTGCGCGCTGGTGAATCCGGACTCGCCGAACATGTCGATGTCGCCGGGGAGCTCATCGGGGTCCGACAGCATGGCGAGGTCGTTGAAGAGTTCATCGCGGCGCTCGGCGGACCGGCCCTTCGCGTGCCTGGCGAACAGTTCTGCGAGCAGGGACTTGTCCAGCTTCGCCGGGTCGTTGTGCGCGATGGCGGCGAGATTGCGCTTTCCCCAATGGCCGAGCAGATTTCCGAGCAGCTCGGTGGCCCACGCGACGCCGCCCTCTTGGAAGGCGAACGTCAGGGTGGGAAAGCGCTTGGGGACGCCGCCGAAGATGAGCGAGCGGGCGATCGCTTCGTCGGCCGTGGCGAAGTTGCCCACCTGGTTGTAGGAGTTGTTGGTGGTCGACATGCGGCTGCCCCAGCCCTGCGCTCCCGCGTGGAAGGTGGGCACGACGCCCAGCTCCTCACACCGGCGCCAGACGGGGTCGTAGTCGTAGAGCGAATCATGCGCCAACGTGTCGACCCACTTCGCGCCGCCCGGAGTCTCGGGTCCGCCGAGCGGACGCGGGACCGCGCCGCTCATCATGACGGCCTTCAGCCCGAGCTCGCCGACCGCGTAGTCCAGCTCGGCGATGGCTTCCTCGGGAGTGAAGGTGGGGATGGCGGCAACGGGCTCGAGCCGATCCCGATAACCCGCGTACGCCTCGGCGTAGTAACGGTTCAGGCCGCGCGCCAATGCTCGCCGCAGCTCATCGTTCGGCAGCGCCGTCACCGTGAGCCCGTACGTCGGATACAGGACCGCGAAGTCGATGCCGAACTCGTCGAGGCGCTGATACATCAGGTCCGGCAGCATGCCCGTCGCCCGGTCCAGCGTGTTCTCGGTGGGGATGCCCCACACCGCGGTGCTGAAGATGCCGTTGCGCCGGCGCTCTTGCTGGGTGGGAAACGCGACCCGGCCGGCGGCTGATCGCGTGATTCGATCGAACTGCGCCGCCATGTCCTTGCCGAAGTCCTCGGCGATGAAATCCCGCACGACCGGGATGTACTCGATCAGGTGCCCGTCACTGTCGATCACCGGGTGGTCGATCTTCGAGCGGATCTGCGCAACCTCGTCACTCGGCAGGTAGTTCATGGGGATGGGATATCAGACGAGGCCCAGCGGCTCAGCGAGTGGTCGGGTCTACTGCGGCCTGCTGCGCTTGGGTGGAGCCAGCTGTCCTTCGGGGATTGGCGCTAGCTGGTCGTCCAGGTGCGATCGGTGATCTTGGACAGGTCGCTGTCCGGCAGCACCCGCCGGACGCCGAGACGATCAATGACGCCAACACTGTTGAGCGACCAGTTGCCGACCACACCGCCCGGCACATCGACCGTTGCTTGCCAGATCCCGTCCGTGGCTGTGCCGCGCGACAGCGTGAGATTGGGCCCGACATCGATGCCGTTGGGATCGGTGATCCCCACCGCGACAGCGCTGACCTCGTCACGGGTCGACTGCAGGTGCAGGGACACCGTCCTGGTGGAGGGCGTCGGGCCTGCCGTCACGGCGCCGTCGGTGAGGCCCGGCGCATCGGTAATCGGCCTGCTGTCGGCGACGTTCACCGTCGCCGACAGCTAAACCTGGTTGGCGGCCTTGTCGACGGCACGAATCTTGGCAAACCAGGGACCGGGCGCCGACCCGACCGGTAGGACGAGCGTTGCGCGGTACTGGCCGCTGCCATCAGCGCCGGAGCTGTCACGTGTCAGCAGCGCCGGATTTCCGCCCACCCAGTCCGGAAAGTTCAGCACCGTGTGCTCTTGAGTCCCGGTGTCGCCGTACCCAGTGCATTCCGGACTGGTGCCAACCCACCTCGCAGCTGGCCCTGGAGCTGTCCACCGATTCCATCGCCGCCCGTGAGGTCACGCAGAACATCGGCATCGGGCCAGGAAGCCACCTGTCCGTGCTCAACAGCATCACTGAAGGAACGGACGAGGGCCATCCCGTCCAGGTGGTCATCGCGAAGGCCGCCGGTGACGTCGACCATCTCCAGCTCGCGATCGGATCCAGCAGGGACGCCGCCTCTCCCGTGCACGGCCTCGTCGCCCTGGCGCTCAGCGGCTCGCAGGCCGCGGGAACGCTCACCGCATATGACGCAGCCGGCAAGGTCCTACAGCAGGTGCAGATACCGGCGGGCCGCACGCAATACCTCAGCCAATGCCAGCCCCAGCCCATCAAGCTGCCGAAGCCGGGAATGCAGCCGGCCGATCGCCCAGCAGCCGTCGAGGCGGTCCGCGCCGCGTTCGAGAACGCGTTCACCCATGCCCCGGCGGGCGGCGACATCTACCACGGGCTCGCAACGGTGCAGGACGGTGAAAAGCTGCACAGCGCCGTGGATCAGGTCCACCGCAACTTCCCGACCGCCTTCGACACCATCACCGTCACGACCGGCGACATCGTCTTCACCGACCCCACGCATGCGGTCGTGCAGTTCACGCCGACCTACAGCCAAGGCGCCGCCTACGGCAAGCAGAACGGAACGGCCGCCCTGGCCGGCGGCAAGTGGCTGGTGACGCAGAGCACCTACTGCCGTCTCCTCCGCTTCGGCGGAGCCACCTGCCCCTAGTCGGTGCCGGCACGGTCGATGTCATAGGTGTCGCACGACTGGCACACAACCCCCCGGAACAAGGCTGGGCGCAGGAAGTGAGACGGCAGCGATCAACGACTCAAGCTGCCGGTTGTGATGAGTTGGATCTGGCTGAACATCCCCTTGGCCGTGTTCGTTGCCGCGTTTGCGGTGGGGCTGCCGCTACACCTTGTCTTACGTCGCGTGTTACATTGCCGCCATGGCTGAGACGATCACGTTCCGCCCCGACGAGGACGCCCAACGGGCGCTTGACGCCCTCACCGCCGACGGCGCCACCGTGTCGACTGTGGTGCGTTCGGCATTGATCGACGCTGCCCGCCAACGAGCCGCTCAACGACTGACCGCTGAGGCGAAGGCGCTGGCAGCAGACCCGGCAGACCGCGCCGAGGCCGCCCAAGTCCTTCGCGACATGGAGACGCTGCGTGCGTGGTGACGTCTTCAGCCTGCGGCCAAATCGCAGCACGCGTGGCCACGAACAATCCGGTGCCCGGTACGCGGTCGTCGTGCAATCGGACGCACTTCCGCTATCGACATGGCTCGTCGCCCCAACCTCAATGTCCGCTCGTGCAGCCAGCTTCCGGCCCGAGATCGAACTGCACGGCATCACCACCCGCGTCCTTGCAGAACAAACAGCAGCCATCGACCCCGGCCGACTCGGCAGCCTCGCCGGTCATCTGACCTTCGAGGAACTGCGGCGCGTCGACGCCGCGCTTCGCCTCGTACTTCAACTTTGAGGTCATCGAACACTGAAGCATGGCTGTTGTCCCAAGATCCGTGACCTGGGACTGCGGAGGCGACCCTCGAGACAGGTTCCACGGACCCTCAGCTCAAAGGCGGAAGCCTGAGCAGATATTCGGTGGAGGTGAGGGGACTCGAACCCCTGGCCTCCTCCGTGCGAGGGAGGCGCTCTACCAGGCTGAGCTACACCCCCGGAAAGCCTGTCGAACGTACCACGCAGGCCCCTGCGCGACGGCAGTCGAGCGGCAGGCGCGCAGGTCAGACGCTCAGCTGGCCTGGGCGGCGATGAGCTCCTCGGTAGGAGCGTCAGTGAGGTCGATCAGCGCCGGCTGCTCGAGGGTGTTCAGGTCGATCTCGGCGGGCTCGGCAGCGACCTCGTCCGCGGCGTAGGCAACCTCGTCCGCGGGGTACTCGAGCTCCTCATCGACGAAGGGCGCATCCGCCGACTCGTACAGCTCGGTCGCGGGCATCGCCGCTGGCTCGGTGACGGGCGCGCGCCAGCCGTCGAGGGCGCTCGCCCGCTCCTGAGCCGACGCCTCTTCCCACGCAACCCGAGCGGCGCGGGCCCGCTTCTCACGGGCGGCACGCGCAGCGCGGGCACGGGCAACGTTGCGAAGGTGACGAACGTAGGCGATCAGGGTGATGTCGAAGATGACGTTGGCGACGACGAGCAGGCCGCCGCTGATGATCGCGGCCAGGAGGGTGCCGAGCGCAAGAGCCGCGAGGACGACGAGGCGGCGGGCGCGGCGCACGCGCAGCGGAGGCTTCTTGCGGCCCGAGCCCTTGGGGCCGGTACCGAAACTGGCACGAACGCTGCTGCCGAGCCGGCCGGAGCTCGGCGCGGCGGCTACTCGGGCGCGCGGCGCGGAAGCCGCGAGAACCCGGCTTTCTGTTGGGGAATGCGCATCCTGCTCGGCCATGGCCTCCACCTCGATGGACGAATCATCACGGGAGCGGCGCAGCAGCCGCCGACCGGTGGCGCGCTCACGGCGGCCCGCCTTCCCGGAAGTTTTCTCAGCCGGGCCGTCGGCAACAGCAGCGGTGCCGACAGTGCCGCGGTGCCAGTGAAGGTCACCTCGGCGTACCCAGGTAGGTATGAGCACGAAGACCCAGACAGCCACGATGCCGCACCAGATGACTGCGCTCATTGGCCCTCCGGCGGCGAACTTCCGCTAGCGGCCCGTCACCTGACGGAGCCTGCCTCAAACGCTAAGTCGGGAGCGGTGATATACCACGCACGCTGGGCGGCGTGTCGCGATCAGGACTGCTGCTGGCGCACCCTGTGCCACCTGCGCAACATGCCTTCCGGAACGTCCTCTGTCGTGACCGCGTAGCCGATGTGGTCACGGTAGGCGCCGTCGATCGCGAGGTAGCGCCGATGCAAACCTTCGTCGCGGAACCCGAGCTTCTCCACAACCCGTTTGCTGGCAACGTTTTCGGGCCTGATGTTCGCCTCGATACGGTGCAGCCGCGCGGGACCGAAGCAATGATCGACAACGAGCGCGAGCGCCGTCGGCATCACCCCGCGTCCAGCCACCGCCTCGTCCACCCAGTAGCCCACGTAGGCACTGTTGAACGCCCCGCGCACCACGTTGCCGACCGTCAACTGCCCGGCAAAACGACCCTGGTAGGTGATGGCGAACGGTAACGCGCTGCCCTCCCGTGCCTGCCGACGAAGGCTGCGGAACATGGCCGTGTAGATGCCGATGGACTGGCGGTCGTTCCACGACAGGCGCGGGTTGTCGAAGCCGGGAGGCGTCGCTTCCCAGCGCACCAGCCAGTCCTCGTTGCGCGTGCGGACCTCGACCCAGGACGCACCGTCACGCAGCCGGAGCGGGCGCACGCCCACCGCCCCGTCGGCGAGTCTGGCCGGCCAGCCCGAAGCGCTCAGCCGTGGTCACCCCCACCGCGTACTTGCGCTATCGCGTGTCCGATCACGGGAGCCAGCACCGTCACCCCGTCGCGGACACCACCCGTGGACCCGGGCAGGTTCACGATGACACTCCCTCCCGCGATCCCCGCGACGGCGCGCGAGAGGATCGAGGTCGGCACCCGCTCGCGATCGGCCGCCCGCAGCATCTCGACCAGCCCGGGCGCCTCCCGCGTGAGAACGCGCAGGGTGGCCTCGGGGGTGACGTCGCGCGGCGAAAAGCCCGTGCCGCCGGTCGTGACCACAAGATCGATACCCGCGGCTACGGCATCGCGTAGCGCGTCGGCGACGATGTCAGCCTCGTCCGGAACGACGGTCACCCCGTCCACCAGAAATCCGATGTCGGCCAGCAACGAGGCGAGCAGCGGGCCCGAAGCGTCACCCCGAACTCCGCTGTGCGCGCGGTCGGACACCGTGATGACGCGCGCAAGCGCCCCGTTCGGCAGCCCCGGGGTTACACCGGCGACGTGCACCGCCGGAGACGAAAAAGGCTCGGCATGACGATGCGCCGGCGTATCGCCGCGCTCCCAGTCCCCGGAGCGGCCGCCGGACTTGCTCAGCACCCGGACGTCCGTCATCACCGCCCCCGGATCGACGGCCTTCACCATGTCATGCAGCGTCAGCCCGGCGACGGCGACGGACGTCAGCGCTTCCATCTCGACGCCGGTGCGCCCGGTCGTGCGCACGCGGGCCCGGATCTCGATGGCATCGTCAGCCAGTTCCAGGTCCACCTCGACCCCGGAAATGGGAAGCGGGTGGCACAGCGGCACGAGATCCGGGGTGCGCTTGGCGGCCAGGATGCCGGCCACCCGGGCGACCCCGAGCGCATCGCCCTTGGGCACCCCGTCCGCGCGCAGCAGCTCGATGACTTCAGGCGAGACCAGCAAGCGTCCGGCCGCCACCGCCACGCGCGCGGTGACCTCCTTGCCGCCGACATCGACCATCCGCGCGGCGCCGCGCTCATCGACGTGCGTGAGCCGGCCCGGCGTCCCCTCCGTCACCGGCCCCTCCGCTCCAACAGGAGAGCGAGCACCGAACCTCCTGGCTCCACCCGGGTCTGGTCCTCCGGAACCATCAGCAACGCGTTGCATGCGGCCAGCGCCGCCATCTGGTGGGAACCCTGCTCGCCTGCCGACCGTGCCGTCAACCGCCCGCTCGGATGCCGCTCGACGATCCCGCGCAGGAACGATCGGCGGCCTGCCGGCGAGGTCAGCAGCTCCCCCGCCTGGGCTGTCACCTGTGGCCGCAGCAGGACGTCGGCCCCGAGCATGCGGCGCAGCGCAGGCCGTACGAAGACCTCGAACGAGACTATCGCGCTCACCGGATTGCCCGGCAGCGTGAGGATCGGGATCTGCTCCGCGCCGAGCGTCCCGAATCCTTGCGGCATCCCCGGCTGCATCGCCACCTTGTCGAACGAGACCGTACCGAGCCGCGAGAGCACTTCCTTGACGACGTCGTACGCGCCGACGCTCACCCCGCCCGATGTGATCAGCAGGTCGGCGCGGATCAGGTGGTCCTCGAGCGTCGTCGAGCAGCAGCGCCGGGTCGTCGCGCGACCAGCCCGACCCGGTAGGCGATCGCGCCGGCCTCCTGCGCGGCCGCCGTGAGCATGCGAGCTGTTGGAATCGGGGATCTGTCCCGGGCCGAGCGGGTCGCCCGGCTCGACCAGTTCGTGCCGGTGGACACGATGACCACGCGCGGGCGGGGCCGCACACGGCCGACGCCCGGCCCGCCGCGGCGAGCAGGCCGATCTGCGCGGCGCCAAGGTAGGTACCGGCGGGAGCACGAGGTCGCCCGCCGCGAGGTCCTCCCCGGCACGGCGGATGTGCTGCCCGGGTCGCGGCGCCTGCGTGATGACGACATCGGGCGTGCCGCCGTCGGTCCACTCCAGCTGGACGATCGCGTCGGCGCCCGGCGGGAGCGGCGCGCCGGTCATGATGCGGGCGCAGAGCCCGGGCTGGACCGTGATGCCGGTGTTGCTGCCGGCCGCGATGTCGCCGACCACAGGCAGCGTCACCGGGGGTCTCCGGCGTGGCCGAGGCGACGTCCTCCAGCCGCACCGCGTAGCCGTCCATCGCCGAGTTGTCGAAGCCGCGGCAGCGGCGTCGTGGCGCGACCACGTCTTCGGCCAGGATGCAGCCCGTGCGCGTCGACCAGCGGCAGCGGCAGCGGCGGCAGCGGACGCACCGCCGCGAGCACGTCTGCCAGGTGCTGGTCGACCGACTTCATGACACGCCGCTCGGACCGGTCTCGCGACGCTGCCGCTTCAGGACCGCCGGACGCACGAACTCCTTCAGCCACGTCCAGAGTCCGCGGCCGATGTCTTCACGCTCGCAGGCCAGCCGCACGACGGCCTTGACGTAGTCCAGCCGGTCGCCGGTGTCGTAGCGGCGGCCGCGAGAAGACGACCCCGTGCACCGGTTCGATCTCCGGCGAGGGTCTTGATGGCGTCGGTCAGCTGGATCTCGCCGCCGCGACCCGGCTTGGTCTCGCGCAGGACGTCGAAAATCGTCGGCGAGAGCAGGTAGCGCCCGATGATGGCGAGGTTGCTCGGCGCCTCGTCCGGCGGCGGCTTCTCGACCAGGTCGCGTCACCCGCACCACGTCGTACTTGCCGGTCGGCCTGCGCGGGATCGACGGTCGCGACGCCGTACATCGAGACCATCTCGGGCGGGACCTCCATCAGCGCGATGACGCTTCCGCCGTGCTGGTCGCGCACGGCGAGCATCTGCTCGAGCAGCGGGTCGCGCTCGTCGATGATATCGTCGCCGAGCAGCACCAGCGAACGGCTCGTCGCCGACGTGCTCGGCGGCCACAGCACCGCGTGCCCGAGCCCGGCCGCGGTCGCCCTGGCGGACGAAGTGGATCTGCGCGCAGGTTCGCCGACGCGCGCACCCGGGCCAGGCGCTCGGGGTCGCCCTTCTTCTCCAGCGCCGCCTCGAGCCTCGGGCGCGCTGTCGAAGTGGTCCTCGAGCGCGCTCTTGCTGCGGCCGGTGATGATGAGGACGTCGTCGAGCCCGGCGCGCGCAGCCTCCTCGACGACGTACTCGAGCGCGGGCTTGTCGACGACGGCAGCATCTCCTTCGGAATCGCCTTGGTGGCGGGAAGGAAGCGGGTGCCGAGTCCCGCCGCGGGGATGACAGCCTTCGTGACGGGCATGTCGGCACACTATTCGGCATGGGGGGCGAGAAGGGGAAAGCCGCGCTCAGGGCGCGGCTGCTGGCGGCCCGGCCCGCCCGTCCCGCCGATGACCTCGAACGCTGCCGCGCCCTGCTCGCCGTTCCCGAGATCGCCGCGGCTCGGGTCGTCGCGGGGTACGCGGCCCTGCCCGGGGAGCCGGACATCGGCGAGGCGCTCGAGGTGCTGCGGGATCGGGGCGTTCGGGTGCTGCTGCCGGAAGTACTCGCCGATCGGGATCTGGAGTTCCGGGTCGACAGCGGAGAGCGGGTCACCGGGCGGCTGGGCATTCGAGTGCCCCCGCCGGACGCGCCTGCCGCCTCGCTCGGTGAGGCGGACGTGGTCGTGGTGCCCGCGCTCGCCGCCGACCGCTTCGGCCACCGGCTGGGTCGCGGCGGCGGCTCCTACGATCGCGCGCTGGCACGCCGGCGCGCCGGCGCGTTCGTGATCGCCGTGGTGCATGAGGAGGAGGTGCTGGCGACCGTGCCGGTCGAACCGCATGACGTTGCGGTGGACGCGGTCCTGGCCGGCGCCCAGCTGCTGCGCGCGCAGCCGTGAAGCGCTGACGGTTGCGGCGCGATCGCCTGGGCCGCGCCCCGGAGGTCTCCCGTCAAATCTGCTACGGGAATCCTGGAGTTGATCTTCAATGCCGGCGTGTCGTGGAGACACGCCGTACCCCCAGCCGTTTCCATCGACATTTCGACGGCCAAGAAGGTCTAGCAGCGCTACGGCATCGCATCGGCCAGCCGCCGACGGCCGTTCGGGCGCTGCAACCGGCGTTGGTGGAGCTGCCCGGACGCTGGAGCAGACGCCCTAGTTCGGACCCGGCGCAGCGAACTCGCTCGGCTGCGGGGCCTGCGCCGGCCCCGCGGTCAGGCGATAGGCACCGACGCGACGTTCCTCGAGGTGACTGACGGGACGGCGGGCCTTGCTGAGTTCCCCGTCGATGTCGATCTCGGCCGAGGCGAGGCCGGCCTTCGGGCCGGTGCGGGCCAGCTGCTGCCCGGCCGGGTCGACAACCTTGGCATTGCCGAGGAAGCGCAGCTCGCCGAGGCTGCCGGTCTGGTTGGCGGAGACGACGAAGAGCTGGTTCTCCGCGGCCCGGGCGACGTCGTAGAGATCGAACAGCCGGGTCTGCCGGTCGGAGGTGAGCTGGCTGGCGCGCTGCGTGACGCTCGCCGGCCAGGCCGACAGCGACGCGATCACCGAGGCGCCGTCGAGCGCCAGGCTGCGAGCAGCTTCCGGAAACGTCTTGTCGTAGTCGATCAGCATGCCGACACGTCCGACCGGGGTGTCGAAGGCGTTGAAGCAATCCCCGGCCGAGTACCAGGCAGACTCGTGCTTACGCAGATGCACTTTCCGGTGGCGGCCCAAGATGGCGTCGCCGGTCAGGCAGACGGCCGCATGAAACTGCTTCGGCCCGGCGCGCTCGGTGAATCCGAGGCACAGGATCAGGTCACCGGCGAGGGTGCGCAGCTCGTCGAAAATGGGATCGTCCGGACGGAAGCTCTGGGGAAGGTCGTCAGGGGGCGAGTCCGCGACGCTGCCCCCGAGGGTGCCGTGCGGCAGCACGATCAGCCGCACCCCCGCCCGCCGGGAGTGCCGGACGATCGCTTCGATGCGGTGCAGGGCCGCGTCGAGGTCGCGCCCGAAATGGGCCGCCGCACCCGCGACGCGGACCGTGCTCACGACGCGGCCTGATCCGTACGGCCGGCGGCGTTGCCCATAGCCGCAAGTCAAGGCACCGGCCGCGTCGCCATGGTTCCGGATGGAACAAAGCCAGGTTAATAACCGACGCCGCACGGTTACCTCGACGACACATCCCGCCGCCCGTCATGCGAGCGGGCGGGATTGGGCGGGCACCTCCGCTGGTTACACAGAGCAAAGAACCCCCTAGCCCTGACCTACCCGGGCCTACGAACTACACTTGGCAGTCAAGACTGCCGAGTGCTAAATCGGGCGCTGATTGCGGAGGACCACGTGCCGACCTACCAGTACGTCTGCACTGACTGCCAGAGTGATCTGGAGGCGGTGCAGAGCTTCCATGAGCCGTCCCTGAGCATCTGCCCCAGCTGCGGCGGCACGCTGCGCAAGCGTTTCGGCGCGGTCGGTGTCGTGTTCAAGGGTTCAGGCTTCTATCGCAACGACAGCCGCAGTGACGGCCGCGGCGGGTCGAGCGAGCGCAAGTCCGACGGTGAGAAGGCTGGCACCGAGACCAAAGCGGAGTCGAAGTCGGAGACCAAGAGCGAGACGAAGTCGGAGACGAAGTCCGACGCGGCGGCCAAGAGCAGCACCGGCAGTTCGCCGGGGTCGAGTTCGGGCGCCGGCTCCAGCTCCTCGGGCAGCAGTTCCAAGGCCACCAGCGCGGCCTGACGCGCGGCTGTCCACAGCCGGCAACCGGCACTGCCCGAGGCTGCCACTCCCCGCTAGCGTGGCCTTCTGACCCCAGGAGGCCTTCCGGATGTCCACCGTGCAGCAAGCCGCCGGCGCCGAGATCGGCGTCATCGGCGGCTCGGGCTTCTACGCCCTGACCGAGTCGATGACCGACGTCGTGATCGAGACTCCGTACGGGCCGACGAGCGATCCGGTCGGCATCGGGGAGGTCTTCGGGCGCCGGGTGGCGTTCGTCGCGCGGCACGGGCGCGACCACAGGTTCCCGCCGCATCGGGTGCCGTACCGGGCAAACCTGTGGGCGCTGGCATCGCTCGGGGTGCGCCAGGTGCTCTCGCCGTGCGCGGTCGGATCGCTGCGCCCCGAGCTCGGGCCGGGAGCACTCATCGTCCCTGATCAGCTCTTTGACCGCACGTCGGGCCGCGCGTCCACCTTCTTCGACGGACCGGTGACGCACCACGCCTCGTTCGCTGACCCGTTCTGCCCGCACCTTCGCGCCCATGCCGTCGCCGCGGCCATGCAGTCCGAGTGGCCGGTCACCGACGGCGGAACGATGGTGGTGGTCGAGGGCCCACGCTTTTCGAGCAGGGCCGAGTCGCAGTGGTACGCGAGCGCCGGCTGGTCGCTGGTGAACATGACCGCCCTTCCGGAAGCGAGCCTTGCCCGGGAACTCGGCATGTGCTTCGCGTCTGTCGCTCTGGTCACCGACCGTGATGCCGGTGCTGACGGCGCCGATGTGGGCAGCGTCACCCACGAGGAGGTCTTCCGCTTCTTCGCGGCGAACGTCGAACGGCTGCGCCAGCTGATCGGTAGCACGATCGCCCGCTTGCCGGAGGGCGCGGCGGGGGGTTGCGAGTGCGCCGCTGACGCCCCGCCGCTGCCGTGAGGCTGGCCCTCAGCAGCGGCGCCACGACTTCGCGTGGATGGCGCGGCGCGTGGGTGCCCGCACACCTGCGGCGCCGTATCTTGGCCGCGCTGCTGGCAGCCGCAGCGGTCCTGATCGCGCTCTCGTCGTTGCGGCCTGCCCAGCGCGCGCCAGCCCCGCCCAGCGCCTCGCCCTCAGCCGCACTGCTGCACGGCCTGCTTCCCGGGCAGGTCGCCGCCCCGATCCGGTTGGTCGATCCGGGCGTCGCGCCGCTGCTGCGCCCCGGCCTGCGCGTCGACGTGCTGGCCGCTCCCGAGAGCGCCACCGGCCCTGCAGCGGCGAGCCAAGCGCTCGCCCGGGTCGTCGCACGGGAAGTGCGAGTGCTGGCCGTCGCCTCCCCCGGCACGGGGGACTCCAACCTCGGAACGCTCGTGGTGCTCGCCGTGAGCCCGGCCGACGCCCAAGCCCTCGCCGGCGCGGAAGCCGGCGGCCGGCTCTCGGTGACGCTGCAGGCGGGCTAGCGTTCCCGTTCCTCATGGTGAGGCGGGCGATCGGCGCGCAGCCGCTCGAGGTCGGCGTCCCCGCCCTCGGGATCATCGCGCTCCCAGTCGCGCCCGCCCCAGCCGACATCGCTCTCGTCAGCGCTCGGCCCGGATGCGCCGTCGGGCGACGGAGTACTCATGGCTGCATTGTGTCTCAGGCAACCGACAGCCGCGGCGATGTGATCCGCCGATCGCCTCCTGCCCGCGCCCGGGCGTCGCTTCTCTGACAAACTCAAGAAGCTCGCAGCTACCCGCTGATGCACCGCAAAGGGGCCTCTACATGTCCGACGACTCATTCGCAGCAGGATCCGATTTCACGCTGCAGCACGGCGACCAAACGCTGACCCTGCCGGCGACCGCCGGCACCGAAAGCCCGTCCGGGCTCGGCATCACCAAGCTGCTCTCCGATACCGGCTACGTCACCCTCGATCCCGGTTTCGTGAACACCGCCGCCTGCACCTCGGCGATCACGTTCATCGACGGCGAAGCCGGCATCCTGCGCTATCGCGGCTATCCCATCGATGAGTTGGCCGAGCAGCGCTCGTTCCTCCAGGTCGCCTACCTGCTGATCTACGGTGAGCTGCCGACGCCGGAGCAGGAATCGAGCTTCCAGTCCCGCATCCGCGAGCACACCATGCTGCACGAGGATCTCAAGGGGTTCTTCGCCGGCTTCCCGCGCGACGCGCATCCGATGGCGGTGCTCTCCTCGGCCGTCAGCGCGCTGTCGACGTTCTACCAGGACAGCCTCGACCCCTTCGACGAAGAGCACGTGGAGATCTCGACCGTCCGCCTGCTGGCGAAGCTGCCGACCATCGCCGCCTACGCGTACAAGAAGTCGATCGGCCAGCCGTTCCTCTACCCCGACAACACCCTCGGTTACGCGGAGAACTTCCTGCGCATGACGTTCGGCGTACCGGCGCAGCCGTACGAGGTCGACCCGGTGGCGGCCCAGGTGCTCGACATGCTCTTCGTGCTGCATGCCGACCACGAGCAGAACTGTTCGACCTCGACGGTGCGCCTGGTGGGTTCGAGCCACGCCAACCTCTTCGCCTCGGTCTCGGCCGGGGTCAACGCGCTCTTCGGCCCGCTGCACGGCGGCGCCAACCAGGCGGTCCTTGAGATGCTCGAGGGAATCCTGGCCGACGGCGGCGACGTGCACGGCTTTGTCGAGCGGGTCAAGAACCGCGAACCCGGCGTGAGACTCATGGGATTCGGCCACCGCGTCTACAAGAACTACGACCCGCGCGCGGCCATCGTGAAGAAGGCCACCCGCCAGGTGCTCGAACGGCTCGGCAAGCCCGACCCGCTGCTGGACATCGCGATGAAACTCGAAGAGATCGCCCTCGCCGACGACTTCTTCACCGAGCGCAAGCTCTACCCGAACGTCGACTTCTACACGGGGGTCATCTACGAGTCGATGGGCTTTCCGCCGAAGATGTTTACCGTGCTCTTCGCGCTGGGGCGGCTCCCGGGCTGGATCGCCCAGTGGCGCGAGATGATCCAGGACCCGGCGACCAAGATCGGCCGCCCGCGCCAGGTGTACATCGGCGAGCCCGAACGCCACGTTCCCCCCCAGGTCGACCTCGGCGAGACCCAGCAGCAGCGCGATTGGTGACCGGTCGCGGCGACCGGCTGGTCAGCGTCAGATCGGCTCGAGGGTGGAGATCATCCAGCGGCCACCGACCTTGGCCATGGTGACCTGGACGCGGAACGGATCGATGCGCGTGGTCGCCGTCTGCTGACCCTTGAGCTACTTGACGGACTCCTGGTCGACGAACAGCAGCAGCGTCACCCGGTCGCCTTGCGCCCGGACGACGGATTGGCCCGAAACGGTGGCCGTCACGATCGCTTTGATCGACGGCGCGGAGACGAGCACTTTCTGCGCGGTTGCGGTGTAGTCGCTCAGGAACTGTCCGGTCGCGAGGACCTTCGCCGCCTTGATGTCGGAGGGGAGATGGCGGTAGTCGTAACCGAGGATGTGCGGGATGTCCTGAGCCGCAGCTTCGGGTGTCGCGGATGCCGCGACTGCGGTGCGGCGGGGGTTCCTGCGCAGCAGGCTTGGCAGCGCGATGGCGACCGAGACCACCGCGGCGATCCGCTACGGCAGCCTGATCGGCCAGCGCGACCAGCAGTTCGGCAAGTTCCTCGGAAACCTCCAGACCTTCATCAGCGGCCTGCCTACGGACCGCCAGGCCATCGGCAACTCGCTCGCGAGCATCAATGCCTTGGTCGGCACTAGCGCCGATCTGCCCACGCAAGCACCTCCCGCGTTGAAGACCGACGTGGCGCAGCTCGGGCAGCAGCCCGGCGGCGGCAAGGACGATCCGATGGCGCCGTAGTTCGCAGAATCCAGGGGAGCTCCAGCTAACCGAGGCATCATGGCGCGCGTGAAGTTCACTCGACGTTCACTTCTGCAGGCCGGGCTCATCGTCCCCGCCGTCGCGATCGCCGACGCGTGCAGCAGTTCCAAGCACCCGGCCCTTCCATCTCCGGCACCCTCACCCGCCGCCTCGGCGTCGGGCGGGCCGAGCGCGAGCTCGCTGACGACCCTCGACCAGACCCTGCTGCGCGGCCCTGCGGGCACCGGCGGCTTCGTCCAACTCGTCACCGGTGCGGGCGAGCCGCACCTCACGCGCGCCGATCTCGGCATCGCCGCCAAGGCCGGACGCGAGTCGCGCCGCTCCCCGCTGCTCACGTTCTCCCAGCTCACTGACATCCACGTGCTCGACGCCCAGTCGCCGGCCCGCGTCGAATTCCTCGACCGTTACGACGACGCGATCCCGGACGGGCCGCTGATCGCCGCCTATCGACCGCACGAGTTCCTCACCGCGCACGTCGCCGACACGATGGCGGCGACCGTACGGTCGCTCGGCCCCGGACCGGTCAGCAAGCAGCGTCCGTCGTTCGCCATCAGCACCGGCGACGCCGTCGACAACTGCCAGCAGAACGAGCTGCGCTGGACGATCGACCTGCTCGACGGCGGCGGCACGGTGCGTGCCGACTCCGGTGACCCGTCGAAGTGGGAGGGCGTAGCCGACAGCGACCCGCGCTACTACGACCCGCACTACTGGCATCCGGACGGCCCGCCGGCGGGCAAGACCGCCGACAACCCGATGAGCAAGTACGGCTTCCCGCGCATTCCCGGGCTGCTGGACGCGGTGCGACGCCCCTTCACCGCCACCGGGCTCGGGATCTCCTGGTACGCCGCGTACGGCAACCACGACGGGCTGATCCAGGGCAACGCCCCGCTCGACGGCGCGTTCTCGAAGATCTCCACCGGCAGCACGAAAATCATCGGGCTCCCGGCCTCGATCAGCGGGCTGAGCTTCGCCGCCAACCTGCTCGCCGGCACGCCGTTGCCGGAAGGCCTTCCCGCCCGCACGGTCACCGCCGACCCGAAGCGCAAGGTGATCTCACGCGCCGAGACGATCGCCGCTCATTTCACGACGACCGGCACGCCCGTCGGGCACGGCTTCACCGCGCAGAACCGCTCGAACGGCACGGCGTACTACACGTTCGAGGCGTCCGATCAGATCCTCGGCATCGTGCTCGACACCGTGAACCCGGGCGGGCTGGCCAACGGCTCGCTGGACCCGGTGCAGTTCGCCTGGCTGAAGACGCAACTGACCGCGGCCGCCAACAAGATCGTGGTCCTGTTCAGCCACCACACGATCTCCACCATGGACAACGACCGCCTTGCCGCCGGTGAGAAGGGGCCGCGCATCCTCGGGCCGGAGGTCGCGAAGTTCCTGCTCGGCTACCCGCAGGTGGTGCTCTGGGTGAACGGGCATACGCACGTGAACGCAGTGTTCGCGCACAAGCGACCGGCGAGTCAGGGCACCGGCGGCTTCTGGGAGCTGAACACCGCCTCGCACATCGACTGGCCGCAGCAGAGCCGGCTGGTGGAGATCATGGACAACCACGACGGGACGCTCTCGCTGTTCGGCACCATCGTCGACTTCGTCGCGCCGGCTCCCGATCCGACCAAGCTCCAGACCCCGGCGCAGCTCGCGTCCCTGTCCCGGCTGCTGTCGGCCAACGACTGGCAAGAGCGCACCGGGCACAGCGCGACCGTCGACGGGCGGCGCGGCAAGGTCTCCGACCGCAACGTCGAACTGCTCGTCCCCGACCCCCGTCAGAGCAGCAACCCCGCCAACGACGTCTGAACCAGCCTTCCGAGGCTCCGCGCAAGCAGGAGGGCATGCCCTGGCGTGCTGTGAGGCGGACGCGACGCCGCAGGCGTTTGTCAGCGTACGGTGACATCACTTGATGACTTACGCCTGATGGAGCTGCTCGCATGGCCGCGATCGCGGTGACATCCGGGACGGACGGCGCGCCGCCACGGGAGCGCGCGCTCGTCCCGACGCTGATCCTGGTCGGGCTCGTGGCGGCCGTCATGAGCAGCCTCGGCGCCCCCCTTATCCCCTCGATCGCCACTGCCAGCCACGTGTCGCTGGGCGCCGCCGAGTGGCTGCTGACGATCACGCTGCTCACCGGGGCGCTCGCGACCCCGATCATGGGCCGGCTGGCGGACGGTCCCCATCAGCGCCGCGTGATCGTGCTGGCCCTGAGCGTCGTGCTGGTCGGCCTGGTACTGGCCGCGACGTCAAGCTCGTTCTCGGTCCTCGTCGCCGCCCGTGGGCTGCAGGGGCTCGGCCTCGGGGTCATGCCGGTCACCATGGCCGTCGCCCGGCGCCACCTGCCTGCCGAGCGGGCGGCGAGCACCATCGCCATCCTGTCGGTGACGGCAGCCGTCGGCGTCGGTCTGGGCTACCCCATCACCGGCCTGCTGGCCGTGGTGTCGGACTATCACGCGGCGTTCTGGTTCGGCGCGCTCGTCGTGGCTGCTGCGCTCGTGCTGTCCTTCGCGGCGATCCCGAAGACCTTCCCGGCGCCGGCCCGGGCATTCGACACCGTGGGCGCCGGGCTGCTGTGCGGGGCGCTCGCCATCTTCATCGTCGTGCTGAGCGAAGCCGAGACGTGGGGCTGGCTCTCGGCGCGCGTGCTGCTCCTGCTGGCGCTATCGGTGGTGCTGGTCGTCGCCTGGGCGCGCTACGAGCTGCACCGCCGCGACCCGCTGGTCGACCTGCGGCAAGCGCGTCACCGAATGGTGCTGACCGCCGATCTCGCAGGCCTGTTCATCTCGGTGACGATGTACCTCTTCCTGCCGATCGTCGTGGAGTTCGTGCAGGTTCCGCCGAGCAACGGCTTCGGCTTCGGCGCGTCCGTACTCATCGCGGGGTGCGTGCTCGTGCCGCTGTCGATCGGCACGTTGGCCGCGAGCCGCCTCGCGCCCGCCTTCGAGCATCGCTACGGGCGCCGCATCATGATTCCCCTGGGTTCCGTGCTCTTCGCGCTGGCCATGTCACTGTTCGCCCTCGAGCACAGCTGGCTCTGGGAAGCGTTTCTCGTCATGGCGATCGCCGGCGTCGGCATGGGTTTCACCTTCGCCGCCATGCCGGGCTTCATCGTGAAGGCAGTGGATGCAAAGGACACCGGCAGCGCCATGGGTTTCTACCAGGTGCTGCGCAGCGTCGGGCTGGCCATCGGCAGCGCGATCAGCGGGGTCATCCTCGCCGGCTACACCCGTCCGCATCAGGCGTATCCGAGCGTGGGCGGCTTCCGCACAGCGCTGCTGATCGGAGCCGCGCTCTGCCTGCTGACGGCAGTGCTCTGCTACCTGCTGCCCGGGCGATCCCTCACCACCGAGACGCATCCGGTCGACGCCGAGGAGGCACTCGCCATGGAGGAGAACGCCGAGCTCGGCGGCTCCGGGCTGATGCTGGCCGACGCATCCGGCGAGAGGCAGGTGCCATGACGACACCGGTACACCCGGCCCGCACCCGCAATGCGGCCGCCAGCCGCGACGCTTTGCTCGCATCCGCGCGAACCCTGTTCAGCGAGCGCGGCTTCGACAACACGACCGTGCGCGACATCGGCGAGGAGGCAGGCGTCGACCCGGCGCTCATCGCCCGCTACTTCGGCAGCAAGGTGAATCTCTACCTCGCGACCGTAACCGCCGAAGACACCGACTCCGGACGCCCCGAAGACCTCGAGCATCCGGGGCAACTGGTCGAGTGGCTCGTCTCCCGGGTGGATCTGCGCGGCCCCGGGCCGGTGTTGCAGGCGCTGGTGCGGTCGGATTCCACGCCAGAAATCCGCGAGGCGGCGCGCGCCCACTTGACGCGCCAGCTCGTCGAACCCTTGCAGGCCATGTTCGAAAAGCGCGGCGTGGCCGACCCGCGGCTTCGGGCGGAAATGGCCGTCTCAGCGCTGATCGGGGTGCTGCTCGCCCGCGCGCTCGGGTCATTCGAATCGCTCGAAAGGCTGAACCGGCGCGAACTTCTCGACTCGCTGATCGCGATGCTCCCCGATCTCAGCTGATCTCGGGGCCTTCGGACTGTTCGCGTTCGAACATCCGCCGCAGCTGCTCGGACTGTTCGGGATCGGCGAATACCAGCACCTCATCGCCTTCGCGCAGCCGCGTCCCCTCCTGGATCGGCACCAGATGCCCCTCGCGCACGACCGAGCTCACCCACGTCTCATCGGAGAGGTCGGCGACCGCCCGGCCCACGACGGCGGCGCCCGGCGCGACCACCAGGCGGTGCACGCCCTCGGGTTCGTGGCGTAGCCGCACGCCCAGCGTCCAGGGCTCGAGCTCGGAATTGCTCATCGGCAGGCGCAGTGCATCGGCCAGCACCGGCACGAGGCTGCCTTGGACGATGACCGAGAAGGCCACGACCACGACCACGATTCCGTAGAGCCGCGCCGCTCCCCCGACGTGCGCCGACAGCAGATAGACGCCCAGCAGGATGGGGACCGCGCCCTTCAGCCCGGCCAGCACGACGAAGCCGCGCTCGTTGCGCGCCAGCCGGGCCGGGATCAGGCAAAGCCCCACGAGGATCGGTCGCACCACGAACGCCACCGCCGCGCCGAGCACGAGCCCGGGCACCCAGACGTCCGCGCGCGACAGCACGGACAGGTCAACCGTGAGCCCTAGCCCGACGAACGCGACGATCTCGGCGAGGCTCGCCAGGGCGGAGTGGAAGCGCTCGATCTCTCGCTTGTACGGGGCCTTGCGATCGCCGATGAGGATTCCCGCGATGAACACCGCAAGGAACCCTGAGCCGCGGGCGAGCGTCGCGACACCGAACAGGGCCAGCACGCTCACCAGCGTCCGTAACGGATACAGGCCTTCGCTGGGCAACGGCACCCTGCGCATGAAGGCCAGCAGCGCCCATCCCCCGACCACCCCGATGATCCCGCCTACCCCCATCTGCAACGCGAACTCGCCGACCACGTGCAGGGCGGCGCCTCCACTGAGGCTGCCCGCCGAGATCAGGCTGGCCATCAGCGCGATCCCGACCGGGTCGTTCGCGCCCGACTCCCCCTCGAGAATCGTGCCGGCCCGGCCGGCGATCTCGCGGCGCCCCAGCACGGAGAAGACGACCGCGGGATCGGTCGGCGCGACGGCCGTGGCGAGCAGCAGGGCCGCGTACCAGGACAGCCCGAACGCGTACCGGGAGAGCACCGCGCCACCGGCCACCGTCAGGAACGTGCCGAGCACGCCGACCACCGCGATAGGGGTCGCCGAGGCGCTGAACCGGCGCCAGCCGATGTGCATACCGCCGTCGAAGAGAATGGCCAGCAGCGCCACCGTGACCAGCCGTTCGACGGAGCGGTCCGACGGGGCATGCAGGCCCGGAATCGCTTTCACGGCGATGGCGGAGGCCACCAGTAGCAGCGCCGGAGCCGGAACCTTCACCCGCTCGGTGAGGCGATGGGAGAGCACCGCGACGATGCCGACCGCGGCAACGAGCAGCACTACAAGGGCGAACGGCTCGGTATCGCTCAAGCGCTGTCTCCTGGGTGTACGACAGGTGGGTCGGGGCATGGGGTGTCCACTGCCGACCAGGCTTCCCGGCGCACCAGGTGTCAGCGTATCGGGAGCGCCATGACGGCCAGGGCTAGCTTGGGCATATGTGCCGAAGCATCAAGACGCTGCGCCCGCCGTACGTCGAGGCTCCCTCCGAGGAGGAGATGGGCGCCGCCGCCCTCCGGTACCGGTAGCCGACTGATGCACCACCGGCTCCCGCCGGCGGTGGGTGGCGGCAGCCGCAATCGCCCGTTCGAGTGAAGCTACCGGGCTGCTGGCAGGCCGATGTTCTGGGGTGTGAGCCAGCGCACTGAGGGTCAAGGCGCCGGGTCGGGGTCCGCGATGGCGGATGGCTGTGACGCGTCGCAGGACCGTTTCAGCCAGGTCATGGCCGTACTCGACGCGGTCCCGAGCGCGCGCGTGCTGGCCGGGGCACGCGATACGCGACCCGTGACGGTGCCGACGGAACTGCCGATCCCTCGCCATCGGTGCCTGCTGCCTCAGGCTCTCGACGCGCTCGACCCGCGCGACATCGGCGGCCTGATCGAGGCGCTGGATGAGTGCCGGCGCGTCGGCTACAGCCGCGCTGAGCTCCGGTTTCTGGTGCCCGACCCCGAACCGGTCACGATTCACCTCTTCGACACGTGCGACCAGCACGAGGTTCGGCTGTGCGTACTCACCGTGGAAGACGCCGAGTCAGACTTCCTGGACCGGTTGAACGAACGGCAAGCGGCGCCTGCCCGGCTGCGCATGACGCAGGACCGGTACGGCACGATCGTCGACATCGATGAGTCGCTCGAGCGGCTGCTGGGATACCGAGACGGCGAGATGGTCGCAAACCGTTCCAGCGACTACCTCCACCCCGACGACAATGCCGCCAGCTACAGCAACTGGGTGGAACTGCTGGGCGAGCCGTCGCAGCCGCGCCTGCAACGGCTGCGGTATCGCGCGGCGAATGGCAAGTACCTGTGGCTGGACATCACGTTCACGAACAGCTTGGCCGCCGACGGCGTGATCGTCTGCGCGTGCGTCGACGTCTCCGCTGACGTGGAGGCCCAGCAGCGGGTCGCCGAACGCGAACGGCTGCTTCATCGGCTGACCGAGTCCCTGCCGCTCGGCGTGGTGCAAATCGATGCCGAGGGCCAGGTCTGCCATGCGAACGACCGCCTCGCTGTCGTGCTCGGGTTCCCCCTCGAATCCGACATCGCCGAACTCGCCGACCGCGTACAACCGGACCAGCGACGGCTGCTCGAGGACGCGGTACGAACGGTGCTGCAAGGCGAGGACGTCGACGTGCAAGTGCTCATCGCTCCTGCCCGCGGCCGGCCGCGCGTGTGCCAGGTCAACCTGCGCTGCCTCGCCGGCGAGGACGGTCAGGGCGGCGCGCTGATCTGCTTCACGGAGGTCACCGAAGCGGTGCGGCTGCAACAGGAACTCGAGCGCCAGGCCACGCATGACGCGCTCTCCGGATGCCTCAACCGGACCGCGATCCTGAAGTTCCTCACCGAGCAGTTGAAGGCCGACGCATCGAATCCGGAGGGGCCCGCCGCCGTCTTCATCGACCTCGATCGCTTCAAGGTGGCGAACGACCGGTACGGCCATGCGGTAGGCGATGAGATTCTCGCTGCCGTCGGTGGGCGGCTACGTAACATCCTGCGGCCCGGGGACGCCGTCGGCCGGCTCGGCGGCGACGAGTTCCTGATCGTCTTCCGTCACGTCGGGTCGCGCGACGAAGCCGAACGCCTGGGCAAGCGGGTCAGCTCCACGCTGGCGAGCGACATCAAGCTTGCCGTCGGCACGATCTGGAGCAGTGGCAGCGTCGGGGTCAGCTGGTCCGACGACCCGAACGTCACTGCCGATGAGATGGTCGCGGCCGCCGACAGCGCGATGTACGCGGCCAAGCGCTCCGGGGGCCGGACCCACATCAGGCAAGCGGGCCGGTCTCAAGGCGCGGCGGGTGCGGCGTAACCACCACGCCCGCGTGTCCGCCAGCCCACGGGACCGTCCTGTCGAACGCGTCGTCGTCAATGAAGCCGTCTCCAGACCAGTGTCCCGGCTCCGGCATCTCAGGGGCGGAGCCCCGAGACGGGAGGGCCGCTGGGGATGCGGCCACCATCCGCCCGCAAAGGCCGGCAGCTGGGCCCCGAACTAACAAACCTGCACGTCAGGCGGACCAACGTGCAGGTTTGAAAGACATGGCTCTGGTGCCCCCGGCAGGAATCGAACCTGCGGCCTTCCACTTAGGAGGCGGACGCTCTATCCGACTGAGCTACGAGGGCTACGAGGGCGCACGAGGGCGCACGGCAACAGTACGCGCGAGACGCTCGGCAACGGAGCCAGCGCACCGGGGCTTGCACCCCCTCACCCTTCACTTCTCACGGTCATCGGCCGATAGCCATACCCGAGAGAGTGTCTACTCCGGCCCCCTTGGGAGACCCGATGACGGCGGTGCCGCCGCGCACGGATAGCACGGGGGTTGCGCGCGCCGCCGGTACCGGCCTCACGGAGCTGTCACCGCAGGGAAAGCTGGTCGCTGTCAATGACCACTACTGCGACCTGCTCGGCCGGTCACGCGAACAGCTCATCGGACACTCCCCGGTGGAGTTCACCCACCCCGCCGACGTAGGCGCCTCTCTTGCCGCAATATCCGACGCGCAGATGCGGCCCGATCTGGGCTCGCAACTGGAGAAGCGCTACCTGCGCGCGGACGGACAGACCGTGTGGGTCCGGGTCACCGAGGTATGGCGTCCGGACCTGCAGCGCATCCTCGGCCACGTCGTCGAGATCACCGAGACTGTGCGGCTTCGGCAGGCCGCCCACGCCTCGACCCGGCGGTCGCAGACGCTCATCGAGCATTGCGCGGACCTCATCTTCACGGTCAGCCGCGACGGGCGTCTGGTCGAGGCCAACCGCGCGGCACGCACGCTGCTCAGTTGGCCACCGGGTGCGGCAGTGGCCGACGTCATCGGCGACGTCGTCGTCCCCGAAGATGTTGACCTGGTCCTTGCCCGACTCGCGAGTGCGCACCAGACTCCGGGGCTCTCGGCACCCGTCACGTTCCGCATGAGACGCCAAGACGGGTCACTGTTGCACCTGACAGCCGTCACCGACAACCAGTTCGCCGACCCTGACATCCAGGCGCTCATCGTCAACGCCCATGACGTCACCGCCGAAAGAGAGAAGGTCGAGCAGCTCGACAGGCACCAGAATTCGCTGATCGCCGCACTCGCCCGGACCGCGGAGTTCCGCGACCCGTACACCGCCGGACACCAAGCCGCCGTAGCCGAGCTCGCCACCCTCATCGCCGTCGAGCTGGGCCTCGCCGCCGACGAGGTCGCCGCTATCGGTCTCGGCGCCTCCATTCACGACATCGGCAAGATCGTCGTACCCGCCGAGATCCTCAGCCGTCCTGGCCGGCTGACCGCCGCTGAATACGAGATCGTCAAAACGCACTGCCAAGTCGGCCGCGACATCCTCGGCGACAGCCAGCTCGCCGCCGCCGTCGGCGACGTTGTCCTGCACCATCACGAACGCCTCGACGGCAGCGGCTATCCGGACGGGCTGGCCGGAGAGCAGCTCAGCCTCGCGGCCCGCATCGCCGCGGTGGCTGACGTGCTCAACGCCATGAGCTCGCACCGTCCCTACCGCCCCGGCCTCGGTATCAACGCCGCCCGCAGCGAAATCCACGCGGGAAGCGGCACAAGCTATGACCCGGACGTCGTCTCCGCTGCGCTGAAGGTCACCGCCGCCACAAGAACCACATCCCGCAACGTCCCCACCCCACGCCACGCCATGATCTGACCCCGGTCAGGAGCGACGCGGGGTCCAGCGGAAGCTGCGCACCGCGACGAACGTGGCGACAATCCCCCACATCGCGAGGCTCTCGAGCTGATGCGGAGCCCAGCCACTGCTGTGCGCAGTCAGCGGGTTGAAGGCGTGGTAGTACAGCGCGACGATGAACGGCCGCAGCGGGAGCCAGGCCGCGACGGTGGCGAGCCCGCCGCTGATCGGGAAGTACGTGCCCGAGATGAACACCATCACGAAGAACGGCAGGTTGATGATCGCCGGGGCGGAGTCGACATTCGGGATGAGCGCCGACACGGCCACCCCCAGCGCGCAGAACACCAATGCCGCAAGGGCAATCGTCACGATGACCGGCAGGACGTGCGACGCGGGCAG
The DNA here is from genome assembly GCA_963765845.1 of uncultured Actinomycetota bacterium. Lineage (GTDB taxonomy): Bacteria > Actinomycetota > Actinomycetes > Frankiales > Frankiaceae > DATAZK01. Next base: position 135,913 of record CAVXYJ010000006.1, read on the forward strand.
CGAAACCCCGTACACCACAATGGCGAACACGATCGTGACGGCCGACAGCAACGCCGCTATGACGACCGCGCTGCCGATGATCCCGCCGATCAGCGCCCACGCCGGCAAAGGCGTCCCGCGCATCCGCTTGAGCACCCCGTCCTCGCGCTGGCGCACCAGGTTCATCGCGATGTTCAGGAAGCACGCGCTCATCACGGCGAACGACAGGATGCTCGGCGTGTAGTACTGCGCCAGCTTCACCCCGCCAAGGCCCGTGTCGCGCTGGCTGCCGGCCGTCGCGACCAGGATGAGGAAGAGCACCAGCGGAAACGCGAACGTGAAGAAGGCCGCCGCCGGGTTACGCCAGTAGCTCTTCTGCTCGTAACGCACCTGGGCGGCCACGAGAGCGGCGTCGCTCATCGGGAGCCTCCTGCGGCCGCTGCCGGCTCGCCTGCGGCGGGCTGCTCGCCCCGCACCAGGGCGAGGTAGGTGTCTTCGAGGCTGGGCCGGGAGGCGACCAGCCCCTCGAGCGGGACGTCGTGATCGAGCGACCAGCCGGTGAGCGTGTGCAGCACGCGCGTGTCGTCGGTGGTGGTGAGCTCGCAATAGCCGTTCTGATCGAGGGTGACGGCGACGGGCAGCGCGGCCGGGTCGACGCCGACCGGCAGCCGGAAGCGGATCTGCAGGGCTGCCACGTCACGTCCGCCGAGGTCGTCCGGAGTGCCCTGGCCCACGACCTTTCCCGCGCCGATGACGACGATGTGGTCGGCGAGCGCCTGCGCCTCGTCCATGTAGTGCGTGGTCAGCAGGATCGTCGTGCCGAGGCCGCGAAGGTCGCTGACCAGGTTCCAGGCCCCGCGCCGCGCCGACGGGTCGAAGCCGGTGGTCGGCTCGTCCAGGAAGAGCATCCGGGGATTGCCGACGATCCCGTACGCGACATCGAGGCGGCGCTTCTGCCCGCCGGAGAGCTTGGAGATGCGGGAGTTCGCCTTCTGCGTCAGGCCAACCATCTCGATGACCTCGTCGACGCTGCGGGGATGGGCGTAGAAGCCCGCGGTGCGCGTCAGCGTCTCGCGGACCGTGAGGTAGGGATCGGCCGCCGTGCCCTGCAGCACGATTCCCACCTGCTCGCGCCAGGCCCGGTCGCCCTGCTGCGGATCCCGCCCCAGCACCTCGACATTGCCGGCATCACGCTTCAGGAATCCTTCAAGGATCTCCAGCGTGGTCGTCTTGCCCGCGCCGTTGGGGCCGAGCAGGGCCAGGCACTCGCCCTCGGCAACGCTGAAGCTCACGCCCTGTACGGCGTGGGTGGTGCCGAAGCTCTTGCGCAGGCCATCGACAACGATCGCGGCTGGGCGGCTATCCACATGGCCGACTTTAGGTCGTTCGGGGGACAAACTCCCCTGCTTTCCGGTGGGTCCCGGTCACCCGGCGCCCATCGCCTCATGACTGGCGCGCAAGATCAACGTCGGCGGCGGAAGCGCTACCCGAGGTCCTCGGCCATGGCGACGAGTTCCTTGCAGCGGGGGCAGACCGGGAAACGGCTCGGATCGCGTACCGGCTCGAATTCCCAGCCGCACAGCGCCTTGATCTTCCCGCCCAGGACGTTCGCCTTCATGATCTCTTCACGGCGCGCGTAGTGGGAAAGATCGTCTCCATCATCGGTGCTGCCGGTGCGGGTCTCGGGCCGAACATCCGGATCGAGGCGGGTGATGGGCATGAACTCGAGTCTAGAACGAGTCCCGAACCGGGCGAGCCGCCAGAGCGCCGGCCGGGGCCGCGAGCAACGACGACGAGCGCCTTCACGTCGCGCTCGACATCGGCCGGCGCGCCGGCTTCTGCGTCGAATGGTGCCGTTGTACGAGCGCGAACGGCGTGTCACCGCTCTCCTGCAGCGTCAGAAAGAGCGACCCTGCTGAGTCGTACATGGGGCGTGACCAGCATGTCTTGACGATTGATCGGACAGCCGAACCGGCCCCGGCCTGAATTCACCCGCAGGAAACAATCCCGTCACGCGACCGGAATCACGACTGCGGATCCTCACTCCTGAACGCCGCGCGCCACTGTCGCCGCCGGCCCATGTCCATGTTCGGCGACTGGAGGAACCTTGCCGTTCGACCTCAAATCCATCAGTGCAGGCGATACCGCCTGGGTTCTGGCCAGCGCGGCCTTGGTGTTGTTGATGACACCTGGCCTCGCCTTCTTCTACGGAGGCATGGTCAGGGCCAAGAACGTGCTCGGCATGCTGATGCAGAACTTCTTCTGCATCGGCCTTATCAGCGTGGTCTGGGTCCTGGTGTCCTACAGCATCGCGTTCGGCGGCAGCAATGCGTACTTCGGCGGATTCCACTTCGCCGGGCTGCAGCACATGGACCAGCAGGTGCCAGGCGGCATCGGGGCGACGATCCCGCCCATCGTGTTCGTCGCCTTCCAGCTGATGTTCGCCATCATCACGCCCGCCCTGATCACGGGAGCAACGGCGGACCGCTGGAAGTTCGGCCCGTTCGTGGTATTCGTGCTGATCTGGGGAATCGTCATCTACGCCCCGATCGCGCACTGGGTGTTCTCACCGACCGGCTGGCTGTACAAGCGGGGCGCGGAGGACTTCGCCGGTGGAACGGTGGTGCACGCGAACGCGGGTGCCGCGGCCATGGCCGTAGCGATCGTGCTGGGCAAACGGCGCGGCTGGCCACGTGACAACTTCCGGCCGCACAACGTGCCCTTCGTCCTGCTGGGTGCTGGTCTCCTGTGGTTCGGCTGGTTCGGCTTCAACGCCGGTTCGGCCCTGGGCGCGAACACCTCGGCGGGCTACGCGTTCGTCAACACCAACACCGCCACGGCCGCAGCGCTCCTCGGCTGGCTGATCGTGGAGAAGATCCGCGACGGGCACCCCACTACCCTGGGCGCGGCGTCCGGTGCGGTGGCGGGCCTGGTGGCCATCACTCCGGCAGCCGGATTCGTGACCCCGATGGGCTCGATCCTGCTGGGCCTGCTCGCCGGCGCGATCTGCTGCCTGAGCACCACGCTGAAGTTCAAGCTTGGTCTGGATGACTCGCTCGACGTCGGCGCGGTCCACCTGATCGGAGGCGTTCTGGGAGCGCTGCTGATCGGCTTGCTCGGTTCCTCGAGCATCGCGGGAGCGGACGGCGTGTTCTACGGCGGCGGCTGGTCCCTGATGGGCAAGCAGGTGCTCGCCGTGGTAACCACGGTGGCCTACTCGTTCTTCGGAACTCTGATCATCGCCTGGGTTATGAACAAGATCTGGAAGATGAAGATGACCGAGGAGCAGGAGCTCGAGGGCATGGACACTGTCCTGCACAACGAGACGGCCTACGACTGGGGCGGTCTCACCGGCGGGGGTTCCCTCACCGGGTCAGCATCGAGCAGCATCAGCATTACCCGCGAGGAGGTGGACGCATGAAGCTCATCACCGGCATTATCAAGCCCTTCAAGCTCGATGATGTGAAGGCCGCTCTGGAAAGCTTCGGAGTTGCCGGCATCACGGTCAGCGAGGTGCAGGGCTACGGCCGCCAGCGCGGCCACACCGAGGTCTATCGCGGGGCTGAGTACCGCGTGGACTTCGTGCCGAAGGTTCGCATCGAAGTGCTGGTGGACGACGATGACAGCGACGATGTCGTGGAGGTCATCGTGAAGTCGGCAGCGACTGGCAAGATCGGGGATGGCAAGGTCTGGGTCACCCCGATCGAAACGATCGTCCGCGTGCGCACCGGAGAGCGCGGGCGCGACGCCATCTAGAAGCGGAGAACAGCCGATCAAGACACGTCTTGACGAGCTGAAGGGCCGGTCCGACCTTGTCGGGCCGGCCCTTCGGCGCGAACTGGTGGCTGTCGCCGATGAATGGCTGACCAGCCTGCTCGGCGATTTCGTCCCGGGAATCGCGTTGGTGGCGGTAGGCGCGTACGGACGCCAGGAGCCGGCTTTCGGTTCCGACCTCGACCTGGTCCTGATCCACGACGGCAAGCAGACCGCCAAGGCGATCGCTGCCATCGCCGATCGCGTCTGGTATCCGGTCTGGGACAGCGGGGTGGGCCTGGATCACAGCGTGCGCACCATCCCCGAAGCGCTCTCGGTCGCCGACACCGACCTCAAAGCGGCGATGGGACTGCTCGATGCCCGTCACGTGGCCGGGGACACGAAGCTGTCCACCGACCTCAGCACGCAGGTGCGGGCTCGCTGGCGGGCCAAGGCCGGCTCGATGCTGCCCGAACTCGCCGAGGCCGTCGCCGAGCGGGCGCGCGCGAACGGTGAGGTCGCGTTCCTGCTCGAACCCGACCTCAAGGAATCGCGCGGTGGGCTGCGCGACATCACGGCCGTCCGGGCACTGGCGACCGCTTGGGTCGCTGATCCCCCGTCCGCCGAAGTGCTGGCCGCAGGCACGGTCCTGCTGGACGTACGCGGCGAGTTGCACCGGCGAACGGGCCGGGATCGGCTGCTGCTGCAGGAACAACCGGCGATCGCCGAAGCACTCGGGATGGCCGACTTCGACGTCCTGGCCCACGACGTCGCCGAGGCCGGACGCACCATCGCGTACGCGTGGAGTACTGCGTGGTATCGGGCTTCCCGCAGCATCAAGCCGCGCCGCTGGGGCGGCCGCAAGGTCGTGCGGCGGGGCCTGGACGAGGGCGTCGTGGAGCACGACGGCGAGGTGACGCTCGCGGTCGCCGCCGATCCGGCCACCGATCCCGTGCTGGTGCTGCGGGCGGCCCGGGCGGCAGCGGTCGCCGACCTGCCCATGACGCCGCACACCCTCGGGAGGCTGGCGAACGAGAGCGCACCCATGCCGGTGCCCTGGCCGCTGGAGGCACGAGAGGCATTCGTCGGCATGCTCGCCGCCGGTCCCCCCGCCGTTGCGGTCGTGGAGGCTCTCGACCACGCGGGGATCCTGATGCGGCTCCTGCCGGACTGGGGACACGTGCGCAGCAGGCCCCAGCGCAATCCCTACCACCGGTTCACCGTCGATCGTCACCTGGTCGAGGCGGCGACCAACGCGGCGGCTCTGACCCGTACCGTCGCCCGCCCTGACCTGCTACTCGTCGGCACGCTGCTGCACGACATCGGCAAGGGTCTGCCCGGCGACCACAGTGTCGTCGGGGCCGAGATCGCCGCAAGCATCGGCGCCGCCATGGGGTTCGACCCCGAAGACGTGGCCGCCCTGGTGACGATCGCCCGCCACCATCTGCTCCTGCCGGACACCGCCACCCGGCGCGATCTGGAGGACCCGGCGACGGCCGCCTTCGTCGCCTCGGTGGTCAGCGATCCGATGGTCCTCGACCTGCTGGCCGCGGTGGCCGAGGCGGATGGCCGGGCGACCGGACCGACCGCGTGGTCGCCGTGGAAGGCTCAGCTCGTCACCGACCTCGTGCGCCGCGTCAAGGCCGTGCTGGCCGGCGTCACCAGCCGCGACGAGCAGCCCCACAAGCTCACGCCCGAGCAGTTGCTGCTGATGAACCGCGGCGACGGCGAGCTGGTCGTGACGATCGAGCCGGACGCCCACGGAGCCCTCGTCATCGTCAGCGGGCCCGATCAGGTCGGGCTGCTTTCCGCCGTGACGGGTGCGGTGGCCCTGCATCGCCTCGACGTGCGCCGCGCATCAGCCGCGGTGACGAGTTCCCCCGAGCGCCGCGCGCTGACCGAGCTGTGGGTGCAGCCTCGCCACGGCGATGCTCTCCCGCCGGCCGGCCGGCTCACCGCCGACGTCGCCGCCGCGCTCTCCGGCGAGGGACGTCCGCTCTCGGAACGTCTCGCCGAGCGCGAACGCGCCTACCCCGCACGCCGCCGCGGGCTACCACCGGCGCCGCCCGAGGTGGTATTCGAGGACCGCTCGACCGACTCGACGGTCGTAGAGGTCCGCGCACCGGACGGCCCGGGCGTGCTGCACCGGGTGGTGGAGTCGCTCGTCGGCGCCGGCCTGGACATCAGGACGGCGATCGTTTCGACGATCGGAGCCGACGTCGTGGACTCGTTCTACGTCCGCACGCCGGACGGCCGGCTGCCCGACGGCGCGGCGCGCGAGGAGCTACGCGAGGCCGTCCTCAAGGCGCTCGGCGACCCCGCTCCCGCAGCGACTGCGGTGTCGCCGTAGCCGCCCGCGCACTCTGCACCGAGACGGCCGTTAGCCCTGCGTACGGTAACCTCAGGCCGGTTCGCTTTGGAGGCTTCGCCTAGTCTGGTCGATGGCGCCGCACTGCTAATGCGGTTGGGAGCTTCAACTCCCTCCCGGGTTCGAATCCCGGAGCCTCCGCTCTCATGTCCCCGCCTTGTGGGCGGCAAGATGCGTCAACACGGGGTAGTAGACGTCGCCCGCAATCCAGTGGCCGCCGGGGAGCTCACGGAACTCGTACGGCCCGTCCACGTACCGCCCGCAGAGCGATGCGGCGCGGCGACCGATGTAGGCGTCACGCCGACCCCAGACAAACAGCGTCGGCACCGTCACGCGCCCGGGCCGGCGACCGAAGGGCACCCCTCGATACCAGTTCAGGGCACCTGTGAAGACGCCGGGCTGCGCCATGGCAGTCGCATCGCGCTCGGCCGCACTCCGCTCCTGACCGGAGGCCACCAGGGCGCGCACGAGCCGGCGTCGCCCAGCAGGGCGGCGGGGACCGAGTAGCCGTTCCGGCAGCCACGGCAGCTGGAAGAAGAGCATGTACCAGGACTTCAGGGCCTGGGTACTGGTGAGCGCCGCCCGGATCATCGCTGCCGGATGGGGCACCGAAAGTGCCGTCAGCGACAGCAGCCGTTCCGGAGCATCGGCGGCGACCGCCCACGCCGCGGCGGCGCCCCAGTCGTGGCCCACCACATGCGCACGCTCGATCCCGGCGGCGTCGAGCAGGGCGACCACGTCCCCGCTCAGCTCCGACATCCGGTACGCGCGCCGCCCCTGCGCGAGAGCCGTCCGCGCGTATCCGCGCTGGTCAGGGCAGAGAACTCGGTAGCCGGCGCCGGTCAGGTACGGGGTCAGCACCTCCCAGGAGGAGCCGACCTGCGGGAAGCCGTGCAGGAGCACCACGGCTTCCCCGTCCGGCGGCCCGCTGTCACGCAGCGGAAAGGTCAAAGCGCCGTTGCGGAAATGATCCATCGCCTGATTCTGTCCTCTGAGCCGCGTGGCCGAGCGTGAGCGCTCATAGCATCCCCACAGCCAGCGTTCAGGACCGTCCCCGGGCACCCGCCGAAGCTCGGGGTGTGCCTAGCGACGACCACCCGAAGGGGCGGCCATGACCATCACCTCACCAGCACCCACCCCGGAGCTGCCCTACGACCGGCTCACCGCGCGTACCCACGCGCCGGCGGGCACCGGCCGTTTGCGCCGCGTCGTGACCGGGAGCCCGGATGACCCGAGGTGGGCACGTCCCGCGCTGCTGAGCCTGCTCACCGCGACCGGGCTGCTCTATATCGTCAACCTCGCCGCCTCCGGCTACGCCAACGCGTTCTACGCCGCGGCGGTGCAGGCCGGATCGACGAGCTGGAAAGCCTTCTTCTTCGGCTCCTTCGACGGCGGTAGTGCCATCACCGTCGACAAGCCCCCGGCCTCGTTGTGGGTCACCGACATCTCGGCACGCATCTTCGGCGTCAACTCGTGGAGCATCCTCGTTCCCGAGGCGCTGATGGGCGTGGCGGCCGTCGGCCTGCTGTACGCGACCGTCAAGCGACGCTTTGGCGCAGCGGCCGGCCTGCTCGCCGGCGGGGTGCTCGCCCTGACACCCGTCGCGACGCTGATGTTCCGCTTCAACAACCCCGACGCCCTGCTCGTGCTGCTGATGGTGGCCGGCGCCTACACGCTGACCCGGGCGCTGGAAAAGGCCGAGACCAAGTGGATGATCTTCACCGGAGTGCTGATCGGCCTCGGCTTCCTGACCAAGATGCTGCAGGCGTTCCTGGTGGTCCCCGGCTTCGCGCTGGTGTACCTGATCGCCGCGCCGACCACATTCTGGCGCCGGCTCCGCCAGACGCTCTACGGCGGCATCGCCATGGTGGTCGCCGGCGGCTGGTGGGTCGCGATCGTCACGCTCTGGCCCAAGAATTCCCGTCCGTACATCGGCGGCTCGCAGGACAACTCGATCCTGAACCTGATCTTCGGCTACAACGGCTTCGGCCGCATCTCCGGCAACGAGACCGGCAGCGTCGGAGGTGGTGGCGGACCCGGCGGCACCAGCAGGTGGGGCATCACCGGAATCACCCGGATGTTCAACAGCGACATCGGCGGTCAGGTCTCCTGGCTGATCCCGACCGCCCTGATTTTCCTCGCCGGGCTGCTCTGGCTCTCGCGGCGGATGCCACGCACCGACGGCCGGCGCGCCGCACTCATTCTGTGGGGCAGCTGGCTGCTCGTCACCGGCCTCATCTTCGACTTCATGTCCGGCATCTTCCACCCGTACTACACGGTGGCCCTGGCGCCCGCGATCGGCGCTCTCGTCGGCATCGGCGCGGTCTCCCTGTGGAAGGCGCGCCACCACATCGGGGCACGGATGGTGCTGGCGGCCGGCATCGGTGCCGCCGCCATCTGGGGTTACCTGCTGCTGCAGCGCACGTCGTCCTGGCACCCGTGGCTGCGCTTCCTGGTTCTGATGATCGGGCTCGCCGTCGCCGGCTACATCCTGGCCATGCCCCGCATGTCCCGCCTCATCGCGGTAGCCGTCGCCACGCTCGCGATCAGCATCGGGCTGGCGGGACCGTTCGCGTACTCCGTGGCGACGGCCGCGGCGGGCAAGGGCGGCGCCATCCCGTCAGCGGGCCCGGCCGGTCAGGGATTCGGTTTCGGCGGCCGGGGCGGCCGGGGCGGCCCTGGCGGCGGCAACATTCCCGGCAGGCTGGGCCAGCGGCCCGGACAGCTGCCACAGCAGGCGGGTGGCGCGGGCGGCTTCGGAGGGCGCGCTCCGCGCGGTGGAGGCGGGCTCGGTGGCCTGCTCGACGCGTCGACCCCGTCGGCGGCGCTGAAGGCCGCGCTGCTCGAGAACGCCAGCAGCTACACCTGGGTGGCCGCGACGGTCGGCTCGAACAACGCGGCGGGCCTGCAACTCGCGACCGGCAAGGCCGTCATGGCCATCGGCGGCTTCAACGGCACCGACCCGAGCCCGACGCTCGCCCAGTTCGAGCAGTGGGTCAGCGCGGGGAAGATCCACTACTTCATCGGGAGCGGCGGTCTGGGAGGCTTCGGCGGACGGGGTGGCTTCGGTGGGAACTCCTCGGGCACCAGCAGCCAGATCGCAGCGTGGGTCCAGTCGCACTTCACGGCGACGACCATCGGCGGCCACCCGGTCTACGACCTGACGTCACCTTCGGGGGCCTGAGGCGCGCCTGACCCCGGGTGGGCCTGCGGGTCGACACCGTCCGGCCCTTCCACGGAGATACGCGGAAGGATGCGGTCGAGCCATCGCGGCAACCACCAGTTCGACGGGCCGATCAGGTGCATCGCGGACGGCACCAGCACGGTCCGCACCAGGAGGGCGTCGATCAGGATCGCCGCCGCCAGGCCGATCCCGAACTCCTTGATGATGCGTGCCCCGCCGAAGACGAACGAGGCGAAGACCAGCACCATGATGCTGGCCGCGGCCGTGATGACCTGCCCCGTCTCGGCCTGGCCGCGGGTCACGGCATCGGCATTGTCACCGCTGTGCAGCCAGTCCTCATGCATCCGTGAGACCAGGAAAACCTCGTAGTCCATGGACAACCCGAACAGGATCGCGAACATCATGACGGGCAGGAAGGGCTCGACCGGGCCGGCGCGTCCGATGCCGATGATCGAGCCTCCCCAGCCCCACTGGAAGACGGCCGTCACCACACCGAAGGCGGCGCCCGCGGCCAGCAGGTTGCACACCGAGGCCGTCAGCGGGATCAGCAGGCTGCGGAAAGCGGCAGCCAGCAAGAGGAACGCGAGCCCCACCACGATGCCGATGAACAGTGGCAGCTTGCCGTCGATGACGCTGGTGAAGTCAGCGAAGATGGCCGTCAGGCCCCCGACGTAGACCCGCAATCCCGGTGCGGCATGCGGAATGACGTCTCGCCGCAACCGATGCAGCAGCGAGGTCGTCTGAGCCGCCTGCGGGCTGGTGGTCGGGACCACCGAGATGATGGCCGCCCGCGCGTTCGGAGACAGCCGCGGCGGCTGCACGGCCGCGACCCCGGGAGCGGCGCGGAGGGCTGACGCGAGCTTCTGCAATTGCGGCAGATCTCCCGCCCCCGTGGTCGCGACGGCGACCGTGAACGGGCCGTTGAAGCCCGGCCCGAAGCCGCTCGCGAGCAAGTCGTAGGCCTTGCGCGTGGTGGTCGACGGCGGATTGTTGCCCTCGTCCGAGGCGCCGAGTCGCAACGAGAGGAACGGGATGGCCAGCAGGACCAGGACGGCCGCGGCCGCCGTGAACAGCACGATGGGGCGCTGCTCGACCAGCTTGCCCCACGCCCACCAGCGCGCCGAGAGCCGCTCCCCCTCGGGCCCGTTCTCCATGAGCTGACGGCGCGCGCGCTTGCTGAGCACCTTCATCCCGAAAAAGCCCAGGAGCGCAGGCAGCAGCGTCACCGACGACATCACCGTGAAGGCCACGACGATCGCCGCCGACACGGCCAGCCCGTAGAGGAACGAGACCCCCACGGTGAACAGGCCCAGCAACGCGATGCACACCGTCATGCCTGCGAAGATCACGGCCCGGCCGGAGGTGTTGATCGACAGGGCAGCCGAGGTCTCCACATCCATGCCGCGGCGCAGATTCGCCCGATGGCGGCTGACGATGAACAGCGCATAGTCGACGCCCACCCCGAGCCCGATGAGCGTGGCGAGGGTCGGGCCGAACACGGCGATGTGGAAGACGTGCGAGAGCAGGCTCACGAGCGAGAGCCCGGTCACGATGCCCATCAGCGCGCTCAGGATCGGCAGCAGCATCGCGAACAGGGAGCCGAACGCCAGGAAGATGACGATGCCTGCCGCGACGATGCCGATCAGCTCCGACAAGCCGGTTTTCGGCCGGCCGCCGGCGTCCTGAATAGCCGGCCCGCCGAGCTCGACCTCCAGGGTCGGCGTGGCGACCGCCTGCGCAGTGGTGATGACGTCCTTGGCCGCGCTGTTGGGGATGGCCGGTCCCCTTCCCGCGAAGGTGACGTCCGCATACGCGATCGTGCCGTCCTTGGAAACCTGCCGAAGACCCACCGCCGAGTAAGGGCTGAGCACCGACTTGATGTGCGGCAGCTTGCTGACCGCGGCCAGCATCGGGGTGATCCGCGCCTGGACCGCCGGATCGGTTACCCGTCCCTGTGACACCCGCCAGACGATGGTGTCGGTTTCCCCGGATACGGCGGGGAACTCGCTCTGCAGCAGCTTGAGCGCGCGGGAGGAGTCCGTCGCCGGCAGCGTGAATGAGTTCGCATACTTCGAGCCGACACCGTTGCTGATCGCGCCCATGGCGATGAATCCGACGACCCACAGGACGAGAACGAGACGCCGACGCCGATAGCACCAGTGAGCCATGGCGGACATACAGAGAGGCTATCTACCGCCCGCTACCCCACCGGCCCCGCGAACCCCCATTAGTCGAGGCCGCCGCGGGCGACGAGCTGGCGGACGATGACGCCCCGCTGGATCTCGTTCGTCCCCTCGCCGACGATCATCAGCGGCGCGTCACGGAAGTAACGCTCGATGTCGAACTCGGTGGAGTAGCCGTAGCCGCCGTGGATACGCATGGCCGACAGGGCGATCTCCATCGCGGCTTCCGAGGCGAAGAGCTTGGCCATGCCTGCCTCGAGATCGGCTCGCTCTCCCGAATCGAGGCGGGCGGCGGCGTGCAGCAGCAGGCGACGGGCGGCGGTGAGCCGGGTAGCCATGTCGGCGAGCAGGTTGCCGACGGACTGGTGCTCCCAGATCGGACGGCCGAAACTCTCCCGCTGCTGGGCGTACGCGAGCGCATCGTCGAACGCGGCCCGCGCGACGCCCGTCGCCCGCGCGGCCACCTGGATCCGTCCGATCTCCAGCCCGTGCATCATCTGCGCGAACCCGCGCCCCTCCGCGACTCCCAGCAGCGCGTCATCCGGCACCCGGGCGTCGTTGAAGCTGAGCTCGCAGCTCTCGACGCCCTTGTAGCCGAGCTTGGGCAGGTCTCGGGAAACCTCGAAGCCGTCGACCTTCTCCACCAGCAGGACGCTCACCCCGCGATGCGGCGGGTCGGCCGCCGGATCGGTCTTGCAGAGCAGGGCGACGAGGCCGGCGCGGCGGGCGTTGGTGATCCACGTCTTGGAACCGTTGATGACGTAGTGGTCGCCGTCGCGGCGCGCGGTGGTGCGCATCGCCTGCAGATCCGACCCGCCGCCGGGCTCGGTGAGAGCCATCGTCGCCCGCAGCTCTCCCGTCGCGAGACGCGGCAGGTAGCGCTCGCGCTGCTCGTCGGTGCCGTAGCTCGCGAGCAGCTTGCAGACGACCGTGTGGCCACCCATCGCACCGGCCAGGCTCATCCAGCCGCGCGCGAGCTCCTCGGTGACGAGGGCATAGCACGGGGTCGACACGCGCGTCTCGCCATACGGCTCGGGCACCGCGAGCCCGAAGATCCCGAGCTCCTTCATCGTCGCGATGAGCTGCTCGGGGTAGGTGTCGGCGTGCTCGAGCTCTCGCACCACAGGACGAACCTCGCGGTCGACGAACATGCGTACAGTCGCGACGATCTCGCGCTCCGCCGCGTCGGGGAGGTCGGCGACGTCGCTGGCGGCACTCACAGTGCGTTGCTTATCGCATCGAAGACCGCCGGGTCGCAGCCGGGCAGCTCATCCCCGGGCCGCGGCCAGTGCACGACGACGTCGGTGAAGCCGAGCCCGGCGATGCGTGCGGTGAAGTCCTGCCAGCGCGAGCGGGTCCCATCCGCCCAACCGGCGTCGAGCGAGACCAAAGCCATCCGGCGCAGGTCGGACGGCTCGCGCCCACGCTCCCGGCATGCGGCGTCGAGCCGTTCGGCCTGACCTGCCACCGCGGCGTACCAGCCCTCCCCCACGATCCCCTCCTCCGCCGGACCGAACGTCACCCAGCAGGCGGCATGTTCCGCCGCCACGGCAAGCGCCCGCGGCCCCACGGCGGCAATGGTGAACGGCACCCGCGGGCGCTGCGTGCAGCCCGGCAACGTCCGATAGTCGGGCGCCGAGAACACCTGCCCCGTATAGCTTCCGCAGGGCTCGCGCAGCATCACGTCGAGCGCGGCCGTGAAGTCCTCGAAGCGCGCGGCCCGCTCGGGCAGGGAGGGGGCGCCGCCTCCAAGCGCGGTCGCGTCCCACCCCGTCCCACCGGCTCCGATGCCGAGTTCGATGCGCCCGTCGCTGATCTCGTCGAGCGTCATGACGTCCTTGGCGAGCAGGGCGGGATGGCGAAAATTCGGGCTGGTGACGAGGGTGCCGAGGCGCAGGGTCGTGGTGCTCGCCGCCGCAGCGCCAAGCAAGGGCACCGAGCCGAGCCACGGGCCGTCCCGCAGCGTGCGCCAGCTGAGGTGGTCGTAGCTCCAGGCGGCGTGGAAGCCGCGCTGCTCAGCCTCTTGCCAGCGACCGCGTGCCTGCGGCCAACGCAGGTCGGGAAGGATGACGACGCCCGTGCGCAGGGTCATGGCTGCAGACGCTAGGCCGTCTTCGGCAAAAGGGCTTGACTTCCTAATGGCATTAGGACAACCTTCTGCCTATGGGACTCGAGGCCACACCGGCGACCGATCGTCGGCACCGCCGCCGCGAGGAGACCATCGGGGAGATCCTCGACGTCGCGATCGAGCTGATGGGCGAGCACGGTGCCGCGGGGCTCTCGCTGGGCGATATCGCGCGCCGTATGGGCATCCGCACCCCGTCGCTCTACGGCTACTTCGAGTCGAAGAACGCCTTGTACGACGCGGTTTTCGAACGCGGCTGGCGCGAGCTCGGCGCGGCGTTGACACCGTTGATGGCGACGGCGGCAGAGCCCGGTTCGGGACGCGGCGAACTGGCCGCCATTGCCTTGGACGCGGCCACCGGATTCGTCCGGTGGGCCGTCGAGCACCCGGCATACGCGCAGCTGATGCTCTGGCGTCCGGTCCCCGGATACGAGCCGACCGCGAGTGCTTACGCGCCGGCCGTCGAGATACTCGCGCGGTACCGGGCGACGTTCGACAGCCTTCGCGAGCGCGGCCTGTTCCGCGCCGACATCGATGCCGACGAGGCGTTCCGGCAGTGGACGGTGCTGGTCTCAGGTGTGATCAGCCAGCAGCTGTCCAACGCGCCGCACGAGCCGTTCGACGGAGGCACCTTCACCTCCGGCCTACCAACGTTGATCGCCATGTTCTTGCAGTTCTACGGGCCCAAAGAGGGTCCGCCGCGCCCCACAAGGAGGAGTCGTGCAAGCACGCGTAACTGAGATCGCCGACCGGGTCTACCGGATCTCGACCCTGGTGGAGGAGGTCGCGCCGGGAGGCTTCACGTTCAACCAGTTCCTGGTCGACGCTCCGGAGCCGTTGCTGTTCCACACCGGGTTGCGCCAGCTGTTTCCCTTGGTACGAGCCGGTATCGAGCAGGTGATGCCCATCGAACGGCTGCGCTGGATCTCCTTTTCCCATGTGGAAGCCGACGAGTGCGGTGCGATGAATGAGTTCCTCGCGCTCGCCCCGCAGGCGCAGGTTGCCCACAGCGGGCTCGGGTGCATGGTGTCGGTGAATGACCTGGCCGACCGGCCTCCGCGTCCGCTCGGCGATGGCGATGTCCTTGAACTCGGCGAGGGGCCGGCGGGCCGGCGGGTGCTCGAAATCGCCACCCCGCACGTCCCGCACAACTGGGAGTCGCACCTGCTCTTCGAGCAGCAGAGCAGGACGCTGTTCGCCGGCGACCTGTTCACGCAACTCGGTGATGGGCTTGCTCTCACCGGCGACGACATCGTCGAGGCCACGATCCAGGCGGAAGAAGTCTTCCGGTCGACCTCGCTCGGGCCGGCCGTGCCGGCCACGCTGCGACGGCTCGCCGAACTGGAACCACGCACGCTGGCGACCATGCACGGATCGTCCTACCAGGGTGACGGCGGAGCACTGCTGCGCAGCCTGGCGGACGTGTACGAGCAGCGCTTCGAATGTGGCCCCGCGCTTTCGGCTCTGGAGGCGAGCTGAGATGGGCGACGCGCGAAAGCCGGTTCTCGATCGGGCGACGGCGATGCGGCTCGCAGCGACCGAATATGTCCGTTTCCACGCGATGCTGGCCCAGCTGACGCCGGACGAGTGGAGGCAGCCGACGAGCTGCCCAGGCTGGGACGTGCGAGCGATGGCGTGCCACACGCTCGGGATGGCTGCCATGATGTCCTCGCCGTGGGAGACCCGCCGCCAGATGAAGGAAGCAACCAAGCGCGGGGGCGTCTTCGTCGACGCTCTCACCGCGCTTCAGGTCGAAGAGCGCGCTGAGCTGAGTCCGGTTCAAATCCTCGAGCAGTTCGAGCGGACGGGGCGGCGCGCTGCCAAGGGCCGCCGCCGCACGCCGGCGCTCATACGCCGCCGGCGGATGCCACCCGCTCAGACCGACGGCGTCGAGCCCTGGACCCTCGGCTACCTGGTGGACGTCATCCTCACCCGCGATCCCTGGATGCACCGCATGGACATCTGCGCAGTCACAGATCGCGAGCCGGAGCTGACCGCCGACCACGACGGGGTGCTCGTGGCCGATGTCGTCCGCGAGTGGGCGGCTCGCCACGGTGAGCCCTGCACGCTCACGCTGACCGGCCCGGCGGGCGGTTCGTGGACTTTCGGCAGCGGCGGACCGGCGTCGGAGTACGGCGCGGTCGAGTTCTGCCGCCTGGTGGGAGGACGAGGGGAGCCGGTCGGGCTGCTGAAGACGGCCGTCCCCTTCTGAGCCGGCTCAGCCAGCCGCCACCTCAAACGCCGACGGGTCGACCGACGATGAGCGCTCGCGAAATTCCGTCATCGAGTACGGCCATTGGGTGACGACGCGACCGCTGGGCGTGCGGTAGTAGCCGTTGCAGCCGGCCTGCCACACCTTCACACCCGCGATCGCCTGCTGCACCTCCTCGTTGTAGGAGTGCATGACGTCAGGACGCACGTCGAGCCAGGCCAGGTGCTCGCCGGTGAGGCGGCCCAGCAGCCGCATGACGTGGTCAACCTGGTACTCGATCATCGCCAGGATCGAGCCGTTGTTGGTGTTCGGGCCGTACAGCATGAACAGGTTGGGGAAGCCGGCGGTCGTGACACCCAGATACGCCACGGCGCCGTCGTTCCACGCCTCGCTGATGGGCCGGCCGCCGCGACCGACCACGTCGATGGCCGACAGGTAGCGCGTCGCGGCGAAACCCGTGGCGATGATGAGGGTGTCGACCCGACGCTCGCGGCCGTCGGCCGTGACGATGCCGCCTTTCGTGACGCGTTCGATGGGGTCGGTGACGAGTTCGAGGTTGGGCTCGTTGAAGGCCGCGTAGTAGTTGTTGGAATTGAGCGGACGCTTGCAGCCGTAGGGATGGGTGGGGACGAGCTTGGCGCGTACCGCCGGGTCTTCGACCACCTGGATCGCGGCTAGCACGGCCGCTTCGCGCTCGGCGTTCAGGTCGAGGTTGGAAAAGGTCTGCCCGCTGTCGACCGCGTCGAAGATCTGCTGCCGGATCGCGAGCGCCAGGTTCGGATCGCGTCGCCGGGCTTCCAACTCCTGCGGCGAAGCGGGCTCATCGAGCTTCGGCAACACCCAGTTGGCCGTGCGCTGGAAGAGGTGAACCTGCCCGGCCTGCTTGATGATTTCGGGGACGAATTGCACGGCGCTCGCCGCGCTCCCGATGACCCCGACGCTCTCGCCGGACAGATCGTGGTCCCAGTTCCAGCGGGCCGAATGGAAGCTGGTGCCGGTGAACGTGTCGAGTCCGTCGATCTCGGGCCAGGCCAACTCGTTGAACATGCCGAGCGCGCTGACGACGACCTCGGCCTCGACGCTCTCCCCGGATCGCAGCTCCACGGTCCACGCTGCCGACGGCTCGTCCCAGGTCGCGCGCACGACCTCGCTACCGAAGCGGCAGTACGGCAACAGCCCGTACTTGTCGGCGCAATGCTCCATGTAGGCAAGGATTTCCGGCTGGGTCGCGTAAGGGCGTGACCAGTCCGGCTTGATCTCGAACGAGTACGAGTACAGGTGCGATTGGATGTCGCAGGCGCAGCCCGGATACCGGTTCTGATACCAGGTGCCGCCGACCCCGCCGTTGCGTTCGAGGATGACGAAATCGTCGAAGCCCGCTGCCTTCAGCTTGATGGCCATGCACAGGCCGCCGGGCCCGGCTCCGATGATCACGATCCGCGGCTTGCGCATGCGTCAGTCCTGGTGGAACTGGATGAGCTCGATGCTGTAGCCGTCGGGATCGTTGATGAACGCGACAGTGACGGGCCAGCGTTCGAGGCGCGCGGGCTCCATCGTGGACGTGTAGCCGGCGTCGACCGCCTTCTGGTGGGTGGCGGCGCAGTCGTCGACGTTCATGTAGTGCTTCCAGAGGGCGAAGCCATGGTCGACGGGCTGACCGCCGTTGTATCGCTCCGCCAGCTGAAGGCGCCCTCCGCCCTGATCGGCGGCCAGCACGGCCTCGTGGACGTCGTCGATCTCGGTGCGGCTCTGGACCTTCAGACCGATGATGTCGGTGTAGAACCGGACCGACCGTTCGAGATCGCTGACGTAGATGCAAAACTGACCAACCGTCGTCGCCATTGAGGACTCCTTTGTCAGGCGCCGTAGCGCGGTTCACTATCTACCATGCGCGGGCGCAGCCGTCAGCGGGTGCCTTCCGGCGGCGCTCCAGCGTCAGGCGAGCTGGAAAGGGGCACACCTCGCACATGGAACGGATGACCGGCCTCGACGCCAGCATGCTGTACTCCGAGACCACCACCGCGCACATGCACACGATGAAGGTGGCCGTGCTGGACGTAACGGCCGAGAGTGGCCTGCTCGACCGCCGCCGGCTCGTCGAGGAGTTCGAACGCCGGCTCCACCTGCTGCCCGCGCTCCGGCGGCGGCCGGTGCGCGTGCCATTCGACCTGCATCACCCGGTGTGGATCAACGACCCCGATTTCGTCATCGGCCACCACGTCAAGGAGCTGACGCTGCCGGCACCGGGCGGGCGCGCCGAGTTCGACGCCGCGCTGGCTGAGCTCCACGGTCAGCCGCTGGATCTCAGACGACCCTTGTGGGAGATGACGCTCATCTCGGGCCTGGAAGGGGACCGTATCGCCGTCGCGGTCAAGATCCACCACGCCGTCGCCGATGGGACAGCCGCCGCGGCGGCGTTGGTCGCCGTCGCCGCGACCGGGCCTGATGAGGTGGTGGCGGCAGCGCAGGACGAGTGGGCGCCCGAGCCGCTGCCCCATCGCTCGACCCTGGTGCGCCACGCGATTGCCGATCGGGCGCGGGAGCTGAGAATGATCCCCGGGCTGCTGGCGCGAACGTTCGCCGGGCTGCTTCGCATGCTGCGAGCCCGGCGGCGGCTCGAGCACCGGCCGCCGCCGCCGCTTTCGGGAGCAAGGGCGCCGTGGAACGGCCGGCTCAGCGCGCGCCGCAGTGTCGCCACGGCCCGGCTGCCGTTGGATGACTTCAAACGCGTCAAGTCGGCCTTCGGATGCACGCTGAACGACGTCCTGCTGGGCGTCGCCGCCGGCGGCTTGCGCCGCACGGCTGGCCGGGAGGGATTCCGCCTCGACAAGCCGCTCGTCGCCGCCATCCCCTCGGGGATCGACGCGCGGGATGCCCCGCCGCGCCTTTCCGGCAACCACGTCACGCAGTTCTTCACGTCCTTGTGCACCGATGTCGATGACCCCGTCGAGCGGTTGGCGGCCATCAGCACCGTGACGCGCAATGCGCGCTCGCTGAACAGCGAGCTCGGCCGGGAAATGATGCGTGACTGGAACCAGTTCGCCTATCGCTGGCCCTACCAGCTGGTCTGGAAGTACGTCATGCCGCGACTCTGGACCCCGGCGATCAACGTGGTGATCTCGAACGTCCCCGGCCCGAGCGAGCCGAGCTGGTTCGCGGGGGCGAGGATGGACGAGCTGTACTCCCTCTCGGTCCTGACCGAGGGAGCCGGGCTCAACCTGACAGCCTGGAGCTACGCCGGCTGCCTGCATCTGGGCATCGTCAGCTGCCCTGAGCTGGTCGGCAATATCCATGCCATCGCCGACGACGTAACTGCTGCGCTGGCGGAGCTGCTCGAGCGGGCCGGGCTCGCCCAGACCGCCTAACGGGTGCTCGCCGGGGCCGGCGCCGCGAACAGGGGTTGCCCGGCTCGGCTGCGGGGGCCCGCCGACCGGGTCAGCGGGTAGAGCGCGAAGCCGATGACGATGGCGACCGCGTGACCGTAGGCGGTGAAGCTCCCGTCCAGCAGGATGCCGCCCAGCGCGAAGACGATCAACCCGCCGGCCCAACCGGCCTTCCAGCGGCGCGGGAGGCGGTAGGAGAACAGCGCGGCGACGGCCCCGAACCCGTAGCTCACCCCCACGTCGACGCTGTTGGCGAGCCGCGCTGGGGCGACGCCGTTGCGGATCGCGAACCAGATCCCGATCGACGTCAGCAGCGTGGCCCCCACGTGACCGCTGACGAAGGTGATCAGCCAGCGCGAGGTGCCCAGCCAGCGCTCCGCCGGGGCGAGCACGACGAGGAACAGGGCGGCCCACAGCAGCAGCTCGTAGTTGCTCAACCAGAAGGCGCTGCGCACCAGCACCCGTACCGGATCGCGGCCCAGGTGACTGAGATTGGTGCTCTGGTCGCGCAGCAACGCATCGACGACCTCCGGTCTCGCGCCGACCAGAACCCAGGTCGTGACCGCGAGGACGGCCAGATAGGCGAACGTAGCGGGCGAGGCACGCACGAAGGCAAAGGTTGCGGACCGATGATCCCGCCAGAATCGCGATGCGGCCGACGTGCCCGGCCAGCGACGCCGGAAGGCGAGCCGGCTGATCAGGACGGCTGCGGCGACGGCCAGTGCAATCACGCGATCACCCCGTAGTACTGGTCGCCGGATCCGCGGCTCAGCACCCGAAGTCCGAAACCTCCAGATTCCCGGCCGTCAGGCCAAGGACAGGAACAGCTTCTGCATCTTCAGCGTGTCGACGCTGTCAATCTCACCGGTCTCGGTCAGGCACTGCTTGAGCCCGGTGGCGATGATGGCGAATCCGGCGCGATCGAGGGCCTTGCTGACCGCAGCGACCTGGGTCACGACGGCCTCGCAATCGCGACCCTCCTCGATCAGGCGGATCACCCCGCCGAGCTGACCTTGCGCGCGCCGGAGCCTATTGATGATCGGATCCATCTCCTCGGCAGGAAGCTCCACTGGGGGATCCTTTCCATGAGTCTTTCGCAGAGAATACCCCATGGGGTACCACCCGGAACCGGGTACGAAGGGTCAGCCCGCCTGGGCAGCCACCTTGGCCCGTACCTCTTCGACGTCGAGTGCCGCTACCGCAGCGATGACCTGATCCAGCGCCGCTGCCGGCAAGGCGCCCGGCTGCGAAAAGACCAGCACTCCACCGCGAAACGCCATCAGCGTCGGGATGGAACTGATGCCCGCGGCCCCGGCCAGGGCACGCTCGGCCTCGGTGTCGACCTTTCCGAACACGATGCCGGGATTGTCGGCAGCTGCCTTCTCGAAGACCGGTGCGAACCTGCGGCAGGGGCCGCACCACGATGCCCAGAAATCCACCAGGACGGTGTCGTTGTCCTTGATGGTCTGCTCGAAGTTGTCGCCGGTGAGGGTGATGGTGCTCACGGTGTCTCCAGTCAGTCGGTCGGTCGTATACCCGTAGGGGTATCAACGAGGGTACCGCCGCAATGATTCCCCCCGACCCGCGGGTAGCTCTCAAAAGGTGGCCTGACGTGCTCTTCCGGGTCACGAGGAGGCGTTCGGGCCGTAGGTCCCTTGATACCCCCTAGGGTATTTGCTACGGTGTACTGACTTGCATGCCGCGACGTGCCCGCCCCACGCAAACCGGTGGGCCCTCGAAGGAGACGTCTTGACCACGACAGCCGCCCGCCCCGAGAGTTCTCGAGCCGATCAGTCCCCCGCGCCGGGGTGGCTGACACGACTCGGTGCTTGGTCCGGCAGCCACCTGCGCATCGTCCTGGTGGCCTGGTTGATCCTGCTGGGTGTCTTCGGCGCCTTCGCGCCCAAGGTCATGTCCTCGCTCTCCGGAGCAGGGTGGCAGGACAGCACCAGCTCCTCGGTGAAGGCGCGCGATGTCATCGCGAAGAACTTCGCGGGGCTGGGCTCCACCGCCTTGCAGGTCGTCGTCGTTGACAAGACCGGGCCGATCGCCGGCGATCCGGCTGCGCAAAAGGTGATCACTCAGGCAACCGCAGTGTTGAAGGCGGACAAGCGGGTCAGCACGGTCGTCGCCCCGCAGCCCGGCACGAGCATCTCCAAGGACGGGCGCACGGCCATCATCCAGGCCGGGGCCAATGCGAATGCGAACACGATGGTCCGCGCCGCTGACGACCTGGTGAAGCCGTTGACCGGGTTGTCGACCAAGAACGTTTCAGTGGCCCTGACCGGCTCCAGCGCGCTGTGGGCGAACTTCAACAAGGTCAACCACTCCGCGATGATCAAGTCCGAGGTGCTGTCCTGGCCGGTGACCATGCTCGTGCTGGTCATCGCCTTCGGAAGCCTGGTCGCCGCCGGGCTGCCGCTCATGCTCACCCTCGTCGGGCTGCTCACCGCGGCCGGCGCGCTCGTGCTCGCGACCCATATCGCCCCGGTGAGCATCTGGGCACTGAATTTCGCCATGATGTTCGCGCTCGCGCTGGGCATCGACTACGCGCTATTCATCGTCGTGCGGTTCCGGGCGGCGCTGCATCGGCGGGCCGATGAACCGGACCGGGTGAAGGCGTCCGTCGACGCCATCGCCGAGACGATGGGCACGGCGGGCAAGGCGGTGGCATTCAGCGGCCTGACCGTCCTGGTCTCCCTGACCACCGTGCTCATCGTGCCGAGTCCGGCCTTCCGGAGCATGGCGCTGGGCATCATGCTCTCTGTCGTCGCCGTCCTCGCCGCAACGTTGACGCTGTTGCCTGCCGTGCTGGGCAAGCTGGGAAGCCGGATCGACTCCGGCCGGGTCCGCCTGCCCGGCGCCATCGAACGCGGCCAGGCACGCACCGCCCGTCGCGCGCTGGTGGCGCAGACCGCGGAAAAGGCCGCCGCCGCGTCGCCAGCAGCGACAGCGGCACCCTCGCCGCACCCCCACCTGCACCACACCATCGGCGGCCTCGAGCGGATGCTGCACCACTGGGGAGCGGCGCTGCATCGCCGGCCGTGGTTCGCCGGCGGCCTGGTGATCCTGATCCTCGCGGCGCTCGCGTGGCCCGTCGCCTCGCTGCGCACCGGGATGCCCAGCATCACCATCATTCCTGCCAGCCAGACCGCGCGCGTGGGGTACAACGAGGTGGTCAGCGCCTTCGGCCCGGGTGCCCCCGGTACCCTCTCGGTCCTTACGCCGTCGGCTTCGCAGGCGCAGACGAGCACGGTCCTGGCCCATGACGCCGGCGTCGCCGCCGCCATGCCCGGCGGCACCTCGAACGGGTGGACGATGACGCTTGCCGTCCCCACGACTGACGCCTCCGCCAAGGCCACCGGCACCACCATCGACCGGCTGCGGGCAGAGCTTCCGGCCGGGACCCTCATCGGTGGTGCGGCCGCGGAGAACCATGACCTGGAGAAGGCGCTCTCAGCGCGCACGCCCCTGGTCTTCGGGCTGCTCATCGCTCTCGGTTTCCTGCTGCTCCTGCTCGCTCTGGGAAGCCCCCTCGTGGCTTTCGTGGGGGTCGTGACGAACCTCGCGTCCATTGCCGCGGCGTTCGGCGTCGCCAAGTGGATCTTCCAGGACGGGCACCTCTCGGGCGTGCTGAACTTCCAGCCGCAGGGTTTCGTCGACGCCTGGGCGCCGCTGTTCTTCGGCGCCATGCTCACTGGTGTGGCGATGGATTACACGCTGTTCCTGCTGTCAGCGGCCCGCGAACACTACGACCTGACCGGCGACCCGCAGCACGCCATGCGTATGGCACTGCGCACGTCGGGACGCGTCGTGGTCGCCGCCGCGGGGGTCATGGTCGCCGTGTTCCTGACCTTCGCCCTCTCCGGCCCGCTGGCACCCAAGGAAATGGGCATCATCCTGGCCGTTGCCGTCTTCCTCGACGCGCTGTGCATCCGGCTGATCCTGCTGCCCGTGGTGCTGCGGCTCACCGGCCATGGCGCCTGGTACCGGCCCACGTGGCTCGCCCGGATCCTGCCCAACGTCCACTTCTCTCACTAACCGAAAGGCAACCTGTCGTGTCGACATACGCCATCACTGTCACCCTCGAAGCCCGCTACCCGGAGAGCGTCGACCGCACCCGTTCCGCCCTCGCTGAGCAGGGCTTCGGGGTCCTGACCGAAATCGACGTCGCGGCGACGATGCAGGCCAAGCTCGGCTTGGACATGGCGCCCCACCTGATCCTCGGCGCCTGTAACCCCCCGCTGGCTCACCGGGCCCTGACCATCGACCCCTCCATCGGCTTGCTGCTGCCGTGCAATGTCGTGGTGCGTGCGCTCGACGACACCCATACCCTCGTCGAAGCCATGGACCCGGGCGTCATGGTCACGGCCACCGGCAATTCGGCGCTTGCCGGCGTCGCGGCCGAGGCCCGCGAACGGATCACCACAGCGATCGCCTCGCTTGCCGAGACGGTCGATAAGGCCGCTCTATGAGCGACGAATTGACGGTCCGCCACCTCGGCGGCGATCGGTTCGCCATCGACGTCCGGGGCCACACCATCACCGTCGACCAGCCGGTCGGCGTCGGCGGAGAAGACACGGCGCCGACACCTACCGAGCTGTTCATCGCCGGGCTCGCCAGCTGCGTCGCCTTCTACGCTCGCCGCTTCCTCGCACGTCACGACATTGACCCTGACGGGCTCGTTGTCACCACCAGCTACACGCTGGGGGGGCGGCCTGCCCGCGTAAGCGAGATCACCATACGCGTCACGCCTCCCGCCGCCCTGCCGGACGACCGGCGCGACGCGTTGCTGGCCGTCGCCTCGCACTGCACCGTCCACAACACGCTGCACGAGCCGCCCGAGATCCATATCAGCTTCGACAGTCAGGAATCGTCATGACCACCCCAACGGCAGCGGATACGACCAACGCCGGCGCTCCCCGCTGCGACGCACCTTCATGGTCGTTGCAGCGCATCCTCTTCCTGCTTGCCGGGACCGTGACTCTGACGGGGCTTGCCCTCGGAGTCTTCGTCAACCATTGGTTCCTGCTGGTGTCAGCGTTGGCGGGTGCCAACCAGCTCCTGATGGTCGCCGTCGGCTGGTGCCCGATGTCGTTGCTGCTGAACCACTTCGGGGTCGGCGCCGATCGCACCGCTGCTGCGCCATCGGTTCAGACGCAACCCTGAAGGTTGCGCCCGGACTCGGCGGGCTCACGAGGCGAGACAGCCGGCCGGGAGGTCGAACCAGCGAAGATGCTCGAAATCGGGCGACAACACGTCCGGGTGAAGACGCTGCGAGCGATCGGCTCGCGTCGATGCAGCTGACATGACCGCCGACGCCTGCTCGAGGTAGCGCGCGAGTTCGGTCTCCGGGGCGCGGTCCTCGTGGTGCGGGTACTGCATGGTTCCCGTCTCGTCGTAGCGAATCTGGCTCAGGCGTAGCGGCGGTTCGGCGGGCCCGAGATGATGCCGCCACAGACCCGTGGCCGGATCGAACCGGTAGTCCTCCAGCAGCCGCCAGCCGTCTCGGGCAACCATCCGCACCGCCTCGACGATGTAGCTGAAGACGGGCTCGGAGATGAAGTAGTTGAAGTTGACCCGGACCCAGCCGGGTTTGATTCCCTCGCAGCCATGGGCGATCTCGCGCTCGAACTCGTGGGACCGATCCAGGTCGATCCCGAGCAGCCGGTGCCCGTACGGGCCCGCGCACGAGCAACCTCCGCGGGACTGGATGCCGAACAGGTCATTGAGGACGGCGACGACGAAGTTGTGGTGCAGGTAGCGGCCGCTGGGCGCGCGCACGACGAACGAGACGATCGACAGCCTCTCGGCCTCGAGGTTGCCGAGGATCTCGAGGGCGGGCTCCTGCTGCCAGGCAGCAATGGCCCGCTGCAGGAAATGCTCCTCGTGGGCGCGGATCACGTCGACACCGACGGCCTGCTTGAGCCCAAACACCAAGCCGGCGCGGATGGACTCGACGATGGCCGGGGTGCCGCCTTCTTCCCGCTGCGCCGGATCGTCCAGATACCGATGCTCGGTCGGGTTGACATAAGCGACCGTGCCGCCGCCGGGAACGTCCGGCACCCGGTTGCGCAGCAGTTCCCGGCGGGCCACCAGCACCCCCGGCGTGCTCGGCCCTCCGATGAACTTGTGCGGACTGAGGAAGATGGCGTCCTTGTACGCCAGCGGGTCCGTCCCACGGCCCCCGTACATGTCGATGTCGACGTAGGGCGCGGCGGCCGCGAAGTCCCAGAACGACAGCGCGCCGTGGGCGTGCAACAGCGCAGAGATGCCCGCCGTATCGCTGACAATTCCCGTGACATTGCTGGCTGCGGAGAACGAGCCGATCTTCAAGGAGCGTGCGGCGTAGCGAATCAGCTCGGTTTCGAGCGCGCCGGCATCGATGTGGCCATCCGGGTCCTGACCGATGACGACGACGTCAGCAATGGATTCGCGCCACGGCAGCTCGTTGGAGTGGTGCTCGAAGGGTCCGATGAACACCACCGGCCGCTCGTCGGCGGGGATGGCCGCGCTGAGGTGGTAGCGGTCTTCCAATTCCGCCGGGAGGCGCAGTCCGAGGATGCCGATCAGCTTGTCGATCGCGCCCGTGCACCCCGAGCCCGCGAAGATCACGACCGTCTCGCAGTCGCCTCCGACGGCATCGACGATGATGCGACGGGCGTCTTCCCGCAGCCGGGTGGTCTGCAGACCCGTTCCGCTGGATTCGGTGTGCGTGTTCGCGTAGCGCGGCAGGACCTCCTCGCGGATGAAGTCCTCGAGGAAGCTCAGCGCCCTCCCCGACGCGGTGTAGTCGGCGTACGTGACCCGCCGCGGCCCGTAGGGCCCCGGCATCACCTGATCATCGCCGATCACCGATTCCCGGATGCGCCGCACCAGCGCGCTCTCAGGTGCGGGCGCGCTGCCCCCAGTCGTCCGTCCCACGTTGCCGCGGCACCTCCCTGATCGGCACCCCGTCAGTGCCCCTTGCGGATCATGCGCATCATGCGCAGATTGATGACGGCAAATCGCCAGAGTTGGAAGGGGATGCTCGAACGCATCCTAAGCGTTCGTGCGGTCGGCATCGGAGCGGCCCCGACGCGTTCCTCGGCGGTATCCATCTGGGTTCTCCTGTCAGAGCTGCGGCCGGGGCGGTCTCCCGGACATCATTCCGGGAGCAAGGACCAGCCGGGGCGAGCTTTCGCCTTGTAAATGAAGAGGAAATGCAGCAGGTGCTTGACCCAGTGGGCGGCGAGCCCGACCTCACCGAAGGTGTCCTTCAGGCTGCGGCCATGCACCGGGAAGCGGACATAGTCCGGCACCACCGGATACATGGTCATGGCCGCCGCGGAGCCCTTGCGAAAGCCCGCCCCGGCGGAGGCGATACACGCGGCTCCCATGTTTGCCATCGATGCGAGATGCGTCGGCGTGGTGGCACCGCCTCGGATCATGTCGGCGATGCTGTACGCGACCTGCCGGCCCATGATCCCGGACGGCATCCCGGTGCGCGGCGGCGCCGGCGAGATGATCGTGCCGTTCGGGCTTTTTCGTGGCCGGGAGATGGCATGCGGCGGAGCGAACGCGATCCCGACGCCGAACACGTTGGCGTAGCTGGGTGACTGGTAGGTCTTGGGCCAGTCTTCCGCCCGCCACTCGTCGTAGGGCCGTTGGGTGTAGTCGGCATCGACGCGAAGGAAGCCGTTCGGCGCGAACATCTTCTCGGTGATGTCCTGCCCACTGCGGTCGTAGGCCTTGAGGTCGGCGCCGCGGAAGGGAGGCAGCAGCATGGCGAAGTCGAACTCGAGCGCGTCACGATGACCGTCGAGGGTCTCGTAGAACAGCTGTCCGGCCTCGACGCGTTCGACATGGGCTCGCAAGACGGCCCGCACGCCGCGTTCCCGGAACAGCGACTCCGTCCAGATCTGGCTGGAGGTGATGAAACCCTGCTGCTTGAACGACATCCCGCCGACGCCGAAATCGCCGAGCTCGTACTCGTTGGTCAGGTACACGACCTCGGCCAGATCGCGCAGGCCCCGCGAGCGCAACTCGTGCTCGACGTTGAACGTGTACTCGAATGCCGCCCCTTCGCAGGTGCAGCTACCGTGGCCGACGCCGATGACGAGGCGCTGCCGCTGCCCGGCGCGCAGCTTGGCGTAGACCGCGTCCAGCGCCTCAGCGGCCTGCTCCGCGTGTCCCGGCGTGCACACCGACAGCGAATTGCCGTCCGGGCCGAGCCCGGGAGTCGCGGCGAAGTTCAGCTTGGGGCCGGTCGCGTTGATCAGGTAGTCGTAGGTGATCCGCGCCGTCTCGCCCTGGCGGTCAGGAGCGGTGTAGACCACGTCGACCCCGGGGTGATCGTCGGCGCCGTCGCCCTCGGGCCAGATGGCGACCGCCTTGGCCTGCTCGAACGTGATGCCCTTGCGCCGGTAGACCGGCGCCAGCGGGAAAGTGACCGCCTTGGCCGACATACGGCCCACGCCGACCCAGATATTGGACGGGATCCAGTTCCACTGGGAATTCGGTGACACCACGAGCACCTCGTGCTCCTTGCCCAGCAGCCGGCGCAGATACAGCGCCGCCGTGTGCCCGGAAATGCCTGCGCCAAGGATCACGACACGTGCCATGGGAACTCCCCTCCCGGGACCAGGGCTCTGCTCCGAGCCGCGGCCGATCAGCGACCCAGCAGCCTCGACAGGAGCGAGCTACCGCGCGGGGCGGGTGGGCAATCGCAGCGTCTGCTCTGCGGCACCCCCGCCAGAACCTGGTCGACGTGGCGGCCACAGCCGGCATAGCTGGCCTTGCCGCAGGAACGGCATGTTGCGGGACGGCACATCTCAGTTCATCCCTGCTGCCGCCGGCTGCAACCCGTTGACCTCGGCCTGCGGATGCGCGGCCGCGTAGAACTCCTGAAAGGCAGCGAAGCCCCGGGGGCCGTAGACGGTGGCCGGGCCACCGCTCATCAGGATGACCACCCCGATGGCCTCTGCGGCCTCTTGCAGCGTCGCCCCGTGACGTACCGCCGCGTGCGCGTGAGCTGCGATGCAGCCGTCGCAACACTCGCTGACAGCGATCGCGAACGCGATCAGTTCTTTGGTCTTGGTGTCGAGCGCTCCTGCCGTCAGCGCGCTGTCGTGCAACGCCGCGAAGCCCTTGTAAACGTCAGGAATGGCGCGCCGGAGCTCACGCGCCGGCCCGCGCAACTCCTCCTGCACAGCACTGCCGTATCCACTGTGACCTTCGTGGTCGCCCATCGGGTTGCTTCCTTCCTGCAAGGCACCATGACGGTGCCGGTAATCCCAGAGGTCAGTATACCCCCGGGGGTTTGTGCCCGGAGCCCGCCTCGTCGCTGAGGCCACCCGACCTTTCTTCCTCCACGGTCGTCGGCGGACACCCCAAGGGGTAGAGAAGAAGGTCCCTGCCATCTGTGATGCCGCTACCGGGCAGCCGGTCGAGCTGACTTTCGACGGTCGCGGGAATGCGGGCCAGTGCCTTTGCACGATCCGGCGTGGGCGGCCGCTCAGTGCGGGTGGGCGTGTGAGAGTTCGTGTTTGGGGAGGCGGACGAGGGTGAGCCAGAAGTCTTCGATGCCGCGGATGGCGGCGAGGAAGGGTTCGAAGCCGACGGGTTTGGTGACGTAGGCGTTTGCGTGCAGCTGGTAGGAGCTGAGGATGTCGGCGCCGGCTGAGGATGTGGTGAGGACGATGACGGGGATGGTCTTGAGGTCGTCGTCTGTCTTGACTTCGTTGAGGACTTCCAGGCCGTCCTTCTTGGGCAGATTCAGGTCAAGGATGATGAGGTCGGCGCGGGGGGCGTCCCCGTAGGGAGCTTCCCGGCGTAGGAAGGCCATGGCGAGTTCGCCGTCTTTGGCGACGTGGACGCGGTTGAGGATGCGTCCTTCGCGCAGCGCTTCGATGGTCATGGCGACGTCGGACGGGCTGTCTTCGACGAGCAGGATCTCGATGGCACTGTCGTTGTGGTAGAGGTTGGCGATCTGGAAGGCGTGCGAGGCGACGGTCATGGCGTGTGCTCCGGGACTGTGGGAAGGATGACGGTGAAGGTGCAGCCGACCCCGCCGGGGCCGTCGGCGACGTCGATGGTGCCGTGGTGGTGTTCGACGATTTTTTTGCAGAGGGCAAGGCCGATGCCGGTGCCGGGATATTCGTCGCGGCTGTGCAGGCGTTTGAACATGCCGAAGACGCGTTCGCGGTGCCGGGCGTCGATTCCGATGCCGTTGTCGGTGATGGTGAACGTGTTCTGCCCGTTGGCCGGGTTGCCGCCGATGTGGATCCGGGGTTCGGCTCCTGCTGGGGTGAACTTGACGGCGTTGGCGATCAGGTTCTGAAACAGCTGCCTGAGTTGCGTCGTGTCACCACGCACCGGGGGAAGCTCATCAACGGTGACGTGGGCGTGCCGGGCTTCGATGCTTGGCGTGAGGTCGGCCAGGACACGGGCGAGCAGGTCGTTGGTGTCGATGGCGACGGGGGGGCCGTCGACGCGCCCGGTGCGGGAGAACGTCAGCAGGTCGTCGATGAGGGTTTGCATTCGTTGGCAGCCGTCGACCGCGAACTCGATGAACCGGTCGGCGTCCGGGTCAAGTTGCCCTTGGTAGCGGCGTGCCAGCAGCGACACGGGTCCGGAGATCGCCCGCAGCGGCTCGGCAAGGTCATGGGAGGCGATGTACGCGAACTGTCCCAACTCGGCGTTGGAGCGGTTCAGTTCCGAGTTCAACGCACCGAGTTCGGCAGCGCGTTCGGTGGCCTGGCATTCGGCGGCTCTTCGGGCCGTGACGTCGGTGTTGATGACCAGGACCGACGAGAGCGCGCCGTCGGGCCCGTACCGGGCGGACCAGCGACTGTCCACGTCGAGGCGCTTCCCGGCTTTGTTGTATTGCACCAGCTGGCGTTCACAGTGATCGTCGCGGATGAGGCTTGCTTCGCTGTCGTCGAACGGTGTCGGGAATTCGGTGCGTAGCAGGAGCTGGCAGTGTTGCCCGTCCGCCTCGGCGTGGGTCCATCCGAAGAGCGCTTCGGCGCCGGCGTTCCAGTAGGTGACCCTGTGTTGGGAATCGCGGATGTAGATGGCGTCGGAGGCGAGGTCGAGCAAGTCGGCACGTTCAGCGAGGCTGCGTTCACTCTGGCGCCGCTGGCTGATGTCCGCGAATGCGGCAATGCCGTACTGCACCTGGCCGTTGCTATCGAAGACCGGGGTTCCCCACGCCTCGACAGGCACGACTTTGCCGTCCGGACGGTGTAAATCGATATCGTCGACGTGGAACGTTTCGCCCGCCAATGCCCGCAGCGAGGGCGACCTCTCCGAGGGGTAGGGCTGCTGCGTGCCGGCGACGAAGGTTCCGTACGCCTCGCCTAGGTAGCCGGCGGATGCGACGCCTACCGCCTCGCGCCCGAGCAGCTGGCTTGCCGTCCGGTTGACCAGATATGGATCGCCCCCTGGAGCGGTAACCAGTACGGCGACGGGAAGGGCGTCAACGAAGCGGGCGATCAGCTGTTGGCTGTCTCGGGCAGCTGCTTCGGCGGTGCGCCGAAGGTGCACCTCGGCGCTGAGCCGGTTGCTCACTTGCTCAGCGATCCGGCGGCCGCGAGCGGCACGCTCCCCCAGCCCAGCGGCTATAGACACAAGCACGCCAGCGAGTGCGGCCAGGGCCAGGATGGCACGGGATGCTTCGCCGCCGCTGAGCGTGGCAGCCCCGGTATCGACGACACTCTGCCAGAGCAGGGTGGTGCCAGCGAATGCCACTATGCCGGCCGAAACGGCGATCCCGTCGGCAAGAGGCCGGCCAGGCCGGGGCCCAGCAGCCCGCGACATAGCCAGCAGGCCGGCGGCGGTCACCAGCACCCCGAATGCCGTGGGCGGCGCCATCGGTTTCAGACTTGCCCAGCCGTAGAAGCTCGGTATGCCGGCGAGGTATCCGACCAGCACGATGAGCGCGATCGCCGCCGCCGCCGATCCGGCTCCAGTCAACGCAGCAGCGCGGCGGCGGCCCATCTCAGGCCGCCAGTTCAAGAGCCCGGCGCCGACCAGCAGCAGGCACACTGCGGTGTCGGCGGCCATGCGTCCCGGATGCTGGCCGGGAGTTCCCACGTAGGCGTGGGTGAAGACCTGGTCGATCCGCAGGTTCCACCCGAACACGGTCTGCGCCAAGGTCGCCGTCCCCAGCAGCAGATCAGCAAACCCGACAGCCCGCACACCAGCGGTCCGCCGGTAGGCGGCAAGTACGATCGCCCCGCCAGTCGCTGCCAACGCCAATGCGACGTTGAACTGCATGGCGGTGTAGCTCGGCTGGACGCGCAGTGGCGTCGTCCAGTGCCACTGCCAGGCCACTATTTCCAGCAGCCCCAGGACGGCGACGCACGCTCCGCAAACGACGGTAATCCGTTGCAGCAGTTTCCAGGCCCCCGCGCTCGGCGCGGCCGGCGGCGTCTTTGGACCGGCGCTCGCGACCGGGTCGAGGGCACGCTGCGCGGGGATGTGAGCTTTGGCGGGGGTCAGGCCGGCTAGCACGGCGGCAACCCGCTATCCGAACCAGCTGGACACCGGCAACGGGACAGGCCCCGGCGTCGGTGCGGAAAGTGGCGGTGGTGTGGGTCGTCGCGGTGGTGTGGGTCGTGGGCCAGGGTGACCCGGAAGCGCGCATTCGAGGGCGTTCAAGAGCGCGTGGTTCTCGGCGGGTTTACGCAGGAAGGCGGCGACGTGAAAGCGTGCAACGCTAGGTTCGGCCAGCTGCGGATCGCGTCCGGTGAGGATGACGACCGGGATTTTACTTAGCGCTGGCAGGTTGGCGTAGCGCTGCAGGACGGTGACCCCGTCACCGCCTGGTAACCCCAGGTCCAGCAGGACCAGGTCGGGATGCTCGTGCTGGGCGACGCTAACCGCAGCCAAGCCGTCCTGTGCGAGCACTACGTCATAACCGGTCGCCTGCAGCCGCAGAGTGAGTCCATGCCGCAGGTCGTCATCATCCTCGACGATGAGCACCTTCGTCTTGCTCATGACGCAACCTCCGGGTCGTTAGCTTTGGTCAGGAGAGGAAGGGTGAAGCACACGACAGCTCCGTGGCCCGGGTGTGCTTCCGCCCAGATCGCGCCGCCCTGCCGCTGAATCAGATCGCGGCTGACGAACAGGCCAAGCCCTAGACCGTTGCGACTGGTCTCATCGGATTGTTTCGCTTGGAAGAACTGCTCGAAAATCCGTTCGCGGTCGGCCCGGCGGATCCCGCAGCCGGTGTCGCGCACTGTCACTCGAACGTGGCCGGCCTCGGCGACGGCCTGCACAGCAATCCGTCCACCGTCTGGGGTGAACTTCATCGCGTTCTCCAGCAGGTTCGCGAGCACCTCGCAAACCCGGTCCCTATCGGCTACGACAGTGGGCAACTCATCGGCTTCGACAGCCAGCTCAATGTCACGCGTTGCCGCCGACGGGCGTTGCGCCGCCACTGCCTCGAGAATCGGTCCGCGTAGCGCCAACGCGTGGCTACGCACCGGCAGCTGGCCGCGTTGGAGTCGGCTGACTTCCAATAGTTCATCGATCATGACCTTGAGATGGCCGACGTTGCGCATCAGCACGGTCAAGAACTCGCGCTGCTCGTTCGACACCGTCCCGCCTGCCCCATCGAGCATCAAGCTCCCGAACTGATGCACTACCGACAGCGGTGATCGAAGCTCATGAGAGACGTGCGACAGGAATCTGTCCTTGGCTTCCAGTTGCTGATCACGCGCCCGCCTGAGCTCGAGCAGGATCCGCTGGCGGCGGATCGCAAAGGCCACCGCCCGGCCCACTTCGCCAGGCCGCGGCACTGACTTCACTAAATAGTCTTGCGCCCCGAGACGGACAGCCGACTCCGCCAACCGGATATCGTCACGGCCCGTCATCACCACGATGGCCGCACCACCAGCGGCGTCCGACACCTGCGCGAAAGTGTCTAACCCATCGCTGTCCGGTAACCCCAGGTCGACAATCACACCATCAAAAGAACATTGCTTCATGCGCTCCACGCCGGAGCGCAGCGACCGCTGATGCTCAATCACTGCAGAAGACAACACGCTGTCACTTAGCTCAGCACTCAGCAAAGCCGCATCGGACGGGCTGTCCTCAAGGATTAGGAGCCGGGTAACCGGCGCAGCTGAATAATCAGCAGAACGCTCCACGCATTCCACATCGGCACCCGCCCCCCTTCACCGCAGGAAGCACAAAGTCCCAGCTGCCTCCCGACCCTCAAGTCCGGGAAAGCGACGGGCCAAGTGAACGCGAACTGCCAGCCAGTGTTCCCGAAGCTATTTCCTGTGCGGCAGCAATGGCGGCGTCCGCTGCGGGACCGTGGAATCCGACCTTCCCAGCCGGCAGTCACGACCCAGAAACCCGCGCACGCCGTTTGATTCGCTCCGGCGCCGTCCACCGGGTGTGCCCCCAGCAGCGGCGGGGGTACGGCACGACGCGGTCAGCTGCGGTTAGCTGCTCATGGGTTGCAGGCCGTTTCGGGCACGACAGCCACTGGGCATTGGGCGTGCTGGAGCAGGCCGGTGCGAACCGAGCCGAGCATCGCGTCCATCCGGTGCCCGGCGCCGCTTCGCCCGACGGTCACCAGCGCTGCGCCGGCTGATCGTGCGATCAGTTCTTGGACTGGGTCGCCGACGAGCACCGTCGGGACTGCTGTGACATCTCCCGGCAGTCCGCTCGATATCGCGGCTTTGAGCTGCACCCACGCGCTTTCGCCGGTGTCGAGAAGATTGCCGTCCCGCACATGCCGCGAGTCGGTCGCCTGCTCCTCGATCAGGTAGTCGCGGTAGAGAACGTGCACCGCCAAGAGTGGCCAGTCGTGCAGCCGTGACTCCTCGCCCGCGAAACGCAACGCCTGGACTGCACACGCCGAGTCGTTCACCGCAGCGACGACCGGTAGGGCCGCACCAGATGGAGTGTCGACAGCAGCCATCCCGTCCCGGACCACCACGACCGGTCCGAGCGCTTCCTGGGAGCACGCGAACGCGACCGAGCCCAGGACGAAGGAGCCGACCCGCCCGCGGCTCGCCGCGCCGACAACCAGAACACCGTGTCCGGCGATCCGGATCAGTGCGTCTGCCGCGGGCTCGCGGACCACCAGCTGGCGGAGCCGGACCGGCTGGCTGGACAGCGCGTCGATGAACCTGCGCTGCCATCCAACCTTGCCGGCATCACCATCGCGGCAGGCGGTGACCACGACAAGGTCGACGTCCCGGGCGGCCGCCTCCATCGCGGCCCAGTGCAGCGCGGCCTGGGAATGGGCCGAACCGTCGAGGCCGACCACGACCCTGTGAATGTCTGTCTGCGCCGACATGCCACCTCCTAGCCGGTGCGATGCGCCGTCATCCTAAGCCGGGGCACGACCGCGGCGCCGCCGAACATCACGGGAACATCTGCGCTGATCATCGGGTAGGGCCGAATGGCCCACCGTGCCCGGACTGCGTGCTGCGAGCAGCTCACCGGCGACAGTCGCACCTCTGGGCCCACTCGCCGGCCGCTGATGAGCAGGTGGCTGCCATCCAGGTCATGCGGCGCCGCCGAAGACGATGTAGCGCAGCCACAGATATCCGCCTGCCAGCAGCACCGTCAGCGCCGTGACCGGCACTCCGTATTTCGCGAACTCGATGAAGCGGATCGGGTAGCCGGCTCGTTCGGCAGCACCGGCGATGACGACATTCGCGCTGGCTCCGATGATGGTGGCGTTCCCGCCGAGGTCGGCCCCAAGAGCGAGTGCCCACCACAGCACCTTCGGGTCTTGTCCTGCGGGCAGGTCAGCGATAAGGGTGGCGACTACCGGTGTCATCGTTGCGACGTACGGGATGTTGTCGACGATTGCCGACATCACCGCCGAGACGACGAGCAGCAGCAGGGCTGCGCGCGGCACTTGGCCGCTGCTCGCGGCGGCGAGGCTGCTGGCGATGCGGTCGACCGCGCCGGTCTTGACCAGGGCGCCGACCATGATGAAAAGGCCGATGAAGAACGCCAGCGTCGGCCACTCGACGTGAGCCAAGAACGCCTTGGGGTCGCGGCGTGAGATGAGCAGCAGCACGGCCGCGCCCACCAGCGAGACGACGGCGGGTTCGAGGTGCAGCACCGAATGCAGCATGAACGCAGCCGTGACCATGGCGAGTACGGCGAGCGCTCGCCAAAGAAGCGGCCGGTCGGTCACTGATTCCGCGGGCTTCAACTGCATCAGCTCGCGTACCCGCTCCGGGTCAGAGACCAGGGCCCGCCGAAACAGCAGCCGGGCAGCCGCCAGAAAGGCGACGAGCAGCACGAGCACGAGTGGTGCCAGGTGGACGAGGAAGTCGCCGTACGACAGCCCGGCCCGGCTGGCGATGACGATGTTCGGTGGATCCCCGACCAGTGTCGCCGCTCCGCCGATATTGGACGCCAAGGCCTCGGCGACGAGGAAGGGGACCGGCGGTATCCCCAGCCGGCGGGTGATCTGGATGGTGACCGGCGCCACGAGCAGCACCGTTGCGACGTTGTCGAGCAGGCTTGACGCGAACGCCGTGATGATGACGAGCAGCGTAAGGATCACGAACGGCCGGCCACCGGCGCGTTGGGCGGCCCGAATACCGAGGTACTCGAAAGCACCGGTCTGGGCGAGAACGCCGACAATGACCATCATCCCGAGCAGCAAGCCGATGACGCCCCAGTCCACGCCGAAGCGTTCGGAGTGGAAGGCATCGTTGACGTCGACGACGCGAAGGGCCAGCAGCACCGCCGCACCGCCGAGTGCCACCGTCACGCGGTCGACCTTCTCCGTCGCGATCAGCACATAGCACACCACGAAGACGCTGACAGCAGCGAACTCAGCCACGGTTCGAGGCCATCTCCTTCGCTCGCAAGCTCGACGGCCGGGAGCACACCCAAGCGCGGTCGCCGAGCGTTGATAGCGACCGTCGGAAGAACGCTCCGCTGCGGCGGGTCTTCGCTATCAGGCGGCTAGTGCCAGGTCGAGCTGCGGCCGCGTGTTCGGCCGGGTGCGTGCCGGCCAGGCCTTGCTGCGGTGCCGCACCATGGGGCGAATGCCAAAGCAGCCGATGTTCGGCGGGTACGCCGCAAGGCGTGATAGGCGGCGCGACGCCAACGGCTAAGTTCATGAGCGCCTCCACAGCGACGATGAAACGTTCGTGCCGACCCGGCTTACCCGCGCGCCGCCCAGAAGGCTAATGGAAGCTGTCTGTCTTTCTGAGCCACGATCTTGGTGACTCTATTGAGTGGCCTTCTCCTGAATATCAGTGGCCTTGCTGATCCATGCGTCGCCCGAGCATTGGGGCGCAGCGGCTCCGGAACCGCCGCTGAGCTGCGGAGAGAGTCTGTTGATCGGTCTCGCCCAAGGTGGGTCGTTGGTTTGGCTAGACTGTCCTGCGGTGCCCCGCTGTGAGGCTGGTTCACCAAGCGCTCGTAGCTCAACGGACAGAGCATCTGACTACGGATCAGAAGGTTGCAGGTTCGAATCCTGCCGAGCGCGCCACGTTTGTGCAGGTCAGCACGCCGAGCACGACCTCGACTGGTGCTCCGCTCGCGCGCATCCCTATAACGATCCCTATAGCTATAGGGACGGCTGGCCGTTATAGGGATGGTGACGGTAAGAGAAGCCCGCGGTACCGGTTCGATCCGGGAGCGGACACCAGGCGTATGGGAGATCCGTATAGTCGTCGGCTTTGACTCCACCCGCCGGCGCAGCGTGCAGCGATCCTTCACTTTCCGCGGATCGGCCGAGCTGGCCCAGCAACGTCGACGCGAGTTGGTAACCGAGGTAGGAGCCAGCCGACTGCTTTACGCGGGTCGGGCAGCGTCACTGACGCTGGGCGGCCTACTCACCTTCTGGCTGCACGCACCGCACCTTTGGAAGCACGCCACCGTCGTCTCGCACTCCCACGTCGTAGCCCAACTCGAACACGACCCCGTCACCCGCCGCCGCCTCGTGCTGCTCACCGCCACCGACATGACTCGTGCCGTCCGTCGCTGGCAGCAGGACGGCATCTCAACACCGAAGATCTCCGCACGGTGGCTCGTCATCCGGTCCGCTTTGTCGTTCGCGGTTGCCGAAGGGTTGCTCCGCACGAACGCACTTACTGGCGTCCGCGGGCCCGCACGACCCCGCCCCCGTCGGCATCACACCCTCAGCGAAGTCCGGCAATTGCTCGCCAGCACAGCGAGCCGAGCAGAAACCGCCATGACGGCCATGACCGACCAACCAACGTCGCTGCTACTGCGGCAACGCGCCTTTCGAGCCGATCAAGACCATCTCCTCGTACGACTCGCCGCCGACTCCGGCGCGCGACGCGGCGAACTCGCCGTCCTGCGACACAGCGACCTCGACGACCGCATCCTCACCATCGCACGAGGACTATCCGCCGGCGTGCTCGGCAACACCAAGTCCGGCAGGACCCGCCGCATGACCCTCGGCGCCACCACCGCACAGCTCATCAACCGGCACATCGCAACCTGGAACTCACCTCAGGCTGAAGGGGATTGGCTCTTCGCACCAACACCGGCGCGGGCAGACCACCTGACCGCGGACGCGCTCAGCCACCGCTTCTCTCGCATCGGACTTGCCGCCGGCATCGACCAGCCCGCCCTTCACCGACTCCGACACGGACTAGCGACCCATCTCGTCGACACCGGCAAGCTCCTCAAAGCCCAAGCCCGTCTCGGCCACCACGACCCGGCAACCACCCTGAGGCACTACAGCCACGCCACCCCGCTCGACGACCAAAACATCGCAGACGATCTCGACCGGATCCTGACCGTCATTCCCTAATAACGAAACGAGCTGAACCTGCTCATGTTGCAGGCGCGTCCCGACCGTGGGGCGAGCTCGGGCGCCATCTCCGGACCCTCACCGGCGTCCGCCCGTTCAAGCCGCAGCCCGGAACGAGCCTGAGGGTTGCCTCGCAGTGGCGATGCTCGCCGAGGTTCGCCCGGACCGTGTTCAGACGGCCGCGCGACGGCGAGGCCCGGACCGCTTGGCCGGAGCTGGGCGGCGAGCCGCGGCGGAGGCCAGGGTGGCCGGGGCGAGGTCGAGGGCCGTCGCGAGGCGGCTGTAGGTGTCGAGCGTGGGGCTCTTGCGGCCGCGCTCGATCTTGCTGATCTCGGCCTGGCCGATGCCGGAGTGAGCGGCGAGATCCTTCTGGGTCCAGCGCAGAGCGCGGCGGCGCTCGATGAGCTGGCTGATGAGGCGGTACTTGAGCTGCAACGCGCGGAGGTCGCGGACGCCCGCGGGTCCCTCCTCCACCGCCTCGCGCTCGATGGCGGCGAGCAGCCCGTCGAAGTCCGATGCCGACCGTGCCATGGCCTGACTATATGGCTGATCGCACATATTGGTCAACGTCGGCGCTGCCGCCGCCAGGCCTCGAGCCGCTTGCGGGCCTCGACGATCTCCCGTTGCTGACGCCGCTGCGTCGGGTCCTCGCCCTTGTCGTAGCCGCTGAGCAGGAGCACGATGCGGGTGCCGTAGGCGTGGCAGAAGACGCGCAGGAGCAGCTCGTCGTCGCGCAGCCGGAACTCGAACAGCCCGCTGCCCAGCTGCTTGCCGAACGGCGTTCCGCAGACCCCGACGCCCTGGGCCTGGAGGATCTCCGCCATCGCCGTGCCGAGGATCCGACGCTTGCGCCGGTCGAGATCGCGGATCCAGTCGAGCGCCGGCTTGCGGCCATCCTCGTCCTCGTAGAACTCGATCTCGTAGCTCATCGCCGGCGACGGTAACAGCGGACCGGCACGGCCGGTTCGGTCCACGTCCGCCGCTCGCGAGCTTTTCACCCGGCGGTTCGCTCACTGCTGCCTCGCCCAATCTCACCCGGATCCGTTGTGTCATCCGTCTCGACCACGCCCGGTCGGGACACCCGTCCCTACGCGACCCCGCCGGGTCGCCGGCCGCGGCTGGAGAGTGGCTACGACGCCGCACAGGCAGCGAACGACGGACAGCCTCGGCCGCAATCGGCAGACTGGCGACGAGGCACCACCGCGTCATCCGGGGCGGCACCCGCCACAAACAGCCAACGCAGTTGGGCTGTAGGGCCACGCCGGGGCGCGGCAATAACAGGCTCCGCACAGGACGAGCGGAGATGCGATGGAACCTGCACACGCGGTTCTGGCGTACCCGGCCGAGCCTGGACAACCGCCTCCATCGACCACCGATGACGTCCCGGACTCCCGCAGCAGCTGCCTCGCAAGCCGATCCAGCTTGCAGCGCTCCGGGCGGCGTGGTGTCAGGAGGAGTTGCTGAGTTCGTGCTCGGCGGCTCGGCGGATCCAGGAGGACAGGGACCGGTCGTCGGCCTCGGCGCGACGGCGGATCTCGTCGAGCAGTTCAGGCGGGAACCGGACGGGCACCATCTCAGACAGGCGCGACTGTCGTCGGCGCGGCGGTCCCTGGGGCTGCTGATTGTCCGCCTCGGCGTAGTAGTCGTACTCCTGCTCGGGGGTCATCGGCTTCTTCTTAGTCATCGGTCCCTCCGGTATTGGCTCGCGAGCGCGGGTGCGGCTTCGTAACAGCCGATCGGGCGGCAGTGGCCCGGGTGGCCGCTGCGTGTGGGTGCGAGTGGGACGACCAACACCCGGCCCGACACCTCGGCGCACATAAGCCAGTGCGCCGGCGGCTTGGCCGGATAGAACAGCGGGTCGCTGGACCACACCTCTTCGATGTCCTCGACCCCCAGGTTCGGGTGTTTGAACAGGTGCGCGGCCTGTGCGTCGATCTCGAACGGCTCCTGCTCGTCGAGCAGATCGGGATCGAACCGCCCGTCGGCCACACCATTAGTGTATTACAACCGAATACCGATTGCCGAGATGGGGATCGGCTGGAACCGGCAACTTGCGCGGTGCTCGAGGCCGCGGTAAACGTATCGGCCGGCGGCAGCGGGGTGTCCGAGGGGGGACCCTCAACTCGCACTACGCGACACCCCGGTCTGACTTCGAGACACCGACCCCCATCTAACAGCCAACTTGACGGCCAAGGGGATGTACAAGTGCGGCCCAGTACACACGTCGGCGGACCCCTCACCTGCGGCGATGGACATGTGCGCCTCTCCGTGGACGCCATGCCCAGGACACTGCCGAGCGCGCTCTATTTGTGCAGTTCAGGAGCCCCTGGAGCCCGATTCAGGATCGCTTGGGGTGCGAAAATACTGCCGCCGTAATGCCACGAGAACGATCATGGTCTTTTGAGTGACGACGGACGTGCATAACTATCCAGTTCTGTCGCCACGACGTCCCAGCAGCGGCACCTTCGCATCAACCGATGGTCGCGTACCCCTTGCCTCCCTCATCGCGGCAGATGAGTGCGTGCGGTCAGGGCAGCAAGTCGAGGTACCTCTTGCGGCACGGCATCGCGTGGATGACTAACTCAGCTCCGTCCGCGAAGATCAGGACGACGGTCTCCAGCAGGCGCCGGTGTCGAAGCCAAGCCGTAGTTCTCGGTGCGGTGGGTCGTCGTCGTCGAGGGGCTCGATCCACAGTGGCCATTCGGCAGCTTGGACGGCGTCGGGTTCCTCGACACCGTGCTTGAGGGCGCTTGGGCGGACCTTCACGCAGACAACTGCGCCAGCGCGGCCCGGATGGCCTCCGACCGGCTCATGTGGTTCTTCGCGGCTGCCGCGTCGAGGGCGTCGAGTTCGTCGGCGGTCAGCCGTACTGCCACGACCTGCATGGGTGCGGCTCCACGACCCGGTCGCCCGCGCCCCCGACGCTTGAGTTCGTCGATGTCATAGCCGGCCTCGGCCTCGTCGGCCCACTCCTGTATCTGCCGCTCGCTCACCACCCCAAAATCGTATGACGAAAAGCGGGGGATGGCCAGAGCCGACCTGACGACCGCCCGATCAGGCCCTCACGTTCCGGAAGCCATGTACGCCGCGAGGATGTAGTTCGGGTGCCGGTCGAGGTTCTTGCGGGCGCGGTCATACCGCATGGTGGTCCGCGGGTCGGCATGCCGGGCAGCGATCTGCACGTCGCGCAGGTCGACACCTGCATCGAGCATGGTGGTGACGAAGGTGTGGCGCAGCATGTGCGGGTGCATCCGTCAGAGGCGGATTCCGGCGTCGCTGGCGAGGTGGCGCAGCCGTCGGGTGGCGGCGTGCCGGTCCATCCGAGTGCCCCGCTGGTTGAGCAGCAGCGGGCCGCGAGCCCGCTCACCCGCGGCACGGTCGACCGCTCTGCTGACGGCAGGTGGCAGCGGTACGAGGACGACCCTGCCGCCATTGCCCCAGACTCGGAGCACTCGGTGGCCGTGCTCTTCGCCGAGGTCGTCGATGCCCGCGCCGACGGTCTCGAAGATCCGCAGTCCCAGAAGACCAAGCAGGCACACCAGCGCGAAGTCGAACGGGTTGGGCGACATCCTGGCGACGGTGAGCATCGCCTCGAACTGAAGGTGCGTCAGCCCGAGGGTCGGGGATTCCGGCGGGACGGTCGGGCGGCGGACGTAGTCGGCTGGCGAGTGTTCCAGGACGCCGTCGACGAGGCAGGTCCGATAGAAGCCGGCAACCACGGACAGCCGCCGGGAGACGGTGGAGGGCTTGAACCGGCGGATGTCCTGCATCCACCGCAGGTACAACTCGAGGTCGTTGCGCTGTGCGCTCAGCGGCGCGAGCTGGCGCGCCTGACAGCACGTGAAGAACACCCGCAGGTCCGAC
The DNA here is from genome assembly GCA_963765845.1 of uncultured Actinomycetota bacterium. Classification (GTDB taxonomy): domain Bacteria; phylum Actinomycetota; class Actinomycetes; order Frankiales; family Frankiaceae; genus DATAZK01. The sequence continues at coordinate 177,727 of CAVXYJ010000006.1, forward strand.
TCAGTGTGCTCACGCGAGCTGCCCCGATAGCGAGAGAGGCAAGCGACAAGCGACAGCCGCCTGTCCGAGCTCGTGAGAGCCCTGCTGCGTGGCGTCGATGGCCGCCATGTTGGCACGGTGCGCCTGCGCCAGAGGTCTCCGCCAGCCGCCAACGGAGTGACACCTGCGGCATGTGCGTGCGCCTGGGGGAAGCCAAGTGACTACGGGAGCCGGTCAGACCCCTGTGCGAGGATCCCCTCCATGATGGCTGACCAGGTATCCCGGCAGATCGCAGCAACCCCGGAGAAGGTATGGGCGCTGGTGGCCGACGCGCCGCGCATGGCCGAGTGGAGCCCGGTGCTGGTGGGCTGCGAGTGGATCGGCGGCGCGAGCGGGCCGGAGGTCGGCGCCCGGTTCGTCGGGCACAACCGCCAGTCGGGTATGCGTTGGTCTCGCGAGTGCGTCGTCATTGCCTGTGATCCCGGCAGGGAGTTCGCGTTCCAGACCTTCTTCAAGGGAGCACCGTCGACCCACTGGCGATACCTCTTCGAGCCGTCCGGCGACGGTACGAAGGTGACCGAGTCCTACGAGATCGTCTCGATGCCGAGGTACGTGCGAGCCGTGCGCAAGATCCCCGGGATGATCGAAAAGGGGGCGAACGACACGCGGGCAGGCATGGCGCTCACCCTTGAGCGCATCGCCGCGATCGCCGAGAGGTGAGCGTGAGCCGAGAGGCCCATCCTGGCCCGCTTCGGCTCCCGGCGTTCCGCCTTCACGCTGCAACCCCAGCCATTGGCGGCGCACGCTCATCGGCATGGGCGCGATGTCACGGACTTATTCACCACAACCATCCTGCGGAGGACCGAACGACCCTTCGACGCGACGGCTACATCCTTCGACGACATCGCTGCGCATGTGCTGGCCGGGCGCGGCATCGGGGTCGATCCGGCTGCCATGCGGCCGGCCGAGCCGTTCTCGGCACTCGGCTGCTGATTCTGCGCGACGGGCCGCGGGCACGTGAGGTACTGACTTGGCGAGCGGGCGAGCGGCATCCGTCGCTGTGCTGCGACGGTTCGACGGCTGCTCAGCAGAAACGCCGCCAATGACTGACTTGTCGTCGATTCATTCATCTGAGTGATGGCCGCATCAAACATCCGGCCTAGCTGGCAACCCAGCAAGGCTGTTGACTGGCACTCATGTCGACACCGCCGCCGGGCATCGCCGCTTACGACCCGTTGAGCCCGTCCGTACTCGACGACCCTTTTCCCGCCTATGAACGGCTGCGCCGCGAGTGCCCGGTCCACCACAACACCGGATTCGATCCTCCGTTCTTCACGCTGAGCCGCTTCGACGACGTGCTGGCCGGGCTGAGGGACTTCGAGACCTGGTCCATCCGCTACGGCGACAGCCCGCACTACATGCGTCCCGCCGGACTGTTCAACGATCCGCCGCAGCACACGCCCTTCCGCCGGATCTTCAATCGCAGCCTGACCCCGCGGGCCGTGACCGCACTGGAAGCCGATATCGAACACCTCGCTCACCACCTCGTTGACACCATGGTTCGCGAGGACAGCGGCGACTTTCAGACGCTATTCGCCTCACCGCTGCCGATGACGATCATCGCCCGGCTGATCGGCGTTCCCGAGACCGATCTAGCGCTGTTCCGCGAGATGTGCAACGACCTGACCGCGACCTACAACGTGGCGGACCCTGCCGCATCCGCGGCCCCCCGCGCCCGGCTGGACGACTACTTCCAACGGCACATCGACTGGCGTCGCCACCTCGTGACGAATGCGGAAGTCCCGCTTCCCGACGACCTGCTCAGCCGCCTCGTAGTCGCCGAGTCCGACGGCTGGCGGCCCACCGACGCCGACCTGCACCTGCTGCTCGTGCTGCTCCTGCTCGGCGGGCTGGAGACCAGCACCGCGCTGCTCACCAACGTCGTCTGGCGGCTGCTGCAGGACCGTTCCCGCTGGCAGGCGCTGCAGCAGGATCCGGCTCTCATCGACGTCGCGGTAGAGGAAAGCCTGCGCCACGACCCGCCCGTCCTCGGCCTCTTCCGGACACCGACCCGCGACATCGAACTGCACGGAACCACCATCCCGGCGAAGTCGAAAGTCATGCTTGCTTTCGCCTCAGCAAACCGCGAGCCACCCCACGATGTCCGCGCGCCCGATGAGTTCCGCCTTGACCGCGACCTCGAGGACGTCCGCCGCCACCTATCCTTCGGTTTCGGCGTCCACTTTTGCCCCGGCGCGCCGCTCGCCCGCCTCGAAGGGCGGATCTCACTGCGCGTCCTGCTGCAACGCCTGCCCGACCTCCACCTTGACGGCCCCACCGAACGAATCGAACCCTTCCTGCTCTGGGGACGCGGACGCCTACCCCTGCGCTGGGCGTGAACGCCGTCATGGCTGACGCCCTCGAGAACGCCCGAGATGGCACCGACGAAGTCGCCTGCGAACCGGACCTGTGCCGCTCGAAAACTCGATCATGCCTGTTCACAGCGCTGCGCCGAGGCTGGACACCCCCGCAGGCCGTGGACTTGCTATCGCGGTCGCGCAGCCGCCACGAGCACCCTCAGATGCTCTAGGTCAGCGCGGCCGGTACACATCGGAGCGGTGGTCGATGTGCACGACCAAGACGGCGTGGGCTTCCTCGTCGATGCGGATGAGCACTCGGTAGTCACCGCGGCGAGCGCTGCGGTATCCACTCAGCTCGTTGGTGAGTGGCTTGCTCAACCGGGCGGGGTTGGTGGCAAGTGGACCGGTGATGAACTCGGTGATTGCGACGGCGATCTTGCCGGGCAGCCGGTTCAGGCCCCGGCGGGCTTCGCCAGCCAGCTCGACGCTGTACGGACCCGCGTCGGTCACTGCGCGGGCAGACCCAATTCAGCACGCAGGTCCTGGCCGCTGGTTGTCTCGCCTCCAGCGTATTCCCGCTCGGCTGCTGCGATCGACTCACGGATGTGGGGCTGGGACATCCAGTACAGAGTCTCGTGCAGCGACTCCAGATCATCGGCGGACATGAGCACTGCGGCGGGCCGGCCATGCCTGGTGATGGTGATGATCTCGTGCGTCAATTCGGCCTCGTCGACCAAGCCAGACAGCTTGTCCTTGGCCTCACCCAGAGGCACGGTTTTCATAGCTCCAGACTAGCCAGTTTATTGGCCTGCAACTAGCCTGAGTTTTAGCTGACAAGCGTTGAACGTGACAGTAAGGGTTGCCGAAGGGGGCGGCGGTGTTGCGTTGGCCGATCGTGGGCAGCGTGATAGCGGCGTAGCCAGAGAGTCAGAACGCCAGTTGCGAGCACGTTGAAGGCCGACGCGGAGGCGGTCTTGAACAGGGGCACGTCGTTGGCGATTTCGTACTGGCCGCGCCGCAGGTTCTGCACGAAAGCCTGCCTTGCCGACGGGTCTGAGCTGACTGAACCGTTTCATGCAACGCATCGGCCGCCGCGACACTGACGCTGCCGCCATCCCGTCGGGGTGAGCGTGGCTGTGCGTGTTCCGCATGAGGCCCCTCGCAATGGCCGTGGTAGGCCGCCGACTATGTCGGCCCGGTGCCCAGGCGGCGGCGATCGCCGTGACCGAGCTACGCGGGGATGGTGCCGCAGGAAAGCCTGCTCGCCAACCCGACGTCTGGTGTCCGATCATGGACGAACTGTCGCACGACGAAAAGCCTCCCGGGCAAGGATCCGACGGTGCTGGACCGTACGTTGGTGATCGAAGAGGCGGCCATCGTCGGGCGCTGCACGGCCGGACCACAGCATGGGGAGGACATCCGATGAGGATCGCAACTGCGACGCCGATCGGAAGGCCTGATGCGCCGCAGGAGCGTTGGATTCGCGTTGCCCTTCGGGCCGGCAGCTCCCGTAACGCGGAACGGGCGCGCGCCATTCGTACCTGCACCGGAAGCGAGATCACGAGGCGTCAGCAGTCCTTGGTGATCCGGGAGCTTGCTTCACACCCGACGGCGTCCTGCTGACCTTCAATAGGGGCCAGCCGGAGCCACTTCGCGTCCGTACCGGCCCGGACGAGATCTCGGCCGCTTTCGCTGGGCTCGCCCGCTATGAGGTCACTCTGCATGTGGTGGCCAACCACTACGTCGAGCTCTACGGGGCCACCGATACGGGCGAGAGGTACTGCTTGGCTCATCACATCCACACGGCCGATGACGGCAGCGGCAAGCTCGATTTCGTGATGGCCATCCGTTACCTCGACCGCTACCGCCGTTCAGACTTGCCCTGCGCTGTCGCGAGCGACGTGACATCCGCCGGGTCCTGCATCGGACCCGTCTCCCAGCCGATGGGCCTTAGACCCCCTGCAGCAATTGCCGCAGCGTGCCGATGGGGAAACCGGAGGTGAGTCCGGTGACCGGTGACTCCAACACTGCCGACGCGCTGTTGGCAGCGATGAGCGAGGCGGTGTACGTCGTCGACCGCCAGCGCCGCATCACCTACTGGAACCCGGCCGCCGAACACCTCACCGGCTTCCCCGCCGCCGAGGTGCTCGGGCGCCACTGCCGCGACGGGATCCTCAACCACGTCGACGACACCGGCGCCCCATTGTGCGGAGCACGCTGCCCGCTGCTGGCCACCATGCGCGACGGCAACCCGTCTGAGGCATTCGTGTTCCTGCACCATCGCGACGGGCACCGGGTTGCTGTGGCCGTGCGCGGCGCCGCGCTTCGTAACAGCGACGGCCGGATCACCGGCGCCGTTGAGGTCTTCCACGACGATTCCCGCTACCGGGCCGCCCAGTCCGAGGCCGACGAGGCCCAGCAGCTGGCGCTGACCGACCCCCTCACACGCCTGGGCAACAGACGGATGCTGCAACACGCCCTCGAATCCCGTCGCGACGAGTCCCGCCGCTACGGCCGGCGCTACGCGGTGCTGTTCGCCGACATCGACCACTTCAAGAACGTCAACGACAGCTACGGCCACGACACCGGAGACCAAGTCCTGCAACTCGTTGCCGCCACCCTGCGCGACTGCACCCGCATCAGCGACACGGTCGGACGCTGGGGCGGCGAAGAGTTCCTCTACCTCGCCCCCGTCGCCGACGAGATCCAGGCCATCGCCCTCGCCGAACGCACCCGCCACCTGGTCCACGCCAGCTGGCTACCCGGCCCCGAACGGCCGATCACGGTGACCCTCAGCATCGGCATCGCCCTCGCCAACCCCGACGAGACAAGCACCCACGTCGTCGACAGGGCCGACGCGGCCATGCTCAACGCGAAACAACAAGGGAGAAACCGCAGCCACGTCGGCACGCCATCGCCGACAACCTCGCCCAGCTACTGAACGAAGTCGGCTGAGCGGGCACCGGCCGACAGGCAGGCGCGGGCAGCATCGAACCTTCGGCAGCAGGTCCGAATCCTGTCATCCCGACCATGTGATGTCTCGGGACATCGGAATAGTCCGGGCCTGCGATGTGCAGGTTCACTCCATTGCTTTTCGGATTAGGTCCGGGTGGCCGGCCGGTGGGCTGGTAGTCGCGGCGCGGGTGAGGGCGGCTTCTGCTACTGGCCAGGGTCTTGCAACGCCCCCAAGTACACGGATCTCTAATTAGCTCGTGACTCCGGCGATGAGGCGGTCGGCCGCCGAGTAAGGATCCAACCGCCCCGCCGCCACCTCGGCGGCCAGCTCACCCATGGCGGCCCGCCCGCGCAGCTCATCCATCCGAGATCGCAACGCGGTCAGCGCGATGGCCTCGATCTCGCCGCGGGCGCGCGCCGTACGGCGTCGCGTGCCCTCGCCGCTGGAGTCGAGCCAGTCACGGTGGCGCGCAAGGGCATCGACCACCTCATCGATTCCCTCGGAGCGGCTGGCCACCGTCCGGCAGACAGGGGGTTTCCAACCCCCGGAGGTGACGTCGCTGAAGCCGAGCGAGAGCATGCCCTTCAGCTCCCGGACGGTCTGGTCAGCGCCGTCGCGATCAGCCTTGTTGACCACGAAAACGTCGGCAACTTCGAGGATTCCGGCCTTCGCGGCCTGGATCGCGTCTCCCATCCCGGGCGCCAGCAGCACGACCGTCGAGTCGGCCAGCGAAGCGATCTCGACCTCCGCCTGGCCGACGCCGACCGTCTCGATGAGCACCACATCGCAGCCGGCCGCGTCCAGCACCCGCAGCGCCTGGGGGGTCGCCCAGGACAATCCCCCGAGCTGCCCGCGCGAGGCCATCGAGCGGATGAAAACTCCAGCATCCGTCGCGTGATCCTGCATGCGGACGCGATCGCCGAGCAGCGCCCCGCCACTGAACGGCGACGACGGGTCGACCGCCAGCACGCCCACTCGTTGGCCGCGCTGCCGGTACGCCGCGACGAGCGCCGACGTGGTGGTCGACTTGCCGACCCCCGGCGAGCCGGTGAGCCCGATGACCTGCGCCTGGCCGCTCAGTGGCGCGAGGAGCGTCATGACCTCGCGTAGCCGCGGCGAGGCGTCCTCGACCAGCGAGATCAGCCGTGCCACCGCCCGCGGACTCCCGTCACGAGCCGCCGCGACGAGTTCGGGCAGCGGCTCGTCCCGCCGGCTCACCGCTTAGGAGGCAGCGACGCGCAGCACCAGGGCGTCACCCTGACCGCCGCCGCCGCACAGGGCCGCGGCCCCGATGCCGCCGCCCTGGCGCTGGAGCGCATGAGCCAGGTGCAGCACGATCCGCGCGCCCGACATGCCGACCGGGTGCCCGAGGCTGATGGCCCCGCCATCGACGTTGACCTTCTCGGAATTGAGGCCGAGATCACGCATCGACTGGATGCCCACCGAGGCGAAAGCCTCATTGATCTCAACCAGATCGAGATCTGCCGCGCTCAGCCCTTCCTTGCTCAACGCCTGGGCGATGGCGTTGGCCGGCTGCGACTGCAGCGACGCGTCAGGACCCGCGACGAACCCGGCTGCACCGATCTCGGCGAGGATCGGCGCACCAAGCTCCTCCGCCTTGCGACGCGACATGACGACCAGCGCGCAGCCACCGTCGGAGATCTGCGACGCCGACCCGGCGGTGATGGTGCCGTCGGCCGCGAAGGCCGGACGCAGCTTGGCGAGGCTGTCGGTCGTGGTGCCGGGGCGCACACCCTCGTCCTCGCTGACGACCAGCGGGTCGCCCTTGCGCTGCGGGATCTGCACCGCCGCGAGCTCCGCGTCGAAGCGTCCCTCCTTCATCGCGGCCGCCGCGCGATCGTGCGAACGGGCGCTGAACTCGTCCTGCTCCTCGCGGCTGATACCGAGCCGGGCGTTGTACTTCTCGGTCGACTCACCCATCGCGACCTGGTCAAACGCGCAGAACAAGGCGTCGTGGGCGGTCGCGTCGAGCAGGGTGGCGTCGCCGTAGCGGAAGCCGGCGCGCGCCCCCGGAAGCAAGTGCGGGGCGTTGGTCATCGACTCCATGCCGCCCGCGACAATGACGTCGTACTGCCCGCTGGAGATGTAAAGATCGGCGAGCGCGATGGCGTTCATGCCCGACAGGCAGACCTTGTTGACCGTGAGGGCCGGGGTGGTCATCGGGATGCCGCCCTTGAGGGCGGCCTGGCGAGCGGTGATCTGGCCGGCCCCGGCCTGGATCACGTGGCCCATGATCACGTATTCGACCGCGTCGCCCGTGATCCCCGCGCGCTCAAGCGCGGCCTTGATGGCGAAGCCTCCAAGGTCCATGGCGGTGAAGCTCTTCAGTGAGCCGGAGAGCTTGCCGATCGGGGTGCGGGCGCCTGCGACGATCACGGATCCGGGCATTTGTGGGTTCTCCTCGGACGATCCTGCGGGAAAGATGCCAGGATACGGGCCTGTGACGTATCCGCTACCGCTGTTCACTCGTATCGACCACGTCGGGGTCGCCGTCCGCAACCTCGAAGAGGCCATCGGGTGGTACGAGACCACCTACGGCCTGACCGTTACTTCCCGGGAGACAAACGAATCCCAGGGCGTTCACGAGGCGATGCTCGTGGTCGCAGCGCCCGAAGGGGACGACCCCGGGGGCTCCTACGTCCAGCTGCTCGAGCCGCTGAGCGACGATTCGCCGGTCGGAAAGTTCCTCGCCCGCAACGGGCCCGGGGTGCACCACATCGGCTACGGGGTGGTCGATGTCAGCTCGGCGCTGGCCCGCATCGCCGACACCGGCGTGCGGCTGGTGGACGAGCGGCCCCGGCACGGCTCGATGGGCGCCAGCATCGCCTTCCTGCACCCGAAGGACACCGGCGGGGTGCTGACCGAGCTGGTCCAGGCCATGCCGCGGTCATGATGCCGGTGGTGACGGGCGTTTGGTGATTCCCGAGGCGGCCGAAGACGCCCTGCTTCAGCCCGGGGAGCTCACCATCGAACGGCTCGGTGCGACTCGTGTCAGGCTCGGACCGGTCTATTTCGCTGTCGTTGCAGGCGGTTTGGAGCTCGTCGACTACACGCGCGACGGCCAGCGCCTGTCCGCCATGTGGTGCACGCATCCGGCGGGTGAGGACGCCCGCGGAGGCCTCGCGGTCGTCCCGCAGGCGGTGACCAGCGAGGCCCATCGGGGTGGTCGCGTCTTCCTGGAGGTCAGCAACGCGCTGGAACGCGATGTGGTGCTGCGCGTCGGGCGTCCCGACCGCCCGCGGCGAATCTTCGCCAGGCAACCACCGGTCGAGGCGCCCGAGGTCGCCATCCCGGTCCCGGCGGGCAAGAGCACGCATCTGGCCGGGCTCACCCGCCGCGCCCGACTCACCGAGATCGAGATCTTCGCGTTCGACGCGGTCGACCGCACCCCCGTCGCCCCGCTGCTCATCTCGGTCGAGCTACCTCGGGGGCATCCGGGCGAGCACGGGCAGTGGTGTGCCTGACCTCGGTCAGAATCCGCATCCGACGGATTTCCCGGCGGTCGCCACCCCACCCTGAGCCTGGGCTGACGCGACCAGCTGAGCGCCGTCGACCACGAACGGCGTCGTCTTCCCCGACACCGCCAAAGTGCCCTGACTGCAGCCATATCCGTGACTCGCGTCGATCGTCAGCAATACCGGTCCGGACCCGAGCCGCAGCACCGTGAGGCGGCCGTTCACCACTGCCGCGATGGTGTCGGTCGCGGTGGAACCGACCTCCCGCAGCCGCACGAACACCACGGCCACCGGACTGCCGTTCGACTGGTTGAGCGACGTCACTCCGAGGACCTTGGCGCCCGGCCCGGACGGCGAAAGCTTGACCGCCTGCACCCCGTCCCTGGACAGCTCCACCTTGAGCGTTCCGGCGCTGAGCATGACCGTGTCAGGACGGCCGTCGCCGTCGAGATCCCTCGGGACCAGGGACGCCGGCTGCGGCGCTTCCCCGCTGTACTGCGTGCTGTCGGCGGGGGAAGCTGCCGCTTTCTGGCTCAGGTCTCTCGACGACGGCGAGGGTGATGCCGCCAGCGCAGGCCCGTTGCCCGCCGATGCCCCTGCGGCGGACGACGCCTCGGCAGCGCGGGACGAAAGGGCGCCCCCGGCCTCCGCGGTACTCGCCGACGAACCGCTCGACCCACGATTTGCGCGGCCCACGAAGACGACCGCGAGAACGACCACGGCGATGAGCGAGGCCACTGCGACGGGAACCCCCAACCGAGCCATGAGCGGTCGCTGCCGCCGCCGCTGCTGCGCCCGCGCCCGGGCGAGCAGTCGCGTCTGAGCTCCAGGGGCGGGCTCGACGGGTTCGACGGCTTCGGCGAGCAGCCGGCGCAGTTCCTGCTCACGCTCGGATTCGCGCCCTGCACCAGAGGTCATCGCAGCTCCTCCAGCGCTTCGGCCAGCGCCGCAAGCCCGCGCGAGGTGTACGCCTTCACGGCCCCGACGCTGATACCCATCACGCTCGCCGTGTCAGCCTCGCTGAAGTCGCCGTAGTAGCGCAGGACGACGGCCTCGCGCTGGCGGCGCGGCAGGTCCCGCAGTGCCTTCACCACCGCCGCGCGCTCGACCTGGGCATACGCACCCTCCTCGGCGCTGGGCGCGTCGGGCATCGGCCGCGGCGCGTGCTTGCGAGCGACCAGCCGGCGGCGCAGCGACGAGCGGGCCAGGTTCACGACCGTCTGGCGCAGGTACGCCAGTGCTCGATCCTCATCGCGCAGCCGCGGGGTCGGCCCGAGCAGCGCGGCATGCACTTTCAGATACGCGTCCTGCACGATCTCCTCGCAGCTGCCGATGTCGTCCACCAGCAGCGCGGCGAGGCGCAGCAGGCGGCCGTACTCGGCGACGTACAGCGCGGTGAGCGTTTCCTCGGTGGTCACGGTGCTGGCCGACAGCTCTCGATCCGCCTTCCGGTCTACGGGGACCCCGTCACGAGGGTCGCGACCGACAAACCGGCGGGTGGCCACGGGCAGCACCGTAGGCGCAAACACCGGGAGGCGTGCGGCAGCCGCGTCCATCACGTTGTGTCAGACGCGCGAGTCCCCCGCTGGGTTGCGCGCGTTGATCCTGCCGCAGCAGCCGGGACTTTCGGCTGACCGCATCAAGTAGACCCGCCGGTAACATCTCCGGCGATTGATCGGCCGACCGGGAGGCGCCTTGTCCATCAAAGAGATCACCGAAGCGATCCTCGCGGGTGACACCCCGGCTGAGGACTTCGCCGCCATGCCGGTCCCGGCCAGCTATCGCGGCGTCGTCGGTCCGCAAGGACGAGACGGGCATGTTCGAGGGCCTGACCACCCGCGACAAGGACCCGCGCAAAGTCGCTGCACGTCGACGAGGTGCCCACTCCCGAGCTGGGCCCGGGCGAGGCGATCGTGGCCGTGATGGCCAGCTCGATCAACTACAACACCGTCTGGACCGCGATCTTCGAGCCGCTCTCGACGTTCGGCTTCCTGGAGCGCTACGGCCGCACCAGGCGCGCTGGCAAGCGCCACGACCTGCCCTACCACGTCGTCGGATCCGACCTCGCCGGCGTCGTGCTGCGCACCGGCCCCGGCGTCCACGCCTGGAAGCCCGGCGACGAGGTCGTCGCGCACTGCCTGTCGGTCGAGCTGGAGCGCCCCGACGGCCACAACGACACGATGATGGACCCGGAGCAGCGGATCTGGGGCTTCGAGACGAACTTCGGCGGGCCTCGCCGAGATCGCGCTGGTGAAGTCCAACCAGCTCATGCCCAAGCCCGCGCACCTGAGCTGGGAGGAGGCGGCCAGCCCGGGGCTGGTCAACTCGACCGCCTACCGCCAGCTGGTCAGCAAGAACGGCGCCGGCATGAAGCAGGGCGACATCGTGCTGATCTGGGGCGCCACCGGCGGCCTCGGCTCCTACGCCACGCAGATGGCGCTCAACGGCGGCGCGATCCCGGTCTGCGTCGTCTCCTCGCCGGAGAAGGCCGAGATCGTGCCGCGAGCATGGGCGCCGAGCTGATCATCGACCGCACCGCCGAGGACTACAAGTTCTGGAAGGACGAGCACACCCAGGACCCGAAGGAGTGGCAGCGGCTCGGCAAGCTGATCCGCGAGCTGACCGGCGGCGACGACGCCGACATCGTCTTCGAGCACCCCGGCCGGGAGACCTTCGGCGCCTCGGTCTACGTCGCCCGCAAGCGGCGGCACGATCGTCACCTGCGCCTCGACCAGCGGCTTCCTGCACGAGTACGACAACCGCTACCTCTGGATGAACCTCAAGCGCATCGTCGGCTCGCACTTCGCGAACTACCGCGAGGCCTGGGAGGCCAACCGGCTGATCGCCAGGGGCCTGATCCACCCGACGCTGTCCAAGGCGTACCCGCTGGAGCGAGACCGGGCAGGCCGCCTACGACGTGCACCGCAACCTGCACCAGGGCAAGGTCGGCGTGCTGTGCCTGGCACCCGAGGAGGGGCTCGGCGTGCGCAACCACGAGCTGCGCGAGCGCCACTTGACGGAAATCAACCGCTTCCGCGGCTTTTGAGCGGGGTGGCAGGACCTGTGTTACCGCAGGAATAACCCGTTCCGACGCGCGCGGCGAACTCGGCCGGGAAGCCCGAAGCGTGGCACAGTACCGACATGAGCGAGCGCACCGACCTGCTGCCTCTTCGCTCTCCTGAGGAAGGTGGCCCGGCCTTCGAGCTGGTGCGCCGTGGTTACGACCGTGATCAGGTCGAGAACCACCTCGGCTGGCTGGAGGACCAGCTACGCAACGCCGAAATCGCCCGTGACGCCGCCGAGCAGGCCGCCGCCAGCGCAGCCGCCGAGGCCGAGTCCGCGCGCGAGGAACTTCAGAGCGGACGCCCGCAGTGGCACGAGCTCGGCGACCGCATCACCCAGATCCTGAACCTCGCCGAAGAGCAGGGCGCGCAGATCCGGGCCCAGCGCTCGCAGGAAGCCGACGAGCTTCTCGCCGATGCCCGCCAGGCCGCCGCCGATGCCGACCGGATCCACGCCTCGCGAACCCGCGAGGCGGAGACCCAGGCCCAGGAGATCGTCGCCACCGCCCAGGCTGAGGCCGACCGCATGCTGATGCGCGCCCAGCAGGAGACCGCTGAACAGGAGCGGGCTGCCGCGCGGCGGCTGGCGGAGCTCGAGCGCCAGCGCGATGCCGTCAACACTCAGCTTTCGCGGCTGCACGAGGCGCTCGCCCAGGCGCTCGCGCCGTCGATCTCCATCCAGGAGGCCCAGAAGGCGCCGCCGGTGTCACTCCCCGACGAGGGTGAGTACGAGACCACCGACTACGCCGACGGGGATTACGACGACGACGAGTATGTCGCGAGCGCGCCGGCCGCCCCCGCGTCGGCAGACGTTCGCCGTCGCCCCTAAGGCAGCTCAGTCAGCCGTCTGGCCTCCGTCGACGACCAGCGCCTGACCGGTCAGGTACGAGGCCGCGTCTGACGCCAGAAACACCGCTGGGCCCACCATCTCCTCCGCGTCGGCCCAGCGTCCTAGTGGTACGCGCTCCATCATGGCGGTGCTGATCTGCTCGTCTCCCCACAGATCAGCGTTCAGGGCGGTGCGCGTCCATCCCGGGCACAGCGCGTTCACGCGCACCCCGGCCCCGCCCCATTCAATGGCCAGCGTGCGGGTCAGCGAAAGCACCGCCGCCTTGCTGGCGCCATACGCGGCGAGCTCCGGCGTGCCGACGAGCGATGCCACTGACGCGACGTTGATGATGCTGCCGCTGCCCCGCTCGAGCATGTGCGGGCCGACCGCCTGGCAGGCATGCACGATCGAATCCACATTCAGCCGCATCGTCTTCTCCCAGCCGGAGAAACGTAGGGTGGTGAACGGCCCCATGTACGAACTGCCGCCCGCGTTGTTGACCAGAACGTCGATGCTGCCCAGCTGATCGATGGCCCCCGCCGCCATCGCCGCGATCGATCCGGCCTCCATCACGTCGGTGGCGATGACGAACGCCCGCCTGCCCAGCGCCTCGATCTCGCCGCGCAGCTGCTCGAGCGACCCGGTGTCACGCGATGCCAGCGCGACGTCGGCGCCCTCCTGGGCAAACCCGAGCGCGATCGCCCGGCCGATCCCGCGGCTGGCGCCGGTGACCAGAGCGTTCTTGCCGGACAGGTCGAAGCGCGCGCTCATCGGGACTCCTGGTATTCGCGGGGAAGGGGGGTGGCGTCAGCGTCGTGCCGGCCGAGGACGGTGGCCACGACGGCGTCGAGTGCCTCCTCGGCTCGGCCGACGAAGAGGTGATGGGCGCCCTCGACCGTGACGATGCGTGCCTGCGGCACGCGCGCGAAGCGGCGGCGCGCCTCGGCGGGCTGCAGGTAGTCGTCGAACTCAGGAACGACCGCGGTGAGCGGGCGGCCGAAACGCGCCCACGCGTCGAGGTCGGCATCGGTCGAGAAGCGCAGCGGAGGGCTCAGCAGGACCCCGCCGCAGACGGCCGGATCGGTGCCGTGCCGAAGGATGAGGTCAGTGCCGAACGACCAGCCCACCAGCCAGGGCGACGGCAGCTCGTGGAACTCGGCGTACTCGACCGCCGCCGCCAGATCGAAACGTTCGCTGTCGCCCCCGTCGAAGCTGCCCTGGGACCGGCCCTCGTCACTGGCCGTACCGCGGGTGTTGAACCGCAGCACGCCGAGGCCGGCCAGCGCAGGCAGCCGCCAGGCCATCTTGCGCAGCAGGTGGCTGTCCATCGAGCCCCCGTGCGTCGGCAGCGGGTGCAAGCAGATCAGCGTCGCGACGGGGGGTCCGCCGAGGGGCAAGGCCAATTCGGCGACGAGCTCGAGCCCGTCGGCAGTCGTCAGCGTCAGCGGGCGCCGATCGGCCGGCAGGACCGTATTGGCGCGGATCGGCAGCACAGCGTGACCCTAATGGTCAGGCGACCTCCGGAGGCTGCGCGCGGGGCCGGAACGCGGCGCGCGGTGGCGCCCGCGCCAGCAGGCGGTGTGCCAATGCCGGCGATCACCCTGGTCGGCGTCGAATCGACTCCCGGCTGCCGGCCAGGCGACGACGTGAGGCTGCCCCAGGCCTATCTCGTGGTCGCACCCGGGGCAGCGGTAGACCTTCCGGGCGTCCTGGCCGCGAACCGCGCGCACCTCCCACTCGTCATCCGACGCGAGGGGGTCGGGCGTGCTCACTGCCGGGTCTCGCGCAGGGCCGACGCAGCCGCCCCGCAACGGCCAGCCCCCGCAGCCGCCCGCCGGGAGTCGCCAGCGCGGCAGACAGCGCGAGCAGGTTCCGCCAAGCCGCGACCGCTGCCCTTCCAGTGCGAGCGCAGCACCGGCTCGCCGGCTGCGCCCAGCAGGCGCCGCAAGGCAAACGCCGCGACGGCCAGATCGTCGATCCGGCCCACAACGGGCAGGAACCGAGGGATACGCGCCTTACCGGACGCCAGGTACGCCAGCACCGCCGCGGCCTCGACCTTGGCCGCGTTGGAGACCCGAGGGTCGGCGCCGATCCCCCGCAGCATCGACATGACGTCGGCGGCGCCCGCTGCCAGGCCGCGCGCAGCGTCAGTAGCCGCCGAGACCAGTGCAGCAGCCGGCGTGGGGGTCACAGAAGCAGCCACCCGCAGATTGTCTCATCACGAGCGGACAACAGCGGGCAACGCCCGAAAACGGCGACACCATTCCGGGACCCGGCAACTCCCGGGCCACCAACCCGCCGGAATAAGGGAATTGCGGTGCGACTTTCTCCCTTAAGCACTGCGGACCCGGCCTACCGCCCAGTGGTCCGCCCGGCAGACGAGGCGAATATTTAACCCCCGTGGTCTGCTAACCCGTTTGCTTGCCGCAAATGAACGAGTTCCGGCGAGAACCGCTGAGCGCCTTACCCCATAGCCGCCTTGAACGCGTCCTGCACGGCCCGGCTGATTCGACCCCGCGGACTGACCTCGTATCCATTGGAGGCGGCCCAGGCTCGCACTGCTGCCGGATCGACGTCCGTAGCAACGTGACGCAATGGCGCTCCTCGCCGCGCGCCGGAAACGCTCAACCGGCCCGCCCTGCGCGCCGCGCCCACATAAGAAGCCAGCGCCTCTCGCAATGCCGTCGCGTTAGCCTCGGTCAGGTCGATTTCATACGCCTTGCCGTCAAGAGCAAAGCTGACAGTCTCATCAGCTTCCTCGCCGGTGAGGTCATCCTCGAGGGTCACCACGGTGCGCTGAGTCATAGGATCAAGAATGCCTGAACTAACGCGGCAACGCAACCATCAGTCCGGCATTGTTATTGATTTCCCTGCGGGCGACCACAACGGGTTCAGGTGATTTTCAAAGGCAGCACCCAGCGCTGGCTCAGCGACGCGAGTAGTCCCGGAACCCGCGTTTTGTCTTGCGCCCGAGATAGCCAGCCGTGACCAAGTGCTCAAGCAGCGGGGCAGGCGCGTCGCCGGGCTCGCGGAACTCGAGGTAAAGGGTCTGCTGAATGGCGAGCGTAACGTCCAGCCCGACGACGTCCATGAGCTCGAATGGGCCCATCGGATGCCCGCAGCCGATCTTCATGGCAGCGTCGATGTCGTCCGCAGTGGCGTAGTGGCCTTCGAGCATCCGGGCAGCGCCATTGAGATACGGAAAGAGCAACGCATTCACGATGAACCCGGCGCGGTCACCGCAACTGACAGGAGCCTTGCCCGCCCGCAGCGCCACATCGCGCACCGTCGCGATCGCGTCGTCAGCAGACACCACGGTGGGGACGACCTCGATGAGCTTCATCGCCGGAGCGGGGTTGAACCAGTGCATCCCGACGACGTCCGAGGGGCGGGAGGTGGCAGTCGCGCACTCGATCACGGGCAGGCTCGACGTGACGGTCGCGAGGACGGCGCCTGGCTTCATGATCTCGTCGAGCGCACCGAAGAGGGCCCGCTTGACGCCCAGCTCCTCCACGACGGCCTCGATCACCAGGTCACAATCGGCAAGATCGTCCAGCTCGGTTGTGCTTCTGATACGTCCGAGAGCGCCATCGCGGTCCCCCTCGGACAGCTTTCCCCGAGCCACCGCCTTATCTAGTGACGCGCTCACCTTGCTGCGGACCGCCGCTGCCTTGTCATAGCTGCGGGCTCGCAGCACGACCTCGAAGCCGGTCTTCGCGAGCACCTCGGCGATGCCGGTCGCCATGGTGCCGGTGCCGATAACGCCGACCTTGCTCACCGGGCGCGGCTCGGTAGCGGAGCCGGTCTCCGGCTCCGCGTCCGGCACGATCTGCGACGAATCCGGCGCAGCGTAGGTGTAGAAGCCGCGGCCGGTCTTACGCCCGTGCATCCCGGCGGTCACCAACTGCTTGAGCAGCGGCGCGGGAGCGTGCAGGTGGTCGCGTGACTGGTGGTAGATGGTGTCGAGAATCTCGTACGCGCTGTCCAGGCCGATCAGGTCGAGCACGGCAAGCGGGCCCATGGGGTGCCCGCACCCGAAACGCATCGCCGCGTCGATGTCCTCGCGGGTGGCGTAGCGGCCCTCGAGCATGCGTACGGCGTTGTTCAGGTACGGGAAAAGGAGCGCGTTGGCGATGAAACCGGCGCGGTCGCCGACCGTCACGGAGGTCTTGCCGACCGTCCCGATGAGCGCCTCCACGTCCGCCGTCACCTGCCCGTCGGTCATGACCGTGCTGACGACCTCGACCAGCCCCATGACCGGCGCCGGGTTGAACCAGTGCAGCCCGATCACCTGCGACGGCCGGCGCGTCACCGCGGCCAGTTCGGTCACCGACAGCGCGGAGGTGTTGGTGGCAAGGACCGCGGTCGGCATGCAGATGTCGTCGAGGCGGCGAAACAGTTCCTGCTTTACCTCCAGCTGCTCGGGAATCGCCTCGATCACGAGGTCGGCGTCGGCCAGCGCGGAGAGCTCGGAGCCGACGTGGATGCGGGCCAGCAGGGCGACGCGCTCGGCTTCGGTCATCTTGCCGCCGCGGACCGCACGCTCCGTCGAATGCTCGACGTGCTCGCGGCCCCGCTTGACGCCCAGGTCGTCGATTTCCACGGCAACGACATCGAGGCCGGCCTTGGCGAGAACCTCGGCAATCCCTGCGCCCATCGTGCCTACGCCGACGATGCCCGCCTTCTGAAAACCTCGCGCCATGGCTGGTTCCGTCCCTCCGGTCACGCGTGCCGGCGTCAGTGACGGCACCGCCCAATTCTCTCAGACAACGTGCTTGCGGGCGGTGCGTAACGGGCAGGTAGCAGGCCCGTGAGGGTCAGAACAGGGTCGGAATGGTGGGAGCGAAACCGCGCAGCGCGTCGTAGTCGACCGTGACGCAACCGATCCCCCGGTCGGCGGCCAGCAGCCGCGCCTGGGGCGTGATCGCCTGCGCGACGAGCAGTCCCCGCACCGGCTGGTTCAGCTGCGGATCGGCCGACATCCGCGCCAGGTAGCGAGTGAGCTGCTCAACGCCATCAATCTCGCCGCGGCGCTTGATCTCGACCGCGACGCTCAGGCCGCTCGCGTCACGGCAGAGCAGATCAACCGGGCCGATTCCGGTGTCGTGCTCGCGGCGCACGAGGCGCAGGCCCTCCTCGATCGACTCGCAGTGCTCGGCCAGCAGCACCTGCAAGTGAGCTTCAACACCATCCTTCACCAAGCCCGGATCAGTGCCCAAGTGGTGGCTGGAGTCATGCATGACGTCCTCGATGGTGATGACGAGCTGCTCGCCGGCCTTGTTCTCGACGCGCCAGAGTGCGTCCTGCTCGATGAGGGTGCAGGGCGGGCTCATCCAGTTCAGTGGCTTGTACGCGCGGTCGTCGGCGTGGATGCTCACCGAGCCGTCGGCTTTCACCATCAGCAAGCGCACCGCGCTGGGAAGGTGGGCGGTCAGCTTGCCCGCGTAATCCACGGTGCACCGGGCGATGACGAGCCGCACCTGACGCAGCCTAGCTTTTCGGCGGCGAGCCTCAGCTTCGCGACAGCCCCGCGCCCTCGCGGATGATTTCGGTGATCTCGCGCATGATCCCGGTGATCCCGTAGTCCTTGGGGGTGAAGACGGCGGCGACCCCGAGCTCCTTGAGGCGCCGCGCATCAGCGTCCGGGATGATGCCGCCGACGACCACCGGCACGTCGTCGAGGCCGGCGTCGCGCAGCCCCTGCGAGCACTGCGGGGACCAGCTCGCAGGTGCGAGCCGGACAGGATCGACAGCCCGACGACGTGCACGTCCTCCTGCGACCGCCGCCGCGACGATCTGCTGCGGGCGTCAGCCGGATGCCCTGGTAGACGACCTCGAAGCCGGCGTCGCGGGCCGCGACCGCGATCTGCTCGGCGCCGTTGGAGTGGCCGTCCAGGCCCGGCTTGCCGACCAGGATCCGCAGCCGGCCGCCCGAGCTCCCGCCGGTCGCGCGCACCGGCGCCCGGACCTCGGCGAGCTCCTCGCCCGCTGCCCGCGCCGCGATCGCCCCACCGGACGCCGGCCGAGACCCCGGTCGGCGCCCGGTACTCGCCGAACACCTCGCGCAGGGCGCCGGCCCACTCGCCGGTCGTCACCCCGGCGCGGGCGCAGCGCCAGGGTGGCGCCATGAGGTTCTCGTCGGTCTTGGCCGCGTCACGCAGCGCGTCCAGCGCCGCGTCGACCGCGCTCGGGATCGCGCGTCGGCCCGCCACGCGCGCACGGCCGCGATCTGCGCCGCTGCTCGGCCGCCGGATCCACGCGCTGGATCGCGGTGTCGAGGTCGGCGGTCAGCGGGCTGGGCTCGGTCGTCGGTGAAGCGGTTGACGCCGACGACGACGTCCTCGCCCGGACTCGATGCCGGCGCCGCCGCTGCCGCGTGCGACGCGACCAGCTGCGCCCTTCATGTAGCCGGACTCGACGGCGGCCACCGCCCCGCCCATGGCCTGCGACGCGGTCGATCTCCGCCGCGGCCGCGGCCACCAGCTCGCCGACCTTGGCCTCGATGACGCGCGAGCCGTCGAAGAGGTCGTCGTACTCGAGCAGGTCGGACTCGAAGGCCAGCACCTGCTGGATCCGCAGCGACCACTGCTGGTCCCAGGGCCGCGGCAGGCCCGAGCGCCTCGTTCCAGGCCGGCAGCTGCACCGCGCGGGCCCGCGCGTCCTTGGACAGCGTGACGCCGAGCATCTCCAGCACGATCCGCTGACGTTGTTCTCCGGCTGCGCCTCGGTCAGGCCGAGCGAGTTGACCTGCACGCCGTAGCGGAAGCGGCGCTGCTTGGGGTTCTGGACGCCGTACCGCTCGCGCGGTGAGCTCGTCCCACAGCTGGACGAACGCCCGCATCTTGCACATCTCCTCGACGAAGCGGACCCCGGCGTTGACGAAGAACGAGATCCGCGCGACGACCTCGCCGAACCGCTCCGGCGGCACCTGGCCGCGAGTCGCGCACCGCGTCGAGCACGGCGATCGCGGTGCACAGCGCGTACGCCAGCTCCTGCACCGGCGTGGCCCCGGCCTCCTGCAGGTGGTAGCTGCAGATGTTGATCGGGTTCCACTTGGGGATCTCGGTCACCGTGTACGCGATCATGTCGCGTGATCAGGCGCAGCGACGGGGCCGGCGGGAACACGTAGGTCCCCCGCGACAGGTACTCCTTGATGATGTCGTTCTGGGTCGTGCCGGTCAGCCGGTGCACGACCTCGCGAGGGTCCTCACCGGCCGCTTCGGCCTGCTCCTCGGCGACCACCTGGTAGAGCGCGAGCAGCCACATGGCCGTCGCGTTGATCGTCATCGAGGTGTTCATCTCGCTCGAGCGGGATGCCCTCGAACAGCTGGCGCATATCGGCCAGCGAGGCGACCGGCACGCCGACCTTGCCGACCTCGCCGCGGGCCAGCTCGTCATCCGGGTCGTAGCCGGTCTGGGTCGGCAGGTCGAACGCCACCGACAGCCCGGTCTGGCCCTTGGCCAGGTTGCGCCGGTACAGCTCGTTCGACGCCGTCGGCGGATGAATGCCCGGCGTAGGTGCGCATCACCCAGGGCTTGTCACGCTCGCCGCTCATGCCCGAACTTTACCGGCCGGTAACGAGGGGCGGGCCTGCGCCGGAGCACCACAGAATTTGCGATTTCAAAACGAACTAGGCGAGGATCGCGGACGCGTCGTCGACCGCGGAATTGCGCGGCTGGGGGGTGAGTTCCCGCCGACCTTCATGCTGCGGCAAGTAATCGACCTCTTCGACGGTGAGCACCCGGTAGAGGCGGCTGATGAACAGCAGGCGAGAAAGCCGCTCGGGAACGTTGACCAGGGAAAATCCCAGCCCCGCGCGACCGGCGCGGCGGTGGGCGGCGACCAGAGCCCCAAGACCAGCGGCGTCGACCAGCTCCAGCTCTGTGACCTGGAGACGGATCGCCGCGCCCGGGACTCCAGCAAGCGGACTTGCCGTATCGACGGCCTTTTGCAGCTCGGTGCGCAGGTCGGGAATACTCGTCACGTCGACGCGACCACTCAGCTTGAATTCACCCGGCGACATCTCGATGCAGCGGATCATCGGGGCCTCTCAGTGTCCTCTGCATATCCGCTCACACGGTTATGCCTGCTGGGAGCTGGTGTGATATTACGTCCGGTCACCGGCCCGTGACGGTAATTGCACTGTCATGTCGGCGACGACTCTGAATGCATGAGCCTCGTCGAGGCCCAGATCTGCCGAGATCCTGAAGCCGGCAGAGTTCAGCTGTCAGGATCGTCGGGGCCCGGCGCGCGGCTGATCGTCGCCCCGAGCCGGCGCAATTGCTGGTCGAAACGGACGTAGCCGCGGTCGATGTGGCGGATGTCCTGAACCTCGGTCGAGCCCTCCGCCACCAGCCCCGCCAGCACCAGAGCGGCCCCCGCCCGGATGTCCGGGGCCCGCACCGGAGCCCCCGAGAGCCGGGTGCGGCCGCGGATGACCGCGTGATGGCCATCGGTGCGAACGTCGGCGCCGAGGCGGGTCAGCTCGTCGCAGAAGACGAACCGGGCCTCGAAGACGTTTTCGGTGACCATCGCGACCCCCTCGCTGACCGAGGCGAGGGCAATCATGGCCGGCTGCAGGTCGGTGGGAAAGCCCGGATACGGCAGCGTGACGACGTCGGCGGCCTTGGGCCGGCGGTCGCAGGTCACCCGGAAGCCGTCGTCACCCGCTTCGACCGACGCACCGGCGCTGACCAGCTTGTCGAGCAGGATCTCGAGATGCTCGACGCGGCCACCCCGCACCCTGACGTCGCCCCGGGTCATCACCGCGGCGACCGCGTACGTGCCAGCAACGATCCGGTCAGCCACCGTCTCATGCACGCCGGGGCAGGGATACAGGCCGTCGACACCCTCGATCTCCAGGGTGGACGAGCCGACTCCGGAAAGCTGGGCACCCATCGAGCTCAGCAACGTGCACAGGTCGACGATCTCGGGTTCGCGGGCCGCGTTGTCGATGACCGTGGTGCCCTTCGCCAGCACCGCTGCCATCAGCAGGTTCTCCGTGGCTCCAACGCTCGGGAAATCGAGCCAGATCGTGGCGCCCCGCAGGCGATCGGCCCGCGCGATGAGGAACCCGTGCTCCGACTCGACCGTCGCACCGAGCTTTTGCAATCCGCTGACGTGCATGTCCAGACCCCGACTGCCGATGGCGTCGCCGCCGGGGAGGGCCACTTTCGCCTCACCACGGCGAGCCACCAGCGGCCCCAGCACGGCGATGCTCGCCCGCATCCGGCGTACCAGGTCGTAGTCGGCCTCGGTACCGACCTGCGACGGCACGTCGACCGTCACCGTCCCACCCGTTTCGCGTCGGCGCCCGCCCGCCTCGCTGCTCACATGCTGCACGCTGCATCCGAGGCGACGCAGGACCTGGCCCATGATGTCGACGTCGAGGATGTCGGGCACCGAAGACAGCGTGGTGCGTCCCTCTGCGAGGAGCGCGGCCGCCATGAGCTTGAGCGCGGAGTTCTTCGCACCGTGAACGGCGACCTCGCCGTCGAGGCGCACGCCTCCGGTCACCACGAACTGCTCCACGCCGGTCACTTTAGGGGTCACCTCGACGTGGTCGCGGGTGTGGCCGCAGGTGTGATTGCCGCCGTGACCGTAAGGTCGGCTGGTGAGCGTGCAACCTCACCCGGATCTACACCAAGACGGGCGACGACGGCACGACCGCCCTCGGCGACATGAGCCGGGTCGCGAAGACCGATACCCGGCTCGGCCGCGTACGCGGACGTCGACGAGGCGAACGCGCCATCGGCGTCGCGCATCGCGCTCGGCGAGCTGCCCGACCGACATCGCAGCGCTGCTCACCCGCATCCAGAACGACCTGTTCGACGTCGGCGCCGACCTGTGCACCCCCGTCGTGCGCCGACCCCGAGTACCCGCCGCTGCGGATCACCGAGGCCTACGTCGAGCGGCTCGAAGCGGCGTGCGACGCGTACAACGCGCGGCTGCCGAAGCTGTCGCTCGTTCATCCTGCCCGGCGGCACGCCCGGGCGCCGCGCTGCTGCACCTGGCGCGCACCGTCGTCCGCCGCGCCGAGCGGGCCACCTGGGCGCTCCTGGAGCACGAGCGCCGAGCGCATCAACCGCTCCCGGCGCTGTACCTCAACCGGCTCAGTGACCTGCTGTTCATCCTGGCCCGCGGCGCCAATCCGGGCGGCGACGTGCTCTGGCGGCCCGGCGGCGAGCGCTAGCCGAGTTCGGCGCGCTCCGCCAACACGCTGACCCCGTCGGCGGTCACCGACAGGAACCCGCCGCTGACCTTGGCGGTGACGTCACTACCGGTGCCGGTGCGGATGATCACTTCACCCTCGTCGGCCAAGACGCCGAGCAGCGGGATGTGACCCGGCATGACGCCGATGTCACCGTCGAGGGTGCGCGCCAGCACCAGCTCCGCCTCACCCGACCAGATCTCCTTCTCGGGAGAGACGACCGCAACCCTCATTGGCATACGTCCAGCCTACCGAGCCGCCTGCCGGGTCCGGGGCGGATCAGCGCGGGGTAACGGTCATGGTGACCGCATGGGGCACGTGCAGCTGGGAGCCGAGACCGGCCGACGGCGGGTCAACCATGCCGGCTGTGGTGACAGCGAGCAGGACCAGCGCCGGCAAGGCTGGCGCCAGGACGGTCGCCGCACGCCGCGGCCGCTGTGCCCAGCGCTCGCGCAACCCCGGCCGGGGTAACAGACAGACCGTCGTCGCCATGTACTGGGTTTCGGCATGCGCGCGACCCGGTGAAGGCGCCTAAACGGGTGAGACCCCGCTGGTCAGTCGTCCTCTGAACGCAGGCCCTTGGCCTTCTCCACCACGTCCTCGATGCCGCCGCACATGAAGAACGCCTGCTCCGGCAGGTGGTCGTACTCGCCGTTGCAGAGCTTTCGAAGGAGTCGATCGTCTCCTCGAGCGGGATGAACTAGCCGGGGATGCCGGTGAACTGCTCGGCGACGAAGAACGGCTGCGACAGGAACCGCTCGATCCGGCGCGCCCGGTTGCACGGTGATCTTGTCCTCTTCGGAGAGCTCGTCGATACCGAGGATGGCGATGATGTCCTGCAGGTCCTTGTAGCGCTGCAGGATCTGCTTCACCCGCTGGGCGACGTCGTAGTGCTCCTCGCCGACGTACCGCGCGTCGAGGATCCGCGAGGTCGAGTCCAGCGGGTCGACAGCCGGGTAGATGCCCTTCTCGGAGATGGCCCGCGAGAGCACCGTCGTCGCGTCGAGGTGGGCGAACGTGGTGGCCGGCGCCGGGTCGGTGAGGTCGTCCGCCGGGCACGTAGATCGCCTGCATCGAGGTGATCGAGTGGCCGCGGGTCGAGGTGATCCGCTCCTGCAGCTCGCCCATCTCGTCGGCCAGCGTCGGCTGGTAACCCACCGCTGACGGCATCCGGCCGAGCAGCGTGGACACCTCCGAGCCGGCCTGGGTGAACCGGAAGATGTTGTCGATGAACAGCAGCACGTCCTGCTTCTGCACGTCGCGGAAGTACTCCGCCATCGTCAGCGCGGACAGCGCGACCCGCAGCCGGGTGCCCGGCGGCTCGTCCATCTGGCCGAACACCAGCGCGGTGTCCTCGAGGACGCCGGACTCGGTCATCTCCAGGAAGAGGTCGTTGCCCTCACGGGTGCGCTCGCCCACGCCGGCGAACACCGACACGCCACCGAAGTTCTTGGCGACCCGGCGGATCATCTCCTGGATGAGCACGGTCTTGCCGACGCCGGCGCCGCCGAACAGGCCGATCTTCCCGCCCAGCACGTACGGCGTCAGCAGGTCGATGACCTTGATGCCGGTCACGAACATCTCGGTCTTGGACTCGAGCTGGTCGAACGGCGGCGAGGGCGCGGTGGATCGGCCAGCGCTCGTTGATGTCCAGCGTCGAGTGTCGACGTCCAGCGGCTCGCCCAGGGCGTTGAACACGTGGCCCTTGGTGACGTCGCCGACCGGCACCGAGATCGGCGCGCCGGTGTCCTGCACGGGTGCGCCGCGCACCAGGCCGTCGGTCGGGCTGCAGCGAGATGGCGCGCACCATGTTGTCGCCGATGTGCTGGGCGACCTCGAGGGTCAGGGTCGTGCGTCGTCGTCGCCGAGGGTGCGGTCGACGTGCAGCGCGTTGTAGAGCTCCGGCATCGTCGTCCGGCGGCGAACTCGACGTCGACGACCGGGCCGATGACCCGGGCGACCCGGCCGATCCCGCCCTCGGCCGGCTGCGTGTCGTGGCGTCTTGCTCTGTGGCGGTCATGCGTTCAGTCACTCCCTGCTGCGCGCCAGCGCGTTGGCGCCGCCGACGATCTCACTGATCTCCTGGGTGATCTCGGCCTGGCGGGCGTAGTTGGCCGCTCGGGTGAGCGAGTGGATGAGGTCGTCCGCGTTGTCGGTGGCCGACTTCATCGCCCGCCGACGGGCCGCGGACTCCGACGCGGCCGACTCCAGCAGCGGCCGCAGAAGACCCGACTCTCGACGTAGCGCGGCAGCAGCGCGTCGAGCACGCCTCGGCGGACGGCTCGAACTCGTAAAGCGGGAGCGGGCCGTCGGCGGGCTCCTCGGTCGGTCTCCTCGATGACCATCGGCAGGATCCGCAGTGCGACCGCGCCGCTGCGAGAGCATGTTGAGGAACTGGGTGAAGACGATGTGGATCTCGTCCACCCCGCCGTCCTCGGTGGGCTTCAAGAAGTGCTCGATCAGCGCGTCGGCGACCGCCTTGCGCGGAGTCGTAATCGGGCTGCTCGGTGAAACCGGTCCACGTCCTGCGCGATCTCGCGGCCGCGGAACCGGTAGAAGCTCGACGGCCTTGCGGCCGACCACGTAGATCGCGGACCTCCTTGCCCTCGTCCCGCAGCGGTCTCGTCGAGCGCCTCCGCCTGCTTGATGGCGTTGGAGCTGTAGGCGCCGGCCAGCCCGCGGTCGCTGGTGACGACCAGCACCGCGGCCCGCTGCTGGATGTCTCGTGCTCCGTGGTCAGCGGGTGGTCGACGTTCGTCTGGCTGGCCACCGCCGTGATCACCGGGTGATCTCGTCGGCGTACGGCGGACGCGTTGACCCGCTGCTGCGCCTTGACGATCCGCGACGCGGCGATGAGCTCCATCGCCGCGTGATCTTCTTGGTCGACTGGACCGAACGGATCCGGCGCCGGTAGACCCGAAGCTGGGCTCCCATATCCCTCAGTCGCTCTCCGGCCGGGGTCGTGCCGCTTGATCGACTCCTGGCTGCGCTGGTCAGGCGCCAGCTCGTCAAGGTCGCCCGCGTCGTCGGCAGGGGCCTCGAGGCCTCCGCCCGCTTGGTCTCGAACTCCGGCTCGAACTGCTTGAGCGCGTCCTTCAGCGGGTCGACCGTGCTGTCCTCGAGCTTGCCGGTCGCCAGGATCGGCGCTGAAGATGCCCGGGTGGCTGCGGCCGAGGTAGTCCAGGAAGTCGCGCTCGAACCGGCGGACGTCCTCGACCGGGACGTCGTCGAGCTGGCCGGTGGTGCCGGCCCAGACCGAGACGACCTCCTGCTCGACCGGGAACGGCGAGTACTGGGGCTGCTTGAGCAGCTCGACCAGCCGTGCACCACGCTCGAGCTGGGCCTTCGATGCCGCGTCCAGGTCGGAGCCGAACGCGGCGAACGCCTCCAGCTCGCGGTACTGGGCCAGGTCCAGGCGCAGCCGGCCGGCGACCTTCTTCATCGCCTTGATCTGCGCCGAGCCGCCGACCCGGGAGACCGAGATGCCGACGTTGATGGCCGGCCGGACGCCCGGAGTTGAACAGGTCGGTCTCGAGGAAGCATCTGCCCGTCGGTGATCGAGATGACGTTGGTCGGGATGTACGCCGACACGTCGTTGCCCTTGGTCTCGATGATCGGCAGGCCGGTCATCGAGCCGCCGCCGAGGTCGTCGGACGAGCTTGGCGCAGCGCTCGAGCAGCCGGGAGTGCAGGTAGAAGACGTCGCCCGGGTAGGCCTCGCGGCCCGGCGGGCGGCGCAGCAGCAGCGAGACGGCACGGTAGGCCTCGGCCTGCTTGGACAGGTCGTCGAAGACGATCAGGACGTGCTGGCCCTGGTACATCCAGTGCTGGCCGATGGCCGAGCCGGTGTAGGGCGCGAGGTACTTGAAGCCGGCCGGGTCGGACGCGGGGGCGGCGACGATGGTCGTGTACTCCAGCGCGCCGGCCTCCTCGAGGGCCCCGCGCACCGCGGCGATGGTCGAGCCCTTCTGGCCGATCGCCACGTAGATGCATTTGACCTGCTGCTCGGGTCGCCGGACGCCCAGTTGTCCCGCTGGTTGATGATCGCGTCGACAGCGACCGCGGTCTTGCCGGTCTGCCGGTCACCGATGATCAGCTGGCGCTGGCCGCGGCCGATAGCGGTCATCGCGTCGATGGCCTTGATGCCGGTCTGCAGCGGCTCCTTCACCGGCTGGCGCTGCACGACGGACGGCGCCTGCAGCTCCAGCGCCCGCCGGCCCTCGGTCACGATCTCGCCCTTGCCGTCGATCGGCCGGCCGAGCGCGTCGACCACGCGGCCGAGGTAGCCGTCGCCGACCGGCGACCGAGAGGATCTCGCCGGTGCGGCGGACCTCGGTGCCCTCCTCGATGTGCTGGGCCTCGCCGAGGATGACGACGCCGATCTCGCGCACGTCGAGGTTCAGCGCGAGGCCCAGCGTGCCGTCGTCGAACTCAAGCAGCTCGTTGGTCATGGTGCGAGCGCAGACCCTCGACGCGGGCGATGCCGTCGCCGGTCTCGATGACCCGACCGACCTCCTCGCGCTCACCGGCGCTCGGGTCGTAGGACTCGACGTACTCCCGGAGGGCGTCGCGAATCTCATCGGGGCGAATGGACAGCTCGGTCATGACGGGCCTCAGATCTGTTCGAGGATTGGCCGTTGGTTATCAAGAAATCGAGTGGGACCTGGGTGGCCGATCGCCGCGTGCCCAGGGCGGCGGCGAAGGGCCGGTGGAGCCGCGCGACTAGCGCGCACCACAAAACGTCGGCTTAACGCCGCAGCTGCCGGCGGGCCTCAGCAAGCCTGCGGAGCACGGTGCCGTCGACGAGCTCTCCCCCGACGCGCACGGAGACACCGCCGAGCACCGCCGGGTCGATCACCAGCTGGAGCACGACCTCGGTGCCGAAGGCCCGGGCGATCGCTGCGCGCAACCGGTCGGCCTGCTGCTCGTCGATGGGGTGGGCGACCGTGACGACGGCGATGGACCGCTGACGGCGCCGCGACGCGAGCTCGGCCAGTGCTTCGATCTCGCGACCGACCCCGCGACCGCGGGGATTGTTGACGACCCGCCCGATCAGGCGCCGCGTGGCCGGGCGCACCCGGTCGTCGAGCAGCCGATCGAGCAGGCCGTTCTTGCGCTCTACCGGAAGGCCACGGTCAGACAAAGCGAGCGACAGGCGCGGAGTGCGGTCGACGATGCGAGCGAACCGGAAGAGCTCGTCCTCGACCTCGTCGAGCGCACCTGCCGCCTGCTCGCTGGCGAGCAGCGCCTCGGCGCCGAGCTCCTCGACGGCCACCAGCAGGTCAGCCGGCCGCGACCAGCGTGCTCCGGCCGCAACCCGGAGCACCTCGAGGGCGATCTCACCGATCTGCGTGCCGAGCAGGCGGTCGAGCAGGCCGCGACGCGCTTGGGCGGGAACACCGGGATCCGCGAGAGCCCGGCGCAGGCCGACCTCACGCGTCAGCAGGTCAGCTATCGCGTAGAGATCGTCAGAAGCGGCGCTGAGCGCGGACGGCTCGCCCCGTAGCCCGGAGACGGTACGGGTGGTAACCGCGGGGTCTTCTTCCCGCCCGGCGCCCGCACCTGCCAGCTCGTCCAGGCGCGCGCGTACGAGCGCCAGACTTGCCCGGCTGTTGCCCTCCACCGTCAGCTCCCTGCCACAGATGAGGCATTGGGAGCGGTCTCGCGAGGGTCAGCGGCGGGACCCGACTCGAGTTCGTTGATGAAGTCGTCAATCAGCTGACGCTGGCGCGCATCGCCGGACAGCTCGTGGCCGATGATCCGACCGGCCAGCTCGACAGCCAGCTCGCCGACCTCGGCCCGTAGCTGAACCAGCACCAGCTGGCGCTCGGTCTCGAGCCTGGCCTCCGCATTCGCGGTGATGCGAGCCGCTGTTTCCTGGGCCTGGGCACGCATCTCTTCGATGATCTGCTGGCCCTGGACCCGTGCCTCCTCACGGATGCGCGCGGCATCCGTGCGGGTGTCGGAGAGCGCCTGCTTGTACTCGGCCTCAGCAGCTTCGAGCCGCTCCTTCGCCGCCTTGCCGTCGTCGATCTGCGACCGGATGAGCTCCTGCCGCTTGGCCATCGACGAGGAGATCAGTGGCACGACCTTCTTGGCGAGGAACCACAAGATCAGGAAGAACGCGATCAGCTCGACGATGAACGTCCCGTTCGGAATGATCGGGTTGTTCGTCTTCGCCGCTGCGGAAACCACACCGGCTGCTGACACAAGCTGTTGCACGGCTGGCTACTTACCCAGCACGAAGACGAACAGGATCATGAAGACCAGGTTGATGAAGTACGCCGCCTCCACCAGACCGACCGTCAGAAAGAACAGCGTCTGCAGGCGCCCCTGCGCCTCGGGCTGGCGAGCCACACCCGAGATGAACGCGTTACCTGCCACACCGTCACCGATGGCGGCGCCGATGGCACCGCCGCCGAGGGCAAGCCCACCTGCGATGAGCCCGCCCGCGGTTTTAATCGCGGTGACGAGCGCTGGATCTGCAGCCATCATCTCCCCTTGCTGTGCGTTGTCAGAGCAAAACCTGTGTGGCGGGTATCAGTCCTTCGCATCCGGCGTCCTGACCCGAATCGCTTTACCCATGGCGTCAATGCGCTTCTTCCGGACCGATGGCCTGGGTGAAGTACAAGATCGTCAGCAGCGCGAAGATGAAGGCCTGGATCGCGCCGATGAACATATCGAAGAGCTTCCAGATGAAGTCCGGCGCCCAGATGATGAAGAAGGGCAGCTTGGAGATCAGCAGGACAAGTACCGAGCCGGCGAAGATGTTTCCGAAAAGTCGAAGCGCCAGCGTGATCGGCTTGATGAGCTCTTCGAGGATGTTGATGGGCAGCAGGGCGAGGTAGGGCTCTTTGAGGTGGCCGAGGTAGTTGCGCAGCCCGCGCCGCTTGATGCCGGCGCCGATCGCCCAGATCACCACCACCAGGCCCATGGCCAGCGGCAGGTTGATGTCCGCCGTCGGTGGTGGCAGGAACTCGGGCTTATGCCCGCTCGGGATCACGGCGATCCAGTTGGCCATCAGGATGAAGATGAAGATGGTGACGGCCAGCGGCACCACGTTAGGGGCGCGACGGCGCAGATCACCGCCGACCTGCTCCTCGACCTGCGCGACGATGGTCTCGAAAAACAGCTGCAACTTCCCGGGCACCAGGTGGGTGGCGCTGCGGCGCATCCACAGGCCGAGGAAGAGGATCACCAGGAGGGCAAAGGCCGTACTCGTGATGGTGTCGATGTTGAACTTGATGCCCAGGAACTTGCGCGTGATGTGGTCGCCGACCTCGATCGAGACGGCCATCGTGGTGCTGGCTGTCACGCACGCACCTGCCGGTACATCACCACTGCGGACGCGCCAAGAAGCAGGACCTGATACACCGCGAGACCGACGACGACGCCGATACCGAGTGGACGCTCGAGGAGGGCCAGGCCGATCGCGACGACGGTGATCGCACCGAGCCGGAACAAGCCACTGGCCAGGAAGGCACCGCCCTTGACGGCCTGCCCGCTGGCCGACTGGAAGCGCCGGAGCACGGAGTGCTGCAGCAGCCGCGCATTGACCATGCCGAGCCCGAGCCCGACGCACACGCCGACGCCGGCCCAGGGCTGCTTCAGCAGGACCAGCGCCACCAGAGCGACGCCGCCGAGGATGCAGCAGGGCCACACGATGCGCTTGGCCTGAGCCGCGATCTCCGCATAGCCGAACGCTGCAGCCTGAGCCACTCCCTCAGGGTTTGGCTCAGGGTCCGAAGACGCGGGCAAGCCGG
This sequence comes from uncultured Actinomycetota bacterium, assembly GCA_963765845.1. Taxonomy (GTDB): domain Bacteria; phylum Actinomycetota; class Actinomycetes; order Frankiales; family Frankiaceae; genus DATAZK01. The sequence goes on from CAVXYJ010000006.1 coordinate 208,362, forward strand.
ACACACCGGGTGCCTGCGGCGGATTCTCGACGTTCACGAGCTCAGATACCTTCGCACTTCCTTGTACGTGGATAACGCCCCCGTCACACTACCAATGACCAGACCCACCAGGATGAAGACGGGCAGCGTCCCGAAGTGGCGATCACACAGCCAGCCCACGAAAATGCCGGCTAGCCAACACGCGGCGTTCACAGTACCGACAGCCACCAAGCCGAGCGCGCCGTGGCCCGGCGAAACCCCGGCGGGTTCGGCGGGTTCGGTGGGTTCGGTGGGTTCGGGGCGTGGGCCGTCGCCCGGATCGGGCGCCGTCACCGACCCGCCCTTCCGGGCATGCGCACCACGACCAGCGAGAGCCCGGCGAGCCCGGTCACGATGAGCACGATGGTCAACGGTGCGCTGGAGAACTGGGCGATGACCCCGCCGAAACCGAGCAAAGCCGCCCAGAACCACAGCAGCAGGACGGCCCGTACGTGCGAATGGCCGATCTCGAGCAGGCGGTGATGCAGGTGCATCTTGTCGGGGCTGAACGGAGATCGCCGAGCACGCGTTCGCCGCACGACCGCTAGCAAGAGATCGACGAACGGCACCGCCAACACCAGCAACGGCACGAACAGCGGGATCAGGGAGGGCAGCCGATCCGCCCCGGCGATGCCTCCGTAGGAGACCTCACCGGTGACCGAAGTCACGGTCGCCGCCAGCAGGAGCCCGATCAGCATCGACCCCGAGTCGCCCATGAACTGGCGGGCTGGATTGAAGTTGTGTGGCAGGAATCCCACGCAGACGCCGGCGGTAGCGACCGCAAGCAGGGTGGCCGGGGTAGCCCGGTACAGGCCGTTGGTGACCGAGATGTGGTAGCTGTACGCGAACTCGGCGAGCGCGGCGATCGCCGCGACCCCGGCCGCCAGCCCGTCGAGCCCGTCGACGAAGTTCATCGCGTTCACCAGCACCACCGTCAGCAGGACGGTGAGCGGCACGGCGGTCTCCGAGCCGAGGCTGGCAGTGTTGCCGTTGGGCAGGATCGCGAACGAGAGCTGGATGCCGAGCAGCACCATCACGCTCGCGGCGACCACCTGCCCGGCGAGCTTGGTGACGGCGTCGATCGGCCACTTGTCGTCGATCGCGCCGAGCAGGCAGATGATGGCCCCGGCGATCAGGACGGCTCGCGGCTCCCCGTACGCCCGGGAAACCGACGACAGGAACGGCAACTGGCCGGCGACGAGCAGCCCGGCGGCCAGGCCCGCGTACATCGCGAGGCCGCCCAGCCGCGGGGTCGGGATGACGTGCACATCGCGATCGCGCGGCGACGCCATCGCCCCGACGCGCACCGCCAGCCGCCGGGTGAGCGGGGTGACCAGAAACGTCACCGCTGCCGAAACCAGGAAGACCAGGATGTACTCGCGCACCCTGCCTCGTCTCTCGCGGTCGCTCACTACCCGCGGCTACCCACGCAACCCTGTGCCGGGCCGGTCCCCAGCCGGCCACGTGCTCCTGTTTACGCTGCCGCAGGAACCTGTCTAGCTCAAGGCGACGCGCAGCCGGGGCTCAGCTCGGGTAGATCGGGAACCGCGCCACGAGGTTGCTGACGGCGGCCGCGACCTCCGCTGCAGCCTGCGGCTCGCGAACCGCGCGCCCGATCAGGCTGGCGACCTCCTTCATCTCCCCCTCGCCCATGCCCTGGGTGGTCACCGACGGGGTGCCGACCCGGATGCCCGACGCGATCGTCGGCGGCTGCGGGTCGTACGGGATCGCGTTCTTGTTCAGCGTGATGCGGGCGGCGTCGCAGCGGGCCTCGGCCTCGGCCCCGGTGACGCCCAGCGGCGCGCAGGTCGATGCAGCGACAGGTGGGTGTCGGTGCCGCCGGAGACCGGCCGCATGCCCCTCGGCGGCCAGCCCGTCGGCCAGCGCCTGGGCGTTGGCGATCACCTGGCGGGCGTAGGCCTGGTACGCGGGGGTCGCAGGCCTCCCCAGCGCCACCGCCTTGGCGGCCACCGCGTGCATGAGCGGGCCGCCCTGGCATGAACGGGAAGACCGCCTTGTCGATCTTGTCGGCGTGCTCGGCCCGGCACACGATCATGCCGCCGCGCGGTCCGCGCAGCACCTTGTGGGTGGTGAAGGTGACGACGTCGGCGTAGGGCACCGGGCTGGGGATGGCCTTGCCGGCCACCAGACCGATGAAGTGCGCGGCGTCGACCATGAGGATCGCGCCGACCTCGTCGGCGATCTGAGCGGAACGCGGCGAAGTCGATCAGCCGCGGGTAGGCCGTGGCCCCGCAGATGATCATCTTCGGGCGGTGCTCGCGCGCCAGGTCACGGACCTGGTCGTAGTCGATCAGCTCGGTGTGCTCGTCCACGCCGTAGGAGACGGTGTTGAACCACTTGCCGGAGAAGTTGACCTTGGACCCGTGGGTGAGGTGCCCGCCATGCGGCAGCGACATGGCCAGCACGGTGTCGCCGGGTGCGGCGAAGGCGGCGTAGGCGGCGAGGTTGGCGCTGGCGCCGGAGTGCGGCTGCAGGTTGGCGTGCTCGGCGCCGAAGAGCTCCTTGGCCCGCTCGATGCCGATCAGCTCGGCCTTGTCGACCTCCGCGCAGCCGCCGTAGTAACGCCGGTCCGGGTAGCCCTCGGCGTACTTGTTGCTCAGCGTCGAGCCGAGCGCGGCGAGGACCGCCGGGGAGGTGAAGTTCTCGCTGGCGATCAGCTGCAGGCCGCTGCGCAGCCGGTCCAGCTCGCCGAGCACCACCTCGGCGATCTCCGGGTCCTGAGCCTGCAGGGCGTCGAAGTCGGGGCCCCAGAACGGGGTGGCCCGTGGGTGTCAATCGCGGCCCTGGCGGCCTACGGAATCGGACACGGGGCCGCGCACCCGACGGGACTGCCACCACTCTAGGGGCGGGCCCGCCGGCGAGGTCACTCGCTCTCGTCCGCCACCCGCGACAGCCGGGGCGCGGCGCGGAATGCTCCGCTCACGGGCTAGGCCTGCAGATCGGCAACTTCCGCCCGAAGCTCGCAGCGAGAGCGCGCCGGCGCGCAGCACGCGCGGGGCTCGCCGGTGACATCGACGATGGTGGAGGGCACCGCCCCCGCGGTCGGAGCCCCCGTCGAGGTAGACCGCGACCGCGTCGCCGAGCTGCTCGCAGCCTGCTCGACGTCGGTGGCCGGCGGGCCGGCCGGAGGTTCGCGCTGCTCACCGCGGTGGGCCCGAGCCGGGCAGCAGCTCGAGCGCCACTCGGGTCGGGCATCCGCACCGCCACGGTGCCCTCGGTGTCGCCGAGGTCCCAGGCCAGCGACGGCTGGGCCCAGCAGATCAGGGTCAGCGCGCCGGGCCAGAAGGCGTCGAGCCAGCGCGTCAGCCGCCGGAGAGACGGTCGGCGATCCCGTCCAGGGTGCGCCACGACCCGACCAGCACCGGTAGGGGCTTGTCCCGGCCGCGGTGCTTGGCTGCGAGCAGCGCGCGCACCGCGTTCTTGCTGAACGCGTCGGCGGCGACGCCGTAGACGGTGTCGGTGGGCAGCACGACGAGCTCGCCGGCGGTTGGTCGCGCGGACCGCGGCGTCCACGCCGTCCCGGCGGCCCGGCCGGGTCGGTGCAGTCGAAGACGGTGCTCGCGCCGTGCTCGGTCTCCGATCCGGAGCCGAGCTGAAACGCCGGAGCGCGGCCGTCAGGTCCGGGGTCGGTCGAGATCTCGTCCATCCTGCCCGCCGGCGCAGCAGGCCAGCGCACCGCGGCGCCCTGGGTCTCGGCGTGCTCGACGACGAGAGGCCGCCGGGGCGCAGCAGCCGGCGGCGCGGACGATGACGGTGCGCACCACCTCGAGCCCGTCCGGACCGCCGAAGAGCGCCTCGGCCGGGTCGTGCTCGGCGCACCTCCGGGTCGCGCGGCACGGCGGCGGCCCCGCGGCACGTACGGCGGGTTGCTCACCACGACGTGGACCGTGCCGTCGAGCTCGGCCAGGGCGTCGGCCATGTCACCAGCGACCAGTTCGACCGCCAAGCCGGTAGCCGCGATGTTGCGGCGGCCCACTCCAGAGCGGCCGGGTCGCGTTCGACGGCCCACACCGTCGCGGCGGCCTCGTCGGCGAGGGACAGCGCCAGGGCACCGGTGCCGGTGCCGAGGTCGACGATCCGGGGCGGGGCCAGGCGGGAGGAGCGCAGCCAGTCCAGCACCACGTCGACCAGCAGTTCGGTCTCGGGGCGCGGGATCAGCACACCCGGGCCGACGGCGAGCTCGAGCCGGCGGAAGGGGGCGGAACCGACGAGGTGCTGCAGCGGCTCGCGGGCGGCGCGGCGGGCGACATCAGCGGCGTAGGCCAGGCGCACCGGCTGCCAGTCCGCCGCGGCGACGAGCCCGAGGCGGCCGCGGGGGACCCCGAGGACGTGAGCCGCGAGCACCTCGGCGTCATGGCGCGGGCTGGCAACACCGGCCTTCGCCAGCCGGCCGGCAGCCTCGGTGATCAGCGTGCGGCTCACTGCGCTTGCGGCTCCCCCATCTCGGCGAGCAGGCGTTCCATGTCGGCGCGGTGCAGGATGTCGAGCACCTGCTCGAGCTCACCGTCGAGCACCCGGTCGAGGTTGTACGCGGTGTAGCCGACCCGATGGTCGGAGATGCGGTTTTCCTTGAAGTTGTAGGTGCGGACGCGCTCGCTGCGGTCAACGGTGCGCACCTGGCCGCGCGGCTCGCTCCAGCGGCTGCGGCCGCAGCCTCGCGAGCCGACGCCAGCAGCCGGGCACGCAGAATCCGCAGCGCCGACTCCTTGTTCTGCAGCTGGCTCTTCTCGTTCTGGCAGGAGACGACGATGCCGGTCGGAAGGTGGGTGATCCGCACCGCCGAGTCGGTCGTGTTGACGCTCTGGCCGCCGGGCCCGGAGGAGCGGAAGACGTCGATACGCAGGTCATTGGGGTCGACGTCAACATCCACGTCTTCGGCTTCGGGAAGCACGAGCACCCCGGCCGCGCTGGTGTGCATGCCGGCCCTGCGACTCGGTGACCGGGACCCGCTGAACGCGATGAACCCCGCCCTCGTACTTCAGCCGCCCGTACACCCCGGTCGGGCTCGACGCCTTGGATCGCAGCGCGAGGCTGACGTCCTTGTAGCCGCCGAGGTCGCTTTCGGTCGCATCGAGGATCTCCGCGGTCCAGCCGGAACGCTCGGCAAAACGCAGATACATCCGCAGCAGATCGCCGGCGAACAGCGCCGACTCCTCGCCGCCCTCACCCGCCTTGATCTCGAGGATCGCGTCCTTGGATTCGTCCGGGTCGCGGGGAAGCAGCAGCTCTTGAAGGCGCTCTGCGAGCTCGCGCTCGCGTACCGCCAGGGTCTGCGCCTCTGCCGCGAAACCGGCGTCATCCGCGGCGAGCTCCTGCGCCGCGCCCCAATCGTCGCGGGTAGCCGCGAGGTCATGGGCGACCTCGGCGATCTGGGTCAGCTCGGCGTAGCGGCGGCCGAGCACCCGAGCGCGCGCCTGATCGGCGTGCACCGCCGGGTCGGCCAGCTCGCGTTCGATCGCGGCGTGCTCAGCGAGCATCGCGGCGAGCGCCGGCGAGCCGGAACTCTGGTCAGCAAGCTGCGCCATGCGTTCCTCCCAACCGGCCCCAGAAAGTCGCCCACCATGACATTGGCGCCTTCCCGCGAAGCGGGAGAAGGCGCCAAAGGAAGAGCTACTTGCCGCCGGCGCTCTGTCCAGCCTGGCGCTTGCCGAAGCGGCGCTCGAACTTCTCCACCCGGCCACCGACGTCAAGGATCTTCTGCTTGCCGGTGTAGAAGGGGTGGCACTGCGAGCACACGTCAGCGTGGATATTTCCGTTGGCCGCCGTGCTACGCGTGGTGAAAGTGCTCCCGCATGAGCAGACCACCGTGGTCTCCACGTACGCAGGGTGAATATCGGGCTTCATCGAATCCTCTCTCGCCGGCCGCCGGGTCCTCGCTGCTGCGAGGTGAACCGGAACCGTCCAGCCAGCCTAACGTCTGCGGGCGCCGACGTATGCCGGCCCGCTTGGGCTGGGCTGTCAGCGGGTCATTCTCCGGGTGTCGTCTTCGCGATCTGCATCAGGAACTCGTAATTCGTCCGCGTCTGCTTGATGCGGTCGATCAGCAGCTCGATGCCCTGCTGCGAGTCGAGCGCGTGCAGCACCCGGCGCAGCTTGTAGGTGATCCCGAGTTCCTCGGGGCTAAGCAGCAGCTCTTCCTTGCGGGTGCCGGAGGCGTCGACGTCGACCGCCGGGAAGATGCGCTTGTCAGCGATCCGCCGGTCGAGCTTCAGCTCGGCGTTACCGGTGCCCTTGAACTCTTCGAAGATGACCGTGTCCATCGTGCTGCCGGTCTCCACCAGCGCAGTGGCGAGGATGGTCAGCGAGCCGCCGTGCTCGATATTGCGCGCGGCGCCGAGGAAACGCTTCGGCGGGTAGAGCGCGGTCGAGTCGACACCGCCGGACAGGATGCGCCCGAGGCGGGCGCCGCAAGGTTGTACGCCCGGCCCAGACGAGTGATCGAGTCGAGCAGCACGACGACGTCGTGGCCCATCTCCACCAGCCGCTTGGCCCGCTCGATGGAGAGCTCGGCGACGCTCGTGTGGTCGGACGGCGGGCGGTCGAACGTGCTGGCAATGACCTCACCCTTCACCGACCGCTGCATGTCGGTGACCTCTTCAGGTCGCTCGTCGACGAGGACGACCATCAGGTGACACTCGGGATTGTTGGTGGTGATCGCGTTGGCGATCGCCTGCAGCACCATCGTCTTGCCGGCCTTCGGCGGGCTGACGATCAGCGCCCGCTGGCCCTTGCCGATCGGGGCATGACCAGGTCGATGACGCGAGTGGTGATGACGTTGGGCTCGGTCTCCAGGCGCAGCCGCTCGTTCGGGTAGAGCGGGGTCAGCTTGGTGAACTCGGGGCGCTTGCGCGCCTCCTCCGGATCAAGCCCGTTGATGGTGTCGAGCCGCACCATCGCGTTGTACTTGTCCTTGCTTCTCGCCCTCCTGGGGCTGGCGGACGACGCCGGTGATGGCATCGCCGCGGCGCAGGCCGTGACGGCGGACCTGCGCGAGGCTGACGTACACATCGTTGGGACCGGTCAGGTAGCCCGAGGTGCGCACGAACGCGTAGCTGTCGAGGATGTCGAGGATGCCCGCGATCGGGATCAAGACATCGTCTTCGCGGATGACGGGCTCGGCATCGTTGTAGCCACCCTGACCTCCGCCGGGACGGCCGTTGCGCGGGCGACGCTCCCTGAAGCGACCGCGCCGGCGGCTGCCTCCGAACTCGTCGCCGTAGTCGCTCGCCTGACCGCCCTGGCCGGACTGACCGCTTTGGCCGGACTGGCCGCCCTGGCCGGTGTTCTGGTTCTGGCCGTTGCCACCCTGCTGGTTACGGTCGCGCTGACCCTGCTGGCCACCCTGCTGATTGCGGTCGCGCTGACCCTGCTGGCCACGGTCCTGGCCACCCTGCCGGTCGGGACGGTCCTGGCGATCGGGACGGTCCTGGCGGTCAGGACGGGTGTCGGTGCGGACATCAGCGGCGGCTGCCTCGCTGCCCGCATCCTCGGGGCTTCCGGTCGGACGACTGCTGCCGCGACGGCGGCGGCGTGAAGCGTCGGAACCTGGCGCGCCTTCGGCGTCGGACGGGGTGCCGGCCGAAGCAGCTGAGCCGGCATGGCCATTGCTTGCGATCGTGGTCTCACGGCTGCTGGGCGAAGCGTCGCGGCGACCGGTTGACCTGCTGCCATTGGACTCAGTCTCAGTCTGAGTCTGAATCTGAGTCTGCGGCTCGAGGGTCTGCTGGGCCGGCGCCTCAGAGGAGGCGGGAGCCTTCGGGCCGCTCGATCCGGCCCCCTGGGCCACCTGGATGGCGGCAATCAGCTCGCCCTTGCGCATGCGGGCAGTACCTGGGATGTGCAGGGAGGCGGCCAGCGACTGCAACTCGGGCAGCAGCATCCCGGCAAGCCCGGTGGCGCGGCGGCGGCCTCGTACGGGAGGTGCGCCGGCTGCGGCTTCCGACTCGGGAGCGGCCCCGGAGAGCAATTCGGTGGGTTCGCTCAAGGTGACTACCTTTCAGACCGGCAGCGCCGGTCACTGTGACGGAGCGGTACAGCGCTGTGAAGAAGAGTTCGCGGGGTAACCGGAGAGATCCGCACACCTGACGGCGGCCTGGTGGTCTCAAAGCCGCGCCGAACGACGAGCGAAACCTGGGGGTGCTCCCTGGCGTAGATCGGAAGAATCCCGCTCCGGATGAATCAGATGGGAGAAGCAAACTCGGCCGGAGCCGGTTGCTGAGAGCGAGCATACCGCCAACTACGACGGTTGGAGCAACAATGGGTGAGCACGTTCGGTATTCCCTGCCTAACCCTCAGCCGCAGCGCAAGTGGTGCCTTCGAGGTCAATGCTCAGCTCGCACGGTTCGAATCCTGCGGTGCTCAATCCGTGAGCAACGGCAGACTCCGCGTCGTCGCGACACAAGGCAAGAACGGTCGGTCCGGAGCCGGAAAGCACCGCCGGAACGCCAGCAGCCTCGAAGGCGCGCGATGAGCGCGGCGCCTTCCGCCAGCGCGGGTAGCCGATACGGCTGATGCAACCGGTCCTCGGTGGCCGCCATCAGCTCTCGGGGCGCGGTGGTCAGCGCCGCGACCAGCAAAGCGGCCCGGCCGGCGTTACGGGCGGCGTCCGCATGAGAGACGGACGTGGGCAAGGTGGCGCGCGACGCCGCGGTGGACGTACGTAGCTGCGGGATGAAGGCCACCGGCACCAGCCCCGGAGCGGGCTCGAGACGGACGGCGGCGGCGTGGCCGTCGTCGTCGATCCACGCGACGGTGAGCCCGCCGTAGAGCGCCGCGGCGACGTTGTCCGGATGACCCTCGATAGCGTTCGCGATCCGCAAGGCGAGCGCCCGGTCCCGGACACCGGCAAGCGCGAGCGCTCCCGTCACCCCGGAGCAGATAGCGGCGGCGGACGAGCCGAGGCCACGGGAATGCGGGATCCGTGCCGTGTACGCCAGTTCCAGACCGGGTGGCTGCTCGCCGATGGCGGTGAACGCAGCGCGCGCGCCTCGCACGACGAGGTTGGTCTCATCGGTCGGGGCATCGCCGTAGGCCTCGACGCGCAGCCCGGGTTCGCTGCTGACGCGCAGCACCAGCTCGTCATAGATCCCGAGCGCCAGGCCGAGGGCATCGAAACCGGGACCCAGGTTGGCGCTGGTCGCCGGAACGAGCACCCGGACCTGCGCGGGCGCCAGAAAAGCTGGCGCCACGGGCTAGGCCAGACCCAGCTTGGCCGCTGCGACCTGGGCGTCCGGCGGCACCTGGGTGGGCTTGGCAGCCCCGCTGATGGCCCAGTCGGGGTCCTTGAGGCCGTGGCCGGTCACGGTGCAGACGACCCGCTCGCCCCGGCGCCAGCAGGCCGTCGCGTGGGCGTTCAGGAAGCCCGGCGACGCTCGCCGCACGACTGGCTCGACGAAGACCCCCTCGCGCGTCGCGAGCAGCCGGTACGCCGCCAGGATCTGCTCGGTCGGTGACCGCGTCGATGGCGCCGCCGGACTCGTCGCGCGCCGCGATCGCCTGCTGCCAGGAAGCCGGGTTGCCGATCCGGATGGCGGTCGCGATGGTCGACGGGGACGCGACCGGCGCGCCGCGCACGATCGGCGCCGCGCCGGCGGCCTGGAAGCCGAACATGCGCGGCCGCGCGTCCGGTCGGGCCTGCTCGGCGGCGTACTCGCAGTAGCCGCGCCAGTAGGCGGTGATGTTGCCGGCGTTGCCGACCGGGAGGCAGTGCACGTCGGGCGCGCCACCCAGGCGCGTCGCACACCTCGAACGCGGCGGTCTTCTGCCCCTCGATGCGGTCCGGGTTCACGCTGTTGACCAGCGCGACCGGGTAGTTCTCGGCCAGGTCGCGGGCGAGCCGCAGGCAGTCGTCGAAGTTGCCGTCGACCTGCGAGCAGCTTCGCGCCGTGCACCAGCGCCTGCGCCAGCTTGCCAAGCGCGATCTTGCCGGGCGGCACCAGCACCGCGCAGGTGAGCCCGGCCCGCGCGCGCGTAAGCCGCGGCGGAGGCCGAGGTGTTGCCGGTGCGAGGCGCAGATGACCGCCTGGCTCCGGCCTCGACGGCCTTGGTGATGGCCACGGTCATCCCGCGGTCCTTGAAGGAGCCGGTCGGGTTGGCACCCTCGACCTTCAGGTGGACCTCGCAGCCGGTCCGCTCGGACAGGCGCCGCGGCAGGCACCAGCGGGGTGCCGCCCTCGCGCAGGCGTGACGACCGGGGTGGCCGCGGTCGACCGGCAGCCGGTCGCGGTACTCCTCGATGACCCCGCGCCAGGCACGTGATCCGGTGAGCGGTCCGGCTGCCGGCTGCCGGTGCGCGGCGGTCACGGTCATGTCTCGCCCTCCACCCGCATGACGCTGGCGACGGCCCGGACGACGTCCAGGTCGCGCAGCTCGTCGACGGTGGCGGCGAGCGCGGCGTCGGTGGCCGTGTGGGTGACCAGCACGAGCGAGGCGTCGTCGCCGCGCCCTTCCTGGCGCACGTCTGAGATGCTCACGTCCTGCGACGCGAAGGCCTGGGCGACAGCGGCAAGCACACCGGCCTTGTCGGCGACGTCCAGCGCGACGTGGTAGCGGGTGACCGCCTCGCCCATCGGGCAGGACGGCCAGGTCGGCGTAGGCGCGACTCGCGCGGGCCGCGCCCGCCGCTGAGCCGGTTGCGCGCGACCGCGACGAGGTCGCCGAGCACGGCGCTGGCCGTGGGCGCGCCGCCGGCGCCGCGGCCGTAGAACATCAGCTGACCGGCGGCCTCGGCCTCGACGAACACGGCGTTGTAGGCCTCGCGGACGCTGGCCAGCGGGTGGCTGCGCGGGATCATCGCCGGGTGCACCCGCACGCTGACGCCGCTCCCGGTCGGCGCTCGCTCGCAGATGGCCAGCAGCTTGACCGTGCGCCCATCGCCTTGGCGCTGGCCACGTCGGCGGCGGTGACCTCGGTGATCCCCTCGCGGTGGACGTCGGCGAGCGCACCCGGGTGTGGAACGCCAGCCCGGCGAGGATCGCGGCCTTCGCGGCGGCGTCGAAGCCCTCGACGTCGGCGGTGGGGTCGGCCTCCGCGTAGCCCAGCGCCGTGCGCCTCCTCGAGCGCCTCGGCGAAGCCGGCGCCGGTCTCGTCCATCCGGGTGAGGATGTAGTTCGTGGTGCCGTTGACGATCCCGAGCACGCGCAGCGACGCGGTCGCCGGCGAGCGACTCGCGCAGCGGGCGCAGCAACGGGATGGCCCCGGCCACGCTGGCCTCGTAGTACAGGTCGACCCCGGCTCCGCGGCGGCGGCGTAGCAGCGTGGCGCCGTGCTCGGCGAGCAGCGCCTTGTTGGCGGTGACGACGCTCTTGCCGCTGGCCATCGCGGCGAGCAGCCAGCGTGCGGGCCGGCTCGATCCCGCCGACCACCTCGACGACGATGTCGACGTCCTCGCGGGCGACCAGCGCGGCCGCATCGGCGGTGAACAGCGCCGGGTCGGCCGGCAGGTCACGCGCTCGGCCGAGGGCGGCGCACGGCGATGCCGGCGAGCTCCAGCGGCGCGCCGACCCGGGCGGCGAGGTCTCGGCCTTGCGCTGGTCGAGCAGCCGGACGACCTCGGAGCCGACGACGCCGCAGCCGAGCAGCGCGACCCGCAGCGGCTCGGCCATCGCCTCGGTCCGGACAGCGCGGCTCATCCGACCCGGTCCAGCCGCAAGCAGGTCCTCGCGTCTCGCGACGGATCAGACGCGCGATGCGCCGTCGCGCACCGCGACCACCGGCGGGCGGGGCACGTGGTTGTAGTTGCTGGCCATCGAGCGGCAGTAGGCGCCGGTGGCGGCACCGCGAGCAGGTCCCCGGGGCGCAGGTCGGCCGGCAGCAACACGTCCGGGCACCACGATGTCGCCGCTCTCGCAGTGCTTGCCGACCACCCGGGAGAGCGTCGGGGCCGCGCCGGGCTTCGCGAGGCCAGCGACGCAGGTGTAGTCGAGCGTCGTAGAGCGCGGTGCCGGATGTTGTCGCTCATGCCGCCGTCCACGCTGACGTACGGTGCGCAGGCCCGGTCGCAGCGTCCTTGACGGTGCCGACCCGTAGAGGGTGACCGTGCCGGGCCGACGATGGCCCGGCCCGGCTCGACGGCGAGCCGCGGCACGCGCAGGCCGGCAGCCGCGCACTCGCGCTCGACGATCGCCGTCGAGCCGCGTCGGCGATCTCGGCGATGTCGAGCGGGTCGTCTTCGCTGGTGTAGGCGATGCCGAAGCCGCCGCCGAGGTCGAGCTCGGCCAGCTCGACGCCGTGCGTCGTCGCGGATGCCGCGGCCAGCAGCCCGACGACGCCGGTGCGCCGCGACCTCGAAACCCGAGGTGTCGAAGATCTGCGAGCCGATGTGCGAGTGCAGCCCGATCAGCTCGAGCGCCGGGCTGGCGAGCACCGCGCCACGCCGCGGCCTCGGCGGCGCCGGACGCAGCGAGAAGCCGAACTTCTGGTCCTCGTGCGCGGTGGCGATGTACTCGTGGGTGTGCGCCTCGACCCCGACGCGTCACCCGGACTAGCACGCGCTGGCGCGCGCCCCGGCCTGCGCGGCGATCGCGGCCAGCCGCTCGATCTCCTCGAAGGAGTCGACGACGATCCGGCCGACCCCGAGCGCGCACGGCCCGGCGCAGCTCGGCGTCGGACTTGTTGTTGCCGTGGAAGGCGATCCGCTCGGCGGGGAAGCCGGCGGACTCGGCGACGGCGAGCTCGCCGCCGGTGCAGACGTCGAGCGCGAGGCCCTCCTCGTGCGACCCAGCGCGCCACGCCGTGCACAGGAAGGCCTTGCCGGCGTAGCAGACGGTCGGTCGCCGCGCCGAACGCGGTGCGGAAATCGCGCGCCCGGGCCCGGAAGTCGGCCTCGTCGAGCACCAGCAGCGGAGTGCCGTACTCGCGGCGAGCGTCCGTCGACGCGATGCCGCCGACGCGCAGCACGCCGTCGGGATCGAGCGCGGCCGACCGCGGCCAGACGGCCGGGTCAAGCGGAGTGCCGGGAGGGCCGGTCACGCAGCTACATCCGCTCGGGTGCGCTGACGCCGAGCAGGGCGAGCCCGTTGGCGATGCACGATGCGGGTGGCCTCGACGAGCACCAGACGGGCGGCGCTCAGCGGCCCGGGCTCCTCGTCGCCCTGCGGCAAGACCCGGCAGGCGTCATAGAAGCGGTGATAGGTGCCCGCCAGCTCTTCCAGGTAGCGGGCGACGCGGTGCGGGGCCCGCGACGCTCGGCGGCCACCGCGACGATCCGGGGGAACTCTCCCAGCGCGCGCAGCAAGTCGCCCTCGCGCTCGTGGGTGAGCAGCTCACGTCGGCACAGGGTCGAGCGCCAGCCCGAGGTCGGCGGCGCTGCGCAGCAGGCTCGCCTGGCGCGCGTGGGCGTACTGGACGTAGTAGACCGGGTTGTCGTTGGTACGGCTGGCCAGCACGTCGACGTCGATGTCGAGCGGCGAGTCGGCCGACGAGCGGGCCAGCGAGTAGCGCGCCGCGTCGACCCCGACCAGCTCGACCAGGTCGTCGAGGGTGACGAAGGTGCCCGCACGCTTGCTCATCCGGACCGGCTCGCCGCCGCGCAGCACGTTCACCAGCTGGCCGATCAGGACCTCGAGCGTTGCGTCCGGGTCGTCACCGAAGCAGCCGACCATGGCCCGCAGCCGGCCGACGTAGCCGTGGTGGTCGGCGCCGAGCATGTAGATGCAGCGGTCGTAGCCGCGCTCGCGCTTGTCCAGGTAGTAGGCGGCGTCGGAGGCGAAGTAGGTCGTGTCGCCGTCGGACTTGACGAGCACCCGGTCCTTGTCGTCGCCGAAATCGGTGGTGCGCAGCCAGAGCGCGCCGTCGGCCTCGTAGACGTGGCCCTCCGCCTTCAGCCGGTCCAGCGCGTGCTCGACGGCACCGGACGTGGCCAGCGAGCGCTCGGAGAACCAGACGTCGAAGTGCACGCCGAAGGAGTCGAGCGAAACGCCGATGTCGGCGAGCATGAACGAGACCCCGGCCCTCGCGAAGGTCGCCAGCACGGTCTCAGCCGGCTCCGTCGGCAGCCCGGGGTTGCTCCACAGCACGCGGGCGGCGACCTCGGCGACGTACGCGCCCGCGTATCCGCCCTCCGGAGTCGGTTCCCCGCGCGCGGCCGCCAGCTGGGAGGCGGCGAAGCGGCTGATCTGGGCGCCGGCGTCGTTGACGTAGTACTCGCGGGTGACCTCGGCGCCGCTCGCGACCAGCAACCGGGCGATCGCGTCACCCACGGCGGCCCAGCGGGTGCCGCCCACATGGATCGGACCGGTGGGGTTGGCGCTGACGAACTCGAGGTTGATGCGCTGCTTGGCGGCCTCGTCATTGTTCCCGTACCGCGCGCCGGCCGCCAGGATGGTCGTGACCACGCCGCCGAGGCTCTCGAGGGTGATGTTCAGAAAGCCCGGCCCCGCGACCTCGACCCGGGCGACGCCGGCGACGCCGCCGAGGCGCGCAGCGATGATCTCGGCGATCTGGCGAGGGGGCCGGCCGGCCGGCTTGGCGAGCGTCATGGCGACGTTGCTGGCGTAATCGCCGTGGGCCTTGCTACGCGGGCGCTCGACGTGCACGGACTCCGGTACAGGTGCGTCGAACTCGCCGGCGGCTACGGCTTCGGCGACCACCGTACGGATCGCGACGGAGAGTTCGGCCGGAGTCATGCTTCCGAGGGTATCGACGCGCGCCACCAGCCCGGTCTAATTGCCGCCCGGCTTGTCGGCGGGCACCGGCGGCGTCAGCTGGCCGGGAGGCGGCCCCTGAGCGAAAAGCTGCTGCGCTTGGGCAAGATTCACGCCCTGGCAGGCGGCGCCCTTCTCCCCGCCCTGGCCGCCGCCGTGGTATCGCTCCACGAACGCTTTCAACCGGGGATCCGTCGCCGAATCGACTTTCAGCTGCAGCCCCCAGGCGGTGGCGATCACCTTCGACGGCTGGCCCGGGTAGGGCGAGATCAGCACGTACGCCGGGTCGATGGCGTCCAGCTTCACCAGCGGGGCGGGGTCGACACCGGGCTGGTAGGTCAGCCAGACGGCCCCGTGCTCGAGCGAGTGCACCGCGTTCTCATTCGGCACCGCCGTCGGGTAGACAGCGCAGGTCATCGGGTACGGGCTGTGGTCGCCGCCCAGCGGTGGGGTGCGGCTGTAGACCAGGTGAACGCCCTGGAAGTGGGTGTGCGGAAGGCCGGCCACCACCGTCACGCCGGCGATCGGGGCAGGCGGCTCGGCCTTCTTCGAGGACCCGCCACAGGCCGCCAGCGCGCCCGCTCCCGCGGCGACGAGCGCGATGGCGCGAATCCGGCGCTTCACGCCGGGATACCGGCGAGTCGGCGTACGACCTCGACGAGATCGTCGGGGTCGAACGGCTTGGTCAAGTAGGCGTCGACACCGAGCCGGGTGCCGCGCCGGACATCCGCTTCCTGCGCCCGGGCAGACAGCAGCACCACCTTGACGTCAGCGGTCTCCGGATCGCTGCGCAGCCGCGCGGCCGCGTCCCAGCCGTCCATTCTCGGCATCATGACATCGAGGGTGATCACGCTCGGACGCAGCTCGGCTGCCTTGCGCAGAGCGTCGAAGCCATCCACCGCCTCGTAGACCTCGAAGCCTTCGAGCTCGAGGTTGATCGTGATCAGCTGGCGGATGACCTCGTCGTCATCCACCACCAGCACGCGCACGGGGGCAACGATCTCGGATAGCTCACCGCCGTCTCGCCGGCGCTCCCCTGGCTGACCAGTCATCGGGCTGAGCCTATGGGAGCGGGTTCACCGGCCGCGAGAGCTGATCGAGGGCCGATCAGGGCCGTTTACCGGTTGCTGGGCGTTTACCCGCGGGCAGTCCCCGCTGATACGGTGACTTCGCAGTTCAGGCCCCCGTAGCTCAGGGGATAGAGCACCGCCCTCCGGAGGCGGTGGCGCAGGTTCGAATCCTGCCGGGGGCACATAACGGACAAATGGTGCGACCCTTGGTCGGGGTCCGAGTAGGGCTGCCGAATGACGCAGCAACATGCGCCGCCGTGAACTCAGCTATTGCGAGCTGAGCCGGACAGCCTCGACGCGCTGGTAGCGGCAACCGCGAATGCGCTAGGCATCAATACCGCCTTTGCCGAGAAGGACTTCTGGGTCATCGGGGTGACGTCCTTCGACGCTGACGAGCGGCAAGCAACACCATCCAGGCCGGCAGCCGGGTGAAGATCAAGTAGAGCCGAACTGCTACGCGGAACGGTTCGTGCGCACCGTCAGATCCGAACTCACCGACCGCATGCTGATCTTCAACCGACGTCACCTGACCGCGGTCATAGCCGAATACGAAGACAAACGGACTTCCGGAACCCACAGGCCTGATACGCGCCGCCAATGCCTTGTAGCATCCTGTAGCGGTTCGTAGCGGTAGGACGTATCGTGGGGCCATGACCCGAGAGATCAGTCAGCGCGAACTCCGCAACGACAGCGGCGCAATCCTTCGCGCGGTGGAGGCGGGCGAGGACTTCGTCGTTACCCGCAACGGAACGGCCTTGGCCGAATTGCGTCCGCTACAGCGTCGGCGATTTGTCGCCAAGGCCCAGCTCCTTGCCGCCGCTCGACAGTTGGCGCCGATCGACGCCACTGCCTTTCGCGCCGATGTCGACGATGTCATCGACCAGAGCCTCGAGCGTGAGTTCTAATGCCGGACGCGGGCATCCTGGATACCTCGGTAGTCATCGACCTGGCTGGCATCGACGGCCATCGGTTGCCGGAGGAATCTGCGATCACGGCCGTCACGCTTGCAGAACTTGCTGCCGGGCCCCATGCGACGGTCGACGGGATCGCGCGATCGATCCGACAGGAACGACTTCAGTGGGCTGAGGCAACCTTCGACGCGCTGCCGTTTGACATCGCCGCGGCGCGTAGCTACGGCCGGGTGTATGCCCTCGTCCGTGCCACCCGACGCCAACCTCGCAGGCGTTTCGCCGACCTGATGATCGCTTCTATAGCCGCAGCGAATCGGCTACCGCTCTACACGCGTAACCCGACAGACTTCGCCGGGCTGGATTCGCTGATCACGGTGATTGCAATCTGACCGCCGGATCCCGACGGGTGCCTTGTCTTTTCACCCGTGATCGGGCCGACCACGGCGCGCTCCGGTCAGCCGGCCAGCGCTGCGGGGTCGCCCGCGCTCTCCAGCCGCTGACGTACGCCGAGGAGCACGTCGCGCTGCTCACGCAGCCGCTGACGGAAGCCAGGGTTGTCGGTGTGTGAGATCTCTGCCGTCAGCTCACGGAAATGGGCATCGAGCAGATCGCGCAGCGCGGCAACCTCTTCATCGCTAAGCCGGATCTCCATGGGGGCAGTATCCGCCCCGGGCAATTCGGTGATCCAGGGAAAAAGGTCCTCACCGGCACGCGTTCGGCGCTACCCCCACAGCGATTGATCTCCGCGGCCGCCGAGTGAGTGAGGACGACTCGCTGGCCGTCACCATCCGCGATCCCAGCCCCAGGGTCGACGCCTGGGTACCCGGCGTTGGGATGTCGCCGATGCGCGAACGGGCCGCCGAGGTCGGCGGAACCCTGGTCATCAGTGGCGACGCGCAGGGATCGCTCGTCCGCGCCCACCTTCCGATCGGCTGATCACTCCCCCCGCCCTGCGCAGCCCGAGCGCGTGGGACGTGTGGCGCAGGGTGTTCGCACTCAGGTTGGCGAGGGCCATCAGGCGCGCGACAGCTTCCACGGCGCGAAGCTCGCCCGGTGTCAGGTGGCGGCTGGCCGAGGCGATGAGCTCGCCGTCCGGGATCGCGCGGAAGCGGTCCTCGGCGAGGGCGGTCGCGTAGACGATGGCGGCGCGACTGCGCTCATCCAGCCGGGCGAGATCACCGAGGCCAAGCGCCTCCAACTCCGCGGTGGTGACGCCGACGCGTAGTGCCCAGCGCTCGTGCACCACCGTGCAGCCGGCGCAGGCGTTGACGCGGCTGACCGCGACCATGATCTGCTCGCGGAGCGTGGGATCCAGCACTTCGCGGACATATACCGCCGCGAGAGCGGGCGTGCGCAGCCACACCCCGACGATGTCTGCGGCGGCCTCTCGCGGTGACGTGAACCGACGGGGTGATCCCCCGAGGGGCACCGTCCTGGGGGTCACACGCGAGACCTTTCTGCATCGTCAACGCCAACCAAGCTCTGAGCGATCATCCCGAAACTCTCCCACCCGAGCCTGGCGGGGGCCCCGGCGAGAGGTCATGGATCATGACTCGGGTGAGCCGCAGCGGAACCCGGCTCGACGGGTTCCTCGGCGGCCGTCTTGGCGGCGGGTTCGGTGGGGAGGGGTCGTCCGAGCAGGTAGCTGCCCCACAGGCCGGGAGGACGGGGCGCCCGGACACCTAGCCGCGGATACGTGCGTGAATCCATCGTGTCGAGCATCCGGTCCCAGCCGCCGACCAGCCGGTACAGCACCCGGGTCCAGCCCAGCCGGCGCGACGCGTGCGGGTGCGCCCGAGTCGGCGCGCGGCGGGTGGCCAACTCCAGCCGGGTCGCCAGCGCAGCGCGTTCCTCCTCGCTGAGCACTGCTTCGAGGGAGCGCAGCATCTGCGCCTCCTCCAGGCGATGGGCGTCCATCAAGGCGAGCAACTCGCGATGGAGCAGGTCGAGCCGCCGGCTCGGAGCCTGCGCATCACCCCACAGCAGCCGCTCGATGGCACGGATCGTGGCTTCCAGCTGCCGGGCCCGCATCACGTGCGCCCGAACCGTCCTTCGCCCGGAGGGCAATGTGTCGACGACCGTCGGGCAAACAGCCACCTCCATCCCGACCAAGTGCCGGGACAGCTCGGCCACTACGCAGTCATAGGCGGTCAGCAGGTCCCGGGAAAGTCCGTTGACCCCTTCACCGGCCCGTCGCAAATATCCATTCAACGGCTCCGTGCCGGCCGCCTCAGCAACGCGGCGGAAAGCATCATCGACACGTCCATGAGCTTCGTCCGCGAGTGTCAACACGGACTGCGCACCCATATCCGCTCCTACTGGCATGACCGACTCACCTCCGATCGCGAGTTGGCGCGTCAGCTCCATTGGACCGCTGCGCGAGGGCAGGCCGTAGAGGCCTAGGTCCCGGGAGCTAAGGCAAACGCGGGTGGTGGACGGGATACCTGACCGGGTCGCGGCGAAGGACAATGCCCGCCGTTCGGTGACATCCGAGCCCAGCCGAGCCGGCGTGGCTAGCCGGGCTTGGTCGCGACCCCGGAGGTGAACCAGCTCCAGGGCTTCGGCCCCTTGGCGTAACGCTCTTCGACGTGCTCGATGGCGAAGCCCCCGTCGCGCACGAGCGCTGCCGGCTCGCGCGTGAGGTGACAGCCATCAGCCAGGCGCCGCTGCCACGGTTCGAGCCGTCGTTGCCAGGCGGCCACCGACGGGTCGGGCGCGAGGCCGTGCTCGAGGAAGTGGAAGGTGGCGCCTGGACGTAGCACCCGGCGCAGTTCGGCCAGGGCCCGGGCGGCGTCGGGAATGGTGCACAGCGTGAAGGTCGACAGTGCGCTGTCGCAGCTGGCGTCGTCGAGGGGGATGGACTGCCCGTCGAGACCGATGTGGGTGATGGACACCGCTGACCGGGCAACACGCTTGTCGGACAACTTGCGGGCGACGGCCGCCGGCTCGACGGCCAGCACCTCCGCGATATCCGGTGGGTAGAGATCGACGTTCAGGCCGGAGCCGAACCCGATCTCGACGACCCGTCCCGTCAGCCCCTCGGTCACCTGGGCCCGCCACTCGCGCAAACCGCTGGAGCCGCAGGCCCGATCGACCAGCCGGGGGAGAACCTGCTCACGGTAGAAGCCCACATGCGCACACTAGACGCGAGCCGGGTGAGGCCGTAGGCGAACAGGTTCAGGGCGGTCACCTCGAAGAAGTCGAGCTCGCCGCTGACGACGAACGTCCATCCGGCGCCGGCGCGCGCCCGTTGGTTACGCCCCAGCAGGGAACGTGTCGGCGGCGTGAGCGCCCAGCCACGCGTTCAGCGGCCCGAGCGCCTTCCAGCGCGCGACGACCTCGTCCTTGGCCTTGGCGGTGTGCAGCCAGGTGTCCGGCGGGTGGTGGATGTGCGCGGTGAGCGACTTGTAGCGGAGCAGTTCGGCCCGCGGGTGCGTGTCGTCCCACGGCTTGGGAACCCGCTTGAGCTGCTCACCGGCCAGCTCGAAGCCCTCGCCCAGCAGCGTGTCCAGGATCTTGCGGAGCTTGCGGCCGGTCACGTCCTCGTCGATGGCCGTACGCATGTGGCGTGCCCGCTCGGTGGACGCCTGGTGCAGCCCGCCCCCGAGATGGAACCCGTCGGCGTCGATCCCGACGTACAGGCCCTGAGCGCCTCCGCCGCCGGCCGGACCGAGCTGCACGACCGCATACTGACGCGTCTTGTACGGCGACTTGTCCTTGCTGAAGCGCACGTCGCGGTAGGGCCGGAACAGCTTGGCGACACCGAAGCCCGGCTCGAGTTCGTCCAGCAGTTCCTGCATCGGCCCGGCGATGCACGCGTCGAACACGGGCTTGTGGGCGGTCCAGTACGCCTTGCTGTTGTCGGCTTCCAGGCCCTCGTAGAACGCAAACGCGTCGGGCGGGAAGCCGCTGAAGCTCATGTCGCGACGCTAGAGCCCAGGCGCGAGTTACGCCAGCGGCGCCGCGGCTCGTTTCGTACCAGCGTTACGATTACGTGGACCTGGCCCCGGAAATGAGCGGTGACCGCCATGACGTCGCTGGTCAGCTACGTGTGTGAGGACTCCATCGCGACCCTCACAATGGATGACGGCAAGGTCAACGTGCTCTCGCCGGTGATGCTCGCGGAGCTCGGGGGCGCGCTGGATGCTGCGGAGCGCGAAGCGGGCGTCGTCGTGCTCACCGGGCGCGAAGGCCGCTTCTCGGGCGGCTTCGACCTGACGATCCTGCAGGGCAGGGATAGCGCCGCGATCGCGATGCTGGACGCCGGCTTCGGGCTGGCCGAGCGGCTGCTGCGCTTTCCGAAACCGGTGGTGGCGGCCTGCAACGGGCACGCGATCGCCATGGCCGCGTTCCTGCTCAATTCCGTCGACTACCGGGTGGGCGCGGCGGGGGCGTACCGGATCACGGCCAACGAGGTGGCGCTCGGGCTCACGATGCCGCGGGCGGCCGTCGAGATCTGCCGGCAACGCCTGACCCCGGCACACTTTCACCGGGCTGTGAGCCTCGCCGAGGTGTACGCGCCCGCCGGAGCGGTCGAGGCCGGGTTCCTCGACGAGGTGGTCGAGGCCTCGCAGTTGGCGGCGACGGCCCGCGCGCGCGCCGTCCAACTGCTCACCCTGGACCCGACAGCCCATATCGCCACCAAATTGCGCGCGCGCGAGCAGGCCCTCGCCGCACTGGGAGCCGCCCGCGCCGCGGATAACGCCGACCTCGGGCGACAACTCGTCGGCGGCAAATAGCCGCGGATGCCCAGGGCGAAGCAGCGCACCCCGGAACTTCGCGACCGCGTGCTCGCGGCGGCGCAAGCCGCAGGCACCTCGGTGCCGGCCATCTACGATCTCTTCGGCGACAAGGCCGGGCTGGTGCGCGAGATGTTCTTCACCGGGGTTCTCCGGCTGCACGCGCGCCTGCTCGAACGGGAGGCCGCCGCAGATGCGCGAACCGTCCTGGTGCGGACCGCCCTGACCTTTCGCGCATTCGCGCAGGCCGAGCCGGTGCTGTCGCAGCTGATGTTCTCGCGCCCGTTCGGGGAGTTCGACCCGAGGCTGGCCGATGCGCGGGCGGGCGCGGCGGTCCGCGATTACGTGGTCGGGCGCATGGCTGCGGCGGTGGACGCCGGGGCACTGCACGGCGACCCGGTCGACATCGCCCACGTGCTGCTGGCCACCGTGCAGGGGCTCGCGGTCCAGGAAACGGCCGGTTGGCTCGGATCGACGCCCGCCTCGCTCGAACGGCGCTGGAACCTCGCCGTGGCGACGGTGCTCGACGGCCTGGCCCCGACGGATGCCGATGCCCCATAGTGATTTGGGGGCGCCGTACGATCCGGCAGTGACGCCGACGCAGCTGCGTGCGTACTCGGCAGTCGTACGCCATGGGTCGGTCAAAGCCGCTGCCGGGGAGCTCGGCGTCACCGAGGCAGCGGTGTCCCTGCACGTTGCTCAGCTGCGTAAAGAGCTCGAGGACCAGCTGTTCAGCCGTACCGCCGCCGGGCTGGCGTTCACCCCCGGCGGCCTGCGCCTGGCCAGCCGTGCCACCGAAATGCTGGGGCTCGCCGACCGGACCGTCCGAGAGGTCAGCCAGGCGGGACGCGGCCGGCGGCTCATGCGAGTCGCCGCCTCGAGCCTGTTCGCCGAGCACGCCGCGCCCGGTCTGATCGAGCTTTTCGTCGGCCGGGCGCACGACTTCGACGTCGAGCTGAGTGTGCGGCCGCCGGCGCAGTTCGAGGTGCTGCTGGCCTCACGCGCGGTGGACGTCGCCATCGGACCGCCGTCAGCGACGACGACGCTCGTCTGCCGGCCGTTCCTGAACTACGAGGTGCTCGTCGTCGTCGCGCCCGGTCATCCGCTCGCGCGAGCCTCCACAGCCAACGAAGGCGGGCCCGGCGCGCAGAAGGTGCTCCGCGGGCTGCTGCGCGAGCAGACCTGGCTGCTCGGCCCGTCGGCGGTCGGCGCCGACGGCGTCGCGCCGCGCATGCTGCACCACCTCGACGTCCCGGAGGCGCGCCAGCGCATCTTCCAGAGCCACGCCGCCGCGCTGGAGGAGGGTCGCCGCGGGAACGGGGTCGCGCTGGCGCTGTCGTTCGCCGTCGCCGGTGATCTGGCCGAGCGGCGCCTGGTCGCTGTCGGCGGCCATGGCCTGCCGGGAAAGGGCGTCTGGAGTACGACGACGCTTCCCGAGCACAGCGTGATGCCGGTGGCCGCGGAGCTGACCCGCTTCATCACCACCCCGCGCGCTACCCAGGCGATGCTCAAGGGAAGCGGCGTCAACATCGGGCACTTCCGCCCCTCGGTCCACGTGACGCTCTGGAAGTAAGACCGTTGGCATTTGTCGGACGGCTCATCAGCGGGGTGCGCCGAGCGCGCAAACTCCTCAAACAACACAAGGCGGCCGAAGCCGCCGCCGCCGGCGCGGTGCTGCTTGCCGGATCTTTCCGCGGAAAGTTGCCAGCCGGACTCCCATGTTCCCGAGCGGGCGACCCGGGGCGCGCGATAACCGGCGCCCTGTGCGCTGAAATCAGCTGCGAATAGGGTGGTTGAGCTGCCCGTTCGATGCTAGACTCGAACACATGGTCGAAGACGGGTTCGGGGTGAAAGCAGCGCAGGCTCATGCGCTGCTCGCCGAGCTCGCCGCCGCGATCGATACCAACACCTCGGGTGTACTGGCCGTCGAAGTTCTCCCCGAGCTGCTGGGCGCGGTCCGTCAGGGTCTGCTGCCCTGGTACGAGCGATCGAACGCGCCGACCGGTCCGGTGCCTACGCCATGGATGGGGCGGCGTCGACGCAGGCGTTCGTGCGTGGCAGCTGTCGGGTGAGTCTGATGGCTGGGTATCCAAGCGGGTGCAGGCCGGGCGGGCGCTGGCGGATCGGATGCCGGTCACCGGAAAAGCGTTCGGGGCCGGTGACCTCGGTCTGGATCATGCTTGGGTGATCGTGCAGGCGACGAAGGAGCTGCAGCACGATCTCGCCGCCGACCTCGAGGCGTTCCTCGCCCAGCAGGCGGCGCCTTTGACACCACGGCAGCTGCGGGTCGTCGCCGAAGAACTCCTCGCCGCCGCCGCCCCCGAGCAGTCCGCCGACCAGGCGGCCCGCAAACACGCCGCCCAGCATGTCCACCTGTCCGAAACCCTCGACGGCCGGTGGCGGCTGGATGGCTGGCTGGACGCCGAAGCCGGCCTCATCGTCTCCAAAGCCATCGCCGAGTTCCTGCGCAAACCCGACCCCGACGGTGATCTGCTCACCGAATCCATCGGCAGTCGCCGCGCCGAAGCCCTGGTGCAACATGGCCCGCCACGCCACCGCCCACGCCGAAACCTGCCACGGCGAAGGCGGCGGAAGGCACACGGTCATGGTCGGCCTGTCCCATCAGGCCCTGCTCGACGGCCTCGGCACCGCCGGCACCCCCGAAGGCCAGCGCCTGCCCGCGGCGGCTGCCCGCCGGATGGCGTGCGATAGCGGGATCATCCCGGCAGTGTTCGGCGCCGACTCCGAAACGTTGGACTTCGGCCGCCGCACCCGCACCATCAGCGCCGGGCTACGCCACTTCCTCGTCGCCCGCGACGGCGGATGCACCTGGCCCGGCTGTGACCGGCCACCCTCCTACACCGAAGCCCACCACCGCCAGTACTGGATAGACCGCGGCGAAACCAACCCCGGCAACCTCGAACTGCTCTGCCTGGCGCACCATCACAAAGTGCATGAGGGCGGCTGGAACATGACCATCGGCCACGACCCCGACCACACCCCCTGGTTCTGGCCACCCGACGGACGCCCACCCATCCAAGGCCACCG
>CAVXYJ010000007.1:0-131707 GCA_963765845.1 uncultured Actinomycetota bacterium
TAAAACCAGCACGCTCCCAGCAGCACGACGGCCGGAGCGCGCGATAACCGGACTACGGCCGCGGGTTCAACCTGCCTGCTCGCCAGTATTGGCCGCGACCGTTACGCCGGCCGCCGACTCGGAACGATCTTGTCGAGTGCGGTCAGGTCCTCGAAGGACGGGATCCACTCGGCGGCAGCGACGTTGGCCTTCACCTGCTCCGCCGTCGTCGCCCCGGCGATCACCGAGCCGACCGCGGGCTGCGCGGCGAGGGCGCCGATGGCCACGTCCAGCAGCGCGATTCCTCGCTCGGCCGCGTAGGACTGCAGGGCCTCGACGACGTCGAAGCGCTCGTCGGTGAGCGTGCTTGCCATGCCCCAGGCCGCGAGCCGGCTCGACGCGGGCACGTCGGCGCCCCGCTTGTACTTGCCGGTGAGCACGCCGCTCGCCAGCGGGAAGTAGGGCAGCACACCGATGCCGTATTCGAGGCAGGCCGGGACGACATCGGCCTCCATCTCGCGGTTGAGCAGGCTGTAGTCGTTCTGCACCGAGATGAAGCGCTCGTAGCCGCGGGTGCTCGCCTGCCATTCGGCGTGGGCGACCTGGAAGCCACTGAAGTTCGAGCAGCCGATGTAGCGCACCTTCCCGTCGTTCACCAGCTCGGTGAGAGCGGCGAGGGTCTCCTCGATCGGGGTCAGCGGGTCGGGCTTGTGCAGCTGGTAGAGGTCGATGTAGTCGGTCCGCAGGCGGCGCAGGGAACGCTCGACCGCGCGCCGGATGTAGCGCCGCGAACCCCGCGCTTCCCAGTCGGCGCCGTTGGCTCCGCGCACGCTGGAGCCGAACTTGGTGGCCAGGATGACGTCGTCACGCTCGCCCTCGAGCAGCTCGCCGAGGAACTCCTCTGACGGCCCGTAGCTGTCGGACGTGTCGAACATGGTGACGCCGGCATCGAGCGCAGCGGCGACGACCGGGCGGGCCGCCTCGAGATCGATCCGCATCCCGAAGTTGTTGCAGCCGAGCCCGACCCGTGAGACGGCCAATCCTGAATTACCGAGCCTGCGAATCATTGCGTCAGCCATGACTGGCACGCTACCCAGCTGGGCTGGACCGCTACGCGGGGCCCTCACCTATCCTCGGCGGGTGAGCAGTACGAGCGGCCGCCGTTCGACGCCGGACACCGACGGTCGGCGGTTGCGGTGGCAGGCGCATCGCGAGGAGCGCCGCAAGGCATTGATCGACGCGACCGTACGCGCGGTCCGTCGCCACGGTGCCGGGGTTGGCATGGACCAGATCGCGGCGGAGGCAGGCACCAGCAAGCCGGTGGTCTACCGCTATTTCACTGACAAGGCCGACCTGTACCTGGCGGTCGGGCAGCGGGTCGGGCAGGGCCTGGTCGACCGGATCAAGGACGCGATCGACGGCCAGCCGGACGGGCGCTCGATGCTGGCCGCCGGGGTCGACGCGTACCTGCACGTGATCGAGGAGGAGCCGGAGCTGTACCGGTTCGTCGTCCACCACACGCTGCTGGACCGTCCGGTCGAGCGCGACCTGGTGACCGACTACAGCTCGATGCTCGGCAGCTACATCTCCTGCCGGCTCGGCGATCTCATGCGCGAGGTCGGGCTGGATTCGGGGGCCGCAGAGCCGTGGGGCTTCGGGCTCATCGGCCTGGTGCGCTCGGCAGGGGAATGGTGGCTGGAGCGCCAGTCGATGAGTCGCCAGGCGCTCGCCGACTACCTGACCTCCCTCGTGTGGAGCGGTTTCGCCGGTGCCTACGCGGTCGCGGGAGTCCAGGTTGATGCCGCGCCGCCAGTACGCCTGCTGCGGCCCACGGGCACGCAGCCGCCGGGCTAGCCGGCAGCTGCCGCGTCGATCGCGCGGGCGAGCGCGACGTCGAGCTGGGTCACCCCGCCGGCGTCGTGCGTTGTGAGCGTGAAATGCAGCGTGCGCCAGCGGATATCGATGTCGGGATGATGGTCGGCGCTTTCCGCGGCGATCGCTACGGCGTCCACCACGGCGATGGCCGCGGGGAAGCTGCTGCACTCGACGGACCGCTTGATGGCGGTGGTGTCACCGGACCAGCCGGGCAGCGCGGCGAGCTCGGCCGCGACCTGGTCGGGGGTCAGGGCAGGTGGCCGGGGCATGCTTCCAGCATGGCAGGTTGCGGTCGCGGGCTGCTCGTCGTAGGAGCCGCGATCCTGGACGGCGACGGCCGGCTGCTCGCGGCCCAGCGCGCCGCCCCCGCCCGCTACGCCGGGCTCTGGGAGTTCCCGGGCGGCAAGGTCGAGGCCGGGGAGACACCGTCCGACGCTTTGGTACGCGAGTGCCGCGAGGAGCTCGGCGTCGAGATCGAGGTCGGACGTCTCGTCGGCGAGGCGAAGATCGACATCGGTCTGCTGCAGGTCTACCGCGCGTCGATCGTCAGCGGCCGGCCGGCCGCCCGAGAGCACCAGGCGCTGCGCTGGCTGGCCCCGCATGAGTTCGACGACGTCGAGTGGATCGCCGCCGACCGCCCCCTCGTCCGCCTTTTGCGTTGATCTTTGGCTACCTCACCTGGGCGGCGACCGCAGCTGCCGCCCGGGCACGAAGCGGCCACGCGGGGTCACGCTCGATCGCCTCGGCCAGGGCCGACCGGGCCCGTTCCGTCGATCCGCGCGCGCCCAGGGCCCAGGCCTGCACGTAGCGGGCGGCCACGGAGTCGGGGTCGGCGCGAAGCACCCGCCGCGCCGCCCCTGCGGCCCGCCGGTAATGGCCCTCGCGGCAGTAGCCCAGGGCCAGCACCTCCCAGACCGCGAGCGACTTGGGGACGAGGGCCCGCGCCTGCCCGGCGAGCTTCATCGCCTCGGGAACGCGATCGTCGCCGTCATGCAGCAGCAGGGTGCGGGCCGCTCCCAGCGCGGCGGCGGCCCGAAACCGCTCCGGCAGATCCCGGTCGGCCGCCATCGCGCGGGTCGTCTCCACCAGCTCGTCGTGGCGGTCGGCGGCGGTCAGCTCGCGAGCGAGCGCCAGCCGGAGCCAGTACTCCTCGGGATGCTCGGCGGCCGCCGCTCGTAGCGCTGCCACCGGGTCGTCCGGGTCGCGTAACGCGATTTCGGCCTCGGGGGAGCGCCACGCATCCCCGCTTTCGCGAGCGAGTTCCAGCCACTGACGTCCGGCGGCGACGTCGCCCGACCGGGCCTCGACGACGGCGAGATAGGCCGCTGCTTCTTGAGGCTGGTGGTCGGCCGTGAACGACCGCAGGAGCAGCTCGTGGGCTTCGGCAAGGCGGCCCTCGCGAAGCGCGAGCATCCCGAGGGTGAACGTCCACTCCCGCTCCGGGGCTCCGAGCGCGTGGGCCTGCTCCAGGGCACCACGGGCGGTGGCGGTGTCGAGCACCGTGGGCGGGTCGCGCAGCAGCATTTCTGCCTGCAACACCAGCGCCAGCGCGCGCAGGTGGGCTTTGCCGGTGGCCCCGGCGAGCTTGGCGTACTCGCCGGCGGCTTCGGTGAGCTGCCCGGCCCGGGAAAAGCGGGCGGCCTTGGAGAACGCGTACTGCAGGAGGACGTTCGTCTCGAGGTCGCGGGCGATCTTCTCGCGTACCGGATCGGGCGTTTCGAGGTGCTGGTCGGGGGCCGGCGCTGGGTCGCTGGTCACGCTTGCCGCCCTTCAGGAGCCGGTTCCCGTACCGTTGACGTACGTGCCTGTGCGTTCTGATCTCCGCAACCTCGCCATCATCGCTCACGTCGACCACGGCAAGACCACGCTGGTCGATGCCATGCTCTGGCAATCCGGCGCTTTCCGGGAGGGTCAGGACGTTGCCGAGCGGGTGATGGACTCGATGGATCTTGAGCGCGAGAAGGGCATCACGATCCTCGCCAAGAACATGGCGATCAAGTACGTCACCGGGGACCCTGATCAGCCGGCGGTCATGCTCAACGTCGTCGACACCCCCGGTCACGCCGACTTCGGCGGCGAGGTCGAGCGCGGCCTGTCCATGGTCGACGGCGTGCTGCTGCTGGTCGACGCCAGTGAGGGACCGCTGCCGCAGACCCGGTTCGTGCTCCGCAAGGCGCTCGAGGCGAAGCTGCCCGTCGTCCTGGTGATCAACAAGGTTGATCGTCCGGACGCGCGCATCGCCGAGGTCGTCGACGAGACCTACGAACTCTTCCTCGACCTCGACGCCGACGAGAAGCAGATCGACTTCCCGATCGTCTACGCGAGCGCCAAGGCCGGCCGTGCCTCGACCAACCGTCCCGACGACGGCGGGATGCCCGACGCGGACAACCTCGAGCCACTGTTCAAGGTGCTGCTCGACACCATCCCGCCGCCGACCTACGTCGAGGACGCGCCCCTGCAGGCCCTCGTCACCAACCTCGACGCGTCGCCCTACCTCGGCCGGCTCGCGCTGGTGCCGCGTCGTCGGCGGCGAGCTGCGCCGTGGCCAGCAGGTCGCCTGGTGCCGGGTCGACGGCACGGTTGAGCGCGCCAAGATCTCCGAGCTGCTGGTGGCGCACGCCCTCGAACGGCGGCCGGCCGAGGCGGTGTACGCGGGTGATATCGCGCCGTTGCGGGAATCGCCGAAATCACCATCGGCGAGACGCTGGCCGACATCGAGAATCCCCAGGCGCTGCCGGTCATCCACGTCGACGACCCGTCGATCTCGATGACGGTCGGCATCAACACCTCCCCGCTCGCCGGCCAGTCCGGGCAAGAAGCTCACCGCCCGGATGGTGAAGAACCGGCTCGAGCAGGAGCTGGTCGGCAACGTCTCGATTGCGGGTGGGGCCCACCGAGCGTCCCGACACCTGGGAGGTCCAGGGCCGCGGCGAGCTGCAGCTGGCCATCCTCGTCGAGATGATGCGGCGGGAGGGCTTCGAGCTCACCGTCGGCAAGCCGCAGGTCGTCACCCGCGAGATCGACGGCAAGGTCCACGAGCCGGTCGAGCGGCTCACGATCGACGTGCCCGAGGACTACCTCGGGGTCGTCACCCAGCTGCTGGGCATGCGCAAGGGCCGCATGGAGCAGATGGTCAACCACGGCACCGGCTGGGTCCGCATGGAATACCTGGTGCCGGCCCGGGGGCTGATCGGCTTCCGCACCGAGTTCCTCACCGAGACCCGCGGCACCGGGCTGCTGCACCACGTCTTCGAGCGTTACGAGCCGTGGGCCGGCGAGGTGCGGACTGCGTCCCACCGGATCGCTGGTCGCCGACCGCACGGGACCCGTCACCGGCTACGCGCTCACGAACCTGCAGGAGCGCGGGACGATGTTCGTCGGGCCGGGTACCGAGGTCTACGAGGGAATGATCGTCGGCGAGAACTCCCGGGCCGACGACATGGACGTCAACCCGACCAAGGAGAAGAAGCTCACCAACATGCGCTCCTCCACCAGCGACGTGCTCGTACGGCTGATCCCGCACCGGGTGCTCTCGCTGGAGCAGGCGCTGGAGTTCTGTCGCGAGGACGAGTGCGTCGAGGTCACTCCCGCGTTCGTGCGGATTCGCAAGGTGCAGCTGTCCATGCAGGACCGTGAGAAGGCCCGCTCGCGGTCGCGTCATCGGGGCTGAGGGCTGGAGCGGGCAGGGCTGCGAACAGGCATCTAGGCTCGGGACATGACTTCCACGCCCTCCTGCGAGCCCGCTGGAATGGCGGCACCCCCTGAGGGCGACGCGATGGGTGATCTCATCGCTGACGTCGAGGACGCGGTCGACCCGCTTCACGAAGGCATCGACATGAGCCCGCTCGACCATCGGCACCGCCTGCTGCTGGTCCACGCGCATCCGGACGACGAGGTGATCTCGACCGGCGGCACGATGGCGCGCTACGCCGGCGAGCACGCCCTGGTCACCCTGATCACCTGCACGCTGGGCGAAGAGGGCGAGGTCGTGGTGCCGGAGCTGCGCCATCTCGCGGCCGATCAGGAGGACCGGCTCGGCACGTACCGCATCGGCGAGCTGGCGGCCGCGTGCGAGGCGCTGGGCGTCACCGACCACCGGTTCCTCGGCGGCCCCGGACGCTGGCGCGATTCCGGGATGATGGGCGAGCCCACCAACGACAACCCGGAGTGCTTCTGGCAGGCCGATCTCGCCGAGGCGACGCGCGACCTGGTGGCGGTGATGCGCGAGACCCGCCCGCAGGTGGTCATCAGCTACGACGAGAACGGCTCCTACGGCCATCCCGACCACATCCAAGCCCACCGGGTGACGGTCGCCGCGTTCGACCTCTCCGGCGAGCCCGGCTACGCGCCCGAGCTGGGCGTGCCGTGGCAGCCGAGCAAGCTCTACTACTCCGCCATCGCGCGCTCGGAGTTCCGCGCGGGCATGAAGGCCCTGGCCGAGCGTGGAATCGACGCCGGCTTCACCGAGGATCCGGCGTTCGTCATCGACGACGAACTCGTCACCACGTCCATCGACGTGGCCGATCAGATCCAGGCCAAGATCGCCGCCATGCGGGCGCACCACACGCAGATCGCGTCGGACGGCATGTTCTACGCGATGGCCGACGGCGGCGGGCGGGCCTTCTTCGCGTACGAGACCTTCCGGCTGGTGCGCGGCGAGATCGGGCCGACCGGTGCCGACGGCCGGGAGGACGACGTCTTCGCGGGCGTCGCAGAGTAACGCCGAGAGCTGCCCCTTCCGTTCGGGGCGAATACGACTTTTCCGCTCTTACGACCCGCCCCGAGGCGCCAGATGGCCTAACCCTGTAGCCCGACCGGGTGGTCTTGACAACGCCTGGCCTTGGGTCCGAGTTAGGTGGGTAAGGCTGAGCATTCAGGGAGGCCATCGTGAGCAGCGCACCGCCGGCAGACTCGGCTCGAATTGTTGCTACATCCGCGGATGCGGCTGCCTTGCCCAGCTTCGGCGGCGGGCTCGGGGTGCTGTCAGCTCGCCGCGCCGATGTCGGTGCCGATCGTGAGCGGCGCCGGCGTCAGCTGCTGCGAAAGATCGCGATCGTGGTGGGTATTCCGGGAGCGTTTCTCTGGTACCGGCTGATCGACGGCCGGCCCTTCAACGTGTTCGCGCTGCCTCACATCAGCATGATCACGCTGCTGCCGCTGATCTTCATCATCGCGATCGTGGGAGCCGTCGTCGTGCCCGGGATGGCGTCGGGTCGCTCGCCCCACATGATGTTTCGCCCGGAGCAGATCGACATCCGGCTCAGCGACGTCGTCGGCATCGACGCTGTGCAGCGAGGAAGTGGTGCGCTCGCTGAACCTCTTCCTGGCCCACCGCGAGTACACCGAGAAGATGGGCGGGCGCCCGCGCCGCGGCCTGCTCTTCGAGGGACCCCCGGGCACCGGCAAGACCCACCTGGCCCAGCGCCATGGCGGCGAGGCCGGCGTGCCGTTCCTGTTCGTCTCGGCGACGTCCTTCCAGTCGATGTACTACGGCGCCACCGCGCGCAAGATCCGCCCTACTTCAAGGCGCTGCGCACGACGGCCGCTGCGAGAGGGCGGCGCATCGGTTTCATCGAGGAGATCGACGCCATCGCCGGCTCCCGCCGGGGGGTCAGCGCGATGAGCGGGAACGGCTTCGGCTCCGCTTCCTCGGGCCTGATCCGCAACCGCAATCTCGTCTCCGGGACCGAGGGCATCGTCAACGAGCTCCTGGTGCAGCTGCAGTCCTTCGAGGAACCGACGACCGGCGGCAGAAGATCGCCGGCGGGCCTGGCCGACGTGATGAACCGCTGCCTGCCACCCAACCGCCAGCTTCGCAAGCCGCGCCCACCCGAGCCCAACGTGCTCATCGATCGCCGCGACCAACCGAGCCGACTCGCTGGACCCGGCGCTGCTGCGCCCGGGCCGCTTCGACCGGCGGCTGACGTTCGACCTGCCGGCCAAGGCCGTCGCGCCGGCAGCTCATCGACCATTTCCTGGTCAAGCAGCTCGCACGGCCCCGAGCTGGACGACATCGAGCAGCGCGACGCGCTCGCCGCGGTCACGTCGGGCTGGACCCCGCGATGATCGAGCACCTGCTTGACGAGGCGCTGGTCAGCGCGGTGCGCCGCGGCGCACGACGAGATGAACTGGAAGGACGTGGAGACAGCCCGGATCACGGAAGAGGTCGGCCTCGGGGCACCGGTCGCCTACACCGAGCATGAGCGTCAGCTGATCGCGACGCACGAGGCCGGCCACGCCACGATGGCCTGGCTGGTGGCGCCGCAGCGGCGGCTCGAGGTGCTGACGATCGTCAAGCGTGGCGCGGCGCTCGGGCATGCTTGCCCACGGGGACCGCGAGGACGTCTTCACCCGCGCTCGCGCCGAGCTGCGGGCACTGATCCAGATCGCCTTCGGCGGGCAGGTGTCCGAGGAGCTGTTCTTCGGCGACGTGTCGACGGGTCCGGCCGGCGACCTCGCATACGCCACCCAGGTGGCCGCCCAGATGGTCGGCGCGGCGGGCATGGCGGGCTCGTCGGTCTCGTTCGCGGCCGTGCAGGACACCGGGCTCGGCGGTACCGACCTGGTCGGCAAGGTGCTCGCCGACTCCCGGTGCCGGGAGCGGGTGGAGGCGCTGCTCGACGAGCAGAAGGCGATCACCCATCAGCTGCTGGCGAGCAACCGCCACCTCGTGATCGCCCTTCGCGATGCGCTGCTGG
Source organism: uncultured Actinomycetota bacterium (assembly GCA_963765845.1). GTDB lineage: Bacteria > Actinomycetota > Actinomycetes > Frankiales > Frankiaceae > DATAZK01. The sequence continues at coordinate 8,553 of CAVXYJ010000007.1, forward strand.
CCCGTGATGAGCTCATCGGATCGGAGATCACGGCCGTGCTGGAAGCCGCGGGCGCGCAGCAGCAGCCGGTGTTCGACCTGCGGGACGTGCCGGCCGAGGTGCTCTAGCACCCCTTGCGCTCCGTACTCTTTCGGGCGTGGCAGGTGCGCGCGCTCGACGCAACGTGGGCGAGCAGGAGCAGGTCACGGAGCCGAGCCGGCTCTTCCTCGCCGCGAGCTACCTGACCCTGTTCGCCGGCGGGGTGGTGCTGGCGGTCTTCGGTGCGTTCCTGCTGCCGTACTCGGCGTCAACCGCGACCCGCGCGATCGCCCCGGTCGGGGCAACGGTGACCAGCGGTCGCGTGCTGGCGTCGGGCGGTGGCGGGGGGCTTGGTCAGCTGCTCTCGGTCGGGCTGCTCGTCGTGCTCGTCAACCCGCTGCTGAGCATGGCCGGGTACTGGATGGCCGGCACCCGGCTCGCCGCCATCACCCCGCTGGCCGGCTGGCTCCCCATCGTGCTGATCCTGGGGTCGGCGCAGTCGACCGGCTCCGTGGTGCTGTCGAGCGACCTGCGCAGCTCCGCCTTCTTGCTGCTGGGGGTCATCTCGTTCCTCGCTGTGGCGGTGCTCGGCCGTCCGACGCGCGGGGCCGGCGCCGCCATGGCGGACCGTCCGCCTGCAGCCAAAAGCGCACCCCGCCGGACTGCACCCAGGGGCGATCGCCGCCGATAAGACGGGGGTGAGTGCTCCCGCAGGCCCAGGAGGCCAAGTGATGCTGCTCGGCATCGGTGGCTCGACCTACGCCATGCCGGTGGCCGCCGTCCGGGAGATCGTCCGGCTTCCTGCCGTGACCCGGGTGCCCGGCCTGCCCGCCTTCGTCACCGGTCTCGCGAATGTCCGCGGCCGCGTCCTTGCCGTTCTCGATCTACGCCCCCTGCTGGGCCTGGACGCCGCCCGGGGCGAGCGGCTCGTCATCCTCGACCGGGCAGATGCCGGCTCTCCTACCGTCACCGCGGGCGCCGGCGGCGGGGTCATCGGGCTGATCGTCGATTCCGCGCTTGAGCTGGTAGCCCTTCCTGAGGGTGGGCTGGAGCCGCTTCCACCTGGCGTTGCGGCCGATGCCGCTGCCGTGCTGGATGGCATCACGGTGGTCGACGGTGCCCCCGTGGCCGTCCTTTCCCCGCCGGGACTGCTCGGGCTGCGTTTCCGGCTTCCCGGAGCTGGCTGAGAGTTCGCTGGGGGCCCTTTCTTGAAGCACTAAACGCTCTAGCCACGCGTCCAAGAAGCCGAGAAGTACTCCAACCGGCGGAACGGAGGTGGCCCGAATGCAGCCTGCACGTATGGAGTCCCACGACTCCACGCGGCGGCTTTCGCGCGCGGCGGCGATGGCGACGTGGGGCAGCCTCGTCTTGACGGTCATGGCCGCCCTCGTGCTGCGTCACTCGGGCAACGGGCACGACATCGTGCTCAACAACGTCTACGCCTGGTGCGCCGTGGGCGCCGCCGTGGCGTCCGTACTCACCTGGCTGTCCGGCGGCAGCCGGGCCGCCGCGGCCGCTCGCGAGCGCGCTCCGATGCTGGCCGTCCTGCTGCTGCTGGCCGACCTCGCGGCCGTCACCGGCGTCGTCGCGTCCACCGGTGGCGTGAGCGGCTCCTTCTGGCTGCTCTACCTGCCTCCGGTGCTGTTTGCCGCGATTGCGCTGCCGCCGATCGCCGCGGTGCCCGGCTCCCTGCTGCCCTGTGCGGGCCTCGTGCTCGGCACCTGGGCGTCCCGCCAAGGCCTGGGCGACTCTGCGGGGCTGCTGCTGCTCGTCGGTCCGGTCTTCCCGGCCCTGGCGGCGTTCGGGGCCGTGCTCGCCGGGGTTGCCAACCGGCTCACGCTGGCCGCCGTCGCCCAGCGCGACGGGCTTGCTGAGGCCGTGAGCGAGCTTTCTGCCGCGTTGGAACGGGCCGCCGCCGGCGATCTTGCCGTCGAGGCGCCCGCGCCGCATGCCGACGTCGAGCCGGTGCTCGCGCAGCTCAATGGGTCCTTCACCAACACCTTGGTCAACCTTCGGCACCTGGTCGGCCAGATCCGGCTCGGCGGTGAGCAGATCTCCGCTGCTGCCGTCGACCTGCTTTCTACCGCGGAAGACTCGGCGGTCAGCGCTTCGCAGCAGTCCAGCGCCGTTGCCGAGACCACCTCGACCATCGAGGAGCTCGCCGCCACCGCCGCGCAGATCGCCGATACGGCCGGTCAGGTGGCCCGGTACGCCGCCGAGACGCTGCGCTACGCAGAGCAGGGTCGGACGGCGGTCGCCGGCGTCGGTGCAGTCGATGGACACCATCGCCAACCGGGTCGACACCATCGCCAACCGGGCGCTGTCGCTCGGGGAGAAGAGCCAGGAGATCGGGCGGATCGTCGAGGTGATCGACGACCTGTCCGACCAGACGAACCTGCTCGCTCTGAACGCCGCCATCGAGGCCGCCCGGGCCGGCGAGCACGGCCGCGGCTTCGCCGTCGTGGCCAGCCGAGGTGCGCAAGCTCGCCGAGCGCGCTCAGGAGTCGACCGAGCCAGATCCGCGAGATCGTCGGCGCAGATCCAGGGCGAGACGCACCGACGATCGTGGCCAGCGAAGAGGGCGCCAAGGAGGTGCGCGCCGGGTCCTCCCTCGCCCGCGGGGTCGTCGAGGCGCTCGAACGGATCTCCGGGATGGTCGACGAGACCACCATCGCCGCCAAGGAGATCTCGATCGCTACCCAGCAGCAGCGGTCGGCCTCCGATCAGGTGGTCGCAGCGATGACCTCAGGTGAGTGACGTCAGCCGCCAGTACGCCTCGGGGTCACGGGCAGCGGCTGCTGCGGCCGCGCAGTTGACCACGCTCGCCGAAGACCTGCGCTCGTCGATCGCGCAGTTCTCCGGCGTCGGGTGAGCGTGCGAGCCGCTGAGCCACTGCGCCGACGATGAACATCACCGACAACCCGGAGCTGCTCGCCACCTTCGACGAGGAGGCCCGCGAGCGACTCGCGTCATTGGCGTCAGGACTGCTGGCGCTGGAATCCGGACCGCGCTCGCGCAGCGCCATCGCCGCACTGTTTCGTGACGCCCACACCATCAAGGGCTCTGCCCGGATGATGGGTCTGACCTCGATCGTCGAGCTCGCGCACGTTGCCGAGGACCTGCTGGCCGCCGTCCGCGACCGCCGGCTCACTCCCGGCCGGGAACTCATCGATCTGCTGCTCGCCTCGGTGGACGGGATGACGCGCAGCCTTCCCGCGGCGGGCGACCCGCTGGGCGACGACGATCGTGCCGCCCTGCGCGAGGCGATGCTGACAGCCCTGGCAGGAAAGCCGGCCGTCCCGTTGCCGCGCAGCGACCCGGCGCCGCCTGAGCCGGCGCCCGAACCCGGCCAACCCGAACCCGTGCCGGAGCCTTCAGCCGCGGCGGCAGCGCAGATCGCGATGCCCATCCCGGTGGAGACCGTGCGCGTGGCCGTTCCGCGCATTCACGACCTGCTCAACGTCGTCGGCGAGGCGGAGGTCGACGCTCGCCGCGTGGAGCGGGCGACCGACGAGCTGGCCAGCGCCCTGGCCGCGGTCGTGCGGCGCGCTCCCCAGCACCTCGGCGGGCTCGAGGCGCTCTTGCCGGCCGCTGCCGCGCTACGCGAGCTGGTCGAGGACCACGCGGCCCGGGTCGCCCGGTTGCGCGGCGAGGCCATGAGCCTGGCGATGGTGCCGCTGTCCCGGCTCGTGGCCGGTTTCCCCCGGCTGGTGCGCGACCTGGCCGGCCGCACCGGCAAGCTCGTCACACTCGAACTCGAGGGCGAGGACGTCGAGCTCGACAAGCGGGTGCTCGACACGATCGGCGAGGCGCTCGGCCATCTCGTCACCAACGCCGTCGACCACGGGTGTGAAACGCCGGCGCAGCGCGTGGCGGCCGGCAAGCCGGAAGCGGCGACGGTCTGGGTACGGGCCCGGGCCGCCGGCGCCTCAGTGATCATCGAAGTCGCTGACGACGGCGCCGGCATCGACCGCGCCGCTGTCCATCAGGCCGCGGTGGCCGCCGGGCTGGTGGCCGGTGACGCGCCCGCACCCGCCGACCCCGACCTGGACCACATCTTCGCGCCGGCGCTGTCCACCCGCGCGACCGTCAGCGAGAGCTCGGGCCGGGGCGTCGGGCTCGACGTCGTCCGGGCCACCGTCGAAGGCCTTGGCGGGCAGGTCGTCGTGACGAGCACGCCAGGCTCGGGCACGCGCTTCGTGCTGACGCTCCCGATCTCGCTGGGCATCCTGCGGTGCCTGCTGTGCCGCGTCGGCGGGGAGCGATACGCGATCCCGCTGCCGTCGGTGAGCGAGACCTGCTCGCTGCGCGGAGGAGCGGCGGCGGATGTGAGCGACTTCGCCGGCTCTCGGCTGCTGATCCGCGACGGATCGGCCATCCCGTTGCTCGACCTGGCCGAGATCCTCGGTTCGTTCACCGGCTCCCGGGCTCGCCGCTCGGCACGCAAGCCCAGCGCCGCTCTGCTGACCAGCACCGCCGGGCGCCGCCCGCTCGCCTGGGCGGTCGACGGACTCGAGGGCGAAGCCGATCTGGTTGTCACCGATCTCGGTCCCTTCCTGTCGGGCACCGCAGCAACCGGACGGCGCGGCGGGGGAGCGGGGGTCACCGGCGCGTCCGGGCTCGCCGCCGCCGTGACCGGCGCGAGCATCCTGGATGACGGCAGCGTGGTCTGCCTGCTGGACCTGCGGGCGCTGGGCAGCGCGGTCGGAGTCAGTGCCCGGGCGCGTTCTGTCTCCGCGCTCCCGCCCGCAGGCGCGGAGCGTCGGAGCGACCCGGTGGTCGACGAGCCCGAGGACCCGCCGCGCGCGCTGCGCATCCTGGTGGTCGAGGACTCGGTAGGCGTCCGCGAACTGGAGCGCAGCCTGCTGGCCGCCGCCGGTTACGCGGTCGATACGGCCGTCGACGGGGTGGACGGCGTCGCGTACCTCACCGGCGAGCCTTACGACCTGATCGTCACCGACATCGAGATGCCTGGCATGGACGGGCTCGCGCTCACCCGGACGGTGCGCGCGACTCCGGGATGGCAGGCGGTACCGGTCGTGGTCATGACCAGCCGCGACAGCGAGGCGGATCGGCGGGCCGGAATGGACGCCGGCGCCGACGCCTACCTGCACAAGAGCGACTTCTCAGCGTCAGATCTGCTCGGCACCGTTGCACGCCTGCTCGGAGGTTTCGCATGACCAGTTCCCCTGCCCCCCGCATCGTTGTCGCCGACGACAGCCCGACCTTGCGCAAGGTCGTCGCGAGTGTCCTCACCCGGGAGGGGTTCGACGTCGTCGCTGCTGCCGAAGATGGGCTCGAGGCGGTGCAGGCCGCCCACCGGTTCCAGCCCGACGCCGTCGTCATGGACGTCCAGATGCCGCGGCTGACCGGCTACGTCGCCGCCCGGCTGCTGAAAGAGGACTGGGCGACCGCCGACATCCCGGTGGTGCTGCTGACCTCCCTCGACGCCGCGAGCGATCGCTACTGGGGGGCGCAGGCGGGCGCCGACCGGTACCTCACCAAGGACTTCCAGGCCGAGGATCTCGGGCAGGCGCTGCGTGAGGTTCTCGCCGCCGCGCGCCGAGGCACGCGGCGGCGCGCGGCTCGTATCCCGACCCGGCTGAGCTCGACGCCGACGAGGTCTGGGAGCGCACGTGTGAGGTCTTCGACCGCACCCTCTTCCAGACGTCACTCGGCCGCGTCGATGACCGCCCTCGCCGCCACCTGTCCGGACCTCGAGTCGACGATGGCCGGCGTGCTGGAGGTCATCGGCGCCGTCGTCGACAGCTCGCTCGCCGGCGTCGTGCTTGTCGGTGAGCGGACCGCGTACGTCACCGTCGACAAGCGGCGTCTCGCAGGCGCACTACCGCGAGTTCCTGCGCCGTTCGGCGGAGGTGCGTCGTCGGATGACGGGCGCGCTGCTGCCGACGGAGCAGCTGCACGTGCGGATCGCCGGACCCGAGCGGGCCTGCTCGGCGAGGTGGACGACCCGGTCGAGGCCGATCTCGCGACCTTCCTGTCGATGCCGCTGGCGGCGGCGTGGGCGGCGCGGGCGGCGCGGGGGCGCGGCGCAGGGCAATGTCATCGGCGTGCTCGCGCTGTCCTCCGCGCTCCCTGACGCGTTTCGGCGACGCGGCGATGACGACGCTGCGGCTGCTCGAGGCGCCGGCCGGCCTCGTCGTGGACAACGGCCGGCTGCGCGAGCACACGCTGCATGCCGCGTCGCCCGGGAGCGCTGCCGACCGGCGGACCTCGCCGGTGCTCACTGAGCTGCACAGCGCTGGAAGATAGCGCTGCACGCGCCGGAAGCTGCGCCCGAAACTAGAACACGTTCCTGTTTTGGGCTGCTGACGGCTCCGACGTGCCTGACTGACGCTGCGTCAGATCCGCGACGGATCCGTACAGTCCCAATCCGGAGGTTCCCGTGGAGTTCGGGCTCTTCATCCAGAACTACGTGCCGAACGAGCCGGCGGGCGGTGGACCCCTCGCCGAGCACCACGCGATCATGGAAGACATCCAGGCCGTCGTCGCCGCCGACAAGGCCGGCTTCAAGTACGTCTGGGTGACCGAGCACCACTTCCTCGACGAGTACTCGCACCTGTCGGCCAACGACGTCGTGCCTCGGCTACCTGGCGGCGACACCGAGCGCATCCACCTCGGCTCCGGCATCTTCAACCCGCTGCCGCAGGTGAACCACCCGGCCAAGGTCGCCGAGCGGGTCGCGTATCCTCGACCACGTCTCCGAACGGCCGCTTCGAGTTCGGCACCGGCCGCGGAGCCGGCAGCCACGAGATCCTCGGCTTCCTGCCCGGTATCGAAGACGCACCGACACCACGAAGGAGATCTGGGAAGACGTCATCGGCGAGTTCGCCAAGATGTGGACCCAGGAGGAGTACCAGGGCTACGACGGCAAGTACTGGAGCCTGCCGCCGCGCAAGATCCTCCCGAAGCCGCTGCACAAGCCGCACCCGCCGATGTGGTACGCCGCCGGCAACCCGTCCAGCTACGAGATGGCCGGCCGCAAGGGCCTCGGCGTGCTCGGGTTCTCGCTGGACGAGCGTCGAGAAGGTCGACCGGGTGCTGAACCCGTACCGAAGGCGGTCGCCAACGCCGACCCGGTGGGCGCGTTCGTGAACGACAACATGCATGGGGGTCATCGCCGCGTACGTCGCCGAGGACACCGAGACCGCCCGCCGTAGCTACATGGACAGCGACCCGAACTACCTCATCAGCAACGTGTTCCGCTACCACGACACCATGCCGCGTCCCGAGGGCATGCCCTACTGGCCCGACCGCATCCCGGCGCCGACCCCGGAGATGGTCGACAGCGCAGATCGCTGCCGGCCAGGTCATCATCGGTAACCCGGACGAGGCGCTCGCGCAGCTCAAGCGGTGGGAGGCCACCGGCATCGACCAGGTCTGCTTCGGCATCGGGCCGGCGCCCATCGAGGACACCCTCACCACCATCCGGCTGATCGGCGAACACGTCATCCCGAAGATCGACACCGACCCGGGGTTCAAGAGCGACCGTAATCGCGCTGCCGCCGGCCAGTGAAGTTCGGCGTATGGCTACCTGCCATCACCGGATTGGGAAGTCATGCAGATTCGCCCAGGAAAGCTCCCGAGGGTGTAGCCGGAAACCTCGCGATCGAGCAGGTTGCCCTCCGCGCTCACAGTGCTGCCAGCGAACCGCGGGTTGCATGAGGACGTCGACGGCTTTGCGCCGTTTCAGGTTCGCGGTCGCCCGTCGTACTCCGGCGACGAGCCGTTCGAGTTGCCCGCCGGTGGCGTGCCGGGCGTAGCCGATCCACTGCCGCTCATCGTCGGCGGTGGCGACCCGGCTGATCGCCCGAACCTGGGTGTAAGACAACCGGCCGGTGCCGAACGCGGCGGACGTTTCCGGCAAGGCGCGTAGTGCCCGGGCGACCCGCCCGGCCCAGGTGTGCAGGCCGTCCTCGACCTCCTCGTTCGACAATGCGGACAAAGAAGCCGGCGTCAGTGACGGTTCGGACGATGCGGGCGAGGGGGTCGGGACTGGCAGCGGGGAGAGCGGGTTCATAGCGAAACGCTACCGACCACCACCGACAAAACACCCTCTGACCTGTGCTCATGCCAGCGGCGGGTGGCGGTGTGCCCAGGGACGGGCGCGTTCGAGCTGCCCGGAAAGCCGGAAGAGTACGTCCTCACGCTGCGGACCGGCGGCGAACATGACGCCGATGGGCAGCCCGTCCTCGGACCAGGCGAGCGGCAGCGAGATCGCCGGCTGCCCGGACACGTCGTACGGGATCGCGAACCCGGACATCGCTCCCCAGCCAGGAAGGCACTGATCCAGCGGCTGATCGCCGGACAGCGTGCCCAGCAGCGGCGGCAGGATCGCCATCGTCGGGCTCAGGACAACATCGACTGCGGACGTGGCGGCGACGATCTGGCGACTCCAGGTAGCCAGCTTGTCGACCGCCCGCACCCAGTCGAGGGCGGTCGCCGATCGTCCGGCCGCGACCATCGCTGCCGGCATCGGCTCCAGGTCGTCGATCGTGATGCCGAGCCGCGCCTCCCACTGGGAGACCTCGGAGGCCAGCCCGACGGCGATCGCCGTCGACATCCCGGACGAGCCCTCCTGGCTCGCCAGCGACGCGCCGGAGAACTCGGTGACGGTGTGCCCGAGGCTCTCCAGCAGCTCCGCGGCGTCCCGTGCGGCTGCCGCGCATGCTGGGTCCACCGGCGCCCCGTTCGGGGAGGTCGAGCTGCAGGCCGATGCGCAGCCGTCCCGGGTCGGCCCCCACCTCCTGCAGCCACGGGCGCGCCGGGGAAGGCGCGGTGTGCAGATCACCGGGAACGGGACCGGCGGTCGCGTCGAGTACTGCGGCGCTGTCCCGGACGCTGCGGGTGATCACGTGCTCGTACGTGAGCGGGCCCCAGTACTCCCCGTGGCCCGGGGCCAGGCTCGTGCGGTCGCGGCTGGGCTTGAGGCCGACGAGCCCGCAGCAGGACGCCGGGATACGGATCGAACCGCCCATGTCGTTGCCGTGGGCGACGGGCACGATCCCGGCGGCCACTGCCGCGGCGGATCCACCGCTCGACCCCCCCGGCGAATGGGTCAGCGACCACGGGTTGTGGGCGGCGCCGTAAGCCAGCGGCTCGGTCGTGGACGACATGGTCAGCTCCGGCACCTTGGTGCGTCCGAGGAGCACCAGACCGGCCTGCCGGTACCGATGGGTGAGTTCGCTGTCGTGCGGCGAGCGCCAGCTGATGCCTTTGAGCGACGCGAGCCCGTGACCGTACGGGTCGCCTTCGGAGTGCTGAACGGCGTCCTTCAGCAGGAAAGGCACCCCGCGAAACGGTCCGTCGGGCAGCGTGCCGGCGGCTTGCTGGCGGGCCCGTTCGAAACTCTCCGAGACCAGCAGGTGCAGCTGCGGCTCCAGCGCCTCGAGGCGTTCGATGGCGGCTTCGACGAGCTCGGACGGCGATACCGCCCCGGAATGCACCAGCTCGGCCATGCCGACCGCGTCGGTCCACAGCAGCTCGTCGAAATCGGTGGTGACAGTCATGCGAGCAGCATGCCAACCGGTAGCGTTCTTCCGAGTAGGGGCCCAGCCGCGGCGAGGAGATCCCAGTGGAACGCATCGGGCATTGGATCGACGGTCGGCATCGTCCCGGTACGAGCGGACGCAGCCAGGCGGTGTGGAATCCGGCGTCCGGCGAGTCACAGGCGGAGGTTGATCTCGCGTCGGCCGCCGAGGTCGACCTGGCCGTGGCGGCGGCGCTGGCGGCCTTTCCCGCCTGGAGTGCCACGTCGCTGGCCGCGCGCAGCCAGGTGATGTTCCGGTTCCGCGAGTTGCTCGACGGCAACCGCAAGGCGCTGGCCGAGCTGGTGTCCCGCGAGCACGGCAAGACGGCCGCGGACGCCGACGGTGAAATTGCTCGCGGGCTCGACAACGTCGACTTCGCGTGCGGCCTGGCCCAGCTGCTCAAGGGCAGCTACTCCGACAGCGTGTCCAGCGGGATCGACGTCTACTCGTTGCGCCAGCCGCTCGGCGTCGTCGCCGGCATCACGCCCTTCAACTTCCCGGCGATGGTGCCGCTCTGGATGATCCCGACGGCGATCGCGTGCGGTAACGCGTTCATCCTCAAGCCCTCCGAACGTGACCCGTCGGCGTCGCTGATGCTCGCCGATCTGCTGCGCCAGGCGGGCGTACCCGACGGGGTCGTCAACGTCGTGCAGGGCGATCGGGAGGCGGTCGAGCGGCTGCTGGAGCATCCCGACGTGCAGGCCGTGAGCTTCGTGGGTTCCACCGATATCGCCCGTCACATCTACGCGACCGCCACCTCGCACGGCAAGCGCGTTCAGGCGCTCGGCGGCGCCAAGAACCACATGGTCGTGCTGCCGGACGCTGACCTCGGACTGGCTGCAGACGCGGCGGTTTCGGCGGGCTACGGCTCGGCAGGGGAGCGCTGCATGGCCATCTCGGTGGTCGTCGCGGTCGGCGCCATCGCCGATCCCCTCGTGGAAGCGATTGCCGAGCGGCTGCCGAGTATTCAGGTCGGGACGGGCACCGGCGGGGCCAGCGAGATGGGGCCGCTCATCACCGCGCAGCACCGCGATCGCGTCGCCGGCTACCTGGCGCAGGCTCCCGAAGAAGGCGCCGAGGTACTGGTGGACGGACGCGAGATCGCCGCCGCGAGAGGGCCAGGCTTCTACCTCGGCGCATCGTTGCTCGACCACGTGAAGCCGGGCAGCCGGGCTCATCAGGAGGAGATCTTCGGGCCGGTGCTCTCGGTCATCCGGGTCGACACCTACGAGCAGGCGATGACCGTCGTCGACTCGTCCCCCTACGGCAACGGCGCTGCCATCTTTACCCGCGATGGGGGAGTGGCCCGCCGGTTCATGCGTGAGGTGCAGGCGGGCATGGTCGGGGTCAACGTCCCGATCCCGGTACCGGTGGCGCAGCAGAGCTTCGGCGGCTGGAAGGGCTCGCTTTTCGGGGATCTGCACATGTACGGCCCGGAGGGGATGCAGTTCTATACCCGGGCCAAGGTCGTGACCTCGCGGTGGCCCGAGATCGACGGCACCCCGGCGGGCGTCCAGCTCGGCTTCCCGCGCAGCGACGGCTGAGCCCGCCATGACGACGAAGAGCGAGACGCCGGACGGATCGGCCGCGCCGGCCCACAGCAGGGTGTACGAGGCTGACCGCGATTTCGTCTTCCATTCCTGGTCGGCGCAGGCGACCCTTGACCCGATCGTGGTCGCGGGGGGCTCGGGGAGCTGGTTCTGGGACGAGGAGGGCCGGCGCTATCTCGACTTCGCCAGCCAGCTGGTGAACCTCAACCTCGGCCACCAGCACCCGGCGATCGTGGCTGCCATTGCTGAAAAAGCAGCGCAGCTGTGCACGATCGCGCCGGTCTTCGCGGAGGAGAGCCGCAGCCGCGCCGCGGAGATGATCGCCGGCTACGCGCCCGCCGGGCTGAACCGGGTGTTCTTCACCAACGGCGGCGCCGATGCCAACGAGCACGCGGTTCGTCTCGCTCGGCTCACCACCGGGCGGCCCAAGGTGCTCTCGACGTACCGCTCGTATCACGGCGCGACGTCGATGGCGATGGCACTCACCGGCGAGCCGCGGCGCTGGGCCAACGACACCGGAACCGCTGGCGCTGTTCACTTTTTCGGCCCGTACCCGTATCGCAGCGCGTTCCACGCGCAGAACGAGACCGAGGAATGCGAGCGCGCCCTCCAGCACCTCGCCGACGTCATCATGCTCGAAGGCCCGCAGACGATCGCGGCCATCATCCTGGAGACGGTTGTCGGCACGAACGGCATCCTCGTGCCGCCGCCGGGTTACCTGGCGGGCGTACGCGCGCTGTGCGACCAGTTCGGGATCGTCTTCATTGCTGATGAGGTGATGAGCGGATTCGCCCGCTGCGGCGAGTGGTTCGCGATCGACCGCTGGCAGGTCGTGCCCGACCTCATCACCTTCGCGAAGGGCGTCAACTCCGGCTACATCCCGCTCGGTGGCGTGGTCATCAACGACGCCATCGCTGACGCGTTCGCGCAGTCCCCCTACCCCGGCGGGCTGACGTACTCCGGTCATGTCCTCGCATGCGCCGCTGCCGTCGCGAGCATGGAGGCCTTCGAGGCCGAGGGGACGATGGCGTACGTGCGCCGGGTGGGCGAGGAGGTCGTGCGGCCGGCTCTGGAGTCCATGGCGGCGGCGCACCCGAGCGTGGGCGAGGTGCGGGGGCTCGGGATGTTCTGGGCGATCGAGCTGGTACGCGATCCGCACACGCGAGAGCCGCTGGTCCCGTTCAACGCCTCGGGCGCCGATGCTGCGCCGATGGCGGAGCTCGCCTCGGCGGCCAAGCGGCGCGGCCTGTATCCCTTTACACATTTCAACCGGATGCATGTCGTCCCGCCGTGCAATACCCCTGAAGACGACCTGCGCCACGGGCTGGCGATCATCGATGAGGTGCTCGAACTCGCCGATCGTCACGTCCCGGAGCAGGCTCCGCTGACGCTGGCGCTCCGGTCTCGATCCGGACAACTCCGCGTACATGCGGGTGTGCTTGCGTAGGCGAGCGATGACCCTTCGGTACGCACTGACGCCGGTCCCCGGGTGAGCGGCCCCGCGCTCTCCGTGAGCGGCCAGCTCTCCAGCGCTGGGCCGGCGGGCGGTCCGGGGCCGCCCGGCCTGCTGCGACGGCAGTGGAATCGCCCGGGGATCTGCGTAGCCATCGCCGCCGCGCTCAGCGCCGCCCTCGCTGTGACCCTGGCGTCGACGGTGTTCTCCCACCTGTCCGTCAACGGTGACGAGTCGGTCTACCTGCTCCAGGCACGAGCCCTCGCCCATGGCCACCTCTTCCCGCCGGTGACGCATCCCGCCGCGTCCTTCACTCCGTGGCTGGCAGTCATCCACGGCGATCACTACGTACTGAAGTACACGCCGGTCGTCGCCGGCTTCTTCGCCGTGAGCATTCTCCTGACCGGCGGCTACCTGGCCGGCTTCGCCGTGCTCGCCGCCGCGCTCGTCGGCGCCACATTCCTGCTCGGTAAAGAGGTGACCGGGAGCCCGGCAGCGGCGGCGACGGCAGCGGCGCTGCTGGCGGCATCGCCGGTCGTCATCGTGCAGAGCGCGCTCATCTTGCCGTACGTGCTCTTCCTGGTGCTGGCTGAGCTCGCGCTCTGGGCGCTGATCGCCGGCAGCCGCACGGGCAGTCGGGCACTGCTCGTGTCAGCCGGGCTGTGCACGGCAATCGCCATTGCCGCACGGACCTTCGATGCGCTCCTGATGCTCGGTCCGGCGGCGATGTGGGTGCTGCGGCGCACCAGGACGGGTCGGGTGAGGCTGCTTTCACGCTTTGCGGCGGGAGCCGCCGCGCCGATGCTCGGCCTGCTGTGGTTCGACGACGCTGCCACCGGATCTGCGCTGCGGCTGCCCTTCTCGCTCTTCCAATCGGGCGACACGTTGGGATTCGGGGTCCATCGCCTGTACCCCGGTGAGGCCGGGCGCCACTTCGGGCTCGCCCAGGGCTGGCAGGGTTTGAGCCGCCATCTGGAACTGCTCGGTGGGGGATGGGCGTTCGGCGGGGTCATCCTGGCGGCCCTGTCCGTCGTCGCGCTGGCGCGCCGCCGCGCCTCGCCCGCGCTGCTCGCCGTGCTGGCGGGCGGGATCCTGCTGGTGGTCGGCTACCTGTTCTTCTGGGGCATCTGGAACGCCGCGATCGTGTGGGGTGCAGTGCGCTATCTCGGGCCGTACTACCTGATGCCGCTGCTGGTCCCGCTGAGCATTCTCGGCGCCCTCGGGCTGCAGGAGATTGCCCGAGCGGGCTTGTGGAGAGCGGTGTCGGCGCTGACGCTGGCGGCCGGCGTCAGCGGGGTCGCACTCCTACCAGCGTTGCGTTCCGATCTCGCGCTGACGGCCGACAATGCACGGCTGGCACACGCCATCTCGGCGCGGGGCCGGGCGCTCGTCTTCGTCGATACCTACCCCGGCTACCTGCAGCACCCGACGCCGGTCATCTCCAACGCCTTTCCCGTCGGTGGCCGGACGGTCTACGCGCTGGCTCGTGGCGGGGACGATTTCCGCGTGCTACGGGCGTTTCCCGGCCGCCCGCTGTTCCGGCTGCGCCTGCTCGGGGAGTACGGCAAGCTACCGCATGCCAAATACGGCGCCCAGCTCGAACGCATGTCCGTCGTGAGCGGGCGCACGTTGCCGCTGACCTTCGGGGTGACGCTTGCGGCGAAGGCCGCCGGCGGCCGGCTCGAGGTGACTGCCGGGCGGATCCATCGGCACTGGGCGCTCTCATCGTCGCGACCGGGCCGCTTTTCCTTCGTGCTCAGGGAGGGCGCAGGCCTGGCTGCGGGCAGCGTCGGCTCCCTGACGGCGACGGTGACGTCGGCGTCGCGCCCGGGTCGTGTCCTGGACCACCTCACCATTGCCTTCGCGGTCGGCCGCGACGGCACGCTTTCGGCGCTGGTCCCGGACGGGGTTGTCGCTGAGCTCGGGCCGCTGCCCCCTCCAGTGCTCTCGGTCGCGGCCGGCTGACCTTCGGCACCAGCATTCGAGGTTCGCCGGTGCCGATCACGTAACCTCTCTCGTTCGTGAGGTTCCGGCGCGATCCGTCGAGGCACGTCACTGCGCGCGCGATGCTGCGCTCGGGCCTCACCGCCGCCTCTTTGGTGACGCTTTATTACGTCCTGCCCCTCAACGGCAGGTTCAGCCACGCGGGCTACGTACTGCTGCCCGTCGGGCTGATCGTCTTCGGGGTGCTCACCTGGCACGGGGTTCGGGGGATCGTGCGCTCGCCGACCCCGTGGATGAGAGCGGTTCAGCTGCTGGCGACGGTGGTGCCGTTCTTCGTGATCGTGCTGGCGTCGACGTACTTCGTGATGAGCCGCCAGACGCCAGGAGCGTTCAACGAGCATCTCGGGCGCACCGGCGCGCTCTACTTCACCCTGACGGTCTTCTCGACGCTCGGATTCGGTGACATCGTCCCGCTCTCCCAAGCGGCGCGGATCGTCGTGATGGTGCAGATCGTCGGCGATCTCGTCGTCTTGGGGGCGGGCGTGCACGTGATCACCGGAGCCGTGAACCGGGGAAAGGAGCGCCGCCGCGAGACGCAGCCGTGATGGCTCTGCTGGCCAAGCGCAGGTCCCGCCTCAAGGGTTTCCGACAGGAGGTGCTGGACGGCGATCGCTTCGCCGCGAGTGTTAGCTTGCTGTGCGGCTTTTCATATCAATGATCAATGACCGTCTCCGGGTCATGAGGAGCACCGATGGCTGAGCTCAATACTGACTGGCTGGTGTCGGTCGACGACCACGCGATCGAGCCTCCGAACGTCTGGCTCGACCGGCTGCCGGCCAAGTACCACGATGTCGCCCCGCACATGGTGAAGACCGGTGACGGCGAGGCCTGGCAGTACGAGGACAAGCGGGTTCCCACCTCCGGCCTGTCGGTGGCGGCGGGCAAGCGGCACGAGGACTTCTCGCCCGACCCGGTGCCTTTCAGCGAGATGCGTCCAGGCGCGTACGACTCGGTCGCCCGCCTCGCCGACATGGACCAGGCCGGGATCCTGGCGTCGCTGTGCTTCCCGTCGTTTCCGCGCTTCTGCGGTCAGATCTTCTGGGAAGCCAAGGACAAGGATCTCGCCGCGCTGTGCGTGCAGGCCTACAACGACTGGATGATCGACGAGTGGTGCGGGTCGGCGCCCGGGCGCTACATCCCGCTCGTCATCATCCCGCTCTGGGATCCGCCGGCTGCCGCCCGCGAGCTGGAGCGTTGCGCTGCCAAGGGGGCTACCTCCTTCGCCTTCTCGGAGAACCCGGAACCGCTGGGATTGCCGACGATTCACGATCCGGACCGGTACTGGGATCCGGTGCTGGCGGCGGCCCAAGACCTGCAGATGGTGGTCTCGATGCACGTGGGCTCGTCCTCGACGATGCCGAGCATCTCCTCGAACGCCCCGGCGCTCGCCAGCCTCACCTTCGGTGCCTCGCGCGCGGCGGCCACCATGCTCTCGTGGCTGTTCAGTGACTACTTCCAGCGGATGCCCGGGCTGAAGATCGCCTTGTCCGAAGGCAACATCGGCTGGATGCCGTACTTCATCGAACGTGCCGAGCAGGTGGTCGACCGGCAGCGGCACTGGATCAAGAAGAGATCGACGGAGTTCTACAACCTCAAGGTGCAGGACAGCCCGCAGGCCGACCTCGACCGGCTCAACGTCCGCGAGAGTTTCCGCGACCACATCTACGGCTGCTTCATCGAGGAGACGTCCGGGCTGCGCTGCCTCGACATCATCGGCGAGGACAACGTCATGGTCGAGACGGACTACCCGCACACCGACACGACGTGGCCCAACTCCATCGACATCGCCCGCAAGCTCGTCGCCGAACTGCCCCTCGGGACGCAGTACAAGATCTTGCGGGGCAACGCCGAACGGCTCTACCGCTTCACACCCGCGCCGCCGCCCCGCTGACTCAGCTCGTCGCACCGCCGTTGATGGGGATCGTCGCTCCTGAGACGTAGGACGCGGCGTCAGAGCACAAGAACGCAATGACCGCAGCGGTTTCCGCGGCCTGTTGCGCGCGTCCGAGCGGGATGCGCCGGGCGATCCAGTCGGCGAAGGACACTCCTTCGCTGACGGCGAGCGCGGTCAGCCCGGGATTGGCGAAGCGGGCGCTGGGTTCGATCGCCAGCGGAGCGACGGCGTTGCACCGGATGTGATGGGGTCCGAGCTCGGCGGCTAGCACGGCGACCATCTGGTCGACCGCGGCGCGGGCCGCGCCGACGGCTCCGGCGCCCACGGTGGGCGCGATCGCCGCGTGCGAGGAGAGCAGGACCAGCGAGCCGGCTCGCCCGCCCGCGATCATCGCCTTCGCCGCGGCTCGCGCGAGCAGCCAGGAACCTGTCAGGTTGACCTCCAGGCAGCGTCGCCAGGAATCCGCGGCCAGGTCGATCAGCGGGCCGTCGCCCGCTCCAGCGCCGGTCGCACCGTTGAGAACGCAGCACCAGTCGAGCCGGCCGAAGGCGTCGATCGTATGGGCGAGCAGCGTCGAAATCTCCTGCTCTCCCAGGCCTTCGAGCCGGTGTGCCACCACCCGGCCGCCGCAGCGGGCAGCCCGTTCGGTGACCTCGGCGAGGACGTCATCGAAGACCTCGCCCGTCGCGTAGCCGGTGTCCCCGCTGCCCACCAGATCGGCGCACACCAGATCCGCGCCCAGGTCGGCCAGCTGCAACGCCGTCGCATAGCCGATGCCCGGTGGTCTGGCCACTCCGCAAATCAGTACCACCGGACGGGGGCCGGCCGGGACGCGCGGTATCGACGGTTGCTCCTGAGCGGTCATCCACACATTCTCAAGGATCCATCCGACATCCGAGCCTCAGCTTGGTTCACGAGCCGAAACGAATGCGGATAACCATGGCCTCCCGCGTGTGTCCGGCGAGGGCGCCCTCCTGCGATGTGGTGTAGAGCACCAGAGCGCCGTACTTCTGCGTCGGCGTGGTGAACGTGAGCGTGCCCTGGAACGGGCTCGGGCCGGTGCTCCCGCCGGTGACGAACCCCTGGCCCAGCGGACGGTCACTCCCGTCTTCGCGCACCTGGGTTTGCACGGTGCCCTCGTAGGCCGAACTGATTCCCGTCAACGTCACGGGCGACGAGATCGGCGTGGACCAGGTAGGGCTCTTCAGCGTGATGGCTGCCGTGCTCGCGCCCAGCACCCACCAGCGGCTTTCGGAGCCGAGCTGGCGCACAAAGACCGTCGTCACGGGGCCACTAGCCGCGGGACGGATCGGAACCTCGCCCGAGCGGGAATCGCCGCTCTGGAAGGGTTCGACGACCGGGTCGACGAAGCCTGCGTAGTCGGTGGCGAAGGCGGTGGCGGCCGCTACCGGATTGGTGAAGCCGGTGGCACCGGAGCCGGTGGGAAACACCGCCGTCCACACGTCGGAAGTCGACGTGGGTACCGGGGTGGATGTGGGTACCGGGGTGGCGGTAGCTGTCGGTGCGGCCGTCGCGGCAGGCGTGGGGGTAGGCGCCGATGAAGGCGGAGACGTCGACGTCGTGGTGGAACTGCCGCAGGCCGCGCAGACGCACGCCAGCGCTCCGAACTTCAGTAATGCCAAGTGGGTTCTCATGGTCATCACCTCGTTAGGTTTGAACAACAACCAACGCTAGCGGCTCTCGATGACACCTTGTAGGGCCCTTCGTCCCGGTTGGTGCCGCTCTTACCTCGGGGTCGGCACGGGTCGGCGGCGCGAGGTGAACTGGACAGCGCGGAAGGTCAATTCCACGACAAAGGCGCCGCCGCCCCCGAACGCGGCGGCGACCAGCAGGCGCAGCGGCGTCGGCTGCAAGAGGAACAAGTGCGCGAGTCCCGGCACAGTGACGGCCAGCGCGACGATTCCCGCCATCGTCGCCACCAGCGCGAGCTTCCAGCTAGCCAGTGGACGGGCCAGGACCAGGAGTGTCCACAAGGAGACGATGAGCACGGTGACCGCAGCGGTGGTGCGCCCGCCCGCTACCCCAGCAGTCGAGTCCAGCAGCCGCGTGACCCGGTAGGCGACGTACGCGACGATCCCGATGAGTGCTCCGATCGGCACCGCGAAACGCAGCACCCGGCGCAGGAACCCCGGCAGGTACCGCCGGGTGTTGGGAGCCAGGGCCAGCACGGCTCCCGGAAATCCAATGGTGACAGTCGAAATCAGCGTCAGCTGGATAGGAGCGAGCGGATAGGCGCGAACGGTGATGGCGGCGATGAGCGCCAGCATGAGCGAGTAGACATTTTTCGTCAGGAACAGGTTCGCTGCCCGCTCGATGTTTGCGATGACCCTGCGCCCTTCGGCGAGGACATCGGGCAGGTGCGCAAACTTGCCGTCCAGCAGGACCAGTTGGGCAACGGCGCGGGTAGCCGGGGAGCCGTTGCCCATGGCGACGCCGATGTCGGCGTCTTTGAGGGCAAGGGCGTCGTTCACGCCGTCGCCGGTCATCGCGACGACGTGCCCGTGGGACTGGAGCGCTTTGACGACAGCTCGCTTCTGCTGGGGTGAGATGCGGCCGAAAACGCTATGTGTTTCAAGGATGTCGGCGAGTTCGTCGATGTCGTCCGGCAGCTGGCGGGCGTCGAACGCGTCCGATGGATCGGTGATGCCCGGGATGCCGACGCGGCCGGCGACCGCGCCCACCGTGCGCGGGTTGTCGCCGGAGATGACCTTGAGCTCGACACCCTGTTCGACGAAGTACTTGAGGGTCTCCGCGGCGTCCTCGCGGACCCGTTCGGCCAGAATCGCGAGTGCTGCCGGCGCCAGGCCGCGCGGTAGCTGGTGGCTCGTCTCATCGGCGTTCGCGTTCGAGACTTCCTCGGGCGCGCTGGCCAGCAGCAGGACGCGATTGCCGGCCGCGGCCGCGGCGTCGGCCGCCGCGCGAGCTGCCTGCTGTTGCTCGTCGATGGGTGCGGGAAGGACCATTTCCGGTGCGCCCAGCACCCAGGTGCCATGCCCTTGGGCCGTCACCGCCGACCATTTGCGGGCCGAGGAGAATGCGATGCCACCGGTGCGGGTCCAGCTCGTACCCGCGAATTCAGCAGCCAGCGCCTGTGAGGTGGCGTTCGTATCCGGACCCGTAGCGCTCAGTGCCAGGGCCTGCCGTACGTCCGGCTCTGACGCGCCTGGTAGCAGCTGCAGCCGATCGAAAACGATGTCCCCGTAGGTCAGGGTCCCGGTCTTGTCCAGGCAGATCACGTCGACCCGGGCCAGCCCTTCCACCGCCGGCAGTTGCTGTACGAGGGTCTGCTTGCGGGCGAGCGTGATGGTCGCCAGCAGTGAAGGCGAGGCTGGTCAGAAGTACGAGGCCTTCCGGCACCATGCCGACCAAGGCAGCGACGGTGCCGGTGACCGAGTCCTGCCAGCCGTGATTGTCCTTGCTGCGGAACTGGCTCCATAGCAGCGCCGGTGCCACGATCACCATCAGCAGCGAGATCCAGCGCAGCAGCCGGTTCGTTCCGGCGACCAGCTCCGAATGCGGCATCTGGGACTGTTTCGCCTCGGCTGCCAGCCTGGTCGCGTACGCGTCGGCCCCGACCGCGGTCGCCTGGAAGCGTCCCCGTCCGGCAACGACGAGCGAGCCGGATCGCACGTCGGCGCCTTTCTGCTTGTCGACCGGGTCGGACTCGCCGGTCAGCAACGATTCGTCGATCTCCAGCCCGTCTGATTCAGTAACCAGTCCGTCTGCGGGCACCTGATCGCCGCTTTGCAGTTCGATGAGATCGTCAGCGACGATGTCGGCAAGCTCGATATCGGTGACCGCGCCGTCCCGTACCGCTCGGGCATCCGTGGCGTTCAGCAGCGTCAGCCGGTCGAGAGTGCGTTTGGCACGCAACTCCTGGACGATTCCGATCGCCGAGTTCGCCACGATGACGAGGCCGAACAGGCCGTTCTGCCACCGTCCGGTCGCGAGGATGATGACGAAGAGGGTCACCAGCAGCGCATTGAAAACCGTGAGGATGTTGCCCCGGAGGATCTCCGGAACGGTGCGGCTGGTGCGGGTACGGACGTCATTGGTCCGCCCCTCGCGCACGCGTTCTGCGACCTGCTCAGCGCTCAGCCCCGTGGCAGGCGTTCGGAACGGGACGCCGCTCGGCGGTGCGGCCGGCGCCGCCGCGGGAAGCCGGTCGGAGTGCTCGTCAAGCCGCCTGCGCATAAGCATTGCCCACCGAGTGCCCGTCGACCGTCTGTCGCGATAGCCGTACCGCCCTTGGGGTGACGGCACGCTTCGCGCCAAGTATCACATGTGCGAGACCGAGCCAGCAGCACCGCGGCGGCATCGCACGCCCAGCCGATCGTCGGTTAAGAACGGTTCGCCTGTCGCGGTGTCACCACAAAATTCCCGGCTCCACCACCTGACTACCCAGCCCGGGGGTCGCCGTCGGGGTCGGCGGGATCCGATTGCCGGGATCGGTACCTCCGGTGTCGAGCCGGAACGGGGGGTACTCGTCACGCATCAGCGCGGCGTACGCGAGGACCCGGAAGCACCAGCGGTTCAGGCCCATCAGGAAGTCAAACAGCGAGCGGGGGTACTCGCCCTTCACGGCGAGGATGACGACGGAGATCAGCGCGAGCAAGGCGATCAGACCGCAGTCGGCGGCGCCCCATCCGCCGGCGAGTACCGCGACCACCAGGTAGTGGGGGATCGCGAGCAGCCACCACTTGACCAGTACGAGCCCGCGGGACAGGTGGCTCGGGTAGTCGATCTGCAGGTCCGCCGGATACGACGGATCCGGGTGGAGGCTGAAGGGCGGGTAACGGTCGGTGCCGAAAGCGCTCGCCGCATAGAAGCAAACCCTCCACGTCCAGCGCATCACGCCGACGTTGAAGTCGAAGATCGCGCGGGGATAGCGGCCGGTGAACAGGATGGCGAAGCCCGCCACGACGGTCAGCAGGACCGTCGCAAACCACAGCAGGGCCAGCACGATCGCATGCGGGATCACCAGAATGAACTTCACGAGCCACAGCCAGCGGCTCATCGCCGGGTCGAGCCGGCCGTCCAGCCGAACGGGATACGAGCGGGCCGCGCCAGGGAGACGGGTTCCCGACTCCATGCGGCTCACCTCCTCCTGCAGGGGTACTTCATGCAACTCGGGACCGTGCCGCTCAGGTAGAGCCGAAAGTCACGAGCCAGCAAGCGCGATCCCTCGCCTCGAGAGCAGCACATCGCCCCGAGAGTCGAAGGTCCGCCGCCGTCGTGGGTTCACCGCTTCGGGCAGTCACCGGTGTGACGTCGTGGCCGGGCGACTTCTTCCAGTCGGGTCGAGGGCACTGCCGCGTGGGCCGGCAACGTGAGAGTGAATACTGCTCCGCGACCGGGCCCGGGGGAGTCGGCCCGAAGATCCCCGCCATGCGCCCGCGCCAGACCGCGGGAAATCGTGAGGCCGACGCCTGATCCGGCCGAGCGACGCTGCGCGGTCGGCGCCCGGTAGAAGCGCTCGAATACCCGCTCCTGGTCATCCGCCGCCAGGCCGACGCCCGTGTCGGCGACGGTCGCGACGGCTCGCTGGCCGGCCTTCGTCACCGATATCGTGACCGAGCCTGATGCAGGGGTGGCGATGAGCGCGTTGCCGAGCAGGTTCGTCAGTACCTGGGTGATCCGATCGGTGTCGAGATCGGCCGTGACCGCCTGGTCGGCGCGCACGATGAGGGTGACTCCCGCGTCCTGGAACTGAGGGCGCAATCGTTCAGCCGCGCGGCGGGCGATATCAGCAAGGTCAGCACTCACGCGATGCAAGTCGAGCGGTTGTTCTTCCGTGCGCGACAGGGTCGACAAGTCGTTGGCGAGCCGGTGGAGCCGGCGTAGCTCCTGCGCCATCGCCTGCAGGTTCTCCGGCTCGGCGGCCAGCACGCCATCGAGGAGGCCCTCGACGTAGCCGTCGAGCGCGGTCAAGGGGGTGCGCATCTCGTGCGCGACATCGCCGAGCAGCCTGGTTCGCCGGGTCTCGGTGTTCGCCAGGCTGGCGGCGAGCGTGTTCACGTCACCGGCGAGCGCGGCCAGCTCAGGCTCCCGCGGCGCCGTGACCGACGCTCGGTAGTCGCCGGCGGCGATGCGCCGGGTGGCGGTGCGCACGGCGTCCAGCGGACGCAGCAGCCGCCTGGTGACGAAAGCGGCCACCAATCCGCCGGCGGCCGCGCTGGCAACTACCGCGACCAGCAGAGCGGTGTTCAACGCTGAGATGAGCGCGGCACGCGACGAAGCGGCGCTGCCATGGTTTGCCGCCCCCATTCCCCCGTTCCCCGAAAGCATGTTCATCCGATGGTCGAACAGCGGCGGGACGAGCAGTCGCACCGTCAGGTAGGCCGTCATCACGCCGACAAGGACGACGACGACGTAGGACGCGAACAGTCGAACGGGAAGTCGTGCGCTCATGCGGGCCGCCCCACGAACTTGTAGCCGACGCCGCGCACGGTCGCGATGAAACGCGGAGCGGCCACGTCATCGGCGAGGCGGGAACGAACGCTGCGGATGTGGACATCGACGACCCGCTCGTCGCCGTAGAAGTCGTAGCCCCACACCCGCTCGAGTAGCTGTGCCCGCGAGAAGACCCGGCCCGGGCTGGCGGCCAGGGCCGCGAGCAGATCGAACTCGAGACTGGACAACGCAATCTCGGTGCCATCGCAACGCACCTCACGCCCCCCTCGATCCACGGTCAGGCCGTCGAAGTGCAGTACCTCGGGATCCGGCGTACCACCGTTGCCCGCACCTCGGTCGCGACGCAAGACGGCCTTGACTCGCGCCGCGACCTCGCGCGGGCTGAACGGCTTGGTGATGTAGTCGTCGGCGCCGACCCCGAGGCCCACGAGCTTGTCGACTTCCTCGGTCCGCGCCGTCACGAGGATGACGTACACATCGCTGAACAGCCGGAGCTGGCGCAGCACTTCGAGGCCGTCGATTCCTGGCAGCATGACGTCCAGCAGCAACAGGTCAGGAGGTTGCTCGCGCGCGCTGCGCAGCGCCTCTTCGCCGTCCTCGGCCTCAGCTACGGCGAATCCCTCGCCCTGCAGATAACCGCGGAGAACCGCACGAATGTGCGGTTCGTCGTCGACGACGAGTACGCGACGCATGGCTTACCCCGAATCGTCAGGCTGCGGCGGGACGCATGGTCGTGCGCGTCCCGCCGCAGCTGTGGTGGGTCACGAGCCGGCGGTGCCGGCTGCCAGTTGCTGCATCTGCTCGCGGTGCTGCTCGATCAGCTTCTGCCGTTCGGCCGGCGACAGGCTCTGGCGCTCGGTGCGCTGATCGCGCCACTGCTGCGCTTGCGTCGAGTTGTAGGCGGGGCAATCTGTCCGGTCGCCGTTGCCAGCCATCATCCTTCCGTATCCAGGACCGGCCGGCTGGGTGGCCGCCGGGCTGCCCGACGCCGGCCCAGCGCTGGTCGCGGCGGCCGTAGCCATCCCGGCCGGCACCGCCAGCACGACGGCAGTTCCAAGAACGATTAGTGCTCGCTTGCCATTCATCCTGATCACCTTCCTGAGCATCCGCCGGTGTTTTCGCCGGCATCTTCAGTTTCCGGCGCTGGCGTGATGGCACTGGCGCGGCATCCGTGAAGCTTGTGTGAAGCTGCCGGCGCCGTCAGTCGGGCTGCGCGGTGAGCAGGCTGCGTATCGCGGCAGGGCTAGGGACGCGTCCGGAGCTGACGACCTGCTCGTCGAGCACGAGGGCAGGGGTGGCTACGACGCCGTACCCGGCGATGGTGGCGTAGTCGGTGACCTTCTCGATGGTGGCCTCGAGGCCGAGCGCGGTGACAGCCTCGCGGGTGACGCGCTCAAGGTTGGCGCAGTTGCGGCAGCCCGGACCAAGAATCTTGATGATCATGGTTGTTACCTTCTCTCGTGGGTCGGCGATCAGGCGAGCAGTGCATTGAACAGGTAGCCGACCGCGACGATGCCGGTCGCGACGATGCCGACGTAGGTGGCCAGCAGTTGGGGCTTGAGGACGCGGCGCAACAGGATCATTTCCGGTAGCGACAGCGCGACGACGGCCATCATGAAGGCCAGCAGGGTGCCCATGGGCAGACCCTTGTCGTGGAGCACGAGCACCAGCGGCATGATCCCGGCGGCGTTGGAGTACAGCGGCACTCCGAGTGCGACGGCGACGAGGACACCGAATACGTTGCCGGCGCCGGCATAACTGGTGAAAAAGCTGGTCGGCACCCAGCCATGGATGACCGCTCCGAGCCCGATTCCCACGAGAAGGTAGGGCCAGATCTTGCGCAGGATGGTGGCGACCTCTTCGGTGCCGATCCGGATCCGTTCGTCGAACCGCAACCCGGCTGAGGGGTCGACGAGCTGGCCGCCGAGGCGTGTCTCGAAGACGAAGGGCTCGACCCAGCGCTGCACGCCGAGTCGTCCCAGCACCCAGCCGCCTATCACGGCGATCGTCAGGCCCGCGCCGATGTAGACGGCGGCAATCTGCCAGCCGAACATGCTCAGGAGCAACCCGATGGCAATCTCATTGACCATCGGGCTGGCGATCAGGAAGCTGAGCGTCACCCCGATGGGGACGCCGGCGGCGACGAATCCGATGAAAGCAGGAACGGCGCTGCACGAGCAGAACGGGGTCACGACACCGAGCCCCGCGGCCATTACGTTGCCTACGCCCTCGCGGCGGCCTCCTAAGAGGGCGCGGGTTCGCGCGACGCTCATGTAGGAGCGCAGGATCGTGACGAGGAAGATGATGCCGACCAGCAGCAGTGTGATCTTGACGCTGTCGTAGCAGAAGAAGTGCACGGTGCCGGTCAGCCGGGCGGCCGGATCCATGCCCAGTCCGTCGTACAACAGCCAGTTCCACACCTGCCCGTTGAGCGTGTAGGCGCCGATCCAGATGGCCACGGCACAGGCCAGGGTTACGGCCTGGCCTCGGTGGGTCGTGGGGATCCGCTCGGTGACCGTCACTGCCCCACCTACTTCCCGCGGTTGGCAGCGCAGACGCCAGCAGTGTGTGGGCGTTCGGGGCAAGCCGGTAGTCGATCCATCGCCCGCGTCGGCTGGAGCAAACCAGCCCGGCCCCCCGCAGCACTTTCAGGTGGTAGCTCAGAAGGTTCCCGGGAACCGGCACTGTCTGCTTCAGCTCGCACACACATGCCTGGCCACCGGCAAGGCGTTGCAGAACGGCCCAACGGACCGGATCGGCGACAGTGGACAGCAGCGCCACCGCATCGTCTGGCGCGGCTGGTCCAGGGTTCTCGGCCGGGAAGGTGATTTCAACCGTCATTGCATCAACCTCGGTCGAAGTATCGTCCCGAGCGCACGGCGCAGACAGAGGCGAAAGTCCCCTCAGCGGCCGGGCGGTTTGACGCTGCCGGTGGCGCAAGGACACGGGCCTGCGCGGCAGGCTGATCGGTGAGTCAGGTGATGCGCCGCGGCTTCGGCAGCGCGACGGTACGCACTCCCGTGGCGTACGCGGCCTGCATGACAGTCGCGAAACTGGCGGCCGCTCGGTTGGACGGCAGCTGGCAAATCGTGTAGATCATTCCGTCGCCGAAGGGGGAGGCGCGCCGTTCCACGTTGCCATCGAGCTCGACTGCCGCTTGCTGGATCCTTGCGCTCCGGTCCACGTCCCCCGTTGCCGTGATCGGGGGACCGGCGGCGGCGCCTGCGATGAACAGGTATCGGGACAATGGTTTGATCGCTGGTTGGGCTGCTATTGGGCCGGCGCCGTGAGACACTGAGGAGGTACACAGCGGACCGGGCCCGTCAGGACCATGCGTCCCATCCGCCATCGTTATCTTCGTTCGAGGCGGCAGCAGCATGCTCAGTCCCCCAACAGCCCCCGTTACGGTGCTCGTCAAGCAGTGCGCCTGCGGGCATCCGCAAGCCGCGCATGACGTGATAGCAGCCCGCTACTGCGCGGCGACGATCACCCACCACCTGTCTCGCGCCTGCATCTGCAAGCCAGCCTGAGCTCTCCGGCCTCCGCTGCCATCCCGTCGCCCGGCAATCCGCCGCGGGATGCGGCGGTCGTGCTGCTGCACGGCCAGCCGGGTGCGGCTGCTGACTGGGACGAGGTCGTGCGGGCGTTGCCGGCGCACACGCGGAGCCTGGCTTTGGATCGCCCGGGCTATCGCACGAATCCGTATCCGGCCGCAAGTTTCGCTGACAACGCGCGCTGGCTCCTTGCCGAGATGGACGACGCTGGAATCGACGGCGCGATCCTGGTCGGTCATTCCTACGGTGGGGGAGTCGCTCTCACCGTTGCCGCGCTCGCGCCCAGCCGGGTTCGCGGGCTCGTGCTGGTATCGAGCATCGGCCCGGACTGTCTGGACGGGTGGGACAGGCTGCTGGCCGCCCCCATCGCCGGCCCGGTGTGTGCCGTGGCGGCATGGTGGCTCACCCCGTGGTTCGCGCGTCAGCGACTGGCCCGCCTCGAACGCATTCGCAACCGGGCGCTGAAACCCGATGAGTACGTCAACTGGGAAGCGTGGGGCAACGCGCGTCACGAGCATGGCGCGATGTGGCGCACTTTCCTGGCGGAGCAGCGTGAGCTGGTCGGCAACCTCGGCGCGTTGAATTCACGGCTCGAACGGGTGGAGGCGCGGACCGTGATCATCGCTGATCCGGCAGACAAGATGATTCCGGTAGCGACGGCGCGCGCCTTGCAGGCGCAGCTGGGGAACGCGCGCTTGGTGCTGGTCGACAAAGGAGGACATCACCTTCCCCGGCGAAACCCGCGGGTCATCGCCGAAGAAATCACCCGGCTCTGCGCCGAGTTGTCCTGACTCGTGGGCCCGTCAGAGAGGGATGCGCAAGGTGGCGACCGAGCCGTGGCCGTACGCGGCCTCGAGGGTAAAAGATCCGTTCAAAGCCAGTGCCCGCGCGTGCAGGTTGCGCAGGCCGTTTCCGGCTTCCGCCGCTTCGGACGGCCCGCTTCCATCGTCGGTCACGGTGAGTGCGAGCTCGGAGCCGACAATCACGGACACGGTGGCTGAGCTCGCGTGGGCATGGCGGGCGACGTTGGAAAGCATCTCGCGCAGCGCCGCCAGCAGCTGTTCACAGGTGACCTCTTCGATGACGGTGTCGATGGCTCCCTCGAATTGCAGAACCGGCGCGAACGGTAGCGCCCTGGCGGCATCGCGGACGAGGGCTGCGATCTGAGCGCGGGGGGTCTCGGGCGAACTCAGGTCACTTTGATGAAGGTCGAAGATGGTGGTGCGGATCTGCCGGATGGTGGAGTCGAGGTGGTCAACCGCCTCCTCGATGGCGAGCCTGGCCGCCGCATCCGGGATGCGCCCGGCGGTGCTTTGTAGCCCCATCCCGGTACCGAACAGCTGTTGGATCACGTGGTCGTGGAGATCGCGGGCAATGCGTTCTCGGTCCTCTCCGACGTGCCGCTCGCGCAGGGCTTGCTGGGTGCGCTCGTAAGTCAGGACAAGCGCCGCCTGGTTGGCGAAAGTCCGGAACAGTTCAAGGTCGGCTGGTCGAAACGCCGGGGCACCCGATGGGGCGGCGGCGACCAGTATCCCGATGGCGCCGCCGGCGGTGACCACGGGGATCAGCAGCCCCGCGCCCAGCCTGTCGAGCGAGGGAAGTCCAGGACAGCTCGAGTGCAGATCGGCCAGAAAGCTCGGCTGAGCGGTCGTCATGACGCCGGTCATGACGGGGTCGTACGGCAGTTCGGCTCCCACCGGCGGGCCATTCCCCGCCCGAACGGTGAAGCCGGTCCCGTGCGGTGTTGCCAGCCAAGCCCGTCCGGAAGCCGTGAGGTGGGCGGCGTGGGTGGTGATGAGGGTCAGCACGTCGGTGACGTCCGCGCCGGCCAGCAGCGCGCCGGTGCTATCGGTTGTCGCCCGGCCTCTTTCCATCTCATCCCGAGCGGCGGTGTCGTCCCGGGTGACTTTCCCGAACCCGCGCAGGGTGGGCCCGTCGTAGAGCGGCGTGATGACGACGTGCGCCCAGAATCTCGTGCCGTTCTGACGAATCTGCCAGCCGTTGTCCACGAATACCCCGGCGCGCAGCGCGCCCGCCAGCTGTCGCTCAGGCCTGCCGGCGGCGAGATCCTCCGCGGGGAAGAAGATGCCGAAGTGGCGGCCCACGATGTCTGCTCTGCGGTAACCCTTCAACCGCTCCGCACCGGCGTTCCACGTGACGACAGTGCCATCGGGCGCCAGCAGAAATACCGCGTATTCACCGACGGAAGCGACAAGCAGCTTGGCAGTCTCGCTATCGTCCGCGGCTGGGGTCGCCGGAGCAGTCCACAGCGTGTCGAGCAACTGCTGTCTGATCCCCATAGGCTTCCCAGCCTCGACAATTCCGCCGAGGTTCTGGAGCGGGGAGTTCACCATACTCCGCGGACTCTGACGCAGCCCGCCAGCTATATCGCGACGTCGGCTAGATTGGTAGAGGCTCACAAGACCGGTGGGACCGACGTTTGGGTGGCGGGCATGGGTAAGCGGATGCGCGTCCTTGGTGCCGGTGTGGGCCACGCCCTGCCGTCGCGGCCCCGTGATGAATGAGCCGGATGGTTGGGCGCAGCTGCTTGCGGCTACCGGCGCGGACCCCGTGGACCAGCCGAGGCGGATCTGTGAGCTCTGCGTTTCCCATCTCGGGATGGCCGGCGCCGGGGTCGCTATGGTGACCAAAGCCGGCCACCGCGGGGTCGTTTGTGCCACAAACGATGTCTCAGCGCGTATCGAGGAGATGCAGTTCTCCCTGGGAGAAGGCCCGTGCGTCGAAGCGGTGATGAGCGGCGTGCCGGTGCTGATTGCCGATCTGTTCGAGCCGAACGGAGCCGCGGTCGACCGGTGGCCGGTGTTCATGGAAGGTGCCCAGGCTGCGGGGGTACGAGCGGTGTTCGCGTTTCCGCTTCGTATCGGTGCGATCATCGTCGGTACGCTCGACCTTTACAACGATGGGCCGGGGGACCTGGACCACGCTCAACTCCCGGCTGCGCTGATGGCTGCAGACGCTGCCGCTCTGGCTCTCTTACACATCAACACCGATACGGTCACGGGGTTCGCCGACGATTTCGCATCCCGGGGCAGCTATCAGATGCAGGTGCATCAGGCCACCGGGATGTTGCAGGTCCAGCTTGGGGTCACGGCCGAGGCAGCGTTCTTGATGTTGCGTGCTCGTGCCTTCACCATGGGACTCTCACTTGGTGAGGTCGCCAAACGCGTCGTGAACCGCCGCCTACGCTTTTCCCAGGAGGACGGATGAGCATTCAGAACCGCAGCGCCGGCTCGTTGGCGGGTGGTCGCAGCCGCGAGGAGATGCTTGCCGCCACGTTCGTCACGCTGGCTGACACCCTGGTCGACGATTACGACGTCGTCGAACTGCTCAACGGCCTGGTTCGATCCAGCGTCGAGATTCTCGGGGTGACGGCAGCCGGGCTGCTGCTGAACGACCAGAAGGGCGCTCTCGCGGTCGTCGCCGCGTCGAGTGAGGAATCCCGGCTGCTGGAGGTCTTCCAGCTGCAATCCGACGAGGGCCCGTGCCTGGACTGCGTGCGCGGCGGAGCTTCCGTGAGCAGTGGCGACCTCGGGCGCGACCGGGCTCGCTGGCCCGTCTTCGTCGCTGCCGCCCTTGATGCCGGCTTCCAGTCCGTCTTCGCGGTTCCCATGAGGCTTCGTGACCAGACGATCGGCGGGCTGAACCTGTTCAGCTCCGCCCCCGGGCTCGTGAGCCCCATCGATCAGAGCCTGGCTCAGGCGTTGGCAGATGTGGCCACCATCGGAATCCTTCAGCAGCGAACAGCCCACCGCAGCTCGCTGCTTGCCGAGCAGCTGCAGCACGCGCTCAACAGCCGGATCATGGTCGAGCAGGCGAAGGGCGTGCTGGCCGAGCGGCATGGGGTCAGCATGGACCTCGCCTTCGACGCGCTGCGACGCCACGCGCGCAATAACAACCTGAAGCTGGTCGATGTGGCGCGGTCAGTCGTGCGCGGAGATACCGACGCGACCGCGATCACCATGAGCGCTGCCCGCGCCTGAGACACCGTGCCGCAGGCTGGCAGAAGCGGCCGTGGATCCCGTTCTCATCAACCATCCGCGATTACCCAAAACCGGGCCGTTCGCCTCACCGATGCGCGACCTAAGTCCTGCCTGAACCGGGGAGCCTGAGCGGCAGGCTGGAGGCGCCGAAACCGCACCAACGAGGTTTCGCACAGAGGAATTTCGCACATAGGAATACGGACAGACGATGGCATCGCTACGCAGCAGCGGTCCGGCTCGTTCGTGGTTCGGTTTCGGCATTGACTCCTATGGCGAGCCGCGTCGTCCCCAGGTGAGAACCGTGCTGACGCTAGGGGTGGTGCTTCCCCTCGCCTCGTTGTGGGCGATATTCCGGATTTCGTCGACGGGTGTGGCCGCGGGAGTGTGGATCGCCGCTGCAGCGCTTTTCGCGTTCACTCAAATCGGCGTCACTCTGGGCAACCACCGGTACTGGACGCACCGGGGCTTCAAGGCTCGCGCCCCGCTGCGGGCCGTACTCGCGATCGCCAGCGCGATGTCGATGCAGGGAACCCTGGAGTCGTGGGTACGCACCCATCGGGCGCATCACCGCTACTCCGACATCGTCGGCCTCGATCCGCATACCCCTTACGAGTACGAAGGGTGGCACGGCTGGAAGGGTGTGCTGTGGGCACAGGGGATCTGGTTGATGTTCGAGCCCCCCGTTGTCCGAAACCTCGCGCGACACCGCGACATCGCTCAAGATCGCCTCGTTCAGTGGGAGGGCCGGGCGTTCCCCTACATCGCGATCGGACAGTTCGTCGTGCTGCTCGCGCTGTACCCCTTGGGGGGCTCGACTTCGTGCTGGTGGCGGGGGCCCTGCGGGTGATGGCGCTGATGACCGCGACCGGCATGGTGAACTCCGTCTGCCACCGCTGGGGTGGTCGCGCGCAGGACAGCGCGGGACACGTTTACCGGTTCGATGACAGCCGCAACAACCTTTTCGTCGCGCTGATCACCGCCGGCGAGGGCAATCACGCCTGGCACCACGCCGACCCGACGTGCCCGCGCCATGGCCGGCGGATCACGTTCGACGCTGAGGCTGTCGCGAGAGGCGTGCGCCCGGACCCGGTGCCCAGGCCGGATCTGACGTGGCGGCTGGTCCAGCTATTGACCTGGATGCGACTCGTCTATGACGTCAAGTCTCCACGCACGACAGTGCATTTCACTCCGGTGCAGTGCTCCCGCAAGCCCGAGTTCGGCGAGCTCCCCGGGCCCGCGCAGCCCTCGCACGCGAACTGACTCGCTGACCTGAATCGACTCGACGGTCGGCGGCGACACCGATGACGGTCGCTGTGCAGTCTCCGGCGACGCATGCGGAGGTGATGACCGCCGCCAAAATCCGTTCAGTCGTATCCACGGTGTGTCGATGGGACTGGAAGTCGATCAGGTTGGGGGTCTCCATGGAGACGTCGGCCGGCCGATCGCCACCTCGACCGGGGCGCCCACCGTCCGCCCGGCTGGACAGAACGTGCTGCCTCACCTCGCTGCTGGGGCGTCGGTGACGGGAAACGTCTCGGGTCACCCCGCATCGGGACTGCGCACTCGAGACGCGCGGGAGGGCACCTGGGAGCGCATCAGGCTTTCCGCGCTGATGGCTGACCCCATCGAGTCGCTGGCTGTGATGTTCGCGGTCAGCGGCTTGCAGGCACTCCTGATCCTGGCCATGCCGCACTGGCCACTCGCGCATCCCGCGCTGGTGCTCGCTGTCGCCCTGACGGCAATAGGCTCGGCGCTACTGATTCACCTGGCGAGGCGGCACTTGTCGGTGCGCAGCCAGCAGCTGCTGCTGGGGCTCGGCACGGCGGCCGCGAGCGTCGCCGTGTTCGCTTGCGGTCCCTCTCCCGTCTCGATGAGCGCGGCACTCTTCTATTTCTGGGCTGTGTGCTATGCGGCCGCCTTCTATCCGCCGGCTGTGGCTGCGCGGCTGGTGGCGCTGGTCGGTCTGCTCTATGCAACCGCGCTGGCGGTAGACCCGAAGCCGGCCTTCGCCGCGCAGTGGATCCAGGCGATGGCGGCACTGTCGGTCACCGCACTTTTCGTCGGTAGCTACGCCTCCAAGACCCGGCGCGCCGCTGCCGCTCTGCAGTTCCAAACCTTCCATGACAGCGTGACGCGACTCCCCAACCGGACACTGTTCCTGGATCGGCTGGACCATGCACTCAGCCAGGCACACCGCGAACCACGACCCGTCGCCGTCCTGCTGCTGGATCTTGACGACTTCAAGACCGTCAACGACAGCCTCGGTCACGGTGCGGGCGATGAACTCCTGGCGGCAGTAGCGCAACGGCTGGCGGCTGTCACCCGGGCGGCGGATACCTTGGCCCGGCTCGGCGGCGACGAGTTCGGCGTCCTGCTCGAGTCCGGAACCATGCCGCAGGCGGCCGAAATGGCTGCCGCCCGCATCATCGCCTCGCTCGAGACTCCCTTCCGCCTCGGCGGCACCGAAGTGCCGGTACGCGCGAGCATTGGCATCGCTATCCGCGAGTACGACGGTTGGACCTCCGAGAGTTTGCTACGCGACGCCGATCTGGCGATGTACCTGGCCAAGCGGCACGGAAAGAACCGCTCCGAGCGCGTTCACGCCGGCATGCAGGAGGAGGCGCTCAAGCACCTCACGCTGATCACCGATATGCGGCAAGCCCTCGACCGCGGCGAGTTCACGGTCTTCTACCAGCCGATCGTCACGCTGCGCGGAGGGATGCCCAAGGGGGTCGAGGCTCTCGTGCGCTGGCAGCATCCTCGCTATGGACTGCTGCCACCCGGCGATTTCGTGGGCACGGCCGAATCCACCGGCCTGATCCTTCCGCTGGGCAAGTGGGTGCTGACCGAAGCGTGCCGGCGGGCCTCGGCATGGCGTCAGGCCGGAGCCGTCGATGACGACTTCTACGTCAGCGTCAACCTCTCACCCCGCCAGCTCGGCGACCCTGGGCTCGTCGCCGAGGTGGCCCAAGCTCTCGCTGACGCTTCACTCCCGCCGAGCGCTTTGGTCCTCGAGATCACCGAGAACATCCTCATGCTGGAGTCCGGCGCCGGGCTGGCGCGCTTGGAGTCTCTGAAGAAGCTTGGCGTACGAATCGCACTCGATGACTACGGAACCGGCTACTCCTCACTCAACCGCCTGAAGCGGATCCCGGTGGATATCGTCAAGATTGACAAGACATTCATCGACTCGGTCGCGAGTAGCGGCCAAGCGCGCGCGCTGGTGCGAAGCATCCTCGACGTCACCCACGCGATGGGCATGGTCTCCATCGCGGAAGGGGTCGAACGCAAGGACCAGTACCAGGCGCTCGCCAGCCTCGGCTGCGACTCCATCCAGGGATATCTCTTCGGTCGACCAGCCTCGCCGACGGACACCCTGGTCACGCTGCACCGTCTGACGAGCGCCAGCGCAACCGTGCGGGCTAACACGCAAAAGACGAGTGTTACGCAGAGTAGTTAGGACTTTATACTCTGTAGTCAAGTACTCCTTCGTGCGAGCGTGGGCCGGTAGTCCCGAAGCCCTACTGCAGCTGGGCGTCACTCCCCGAAATGGGGTGCCATGTCGTACTTCCGTTCGCTCGCCGCCGACCTTGACGGCACGCTGGCGATGCATGACCAGCTGCAACCGGATGTGCTGACCGCGCTCGACGCACTCCGCCAGGACGGCATCGCGACGCTGCTGGTGACCGGCCGGATCCGCGAGGAGTTGGACCGCGACTTCCCAGGGCTGGACGAGCATTTCGACGCTGTGATCACGGAGAACGGGGCGGTGGCGGCGACCCAGGCGGGTACCCGGCTGCTCGCTTCACCGATCGAGGTCGCCCTCGAGCGGGCCCTTGAGGAGCGAGGTGTGCCGTTCCGGCGTGGCCGTGTGCTGCTGGCATGTGACGGCGTCCACACCGCCACCGTGGCCGAGGAGGTTCAGCGGCTCGGTCTCGACTGCCAGCTTGTCCACAACCGAGATGCCCTGATGGTGCTCCCGTCGGGCATCTCGAAAGGTCGCGGGCTGTTCGTCACTCTCGGGGCGATAGGGCTGTCTTTCCACAACACGGTCGCGGTCGGCGACGCCGAGAACGACCTTTCACTGCTCCTGACGGCCGAGGTGGGGGCGGCGGTGTCCAACGCGGTGCCATCCGTTCGAGAGCACGCCGATCTCGTACTCGACCAGCCTGCCGGAGCGGGCGTGGCCGCCCTGGTACGTGGGCCGCTGTTCACCGGTCAGCAGCGGTTGTGCCCGCCCCGGCGGTGGATCCGCGCCGGAACCTTCGATGACGGGACTCCCGCGCTCGTGCCGGGCTCGCAAGGTTCCGTACTGATCACCGGGGAGAGCGGTTCCGGCAAGAGCCATCTTGCCGGAATGCTGGTCGAGCAGTGGGTCGATGCCGGGTACAGCGTCCTGGTGGTCGACCCGGAAGGCGACCACAGCGGCCTCGCCGCGATGCCCGGAGTCCTGCGGGTTGACGCAGCAGCCCGCCTGCCCACCCCATCCGAGCTGGTCGCGATGCTGCGGCTGCGGTTCTGCAGCGTCATCCTGGACCTGTCGGCCGCGGCGGCCCGGGACAGGGCCGCCTACATCCGCGCGTTGCCCTCTGCCGTCGAGGGTGAGCGGCTCACTCACGGCCTGCCGCACTGGCTGATGATCGACGAGGCGCACCTTCCGGCCGAGGGCATCTTCGACACGCAGCCGTTGCCGCAACTCAGCGGGCGCGGGTTGTGTCTGGTGACCTACCGGCCGCATCTGCTGTCCGAGCAGCTACGTGACGGCATGGACGCGACGATCACGGTCACCGAAGGGCCGATGAGTTCGGGATCTTCCCGGGCCAACCCTCGGGCAATGCTCTCGGAGTCGACCGGTGAGCGCCCGTTCACCGCCTCTGAACGGCGTACGAGGCATGTGCGTCACCTGCACAAGTACTCGGCCGGCGAGCTCCCCGAACACCACCGGTTCTACTTCCACGGCTCTGACCTGCCGCCGGCAGCCAACCTGGTCGAGTTCGCCCGGCGATTGCGCTGGCTGTCGCCGCAGGCTTTGGAGTTCCACATTGCCCGTCGCGACTTCTCCCGCTGGTTCGCGGGCACCATCCAGGATCTCCCGCTGGCCGAGCTCGCGGCCCACCACGAGCAGGACTGTGTCGTTCGAGTCGCGTTGGATCTGGAACGCGCTCGAAGCGGGTTGATGCAGGCGATCAGCAGCCGCTACGACGACGGCGACGGGGCCCTCCAGAGCGCGGCTGATGCTGTCGTTTCGCTGCCCGCCGATGTTGGCTCAGCCGGGTCGGCGGCGACCACGCAGGTCCAATCACGCTCATCGCGCTGAAGGGAAGCACCAGGAAGGGTGCCGGGCACCACAAGGGGGTCTGATGGTTAGTGACGCCAAGCTGGCCGTGGTGTTGGGCGACTTCGCCCGCACCCTGGCGACGGAGTTTTCTATCCAGTCGCTCTTGGAACGTCTCGTGAAAACCGTCGTCGAAGTGCTGCCGGTAACGGGGGCGGGTGTCACGTTGATCTCGGCCACGACGGCGCCGCAGTATGCGGCGGCATCCAACCCGGACGCGTTGCTCTTTGAACGGCTGCAGAGCGAGCTGGGGGAAGGTCCGTGCTGGCTGGCGTTCAGCTCCGGGGAGGCTGTGTGCATTCCCGATCTCGGGGTCGACGCGCGTTTTCCGGCCTTCCGGGATGCCGCTTTGGCGGAGGGGCTGGCAGCGACGTTCACGTTCCCGCTACGGGCGGTCGGTGGGCGGCTCGGGGCGCTGGACTTATACCGGAATGCGTCCGGCGCGCTAGATGCA
Source organism: uncultured Actinomycetota bacterium (assembly GCA_963765845.1). Lineage (GTDB taxonomy): Bacteria > Actinomycetota > Actinomycetes > Frankiales > Frankiaceae > DATAZK01. The sequence goes on from CAVXYJ010000007.1 coordinate 44,802, forward strand.
GCCGAGCTGGCGGCGGCCCAGACCCTCGCCGACGTTGCCGCCGCCTACCTGGTCAACGCCCGCGGTCGTGACGAGGCAAGGGAGGCCTCGGAGCGGTTTCGTCATATCGCGCTGCACGACCGGCTGACCGGCCTGCCCAATCAGGTCCTGCTGGCCCAGCGCCTTGCCCACGCGGCGCAACGAGCCCGCCGGTCCAAGACGAACGCGGCGGTGCTGTTCGCCGACCTGGACCGGTTCAAGGACGTCAACGACACCTACGGCCATCACGTCGGAGATCTGCTGCTGGCCGCTGTCGCCACCCGGCTGTCAACTGTGGTGCGGCCCGGTGACACGCTCGCCCGGCTCTTCGGCGACGAATTCGTCCTGCTGTGCGAGGACATCGCCAGCGTCACCGACGTCGAAGCCCTCGCCGAACGGATCCGGGCAACCTTCGACCAGCCGTTCAGCATCGGCGGCGCCAGCATCACCATCAGCGCTAGCGTCGGCATGGCCTTTGCCGGACCCGGCGTCGACATCTGCGAGCAGCTCATCGACGACGCCGACAGCGCCATGTACGAGGCGAAACGCGCCGGCGCCACCCAGCGCATCATCGACCTGCGCCGAAGTCTGCAGCCTGGTGATCGGCACGGCAGCCTGGAACGTGACCTGCCCCGAGCGCTCGCCGCCGGCGAACTGTCGGTCGACTACCAGCCGATCGTGCGCACCAGCGACGGCTTCGCCGTCGGCACCGAAGCGCTGGTGCGCTGGGTGCATCCGGACCGCGGTCCCGTCCCAGCGCTGTCCCTGATCGAAACCGCCGAAGCCTGCGGACAGATCCGCCAGCTCGGCGCGTGGGTTCTGGAGTCGGCCTGCACGGCACACGGCGAGTGGCGCCGCAACTATCCCGACCGGCGCATCGACCTCTCCGTCAACGTCTCCGCCACCCAACTGCTCGCTCCCGAGTTCGTGACCACTGTCGCCGACATCCTCACCCGCACCGGCATGAACCCAGCCGAACTCATCCTGGAAATGACCGAATCGATCCTGATCGCCGACAGCGAAACCACCCGGAATGTCCTGCTGGAACTCCATCACTTCGGCATCCGGCATGCTCTCGACGACTTCGGCACCGGCTACTCATCCCTGCACTACCTACACCGGCTCCCCATCGACGAGTTAAAAGTCGACCAGGGCTTCATCGCCAACATCGACCGCAGCCCATCCGGCAGCACCATCGTCTCCGCCATCGCCGCTCTCGCCCACGCCCTCGGCCTTTTCGTCGTCGCCGAAGGCGTCGAAACCCCCACCCAGCGCGACAAAGTCCTTGAACTGGGCTGCGAACTCGCCCAGGGCTACTACTACGCCCGGCCCATGCCCGCCGACGAAATCCCCACCTACCTCGCCCAACCCGCCGACTACCTCGGTATCGCTGCGAATCAACGGATCCCCAAGCCCCGGCGGCCGTCCCCCGCTTGACAGGAGCACTCCCGCTTCCCCGCCCGGATTCATCACTCGGGAGCCTCGATGGGACGGGTGACGCCGATCGGGTTTGGCCAGGTGAGGATCCCGCTGTACACCACCCGTTTCGTGAAGGGAGTCAGGAACGCGGCGAGCTCTGCGGTGCTCGCCGCGCCCAGCATCCGCCACGGCCCGGATGCTGCGATATCCGTCGCCCGCTCCACCTCATCCCGAGCGCTCCGGCCCGCGTCGGTGAGTGCGCCGGCGCGGTCGAGCCAGCCGCGGGTTAGCAGCTCGTCACGGGCCTCGTCCCACGCCTGCTCGGGCCAGGCTCGCGCGATCCGCAGCACCCGCTCGTCGACTTCGCTCGCTGCCGACTTCAGCACGTGCGATTGCACGGGGGTGACGCCATGGGTGAGCAGGCTGGCTACGTGCCCGTCGCCGCGGTGTTCGCGCAGTGTTGTCGCGGCCTGCCAGAGCTTCTCGACCGGATCGGGTGGTTCTGGAAGGGCCTGGTTCGCCGCGCCGAGAACGCGTCCGGCGGGCTCCGCAGTTTGGCTCGCCGCCCATAGCAGCCCGGCTGCGCGCCGCAATGGCGGGGAGGTTATGGCGTCGTCTCCCAGCAGGTGACGCAGCGCGCTCGCAGAACCGGTGCGGCGCGCGTCCAGCAGGCCGCCGGGCGTGCAGTAGTTCCAGGCATCCGGCAGTGCACGGGCCGCGCGCCCGGGGTGGAAGCCGTAGAAGATCGACGTCGCGGTGCCGGCGTCGATCGCGCCGAGCGGTGCGACTCGCGCTGCCACGTAGCCCATCCAGAAGCCCTTCATGCCCGCGCCATCCAGTGCCGCGCGCGCCTGCGGGGTGAAGTAGGCGACCGCATGCAGTGGTTCGAAAAGTTCCCACATCCGTCGCGAGACGCTCACGTCGATCTGCCCCCTCGGACTCGTCGCGGCTGCTGGGCCGGTGCCAGCTCGAGCATGCTCGACAGCGCTGACATTCTGATGGATGAGGTCGGACGTGATGGTGCTGCTCGCATGCAGGCTTTCGACGCCCAGGTGGAAAGGAAGGTCCAGGGACGTCTACTCGGAGCCCAGTTTGTTCATTGTCTTGGCTGTCGACATGGCTGTCAGCGCTAGACACTCAGCTGATCGGAGGTCACCGACGGATTGGGACTCAAGCGAACGCTGCCTGTACCGGAGTACGGCCTCACCCGATCAGCGGGCTGTTTCGGTGAGCGATTTCGCCGACAAGAGTTAAGCCAGGGGTTTTACACTGACTCACGGAGTGTTCGCCCACAGGGTTATCCACAGGTTGCGGGAGATGCGATGAAGCTGGACCTTCGCTCGACGCCGCTCGAAACGATCGAACAGCAGCTCCGTGAGTACGAGCTCACCTATCACGTGCCTTCACGCGAGCTTGCGTCCGCATTCACCAGCAGCCAGCTAGAGACGCCCGAATTGCGACGGTGGTCGAGGCTGTACAGGACATGGGAGGCGGCTGTGGCCGCCCGCCCTCGCTAAGTGCATCCGGGGCACGTTCAGAACCTGTACGACTATTCCGTTTGGTTGGAGACGGTGCTCGGCGCAAGCGGTGGATACATAGACCCAGACGACATCTTGCGTGCAGATGTGATCGACGACGGGTTCAGGAATGCTCTCGCTCTTGACGTTGACCAGCACAGGCTTCGGTTTTATGACGGCCACTACTTGGAGTTCAGCCTGTCTGTCGATCTGTCTCTGGAGCCCATTGACTACAGCTTCCACTTCGCCGAGCCCGACGACAGCCTGATCTGGCGCTACGACAAACACCTCGGCCACGAAGCCCAGTTCGGAACCGATACGCACGTCCACGTGGGATCGGAGGACAACCGCCAGGCTTCCCCTGTCGTTGAGCTAGACGAGGTAATTGATCGCTGTCGCGCGCATCTTGGGTACTAGCGCATTCCGGCTCCCGCCGGGCGGAGAACTACGTGCACGTCGACTCGGCGGATGCGCAAGGTCATGGGCCGTGCAGGAGGATGAAGGCAAGCTTGAACCGCGAGACGGACCCAGCACCCGGTCCGTTGGTCATGTGGCGCAGGCGACGCCTACGACACCCTCTGATCGGGGCGGCGGGACTGTCTGACTTCTCAGAACTGCGCCCGGTCAGGACCTCGGGCTTCGCCTTCGGTAAGGGCGCGCTCCTCGGCTTCGCCATTGTCGACGCGCAGACCGGGCGGCGTCCCTGCGCCCCGGCAATGACCGTAGCCGCAGGTCAGAGAGCCCCCCTGGCAGGACTCGAACCTGCGACCATCGGATTAGAAGTCCGGTGCTCTATCCGCTGAGCTACAGGGGGTCGGACGCGCGAGCTCGCGAATCCGTCGCCTGACAGCTTAGAAGGCGGGGCGCGCCCGACCGGGGACGTCGCAGTCCGTTGGGCTGCGGGTCCGGCAAGGCTCTCGGCGCTACGTTGGAGCCGTGGTTGTTCCCGCGGGACAAGGCCGTGAGGTGTACCCGCTGCTGGCAGCGCGTTTACGCCAGGCCCTTCCATCCCTGGCGACCGACATCAACGCGGCGGTCGGCAAGGAGGTCGCCGAATACTCGCGCCCGATCGAGGGCCTTTTCGGGCGCAACCTGACGATGGGCGTCGAGCGGGCCCTCGCCGCGTTCATCGATCTGCTGGAAGAGCCCGGCCAGCCGACCCTGCCCCGCAGCTTCTACCTCGAACTCGGACGCGGCGAGCTGCGCCAGGGGCGGGGGCTCGACGCGCTGCTGTCGGCCTATCGGGTCGGCGCTCGCGTCGCGTGGCGCACCGTGGGAGATCTCGCCGTCAGCGCCGGCGCGCCGCCGGCCGTCCTCGTGGAGCTCGCGGAGCTGCTTTTCACCTACATCGACGGGCTTTCCGCGCTGAGCGTGCGCGGATACGCCGAGGAGCAGGCGGCGCGGGCGGGGGAGCGCGACCGGCGCCGGGCGGAGCTGGCCCGCCTGCTCGTCACCGGGATCGACGAGCAGACGCTTCGGGAACTGGCCGTGCTCGCGCGCTGGCCGCTGCCCGAGCACCTGGCGGCCGTCATCCTCCCGCCTCAGGTCGCCGAGGTGGCGTTGCCGTCCGATGCGTTGGTCTGGCCGCGCGACGACGACGTCGTCGCCCTCGTGCCGTGTACGGCGGAGTTCGGTCTCGCGCAGCTACGCGTGCGGTTGACGGGGATACCCGCGGTGGTCGGCTCGTTGGTGATGCCTCGGGAGGTGCGCCAGTCGCTGGCAGCAGCCGAAGCGCTGTCGTTGATCGAGGTCGCCGGCGACCGGCAGCGCACCGAGCCGATCCTGGTCGACGACCACCTGCTGGATCTCGTACTGCGGGCGGATACGGCATTGCTCGAGCGGCTCAGCCGGCAGCTGCTCTCGCCGCTGGAGGCGGTGCCCGAGTCAGCGCGCGAACGGCTGGCAGTCACCCTGCTCACCTGGCTCGCGCACGCCGGCGCGCGCAATGCCGTGGCTCAGGCTCTGCACGTTCATCCTCAGACCGTGCGCTACCGGATGACGCAGCTGCGCCAGGCGTTCGGTGACGCCTTGGAAGATCCGGAGCGGCGAACGGCGCTCACGGTCGTGCTGCGGGCGGCGTACGGACCGGTCCCCGCGGCGGCAAGCGGCCAACGGGGCTCCACGTCGTGACAACCGACGTCACCGGATCGTCGCCGCGGCTCTGGCGCCGGCTGCTGCGCCGGCTGCGCCGCTTCGCCGACCCCGAAGACAAGACCGCGGACGTCATCTACGGCACGCTCCTCGCCGGGGTGGTGCTGGCCGCCAAGGCCCACAAGGGCGTCACCGGCGGGGCGATCTTCTGGTCCGCCGTGGGCGCCCTGGTGCTCTACTGGGCGGCGCACGTCTACGCCGACGTGGTCGGCGAGCAGATGAGGACGCGGCGGCGGCCGGGTTGGGCCTCGGTCCTGCACGCCGGCGCGCAGGACTGGACCTGGCTACGGGCCTCGTTGCTCCCGGTGCTCTTCTTCGAGATCGTCCGGCTCGCTCACGGGTCGGTGAACACCTCCATCATCAGCGCGCTGTGGCTGACGGTCGGGTTGCTCGGCGCCTGGGGGGCAACCGCCGCCTTTCGCAGCGGTGCCCGGGGTATCGCACTGGTGGTCGAGACGCTGATCTGCGGCGCGCTCGGCGTGGCCGTCCTGCTGCTCAAAGTCGTCCTCTACTGATCGCGTTTGGCCCACCGGGCGCCGCGCCGCTTCGCCGTATCGCATACGGTCCGCGTCGTGGATTCGCTCTTCGACGTCAGCGCCAAGACCGTTCTGGTGACCGGCGGCTCGCGCGGCATCGGCCGGATGATCGCGACCGGCTTCCTCGAGCGCGGCGCCAAGGTCTACATCAGCAGCCGCAAGGAGACCGAACTTCGCGCGACGGCCGAGGAGATCGGGGCGACGGCGCTGCCGGCCGATCTCTCGACCGAGGCCGGTGCGCTCGCCCTCGCCGCCGCGGTGGCCGAGCGCGAGTCAGAACTTCACGTGCTCGTCAACAACGCGGGCGCGACCTGGGGTGCCGGGCTCATGGAGTACCCAGACTCGGCGTTCGACAAGGTCTTCTCGACCAACATCAAGGGCCCGTTCCACCTGACCCGCGCACTGCTGCCGCAGCTGGAAAAGGCGGCGGCTCCCGGCGATCCGGCGAGGGTCATCATGATCGGCTCGATCGAGGGAATCATGGTGCCGGAGTGGGAGAACTACGCCTACCCGGCCTCCAAGGCCGGCATCCACATGCTCACCCGCCAGCTCGCGTCGCGCCTGTGCCCGACCATCACGGTGAACGCCATAGCGCCCGGGCTCTTCGCGAGCAAGATGACGGCCTTCGTCTTCGAGGACGATCCGGATGCTGCCGCCGTATCCGAGCGGATCCCGCTGCGGCGCGCGGGTGAGCCCTCGGACATGGCCGGGGTCGCCGTCTTTCTCGCCAGTCGTGCCGGCGCGTACCTCACCGGTGCCGTTATCCCAGTGGACGGAGGTCTGTCGACTCATGGCTAGCAGCCAGGATCGCTCTCCCGCTCTTGACTACCTCGATCTGATCGCCGCGGAGGGGTCGGCGCTGATCTCCGCGGTGCGGCACGGCCCGCTGACCGCAGCCGTGCCCACCTGCCCGGGCTGGGACGTGCGCGCGCTCGCGGCGCATATCGGCACCACCTGGAGCTGGTCGGCGCAGATCGTGCGCGAGCGGCGGCAAGCGCCTGCGCCGTATGACATGCCGAGCGACCTGGCTGACGACGAGGTGCAGCCCTACCTCGAGAACGGGCTGGAGACCCTGCTCGATGCCCTCGGCAGCTGCCCTCCGGACGTCGAGGTCTGGGGCTTCGGGCCGCACCCGCGCACCGCGGCCTTCTGGCGCCGCCGGCAGGCGATGGAGACGGTGGTGCACCGGGTCGACGCCGAACTCGCGGTGGGCGAGCCGCCGCGGGTCGAGTCCCCGGTAGCGGTCGCCGGCATCGGCGAGTTCGTCGAGGTCACGATTCCGCGCATGCATTACAAGCAGGACCCGCCAGCGGGTCAGCTGCGCGTGACGGCGACCGACACCGGTGACGTCTGGACCTGCGGCGAGCCCGGCGCGGGAGAGGGAACGCTGTCCGGTCGCGCCGAGGACCTCTTCCTGCTGCTCTGGGGACGCGGGGACGACGCCGGCGTGCAGTCCGGGGGCGACGCGGAGATCCTGGCCGGCTGGCTGGCACTCGGCGCCCCGTAGATCAGCCCGCACTATCCACAGCTTGTCGCCGAAGCGCGCCGGCTGCCCCTCCCATGGCCATCGTCGCAGTGGCACGGACATCCCGTCCGTGCTCACCGCCCGACGATCCCTTGGAGCAGCCCCATGGCCGGCGAGATCTATCTGACGCTGTCCGGAAACCTCACGGCCCCACCGAAGTCCGGCGTCAGCCGCTCCGGTGTGCCCTGGACCCGGATGCGGGTCGCCAGCAGTACGCGGGTGTTCGACCGCGCGACGACCGAGTGGCGCGACGGTGAGACGGTGTTCCTCGACGTCAGTTGCTGGCGCCGGCTCGCCGAAAACGCCGCGACGACGCTAGAGCGCGGCGATCGGGTGCTCATCCTGGGCCGGCTGCGCCAGCGGTCGTACGAGGATCAGCAGGGCGTGCGGCACACCGTGAGCGAGATGGAGGCTGACGCGATCGGTCCCGATCTCGCACGCGCCGCGGCGCGGCTGCTTCGTCCGGCGCGCCCGGATCACGCTGAGCAGCCGGGCGCAGCGGAGGGCTCGGGTCCAGCTCTCGCCGTCGTCGCTGAGCCCGCCGTCACGTAAGGCGGCCGCGGCCCCGACCGGGCGCACTGAGCCCCATAGGCTGTCAGGCATGGCGCAGTACATCTTCCAGATGCGCAAGGTGCGTAAAGCACTTGGCGACAAGGTGATCCTCGATGACGTCACGCTGGCGTTCATCCCCGGCGCCAAGATCGGTGTGGTCGGGCCCAACGGGGCCGGCAAGTCGACGGTGCTGAAGATGATGGCCGGGATCGAGCACCCGTCGAACGGTGATGCGATCCTGAGCCCCGAGTACTCGGTCGGCATCCTGCTGCAGGAGCCCCCGCTCGACGAGGACAAGGACGTGCGAGGCAACGTCGAGGACGCCGTGGCCGAGATCCGCCACGTCCTCGCCGAGTACGAGGAGATCAACGAGAAGATGGCGGCGCCCGACGCCGACTTCGACACGTTGCTGTCGCGCCAGGCCGAGCTGATCGACGTCATCGAGGCGCACGACGCCTGGGAGCTGGATTCGCGGCTGGATCAGGCGATGGACGCGCTCCGGCTGCCTTCGGGCGACGCCGACGTCACGAGGCTGTCGGGCGGGGAACGTCGCCGGGTCGCGCTCTGCAAGCTCCTGCTCCAGCAGCCCGATCTGCTGCTGCTCGACGAGCCGACCAACCACCTCGACGCCGAGTCGGTGGCCTGGTTGGAGCAGCATCTGGCCAAGTACCCGGGCGCCGTGCTGGCGGTCACCCATGACCGGTACTTCCTCGACAACGTCGCCCAGTGGATCCTCGAGCTCGACCGCGGGCGCGCCTACCCGTACGAAGGCAATTACTCGACCTACCTCGAAACCAAGCAGTCGCGGCTGAAGATCGAGGGAAACAAGGACGCCAAGCGTCAGCGCCACCTCGCCCAGGAGCTGGAGTGGGTGCGTTCTAACCCCAAGGCGCGCCAGGCGAAGAGCAAGTCCCGCGTCGCGCGTTACGAGGAACTGGCCGCCGAGGCCGACCGCGTGCGGCCGATGGACTGGGAGGAGATCCACATTCCTCCGGGCCCGCGGCTCGGTAACCAGGTGATTGAAGGCATTCACCTCGACAAGGGCTTCGGCGATCGCCAGCTGATCCATGACCTGTCGTTCAACCTGCCGCGCGGCGGGATCGTCGGCGTCATCGGTCCCAACGGGGTCGGCAAGACCACGCTGTTCTCGATGCTCGTCGGCCAGCAGGAGCCCGATGCAGGGCAGCTGATCATCGGGCCGACGGTCGATATTGCGTACGTCGACCAGAGCCGCTCGGCGCTGGACCCGAACAAGAACGTGTGGGAGATCGTCTCCGACGGGCTGAACCACATCATGGTGGGCAAGCTCGAAATGCCCAGTCGGGCCTACGTCTCGTCGTTCGGCTTCAAGGGCCCTGATCAGCAGAAGCCGGTCGGCGTGCTGTCCGGCGGAGAGCGCAACCGGCTCAACCTCGCCCTGACCCTCAAGCGCGGCGGCAATCTGCTGCTGCTCGACGAGCCGACGAACGACCTCGACGTCGAGACCCTGCGCTCGCTCGAGGATGCGCTCCTGGAGTTTCCCGGCTGCGCTGTCGTCATCAGCCACGACCGGTGGTTCCTCGACCGAGTCGCCACGCACATCCTGGCCTGGGAGGGTGACGAGGACGACCCGGCGAAGTGGTTCTGGTTCGAGGGGAACTTCGCCGACTACGAGGAGAACAAGGTCGCGCGTCTCGGCCTCGAGGCGGCGCGCCCACACCGCGTGGTCTACCGCAAGCTCACCCGCGACTGAGCCTGACTGGGCCGTAACTGGGCCTGCAACTGGGCCTGCGAGCGCTGTCCCCGAGCGCCGAATCGCCTGCCGACCTCGGCTGACGTTGGGATTGAGCCGGGTGGGTGGATGCTCACCTGAACGGGTGCCCGCCGCTCGGGTGGTCTGCGTTCAGGCGCCTCAACCAACCGCTGATGCCGGTCGATTGATCCCTGTCAGGCGCACATAACTAGTACAAAAGAACTAGTTGAGGGCGTCATCTGGCGTGACTATTGCCGCCAAACCGTTTAAATCGCCCAATTCTGCCCTCAGAAGATAGTGCTAAAAGGCCATCAAGGGTTCGACACCATTCGGTCGATGCAGGTGCGGTCGAGCGCAGTCGGACGACTTGAAGGGATCTCCTCGTGCAACTGGTCACATCCCCTCTGCACGGGTCGAAGCTTCGCGTTGCCGCACTGCGTACCGGTAGCTGTCCCACGCGGCCGGCCAGGAGTTCCTGACCGCCGAGTGATCGTCCGCTGTCCCGCCACCTGTTCGACTTCCCCGCCACAGGAGCCCGCCTTGAACGCTTCAGCCGTACTCGATGCCCCGAGTGCCGCGGCCCCGAGTGCCGCGCCGGACACCGTCGACACCGTCGACACCGTCGCCGCTGCCAGCCCCCTGAGCCGTGACGAGGTGAGCGAGCTCATCGAGCGCAACCTCCCGCTCGTGCAGCACGTTCTGTTCCAGGTCGCGGCCCACTACCCGCGCCACGCCGACCGCGAAGAGCTGGCCCAGGCGGCCACCCTCGGTCTGGTCGAGGCCGCCCACCGGTTCGACCCGGCTCGCGGTGTCCCGTTCGAGCGCTGGGTTTCCATGCGGGTCCGCGGCGCGATCGTCGACGCCGCCCGTGCCCTTGACTTCGCCCCCCGATCGCTGCGCGCTGCTGCCCGTAGCGTCGAGGACGCCCAGAGCCAGCTGCTGACCCGCCTCGGCCGCACCCCGACCCCGGATGAGGTCGCCTCGGTGATGCAGGTTCCGGTCCGTGAGCTGCACGAACTCCAGGGCCGCGTGCACCGCGCCCTGGTCCTGTCGCTCGACGCCCCCTGCGGCGAAGAGGACGGCGATCCCCTCACGCTCGCTGACGGCCTCGTCGAGACCGTCTACGTCGACCCCTCCACGCAGCTCGAGGAGCGCGAGCGGGCGGCCTACCTGCGCGACGCGCTGGCGCTGCTGCCGGATCGGCTCCAGGCCGTCGTCAGCGGTTACTTCCTCGAGGGCCGATCGTCGGCCGAGCTGGCCGAAGAACTCGGGGTCACCGAGTCGCGCGTCTCGCAGATGCGCTCGGAGGGGCTGGCCCTCATGCGGGCCGGCATCACGGCGCAGTACTCCGACACTCCGGCGGACCACGAGCCCAAGACTGGCCGTGCCGCCAACCGGCGTGCCGCCTACGCCGCCGCCCTGTCCAGCCGCTCCAGCTACGCCGACCGGCTCTCCCGCCGGCGCCCGCTCGTCCCGAGCCAGCGTCTCGCGTTCGAGACCGCGGCCTCGGATCTGTCCCTGGCGGTCTAACTTCACACTCTCCGTTACAGTTCGGAGCCGGCGCGTCACTAATGACGTGCCGGCTTCGTGCTGTTCAGGGCACAGTTAGGATCTTTCGAACGCTTCGCAAGCGCGAAGGCTTCGGGGTCTCTAAGATACGGAGCGTGAGCAACGGCGGCACTGGGTCAAGAGTCTGTGCGCGAGCGCACTAGCGCGTCGCGCCGGACGGCGCGGCACCTAGTGCGTCCAACGGGCGCTCTGCACGGTCATGTCCGTCGGGGAGACTGAGGTCGAGTGACGCGATCCGACGGGGGAGTTGGATGACCGATCCAATGATCGCGCCTGACCCGCGCGTGCTGGTCGAGAGAGGCAGCACGCTGTACGTGGTGTCTGACGACCTTTCGATCCGCTACGCCAACCCGGGAACGGCGCGTGCGCTCGGGTGGGAATCGGCGGCCGAGCCCGCCGAACACAAGATGACCGCGCTGCTGCATCCCGCCGACCGGCCCTTGCTCGCCGGCGTCGTGCGTGATCTCGCGCCCGGAGGCCGCAGCCGCCAGCTGCAGGTACGGCTTCGCCACACGAACGGCAGCTGGCGCACGATTGCGGTGGTCGCACACGACATGGCCCATGACGAGCGTGTCGGCGGCTTGCTGCTCGAGGGCTGGGACATCACCGAACACCTGGACGAGTTGCGTGCCACCTCGCTGACCGACCCCCTTACCGGCCTCGCCAACCGGGCGCTGCTCGGTGACCGGCTGCGTCGCAGCCTCGCGCTGCTGCGCCGCAGCATTGCACCGGTGGGCCTGCTTTTCGTCGACCTCAACGAGTTCAAGGCCGTCAACGACAACTACGGTCACCCGGCGGGCGATCGGGTGCTCTCGGCGGTCTCGGCGCGTATCGGCCGGGTCCTGCGCCCGCAGGACACGCTTTGCCGCTGGGGCGGCGACGAGTTCGTCGTGCTCTGCGCAGAGTTGGACTCTCCGGGAGACGCCGTCCGGGTCGCGGCTCGGGTGCGGTCGGTTCTCGCGGGCCCGGTCGCTCTCGACCCGGCGCTCGTGCCAGGCCACGTCAACGTCGGTTCGCCGCTCGAGCTCAACGTCGGCTCCAGCATCGGCATCGCCGTCACGACCCACCCTGAGACGCCTGCGGCCGCCCTGATCGGGGCCGCTGACCGTTCGATGTATGAGGCCAAGCGTGGCAGGACGGGCGTCGGGCCGGTCATGGTGCTCGGCGGGGTGCCCGTAGGGGGGCAGAGCGACCGCTCCCAGGGTCCGCCCGACGGGATCACCGGACTCGACCAGACGGCTGTGATCACGCAGGACCAATAGGACACTTTGCCTGGCGGCACTAGCTGCCGATAGAGATGTGTGAGCTCTTCTGTCGACCTGCCGACGACCGGACCGTCGCCCGAGCAGATTCCAGCACAGGCACGCCCGGCCGGCCGGCGCCGGCTGGGCGAAGTGCTCATGGACCAGGGTGTTCTCACCCAGGCTCAGCTTGAGCACCTGCTGATCACGCAGTCGGAGCGCGGGCATGAGCGCAAGCGTCTCGGACGCCTCGCTGTCGAGGAGGGTTACGCCACCGAGCGCCAGCTGGCGACGGCCCTGGCGGCCGCGCTCGAACTGCCGGTGGTCGATCCGATGCGCGAGCGCGTCGACGTCCCGGTGGCCCGCCAGCTGCCACGCTCGGTCGCCGAGCGCAACGGCGTCATGGTCTTGGGTCGCAACCCGCGGACCGGCCGGATGCTCGTTGCCGTGACCGACCCGACGAACGTCTTCGCGCTGGACGACGTCCGGGTGCACCTGAAGGTGTCCGATCTGGAAGTCGCCGTCACCACGGATGCTGACCTGCGGGCCGCGCTCACCCGGGTCTGGAGCCTGTCCGACGACGGTGCCGCTGCTGCGGTGCTGAACGATCTCGCCGAGGAGCGCAGCGCCGGCTCCATCGAGGCCGAGATCGCCGCCGGGGCCAACGACGTCGATGACGCGCCCATCGTGAAGCTGGTCGACATGATCCTGCGCGAGGGCGTGGGCCAGGGAGCCAGCGACATTCATATCGAGCCGCAGTCGACCGACGTGGTGGTCCGGTTCCGGGTCGACGGCCAGCTGCGTGACGTGATGACCGTGCCGAAGATCGCCGGGCCCAGCCTCGCGAGCCGGTTGAAGATCATGGCCGGACTGGACATCTCCGAGCGCCGGCGTCCGCAGGATGGCCGGGCGCGGTTCGTGGCCCGCGGCGAGAACATCGACATCCGGATGAGCACGCTGCCGGCGCTGCCCGGCGAGAGCATCGTCATGCGTCTGCTGCCGCGCGCCAAGGACTTGCCGCCGCTCGCCCGGGTCGGCCTGAACGAGGATCAGCTCGAGTCGCTGCTGCACGCGGTACGCCAGCCGCAGGGTCTGGTGCTCATCACCGGCCCCACCGGTTCAGGTAAGACGAGCACGCTCTACAGCACGCTGCTGGCGGTCCGCAGCCGCGAGAAGCATGTGATCACCCTGGAGGATCCGGTCGAAATCGCCCTCGCCGGCATCACCCAGGTCGGCGTTTCGGAAAAGGCCGGTCTGACGTTCGCCGCGGGTCTGCGCTCCATCCTGCGCCAGGATCCCGACGTCATCCTCGTCGGCGAGGTCCGCGACAGTGAGACCGCGCGCCTCGCGCTGCAGGCGTCGCTCACCGGTCACCTCGTGCTCACGACCCTGCACACCAACGACGCCATCGGCGCCGTGGCGCGCCTGCTCGATATGGGAGCGGAGCCGTTCCTGGTCGCGTCAGCTCTCAGCCTGGTCGTGGCGCAGCGACTGGTGCGCAAGCCGTGCACGCAGTGCCGCGCGCCGTACGAGCCCTCTCCCCGCATCATGGCAGCGCTGGGGTTGGTTCCCGAAGATCTGGCCGCCGGCACGCCCATGATGGGCAAGGGCTGCAACACCTGTCGCGAGACCGGGTTTCGCGGCCGTACCGGCATCTTCGAGGTGCTGTCCATCACTGACGCCATTCGAACTGCGATGGCCACCGGCGCCGGCGAGCGAGCGCTCGCCGAAGCGGCCAAGCAGTCCCGGACACTGAGCATGCGCCAGTCCGGCATCGCCGCCGCGCTGGCCGGCGACACGGTCCTGGACGAGGTGCTGCGCGTCACCAGCGACGGCGCCTGGACCCTCACCGAGCGTTGCCCCGGCTGCCGCCGCGAGGTGGCCGAGGACATGGCCTGCTGCCCGTGGTGCGGGACGGTCGTCGGTGCGCACCGGTGCCACACCTGCGCCCGCGAGCTCGATCCGTCGTGGACGCACTGCCCCTACTGCAAGGCCGCGACAGCCTGAAACCCGGCGGGTAGCGCCGCGTCGAGAGAGTGCGAGCGCTGGGCAACTGCGTGCCGTCAGGGCAGGACCATCGTTCCCACGGGCTGGCGCGAACCGCCGGCTGCCAGGGTCGAGGCCGGCCGGTAGGCCTTCCTCAGGAGCCCGGCGACGGCGTGACCGGTGGCGTCGGCCAGCTTGCCGGTGGCCACGAAGGCGTCGTCGGTCTCGACGCCGAGCTGGCGAAAACCCGCGTCGTGGTCGGCGAAGATCGTGCGCCACGGTTCGGGAGCGGTCTCGGCGAGCGTGCTCAGTGACATCTGCTCGACGGGCACTCCGGCGACGCCGGCCAGCTTGCTCACGCAGCGGGCGCGAGCCAGTTCGGTCTCGCGTACCCGCTCACTCGCGCGGTGGATCTCCTCGACCGACCAGCGCAGGAATCGGGTGTCGCCGGAACGTAACAATTGCTGCAACGCCAGGATTTTGAAGAGCAGGAATTCGAGTTGGACGCGCTCGTGACCGAGCACCGCTGCCAGCTCTCGCATGCCGTTTCCTTCGGCAGGCTCACGGTCATGGTGAAGGCTGCCGTTGGTCCCAAGGGGGTGATTCCCCCGATTTCGGGCTCGGCTTCAGGGCGTGTTCTGCATGGCGAAAGCCGCCCCATGCAGGTAGTCCCACAAGGGTTTGGCGTGCTCGGGGGCAAGTTCCAGCCCGTCGACGGCCTCCTTCATGCGGGCCAGCCAGGCGTCGCGTTCGGCCGGCCCGATCGCGAACGGGGCATGCCGCATTCGTAGCCGAGGATGGCCACGCTGCTCCCCGTACGTCTGCGGGCCGCCCCAGTACTGGATCAGAAAGAGCGTGAGCCGCTCCTGAGCGTCGTCGAGCTCGTCGTCGGGGTAGAGCGGCAGCAGCACCGGATCGCGGCGCACTCCGGCGTAGAAGTCGGCCACCAGGCGGCGGAACGTCGGCTCGCCCCCGACCGCCGTGTAGAACGGCTCCTGGGGCCGGGCCGGCTCGGGTGTCGTCACGCCTCCCACTGTGCCAGCCCATCTGCCAGCCCGAGATGCGCGGCGAGGAAGCTCAACGTGTCGACGTTAAGGCCGATCGTCCGGTCGATCGAGCGACCGCCGTGCCCGACGTCAGACTCGCAGCGCAGCAGCACCTGCCCGCCGGGCGGGTCGCCCTGGGTCGTGGCCCACTGCAGCGCCGCGGCGAACTTGCGGGCGTGCAGCGGATCGACGCGCGTGTCGGACTCGAAGACCTCGAGCAGGATCGGCGGATAGGCCACGCCTGCCCGCACGGCGTGCAACGGCGAGTAGCCCAGCAGCCAGCCCAGCTCGACGGGATCGGCTGCGGTGCCGTACTCGTCGTTCCAGGTGGAGCCCAGCCCGAATCGCTCGTAGCGGACCATGTCCAGCAGCGGCGCGCTGCTGACGGCCGCGTCGTAAAGGCCTGGCTGGCGGGTGACGGCGGCGCCGACCAGCAGGCCGCCGTTCGAGCCGCCCAGGCAGCCGAGCGTGGACGCTCGACCCGAGCTGCGAAGGTGGCGCGCGGCCGCTTCGAAGTCGGCGAAGACGTTCTGCTTGGCCTCGCGCATGCCCGCGCGATGCCAGGCCTCGCCTTCCTCGCCGCCGCCGCGCAGCTGCGCGACGACCCAGACTCCGCCGGCCAGGGCCCAGGCCAGCGCCGCTGCCGAGTACGCCGGCTCCAGGCTGATCCCGAAGCCTCCGTAGCCGTAGAGCACCGTGGGTGCCGGGCCTTGCCGGCCTTGCCGGCCTTGCCGGCCTTGCCGCGCGAGGATCTGCAGCCGGATCGGGGTGCCGTCGGCGCTCGTAGCGATCTCGATGGAGGTGGTGATGCCCGTCACGTCGACCGTCCCGGGCGCCGCTGCCCACACCCGGCCGTGGCCGTCGAGGACTGCCGGCGGGGTGAGCGCGTCGGTATAGCCGATCCAGGCGTCGCCGCCTCCCTGCGGTGACGCGCTCACGCCGAGGACGCTGCCGATCCCGGGCAGCGCCACCTCCCGGCTCGGCTCGCCGGCTTCGCGTGACACGGCACGTACCTCGCCGATGGCGTGGCGCGCGTACGCGAGCAGGATCTCGCTGTCGAGCACCGCGTAATCGCCCAGCACGGCCTCCTCGTCCTCGGCGACGAGGGTGCTCCAGCGCCGCGGATCCGCCGGGTCGGCGACGCACAGCCGGCCCCGTGGTGCGCCGGCATCGGTCCAGATGTAGAGCCGCCCGTCGAACGCGACCGAGGCATGGCAGCGCGCATCGACCCCTTGCTGCACGACGGCGAAACCCCTGCCGGGATCGGACAGGTCGGCGATCCACACGTCGTCGCGCGGGGCTGTCCCGATCGCCGCCGAGACGACCAGCCATCGGCCGCCGGCACCGACGTCGACCCCGAAGTAGGTCCGCGGGTCGCTGCCCTCGCCGAAGACGTAGCCGTCCTGTGCCGGGTCGGCCCCCAGCCGATGCAGGTACACCCGGCGGTCGAACGGGCTCTCGGACGTCAGCCGCCGCACGTAGTAGAAGCCGCTGCCGTCGGCGAGCCACGCGACAGGTGAGTAGCGCGTCCGGTCGATCGGGCCGTCCACCACGCGCCCGGTCGACACCTCCAGCACCGACAGGGTGGACTCCTCATCGCCGCCGCGGGAGAGCTGGTAGGCCAGCAGCCGCCCGTCCGGCGACGGTTCCCAGGCGTCGAGGGTGGTGGCCCCCGACGGGTCGAGCTGCTGCGGATCGACGAGCGTCTGAAATTCGGAGGGATCTGTCAGGCTTCCCACGACGACGACCGCATGCTGCTGATCCGGCGCCCGGCGCGCCCGGAACCCGACCCCACCCCGGGGCCGGGGCGGCGCTTCCTGGCCCGCCGAAAGCAGGGTCCGCAACTGCCCGGCCAGGGCCGTCCTGCCTGGATAGGAGTCCAGCGTGGATCGGGTGAGCGCGTCCTGGGCTCGCGACCAGGCGACCGTCCTGGGGTCGTGCGGATCTTCCAGCCAGCGGTAAGGATCATCGATCCGCCGGCCTGCGACGAGCTCGGAGAGGGGCAGCCGGGGGGCATCGGGGTAGCGCACCAGACCAGCCTGCCGGAAGGGTCACTGCTGAAATCAGGCCGGGTATGAGACATTCGGCAGGTCGGTGAGTCAGCGGGGAGGCGGCCCGTGGTCGAGGCTCTGGTGCTCAACGCGACGTATGAGCCCCTTTGCGTCGTGTCGCTGCGCCGCGCGGTCGTGCTCGTCCTCGCCGAAAAGGCCGTCGTCGTCGAGCACGGCGAGGGCGCCTTGCACGGGCCGACGATCGTGCTTCCGATCCCGGCTGTCGTGCGCCTCGCGCGCTACGTGAAGGTGCCCTACAAGCCGGAGGTGCCGCTCACTCGCAAGGGCGTTCTCGCCCGCGACGGCCATCGCTGCGTCTACTGCGGTGCCGCCGCCACCTCCCTCGACCACGTCGTGCCTCGCAGCCGCGGCGGCCCGCATGTCTGGGAAAACGTCGTGGCCGCCTGCGGGAGGTGCAACCACGCCAAGGCCGACCGGAGCGTTGCGGACCTCGGGTGGCGGCTGCACCGTCCCCCGCGCGCGCCCAGCGGTGCCGCCTGGAGGGTCCTCGGCGCTCGCCGTCCCGACCCGCGGTGGTCGGCGTACCTCACCGGGATGCGGCCGGTGGCGGTGAGCGCCTGAATCGCTCCGGTGACACACGGGCTTTCCATCAACAGCAGCGAGCATGGGCCCTGTGGGAGCAGGCCGACGAGCGCTGGCATGCCTGCTGGTCGCCGTCGGCGTGATCTGCGGCGGGGCACTGGTCTCCTATGCCGGCGCGACGGATTCGGTGCCGCTTCGCGCGACGCTGCCGCATCCGTCGCCCGAAAATTCATCTGCGCATGGCAATTTCGTGACGCGCCGGCTCACGGTCCCGAAGGGCTACGGTTCGGCGGGCCGGGCCTTCTACCTCCATGCCCGCCGCCGCGCAGGGCCGGCCGAGCCCCTCGTCCTGCTGCTGCACGGGCTTGGCCAGGTGCCGGCGAGCGTGGAACGCGCGACGGCGGCGACGGCGTTCAGCGACACCGAGCACTTCGCGCTCGTTTACCCGATCGGGGAGCACGGCGCGTGGAATGCCGGGACGTGCTGCCGCCACGATTCCGCCAACGATGTCGGCTATCTCGTCGACCTCGTGCGCTACGTGGCGACGCTCACCCCCGTCGATCTGCATCGGGTCTATGTCTGGGGGTTCTCCAACGGCGGGATGATGGCGTGGCGGGCGGTGTGTCAGACCCGCGACGTTTTTGCGGGCGCCGGCGTGATGTCGGGCGCGCTACTGGTGAAGTGCCCGGTCCCGGTGCATGTCGTCGACCTGCACGGGCTGCGCGACACGACCGTGCCGTGGGACGGCGGGTACTCGCGTTACACACGCAGCAGCTTCCCCGATTCCGCCGATGAGCGCAGCCGGCTGGTCGCGGGCTCGACCCTGCACGTCGTCCTGCTGAAGCGGCTGGGTCACGAATGGCCGCCGTTGCGCGGGCCTTTCGACGCGCTGACAGTGATCTGGCAGGGCCTGCGCGGCTACCGTGTGGCCAATCCGGCGACGGTGACGGCGCCCATCGAAGGGTAGGCCCGCCCGTATGGATCTCTCCTTGGAGCTGCTCGCCCGGGCCTGCGGGGTCGCCACCGAATACGAGGACTGGGCCCGCCGTCCGGTCCCGGTCGCCGAGGACACGGTCCGCAAGGTGCTGGAGGGGCTCGGAGTCGACGCCAGCGATCCGGCCGCTGCGCTCGCCGCCCACACGGCCGCCCGCTGGCAGCGCGTGCTCCCGCCGACGGCCGTGGTGCGCCAGGGGGCGCCGCGTGCGGTCCCGATGCACAGCCCGGCCGGGTCGGCCGTCCGCGCCGAGATCCGTACAGGCACCGGCGACGAGGAACACGTCACGACGCTCGCGCCCGGACCGGTGAACGATCGCGACGAAGCCGGCGGGCACGTCGAGCGGCTGCTGCGCATCCCCGCGGGACTCCCGCTCGGCGACCATCGCCTGCTTGCCTACGTCGATTCCGCGGTGGTCGCCGAGGCAGCGCTGATCGTGGCGCCCGATCAGCTGCCGCTGCCGGGATCGCGGCTGTGGGGGTGGATGGCGCAGCTGTACGCGGTCCGCAGCACCTGGGGAATGGGTGATTACGCCGATCTGGCCGAGCTGGCCCGCTGGAGCGGGGCTCAGGGGGCCGGCCTGCTGCTGGTGAACCCCCTGCACGCGGTGGCTCCGGTCGCCCCGATCCAGAACTCGCCCTACTTCCCGGCGTCGCGGCGCTTCAGCTCGCCGCTGTACTTGCGGCCCGAAATGATGCCCGAATACGCTGCAGCGCCCGATGACGTGCGCGCCCGCGTCGACGCGCTCGGTGCCGCCGTGGCGATGGGTGAGCACATCGATCGCGACGCCGTCTGGGCGGCCAAGTCCGCCGCGTTCGAGCTGCTCTTCGAGTACGCCCGGGACCGTCCGGACGCTGAGAGCAGCCGCGGACTCGATGACTTCGCGCTGTGGTGTGCGCTGGCCGAGCAGCACGGCGCCGACTGGCGGCGCTGGCCCGCGTCGCTGCAGGACCCGCGCGACCCTGCCGTGGAAGCCGCTCGCGCCGAGCTCGCACCCCGAGCGGCGTTTCATCGCTGGTTGCAGCACTGCTGCGCCGAGCAGCTGGCGGCGGCGCAGCAGGCGGCTACGGCAAGCGGCATGCGGGTCGGCGTGGTGCACGACCTTGCCGTCGGCGTCGACCCGGGCGGGTCGGACGCCTGGGCGTTGCAAAGCGAGCTGGCGACCGGCTTCAGCGTGGGGGCACCGCCGGACAGCTTCAACCAGCAAGGCCAGAACTGGGGGCTGCCGCCGTGGCGTCCTGACCGGCTCGCCGAGACCGGCTACGCGCCCGTGCGCGACTTGGTGCGGGCTGTGCTGCGTGTCGGCGGTGGCCTGCGGATCGACCACATCCTCGGGCTTTTTCGGCTCTGGTGGGTACCGGAGGGCAGCTCGGCGGTCGCCGGTAGCTACGTCTCGTATGACGCCGACGCCCTCCTGGGTGTGATCGCCCTGGAGGCCGAACGGGCCGGCGCGCTGGTGGTCGGCGAGGACCTCGGCACGGTGCCCCGCCAGGTTCGCCAGACGCTCCAGGAACGCGCCGTTCTCGGCTCCACCGTGCTGTGGTTCGAACGCGATGAAGACGGCTCGCTCGTACCGCCTGAGTGCTGGCGGGCGGAGGCGGTCGCGTCGGTCACGACGCACGACTTGCCGACCTCGGCGGGCTTCCTCACCGGTGAGCACGTCCGCGTGCGGGCTGCGCTCGGCTTGCTGAACGATCCCGCCGCGGAAGCGGTCAATTCCGCGCGTGAGCGCGCCGAGATGAGCGCGCTGCTCGCCGGGAAGGGGCTGGCGATTGGCGGGGGGCTCGAGGAGCAGATCGTGGGGCTGCACGAGTTGCTCGCCCTCAGCCCGTCGCGGGTGCTGCTCGCAGCGCTCGGTGACGCCGTCGGCGACCTTCGCCAGCCGAACATGCCTGGAACCGTGGACGATTACCCGAACTGGCGGCTGCCCGTGGCGGATGGTGCGGGCCGGGTGCTCTCGCGCGCACAGCTGTGCGCGTCCCCGGGGGCCGCGAGACTCGCGCAGGCGCTGCGGGCTGCCCCGGCTGCCGGCAGCGAAGCAGATACCGGCACCGTCGGGCAGGAATCCTGCTGACCCGAATCGAAAGGTACGGGTAGCAGATGGTGTGTCGCCCGGGGGTCGGCACACCATCTGCCCGGTTGCTCAGCTAGCCTCGCATCGTGACCAAACCTGGGCGCCAGCGCCAGCGCCGCGTCAGAGTCGGGATCCGGGCCGCGTTCGCGGCGCTGGGCGTGTTGCTGGTGATCGTGCCTGCGCTGCCGGCCGCCGCATCGGGGTATCAGATCGGCAAGATCGGCGACGTCGGCAGCCCCGATTCGCTGAGCGTCCCGCTGGAGGTGCTGCTGTTCATCGGGCTTCCGGTGCTCGGCCTCATCCTTGCCAGCCTCCTGGCCTTCCGTCCACAGCGGGGCTCGAGCCGCCGCTACCGTCCGGGACGCCCGTGGACGTTCGAGCCGGTCTGGTTCGGTGACGAGTCCGCCCTCGAGCACGAGCCCAAGCGGGCTGCGCTCCCTGGAGCCGGAGGTGCCAATGGCCGCTGGTGAAGCGTTCACCCGCGAGCAGCACGATCGGATCGAGCGCGCCCGGCGGGCCGCTGAGGGGCAGACCGGGATTCGTTTCTGGCTGCGCGTCGGCGAGTTCGGTCGCGATCCCCGCCTTGAGGCCGAGCACCTGCTGGCCAACCTCGCGGACAGCACGCGCGATCCTGCCGTCCTGATCCTGGTGGCCCCGGGCTCGCGGCTGGTCGAGATCATGACGACGCAGGCGGCCAAGCGGCGCATCACCGACCAGGCGGCCGGTCTCGTCGTGCTGACGATGACCTCCGCCTTCGGCGTGGGCGATCTCGTCGGGGGCCTGGTGAACGGGCTGCGACAGCTGGCCGACGCGGCTGGCCGGCGCGGTGCTGACGCTCCCGCGCTCGATGGGGTGCCGGTCGCCTGACCGTGGCGCGGCCGCAAGGCCGGTCAGGTCTTGACGAAACCGAGCGAGCGGCGCCCGGAGCCGAGCACGGCGCCCGGATCGGCATCGAGGACGTCGCTGAGCACCGTGGCGTAGACGTCGCGGAAGTCGGTGGTCACCATCAGGTCGCCGGCGTCAGCGCCGGTTCCCAGCCGGGTCAGGCTGGGCTGCTCGCCGAACATCCCGCCGCGTACCCCGGGCCCGGAGAGGATGACCGGTGCCGCGGTGCCGTGGTCGGTGCCGCCACTGGCGTTCGTCGCTACCCGCCGGCCGAACTCGCTGTAGATCATCGCTACCAGCCGACCGGCATGGGGCGAGCCCGCCACCGACGTGAGAAACGTGTCCAGCGCGCTGTCGAGCTCGCCGAGCAGCCGGCCATGCGTGGGCTCCTCACCGGCGTGGGTGTCGAAGCCGCCCATGCTGACCGCGTACGCCCGGGTCGGGACGCCGGCCTTGATCAGCCGGGAGACGATCCCGAGTTGGGAGGCCAGGTCTGCGCCGCCAGCGCCGCCGCCTTCGGAGGAACCAAGCAGCGGCCCGAGGCGGTCGGCGACCGAGATGTAGTCGTTGTCCACGCCCGCCACTGCGTCGAGCAGTGTCCCGCTTCCGGGTAGACCCGTCGGGCTGGTAGAGCGCGCGGATGCTCGTGCCGAGCGCCCCTGGCGGGACGGCGAGGGTTCCGGTCGGCACGGCCGCGGCCGATCGGTGCTGCCCGACCAGGGCGGGCGTGAGCGTCGCGCCGATGCCGACCGCTTGGATCGGGCCGCCGTTGTTCGCCGCCGCGCCGGCGGACGCGTCGAGCCAGCGTCCGAGCCAGCCCGACGAGATCGGCGTCTGTGGCGATGCGGTCTGCCAGATGGACATCGAACGGAAGTGGCTGTGGTCAGGCTGCGGGTAGCCGACGCCGCTCACGATGGCCACCGTCCCGGCGTCGTATCGGCGCTTGAGACGCACGAGCGACGGGTGCAGCGCCAGCCCGTCCGCCAAGGGCAGCGCGTCATGCGCGGAAACGGCGAGCGTGCCGCGGGCCTGCTGGTAGGCCGGATCCGCTGCCGGGATGACGGTGTCCAGCCCGTCGTTGCCTCCGTAGAGGGTGATCAGTACGAACGTGCCGCCGGGGCCGCCGGCCGACCCGGCGTCACGGCTGCCGGCCGAATTCGCGAGCGACGCCCAGGCCGCGCTCCCGGCGATCCCGGCGGCGCCGACGACCCCGCTGGCGGTCAGGAAGCCGCGCCTGGTCAGCCGCCGCCGGTGTGACGGTGGCCGGGGGAGCCCGGGAAACGGTGTTGTAGTCATGCGAGCTGGTACTCCGGGCTGATGAGGGCGAGCGCGGTGAGGCGGGCCGGGTCCCCGGCGGCGCCCGCTAGCGCGCGCCTGCTGCGCTGCCCCCAGCCGTCGACCGCCAGCAGATCGGCGAGCGCGTCAGCCCGGGCGGCCGCCGGCTCATCGGCGAGCGCGGAAAGGTCCGCTGCGGACGCGAGCGCGACGGCGAAGCTCACTCGCGCGCCGGTGGCTGAGGTGGACAGCCAGGCCGCCCCTTCGGGCCAGCCGCCGACCGACGAGGGCGCGAACGGGATCTGGCCCAGGCTGTTGAGCGTCGCGAGTACGGTGCGGGCCGCGAGCGTGGTGCCGAGCGCGCGCTGCGCCCCGACCACCCACTCGACGGGCTGCTTGAGCAGGCCCGTCCGGACGTTCGGGGTAGTCAGGGCCGGCGAAAGCAGCACGGCACGGAAGAGTTCGGAAAGCGGCCGCGGCGGTGCACTCGTGAGCAGGCCGGCGACGACGTCATCGGTCGGGGCGGCAGGCGCCCCGAACCGGCTCCAGATGCGGCTGGCGATCCAGCGATGTGACGCCGGCAGCGCTGCCGCCAGCCTGATGACGTCCTCGCCGCCGAGATTGCCGGTGTGGCCGAGCACCGTCTTCACGCCGTCGTCATGCAGCCGGGGAACGATCCGAAAGCCGCGCGCCGGCGTCCAGCGCCATCCGGTGAACGTGCGGGCTGCATGGCGGACGTCCTGCTCGGAGTAGTTGCCGTGGCCGAGAACGAACAGCTCGAACATCTCGCGGGCAAAGTTCTCGTTGGGGTTCGCGCTGCTGCTGCGGATCGTGTCCAGCCAGCGCATCATCGCCGGATCCTGGGCCACGGCGAGGACGAGATCGTCGAACGCGCCGAGGCCCTTGCTGCGGAAGATGTCCTGCTGCCCCAGCATCAACGCCGGCGAACGCACCTTCTGCACGGAGGTCGCGAAGTGGCTGTGCCAGAAGAACGCCATCTTCTCGGTGAAAGGCCGCCTGGTGGCGACCATCCGCTGGATCCACCACGCGGCGAGCTCCAGCGACTGGCGGCGAAGGCGCTTGCGGGCCGCGGCCTTCTGCGCAGGGTCAGCCGCCTTGGCGAGCTGCCTGAGCAGCTGCGCCGGATCATCGAGCTGCGGCGGCGGGGTGGCGTCAGCCCCGGGATCGGCAAGGCCCGGCGTCAGCGCGTCCGCGACGTACGCCTGCGGCCCGCGCGCCACCGCGGCGTCCACCTCGGCCCTGGTCGGTGTGAAGCCGGCGCGCCGCAGCAGCAGTGTCACGTCGGCCCGGCTCGCCATGCCCTGATGTTCGGCGCCGACGACCACCGCAGTATTCGGCGAATGTTCGCATCACGTAAAGCCCGAGATGGTTGGCGCGACCACGTGCTCTTTCAGGTGTTCAGCGGCTGATGCTGCCGTGCTCGGTGTCGTACGCCCGAGCTCGCAACGCGCGCGCCAGCGTGTCGCGTCCCTCCACCAGCATCCGGCGCAGCGCGGGCTGCGGCGACTGCTCGGCCAGGTAACGGTCGACCGTCGACGCCGTCTCCTGCGAGACCACTGTCGCGGGGAACAGGAGCTCGGTTAAGGTCTGCGCCGAGTCCATCGAACGCTGCCGCCAGACGTCACCGACCGCGTCGAAGTACCTGGTCACGTACGGCTTCGTGACTTCCAGCTGCTCGGGCTCGTAGCGCCAGAACGTGCGCATCGTCGCGACCTGCATGTGGTTGGACAAGTCGTCGTGCTCGACGACGGCAGCCCACGCCGCAGCCTTGGCTTCGGCGGTGGGCATCGCCGAGCGGGCCGAGGCCGCGCGCTTCTCGCCGGCGGCGGTGGCATCGCGCGCGAGCTCGGCGGCGATGTCGTCGGCCGTGGCCCGCCCGTGCGCCGCGAGCTCGATCAACAGGTGCCAGCGCAGCTCGGTGTCGAGCTCGAGCCCCGCCAGCTCCTCCCGGCCGTCCAGGATCGCCCGTACGCGATCGAGCCCCGCCGGATCCTCCGCGGTGGCAAACGTGTAGAGCAGCGCCAGCTGATGGTCGCTGCCCGGCGGGGCGTTCTCGAGCAGGCCGTGGACGCCGTCGGTGAGCTGCTGGCGCGCCTGCGCGCGAAACGCCGGATCGCCGTACGCGTCGATGGCCAGTGACGCCCGCGCCAGCAGGGTCTGGACCATGCTGATGTCGCTTTCCGCCGGCAGCCCGCCGAGCACGAGCCGCAGGAAGTCACGCGCCGCCATGTCGGCGTCGCGAGTCATGTCCCAGGCGGCGCCCCAGAGCAGCGCGCGCGGCAGTGACTCCTTGACCTCGCCGATCGATTCGATGGTCGTGGCGAGCGAGCGGGGGTCGAGCCGGATCTTCGCGTACGTCAGGTCGTCGTCGTTGAGCAGCAGCAGATCGGGCTGGCGGGCGCCCAGCAGCTTCGGCACCTCGGTGAGCGCGCCGCAGACGTCCAGCTCGACCCGCTCGCGCCGCTCCAGGCCGGCGGGGGTCCGGTCGTAGAGGCCGATCGCGATCCGGTGCGAGCGCAGCGTCGGGTGCTCCGGGATGGCCTCCTGCACCACGTCGAACGCGGTGTAGATGCCGGAGGAGTCGGTCTCGAAGCGTGGGCGCAGGGTGTTGACCCCGGTGGTCTCGAGCCATTCCCGGGCCCAGCCGTTCAGGTCGCGGCCGCTGGCCACCTCCAGCTCGTCGAGCAGGTCACGCAGCGAGGTGTTGTCGTACTCGAAGCGGCGGAAGTAGTTGCGCAGGCCGGCGAGGAACTCCTGCTGACCCACCCAGGCGACGAGCTGCTTGAGGACGCTCGCACCTTTGGCGTAGGTGATGCCGTCGAAGTTGGTCTTGACGGCCTCCATGTCGACCGCGTCGGCCACGATCGGATGCGTCGAGGGGAGCTGGTCCTGGCGGGCTGCCCAGGACTTCTCGGTGGTAGCGAACGTGGTCCAGGCGCCTTTCCAGCGGGTGGCCGAGACCTGGGCAAGCACTGACGCATACGTCGCGAAGGACTCGTTCAGCCACAGGTCGTCCCACCACCGCATGGTCACGAGGTCGCCGAACCACATGTGGGCCATCTCGTGCAGGATCGTTTCGGCGCGGCGCTCCCGGCGGGCGTCGGTCACCTTGCTGCGGAAGACGTAGTCCTCGAGGAACGTGACGGCGCCGGCGTTCTCCATCGCTCCCGCGTTGAACTCCGGCACGAAGAGCTGGTCGTACTTGCCGAACGGGTACCGGTAGTCAAAGACCCGGTGGAAGAAGTCGAAGCCCTGCTTGGTGACCGTGAAGAGCTCCCCGGGGTCGAGGAACTCGGCGAGCGACTTGCGGCAGAACAGCCCCAGGTCGATGCCGTCGTGCTGGTCGTACACCGCGTGGTAGGGCCCGGCGATGAGCGCGGTGATGTAGGTCGAGACACGCGGTGTCTGCTCGAAGTTCCACTGGCCCGGGTGAGCGTCCTCGCGGGCGCCGGCCCCATTGCTGATGCAGGTCCAGTGCTCCGGTGCCGTCACCCGCAGCTCGAAGTTCGCCTTCAGGTCAGGCTGGTCGAAGCAGGCGTACATCCGGTGGGCGTCGTAGGTCTCGAACTGGCTGTAGAGGTAGGCCTCGCCGTCGACCGGGTCGACGAAACGGTGCAGCCCTTCGCCCGTACGCGAGTACGCGCAATCGGCGTCGACCACCAGCACGTTCGCCTCGGCCAGATCGCTGAGCATGAGCCGGCTGCCGTCGAAGTTGCTGAGGTCGAGACCGGCGCCGTTGAGCGTCGCGCCGCGCAACGAGGGGGCTGCGATCTCGATGAAGCTCGATGACCCGGGTTTGCGACACGTGAAGATCACGGTTGTACGTGAGCGGAACGTCGCGTCGTCGGGGCCGCTGAGATCCAGCTCCACGTCATAGGAGGAGACGTTCAACAGCGCGGCGCGGGCCCGGGCTTCATCGCGGGTGAGGTTGTCAGCCATGGTGCGCCAGATCTTTCCATTCTTTTCCGGTCAACGTCACGATGAGCGCGCCATACGCTGTGAAGGTGACCGAATCCATCGCAAAAGCCGCAGCTGAAGCCGGCGGTGAAACGACTGTCGCCGACTTCTGGTTCGACCCCCTGTGTCCCTGGGCCTGGCTCACCTCGCGCTGGATGTTGCAGGTGGAGCAGGTGCGCCCGGTCACGACGCGATGGCGTCTCATGAGCCTTGCGGTGCTCAACGAGGGCCGCGACTTCGGCGAGAAGTACAACGCGCTCATGCGCAAGGCGTGGGGGCCGGCCCGGGTGTGCGTGGCCGCCGCACGTCGCCAGCGCGAGGGCGGCGCCGGGGTCGATTCCCGCACCGAGAACGATCTGCTGGGCGATCTGTACACGGCGATGGGCAACCTCGCTCACCCGGGCAGGAAGCGGCTGGAGCTCGCGGTCATCGAGCAGGCCTTGGTGGATGCGGGCCTGCCGGCCTCGCTGGCCGACGCCTTCGCCAGCACGGACTACGACGAGGAGTTGCGGGCCAGTCATCAGGACGGCATCGAGCGGGTCGGCACCGATGTCGGCACGCCGATCGTCGCCGTGGCGGGCACCGCGTTCTTCGGCCCGGTCGTCACGCCGTGCCCCAAGGGTGAGGATGCCGGCCGGCTCTGGGACGGGGTGCTGGCCGTCGCCACGACCCCCGGCTTCTACGAGCTCAAGCGCACCCGCAGCGAGCGGCCGACGTTCGGCTGATCCTTCGCGGTCAGCAGCCACGCGGAAGACTCCTCGCCCCGCCGAGTGCGGCACACTGCTGGTCATGCGCGTGCACCTGGGTTCCGACCACGCCGGTTTCGAGCTGAAGGCGGCGCTGGTCGCGCGCCTCGGCGAGCTCGGCCACCAAGCCGTCGATCACGGGCCGGCGACGTACGTCTCCGCTGACGACTACCCGCCGTACGTGATGGCGGCTGCCGCGGCGACGGCCGCCGAACCCGGGTCGCTCGGGATCGTCATCGGCGGCTCGGGTAACGGCGAGGCCATCGCCGCGAACAAGGTGCCCGGGGTGCGTTGCGCGCTCGCGTGGAGTGAGCAGACCGCTGAGCTGGGCCGCCTGCACAACAACGCCAACGTGGTGAGCCTCGGGGCGAGGCAGTACCCGATCGAGGACGCTGTGCACTACGCCGAGGTGTTCCTCGCGACGGCGTTCTCCGCGGAACCGCGCCACGAGCGCCGGATCGCCATGCTGACCGACTACGAACGCTCGGGTGTGCTCCCGTCGCCCAGCCTCGGTGGCTGATCGCCCTCCCGGTGCGGCGGGGGGTGCGGGGTCGGGCGCGTCTTCTTGCCCGGGTGATGCTCGGGCGCCGCAGGGCGATCCGGTACCGGCGCCGGGGCGATCCCGTGGGGGAGCGGGCGGGTGTCGGCGCGCGCGGCGGCGTGGCGGATCACCAGGTCGCGCTCGGCCTCGGCGAGGTCCTGCGGTGTCGGACGGGCGACGTCCCGGGCGCGCATGGCGCCGTCAGCCCCCACCTTGGACGGCCCGGCCCCGACCAGCCCGCCCAGCCCGTCCTTGCTGTGACCTGCGTCATGCGCGGGGCGGGGTTGTCGCCGGCTCGGCCGATTAGGCACGCTGGCCATCATGCCCGAGGGTCACACCATCCATCGCTTGGCGCGCGAGCACCGCGGGCTGTTCGGCGGGGCCGTCGTCACGGCGCAGAGCCCGCAGGGCAGGTTCGAGGTCGGCGCGGCGGCGATCAGCGGACGCGTGCTGCAGCGGGTCGAGCCGTACGGCAAGCACTTGCTGTATCGCTTCGAGGGACTACCCGAACGGCTGCACGTGCACCTCGGCCTCTACGGGAAGTTCATCCCGGGAACGCTGCCGGCGCCCGAGCCGCGCGGGGCGCTGCGGCTTCGTCTCACCGGCCGCGAGAGCTACGCCGATCTGCGCGGTCCGGCCGCGTGCGAGTTGCTGCTTCCCGGTGAGGTGAAGGCGTTGCTGGCGCGCCTCGGTCCCGACCCGCTCAAGCCGCGCGCTGATCCTGCGCAGGCGTGGCTGCGGCTGTCGCGCAGCCGCACGGCGGTCGCAGCGTTGCTGATGGACCAGACGGTGCTGGCGGGGGTCGGCAACGTCTATCGCGCGGAAGTCCTTTTCCGGGCGGGCCTTTCGCCGTTTCGGATGGGACGCGATGTGAGCTCCGAGGAGTTCCGCGCGCTGTGGAACGATCTGGTGCCCCTGATGCGACTCGGGGTGCGGGACGGGCGCATCGTGACGACGCTGCCGGCCGACCGGCCGCCGGGGCGCCGGCGGAGCCCGACGCGCGACGATGCCCATTACGTCTACCGCCGCACGGGCGAGCCCTGCCGGCGCTGCGCCACCCCGATCCGTACCGAGCTGCTGGTCGCCCGCAATCTCTACTGGTGCCCGTACTGCCAGCAGTAGTCAGCTCGCCTGCGTCCGCCCGGGTGCTCAGCCGCAGCGACACCACCACCGGTGTCAGGGCGAACCGGTCGCGCCGGAGCAGATCTGCGCACCCGCGCGAGCCGGATCGCCTGCGTGGCTCCGGCAGGGCGGCCATCCCAGCAGCCGTCGATGACGTTCCTGGACCGGGGTCACGATGGCTCCGGTCTCGCTGTCGCCGATGACGCACGCGAGGCCGGCCAGCCAGAGCGCTCCGACGTACGCGCACACGATCGCGTCTATCGGATCCTCGAGCCGGCGCAAGGCGGCCCCGGTTGCGGCGGTCGCGACCGCGCGCCGCAGCGGGGCGAAACCGTCCCCGGCGTGCAGCCTCGGCAACGTGGATGGCGCTGCCAGGCCCGCCAGCAGCTCGACGAGCCGGTCGAGCGCGGCCCTCCGGGTCGCGAGCGTGCGCCCCCGGCGAGCCTTGTACTTCAGGACGTGATCCAGATCGAAGAGGGCCACCGTCGCGCTGTGCGGGTAGACCTCCACCGCGCGGCGCTGCCCGGCGGCCGGGGCCACGCTCGCATCGATCGCGAGCCCGTACCGGCGAGCCAGCCGGGCCGCCCGGCCACCGTCGGCGAAATGGGGCAGGCCCGTGTTGGACGGATAGGTGCCGGCGTGCTGGCCGGCGAACGCGCGGGACAGCTCGGCCTCGCAGGGCCGCCGGCCGGATGGGTTCACCACGTGCAGCGGGGCGTCGAGCGCGACCACGCAGGGCCCGTTGATCCAGGGCTTCAGGACGGCGTCGATCTCCTCGTCGGTGCGGACGCTGGCCGTGCTGATCAGCCCGCCGCTCGCGTCGAGAACGGCAACCCCGGTCAGGGCCCGGGTGCCCCATGCGAGGTCGATACCGATGATCGCCGGTGCGTTCGGCTCATCCGCCACGGGCCCTCGTTTCACCGGCCGGGCACGGCGAGGCCGTACATAATCGGCGGATGCAGGCGCGCGGGGGACGTCCGGGAAGCACGCGTCCATGGTGACGCCAGGATCCCTGTTCGCCGGTTACCGGGTCGAGCGGCTCATCGGCCGGGGCGGCATGGGGGAGGTCTACCTCGCTCGTCATCCCCGGCTGCCGCGCTCGGACGCCGTCAAGCTCATGTCCGAGGAGCTCTCGCGTAACGAGGTCTACCGGCAGCGGTTCAGCTCCGAGGCCGACCTGGCCTGCCAGGTGCAGCACGAGTCCGTCGTGCGGGTGTACGACCGCGGGGAGGAGGATGGGCGGCTCTGGCTGGCGATGGAGTACGTCGAAGGCCGCGATCTGGCCGAGCTGCTGCAGGCCGAAGGGCGCCTGCCGGTGGAGCGCGCGGTCGGACTGACCGAATGCGTCGCGGCCGGACTCGATGCCATCCACGCCCGCGGGCTGCTGCATCGTGACGTCAAACCGGCCAACATCCTGGTCACGAGTCACGTGGCGGGCCGTGAACGGGCGCTGCTGACCGACTTCGGTATCGCCCGCTCGGCTGCCGACTCGCTCGGCTTGACCGGCGTGGGTGACGTGGTCGCTACCCTGCATTACGCGGCCCCGGAACAGTTCGAGCTGCGCTCAGGGGAGCTTGATCGCCGGGTCGACGTCTATGCCCTCGGCTGCGTGCTCTACGAGATGCTCACTGGCCGGGTGCCACTGCAGGGCGATTCGGTCGCGTCGTTCTGGCACATCATGCAGACCGAGGTGCCGGTACCGGTGAGCCGCGAGGTCGCCGGCATTCCCGCGCCGCTTGACGGGGTGCTCGCCGCGGCGCTCAGCAAGCGGCGCGAGGATCGCTACGCGTCGGCAGGGGAGTTGGCGCGGGCGGCGCGCGAGGCGATCAGTGCCTCGCCGACGCTCGTGACGGCACCACCGCCGACGCTCCTGCCGGCCTCGGCGGTGCCTCACGCCGCCTCCGTTTCGCGCACTGAGGTCCACCGCATTGGGCTGCGCCGTGACGATCCGGCGGCGCCCGGAGGCTTCCGGCAGTACGGGCCGATCTCCACCGAGCAGCTCGCGCCCGATCTGGCGCGGCGGCTGGTCCGGCTCATCGCTGGCTCCCGGGTACTGACCATGCCGAGCACCCTGGCCGGCGGATGGGGCCCGAGCACCGCCCTGACCGTCGAGGCACCGGGCCAGTTCCACACCGTCGCGTGGAACGGCGCGCCGCCCCCGGTCCTGGCCGAGCTGGTCGCCGAGGTTGAGCGGCTGGGCGCGTCCCCGGGCACCCCTGATACCCCGCTGCCCTACCCGCAACCCGTGGGAGGCCCCTCGCCATCGCCCAAGCGGCGCAGCCGGGGCAGGTTGGCGGCGGTGCTGGGAGGTCTCGTCGCCCTCGTCGCTGCTGCCGTTGCCGTGACCGTGCTGCTGGTCGCGAGCAAGAAGTCGGTCCCCGGGATCCCCGGGGGCGTGACCGTGACGGCCGGCCGCGGCGAGGTGAGCGTTCATTGGAATCCCGGCGGCGGCACCACCGATCACTACGTCGTCTACGAAGACGGCCGGCCCATCGGCACGCCGTCATCGGGCACCACCACCTTCACCGTCAAGGTGACCGACACCAACCCGCACAGCTACGCCGTCCAGGCCGTGAACCAGGCCGGCCGAACGTCCGCCATCACCCCGCAGGTCAAGATCGCCGCGCTGATCCGGCCGCTGACCGCACCCGAAAAGGCGTTGCTCGCCAAGCTCCCCACCGGGCTGGTGGACGGAGCGAGCTGCAAGCCGATCCTGGCGGGCGTCGACTCGCACCTGAGCACCGCGATCACGTGCGACCCCGAGGGTGGACAATCGCCGAGCCCTCCGGGGGTCGTGCCGTCGGTCGTCGAGGCGTACGGCGCCCCGAGCCTGACCGCACTGAAGTCCGCGCTGTCAGATCAGATCAGCACCTTCAAGGCGAAGCCCGGCGCCTGCACGAAGATCCCGCAGCAGGGCACGTGGAACTTCACCGAGACCCCGAAGGTCCTCAACGGCCAGATCGTCTGCTACGCCTCGGCCGGGACCTCATATCTGCTCTGGTCCTATGACAGCGCGCTGTTCTACGTGCGCATCTCGACCACGTCTCCGTACGCTGATCTGCTCAAGTACTGGCAGGGCGCGTCCTTGCACCTGCCGTGAGGCTTGCACCTGCCTGAGAGTGGAGCGCACCTGATGTCACGTGATCCGGCGGAAGTCGCCGTCACCGAGGTCGACGAACTACTGGCCGCCGGGGCGAGCCTGCTCGACGTCCGTGAGGGCTTCGAGTGGGAGGCCGGGCACGCCGCCGCCGCAGAGCACCTCCCGATGGGTGAGCTGGCGTTGGATCGGCTCCCCGAAGGCCGGCCGCTGCTGGTGATCTGCCACGTCGGCGGACGTTCGGCCGTCGCTACCCAGGCGCTGCTGCGGGCAGGTGTCGAGGCGGCGAACGTGGCCGGAGGGATGGAAGCCTGGGCTCGCGCGGGGCTGGCGGTCGTCATCGACTCGGGAGCGCCTGGCCGCGTCGTTTGAGCGTGCTCGAGTTGGTCTCAGCCGGCGTCAGACGCCTGCGGGTTCGTTGATGGCTGCCAGCGCTGCCGACACCAGGCCTTGGGCGAAGCGGCGCGCGCCGTGGCCGGCCCGGTCAAGGTGGATGGCATCGGTGCCGCCCTTGCGCACGGCGACGAAGCCGGTGGGGCACGGTCCGTCGGCCTGCTGGCAGGCGAGGGTCTGGTGGAAGACGAAGTCGGGCGATACGGCCAGCGCCGCGGCGTTGCTCAGGTGCCAGCGTCCGCCGGAGGCCCGGACCATGTCGGCGTAGAGGCTACGGATCTGCGGCACGCCCTGGAAGCCGTAGAACGGGATGGGGTGGGTGCGCTCGGCGGGAGTGGGCACCGCTGCCGGCGCCGGAACCAGCGGGTTGCGAGCCGGCGGGGTGGAGAGCACGACAGCGGCGCCGGCGGCGGTCGCGCGGCGGGCGAGGTCGGTCAGGTGTGCGCGGTAGTTGTTCAGCAGGTCGGACAGCGGGTACGCGAGGTGCGTGTTGACGCAACCCGGAGCCGCGCCAGGGTTGCCGCTGAAGGCCAGGACCACGACCGACGGGTGAGCTGCGGCGAGCGCCGCCTCGAAGTCGCCACCCGTCCAGTCGCAGGGCGCGGTGCCCAGCCGGTCGGTGACGCGGACCTCGACCCCGGAATTGGATTCGGCGCGCAGCTGGTCGGCGGCTTGCACGACCAGGCTGTCACCGACGACCAGTACGACGGGGCGGACCTGACGGCCGGAGACCCGGGCGGCGGTCACGTCGGCAGGGGCCAGCTGGTTCGTGGCGGCGTGGGGCTTGGCGGTTACCGCGGGAGCCTGAACAGCGGCCGTGACCAGCGCGACTGCCAGGCACGACGGAATCGTCCAGCGACGAATGGTGCGCGCATGATTCCGTTCCACAAGTACTTTTTCGGTCTCGCGGGGTCGGTATTGAGCGTCGCTGAGTGTGACGTCTCGATTGCGTTTCGCAGTCGCCCTTCCGATCGGGGCTCGGCCCCAGGTCCGGGGTAGCGTCCCGGACCATGAGTGATCAGGGCACTGCCGCAGGTTCTGCTGGACGTTCGGGTGACGTCGAGACCGTCGAGCGGGTGATCCCCGCGACGCCTGAGCGGATCTTCGCGATCCTCGCCGACCCGGGGCGTCACCCTGAGATCGACGGTTCCGGCACGGTCAAGGGCGTCAAGACTGCGGGCCAGACGCTCGCGCTCGGCTCGACGTTCGGGATGTCGATGAAGCTCGGGATCTCGTACTCGATGGTCAACACCGTGATCGAATTCGAGCCCGATCGGCGGATCGCGTGGCAGACGCGGCCACCGGGCCGGATCCTGGGCAAGCTCGCCGGCGGCCGGATCTGGCGCTACGAGCTCGAGCCCGTCGAGGGCGGGACCCGGGTGCGGGAGAGCTGGGACATCTCCCAGGAGGTGGTGAAGATCCTGGCGAAGCCGGCCCGCGGCAAGACGATCAAGGCCATGACCGACACCCTCGAGCGCATCGAGAAGCTGCTCGCCGCCGAGTCCGCGTAGCCGCGCCGGCATCCTGCCGGTGGGCCGGGATCATCACCGTCAGCTGACGGCGATGATCCTCACGGCGTCCTCGGGGGCGACGGACTTCGCCCAACGGCGAGCTTGCTCCACCGCTGCGGGGTCACCGCTGATGCTGAGTTGAACCGTGTTGCTACGCACGTCGGGTCCGCTGCGCCAGACCGTGACGCCGTTCGCTGCCAGACATTTGCGCACGCGAGTGTGAAAAGCATCGAGCTCGCGGTAGGCGTACCGGACCGGCTCCACCCGTAGTCGCCGTATGCCGGCTTGCCGGGCGGCCGCGGCAAGCTCGGCCGCGCCGCCGGTGACGTACTGGACGAAGTCCCCGCCCCCGGCCCAGGTGATCCACGAATGCGCGTCGAGGTCCGCGTCCTGCTCCGCGAGCCACGCCTTCGCGAAGTTGGCGGCGGCTTCTTTGTTCTCGAGGACCTGCCGGTACCACCGCTCTTCCTCGTCGCTGAGCACCTGCTGGCCGTGGAGGCGACCGTCCGGCATCCGCGCTTCATCCACGAGTTTGGCGACGAGGTCACGCCCGACCGGAAGGCCGAGCTCGCTGCGCCAGGCGATCGCTGCCGCCACTTCCTGCTCGCGTACTTGCGCCTCGGTCGGGAGGGCGCCGTCCATCACGGCGCGCCCGCCGAGGGGACGAGCGAGTGGCACCCGGGCCCGGAACGGGTAGCCGACGAGGTGGCGGAAGTGGCCGGGCTCGGGCGGCTCGCTCCAGGCGAGCCAGAGCGTCACCAGAACCGTCTCGGGGTCGGACTCGTCCGCCTCCACCGCGTGCAATTGATCGCCACTGCCGTGGACGGCGGCGACTTCGAGCATGCGGCCATCCGCCGAGACCACGATGTCCTGCCACGCTATTGGCCGTGGCTCAAAGCCCGCTCTGGGAGACAGCAGCGGGGCGTTCGTGTCAGGTAACGGAGCCGGCTTTGGGCTGATCCGCTGGCGTACCGGGCTGGGGCTCACGGGCCTCCTTCCTGGCACGCAGACCCTTGATCCCGAGCACGCCGATCACCGTGCCGAGCGTCAGCGAGACGGCGGTGAGCAGCAGGTGAACGATGAAGAACGCGTGTGGCGTGCTGCCGGTGAAGGAGCGCTTGTCGTTCGCGATGTTCTTGATGAAGGTCGGCCAGATGATCCACGACCACACGCCGAACGCCACCAGGAACCAGGACCAGCCGCGTGAGAGTTTCATCTGCGCCCATGGTGCCACTTCTTGCTGCGCCGGCGACGGTCGCGCTGGGCAGGTCAGAGCCGTATACCCCATGGGGTAGGGACTTAGGGCTCTGCCAGGGATGAGCAATCCGGATGAGGCTGGAAGCGGAGGTATCGGGAAGGGGAGGCGGCCTGATGAAGCAGCTCGTGGTACTGGGCGCCGGAACCGCCGGCACCATGGTGGTCAACAAGCTGCACCACCGCCTGCCCCGTGAGGAATGGCAGATCACGGTCGTGGACCAGGATGACGATCACGTCTACCAGCCCGGCCTGCTGCTGCTGCCGTTCCGGGCGGCGACGCCGGAAGAGCTCATCCGGCCGCGGCACCGTTTCATCCCGGACGGGGTCGAGCTGGTGCTCAGCGAGATTGACGTGGTCGATCCCGACGAGCAGCGCGTGACGCTTGCGGGCGGACGCTCGCTGCCGTACGACTACCTCGTCATCGCCACCGGGGTGAGCCCACGACCCGATCAGACCCCGGGAATGGCCGATGGCGCGTGGTACGAGAGCGTTTTCGACTTCTACACCCTGGAAGGCGCCATCGCGCTTCGCGACAAGCTGGCTTCTTGGGAGGGGGGCCGGCTGGTCGTCCACGTCGTGGAGATGCCCATCAAGTGCCCCGTGGCGCCGCTCGAGTTCACCTTTCTTGCTGACGCCTACTTCAGCGAGAGCGGGATGCGAGACCGGGTGGACATCACGTACGTGACGCCGTTGGAGGGCGCGTTCACCAAGCCGGTGGCGTCCAAGCACCTCGGCGGCATGCTCGACGATCGCGGGATCGCCCTGGAGCCGGACTTCGTGGTCGACCGGATCGAGCCGCAGGCGAGCAAGCTCGTCTCGATGGACGAGCGCGAGATCGATTTCGATCTGCTGGTGACGGTGCCGCTCAACATGGGCGCCGATTTCGTCGCGCGCTCGGGGCTGGGCGATGAGCTGAACTTCGTCCCCGTCGACAAGCACACCCTGCTGTGCAAGGCCTATGACACCATCTTCGCGCTGGGTGACGCCTCGGACATCCCCACCTCGAAAGCCGGCTCGACCGCGCACTTCTCGGTCGAGATGTTCGCCGACAACTTCATCGAGCACGTGAACGGGCGCCCGATGACCCGGCTGTTCGACGGTCATGCGAATTGCTTCATCGAGTCCGGGCATGGCCAGGGACTGCTGATCGACTTCAACTACGACACCGAGCCGCTGCCCGGCAAGTACCCGGTCCCCGGGATCGGCCCGTTCAGCTTGCTCGAGGAGAGCCGCGCCAATCACTGGGGCAAGCTCGGGTTCCGCTGGGCCTACTGGCATCTGCTCTTGAAGGGTCGCCCGATACCGGTGCCGGTCCTGATGTCGATGGCCGGCAAGCGTGCTGAGCCCCAAGGGGCCCGGCACACCGTCGCGAGATAGGAGTTCCATGCCTGTAACCGAGCTCGACGGCCACCCCGTGCACGTCGACGACGAAGGCTTCCTCACCGAGTACGACGAGTGGGACGAGGAGCTGGCTGCGGTGCTCGCCCGCCAGATCGGCATCGAACTGAACGACGCTCACTGGAAGGTCATCCGCTTCCTGCGGGAGGACTACAAGGCGCAGGGGGAGACGGCGACGAGTCGCCGCGTGCAGACCGTCGGCGGGGTCCCCGTCAAGGAGCAATTCGCGCTGTTTCCCAAGAAGCCGGCGAAGAAGATGGCGTACATCGCCGGCTTGCCCAAGCCCCACGGCTGCGTCTGAGAAGGGCGAACGTCATGACCGCAACTGAACCGCGCTCGGCCATTGTTCCCGACTTCGGCGACGAAACCCCGAGCGGGCGCCGGCTCGCCGTCATCTGCTCCAAGGGCAATTTGGATATGGCGTATCCGGGTCTCATCCTGGCGAACGCGGCCCTTGGCGAGGGCGTCGATACCCAGCTGTTCTTTACCTTCTGGGGCTTCGACATGATCACCAAATCGCGGATGAACAACCTGCAATTCAGTCCTGCCGGCAACGCGGCCATGCATCTTCCGGGCGGTGACCGTCACATGCCTCAGGCGCTGGCCCCGATGCCGGGCATGACCGGTCTGGCGACCAAGATGTTGAAGAAGCAGATTGCCGACCTCGGTGTGCCCGAGGTTCCCGACTTCCTCGATCAGATCGTCGCGTCCGGTGGCCATCTGTGGGCGTGCCGCATGTCTGCCGACATGAACAAGCTGGGCACGGAAGATCTCCGCGACGACGTGGAAGGCATCATCAGCGCGGCTGAGTTCATCGAGAAGACCGACGGCGCCCAACTACTTTTCATCTGACCCAGGTCAGCTGCTTTCATATGCCTCGCGAATAGCCGCCGAGACTCGCCCGCGCGAATTCACGTCATATCCGTTCTCGAATGCCCAGGCGCGCAGGGTCGCCGCGTCTGGCCCGGTGCCGGCTGACGCGCGCGCTCCCCGGCTCGCAGAGCCGTTGCGGCTGCTCGCCTTTCGCGCCGCCGCCACGTAGGGCTCCAGCGCTTTGCGGAGCGCCGAGGCGTTTTTCGTGCTCAGGTCGATCTCATAGGACCGGCCGTCGAGACCGAAACTCAGGGTTTCGTCAGCGTCGCCGCCGCCGAGGTCATCTTCAAGGTAAACGATCGTTCGTTGGGCCATAGTCCAGATGTTAGCGGAATCTGACTCGCCGTCAGGAGATCTGAGGAATTCCGCGATCAGGCGTTGATCGCTTCGGCTGCCACGCGCTCGCCCGAGCTCACCGCGCCGTCCAGGTAACCGCTCCAGTGGGTGGCGGTCTCGGCGCCGAAGTCGGTGAGCACTCCCGGGCGGGAGTTGACGAAACGGCTTTCCTGAGCCCCGCCGCTGGTTGTGATGGGCTGGGCGAATGATCCCGGCGTGCTCGCGTTGCCGGCGGCCGCTACGTAGCCGAGGACGTCAAGCAGCCAGAGACCGCGGTGCTCGGCCGCGTGGCCGTGAGCCCTGCCGATCCGGTCGTGGAGGCGGAGCAGGCGGCAAAGCCCGTCGCGGCGACTCCCGCCACGCCACCCAGGAGCACGTTGCGGCGACTGACGTGGGGATTCATTCGCCGATCATGCCGTGCCGCTAGCCTGATCAAACGTGACCGCCACCCTCGTCGCCAAGGATCTCGGCGCCGGCCACGGCGATCGGGTGCTGTTCACCGGCCTCGATCTCGTCATCGGTCCTGGGGACGTGACGGGACTCGTCGGAGCCAACGGTGCCGGAAAGTCGACGCTGCTACGCATCCTCGCCGGCGTTGACCCCGTGCATCAGGGTTCGCTCAGCCTGCATCCGGCGACGGCCACGGTCGGGTACCTACCGCAGGAAACCGAACGTCGCGAAGGTGAGACGGTGCAGGCGTTCTTGGCGCGCCGCACGGGCGTCGCCCCCGCTCAGGAAGTCATGGATCAGGCTGCGCTGGCCCTTGCCGAGGCGGACCCGAGCACCGATCCTGGCGCCGGCGATGCTTATGCGGCGGCGCTTGAACGCTGGCTTGCGCTCGGGGGAGCCGACCTCGAGGAGCGGTCGTTCGGGGTTGCGCAGGAGCTCGGCCTGGCCGTCGATCTGGAGACGCCGATGACCGCGCTGTCGGGCGGGCAGGCGGCGCGCGCGGGACTGGCGTCCCTGCTGCTCTCGCGCTACGACATCTTCCTGCTCGACGAGCCCACCAACGATCTCGACCTCGACGGGCTCGATCGGCTCGAACGTTTCGTCGCCGAGGTGCATCGCCGGGGCTCGCCGCTGGTCGTCGTCAGCCATGACCGCGAGTTCCTCTCCCGCGTCGTCTCCCGCGTGGTCGAGATCGATCGGCCGCAGCATCAGGTCAACGTCTTCGGCGGCGGATACGACGCGTACTTGCAGGAGCGTGAGGTCGCCCGCCAGCACGCGCGCGACACCTACGACGAGTACGCCGATACGCGGGCGTCGTTGCAGGCGCGGGCCCGCACCCAGCGGGCGTGGATGGAAAAGGGTGTCCGCAACGCGCGCCGGAAGGCAACTGACAACGACAAGTTCGTCCGCAAGTTCCGGGCGGAGAGCAGCGAGAAGCAGGCCGCGAAAGCGCGCCAGACCGACCGGATGATCGAGCGGCTGGAGGAGGTGGAGGAACCTCGCAAGGAATGGCAGCTGCGCATGTCGATCGCCCGGGCACCCCGAGCCGGCGCGGTCGTGGCGAACCTGCGAAATGCCTTGGTGCGCCGGGGATCTTTCACCCTGGGCCCGGTGTCGTTGCAGATCGACTGGGCCGACCGGGTGGCCATCACGGGGGCCAATGGCAGCGGCAAGTCGACGCTGCTCGCCGCGCTGCTCGGCCGGCTGCCGCTGGACGCGGGCTCGGCCGGCTTGGGCCCCGGCGTCGTCGTGGGCGAGGTGGATCAGGCCCGGCACGCCTTCGACCGTCCGGGCTCATTTCTCGACGTGTTCCGCCAATCCGTGCCCGACCTCGAACCTGCCGAGATACGGACACTGCTCGCCAAATTCGGGCTCGGCGCGCAGCAGGTCGACCGGCCGGCGCCGGAGCTCTCACCGGGGGAGCGCACTCGCGCTGCGCTGGCCCTGCTCCAAGCCAAGGGCGTCAATCTGCTGGTGCTCGATGAACCCACCAATCACCTGGATCTGCCGGCGATCGAACAGCTGGAATCGGCGCTGGAGAGCTTCGACGGCACGCTGCTGCTGGTGACCCATGACCGGCGCATGCTCGAGGCCGTCAGCATCACCCGCCACCTCGCCGTCGAGGCGGGTCAAGTCACGCAAAGCTGAGTACGGCTCGTGAGGTTGAGTTCGTGCCCTCGTTGCCCGATCGTTCAAGATCCTGGAGATCGATGGCTCAACCAGCAGCCAGCGCGGCGTCAGAATCCCTTGAACTCCGCGCGCCGCTTGGCCGCGCCCGCCGCGAAACCCTCGTACAGATCTTCGGAGACGAACGCGAGCGAGCTCGCCATCGCCTCATAGCGAGCAGCCTCCTGGAATCCCTGCCGGGTGTACTGGTTGATCGTGCGCTTGATGGTCTGGACAGCGATCGGCGCGTTGGCGGCGATCTCGGCGGCGAGGGACCGGGTAGCGGCCAGCAGCTCGCCGGCGGCGACGACCTGCTGCACGAGCCCGAGACGCTGCGCCTCATCGGCACCGAAGCGCCGCCCCGTCATGGCGAGCAGCTTGGCCGCGCCCGCCCCGCACTCCGCCGCGATCCGCAGGTCGGCGCCGCCGACAACTCCGACCCCGATGGTCGCCTGGGGCAGCGCGAAGATCGCATCGTCGGCCGCAAGGCGGATGTCGCCCAGCATGGCCAGCTCGACGCCGGCGCCCAAGCAGTAGCCGTGGACGGCCACGAGCAACGGCTGGGGCAGCTGCTCGAGGACAGCCCACCGCTCGAAGCAGTAGCGCGCCCGCTCGTAGGAGTTGCGGACGACCTCGGCCGGCGAGCGGCCGAAGTGGCGATCCTTCACGTGGTGGGTGTCGGGCTTGAGGTCCTCACCGGCGCAGAAGGCACGACCTTCACCGCGCAGGATGACAACCCGTACCGAGGTGTCGAAGCGCAGCTCGTCCGCCAGCGCGCAGAGCTCGTTGGTCGGACCCCACGCCCACGCGTTCAGCTTCTCCGGCCGGTCGAGCACCAGCTCGGCCACCTGCCCGTCCCGCTCGAGCCGCACGAACGGCTTGC
This sequence comes from uncultured Actinomycetota bacterium, assembly GCA_963765845.1. Classification (GTDB taxonomy): domain Bacteria; phylum Actinomycetota; class Actinomycetes; order Frankiales; family Frankiaceae; genus DATAZK01. Next base: position 86,166 of record CAVXYJ010000007.1, read on the forward strand.
CCGTCCGGTTAGCCTCCGACCGCGGATCGATGTTCGCGTAGTCCGGATCGTTTTCCATGGCCCCGGACACTACGACCCGATGCCGCATCGCCCCGGGACCCGGCTGAGAAAGCAAGACCCGGGCTGAACGCTGGACGGGAAGCGCCCGGCTGCCGGTTACCGCGCGTTCGCTCGGGTCTTACATCCGCCGTGGGGTTTGGCCGGGCTTGCGTAGGAGTGGTCGGCGGTGGCCTTGGAGGGGTGGGCGTCCGTCGGGTGGCCAGAACCAGGGGGTGTGGTCGGGGTCGTGGCCGATGGTCATGGTCCAGCCGCCTTCATGCACTTTGTGATGGTGCGCCAGGCAGAGCAGTTCGAGGTTGCCGGGGTTGGTTTCGCCGCGGTCTATCCAGTACTGGCGGTGGTGGGCTTCGGTGTAGGAGGGTGGCCGGTCACAGCCGGGCCAGACGCATCCGCCGTCGCGGGCGGTAAGGAAGTGGCGTAGCCCGGCGCTGATGGTGCGGGTGCGGCGGCCGAAGTCCAACGTTTCGGAGTCGGAGCCGAACACGGCGGGGATGATCCCGGCGTCACACGCCATCCGGCGGGCAGCCGCCGCGGGCAGGCGCTGGCCGTCGGGGGTGCCGGCGGTACCGAGCCCGTCGAGCAGGGCCTGATGGGACAGGCCGACGATGACGGTGTGCCTTCCGCCGCCTTCGCCGTGGCAGGTTTCGGCGTGGGCGGTGGCGTGGCGGGCCATGTGCACCAAAGCTTCGGCGCGGCGACTGCCGATGGATTCGGTGAGCAGATCACCGTCGGGGTCGGGTTTGCGCAGGAACTCGGCGATGGCTTTGGAGACGATGAGGCCGGCTTCGGCGTCCAGCCAGCCATCCAGCCGCCACCGGCCATCGAGGGTTTCGGACAGGTGGACATGCTGGCCGGCGTGTTTGCGGGCCGCCTGGTCGGCGGACTGCTCGGGCGCGGCGGCGGCGAGGAGTTCTTCGGCGACGACCCGCAGCTGCCGTGGCGTCAAAGGCGGCGCCTGCCCGGCGAGGAACGCCTCCAGGTCGGCGGCAAGATCGTGCTGCAGCTCCTTCGTCGCCTGCACGATCACCCAAGCATGATCCAAACCGAGATCACCGGCCCCGAACGCTTTTCCGGTGACCGGCATCCGATCGGCCAACGCCCGCCCGGCCTGCACCCGCCTGGACACCCACCCGTCGGACTCACCCGACAGGCCACGGACGAACGCCTGCGTCGACGCCGCCCCATCCATGGCGAAGGCACCGGACCGGTCGGCCCGTTCGATCAGCCGGCAGGACAGCAGATCCAGCTGACGGCCCGCCCCCAGCACCTCGGGCAGTACTTCGACGGCCAGCACCCCGGACGTATCCGCGGAGACAGCGGCGGCGAGTTCGGCGGCCAGCGCATGCAACTGCGCTGCTTTCACCCCGAACTCCGCTTCGACCATGTGTTCGAGTCTAGCATCGAACGGGCAGCTCAACCACCCTATTGACGACCCTGTGAACAACCGCAAGCAACGCTCAGGATGACGAATACCAGGCGTCCGACTCGGGGACGCGGACGGGCGGGCCCGCCGCTCCAGCCCAGCCGAAGGCGCGTTCCCCAGCGATGGAGGTAGCCGCCGGTGCCGCAGGCGACTGGGGCCCGAACGTTGCGGTTGGGTGAGGACCTGCCGGTCGTGTGCTGGGCCGCGGCGTTGGCTCATGCCCGACGAAGAACGCTGAACGTCCTGTTGTCGAATCCCGTGGCGATGCGAAGCTGCCCACCTTTCGGTGGAGGTCCCCCGGTCAGGTGCCCGCCCGAGGGAAAATCGGGCACCTGACCGTAAAGGGGGTTATGCGCTGTTTAGTACCAACCAGTGGCCAGCGAGTGCGACCAGGCGCCGCACGGGCTGCCGTAGTCAGCCCGGATGTAAGACAGGCCCCAGCGGATTTGCGTGGCGGCGTCAGTACGCCAATTCGGGCCCGCGGTCGCCATCTTCGACCCCGGAAGCGCCTGCGGGATGCCGTACGCACCGCTGTAGGGGTTCGCGGCGTACATGTTCCAGCCGCTCTCGCGCATCCACAGGTTGTTCAGGCAATTGAACTGCGTGTTGCTGCCCCAGCCATAGGTGAACATGATGTTGCGCGCGATCGTTTGGGGGTTGCTGGGCGGTGAGCAGGCCGAGGCCGTGGCGACCGCCGCAACCACTGCTGCGGACGCGAGGACGGCACGGCGGGCTTTACGGCGCGCGGAGACGGTGGACAGGACGGACACGACGGGCCTCTCTCGCGCCTGCGAGGTGAGCTGTCGGGTTCGGGCAAGAGCGGCCCGGCCGGTCACCATCACGTACTGGCGACCCGGCTTCACCCCAAGGACGCGACGATTGCACTGACTGCACCAGTCGCGCGCCCGGGAGATTGGGTCCCCCGCTCCCGCCCACGTGAAAGTGGCTCCATGGCCCGGGGCGGGATTCGGCGTACGGGTCATGGGCTCCACGCCTTCGGTGGAGCGACGCTTAGCCTAGGGCCCGTCCCGCCAGCCACTTCTCGCGGGTGGTAACCGTGAAAAACCCCACAGCATGTTTAGAACGCGTCGAAGCTGGATTGCGCAGGTGGGAAGGGGTGATTGCGGTGCGGGTTGTGGCTGACGGGAGTCGGGAGCATAGTCAAGGGACGGTCACTTTGGGCCGGACTCGGCTCGCGCCAGCAGGGCGCGCACCCGGGCGTGGCGCCTGGCCACGCAAACTTAGGAGCCGGCCATGGCCGACAAGTCCCCTCGCCAGAGCAGTTCCAAGAAGCCGGGCAAGTCCATCAAGGAGAAGCGGGCTGAGAAGCGCGCCGCGGCCAGCGGTAACGCCCACCTGAGTATCCCGCCGCATCATCCCAGCAAGTAGGGCCTAGCTCAGCGGCCGATCCGGTCGCGCACCTCGCTGACCAGGGTGCGGGCGGTCGACAGCGGGGTGAACGCCTCCGCCGCGGCCGTGAGTTCGGCGACCGCGGCTCCGGGTCGAGTTCGAGATCGGCGGCCGCGACGTTGAACTCGAGTTGCTCGACGCTGGACGCGCCGGGGATGGCGACGACGGCCGGCAGGTCGAGCAGCCAGGCGAGCGCGACCTGCGCGGGCTTGGCGTCGTGCGCCGCCGCGACCCGGCGCAGCGTGTCCAGCAGCGGCTGCGCGCGGCTGCAGGTTCTCCTTGCCGAAGAGCGGGTTGATGGCCCGCACCCCGCCGGGCGGTTGTCGACGCCGTACTTGCCGCCGAGCAGGCCCTGCGCGAGCGGGCTGTAGGCGATCACCATCCGGTTCTCCCGCTCGGCGAACGGAACCAGATCGTGCAGCGGGCCGGGATGGGCCAGCGAGAAGTGCACCTGGTTGCTGACGACCGGCCGGCCCAGCGCGTCGTCGGCTTTGCGCCAGCGCTTCAGCGAGTAGTTCGAGACGCCGGCAGCGCCGATGTTGCCGCTCTCGAGCAGGCTCCGCATTCCCGGCATGATCACCGAGTCGGGCACGACCGGATTCGGCTGATGCACCTGGTACAGCGGGATGCGGTCCAGGCCGAGCCGCTTGCGCGCTGGCTTGCGCGCGCTGGCGGATCACCGGTGGGAAGGGCGCGAGCGGGAAGAGTTTGCTCGCGACCACCACCTCGCTGCGTGCCTCGCCCAGCGCCTCGCCGAGGATGCGCTCGCTCTTGCCGAAGCCGTAGACCTCGGCGGTGTCGAACAGCGTGACCCCGAGCTCCAGCGCGCGCTCCACGATGTCGCGGGCGGCGCCCGAGGCGTAACTGTCGCCGTAGCCCCACTCGCGCGAGCCGAACTGCCAGGTGCCGAGTCCGATCCGGCTGACCTGACCGAGACCGCTCGACATCGAGAAACTTCATGGGGCCAGTCTGCGCCTCGCCCGAGGCGCCGGCACCCGGGTGGGGTTCTGGACCCCCGCAGGGATCGTCAGGATCCTGGGGTCCTGCTTCGCGCCGGCTGCCGTGATCAGCGGCCCTGTGGCGCGCGCGAGGTCTCGATCCCCGAGCTGCGCAGGGCGTGCCAGCGCGTCTGGTTGCGGCCCTCTTTCTTGGCTGCATACAGCGCCTGATCCGCCTTGTGAATCAGGGACTCGACGTTGTCACCGGGCTCGGACAGCGCGACGCCGATGCTGCATTGCAGCGCGACGGAGAGCCGGCCGGTCTCCAGCCCAGTTTCGGCGATCGCCCGATGAAGCCGGTCGGCGAGCGCTTGGACGTCACCGTGGTCGTGGACCGGCCCGCCGGCAATCAGGAACTCGTCTCCGCCCAGGCGTGCCACGATGTCGTCGGCGCGCGTCGCCCCCCGCAGTGCCCGGGCCGCGAGTTGGATAGCGTCGTCACCGGCCCTGTGCCCGTGGGTGTCGTTGATCGCCTTGAGGCCGTCGAGGTCGATGAACAGCAGCATCACGGTGGTGTGATCGCGCCTGGCCCGGGTCAGCTCCCTGGTGACGGAGTCGAGGGCAGCCTCCCGGTTCAACAGGCCGGTCAGGCCATCGCGGGTGGCGACCTCGTGCAACCTGACGCGCTGGCGTTCCGCCTCGCGTACCGACTCCCGCAAGCGGTCCAGCGTGGTCTGCAGGGCTAGGCCGGTGCGGCCCGGCAGCGGCACGTCGAGCGAATCCGAGGTGGGGTCCTGCGCCAGCGTCACGGTGAACGACTCGACCGCGGCGAGGACGGCGGTCATGTCGTCCACCGCCCGGACGGTCTCCACCACCTCGCGCGGGCCGCTGCCGACGACTGCGGGAAGCGTGAAGTCTCCCTCGGCGACCTGGCGAGCGGTGTTGGACAGGCGGCGCAGCGGGCGCACGACCGACCGGGTCAGCAAGACCGCCGCGGCGGCGGCGAAGAGCACGCTCAGCAGGAAGATGGCCATCTCGAGCTGGAAGCTGCCGGCGGCAGCGTGGGCCTGGCTCTTGGCGACCGCCCTCACGTCGGCAGCCGCGCCCTGGACGACGGCGTCAAGGTCGGCGAGCCAGCGCTCGCCATCCGCGAAAGCGTGGGCGTGGGCCACCGCGTCACCGGCCAGCGGTGACGGCTTGCCGGCCAGGGTCAGGTCCTCGATCTGGGTGATGACGTGCTGGAACGTCGTCACTGCCGGATCGCGTTCCATCGCCTTCCAGGCAGCGTCGGCCTCCGGTCCGAGCCGGCCGGAGACGGCCTTGGCGTTGGCCGCGTACTCGCCGTCGGCTTCCAGCAACCCGTGCAGGAGGGGCCCGGCGTCGCCCGTCGGCCGCAGCAGGTTGTTGGTATCGGCAGCCCGGCGGACAGTGGTGGTGAGCACGGCGTAAGCGGTCGGCAGCACGCTGATGCGCTCGGCGAGCAGCCCGGTGCCGTGCGAGGATCCGGTCACGGTACGGCGCAGGTCGGCGAGCTGGCCTTGCCAGATGGCGTCGATGTGTGCCGTGAAGCCGGTGTAGAAGCTGAGGACGTCGCGGTAGCCGGCGGTCCCCGCGTCGAACTGCTCTCGCAGCCGGGCGAGCCCCTGCAGGTCCGCCTTCAGGCTGGGGTAGCTGTGCAAGGCCGCGTTGGCGTCGACGCGTGGGCGCGAGCTGCGCAGCGCGGCACCGAAGTCGACGCCGAACAGCTGCTTGAAGCGGTCGACGCTGAGCCCGGATTCCCGCGCGTTAGCCACCGCGACGGACGCCACGCCCTCGTTCACCACCAGAGCCCGGGCGGCCATCAGCGCACTCGGCGCGGCGATGTCGGCCTGCACCTTGATCGCGGCCTGGCGGTCGCGCCAGGTGGAGACCGCCGACGAGCCGGTGAGGGCGGCGAGACCGGTCACCGGGATGAGAAGGACCAGGGCGAGCAGCGTGGCCACGCGCGGCAGGCGCCGGCCGCGGCGGCCGGCCGGTGCGGTGTTTCCGGCGGGCGTGACCCGCGCACGCAGTAAGCGCAGGTTCAAGACACCCCCCGACAACGTGGACCCCGTAGTACCTGCCATGAATCGACAACGGGGTGGGCAAGCTGAAGCGTGAAAACCTGCGGCTGCAGCCTGAGGTGATGAATTGGGAGCTTTCAGGATGGTGTGTCCCACGGCGCAGAATGCGAGGTGCCCGTGACGATGAGAGGCGAGAAGACCATGGGGGCGATACCCATTCTGGTGGCCGAGGACCACGTCTGCCTCAGCTGCCGGCTCTCCTACCAAGCAGTTGCCGTGGCCGACATCCCCGGACGGCTGCGCACGGTCACGGCCGAGATCCGCGCTCTGATCGAGGAGTGCAGCGCTGCCGAGCTGACCCGTCGGCCGGCCGAGGGGACGTGGTCAGCGCTGGAGTACTTGTGCCACATGCGCGACGTGTACGTCGCGTCCACCATTCGCCTCTACCGGTCGCGGCAGGAGAGGAACCGGCCATCGAGCCGGTCTTCAACGACCTTCGCGTCGTGCGTTTCCGCTACAACCAGGCCGATGTCCACGGGGTGCTGCATGAGATGGGTGCGGCCATGGAGGGGCTGATCGACGAGATGGCCCGCACCTCGGATTGGGACCGGGGCTTCACCCGGCAGCCGGGGGAGCGGCGAACCGTGCGCTGGCTCGTCCGGCAAGCGCAGCACGAGGCCATGCATCATGCCGGGGACATGCGTTCCAGCGCCGGATCCCCCTGATCGCCGCGCTCAGAGCTCGCGGGCAAGCCCGGTGAGGATCGCCGAAGCCGGCTCGGCTCGCGCGTACCGGAAGCCCGACCCCGCCCAGAGGTTGATGCGCTCGGCGTCTCCGGCCGCAGCCGCGGCGCGGCGCAGCGGGCTCGTCAGGTGGTGCACGGCCGGGTAGCCCTGTGGCGCCGCAGCGTCATAGCGGTCGGTGAAGTCGTTGCTGAGCGCGCGCGCCGGGCGGCCGGAAAACGCGCGGGTGACGAGGCTCTGACGCCCGCTGGGTTGCGCGATCGCCCGCTGATATGTCGGCGACGCACCACTCTCGTCGGATCTGAGCAGTACGGTGCCGACCGCGGCGGCGAAGGCGCCGGCCTGCAGCGCGGCACCGACGTCGCGGCTCGTGGCCAGCCCTCCCGCGGCCAGCAGCGGAAGTGACGTCACGGCGCGCACCTGGGTGAGCAGTTCCGTGATCGGCGTCTGCGGCGGGATGTGTTGCGGGGTCAGGGTGCCCGAGTGGCCGCCGGCAGCCGACGCCTGCACTGCGAGCGCGTCGACCCCAGCGTCAGTGGCCGCCTTTGCCTCAGCGGCAGAGGTCACGGTCTGCACCAGCCAGGTTCCGCGGGCGCGCAGGGCCTTGATGGCCGACGCGGGCGGGATCGCGAACGTGAAGCTGACCACCGGAACGGGATCGTTCAGCAGCAGCGCGACCTTCTGGTTCCACCCATCGTCGTCTTCCGCGGGTTCCGCATGGGCGAGATCGAGTCCGTAAGGCTCGCCCTCCACCTGGATCCGTTCGGCGTACGACCGGAACGCGGCCCGGTCGACCGGAACCGGATTCGGGGCGAAGAGGTTGACGCCGAACGTCCCGCCGGCGGCCCGAACGGTCGCGATCTGCTCCGCCAGCAGCTCGGGCGCCTTGTACCCGGCTGCCAGCAATCCCATGCCCCCAGCGGCCCCGGCGGCAGCCACGAGTGCGGGTGTGCTGGGGCCGCCCGCCATCGGCGCCGCGACGATCGGGATCGACATGCCCAGCGTTTCGAGCAAGGTGCTCATCGTTCGATGATGGCGCGCAGCTGGGCCGCCCCACAATGCAGTGCAGCCGGTACCTGGCGGCACCGGCTGCACAGATGAGCGGGTGAAGCCTTACGGCTGCTTGGCGAATCGCAGGTAGGGCTTGATCTCCTCGACGTCCTGGAACTTCGCCTTCGCGTCCTCGGTCGAGATGCCGGGGAGACGACGACACGTTGGCCGGGGGTCCAGTCGGCCGGGGTGGAGACCGGGTTGGCGTCGGTGAGCTGCAGGGCGTCGATCACCCGCAGGATCTCATCGAAGTTGCGGCCCACCGACTTCGGGTAGGTCAGCGTGAGCCTGACCTTGTTCTCCGGGTCGATGATGAACACCGAGCGCACCGTCGAGGTGTCGCCCTCGCCCGGGTGGATCATGTCGTACAGCCTCGGAGACCTTGCGGTCAGGGTCGGCGATGATCGGGAAGTTCAGCGCGTTGCCGCTGACCTCGCGCGATGTCCGGCGCCCAGCCGTTGTGGTCCTCGACGCGGGTCGACCGAGACGGCGATCGCCTTGACGCCCCGCTTGTCGAACTCGGCCTTCAGGCTCGGCGGTGCGGCCGAGCTCGGTCGTGCACACCGGCGTGAAGTCGGCCGGGTGGCTGAACAGCACCGCCCACTAGCCGCCCTTCCAGCTCGTGGAAGTCGATCGTGCCCTCGGTGGTATCGGCGTTGAAGTTGGGGGCGATCATCGCCCAGCCGAATGGCCATGTTTTCTCCTCGTCGCGAATGGTCTTCGCATAGCTGCCCAGGGCCCAGCCTAAAGGACAGCAGAGTGATTGAGAATTGGTACGCCGGAACCTAAGGATCAGGTTCGCGGCGTCACCAGATCTGGTCGACGTAGGTGTCGGTGCCGACAACCGTGCGCAGGAAAGGGGCCGCGAGCAGGACGTCGGCGATACCGGCCTTCTCGACACCCTCGGTGTAGCGGTGCATGCGGTCCAGCTGGGTGCGCACGTCGCCCTCGCAGAAGAACAGCTGGCACAGCCGGTTCTCATTGCCCCCGGGTGTTCCGAGCGCCATCGGCTGGCCCGAGCGCCCGCTGCCGCGGAAGCCTTCGGACGGGATCCATGAGGCGGCGATGTCCAGCTTCGAGCCGTTCAGCACCTCGGGCAGTAGCTGCTTGCTGAGGTCGGCGTGGGTGGCAGCGGCGTCGCGCCCGTCTCGGCCGTCGAGCCAGACGGCGATGATGGCGTCGTACTTGTGGTCGAGCGCGAGCGTGAGCGGCACGCCATCGGGGTCGCGGTAGTCGACGCCGATGTAGTCGAAGGTCGCGGTGTGCACGTGGGAGCGCTCGGGGAAGCCGCGACCGCTCTCGTACAGGTCCTTCACCTGGATCACCGACCAGTCGTCCCACTCCTGGTGGTGGCCGGCGAGGGTCCAGTAGATCGCGACGTATGAGCCTGCGTCGGTCGGGTTCGCGACCTTCTCGCCCTGGGGCCAGCGCAGCGACTTCATCTCGCGGGTGGCCACCCACCGGCTGCCGGCGATCTGGTAACGCCCCTCCATGCAGCCGCCGTAGAAGTGGTCACGCTCATACCAGCGGTTGTAGGCCTTCTCAAAACCCTTGTGCGGATCGACCAGGGTGAGCAGCATGCTGCCGACCTTGACCGGGTAGTCCTCAGGTCCTGCGACCTCAAGGGGGTTGTAGGCCATCCTCGTCCTCCATCGTCTGGGTCCGGTGCGCCGCAGCGTCTCGCCGACGCCGTGACATTACCCGGGCGCCTTGGGCGTTCTGACGCCGCGTCAGACCAGAGTCGCCGTTGTCGTCCGAAGTGCCGGCCGGCGGGCTCGCAATCGCGGCCTCGATCGGCTCGTGGACATAGCGCCCACCGCGCAGCAGCGAGGCGAGGGCGGCGAGCAGCGCCAGCCCCGCGGCCACGGCGAAGACGACGACGAGCCCGTGGTGGAACGGGCGCGGAGATCAGGTCGGGGAAGAACGCCCGGCCGGTCAGCACCTGCTGGTTGGCCGCCGGCAGCGAGGACAGCACGCCGGCCGGGGCCAGCAGGTGCTGCACCGGGTTGACGCCGAGCACCGCGGCGAACAGCGACGCCACCGGCGGCAGCGTGCCGACCTGGTGCGCGACCGCGGGCGGGACGCCCTGGCGCGGTCAGGCCGCTGGTGAGCGTGCTCGGGCAGGCTGGCCGGCCAGCCCGGCGATCATCAGCGAGAAGAACACGCCGATCGACAGCGCCGTGCCGGAGTTCTGGAAGGTCGAGCGCATGCCGGAGGCCGCGCCGCGGTGCCGGGCCGGGACGCTGCCCATGATCGCCGAGGAGTTGGGCGCGGCGAACATGCCGACGCCGATCCCGTTGAGCACGATGAGCAGCGCGAAGGCCGGGTAGGGGAAGTCGACCGGCAGCAGCAGCAGGCCGACGAAGCTGGCCGCGAAGACCAGCCATGCCCGGCGGTGGCGAAGCCGCGCGCGCCGAACCGGTCGGACAGCGCCCCGGAGACCGGGCCGGCGACCAGGAACGCCGCCGGTCATCGGCAGCAGGTAGATGCCGGCCCACAGCGGGGTCGCGCTGAAGTCGTAGCCGTGCAGCGGCAGCCAGATGCCCTGCAGCCAGATGATCAGCATGAACTGCAGCCCGCCGCGGGCGATGGCGGCAGCAGCCCGGCGACGTTGCCGGCGGCGAACGCGCGGATCCGGAACAGCGCGACGGTCGAACATCGGCTCGGCGACCCTGCCCTCGATGACGACGAAGGCGGCCAGCAGCGCGACCCCGCCGAGCAGCAGCCGTAGACCGCCGGGTTGGTCCAGCCCATCGCTGTGGCCGCCGTACGGGCTGGATGCCGTCGGTGATGCGCGACGAGCACCGCGCCGCAGGCCGACCGCGAAGGTGACGTTGCCCCACCAGTCGATCCGGCCGCGGTGGCGCTCGCCGGTGTCGCGCAGCATGCGGTAGGCCCAGACCGTGCCGAACACGCCCGACCGGCACGTTGACCCAGAACACCGCCCGCCAGTCCATGGCCGCCAGCAGCCCGCCGGCGACCAGGCCGATGAACTGGCCCGGCGATCGCGGCGATCTGGTTGATGCCCAGCGCCAGGCCGCGCTGGTCGGCCGGGAAGGCGTCGGTGAGGATCGCCGCCGAGTTGGCCGTCAGCATCGACCCGCCGACCGCCTGCAGCACGCGCCAGCCGATCAGCCACAGCGCCCCGTGCGCCGCCGCTGGAACGGGTCGAAGGACAGCAGGATCGAGGCGACGGTGAAGACCACGAAGCCCGCGTTGTAGATCCGCACCCGGCCGAACATGTCGCCGAGCCGGCCGAGGGTGACCACGAACACCGCCTGCACCAGCCGGTAGCCCATGATCATCCACAGCAGGTAGCGCGACGTTGCCCGGCGCCAGCGGGTCCAGGTGGATGCCGCGGAAGATGGCCGGCAGCGAGATGATCACGATCGAGCCGTCCAGCGTCGGACATGAAGACGGCAGCGGTGGTGTTCGACAGCGCGATCCACTTGTAGCGGTCGTCGGGGGGCGCCATCGGCGCGCCGGCCGTCCCGGCAGCTGGCTGGCATCAAATGCGCTGGGCCAGCCGCTCCAGCAGCGGCGCCGCTGCCATCAACTGCTTGAGCTCGGCTGCGGCTGAACGCCGGCAAGCGCCTCGGCGAGCTGTCCGGTGCGCGGCGTCGGTCCGGCTGCGCCGCGCCTGCCGGCCCGCCCGGGTGAGCCGAGAGGACCGCTCGCCGCCCGTCGTCGGGATCGGGAGTGCGTCGACCAGAGTCCGCGCTGCTCGAGCGTCGGCGAGCGTGCGCGCCCATCGACTGCGGGCTGATCTGCTCCAGCTTCGCGAGCTGCGCCAGAGGTGGCGGGTCCGCCGCGCTCGAGCCGCGCCGAGCGCCGAGCTCTCCGAGACTGTGAGCCCGCCCTCGACGGGAGTCTGGCGCAGCCGGCGCACGAGCAGGCCGACGCTCAACCGAACCGCGGCGGCCACCTGCCGTACGTCAGGGTCCCCGGTCATCCGGTAAACCTAACCTGATAAGCCCGGACTTACTAAATCGCCCTGGCCGCTGTCGAGCGGTAGCGGCGGGTGGCAGCCGGTTTCGGCGGCGGGCGGGACGGATGCGTGCGAGAGTCAGGAGCGACGCGGGTGCCCCGGCGCTCGCCGCCAGTTTCCGTCACGGCTTACGCGAGGCGTCATGCGAGTGGAACAGACCTGGCCGGCTGACGAGGCCATTGCCCTGGGTGACGAAGACCGGGCGATCCTCGAGCTCGAATGCGAGACGGTGGTCGGCCACACCTGCAAGGTGATCCAGCTGGCGCCAGGTGGCCTGGACGTCGACGCGATTCGCACGATCGTCGGGCGCAGAATCGCCGCCGCGCCGCTGCTCACCCGGCGGCTCGGAGGGACACCCGCCGCTCCCGCCTGGGTCACCGACCCCGATTTCGACCTTTCGCGCCACGTCGTGCCGGCCGCGGTTGCGGGGCCCCTCGACGACGCCGGGCTGCGCCGGTACGTCGGCGAGTTGTTCGCCCAGCACCTTGACCGGCAGCAGCCGCTCTGGCAGCTGGATGTCGCCCCGCTCGCCGACGGAGGAACCGCGCTGATCTGGCGGCTGCACCATGCGCTCGCGGATGGAACGACGGTCATGCGGCTGGCCCGCGCGCTCCTGTGGGACGCGTGGGAGGACCAGCCCCGCCCGCAGGTGCCCGCCCACATGGACGACGAGGCTCGCCGGCGCTGGCACCTGGCCAGCTTCTGCCGTCGTGAACTCACCCGCTCGCACGGTCGGTCGCCGTTCGACGGTGACATCGGCACCGAGCGGGCGATCGGTATGGCGACCCTCCCGCTGGGGGAGGTGAAGCGCGCGGCACACGGGGTCGCGAGCGCGACGCTCAACGATGCGCTGCTGTCAATCGTCGCTGGGGCGGTCCGGCACTACCTCGAGACCCATCACGGCTCGCTGGCCGATGTCCGCGTGCGCGTGCCGGTCAGCCTGCATCACGAGGGCGACACGACCGCCAACCGCGATTCCTTCTTCTCGCTCCGGCTGCCGCTGCACATCGCCGATCCCGTGGAACGCCTGCACGTCGTGCACACCGCGACCATGCTGCGCAAGCGCGCCCACGACGCCGAGCTGGAAGACGCGCTGCTGCACGAGTTTCCCGACGTCATCCCGGTGCGCCGGTTCGTCGAGCGGCTGAACGCTAGCCCGCGCCGGTTCGCGGTGAGCATTTCCAACGTTCCGGGACCTCGTCGCGAGGTCTCGATCGCCGGCGTCCCGGTGACCGCCCTGCTCGGCATCGCCGAGATCGGCCAGCGGCATGCTCTCCGGGTCGCTGCCTGCTCGCTGCACGACCGGCTCAGCCTGGGCTTCTGCGCCGACCCGTCGCTCGTGCCGCAGGTGCAGACGATGGCGGACGCGACGCAGAGCGAGGCCGCCGCGCTCATAGCGGCCGTCGGCTGATCGGCAACTCACCCGTCCTACGATCTTCGCGGGGCACTCGAGCAGGTCCGCGCCCGCTATCCGATCGAGGCGGCGACCAGCCGGATCGTCCTTGGCTCGGCTATGCCGTGCGCGAGCGCGGCGAGTGGAAGGTCGCTCGCGACACCGACTGCCGGGTACTCGGCGGGGCCGGTGTTCCCCTGCCCGCCGCCGCAACCCACGCTGCAAGTCCCGGCTCAGGCGGCTGAAGCGGGCCGCCAGTCCGCCGAGTTGATCACCTGAGCTTGGCGCGGGAACACTTTCTGGGTGAGGACGCGGTGCACTTCCTCGTCCGCGTCGAGGCAGAGGTCCGCGAGCACGGTGAGCCGGAAATCGCGGTCGGCTCCCTCCCGCACGGTCGAGAGGACGACGCCGCTGGTGGCGATTCCTGCGAGGGCGAGGGTGGTGACGTCGTGCGAGCGCAGCACCAGATCCAGGTCGCTGCCGGCGAACGCGCTCACCCGCTTCTTGGTGACCAGCACCTCGCCGTTGCCGCGCAGCAGCCGCGCCACCGGCTCGGTCGCCTGGTCTCCTGCGACCAGGCCTATCCGGTCCCGCAGGGCCGAGAAAGTCTTGTTACGCGGGGAAATCTCCGGATGCCCGGGGCTGAACGCGACCCGTACGAGGACGACGAGCACGCCCGCTTGCTCGGCTCTTTCCACGGTGGCAACGACACGGTCAAGGTAGCTATCCGGGACATCGAAACGATCGAGGATTCCGTTCTGGACGTCCATCACCAGTAGCGCTTCAGCCATGGTCCCGATCCTGCCCCAACGTCGCTGGGGCGATGCTGTCGCCGTGCAGACTCTGCTCTCTTCACCCCGGCCGAGGTCTAACCTGCCAGCATGACGGCGATCACGAGCACCGATGGCCGGCTGAGCCGCGACCAGCAGCTGGACCATGTCGACGTCCTCATCGTCGGTGCCGGACTGTCCGGCATCGGCGCCGCGTGCCGGCTCGCCCAGGATCGTCCGGGTACGTCATTCGCGATCCTGGAGGCCCGCGACGCGATCGGCGGGACCTGGGATCTTTTCCGCTATCCCGGAGTGCGTTCGGACTCCGACATGTTCACGCTCGGCTACCCGTTCCGCCCTTGGCCTGAGGCGCGCGCGATCGCGGACGGGCCGTCGATCCGTGAATACGTACAAGCCACCGCCCGCGAGTTCGGGGTCGACCAGGCGATCCGCTTCCACCATCGGGTGCTCGGTGCGGACTGGGACAGCGCCGCAGCGCGATGGACAGTCAGGGCCGAGCTCACCGACACCGGGGAGACCGTTCGCCTCACGTGCTCGTGGCTGTCGGTCTGCTCGGGCTACTACCGCTACGACCGGGGACACCGCCCGGTATTTCCCGGCCAGGAGCGCTTCACCGGCCCGCTGGTGTATCCGCAGAGCTGGCCGCAGGACCTGGATTGGACCGGCAAGCAGGTGGTGGTGATCGGCAGCGGGGCGACCGCGGTCACGCTGGTGCCGAGCCTGGCCGAGCGTGCGGCGCACGTGACGATGCTGCAGCGCACCCCGAGCTACATGTTCGCGCTGCCCGGCGTCGATCCGATCGCCAAGGTGGTCATGCGATTGCTGCCCGATCGCCTCGCCCATCCGCTCGTGCGCTGGAAGAGCGCCATCATGGCGACCCTGATCTACGAGTTCTCCCAGCGCCGGCCGAAGGCCATGCGCAAGCTGCTGCGCAAGGGGGCCATCCGCGCGTTGCCCGCGGGCTACGACGTCGACGTGCATTTCAACCCGCCGTACAAGCCGTGGGATCAGCGCATGTGTCTCATCCCGGACGGCGACCTGTTCAAGTCGTTGAGTGCCGGCCGCGCGGAGGTGGTCACCGACCGCATCGCCACCTTCCGCGAGCACGGTGTCGAACTCGAATCAGGCCGCGTGCTCGACGCCGACATCATCGTCTCGGCAACCGGGCTGGTGCTCCTCGCGCTCGGCGGCATGGACCTCACCGTCGACGGCAGCACGATCTGCCTGCCGGACACCGTGCTGTACAAGGGCATGATGCTGTCCGGGGTGCCGAACTTCAACTTCGTCTTCGGCTACACCAACAACTCCTGGACGCTACGGGCCGATCTCGTCAACCGCTACGTCATACGCCTGCTCGACTTCATGGACAGCCGCGGCTACGACCGGGCCATCCCGCAGGCGCCGGTGAATGAGCCGGCTGACATGCCGTTCCTGGACCTGTCCTCCGGATACGTCGAGCGCAGCCTCGCCGAGCTTCCGCGCCAAGGCCGCCGGGCGCCCTGGCGGATGCATCACAACTATCTGAAGGACTCATGGCACATGCGCCGGTCTGCGGTGCAAGACGAGGGCATGACCTTCGGGCGCCGTCCCTGCGGGGATCAGGCGGATCGCGGCCGATCCACCGTCCGGCCTCGCCTGTGACGGGCGGCAGGAGGGCGGGCACCTCAGGGGATCAGGACAATCTTTCCGTGGGTGTGGCGCTCCTCGAGGCGGGCGAAAGCATCCTTGACGTCTTTCAGCGGATACGTCGCGGCAATGGGAATCTCGATCTTTCCGGTGGCTACGAGTTCCGCCATTTCTGACAGCACTTCGGTGCTGGTGGCATCGGCGCTCCCCTCAGTCTTGGCCCCCACCTCCGCGGCTTTCTGCCTGGAAATGATGGTCTCGATCCGGCCGGCCGGGATGCCGAGATCGACCGCGAGTTGTACGTAGTCCGGGCCGAACAGGTCGATGAAGGCGTCGATACCGTTCGGCGCGGCCGCCCGGAGCCGATCAGCCAGTCCGTCGCCGTAGGCCACCGGGACCACGCCCTGCGCCGTGAGCCATTCGTGGTTGCTGGGTGAAGCGATGCCCAGCACGGTGACGCCTTTGATTCCCAGCAGCTGGACGACGACGCTGCCGACCCCGCCCGCTGCCGCCGAGACGGCGACGGTCTCGCCCGGCTTCGGGGTGACGGCGCGTACCGCGGCATAGGCGGTGCATCCAACGACATGGAGCGATCCAGCGGCTTCCCAGCTCAGCGCGGCGGGCTTGGGGATGACCTGGTTCGCGGGGACGGCGGTGTACTGCGCGTGGCTGGATCTGGTCCACGACCAGCCCAGCACCTCGTCACCTGGCGCGAACCCGGTTACGCCATCGCCGACGGCGTAGATCACGCCGGCGAGGTCGCTACCCTCGCCCGAGGGAAAGGTCGTGGGGTAGAGCTGCTCGAGAGCGCCGGTACGGATCGCCGTCTCGCCGGGGTTGATCCCGGCGGCCCTGACCTCGACGACGACTTCTCCTGACGCCGGAACGGGAATCTGCACATCCGCGAGGTAGAGGACATCTCGGTCTCCGTAGTGGTCGAAACGTACCGCTTGCGCCATGGCGTCTCCTCGGTTCCGGCTTCTCCAGGTAGTGACAACCGGGGAGCCGATAACCTTCCACCGAACGCGCGTCCGTCAGGACATCCGCAGGCCTGGCGAAGCAGGGCATACTGCGGTCATGGCTGATTTCGCCATGAGTTTTGATGCGGGCCTGAAGCCGCTGTTCGTGCCGATGGGGCTCGGGCCCCGGCACACCCGGGTCACGATCGAAGGCGGGGCCCTGCGGGTCCGCCTGGGATGGGGTTTTCGGGCGTCGATTCCGCTGAGTTCGGTGCGCGGCGCCGAACCAGATGTCGGGCGGGTCAGCGGCTGGGGCGCTCACGGGTGGAACGGCGTTTGGCTCGTCAACGGCTCGTCGAGTGGCATGGTGCGGGTCGAGATCGATCCGCCTGCTCGGGGGTGGGTGTCCGGCTTCCCGCTGCGGCTGCGTGTCTTGCGGCTCAGCCTGGAGCAGCCCGAGGCGTTCCTCAGCGCGCTACGCGACGCAAGGTCGCCGTAGCGCGCTGAGCAACCTGCGGCCTTCGCTCAACCGAGGCGGGCCTGCTTCGAGCCGTCGCTCTCCGCGGTATGGGATGCCAGCGCCAAGCCTGCGAGCCATCCCGGCGCTCGCCCTCCCGCCGGCGGCCGGATCGTGCTCATGTCGTGCCCGGTTCCGGCGAGTAGCCAGGCGACCAGCGAGTTGGAGTTCCACATCTCGCCGCTACGCAGGTGGTCGCGTCCCCAGGTGAGCGGCGGCACCGTGCGGACGAGTTCCAGAACGCCAGCGGCCCGTGAACCATCCCGGCTGACGGTCGCCGGGCTGTCGACTGCTTCGGCGACGTCGGGGATCCGGCCGCCGTGCCAGCAGCGAACCTCGTAGCGGAACGCCCTGAACCGACCGAGCCAGGCCGCCGCGACGGGTCCTTCGCGGACCACCCCTCGCTCCGGTGTCCGCTCGTTCCACACCGGTGCCATCTCGATGGCGTAGGACTCCCCGTTCAGGACCACGGTGAGCGCGGCGTGGAAAAGGTCCCGCGGGTCGCGACCTTGCCAGCGGGCTGCTATCGCTTCGTAGAGACGCCCGTTCCAGCGCACGGACCGCCCGCCTGCGCCCAGCGGAAGCCAGTACAGATCGATGCGGCTGGCTGCGAGGGGGGAGCGGTCGCGGTCATCGTCGGGGGTCATGCGGGTCGCGCTCTCGCTTCGGCGCGGCATTTGATGCCGAGGAGCATCTTGCGCATCATCGCGAAGTCGCCGAACTCGTCCAGGAGGAAGGTCAAGGCGCCCGCCGGAGTCGCCCGGTGGTGCTGCCTGAGTCGCGTGACCAGCCGGGTTCGTCCTCCTGGCAGGACGTCCAGCGTCCAGGCCCAGCTGGAAAGCGGTTTGCTCCACACCAGATGGCGCGCCGGCCGTAGCTCAGCGATGCGAAACGACGTGCCGTCGGTCGGGGGGTTCGTCATAGGAGCAGCCACGTCGCCGGCGTGGGGTTGCTGCCATTCGGGCAGCACGGTCGAGGCGCTTGGGCGGCCGAGGTTGTCCAGCAGGTCGTAGCTGTAGAAACCGCCGCGCCCGAAGCCGACCTGAACCAGCCAGGGCCAGACGAGCTCGGGTGATGCGTCGATCGTGATGGCGCGCGTCGCCGTGAAATGTGAGGCGGGGACGAGATCGTCGCCGGGCATGGGCCGCGTGCTCTCGTCCTTCGTGGCTCCCCAGCGGCGATGCCAATGCCGGAGTACCGGCGCGATCAGGAAGAGCGGAAGCGCCGCGAGCACGTCGGCTACCTGCCTCAGCGTCTGCCGATCACCGACCAGAATCAGCACGAGCCCGGCGGCGAGGTAGATCGGCTGCAGCGGGTTGAACTCCCGCAAGATCGCGGTTTCAACCGCGATCCAGGCGACGAGGAGCAGGCCGCCGAGCGTGAACCCGTCGCGGATTCGAGGACGGCGCCGCCACACCATCACCGCCAGGACGGTCATCGGGACGGCGACCACGCAGGCGAGGGCGATCCCACCGAAGACCGGGCTGTGGAAGGGCAAACGGCGGGCCAGCGAGTGGGGGAGCGGCAACAGCCCGCTCACCAGCCCCACCGCGCCGAGCCAGCCGGAAGCGGCGAGAAATCCCGTGTACGACACGAGCGCCAACCGGTGTCGTGGAGCCCCACGAGTCACACGTTCAGCCTCGCTGTGAAGGACCGCTCCGGCCAGAGACCATCGTCGTCACCGGCGTGGACCTTCGTCGCACTTCCGGCCTCGCTCAGGGGCTGACCTTGCGGGCCACCAGGACGGTGTCGCTGCGCGTGATTTCCCGCCCGTCGGGGTCCTTCGCCCGTCTCGGGCGTGCCTCGGTGACCAGTACCTCCCACGCCTGTGGGTCGAGCTCGGCCGCCACCTGCTCGGCCGTGAAGAACATGTCGTGCAGGTTCATGAGGGCTACGAGTGGGTGTACGTCCTGTCCGGCAGGGTGCGCCTGCTGCTGGGCGATCAGGATGTGACGCTCAAGGCGGGTGAGGTCGCGGAATTCGATACGCACCTGCCGCACTTCATGGGCAACCCCGGACCGCGTGCGGCGGAGGTACTCAACCTCTTCGGACCCCAGGGGGAGCGGCTGCACGTCCGGGCCCGGACCCGGCGCAGGCGGGCGCTGGACTAGCTGGCTGCGGCCCTTGATCCGGCTCCGTCAGAGAGTGGATACCTCCGTGGGAACGGGAAGCGATGCGACGGCATTGAGCGGATCGGCCAGCAGCGGGCCGAAGGCCAATTCCGCGGCGCCGAGCAGCGATCCGTCCTCGCCGAGCCCGGACGGGCGTAGCTCGACCATGCTTCGTGCCGCCGCCATCGCGTGCTCATCCAAGGCCGCCTCGACCTGGACCTGGGCGAGCGTCAGCACGTCCTCGAGCGAGCCGCCCATGACCACGAGCCGCGGGTTGAGCAGATTCACCATGTTGGCGACGGCGAGCCCCAGCGATCCTGCCAGCGTTTGCACCGCTTTCAGAGCGGTGTCCTCGCCCTTCGCCGCCGCCCGCAGGACGTCGTCGACCTCGCCGTCGCTGCCGGCCAGCCGCAGCAGGGCGGCGTCGCCGACGAACATCTCCACGCAGCCGGCAGCGCCGCAGTGGCACAGCGGTCCAGCGGGATCCAGCGTCGTATGGCCGACCTCGCCGGCGAGGCCACCCGCTCCGCGCAGGGGCCGTCCGTCGACCAGGATCCCGGCGCCGACGCCCACCCGCCCCAGCAGGTAGATGACATCGTCGAAGCCGCGGGCGCTGCCCCGGCTGTGCTCGGCCAGCACGGCCAGGTCAGCGTCGTTCCCGACGGATACCGGCAACGGTGGGACGGCTTTTTGCACGAGCTCGCCGAACGCGGCGTCGTGCCAGCCGAGGTTGGGGGCCAGCCCGACCACGTACGTCAGCCGCTCGACCGTGCCCGGAACGCTGATGCCGATACCCACCGGGCGCGCGCCGCCTCCCACGGCCTGCTGCAAGGCCGGCACGGCCGCGGCGATCTCCTGGGCGACCTCCTCCGGTGAGACGGGCCCCGGCAGTGAGGCGATCACCTGCCGGGTGAGCACCCGCCCGCCGATACCGACGGCGGCGGCGACGACGCGGTTCACGTCGATGTCGATAGCCACGACGAAGGGGCTGTCCCGCCGCGGTCCTACGACGTGGGAGGGCCGGCCGACCCGGGGCCCGCCGGTCGGTACGGATTCACCGAGCAGTCCGAGAGCGGACAGTTCCGCGACCAGGTCACCGATCGTGGATCGGCTCAGGCCCAGCCGCTGGGTGAGTGCCGCTCGGGTCAGCGCGCCGTCCAGATGGATCTGCTGCAGGACGAGCGCGAGGTTGTGCCGCCTCATCGCGTCCTGCCGCGCCGGCGCCGGTCGGATCACTGTTCTCTCCGGGACCAAGGGGCCTGGCAGATCAGTGTGTCGGCAGCGCGCGTCGCCGGGAGACGGCGTCAACGGCCGCGGCGATCAGCAGTACCGCTCCGGTGATGACCTCCTGGTATTGCACACCGAGGTTCGGTTTCAGCCCGATGCCGTTCGGGATCATGACGATCACGAGCGCCCCCAGGATGGCGTCCCGCGGCTTACCGCGACCGCCGAACAGCGATGTTCCACCGATGACCGCGGCGGCGACGGCGAACAGCAGGATGTTGCCCGCGCCGAGGTCAAGCTGCGCACCACCCGTGTTGGACGCCAGGAAGATGCCGCCGAGCGCGGCGAGCGAGGAGTTCACCGTGAACGCGGTCACCTTGATGTGGCGCACGTCGATGCCGGCGCGGCGGGCGGCTTCCGCGTTGCCGCCCGTGGCGAACAGGTGGCGTCCCCAGGTCGTCTTGGTGATCGCGATGGTGCAGATGATCATCATCGTGATCGGCACCGTCGCAGCCCAGGGGAGACCCTCGATCTTCTTGAAGTTGTTGGGGTTGCGGTTCTGATTCGCGAAGTAGGTGATGACGATGCCGACGGCGGCGATGGCGGCGGCGCGCAGCACCACCAGTTCCAGCTTGTCGGCGGCGAGTCCTTTGGCCTGCGCCCGTAACGCCTTCCAAGCCGTGTACCCGAAGTACCCGGCGACGACGACGATCGTGTAGACCCAGCTCCACGCTGGCGACATGTTGTCGTGTGCCAGCCCGTACCAGAAGTTGTAGTTGTTGATGCCCTTCGGCTGCGAGTTCAACGCGAAGAGCAGAAGGCCCTGGAAAGCCAGGAAAAGCGCCAGTGTCACGACGAAGCTGGGAATGCCGACCGAGGCCACCAGCCAGCCGATGAGGATCCCGATGGCAGCGCCGAAGGCGATCGCAAACAGCAGCGCGAGCAGGACGTGCTTGTCCTGGCCGGTGACGGAGATGATGACGCCGATCGCGACCAGGATGGGGCCGGTGATCGACCTCAGGTACACGCCCAGCACGATCATGGCGATCATCGCGCCGATGATCGACCAGTAGAGCAAGCCGGGGACGCCGTGATGCAGGCCGTCGGAAAAGATGGCTTGCGCGGCGAATCCCGCGCAGACACCGCCCGCCGTCCCCGCCGACAGGTCGATCTCGCCCAGCAGCAGTACGAATACCAGGCCCATCGCGATCAGGGCGATGTATGCGGCCTGCCCGGGGATGTTGCCGATGTTGTTGCGGCTCAGGAAGCGGTTGCTCACCTGGGAGAAGATGACCCCCAGCACGACGATGCCGAGCACCGACGGCAAGGCGCCGGGATCACCGGAACGCAGGCGGTTGAAGTAGCCGATGAACGCGTCGCCGATACCGCGACGATCGATGTCCAGATAGAAATCGCCGCCCGATCGTCCGCCAGAGGGGGCAGGGGTCTCCGTGGTCTTGCTCAGGTCTGAGCTCATCAGTCCCGTCCTCAGTTGTCGTCGTCGGCCGTGGCGAGCCCGATGTCGCCGCTGCGGCCGGCGGTGATCAGCTCGACGATCTGCGTGGTGCTCGAGTCCTTGGCGAAGACCTCAGCTGCGATCCGGCCGAGGTAGAGGGCCGCCACCCGGTCGGCCACCTCCATGACGTCGTTCATGTTGTGGGAAATGATCACCACGCCGAGGCCTTGGTCGGCCAGCCGCCTGGTGAGGTCGAGCACCTGACGGGTCTGGGCCACGCCCAGTGCGGCGGTCGGTTCGTCAAGGAAGACCACCTTGCTGTTCCACAGCACCGCCTTGGCGATGGCGACCGTCTGGCGCTGGCCTCCGGACAGGCTGGAGACAAGCTGACGTACCGAGGACACCGTGCGGACCGACAGGCTGGTCAGGGTCTCGCGGGCCTTGCGCTCCATCTCGCCGTCGACCAGAAAGCCGAAGCGGCGGATCTCCCGGCCGAGGAACATGTTCTGGGTGATGTCGAGGTTCTCGGCCAGGGCGAGGTCCTGGTAGACGAACTCGATGCCCAGTGCCGCCGCAACGCGGGGATCAGTGAAGTGGGCCCGCTTGCCTTCGAAGGTCACCACCCCGCTGTCCATGCTGTGGATGCCGGCGATGCACTTGACCAGCGTCGTCTTGCCGGCGCCGTTGTCTCCGACCAGCGCCGTCACCTCGCCCGGATACACCGCGAAGTCGACATCGTGCAGGACGTGGACGGGACCGAAACTCTTGTTCAGTCCCTTGATCTCCAGGATGGGCTCAACCACGGCGATCCTTGTCCTCTCAGAGGCGGGCGAGTCCCGGGAGCGGCGGTATCGCGCCGCCGCTCCCGGGACTGTGCGAACGGTGGCCGAGGGGATTATGCCCCCTCGGCCACCGTTCGGCGTGCTTAGCGGGTCCGCTTAGGAGATGCCCAACTTGGCGCAAGCCGCCTCGACACCCTTGCAGATCTCTGCCTTCGTCAGAGCGCCCGCCTTGATGACGTCAGAGACGTTGGCCTGCGTGATGACCTGGGCCGGAAGCAGCAGAGCCTGGATCTTGTGGCTGGGCAGCTTGGGGTCAGGGAAGTCGGACAGGGTCAGTCCGGCGGCCGTCGGGTCCTTGCCCGCGATGAGAGCGATTGCCAGCTGGGCAGCAGCATTGGCCTCGAGCTTGACGTTCTTGAAGACCGTCATGCTCTGGTAGCCGTTGATGATGTTCTGCAGGCCCTCGATGCCGGAGTCCTGCCCGGTGATGACGACATGGCCGGCGAGGCCGCTGCTCTTCAGGACACCGATGACAGCATTGGCGATGTCGTCGTTAGCCGCGAGGACACCGTTGACCTTTCCGCCGTTGGCGGTCAGTGCCTGGGTGAACGTCGGCGCTGCGTTGTTGACGTCCCAGCCCTTGACGACCGACTCGGAGGCGATCTTCAGCTTGCCCGCGCTGGCCAGCGGCTTGAGCACCGAGTTGGCGCCCTTCGAGAAGAGGATGGCGTTGTTGTCGACGTCCTTGCCGCCGTCCATCTCAATGATCGTCGGGTTCACCGCGTTGCTGGCGTTCAGGCAGTCGACGAGGGTCTGGCCCTGCAACCGGCCGACGTCCTCGTTGTCGAAGGAAACGTAGTACTGCGCACTGCCTCCGAGATTGACCCGGTCGTAGTCGATGACCTTGATCCCGGCCTGAGACGCCTCGCGCTCGACAGCGGCGCCGGACGTGGCATCGATCGAGTCCATGATCAGGACCTTGACGCCCGCACCGATCATGCTCTGGGCGATCTGCTGGTAGCGCGCCGTGCTGCCACCGGCGTTCTGGATGTCGGGGGTGATCCCGGCCGCCGTGAGCGCGCTCTGCAGCAGCGGCTTGTCATACAGCGTGTACCGGGTCGAGGAGGTGGTGTCAGGAAGGATGACACCCACCTTGCCGGTGGCCTTCAGCGGCGTCGCCGGGGTCGTGGGGAGCTTGGCAGCGCTCGTCGGGGGATTGGTCAGCTTGCAAGCGGCGGTAATAGCGCTGTTGCCCGCGCCGCTGGAGCTAGGGGGGTTGGTGTTGGTGCCCTTCGACGATGAGCCGCATCCGCTCACCGTGAGTGCTGCGGCTACGCCGCACGTCACTAATCCGACCGCGCTTTTGCGCATTGCCCACGCCTTTCCCGATGGTTGAGCGCCGCCCACCGACGCCCGTGGCGAATGTTCTGGGCGAGAACGTATGCCATTCCGGGCTTTATCACAGCTAGTGGCGCGAAATTGTTACGGCGGCGTTACCAGAGAGGGTTCCGGTAGCGGACAAATCTGAGTGACATGCCGCTTTCCATTTCTGACCTGCGCAAAGGCGGAGTGGGTCGCCACCTGAGGGGACCGTCGGGAAGCCATTCACGAATGGGACTAAAGGCTCTTTCTCCAAGTCTCCACCGCGACTAGCGTCAGGTGTTTTGTTTATCCCGGCGCGCTGATACGAAGGGCTGGGGCCGCGCCCACGGCCGGTGCGGCCGCCCTCGTGTAGCTCACCAGCGCCGCGGGCCGGGCCGGGTCCGCCGCGATCGGGGGTTCGCTCATGCTGCAGCCCTACCGCCTGAATTCGTCCGGACGTCCGCATCCACTGTCGCTGGTCAGGCGCGCGCCTGCGGCTCGCCATCTCTTGACAGATGACAGTAACGATATATCGTTACTGTCATCAACCAGTCCATGGAGGACCAGATGTACAACCACCATCCAGAACGAGGCGGGCGCCACGGGCGCCGCGGACCACAAGGGTTCCAAGGGTTCGAAGGCTTCCAGGCCGGCCCGCACCGTCATCCCCCGATGGATCCCGGCATGCGTGGGGGTGGCCCCATGCGTCGCCGCGGAGGCGGCCGAGGTCGCGCCCCCCGCGGAGACGTGCGCGCAGCGGTCTTGCTGCTGCTGGCCGAGGAGCCGATGCATGGTTACCAGCTGATGCAGACCATTGCCGATCGCTCCGGCGGAGGCTGGACGCCCAGCCCCGGCGCGATCTACCCCACGCTCAACCAGCTCGAAGACGAAGGTCTCGTCACCGTCACCGCAGAGTCGGGGCGCAAGCTCGTCACGCTGACCGAGGCGGGTCGCCAGTTCGTCGACGAGCACGGGGAAAGCTGGCCGGATCCCTTCGCGGCAGTGCGCGGCGAGCATCCGGGTGCCAACCTGCGGGTCCTGCTCGAGGAGCTGCACATGGCCGCGCGGCAGGTCGCGCGTAACGGCTCAGAAGCCCAGCGTGCTGCCGCCGCCGAGATTCTTGGCGGCGCCCGCCGGTCGCTGTACCTGCTGCTTGCGGACGGGCTCGAGCCTGCCGCGGATCCCACGCCGGCGGCCGGCGAAGACTGAGCAGCTGATGGTGGGCGCCGTCGTCAAGACAGCAGGATGCAGGTAGCCGAGAGCGCCTGACCGCACGCATGGGTCATGATCGGTTCAATAGCGTCGACGCGATCGACCGGGCCAGCGGCCGGATCGATGGGAGATCGTCTGGCGCTACCGCGCGCCGGGCGGGACCAACGGGTCGATGGCCGTTGCGGGCCAAGACATCTTTCTACTGATCGGCTCCGGTCAGCCGGAAACGGCCGGCATGACCTTGTCGACGACCGTGTGCAAGTAACGCCAAGCGATCTCGGGAGGCAGGCCCCCGATGAGCGGGTGCAATCCGAGGGGCATGCCGGCGTGCACGGCGGCGATTGCCTCCTCGACGGTGAAGATGCGATGGCTGCGGTTCTCGGCGCGCAGCTCCTCGGCGGTCTTCACGAACGACAGGCTGGCCGTATCGACGTTGCCCTCGTTCCACTCGGCGTAGCTGCGCACGTCGTGCATCAGGTACGGGCCGAGCTCGTCCCACGCCTTGTCGAGGTCCTCGGCGACGAAGACGGTCGACGGCGCATCAGCCGGCGGCAGCAGGCACATCCCGGGCTCGTGCCCCGCCTCGCGCGCTGCCTGCTCGTAGGCCGCGCCGAGCTCCGGATCGCCCTTCTGGGCAAAGAAACCGACGCCGTGGCGGCCGGCCCGGCGGGCGGCCGCGAGGCTGCCGCCGCCCCACGCCACCATGGGCCCGCCGGGGGTGAGCGGGGCCGGGGTGACGTGGATGGCACGGCCTTCATGCGTGAAGGGCTCACCGGTCTTGGCTTTCAGCAGGACGCCGAGCTTCTCGTCGCCTATCTTGCCGCGGCGGTGGTAGTCCACACCGAACATGTCGTACTCCACCGGCCGGTAACCGATGGCTGCGACGTAGGACACCCGGCCCTTGCTGATGAGGTCGAGGACCACCATCTCCTCCGCGAGACGCACCGGGTCATAGAGCGGCAGCAGCACGACGGCGACCGTGATGGGAAGGGTGGTCGTGCGGGCCGCGAGCGCGCTCGCCAGCACCATCGGCGACGGGAGGTAGCCGTCGCTCGATGTGTGGTGCTCGCAGACGATGGTGGTGACGCAGCCGCGCGACTCGGACCATGCGGCCATCTCCAGAGCGGCGGCATAGAGCTCCGGCGCGGCGGCACCGCTCGCGGGTGCGCGCATGTCGAATCTCATGGTGAACATCTGGACCTCCAGAGCCCTGGCGACCTGCGGCAACTCTGCTTCTTCTATCACGGACGCGCAGCCGTAAAGCGGCCACCGATCCTTGCCTGGGTCCGCAAGCCGGGCCGGAGTAATTTGCTAGCCAGGTTTCCAGGCGGTCGAAGCAAGATCTAGATCTTTCGCGAAGGCGGGTGGCGCATACGTGACCGCTCCCGGCGCACGTGATGGGAGTTCTTGGGACATCCGTGGCTACGACCTCTACTGCGCAGATCCTCGGATGCAGACCCTGCTGGGGCCGGGCGGCCCGTTCGAGCTCGAGGACATCGAGCTGGACGGCGTTTCGCTCAAGTCGTTTCGGCGGGCGCCTCGCACGATCGTCGACATGTTTCAGGCCGCCAAGGCTCACGCCGGCCTCGACCACATCGTCTTCGAGGACGAGCGCCTGACGTTCGCCGACGTGCGGCGTCAGGCGTTGGCTGTGGGGCTGCGGCTGAAGTCGGATTATGGCGTCGGCCCTGGCGATCGCGTGGCCATCGGCATGCGCAACTTTCCCGAGTTCGTCGTCGGGTTCTGGAGCGCGGCCGTTCTCGGGGCGATCGTCGTCCCGCTGAACGCGTGGTGGACCGGCCCGGAGTTGCATTACGCGCTCGAAGACTGTGGCGCCAAGGTGCTCTTCGCCGATGGCGAACGCGTGGAGCGCCTGCAATCGGTCAGTGCCGGCGTTGCGATCATCGGCGTGCGCGGGGCGAATGGTCCTGGAGTTGCTGCCTTTGATGAGATGGCGGGCGGTCCGTTGCTCGAGGAGACCGAGTTCGCTGCCCTCGGGCCGGACGACCCGGTCACCATCCTCTACACGTCGGGCACGACCGGTCGTCCGAAGGGTGCGCTGGGCACCAACCGGGCCACCATCGCCAACCTGCTGAACATGGCCTTCGGTTCGGCCCGCGAGCTCATTCTCAGCGGCCGTGATCCCGGAAAGCCGGTCCAGGCCGCGTCGATCGGTTCCGGGCCGCTCTTTCACATCGGCGGTATCGCGGGCATCGTCGGGGGCGCCATGTCGGGCGCGAAGTTGGTCCTCATGCGTAAGCGGGGCACGGCTGCCGCGCTCGACCTTGCCGTCCGCGAGGGCGTCACCAGCCTCGGCGGGGTCCCGGCCGTGGCCCAGGAAATCCTGGATTTCCCGGGCATCGAGAAGCTCGACCTGCGCCTGCGGTCGTTTCCGATGGGCGGTGCGCCGGTCCCACCCCGCTTGCCGCGGAGGGTGCGCGAAGTCTTTGGCGCTGCGGTGCAAATGTTCAATGGCTACGGGGGAACGGAGACGACATCCGCCGTCGTTACCAACGTCGGCGTCGAGTACGACGCCCATCCGGAGAGTGCCGGCAGACCCAATGTCACCGCGGAGCTGCGGGTACTCGGTCCGGACGGCGCTTCCCTGCCTTTCGGGGAGGTCGGCGAGCTGGCTTTCCGTTCCCCGCAGGTGGTCAAGGGCTACTGGAACAACCCGGCCGCGACGAGGGACTCCTTCGTCGACGGCTGGTTTCGCACCGGCGACCTCGGCTATGTCGACGCTGGCGGGTACGTTTACGTCGTCGACCGGCTGAAGGATGTCGTGATTCGCGGCGGAGAAAACGTCTACTGCGCGGAGGTCGAAGCCGTCCTGGTGGACCATCCCGGGATCGAGGACGTCGCGGTCATCGGTGTGGCCGACGCCACCTTGGGGGAGCGGGTCTGCGCCGTCGTGGTGCCGAGACTCGGCGCCGACGTGAAGCTCGCCGAGTTACGCGCCTATGCGGCGACCAGGCTGGCGGCCTTCAAATGCCCGGAAGCGCTATGGGTCACCGATGAGCTGCCGCGCACGGCGACGGACAAGGTGTCCAAGGGTGAACTCCGCGCGCGGGTGCCGGAATCGGACTCCGTGCTGGAGCGCACGTTCTAACCAGCTCGGGTGAGGAGCAGCCGTGGACGACGCCATAACCGACGACCAGCGGATCCTGGTCGATGCCTCCGCTCGGCTGATGGCCGACACGTATCCGCTCGAGCGTGTACGCGAAAACGCCTACGACGACGCTGCTTTCGCCGCCGGATACCGGCGGCAGGCCGCCGAGCTCGGGTGGTACTCGCTGCTCGTCCCGGAGGATCTCGGCGGCGGAAACGTCTCGGGCAACGGTGTCCTCGATGCCGCCCAGGTGGCCTATCAGCGGGGCCGGCTGCTGCAGCCCGGGCCGTTTACCGGCACCAATGTGGTGGCATACGCGCTGGCCGTCGCCGGCACCGACCAGCAGCGCGGCGCCGTGTTGCCCTCGCTCATGTCGGGCGAGGTGTCGGCCTCGTGGGTGGTGACCGATTCGCCGGGCGCCCCCGTGGTCGATGGCGTCATGACGGTGACGTCGACCGGAGCCGGCTACCGGCTCTCGGGGGACGCGACGTTCGTCGAGGACCCGGGCCCCGGCGGATGGCTTCTGCTTGCCGCGGCGGGAGAGGACGGCCCGGCTCAGTTCCTCGTCCGTGCGGACACTCCCGGCCTTCGCGTCGACCGGCTCGGCTCTCTCGACCTCACGCGCCGGTTCGTGGCACTGCACCTCGACGCGCTCGACGTGCCGGCGTCGGCCCTCGTCGGAAATGCCGGCAGCGCAGCAGATCTCATCGACGCGCAACTCGCGCTCGCCTGCGTGCTGACCACAGCCGAATCGGTGGGCGCTATGGATTACGAGCTCGCGATCACCGTCCAGTACGCGAAGGATCGGATCGCCTTCGGACGCCCGATCGGCTCTTTCCAAGCGGTCAAGCACTCACTCGCCGACACCAGCCTGCTGCTCGAGATGAGCAAGGCGATCGCCCGGGCGGCGGCGCAGCACGTCGGCGAGCAGGACGGCTACGGCCTTCAGGCGGCGAGCATGGCGAAGGCGTTCGTCGGCGATTGCGGCATCGATCTCGCTCAGAGCTGCTTTCAGACGTTCGGCGGAATCGGCTTCACCTGGGAGCACGACCAGCACCTGTACCTGCGCCGCCTGACCAGTGACGCAGCCTTCTTCGGCGATCCGGCGTGGCATCGCGAGCGCCTCTGCCAACTGTCCGGCATCTGACCAAGGCGGCGAACCATGACTGACTCGATGACCCCCGACATCACCGTCGAGGACTTCCGTGCCGAGGTGCGTGCGTGGCTCTCCGCCAACCTGCAGCGCCAACCGGATGACGCACCGGCCCGCGGCGGTGAGGCTGTCACCGACGAGCAGGTCGCCGCCAGCCGGGTGATCCAGCGTCAGATCGCCGGCGCCGGCTACGCGGGCATCTCGTTCCCGCGCGAGTACGGCGGCCGTGGGCTGAGCGCGGATCACGAACGGGTGTGGCGGGAAGAGGCCCGAGCGTTCGTCATCCCGACGTTCGGCGGAGCCGGCTCCGTCACGATGGGCCCGATCGCCCGCTCGATGCTCGCCCACGCGGCGCCGGAGTTCCTGGCCCGCCACATCCCGAAGATCCTGGCGGGAGAAGAACTCTGGTGCCAGTTCTACTCCGAGCCTGCAGCCGGCTCCGACCTCGCGGGAATCCGCACCACCGCGACGCGTGACGGCGACCGGTGGGTGCTGAACGGCTCGAAGATCTGGAGCACGGGCGCGCACCAAGCTGACTACGCGATGTGCCTGGCGCGTACCGACTGGGACGTTCCCAAGCACCGGGGGCTCACCTGGTTCGCCGTGAGCACTCACGCCCCCGGAGTCGACGTGCGTCCGATCCGGCAGATCAATGGCGCCTCCGGATTTTGCGAGTCGTTCCTTACCGACGTGGTCATCACCGACGACGAGCTGATCGGCGAGGTGAACCAAGGCTGGTCCGTCGCGCAAACCATGCTCGTTTACGAGCGGGGCGCGGGTGAGTCAGGCGCGCAGCGGGTCGAGCCGCTAGAGCTCGCTCCGGACCTCGTGGAGCTCGCGCGCCAGGCCGGGAGGATGGCTGACCCGATCGCGCGGCAGGCCATCGCCCGGGCACACATCAACGACTTCGCGCAGTATCACCTGGGGCGCCAGATCGCGGCCCGGTTGCAGCAATCGGACACGCCACAACCGGCTGTCGCGGCCTATGGAAAACTGGCCGCAGGCATCTTGTCACCGATTCGCGCCCGGCTCGGGATGGAGATCGGCGGGGCCGAAGCGCTGCTGTGGCCCGAAGGTGCGGGGGAGCCGGACACCAACCCGTCAGCGCCGGCCATCAATTACCTCAACGGCCGGATGATTTCCATCGCCGCCGGGACGAACGAGGTGCAGCGCAACGGTCTCGGCGAGCGAGTGCTGGGGCTGCCCCGCGAGCCCACGTTCGACTCCACCAAGCCGTTCCGGGAAGTGGTGCGCGAGGCTCGCAACTGGAACGGTCGCGTCGGCTGATCGTCAGGAGCCTGGCGCCGGGTCGCGCGAATTGCCCACGTATTCCGCTGCATTTCGGCGGTGAGCACCGTCCAGGGCGGCCGATTCCCCCCCGGAGGTCAGGTGCGGCTGGGTGTTTGGCCGGGCTTGCGTAGGAGTGGTTGGCGGTGGCCTTGGAGGGGTGGTCGTCCGTCGGGTGGCCAGAACCAGGGGGTGTGGTCGGGGTCGTGGCCGATGGTCATGTTCCAGCCGCCTTCGTGCACTTTGTGATGGTGCGCCAGGCAGAGCAGTTCGAGGTTGCCGGGGTTGGTTTCGCCGCGGTCTATCCAGTACTGGCGGTGGTGGGCTTCGGTGTAGGAGGGTGGCCGGTCACAGCCGGGCCAGGTGCATCCGCCGTCGCGGGCGACGAGGAAGTGGCGTAGCCCGGCGCTGATGGTGCGGGTGCGGCGGCCGAAGTCCAACGTTTCGGAGTCGGAGCCGAACACGGCCGGGATGATCCCGGCGTCGCACGCCATCCGGCGGGCCGCCGCTGCGGGCAGGCGCTGGCCGTCGGGGGTGCCGGCGGTACCGAGCCCGTCGAGCAGGGCCTGATGGGACAGGCCGACGATGACGGTGTGCCTTCCGCCGCCTTCGCCGTGGCAGGTTTCGGCGTGGGCGGTGGCGTGGCGGGCCATGTGCACCAAGGCTTCGGCGCGGCGACTGCCGATGGATTCGGTGAGCAGATCACCGTCGGGGTCGGGTTTGCGCAGGAACTCGGCGATGGCTTTGGAGACGATCAGGCCGGCTTCGGCGTCCAGCCAGCCATCCAGCCGCCACCGGCCGTCGAGGGTTTCGGACAGGTGGACATGCTGGCCGGCGTGTTTGCGGGCGGCCTGGTCCGCGGACTGCTCGGGGGCGGCAGCGGCAAGGAGTTCTTCGGCGACGACCCGCAGCTGCCGGGGCGTCAAAGGCGCCGCCTGCTGGGCGAGGAACGCCTCCAGGTCGGCGGCGAGATCGTGCTGCAGATCCTTCGTCGCCTGCACGATCACCCAAGCATGATCCAAACCGAGGTCGCCGGCCTCGAACGCTTTTCCGGTGACCGGCATCCGATCCGCCAATGCCCGCCCGGCCTGCACCCGCTTGGACACCCAGCCGTCAGACTCACCCGACAGGCCACGCACGAACGCGTTCGTCGACGCCGCACCGTCGGTCGCATAGGCACCGGACCGGTCGGCGCGTTCGATCGCCCGTACCAGGGCTAGCTCACCCTGCCGGACCGCGGCAAGCAGCTCGGGGAGAACTTCGACGGCCAGTACACCGGAGGTGTTGGTGTCGATCGCGGCGGCGAGTTCGGCGAGCAGGCCATGGGCCTGCGCTGCTTTCACCCCGAACCCGTCTTCGACCATGTGTTCGAGTCTAGCATCAAACGGGCAGCTCAACCACCCTATTAGCGGACCTATGCAATGAGCGGAACGCGGGTTCCCGGGCGGTCCAGGCGCGCGAGAACGTCACGATCGGCACCCATTAGCGGCCCTGTCGGGCCCGGGGGCAATCCGGCCGCTCCACCCCCACCGGCCGCCGCGCGACGCTTCAGAAGCGCTCGGCCGCAATGTTTGCCTCGCCCATGCCCGTACTGAGCGTCCGTCGTCCTGTGGAGCGGAGGAGGGGCTCAGCTCACGACGAAGCCCCGGTAGCCCTTCGCGGCGACGTCGTTGCAGATTTCTCGGAAGACGTTCAACCCCGCGATGTACGGCAGGAAACGCCTGGGTTTGCCGGCTGCTCCATGATCAGCCGCCAGCTCAGCCGGGCCAGCTTCCAGCCACGCTGCATGCGACCTAGCTGGACCTCATCCCTTGGCTTGTCAAGCCGCGCCTCGGCCATGACAGATTCTGCGGCGATCAGAATCACGACAAATTTTGCGGAATCAATTCGCCTGGGGGAGCGTCGGCTCATTCGGCGGCAGGCTTAACCGATGAACGAGCTCCGGTCTGCGGGCTGCTCGACGACCTGGAGAAGGGCCATTACTTCCGCGACCCGGCGGCGTAGCCGGCAGCCAACTTCAGCGGATCGGGCGTACTCCGACCTCCTCGATGTGGGCGAACATGTCGGCGGTGTCGGCGTACACCCGGTAGGCCCCGGCTCGTTCGAGTTCCTCGCGTCCGTAGCCACCTGAGAGCAGCCCGATGCCGAGCGCCCGTGCACGTTGAGCCGCCAGCAGATCCCAGACGCTGTCACCGATGACGAAGGACTGCTGCGGATCGGCGCCGAGCAACTGGGCGGCGGCCAGGAACAGGTGGGGGTCCGGTTTGGCGCGCTCGACGAGGTCCCTGGTGACGACCGGCACGTCCGGCGGTAGCTCGAGCAAAGCCAGGGCGAATGAGGCCGTCTCCCGCGCGCTGCTCGTCGCGATGGCGAAGGGGACGTCACGCTCGTAGAGATGACGCAGGAGCTCGCGGGCGCCCGGTAGCGGGACGACACCGGCCTCACGCCGTAGGTAGGCCTCGGAGTGGAACCGGGCCAGCCGCGCCAGCGTCTCGGGGTCCAGTCGCTGGCCCGTTTCGCGCTGCAACGCGTCCAGGAAGAGCCCGCCGCTCATTCCGATGCGCCGGTGGATGCGCCACACGGACAGCGGAATACCGCACTCCGCAAGCGCCTCCTGCCAGGCGATGACGTGTTGATACACGGAGTCGACCAGCGTCCCGTCCAGATCGAAAAGCAGGGCGGGCTGCGGGACCGCAACTCGGAGTCCCTCGGCGCTGTCTGTCACGATTCTTCCTCGCGTTCCGTCGGGCGCCATGACCAGTCCGTGTGCTCGTGAGTTTCGGCCACTACGCGACCCCGGCTGATGACCCAGCGCGGGGCGGCGTGACGACTGAGCAAGCCCGCGATGTCTTCGCAGTCGTGGATCGCCAGGTTCGCCGGATTGCCTTCAGCCATCGCATGATCGGCGATCCCGAGCACGCGCGCAGCGGACGTCGTGACGAAGTCGAGGAGGCGGAGCTGATCGGGCCGGGAGAGGAACCCGAGAGCGTGCGCGGCGAGGAAGGCGACCTCGAGCATGTTATTGCGGCCGAAGGGGTAGTAGGCGTCCTCGATGTCGTCCTGACCCAAGGCGACGGCGACCCCGAGCCGGTCGAAGAGGTCGACGGGAAGGTGCGCCGGGCCGGTGTGCGGGTCGCTGACGAAGCCGAGGCCCGCCAGGCGTGCCAGGCCCGCAAGGCGACGCTGGGCGGGTTCGCCGTAAGCCCCGACGGCGCGGGCGTGGCAGGCAACCCCGCGACCCACCAGCCCGTGCTGGAGCAACGCCTCTGCGAGCATCGCCGTCGTCGTGAGCGAGGCGTCGCTCGCGTCATCGACGAGCATCGCGACACGTCGATCCAGGCGCGCGGCGAGGGCGCACGCCCACGCGATGTGGGCGCGCGCGTCAGCATCGGAGTATTCGATCCACGGGATCCCGCCGACGACATCGGCTCCCTCGGCGAGCGCCTGTTCGCAGAGCGCGGCCGCGCCGGGATCGCGGAGCACCCCCTCTTGCGGGAACGCCACCACCTGGATGTCGATGACCTCCTTGAATTCCTCACGCGCCTGCAAAACGGCCCGCATGCCTTCCAGCTGCCCGGTCGTGTCGACGTCAGCAAACGCCTGGATATGCAGGGTTCCGAAGCGCACGGCCTCCTGCAGCGCCCGCCTGACGTTGGGCAGGATCCAGGAGCTGTCGTAGCTCTCCTTCACCGCGCGGGCGAGTTCGATGCCGGTCATCGCACCTCCCATGGAACCCGCGGTGTATGCGGCGAGGGCCGCCTCCCCGGAGCGCCCGAGCGTGTACACCTTGTCCAGATGCAGGTGACCGTTCACGAACGACTCGGTGACGAGCCGCCCCTCGGCAGCGATGACGGTCTTCCCGTGGAGTGTGTGTGGATCGCGCAGCGCCACGAGCCGATCCGACGCGATCCCCAGATCGACGACCCGGCCGTCGCGTAGCCGCGCGCCGGACACCACCAAAGTCAGAGGCTCGACCACCGGCTTCACGCTGGTGGTGGGCGGCGCACCGGTCAAGGGACCAACGTCCGAAACGTCAGCGCGTTCAGCGCTTCACCGGCGGCGAGTCCGGTGCGCCGTGAGGTCCCTGATGGCTCAGAACAGGTACTGCTCGCCCGCCGCCCGGACAGTGATGTCGCTGATGGAGATGCCCCACGGCTGGTCGATGACATAGACCACCTGCGCCGCCAGTTCCTGCGGGCTGATCGCCCAGTACGCCATGGTTTCCGGGTCGGTCAGAGCGGCTTGTTCTTCAGCGGTGCCGCCCCCGAATGCGGCCGTGGCGTGCTGCCGGAACAGTTCCATGTTCTGGCCGAGTATGCCGACGAGCGCCTCGCCGTTGACGATCGATGCACCGAGTCCCGTGCCCGGCACGCCGGTGGGCCGCACCACTGTGACTTTGATCCGTCCTTGCGACTCGGCTCGCAGCGACTCCGACAACACGTTGACGGCGGCCTTCGTCGCCCCGTAGACCCCCGCGCCGACCACGGGTGCATTGCCGTAGATGCTGGAGATGTTGACGATGTGGCCGCGCCCCTGGGCGATCATCTGATCGTGCACGGCGGTGATGCCGTGCAGGACGCCCTTGAAGTTGACATCGATGCAGCGGTCCCAGGCCTCCGCAGCGGCGGCGTGATCGGCGCAGAAGGCCAGCGGCATCGTCCCGGCGCTGTTGACGAGAACGTCGATGGCACCGAAGGTTTCGACGGCAAATGCCCCCAACTCGTTGGTGTCCGCCCGGTCGGTGACGTCGGTCCGGCGGCAGGCGGCGCGTCCCCCCGCCGCTTCGATGTCAGCAGTGACCGCCTTGAGCCCGGCTTCATCCAGGTCCGCCGCGATGACGAGGGCGCCGCGGGCTGCCGTCAGTTGCGCGATCAGCCGGCCGAATCCGCTGGCCGCGCCCGTGATGACGACGACCTTGTCCCTCAGGTGATCACTCATCGCGCGAGGGTACTGCGGTCCCTCGACGCTCCGGCGAGGCCCTGCAGGGGGTGCCCTGCTCCCGGCTTACAGGAGATAAGAGTGGCTGTGACCCGTATCACGCGAGTTGTCCACGACACCCTCTGCCATCTGACGTAGCTTGACACGGCTTCGTCTCTGGAGCTCCCGTCTCCCGTCTCACCTCTTGCGCTTGGAGTGGTCGTGCACTTTGCGTCTTCAAGGCCGGCGTCACTGTCGGCGACACACCGCCCGGGTTCCCGGGGGGTGAAGGCCTTGTCGGCCGGCGCATGCCTGCTCCTCGCTGTGGCGGCTTGTGGACGTTCCAGCAACACCCCGTCCGGCCCCGCGGCCTCGGGATCGGCCGCGACGGGGAGCAGCAGTTCGACGGCGACTGTTCCGGCTGCCGCGGGCGATTTCGGGACGCTCAAGGGGATCTGCGGGCCGGGCAAGGCGACGGGAGCGACAGCGCGGGGGGTGACGAACACCGACATTCGCATCGGGGTCACCGCCGACCCGGGTGCTGCTGCTGCGCCTGGCCTCGGGCAGGAGTTCTTTGACACCGGTGAGGGCTTCGCCAAGTGGTGCAACGCGGCCGGCGGCATCAACGGCCGCAAGATCGTCCTGGACAAGTGGGACGCGAAGCTGTTCAACGTCGGTCAGGTCATGACCACTGCCTGCTTGAAGGACTTCATGCTGGTCGGCAACGGCAACGCCTTCGACAGTGCGGGTGTGAAGGTCCGGGAGGGCTGCAAGCTCGGCCAGATCCCGGCCTACGTGACCTCGCCGCAGGCGGTCAGCGCCAAGTACCAGGCGCAGTCAACGCCGATCCCGATCACGCAGATCAACGATGGCGCCCTGCGCCTGCTGACCGACCTGTACCCCGAGGTGAAGACCGGCGGTGTCGGTATCGGCAGCAGCAGCCTGGCGTCCATCAAGCCCACCGGCTTGAAGGCCCAGGAGTACCTCAAGGACCTTGGGATCAAGGTTGCGGTCCTGCAGGACCAGCCTCCGCTGGTGGACAACTACCGGCCCTACATGGAGCAGCTCAAGCAGGCCGGGGCGAAGGCGTACTTCGGTATCTCGGCCCAGGATCCGAGCCCCATCGTGCAGGCCATGAAGAACATCGGCTACAACCCGTCCTACATCCTCTACAGCACGCAGTTCTACGGCCCCCAGGCCGTCGCTGCCGCGAAGGCGACGCCGGTGTTCCCGCCGACATACGTGCAGTTCGGTGCGCTGCCGTTCGAACTCGCCAGCAAGTACCCGGTGCTCCAGCAGACCGAGAAAATCGTGCGGTCGGCCGTTCCTAATGCGAAGCTGACGACCTTCACCCTCTCCGCGATGAGCGCCTGGACGCTGTGGGCCCAGTCCGCTACGGCGTGCGGTTCCAACCTGACGATGGATTGCGTGCTCACCAAGGCGAGCAGCCATGACAACTGGACAGCGGGCGGGCTCTACCCGGCGCACAGTACGAAGCCCGGTGCGCTCGCCTCAGCGTGCATCGCCCTCGTGCGGCTGACGCCCACCGGCTTCGTCTACGACCAGAAGGCCACCGCCCCGACCGCTGGCGATGGGCCGTTCAACTGCGACCCCAACAACGTCAAGACGGTCAAGAGCTATCTCACGAGCTGACCAGATTCGGCGGTTGCCGGCCGGCGAGTACCGCGACCGCCCCCTCGCATGCCAGCTGAGCCATGCGACGACGAGTGCTTTCTGTCGCGCTGCCGATGTGCGGAACCAGGACCGCGTGCGGCGCCGCAAGCAGGCGCGGGTGCACCGATGGCTCCCTTTCGTACACGTCGATGCCGGCGCCGAACAGCACCCCTTGCTCGAGGGCGATCGCCAAGGCCACCTCATCGACCACCGCTCCACGTGAGGTGTTCACCAGTACGGCGTGCGGCTGCATCAGGCGCAGCCGGCGCTCGTCGATGAGGTGGCGCGTCTCGGTGGTGAGCGGCACGTGCAGGGAAACGGCGTCGACCCGGGCGAGCAGGTCATCGAGCTTCGCGAGGTAGCCCGGCCGGCCGGTGTCGCTGCGGCAATGGTGCAGCACGCTCATGCCGAAGCCGGCCGCGCGCCGGGCGACCGCTTGGCCTATCCGGCCGAAGCCGACGATCCCGAGCGTGGCCCCATGGACGTCATGGCCGAGGAAGGCGTCGATGCGGAAACCGCTCCACCCGCCCGAGCGCAGCGTCGCTTCCGCGTCGGACGACCGCCGGGAGGCGGCGAGCAGCAAGAGGAAAGCGAGATCGGCAGTGGTCTCGTCGAGCACGCCCGGGGTGTTGCACACCGCTACGCCGAAGCGGGCTGCGGCCATCACATCGATGTTGTCGTACCCAACGCCGATGTTGGCGACGACGCGAAGGCGACCGGCGCCGAGCCGGAGGACGGTCTCGTCGATGGCGTCTGTGATGGTGCAGATGATGGCGTCGTAGCCGGGTATCTCGGCCACGATCCGGGCATGGCTGAGCGGCTCCGGTGCCAGCCACTGCGGGTCGTGTCCCGCGTCGACGAGAGGGCTGAGCCAACCGGACGGGAGCGGCCGGGTGACGAGGATGCGTGCCACGCCGGT
The DNA here is from genome assembly GCA_963765845.1 of uncultured Actinomycetota bacterium. Classification (GTDB taxonomy): domain Bacteria; phylum Actinomycetota; class Actinomycetes; order Frankiales; family Frankiaceae; genus DATAZK01. The sequence goes on from CAVXYJ010000007.1 coordinate 124,312, forward strand.
CAGCGTAAGGCGCGGTCGGCTACCGCCCGGCCGTCCCCTTACTTCCCGTGAGGAAGACCGGCCGTTCCAACAGGTAGTCGGGTGCCGACCGGGTGGCTTGCGATTGGGCCCGGGCCAGGGACCCTTCGCCGGCACCGGGCTGGCAGATCCAGAACGTGTCGTTCCGGATGCCGTCGAAGCACAGCTCCGCGACCTCCGACAGCGGGGCGAAGGTGACCTCCTGTCCGGCGGCCTTGGCACGCTCCATCAGCGCAGCGAGGCCGTCGCGGCCGGTGTCGGCCGGCGGGGCGCCGGGACGGTCGTAGCGCGGAAGCCGGTTTCGTCCCGGTCGCCAGATTCCGGTCTTCATCATTCCTGGCGTGCGGGTCGAGGGGTAGAGCAGGTGGGCCGTCACCTTCGCGTCGAGCTCGCGCAGCTGCCCCCAGAGGCACTCGGTAAGGCAGGTGACCGCCGCCTTGGTGGTCGCGTAGATAGCGCTGTTGATCAGCGGGGTGAATCCGCCGTTGCCTGACGTGGTATTCACGACGGCGCCCTCGGCGTCCTGGGCGAGCATGGTCTCCATGAACGCGTTGATGCCGTTCACGACCCCCATGACGTTCACGTCGAGCGACCACCGCCAGTCGTTGACGTGATGCTCCCAGAAGTGGCCCTCGGCGCCGGACCCGATACCGGCGTTGTTGCACAAGACGTGCACGGCGCCGTAGGCCTCGAGTGTCGCGTCGCGCAACTTCTCGACGGACGCCAGCTCGGTGACGTCGGTGACCACGCCGGTGACTTCGCGGCCCTGGTCGCGCAGCTCCTGCGTGGTCTGCTCCACCTGTGCTGCGTCGATGTCGGCGATCACCGCTTTCATGCCCTCGGCCGTGAAACGCTCCACGAGCGCTTTCCCGATGCCCCCCGCGCCGCCCGTGACGACGGCGACTTTGCCGGCGAAGTCCTTCATGAGTCCCCTTTGTCCGATGGGCAGTGACGCTTGTGATAGCAGACCCGCGGTGGCGGGCGCGCCGCGGGGGTCTGCTTTGCGAGCGGCCCCTCCGCCTGTGACAGTGCCATAGGCGGTTGCGAGCTGAGCCCGCGCATGACCGCACCACCCGGGAGGGACGCCATGGCCGCGGGCAGGCCGCCTGGGCGAGCCGGCGGTGAGTCTGCGCGGGTCGCGTTGAGATCGCGGACGGCGCCCGCGCTACGATGACGGGGTCCTGAAGTGATCGCCACGTCGTGCGACACCTCGCGCAATGCGCCCTCGATGGACCGGCGATCGTCGAACAGATACCCGACGAGGCGCCGGGCATCAGCGGTGGCCCGGTTCGCCGCGCTGCCGCCCTCTGAGGCCTCGTTCGCGCCCGCGAGGGAGCTGCACGTCTGGTGCGACGAGGCGTTGGCGGCGGGACGTGTCGTTGCCTTGCTCCCGAGGCCGGCGGGTCAATCTGTGCGAGGAGTGGTACGTGCCACCACGAACCCGGCGCCGTTCCGATGGCGGCCGCTCTGCTTCTCGTCGGCCGCGCCCGGACGAGCGTCCGATCTCGGTGCTCGAAGAGGCCGCGCGCAGCGTCGAGTCGGCCGTCCAGCGCGGCAGGGTCAACCTCACGACGCGGGAGAGGTTCCAGGCGGTCGCGCTGCTGGTGCGCGAGGTACGCGACCGGCTCGCTGCTGAGAGCCTGAGCGAGGCGCAACGCACCGCCCGCCTCAAGCGGATCAATGCGGTCGCTACCGTGCTGGCGAGGACGGCCGCTCGGGACGGTTCGCTGTTGGCTCTGCTCGACGACGACGCGCTGCCACTCGACGGCACCAGAGCCGTCATGCGCGAGATCCGGCTCGATACAGGCATGGAGGCTCCTGCCGAACCGGTCCTGCCCACGCCCGAAACCCCTGCGGCCAGGCCCGAACGTCAAGTCGTGCCGCAGTCGGTCATCTCCCGGCAGCTGGCCAATCCCTTCCTGGCGCCAGATTTCTCGGCGCCGCCGCCTCCCAGGCCGCCAGAGCCGGCGGTTGTCCAGCTGGGAACTGCTCGGCCCGCTCCTGCGTTCGTTCGAGGCGGCCGCGGGCGGGGCGTCATCCTGCATGGCCCTTCCCGAGCCCGCCGCCCTGCAGGGCCTGTCGGGCCCGGGTCTCATGCCGCACCAGGCGCAGGTGGTGATCGCCGCGGCCGAGGGCCACCGGACCTTCCTGCTTGCCGATGAGCCCGGCCTCGGCAAGACCGCCCAAGCGTTGCTGGCCGCTCAGGCCGCGAACACCTACCCGCTACTGGCAGTCGTGCCGAACGTCGTCAAGACCAGCTGGGCGCGCGAGGCGGGGATGTGGACCCCGGCCCATCCCGTCACCGTGATCCACAGCGACGGGGAGACCGTCGACGCCTTCTCCGACATCGTGGTGGTCAATTACGACATCCTCGACCGCCACGTCGGGTGGCTGGGCACTCATGGGTTTCGCGGCATGGTCGTCGACGAGGCGCACTTCATCAAGAACAAGGCGTCGCAGCGCTCGCGCAACGTGCTCAAGCTGTCTGAGCAGATCCGGATGCGCACCCCGCGCCCGCTGCTGATGGCTCTCACGGGCACCCCGCTGATCAACGACATCGAGGACTTCCTGGCGATCTGGCAGTTCCTGGGGTGGATCGGCGACGAGGAGCCCGGCCCGGCGCTCATGGACGCGCTGGAACGCAATGCCCTGACGCCGGCGGATCCAGGTTTCTTCCCGGCCGCGCGGCAAGCCGTGATCGACCTCGGCATCGTCCGCAGGCGCAAGGTCGACGTCGCCGCGGATATCCCGGCGCGCCGCGTCGCCGACATGCCGGTAGAGCTCGAAGGCGGTCTCGGCCAGTCGATCCGCGATGCCGAACGCGCGCTGGCCCGCAGGCTCGTCAGGCGCTACGAGAGTGCCCTCGCCGCGCGTACCGACGGCGTAGTTCCGGCCGGGATCGACCACGCGCTCGTCCGCCAGGTCGCCACGTGGGAGCGGCGCGACGCGAAGGAGAGCAGCTCCGAGGGAAACGTCTTCAACCTGATGCGGCGGATCGGTCAGGCGAAGGCCACCCTTGCCGCCGACTACACCGCGCAGCTGTCCCACAACGTCGGCAAGGTCGTGTTCTTCGCCAAGCACATCGACGTGATGGACGCCGCCGAGGACACCTTTGCCCGGCGCGGGATCCGCTACGCCTCCATCCGCGGGGAGCAGACCTCGCGGGTACGGCAGAGCAACATCGACGCGTTCGTCAACGATGACGACGTCGCGGTGGCGGTCTGCTCGCTGACAGCCGCCGGCGTCGGGATCAACCTGCAGGTCGCGTCGAACGTCGTGCTCGCCGAGCTTTCCTGGACCGCGGCCGAGCAGACCCAGGCGATCGATCGCGTCCACCGGATCGGCCAGGATCAGCCCGTCACCGCCTGGCGCATCCTCGCCGCCCAGACGATCGACACCCGCATCGCCGAGCTCATCGACAGCAAGGCCGGCCTCGCGGCACGGGCCCTCGACGGTTCGGATGAGGAGATCACGTCGACTGTTGACGTCCAGCTCGAAGCGCTCGTATCGCTGCTCACCGACGCGCTGAGCTAGCGCACCGACGGTCAGAGCCACGTCGCGATCGTCGGGCTCTTCGTGCTCACCATGGATCATCGCATGCGGGCGTGTGCTACTCGGGGTCGTCGTGCTCCGAGGACGATGCGGGAGCTGCAGGTTGCCGCCGGCGCCGTACCAACCATGCCCCGGCTCCTAACAGGAGTACCAGGACGACCACCAGGACGACGACGATCACCACGGTCCCGGAGCCCTTCGACCCTGACGCTGATCTGGCCGTGTCAGCCTGGCGGGCGCCCAGAGTGGCAGCCGCCGACGTTGCGGTGAAGGAGAACTCGCCGGACAGCGGATGCCCGTCCGCGGAGACGACGCGCCAGTCGACGACGTAAGTTCCGGCCGGCCGGGTGCCGCCCAGGTCCTCGGTCACCGTGTCGTTGAGGACCTGCACATGCCCGCTGTCGCGCCGGGCGCCGTCCGGGCCGACGATGTGGATGTCGGAAAACTCGCCCTGCGGCATTTCGTTGAAGGTGAGAGCGACGGACGCGGGTGCTGACGCGACCTGGCCGGACGCGGCGGGGGACGTCGAGAGCAGAACCGCATGCGCCGCTGCCGGACCCGCTAGCGTCACCAGCAGGGCGCAGGCGAACAGCAGTGCGCCGGATGCCGCCCCTACCCTGTGCCGCAGGCGGGCGCCCATCATGTGGCGCGGCTCTTGCGTCGCAAGGCCAGGCCGGCGGCGGCGAGCCCCGCGACGACGGCGACGGCGATGCCAGCGATGCCCAACCCGCGGGCCAGCCCATCGGACGTGCTCGCCTTCGCCGCCGTATCCGCGGTGAGGGTGAGGGTGGGCGCGGGATGTTCAGGTTCCGCCGCACCGGCCTTCGTGATCTCGTTCCAGTGCACGACGGTGCCGTCGCTGTAGGTCTGATCCGCGGTGAACGTCATGGTTCCGGAGGCGGGAAGGGGCCCAACGCTCACGTCGAAGTTCTGGTACTGCCCGGGTGCCACGCCGCCGGCTGTCGCGGTCCAGGTGATCGCGCTGGTGTACTCGGTTGCGGTGCCGTCCCCTGTCGTGATCGGCTTCGCCAGCTTGGACTTCGTGAGGCTGGCCGTCCATCCGGGAAGGGTACGGGTCGCCAGCGAGGCGAGCGGCTGTGCTGCCGGGAGGTGGATGACGAGCTTGGTGAAGTGGGCTGTCGCTTCCTCATTGGGTGCCCGGAAAGTCAGCTGGGTTTCGCTGCCGCCTACGGCTGCGCCGGGGCTGATTTCGACATGCGCCGACGCGCTGCTCGCGGAAAGCACCGTGAAGATGGCCGTGGCACATGCCACGGTGACGAGCGTGAAGAAGCGGGACACCAGTTTCCCTGTCTGCTGGAGTGGGCGTTCTCTGAGGGCAGCTAACTCAAGCCGCGCCCCCTCCCGCTGCGCTGCCGGGAGCCTCGCGATACTCGCCGGCGCCTTCGCTGGCGCGAAAGGGAAGGCTGATGGCGGCGCCCCTCACGTGGTCGGGTTCGGATCGCTTGTCGTCCCTGGCCGCCAGCCAGAGCAGCACCGCGCCGGCAACGGCGATCAGATGGCGCAACTCGTGCAGCTCGAAGGTCCGGTGCGTGACGATGTCGACCACCGACGTCGCCGCCAGCCCGAAAGCGGCGGCGCCACACGGCCAGACGAGTCCACTGGCGAGCCGGGGACGGAAGGCTCCCACCACGAACGCGACGGCCAACGCGAGGTCGAAGGCACCCAGCTCGTGCATGCCGTGCGGGTCCATCGTCATTGCGGTGTTGGCGCCATCGGACAGCAACGGGACCGTCAGCACCAGCTGACCGAGGGCCGCGGCCACCAGCAGGACGGCCCGCAGCCGGGGGCCAATGCCGGCAGAGCGTCTGCGCCCGGCCGTGGCCAGGATCACGTCCGTGAGATCGGCGGGAGGTGTCCACCCCGTCATGCGCGAGCGCCGGGTGACATCGAAGGCTGCTTCGCGCCACGCCTGGCACCCTTCGCAGCGCGCAACATGCGCTTCCAGCAGGGACTCCGATACCCCCAGCGACTCGCCGTCCATCTGCGCCGACATCGCTTCCCGCGACTGCACGCAATCCATGTCCTAGTAGTGCGGCGGGGCGGCATCGAAAGTTCCCGCCGCAGCCAGATCGGTGCTGGATCGGCCGATCCCGGCGCGTGGCATACCTTTCTTGCGTGGACGAGCTGACGCGCCTGGCGGTCGCGGCCGGAAACGGCAACCAGATCGCCCTGGCAGCCGTGGTCCGCGCCACACAAGGCGACGTCTGGCGGCTCTGCGCCCACCTCGTCGATCCCGGCTCTGCCGACGATCTGACCCAGGAGACCTACCTTCGGGCGGTCCGCCAGCTCAAGCGTTTCCGCGGCGAGGGACCCGTCCGCAGCTGGCTGCTGACCATTGCCCGGCGCAGCTGTGCGACCGAGATCGCTGCGCGCCAGCGGCGGCGGGACACCGCCCTCGACTTGCGGGCACACCAGCATCCCAGCATCGGCGACCACACCCTTCAGGTCGAGCTCCAGATGCTGCTGGACACCCTCGAGCCGGATCGTCGGGCAGCCTTCGTGCTCACCCAGATCCTGGATGCAGCTACGAGGAGACGGCCCAGATCTGCGGCTGCCCGGTCGGCACCGTGCGCTCGCGCGTGGCGCGCGCCCGGGACGCGCTACTTCAGCTGCTATCAGCCGCAGGAGATGCTGACGCTCGCCGGCGAGGCCGGCTTTGCTGACGTGCGGCACGTCTCGGGGGCCAGCTCTTTGCATTCTTGTGACGATTCGCCCGGCCGATTGATCGCTGCCGCTCGCGGAGGTGCAATGCCGGTGTGAAGCCGATGGAGCGGCTGGTACTCGCCCTGCGGGTCCTGATGGAGGTCGGGGTCGTGGCCGGCGCCGCCGCCTGGGGCGTTCACCTGGGCGGTTCGACGGCGAGCAGGGTCGCGCTCGGGGTGGTCGTCCCGGTCGTGGTGTTCGGGATCTGGGGAGCTGTTGACTTCCGGCAGGCGGGGCGGTTTGCCGAGGCAGGGCGGCTCGTCGAGGAACTGGTCATCACCGTGCTCGTCGGCGTCGGCTGGTACTTCGCCGGGCGGCCGGTGCTGGGGTCGCTGCTGATCGCGGTGTCAGCCGTTTACCACCCCCTCGTGTACGCATCGGGTGGCCGTCTGCTCAAAGGTCAGCGGAGCATTCCTCCGGTTGGAGGACCCGCTGCCTCTCGGTGAACACCGGGTCAACGCCTCGTCTCGTTGCCTTGGAGGTTTGCCGTGAGTGACATCCCCGCACGACCGTCACGTTCGCGGCTCGCTGCCGCGGGGGCTCGCGTCCTGCGGACCCGGTGGCTGGTGCGTGCCCCGATCGCTGTCTACAAGGCCCGACTCGGGTTCCTGTTCGGGTCACGGATGCTGATGCTCGAGCACATCGGCCGGACTTCGGGCGCCCGGCGGTACGTGGTCCTGGAGGTGTTCGGGCATCCAGCGACCGACGTCTACCTCGTCGTCTCCGGCTTCGGCGCCAAGTCCCAGTGGTATCGCAACCTTGAAGCCAACCCGACCGCTCGGGTGTGGGTGCGCGGCCGGCGGGCGTTGCCGGCGAGGGCGGAGCGGCTCAGCGATACCGCCGCTGACGCGGCATTGGACGGCTACGTCGCACGGCATGCGAAGGCGTGGGAGAAGCTCAAGTCGGTCGTCGAGAACACTCTCGGCCGCCCGGTCGAACGCGGCGCGGACCTGGACGTGATCGCGTTGCACCTCGAGCCGCCCGGCGGTGGGTAGCCGCTACCCGGGACGCGGACCCCGTTGGCTACCTGCCCCGCGCGCCGGCTGGGCAGCCGGTCTCTCGACGATCAGCTCCGCCGGGTAGAACGTGATCGCCTCGTCCT